>CAWECH010000018.1:0-18215 GCA_963807565.1 uncultured Alphaproteobacteria bacterium | reverse complement strand
AGGGCATCCAATCGGCCGGACACTTCTTCAACTCCGCCACATGCCTTTGCAACTCCGTCAGGTAGTCGAACGCATTCGCACCTACTAACTCGCAAGTGTGAATCAAGCTCATGTACAAATCGCCCACTCGCGCTCCATTCCGAGTCTTATAGAACAGCGAGTTCTTGCGATGAAGAATGGCTTTCTTCAACCCTCTTTCGCAAATGTTATTGTCCAGTGGAGCCCCGAGTTGCCGCAGAAAAAGAGTGAGCCGATGCCAATGTTTGAGCAGATAGTTCATCGCAACGCCTAAACCCGAATTCGGTTCCACTTTCTTTTCGTCTAGCTGAGCCTGAAGCCACGTGCGCAGTTGTTCCATCACCGGGCCGCTGCGACTCTGGTGCAAGCGAAGCCGCTCCTCGGGCGTCATACCTTGCTCACGCGCTAATGCATCATTGCTGTAGATCGCACCCAAGGTTTCCAACACAAACCGGCACTCCTCGGGGAAGTAGCGGCATTTTGCACAGTTATTCGCTTGCCCCGCCTGCCCCGGCTTGCGACTTGTCGATGAGCGGAATCACGAGCTTCAATCGGGGGCATTTCATGAAGCGGACTTCTCTGGGTTTGGTTTTTTCGGCGTTGCTGGTCGGCGCGCCGGTCAATGCTTTTGCAGCTGATATGGCCTTGAAGGCCGCGCCGAAGCCCGTGATGGTGGATAACTTCACCGGGCCGGAAATCGGCATCGCGCTCACCGAAACGACGCATGCCCGCCAGTGCATCACTTCAAACGATCCTGGTGCTAACGGTCTGTGCGATACGAAGGATCCGGTCGGCGTCGGCTTTAATCTCGGCTACGGCTTCCGGCCGTGGATGAACAACTGGATTGTCACGCCGTTTGTTGAAGCCGATTTCCCGAACGTTACGGTCAACCACAACTTCCCCGGTACGCCCTTCTACATGGGCACCAAGAGCCAGTACGACGTTCTCGGTGGATTGAAGGTCGGTCCGACCCTCACCCCGAACCTCTGGATTTACGGCATCGGTGCCGCCGGTTGGCGCGGCGAAAGAATGACCGTCAACTTCGCGATCAACAGCTCGACCAATACAACGGTGTTTGGTGGCGCCGCGGGTGCCGGCATCGCCTGGGAGCCGTGGAGTGCGCCGGTTTCGCTGTCACTCGAATTTCGTCACGAGTGGTGGAATACGGCGACTTACAACAATCCGGCAGCGTCGCCCGGCTTCAACTACGGCTTCCGTCAGCAGGATAACGTCGTCCTCGCGGGTCTGAACTGGTACTTCTCCAGGCATTAAGCCAAGACCAAAGATCCTCCTGCTCACGCGGGAGAATGGTACGCGGGCCGGCGAAAGCTTGGCCCGCGTTCTGCGTTTAGGGGCCTTGAGGACTACTTCGGCGCGATGCCGGCTTTGGTCATCACATCGGTCCAGCGCGCCGAGATCGGCGCCAGCATCTCCGTGACTTCGCCCGGCTGGCTGCCGACCGGCTTCATACCCTGCTTGTCGAACAGCTCGATCACGTCGGGCGCACGCGACCGCCTTGGCGACTTCGTCGCGCAGTGTCTGCACCACCGCCGGCGGCGTGCCGGGCGTCGCCAGCAGCACGTAATAGTTCGAAACCTCGGAAAAATCCGGGACGCCACTTTCGGCAAACGTGCCAACCTCCGGCAGCGCCGCAAGCCGCTCGCGGCCAGTCACCGCGACACCCGACACCGCACCCTGCTTCACCTGCGGAATTTCGATTGGCGTGGCGTCGAACATCGCATCGATGCGCCCGCCAAGCAGATCGGTCAGAGCTTCAGCCGAGCCCTTGTACGGCACGTTGACGACGCTGGTGCCGGACGCGAGCCGCAGCAATTCCACGCTCAACGAGAACGAGCCGGTGGCGCCGCCGCCCGACGCGAAGGTGAGCTTGCCGGGATTCTTCTTGGCGTAATCGACCAGGTCGGTGATGTTGCGAAAGCCGAGTTCCTTCCGCGCGGTCAGGATGAACGGCCCTCGACCGACCTCGGTAACCGCCGCCATCTTGCGCACGTCGAACGGAAAATCCTTGGTCGACGGCTGGGCGACCACCGTGGCGGTCGAGATGAAGAACATGGTGTGGCCGTCAGGCTCGGCGTTGACCAGTTCACGGTAGGCCGGCTCGAACGCGCCGCCGGGCTTGTTCTCGACAAAGACGCTGGTGTTCAGGCTGACGGCGAGCCGCTGCGCGATCAGACGCGCGGTAACGTCGGTGCCGCCGCCGGGCGCCAGCCCGACGATGATGCGGACCGGCTTGCCGGAAAAACTCTGCGCCGCGGCTTGCCGCGCCTGTCCTCCGGCCAGCGCCAGTCCGATCAACACGGCCGTTGCCGCCGTCCAGTACAGCTTCATTGTTTTCTTCCCTTTTGCACCCTTCTTGTGGCGTCAGGTTATCGCGAAACTCGCGCGCTGACATGCGGGCTATCGCCGCGTGACGCCGGCAACTGTCGCGCGTACATAACGGGCCTGACACGGAGTGAAGATATGAGCGCCATCCGCGGCAGCTGCCTGTGCGGCGGCGTCAAGTTCGAGATCACCGGGCCAGTATTCGGCGCGATGAATTGCCATTGCTCGCAATGCCGCAAACAGCATGGCGCAGCATTCCGCAGCCGGGTCCGCGCCGCCGCTTCGGACGTCCGCTTCATTACCGGCGAAGCGCTGATCAAATTCTGGGAAAGCCCGCGCGGCTATATGCGCGGGTTCTGCCGCGAATGCGGCTCGCCGGTCATCAACAAGGCGGGGCCGAACTGGAAAGTGCCAGCCGCGTTTCCAGTGACCGCACCGCAATATGGCATTCCGCTGGCGCTGCTCGACGATCCGCCGGTGCGGCCGGAACTGCACTGCTTTGTCGCCAGCAAGGCGCCTTGGTTCGATATCACTGACGATTTGCCGCAATACCCAGAGTACCCGCCGCCCTGATCATTGCATGGGGTTGTGACGCGATGACACTTCCGTGACGACTGTTGCGCCCCTCCCGTTGCCGTAATCGCTCCCTACATACGCCGCGCCTTGTCGCTTTGTGCGACAGGTTCCAGTGGGAGAACAGCGATGACGCCGCAAAAATCACAACTTGTCGAAGACCTGTTCGATCGTTTGGCCAAACTCGAGACGCAGCCGCGCGATGCCGTAGCCGAACGCCTGATTGCAGACGGCGCAGCGCGCTCACCGCACGCGCTTTACGCATTGGTGCAGACTGCGTTGGTGCAAGACGAGGCGCTCAGGCGCGCCAATGCGCGGATCGAAGAATTGCAGGCGCAACTCCAGGACCAAATTGAAGGCGCGCCGCGCCAGGAGCCGGAGCAAAGAAGTTTCCTCGACAGCATGCGCGACGCGTTCGGCGGTAGTTCGCAGCCGCGCGGCTCGGTGCCGAGCGTACGCGCCGGCGTGGCGCCGCAACCGTCCTATCAGCAGCAGGCCCAGCCGGGTTACGCGCCGCAAGTGGCTCCGGGCTACGGGGCACCGCCGTTCGGCGGTGGCGGATCTTTCCTCGGCACCGCGGCCTCGGCAGCAGCCGGCGTCGTTGGCGGTGCGCTGCTGCTCGACGGCATCCGCTCGATGTTCGGGGGGCATTCGGCGGCGTACGCGCGCAACGCTTTCGGCGATTTGCCGGATCGTGCGTCGCCGTGGGACAACAAGTCGAACGACGGCGGCAATACCAGCGGCAGCGCCGCCGACAGCGATCTCGCCCGCCAGGCCGGTATTGATCATATCGGCGATGCGGCGCACCGCGACGCTGATGCCGGCTCCGGCAACACCAACGATGCGCCCGAAAACAGCGATGATTACGCCAACAACGGCGATGCGCGATTACGATGACAACGACGACGACTTCGGCGACGTCGATGCGGGTGCAGATTCCGGCGGCAGCTACGACGTCTGACCAGCAACCGCCGGATGGATCGTCTTTGACACTGGAACGTTGCCTTTGTAACCCGGGCAACGATGGCCATGACCAAAATCGAGTTCTTCCCCAGCAAATCCTATTCGGTCCGGCGTTACACCTTGACGCGCGACGGCGCGGAGATTGGCCAGATCGACTGCGGTGGCGGCCGCGGGACTGCGGCGATTATCCTGGGCGGCGCGACCTATACGCCGGTGATCGACAGCGTCATCCGCGGCAAATTCCATCTTGAGGCCAACGGCGTGCGCATCGCTGGCGCGCAGTCGGCAGGCTTCTGGTTCCGCTATTTCAACGTCCAGGCAGGCACGAGAGCGTACACGCTGAAGATGGCGTCATGGTTCGGCCGGCGCTTTGCGCTGATGGAGAACGGCACCGAGCTCGGGCGGATCGGCGTCACCAACGCTTTCAGTGGCCGCTGCCAAGGCAGAGCTTCCGGACGATATACCGCTCGAAGTGCAGGCCTTCCTGATCTGGCTGGTGATCTCCACCTGGCGGCGGGCCGCCGCGGCCACGGTCGTGGCCGGGACTACCGCCGGCAGGTAGCCGCTGGGCCTGTGAACCCGGCAAATCTCCGCTGCAAACCGGCCTCTCCTCGCCCGTAGAAAGAGATGCTAGTAAATTGACCGCTGGGAGAATGGGATTCGAGGCGGAGACGTGGCAGCGAAACGGCCCGTTGTCGGCGTGATCGGCAGCGCGCATCTGGTCGAGGGCAAGTTTACCGCGCAGCGGGTCGGCGAGCGGCCTTTGCGTGCCGTGGCCGAGACCGCTGGCGCGCTGCCGCTGATCTTCGCCGGCTCACCCGAGATCACCGATATCGGCGCGCTGCTCGACACCGTGGACGGCATTCTGCTCACCGGCGCGCGCGCCAACGTGCACCCCAGCCATTTTGGCGTGGAGGAGCATCCGGCGCACGAACCTTATGACCGCGGCCGTGACGCCATGGCGCTGGAAGTGATTGCGGCCTGTGTCGCGAGCGGCGTGCCGGTCTTCGGCATCTGCCGCGGCTTGCAGGAAATGAACGTCGCTTTCGGCGGTACGCTGCATCCGGAAATTCGCGAACTGCCCGGCCGCATGAATCACCGCATGCCGCGCCTGCCGAACGGCGAGCCGCATCCCGATATCGACGTGATCTTCGCCGATCGCCATAACGTCCGGCTCACTCCCGGCGGCGTATTCGCAAAGCTGCTCGGCGCCGAAACCATCAGGGTCAATTCACTGCACGGCCAGGGTATTCTGCAAGCCGGCCAGCGTGTGGTCATCGAAGGCATCGCCGAAGACGAGACCATCGAGGCTATCCGTATCGACGGCGCGCCGGGCTTTGCGCTCGGCGTGCAATGGCATGCCGAGCATGTCGCCAACGACAATCCCGTGAACCGCACGCTGTTCGAAGCCTTCGGCAAGGCACTCCGAAATTTTCAGAAAGCACGCGGACAACCCGCTTAGTCTCTCCGATCCTGCCGGCAGAAATTTCGTGCTAGCTTTGCGCCTTCTAGGGCGACTTGGGCATGAGTGGAAACGTCTTCATCAATTACCGGCGCGGCGACGAACCGGGCTTCGTTCAGGCGTTGCTGGGTCGCCTGGAGCAAAGCTTTCCGCAGGAACGGTTGTTTATCGACGTCGACCATATTCCGCCGGGCGAAGATTTCGTGCGTGTGCTGGAATCCCAGGTCGCGGAATGTGATGCGCTCCTAGCGGTGATCGGCCGCGGCTGGCTGGACGCCAAGGACGAAAGCGGGCACCGGCGGCTTGACGATCCGAACGACTTCGTCCGCGTCGAAATTGAATCTGCCTTGCGTCAAGGCAAGCGGGTCATTCCCGTGCTGGTCCACGACGCGCGCATGCCGCGCGCCGACGAGTTGCCGGAGCCGCTCCGCCCGCTGGCGACGCGTAACGCTGTACGGCTTACACACGAAAGATTTCGCAGCGACGTTCAGGGCCTTGTCGCAGCGCTGCAGCGCCAAGCTGCCTCACAGGCTCGGCCGGCTCCAGCACAGCAACAAAACTCGCGCGCGCCGATCGTTATGGCAATTGCCGGTTTCCTTTTGCTCGCGGGCGCGGCCGCGCTCTGGCTTGCTTATCCGCGACAGAGTCCAGCACCTGCTGTGACCACGGCACCGACGTCAACAACACCTGCCCCAGCGCCAATTCCTTCAGTCTCCGCACAGTCAACGCCTCAGCCTGCACCACCGCCCTCACCTTCGGTTTCGGCCAAGGCCGCGCCACCGCAGCGGCCGCCGGCGCCGGACAACGGCCAATGCGGAATCTACCAGCGCCCGGGCGATAATGAGCGCTACTGCGCGAGCACGGTGCTTTCGCCCGAGTTTGGCAACTCCTACAACGTACAGAACCTGTTCAGCGCCGATCTGACCACAGCCTGGGTTCACGGTACGCATAAGAGCGGCATTGGTGAGTGGATTGTCGTGGAGTTCGACGGTTATCGTAAGGCGCGAAGCATCACGATCCGTAACGGGTACCAGAAAAGTCAGGACCTATTTGCAAAGAACAGCCGCGTGCGGCAGCTTCGGCTCGGTTTTTCGCAAGGACAGAGCAAGACTATCACCCTCGCCGACCGTGACGGCGCGCAGACTTTTAGCCTTGATCCTCCGATCGATACTTATTGGATTTCAGCTCGTCATCGACGACGTCTATCCGGGCTCGAAATACCCGGACACTGCTGTTGCCAAGCTTTTTGTCACGTCCGACCCCACACAATAGATCGTCTGTTAGCGCCGCACCGGGAAAGAGCAGCAACCCCGTCGCAGGGTGCCAAGGACCGATCTAGTTTGCCGCGGAGCCCGGCAGAGCGTGTCAAGCCCTTGCGCCCGCGGCACTTGCTTGGCACGCTCGTAGTAACGCGCCCGGATATGAGGCGCGCTGAGGGAGACGTGAATGTCCAAGGGCTTTCTGCCGGCCATTGCCGGCGCTGTGTTCGTGCTGCTGTCAGTTCCTGCTTTCGCCGATGATGACATCGCCACAAAAGCGCAGGTTTGCGCCGCGTGCCACGGCCAAAACGGCGCGCCGACCGACCCCAAGACCATGCCGATCATCTGGGGCCAGCAATCGAACTATCTCTACAAGGAGTTGCAGAACTACCACAGCGGTGAGCGCAAGAACCCGATCATGCAGCCCATGGTGCAGAGCTTCTCGCTGCCCGATCTGCGCTTGATCGCCAACTATTTCGCAGCCAAGGAGTGGCCAGCCGGCCACCCTGCCAATCCGCCGGGTACGATTCCGGAAAAAGCCGTGATGTGCCGGGCCTGTCATGGCCAGAACTTCGAAGGCGGCCAGCCAGCGCCGCGGCTTGCCGGCCAAAGTGCCGAATACCTCAATGCGGCAATGGCGAGCTTCGCCCACAATGAGCGAACCAACAATCTCGATATGCCTCAGTTCATGAGAGAATTGTCGGACAGCGAGCGCGACGCGATCGCGCACTATATCGCCGGGTTATAGTCTCAAATAATCCAACGGTTTCGGGAGGACGCAATGCCAATCGTATCGAATATCAGCATGCGGTTCACGCGCTTCGCTGCTCTCGGTTTATTGGCGATCGCAACGCTTGCGGTGAAGGCCGACGCGCAAGGGTTGCCCCCGCTGGCCAAGACTCTAAAGCCGAGCGAAACCGCTCTGATCCTGGTCGACTTCCAGTATCCGTTCGTCAATCCCAACGGCGGCAACTATCGCGCTGTGAAAGACGAACTGGACAAGAAGCAGATGCTCGACCGGACCGTCGAGCTAGTGAAAAAAGCGCGTGAACTCGGCGTGTGGGTAATCCACGTAACTGAGGGCTACAGCAACGATTACAAGGAGCTTGATCCGACCAATCCTGGCGGTTTTCATCGCGGGCAAATTCTGAGACAGGCTTGGAAGACCGGCACGCCTGAAACCGCTTACTACCCGCCGCTGGTCCCTGGGCCGGGCGATAAGGACCTCTTCCTGCCGCCGCGCATTCAGACTTCGGCATTCGGCGGGACCGGCCTTGATCAGGTGCTTCGCTCGCGCGGAATAAAGAACATCGCCGTTGCCGGATTCACCACCGACGTCTGCGACTATGCGACGGTCACCAACGGATATGACCTCGGCTATCACGTCTATGCGCTTAAGGACGCCATGGTGGGTTACTTCCCCGAACAATCCGAGATGATGATCAAGAATACCTATCCGATGTGGTCCAAGGTGCTCGGCAACGACGAGTTTGTAGCCATGCTGTCGGGCAACACCTGAAACCGCAGCGTTTGTTGTCCGTGAGCTCCGAAAAGAAGACGAATCCAGACAAGTCCCGGCGCTGTTTAATGCTGGGACTTCTCTCCCTACCCGTAGCGCTTTCACAGGGAACGGCTGCGCGAGCCGACGCCAATACGGCGGTCGCCAAGCTTGCCGATCTCGCGCGGGCCTGGTCATCAGTGAAGTTCACACTGCGGGATGACGACGGCAGCGACATGCCTTGCATTGTCGTGCGGCTCCCGAACGATGGGTGGTACGCGTCCAGCCTGATCTGTCCGCACAACAAGTGCACTGTGATGTATGTGACAGACCTCGATATGGTGCGCGATTTATTTAACGCGGAAGCCAAGGCACCGGTGCTCGCCTGTCCATGTCATTTCAGCGTTTTTGACATAACCCAGGGTGGCAACGTCATCAGCGGTCCCGCTCCACACCCGCCGCTCCAACTGCATGTTGCCGTGCAGGGTAACGACGTGTTTGTCAGCCGCTAGGCCGACTCAGCTTTATTCGATGGAAACGAATGGTCTCCCCACACGTTAGGCGTAGCGACATATCTTGGATGCCCTTCGCAAAAAGGAGTAGTTCGTGGCCCCCCGCGCCTATTGGAAAGGCTTTCTGAAGCTATCGCTGGTCTCCTGTCCGGTCTCGATTTTCCCGGCGACGTCGGACCGCGACAAAATCAGTTTTCATCAGATCAACAAAAAGACCGGCGACCGTATCCACTATCTGAAAGTCGACGCCAAGACCGGGGACGAGGTCGAGCAAAGCGACATCGTCAAGGGATACGAATTCAAAAAGGGCGAATATGTCGAACTCAGCCCGGATGAACTGGAAGCAGTGGCGATCGAGAGCAAGCGGGTGATCGACATCGATTCATTCGTCGACCGGAACGAAATCGACGGACTCTACCTGCGCGATCCTTATTTCATCGTGCCGAATGGTGAAGTCGGCCAGCAGGCCTTCGCGGTGATCCGGGAAGCGTTGCGCAAGAAGGCTATGGTCGCCCTCGCCCGCGTGGTTTTCACCAACCGCGAGCACGTCATCGCTCTTGAGGCGCGCGGCAACGGCATGATTGGGACGACGCTGCGCTTTCCTTACGAAGTGCGCAAAGACAGCGACTATTTCGACGAGATCGAAAAAGAAAAAATGCCGAAGGACATGCTCGACCTTGCGCTCCACATCGTCGAAACCAAAACCGGGAAGTTCGAGCCATCGCGGCTGAAAGACCATTACGAGGACGCGCTGAAAGACCTCATTCGCCGCAAAAAGAAAGGCGAGAAGATCGAACGGCCCGATGAAGCCAAGCCTTCGAACGTCATCAATCTCATGGATGCGCTGCGGCAGAGCGTGAAATCGGATAAGCGCGGCGGCGTACGGTCTCGCGGTCGCCAGCCAAAGAAGACCACGCGGCCGACTGCGCGGCGGCGAAAGGCTAGCTAGGCGTTACGGCATCTTGCCTTAGTGGGTCGCTTCGCTGGCAACGCCCTCGACGTCTTCAATCACGGTGTTGCCCAAGTGGCGGACGGCTTCCGCCATCAGCACTGCCCATTGGTCTTTCGGACCGAGCATAATCAGCTCAGCGAGGCTTTCCGCCATCCGCGCGACCATGTCGGCGAGGTCCACGGTCTCCTGGCCCTCGATTCGCTCGCGCACCAGTTCGTTAATGTCACAGTGCAGGCAATCACTCATAAGCTTCGCTCCATCCACGCAAAATGTGGCCGCCGGAGGCCGAACGCAAGCGCGGCACAGGATCACATCAGAACTGAGATTAATGTCTCTTTATTGCTTATATTAGTCCATAGACCGGATACAGATCATCGCGAGCGGCCAAAGATCGTCACTCGGGGGCGCGTGGCGCGGCCCCAGAATTTATATCCCGCCGATGAATGTGGGCTCCGAGCTCGCAGGCTTACGCCCGCGCCCCGGAACCACAGTAAAGCTCACGCCTTCACATGCGCTTTGACGAATTTGACCATCGCTTCGAACATGTCGCCGGTGTTCGATAGATCGGGGGCGTGGCCGGCGTGCCGCTCCATCTCGATGTAGTGGAGGTCACAGGCGCCGCCGGCGTTCTTGTAATTGGCGGCGAAGCGTTGCGGCTCGTTGCCAGGGAAGTTTGAATCCGGATCCTTGTAGTCGTGGGCGTTGTCTTCGCGGCCCTGAAACCAGATGGCCGGCGGCATATCCAATTTCTCGCCGCGCTCCAGCGCCAGCATCGGATTGCCCTCCGTCATGTTGGCCTCGCTCTTCCAGTAGGAGTTGTGGCGCGGGACCATTGGCTTCGCCCAGTCCTTACCGGCCGCCGTATCGCGCTTGGCATGGCGATAGCGCGACAGCGGATTGATGACCGGCCACGACATCACGACGCAAGGCACGGTCGCGTCCTGCGCTGGCGTGCCGGCCGGCAGCGGGATCGCGGTGTAGCGCGGATCGTTCGGCCGCATTGCCACCAGCATGGCGAGATGGCCGCCGCTTGACTGACCGGAAATACCGACCAGCTCGGGCCGCGTCTTCAGTTCCTTGGCGTGCGCCTTGGCCCAGCGCACCGCGTAATTGATATCCTGCACTGACGCGGGATACGGATCGTTGTTGCCGGAGCGAAAGTCGAGCGCGATCGAGACGATGCCGTGAGAGGCCATGTATTTGTGACGCAGCGCTTCGGTGAAACGGTCGCTGTTGCACCAGGCGCCGCCATGGCATTCGACGAGCGCCGGGAACGGACCCGCGCCATGCGGCAGATAGACCCGCGCCAGCAGTGGCTTGTCACCATGGCGGAGATATTCGATCTCTTTGACGTCGTAATTTTGGGCGGCGGCATCGAGAACGGTAGCGGTGCTCATGGCGCGTTTCCTTCCTTTGTTCGTAGCCCGGACGCGATGGGCCAGCTACATTCATCCGATGATAGCAAATGCAGTGCGCGACAACACCGCCCTCTCCCGCTTCGAACTCGATGCCGGAAGCGTGACCGCTTTTGTTACCTACCGGCTGAGCGACGGCGTGATCACGCTGCAGCACACCGAAACGCCGGTAGAGGCGCGCGGTCAGGGCATCGCGTCACAATTGATCAAAGGCACGCTCGACATGGTGCGGGCGCGCGGGCTCAAAATGATCCCGCGCTGCGATTTCGTCCAAGCCTACATCGCGAAGCATCCGGAATATCGCGATCTTATCGCCTGATGGCGCTTACTCCTCAGGCCGGTGCAGCCGGCAGGATCACCTTGCGTGTCATGATGCCGAGCGCAATTGCACCAATCACCAGCAGGATGCCGGCAACCCAGAGCGCCCAATCGTAGCCACCAAGGCCGGCGACGATGTAACCCGTCACGATCGGCGCCAACAGGCCGCAGACATTGCCGCTCAGGATGCAAAGGCTGATCGCCTTGCCGACGTCGCGGGCGCGATGCACAAGGTCGGTCACCAGTGTCACGTTGAGCGAAATCGCCGCGTTGATGCCCGACAGCGAGATTGCGAACAGCACGATGATCGTCGTGGTGTCATCTGTGAACGGCACCAGCGCGCACGCCGCGGCGAGCAGGAAGGTAAAGATCACCATGGCGCGGCGGCCGCCGGCGAGCAGCGAACCACCTTTGAGCATCCGGTCGCTAGCGAGACCGATCAGGATCGACACCGGCACCGCGATCGCCCAAGGGATTGCGGTGTAGAGACCGGTCTTCATGATGGTCAGGTGCTTGGTGTCCTGCAAATAGCTCGGCATCCAGAACAGCAGCAGATAAAGCGTGTAGATGCCCGCCGCCTGGGCGATCATGGTGCCCCACATCGACGGCGACTTGAGCAGTTCGAGGATGACACCGGGGCTGCCTTGCTGGCCGATTTCGTCAGGCGTTCCCGCGGATCGTTCCGCGAGAATCTTGTTGCGCTCGTCCGCACCGAGCCAACTCACCTTCTCCGGCCGGTCGAACCAGATCAGGTTGCAGGCGAGCCAGATAAAACCGAGCCCGCCAAGAACGATGAAAGCCGCGCGCCAGCCCCAGCCGCTGGTCAGTGAAGCGACAACAATCGCGCCAATTGCTGGGCCGAGAAAACTCCCGGCGCTCCACACCGCGTTGGCAACGCCGCGTTCCTGCGCCGGCATCCATTCCCGCACGATACGCCCGCAGGAAGGAATCGAGGTCGCTTCACCTGCGCCCATGACGAGGCGCACGCCGATCAGGCTGGCGAAGCTCCATACGCCGGCGGTTGCCGCCATCGCCAGCGACCACAATGCGATGCCGACGGAATTGATACTTCGGGTGCTGTAGCGATCGAGCATGATGCCGATCGGCAGCAGGCAGATCACATAAGTCCAAAAGAACGACGAGAACAGGTAGCCCATCTCGACTGGCGAGAGCTTGAACTCGCCGCGCACCGCCTGCGCCACAACGCCGAGCGCCGACCGGTCCATATAGTTGATGGTGACCAGCGCCAAGGTCAGCACATAAATCCAGCCGCGTCGGAAATGCCTGGCCGGCATAGTCGCAGTCTGCGTCGTCATCGTTTCCCTCCCCTTGAGCCCGCGCCGCTTGTTTCGCAGCGTCGGACAGATATTGCGTCAGTTTTTGGCAGGCACAGTCGCCGGCCCCGATGCGCCGCTGCCGCGCGGATCGTCCCGGTTCGCCATGCAGTCTTTCATGAATTTCGCGCGCGCTGCGCCGGTGAGCTTCTGATTATCAGCGCCGAATTTGCAGGTCGCCGCCTTCTGCTGCGCCGTAGCTGCGAAAGATGGAGATCCCAGCATTGCCGTCAGCAGGACGGCAGCGGCGGCAAAGCGAATCATGACGATGGCTCCCTTACTGAAGACAGAACCTTAGCATTGATCGCCACGCGGTTGAAAAGCTATGACAGAACTGCGCAAAGGAGCATGGTGCCCATGCCAGATTCCGGCCCTCTAAAAGTCTCAAGTGTGCTCGAACGCGTCTCGCCCGGCCTCGTCGGCACGCACCAGATCAGGGTCGGACCGGAGCACACCGCGCCCTTCGTCGGCTCGGGCCGCATCGCGGTGCTGGCCACGCCGGTGATGATCAACATTATCGAGGCGGCATCGCTCGCGGCGATCGAACACCTGTTGCCGCTCGGCCACCAGAGCCTGGGCATCAAGCTCGACGTCAGCCATACCGCGGCAACGCCAATAGGCTTTCGGGTGACCGCGACGGCGGAAGTGCTGCGAGGTCGAGGGCCGCACCGTTATTTTTCGCGTCGAAGCCCGCGACGAGGTCGAGGTGATCGGTGGCGGCACGCATGAACGAGTCGTCGTCAGCGTTGAGCGCTTTGACGAACGCGTGCAGCGCAAAATGCAGATCGAGAAGAACCCGCGTTAGCGGCGGCCGAGTACCCAGCCGATCACCAACAGGATCACCGCGCCGACGGCGGCGGCAATCGCATGCGTCATGTGAATGTGGTCGGAGCCGGCGGCGTAGCCTGGCATGAAGGTCGGCAGCGAACCGGCCGGCATCGTGTAATACATGACGGCCGCAATTGCCGCGACAATGGCAAGCAGATAGGCGAGCATTCGCATGGGAGTTTCCTTGGCGATGTCCTAGGGATTTTTCGGGATTTTGGCTGGACCAGACGAACTGGGAATCTGGTTAGCACAGGAGGTTATTGCTTGGCGAGAGTGGCCGCTACTTGTCTTCCACACCCGACGCGGTGATGATCCCGCCAAGAATAACGGGCTTGGGGAGAGACTTATGATCCGGCAATTTGCGGCGGTATTGGGCTGCGCTGTACTTGGCAACTTTGCAGCAGCGCCTGTCGCACGCGCACAGTCGCTCGACGAGCTTTACGCCAAGGCCAAAACTGAAGGCGAGATCGCGTTCTACGTCGGCGGACCGACCGCGCCGTGGGAGGAGCGGACCAAAGCGTTCTCGGACAAGTACCCTGGTATCAAGGTGACGATCGGCGGCGGTTTCTCCAACGTCCTCGATCAGAAGATCGACGCGCAGATCGCCGCAAAGAAACTCGAAGTCGATGCCGCGCTGCTGCAGACTGCAGCCGATTTCGTGCGCTGGAAGCAGGAAGGCCGGCTGATCCCCTTCCGGCCGCCGGGCTTCGAAAAGATGGATCCCGCATTCAAGGATAAGGAAGGCGAGTACTGGGCGACGATGATCAACGTCGTGCCCTACATGTACAACACCGAGAAGGTAGCCGCCGCTGACATTCCTAACTCGGCGATGGATTTTCTCAAACCGCAGTTCAACGGAAAGGTTGTCACTGCCTATCCGGCTGACGACGACGTTACGCTGTGGGTGTTTTATCACATCGTGCAGAAGTACGGCTGGGGCTACATGGACAAGTACATGGCCACCAAGCCGAACTTCATCCAGGGCCATCTCGGCGAACAGCGCAGCATCGGCTCGGGACAGAACGTCGTGACGTTCGACTCAATTCTGGACATCACCAGTTCCCTCAAGCGCCAGGGTCAGCCGGTGGACACGCACATTCCGACCGTCGATCCGCTGCCGATCTGGCCGTTCCTTGGCGCGATCTTCAAGGGCGCACCGCATCCAAACGCGGCGAAGCTTTTCATCTCCTGGCTGCTGTCGCCGGAAACGCAGTCGAAGCTGCCGACGTGGTCCTCGCGCAGCGACGTACCGCCGCCGGCGGGCTACAAGCCGATCCTGTCGTACAAGGTGGTCAACGATTACCGCGATTTCCTCAGCGACCAAAAGAAAGTCGCGGAGCTGCGCAAAAAATTCGAGGTGTTCAGCGGCCCGATCGTCAATTCCGGCGGCGTGCGCTGAATTTTATTTTCAGTACGGCCGTACGTTACCGTCGACAGTAGTGCGGAACATCAAACGCCGCTCGGTGCTCGGGAAGTCGGTACGGGCGTGCGACGAGCAGCGATTGTCCCACAGCAGAAGATCGCCAACGCGCCAGACGTGCTCGTAAACGAATTCCGGCTTCTCGGCGTGATCGTAGACCGCGTTGAGCAGCCGGTCGCTTTCGTCTTCCGGCATGTCGAGAACTTTAACCGTCATCAGCCGGTTGACGTAGACAGCCTTCCTGCCGGAATCCTCGTGCGTGCGGAACACCGGGTGCACCTGCTCGGCGAACGCTTCCACACCGCGACTGTCGCCGCGGATGGTCGAGCCGTAATTGTAGTGATGCATCGCCTTCTTGCCTTCGAGCCGGTCGCGGATGGCGGGATCAAGCGTGTCGTAGGCGGCGTAACCGCTAGCGAACAGCGTGTTACCGCCGGCCGACGGAATCTCGAGCGAATAGAGCAGCGTCGCCTTGCTCGGAACCTCGGCGTGGATCATGTCGTGATGGAACATCATCTCGCCGTCCGGCAGCGCACCGATGGGCTCGCCGTTTTCGCGGATATTCGAGATCATCATGATACCCGGCAGGACCTTGGAATATCCCTTCGGGAAATATTTGGGCGGCCGCGAAATCTTGCCGAGGTGACCGAAAAAGCCGGTAGCGCGGATGAGGTCCTCTTGCGAAAGCTTCTGGTCCGGGAAGATCAGCACCAGATGATCGATCCATGCCTGGTAGATCGCCTTCACCGTGTCTTCGTCAGGCTGCTGCCGCAAATCGAGGCCGCGGATCTCGGCGCCGATATGCTTGGTCAGCGGAACGATTTCGAACGACGTGCGGCCCCCTGGTTGAGCTTGGCGCGGCGCGGATTCGTGTGTCGACAGCGACATGATAGCCTCCGGCTTTCTATTATTCTGCAGCGACCGCAACCTGCGGCGTCGGCGTCATGTGAGCCACCTCGCCACTGGCAAGCGCGGCAAGGATGCGATCGACCAGAGCGCGCGCCGACTCGGCGCTGAGTTCGACCGCGACGCGATCACGCCCACCCTCGCCTTCATTGGTGAAGTCGATGGCCAGCACATGATCGAGGGTCGAATAGAACGGATGATCGAAATACACGTTAGCAGTGTCGATCTTCATCCAGCCCTTACGGCCTTTGGCGCTGCCGACGAGGGCAGCTTTTTCGACGATGTAGGAGCACATGATCCGCTTCCTTAGATTTTGAGTTTGCGCGTGATCTTGTTCGAAAACCGGCGTTCACTTTTCGGGATCAGCGCTATTCCGCCGCAACGCTGCCGGCTGAAGCAGCAAGATTGCGATTGAAGAAATCGAACACCTTACGCCAGCCGTCCATCGCCTGCTCGGGCCGGTAAGCGTCGCGTTGCCAGTTGAAGAAAGCATGGCCGGCGCCGTTGTAACGGTGGAATTCGTAATTCTTGCCGAACTTCTTCAACACCGTCTCGGTGCGGTTGACCTGATCCGCGGTCGGATTCGCGTCGTCATTGCCGAAGATGCCGAGCAACGGACAGCTCATTTTCTCGGTGAGATCGATCGGCGCAACCGGCCGCTTGTCATTGAGGTCTTTTGGATTGTCGACGACGACATTGCCGCCCCAGCAATCGACCGCAGCGTCGATACCTTTGACGGTGCAGGACGCGAGGTAGGTGTGGCGGCCACCGGAGCAGAACCCGATGACGCCGATTTTCCCGGTCGCGTTCGGCTGCGCGCGCAGATAGGCCATCGCTGCGGCGACGTCGCCCATCACCTGCGCGTCGGCGACACCGCCGGCAGCGCGGATGCGCGCGCCAAGATCGTCCGGCGCTTCACCGGGTTTGCCCTCGCGGAAATAAAGATGCGGCGAAATCGCCGCGTAGCCGTGATGCGCAAGCTTGCGCACGACTTCCGTTGTCCACTCGCACCAGCCCGGGATGTGATGGATGACCACGATGCCGGGGAACTTGCCTGGGCTCGTCGGCCGCGCGTAGTAGGCTTCGCCCTGATCGCCGTTGTGGCCGCGGAATGGCACGACTTCCGCCTGTAGACCCTGATAATAGCTCACTTCGCGCTCTCCCTTAGTCAGATGCTTGGCCTGTTGCGTCAGTGATAGCACGGCAGGCGGGCTAGGACAGCCGCCCAAAACCCGCGACCTGCGCCATTCAGTTCGGGCAGCGATGCAGAACGGCCTTGTAGTTGCCGTCGCGATCGACGAAGTCGAGATTTTTATCGGGGCGCGGCGTAAAGCTGATATCCCCCATCAGCGGCCCGGCGGGGAACTTGCACTCAACATGCACGTTCACGGTGTCGCCGTCCTTTCTGAGATCGAGGATCGTGCAGGGGCCAACATTGGACACGATTTCCTTAGCCGACATCTTCACCTTTACCGCCGCCGGATCGGTGCCGTCGCCCTTGCAGGGCACGTTCTGCGTATAGTTGCCAGTGAAGGGGAAGTCGTCCGCAGCGGACGCACAGCAAGCGCCGGCAATGGTGCCGAGCGCGACAGTAAAGGCCATAAAAATCCGCGGAATGACTTCGGACACGACAACCTGGCTGGCTACCGCAACTTTTCGCCCGCCCGGTGGGTTTGTAGCGGGGTGACGGCCGAGATTTTAGCGAAAGTCTTCTGGCCGGCCAATGTCTTTGTGGACGATTCCACGCTTAATGATCGCGAAAACCTTCGCTGATCACTTTGGCACGCGTAGCCGACCACTGCTTTGGCGAGTTGACGCCGCCCTGCAACGACGCTTCTTCACAATCGACGTAGCCCTTGTCGGTGAAGTGGCCGTTGCGGTTGTCGAACAGGAGCTGCCTGCAGTTCGACCCTTCATAGGGAAAATACAGGATCGAACCGGTGTAGATTTCACCACTGCCCGTCGCGGACGCAGTCTTTGCCACGCCTCGCCCGTTTCCCGAGAACGCCTTCAGCAAGTTCGGCATGAACTGCTGCTGTACGGCGTAGCCGCCAGCGAACAGGCCGGCGCTCAGCACAGCGCCGAACCCGATGACGACGGCAACGTGGCGGAAGCCATCCCGGGAAGGATTGCGGCGTTTCGATCGGCGCGAGACTGCCATGCGAAGAACCCAGCGACGGGACAGCATAGTGCCGGCCGCGGCTCGCCAGCCAAGCTTTGCGGAGATCGGTTAAAAGAGTGCTGACGCAAAGCCTGCAAATGAAAGACGGCGCCCAATTGGGCGCCGCCTGCCTTGTCGTAACTGCCCGTTTAGTGGGCGGTAAGTCCGGAGGAATCCTCCTCCACCGCCGGATCGGGGACGTCGACGGCTTTCGCCGTAGCGTCGTCCCACGCAATCGGCTCCGGCTTGCGGA
>CAWECH010000017.1:0-42888 GCA_963807565.1 uncultured Alphaproteobacteria bacterium | reverse complement strand
TCACCGTATCGGCACATCTGCAGTCTGCGCCGGAGCCATAGATTTTGAATTTTGGCCTCTGATCTGGCCTTTATAATCACGATCGCCGCTGATTTTAACTCGCCCGCCGGCAAGTTTCCGTCCCTATATCGAGCGTGAGACAATCTGCCAAGGCCAAGTTTGTCTCAAGCCTAACCGGCGAGAAGTACCCGTTTTCCCTTGCTGCAACGCAACCGACTGAGCTGCCGTTCCGGGATGCGATAATCGTTGCTGCCGGTATTTTAGGCGCGGGTTATGCCGCCCGCGCTTTGGCGGCCAGCGCCACGACTATCCGGCGTAGATGCTCGGCGGTGGTCACCCGCTCAGGGAACGGCAGCCGCAATGTCAGGTCGCTGCGCGCGAGATCGAGACCGTCGGGATCGAGCCCGGTGAGACGCCAGGGTTGGTTTCCTGGCCCATCGTCCGCACCGAGCAATCTGGTCGCGTAAAGTTTCACGGCTTCAGCGTGGTCGGCGTTCATGTGTTCGACGGCGCTTGCTTCAGCACCGAGTAGATTTTCGGCGTCCGAAACATCGGTCAGAACATCGGCGGCTTTCAGATCGGCGGCGCGCGCAAAGCCGCCGTTCAGGTGGGCGGACACCACCGCCAGACGCCAGAACGAAAAATCGGCAAAGCCGGCATAAAGCTCGGACTTCGGATGACGCGACAGAAAGCGCCGGCGAATGTTTGGCTCTTGCGCGTCGTCGCGGGTGATCTGGGTGAAAGTCCCGATCAGCGTCAGCCGCGGATGCGCAAGCGGATCGCCTTTGCCCGTTGTCGCGAGCAGCAACGAAGCACGCCCGTCAACTTCCAGATTAGCGGTATGGGTCGAGAGCTTCGATACCAGGATCAGCGGCGATCCGTCGGCGTCGGTAGCGACGTTAACCAGCGAGGCGAAGGGATGGCCAGTGTTGCGGTCGATGGTCGCAAGCGCTCCAGCCCGTGTTGACCGTAAAAGTGTCTTCGCGACCAGTTTGGGGTCGAAGTCCTGCGCCGGGGCATTTTCAGGAAGCCGGTTGGGCATGACGCCGGGCAACGGGGCAGTTTTGTCAGCTTCGGCCATGCGAAGCCCCCAAAAGCGTCATTTCCAGTTCCTTTCCCATCCTTTCCAATTCCCTTCCCATGTCGCTCCGTCTCACGGCAATTGCCCCGATTTTGCCTTGTCTAGTCACACTTCTGCCCCCACATGGGGCTTGAAAGGCATCTGGGGCCGGGCAGGTGATGCTGCGGTCGACTCATGCTATAAAGGCCGCCATGCCGACAATCGCTCTGGTCGACGACGACCGCAACATCCTGACCTCGGTCTCGATCGCGCTCGAAGCTGAAGGCTACCGGATTACGACTTATACCGACGGTGCTTCGGCGCTGGATGGATTCAAGTCGACGCTGCCGGACCTTGCCATTCTCGATATCAAGATGCCGCGCATGGACGGCATGGAAACGCTGCGCCGGCTGCGCCAGAAATCGGATCTGCCGGTGATTTTCCTCACCTCGAAGGACGAGGAAATCGACGAACTGTTCGGCCTGAAAATGGGCGCGGACGACTTTATCCGTAAGCCGTTCTCGCAGCGCCTTCTGGTCGAGCGGGTGAAAGCAGTACTGCGCCGTGTGTCGCCGAAAGACGGCGTCGTGGTGAAGGAAGCGGATAGCAAGGTTCTAGAGCGCGGCCTGTTGCGCATGGATCCGGAGCGCCACACCTGCACCTGGAAGAATGAGCCGGTGACGCTGACGGTCACGGAGTTTTTGATCCTGCAAGCGCTGGCGAGCCGCCCGGGCGTGGTGAAGAGCCGCAATGCGCTGATGGATGCCGCCTACGACGATCAGGTCTATGTCGACGATCGCACCATCGACAGTCACATCAAGCGTCTGCGCAAGAAGTTCAAAGCCAGCGACGACGATTTCGATATGATCGAAACGCTGTATGGCGTCGGCTACCGTTTCAAGGAATGACGGGCTGAAAACCCCGCTGGCAGACCTCGTATTTCGGGGCAAAAGCCGCCGGCGTTCCGATACTGACTGGGGCGGCGCCGTACGATAAAATGGCCGTATCAACCCCGGCAGATGACGTGCTCGATAAAACCGCAGAAATGGCAGGGGCTGGCGCAGCGCCGTCCACATCGAACGACACGGAGGCCCATCAGGGCTTCGGTGACGACGATCGATTGACGCCGCAACCGGACACGGCGGAGGTGCCGGTCCACCGTAGTGTCCTCGCCCGTTTCGGTGACAGACTGCAGCGCGCGTTGCTGTTCTTCACCGCCCAGGGTTCGTCGAGCCTTACCCGCCGTATTGTCGTCCTCAACGTCTTCGGCCTGCTCGCACTCTCGATTGGCATCAGCTACCTGTCGCAATTCCGCGCCGGCCTGATCGATGCGCGGGTGCAAAGTCTTCTGGTGCAGAGCCAGATCATCGCCGGCGCCATCGCAGCGTCGGCGACCGGCGACACCGATTCCTCGATCACCATCGATCCGGGTTCGCTGACCAATTTGCAGCCGGGACAAAGCTATGGCCCGTCCGAGGATGCGCTCTACGGGATCGACTTTCCGATCAACCCCGAGCGCGTCGCGCCGATTCTTCGCCGCCTGATTTCGCCAACCAAGACCCGCGCCCGCATCTATGACCGCGACGGTGTGCTGCTGGTGGACAGTCGTAATCTGTTCGGCCGCGGCGACGTGCTGCGCTACGACCTGCCGCCGCCGACCGCGGAAAAGCCTGGCATCTTTGAACGCGGTTATCTTGCGGTGCGCCGCTGGCTTGGCCGAGGCGACCTGCCGCTTTATCGCGAGATCGGTGCTGAAAATGGCAAGGGCTACCCCGAAGTCGCGCAAGCGTTGAACGGCGACGACTCCAGCATGGTGCGGATCAACGATCGAGGCGACGTCATCGTCTCGGTCGCGGTGCCGGTGCAGCGGTTCCGGGCAGTGCGCGGCGCGCTGATGCTGTCGACACAGGGTGCCGATATCGACGACATGGTCGAAGCCGAGCGTCTGGCCATTCTCAAGGTCTTTTTGATTGCCGCCGCCGTGATGGTGATCCTCTCGATTCTGCTGGCGGGCACCATCGCCGAGCCGGTGCGCCGGCTCGCGGACGCTGCCGAGGCGGTTCGCCGGCGCATCCGCTCGCGCGTCGAGATTCCCGACTTCACGCGCCGTCGCGACGAAATCGGCCATCTTTCCGGAACGCTGCGCGATATGACCAGCGCGCTCTACAGCCGGATCGAATCGATTGAGAGCTTCGCCGCCGACGTTTCGCATGAACTGAAAAATCCACTCACGTCGTTGCGCTCGGCGGTGGAGACGCTGCCGCTCGCCAAGACCGATGTAAGCCGCGCGCGGCTGCTCGAAATCATCCAGCATGACGTCATGCGGCTCGACCGCCTGATCTCGGATATTTCCGACGCCAGCCGGCTCGATGCGGAGTTGCAGCGCGAAGAGTCGGCGCCGGTCGATCTGGCGCGACTACTCAACACGCTGGTGTCGGTCGCCAACGAGGTGAGCCGCGACGATGGCGTCAAGGTCATGCTGCGTCTCGAAGCCCCCGGTGGTGATACGCGAGCCTTTGTGGTGCCAGGCCACGACTCCCGGCTCGGTCAGGTCGTCGACAATCTGATCGAAAATGCCCGCTCGTTCTCGCCGCCGAACAGCATTGTGAGGGTGACGTGCCGGCGCTTCCGTAACCAGGTCGACATCGTCGTCGATGACGATGGACCGGGCGTCCGCCCCGATATGCTGCAGAAGATTTTCGAGCGCTTCTACACCGATCGGCCGCACCAGGGCTTCGGCCAGAATTCCGGACTTGGACTTTCGATCTCGAAGCAGATCGTCGAAGCGCATGGCGGCTCTATCTGGGTCGAGAACCGCATCGGCGGCACCGCTGCAGATGGCGAGCCAAAGGTGCTCGGCGCTCGCTTTATCGTTCGCCTGCCGGCGATGTGATGCCGGTGCAGCCGACGGTGCATGCTTCTGCAGTTCTGTTCGGTGCGCGCGCGGTGTTGATCCGTGGACCGTCAGGCTCCGGCAAATCGCAGCTCGCGCGGCATCTCATTGAACATCAGCGCGGCAGCGGATCAGGCTTTGCACGGCTGGTCGGCGACGACCGCGTGCATCTTGAAGCTATGAATGGCCGCTTACTGGTACGGCCGGCCGAAACACTGGCTGGCCTTCTTGAAGTCCGTGGCGTGGGCGTGATGCGGGTCGATCACGAACCCGCCGCTGTCGTCGGGCTGGTCGTCGATCTGAATGCAGCAGACGCCGAACGCTTGCCCGAGCCGGAACGGCAGCGCGTCGAGATCGAAGGTGTGGTTTTGCCGCGGCTAGCCGTCGCAGCGGGCGCCGCGGCCTTGCCTGTAGTGCTGGCGCACCTCACTTCAGGGCAGTCGCCCGCGCATTTTCAGGTGCGGGCCATCGGGCCTTGAACATTTCCAACACCGGCGAACCTGGCCGGTGAAAATTGGTTAACCATAACGCCCGTAGACTGGCCGAAAGCCGCCAAACCCGGCGCCGATTGCCGATTCGACTTTCGCTTGCCGCAATGCAACATGCTCCAGAAATCAAGGGGAAGGGCCCTTGCGCCGGGGCTTCGGATGGTCAAGATGAGCACCCTTTCGTGCGGTGCAACCGGGACGCACCGGCGGGGAGTTCCATGATTGGTGTAGTGCTGGTCACCCACGGGCGCCTTGCGATCGAGTTTCGCGCTGCTCTGGAACACGTGGTCGGGCCACAGGGCCAGATCGAGTTGGTCACTATTGGCCCCGAAGACGACGTCGAAGAACGCCGCAAGGACATTATCGAGGCGGTCAAGCGCGTCGATACCGGCGATGGCGTCGCCATCCTGACCGACATGTTCGGCGGAACTCCGTCTAATCTTGCCATCTCGGTGATGAGTCGGCCGAAGGTCGAGGTGCTCGCCGGGATCAATCTTCCCATGCTGGTCAAGCTCGCCAAGGTGCGCGACGAGTGTCCGCTCGCCGATGCCGTGGCTGCAGCGCAGGAAGCCGGGCGCAAATACGTCACCATTGCCAGCCGCGTGCTCAACGGCAAATGAACGAACCCGCCCACGGTAGCGACGATTGTGTGGGCGATAAACCGCAGCTCCGCGAAGGCGCCGTGGTTCGCGAACTCACCATCTGCAACCGCAAGGGTTTGCACGCGCGCGCCTCGGCGCGCTTCGTGCAGACGGTTGAAAAATTCGATGCTGACGTGCGGGTCATGCGTTGCGGAGAAACCGTCGGCGGCACATCGATCATGGGCTTGATGATGCTGGCGGCTTCGCCGGGCACCAAGATCGTCGTCGAAGCCACCGGCAAGGAAGCCGCCGAAGTTGTCGAAGCGCTGACCGTGTTGATCGAGACGCGCTTTGGTGAAAGCGAATAGTCAGCCGATTATTTTCAAGGAGCGACCATCATGGCGGAAGAAGCCAAATCTAATTCACCGGCCGCGACACAAACGGCGACGACAATCCGGGTAGTCGACCGGCCGGAGGTTGCCGAGACATTTGCCGACTGCGTCAACAACCTTTTGTTTGACGGACAGATGCTGCGCATCGAACTCGGTGTGACGCGGCTCGACGAGGTGAAGCCGAATTCTCCGCTGTCCGGCCGCCGCTATCCAGCGTGCCGCATTGTGTTGCCACCGGCCGCCGCGGTCGATCTGATCAATCGTATGCAGCAGATCGCTCACGCCTTGACCCAGGCGGGAGTCGTCAAGGCCACGCCGCCGCGCCCGGAAGGCTCGAAGCCGAGCTGACCGGATCTTTCGCCTGTCGGCATCTATCTGATTTAACTGAAATAAATGTCGGTCAGGTTCTCTGATATAAAGGTATCTTTATGTCTTTATTGCCGTGGCGGCGGTAGGCTGCTATAGCCAGCCGCGAAACTCCCGATCAGCCCAAAAACCGATAAGCCCAAAAGGACCGTTATGAGCACCGCCGCGAAGGAATACATCGTCAAGGACATTGGCCTCGCCGACTTCGGCCGCAAGGAAATCTCACTCGCTGAAACCGAGATGCCCGGCCTGATGGCAACGCGGGAAGAGTACGGCCCAAAGAAGACGCTGAAGGGCGCGCGCATCGCCGGCTCGCTGCACATGACGATTCAAACCGCGGTGCTGATCGAGACGCTGGTCGCACTCGGCGCTGACGTGCGCTGGGTCTCCTGCAACATCTACTCGACACAGGACCACGCGGCCGCTGCGATCGCGGCGGCGGGCGTGCCGGTGTTCGCAGTGAAAGGCGAGACGCTGAAGGACTATTGGGATTACACCGCGAAGCTGTTCGACTGGCACGGCGGCGGCTATCCGAACATGATCCTCGACGATGGCGGCGACGCCACCATGTTCGTCCATGCCGGCGTGCGCGCCGAGAAGGGCGATGTCGCGTTTCTCGACAAGCCGGGCTCGGAGGAAGAGGAGGTTTTCTTCGCACTGATCAAGCGCATCCTGAAAGAGAAGCCGAAGGGCTACTTCGGCGAGCTCGCCAAGAGCATCAAGGGCGTCTCGGAAGAGACCACCACGGGAGTGCATCGTCTTTACGACATGCAGAAAGCAGGCACGCTGCTGTGGCCTGCCATCAACGTCAACGACAGCGTCACCAAGTCGAAGTTCGACAACCTCTATGGCTGCCGTGAGTCACTGGTCGACGGCATTCGCCGCGGCACCGACGTGATGATGTCAGGCAAGGTGGCGATGGTCGCGGGCTTCGGCGACGTCGGCAAGGGCTCGGCCGCGTCGCTGCGCCAGGCTGGCTGTCGCGTCATGGTGTCGGAGATCGATCCGATCTGTGCGCTGCAGGCGGCGATGGAAGGCTATCAGGTCGTCACGATGGAGGATGCTGCGCCGCTGGCCGATATCTTCGTTACCGCAACCGGCAACAAAGACATCATCACGCTCGACCACATGCGCAAAATGAAAGACCGCGCGGTGGTCTGCAACATCGGTCACTTCGATAACGAGATTCAGATTGCGTCGCTGAAGAACCTGAAGTGGAACAACATCAAGCCGCAGGTCGACGAGATCGAGTTCCCGGACGGCCACCGCATCATCATGCTGTCGGAAGGCCGCCTGGTGAACCTCGGCAATGCCATGGGGCATCCGTCGTTCGTGATGTCGGCGTCGTTCACTAACCAGACGTTGGCGCAGATCGAACTCTACGCCAACAACACCGGCGGCAAGTACAAGAAGGAAGTCTACGTGCTGCCGAAGTCGCTCGACGAGAAGGTCGCGCGGCTGCATCTCGCCAAGATCGGCGTGCGGCTCAGCGAGCTGCGCGACGACCAGGCCTCTTATATCGGCGTGAAGAAGGAAGGCCCGTACAAGGCCGATCACTACCGGTACTGAACGAGGCCGCGGCTAACGCGCCGGCGGAATGATCGCGATCTGATACTGGACAGGCTTGTCCCTGGTGCCGAAAAAATTTCGCGCCAGGGTAAGCCGTTCGATCAAGGTCTTGGGATTCGCGGTGTAGGCCTTTGCTCTCTGCAAGCAATCGGCGTCGTCTGCCCAGCAGACGATGGCAATACCGTCGCGCTTGATGCGGTCGTCGTCGACCCATGGCGTACGCCACGGCTCGCTGATCGCAAACGTTGCCGGCTTGCCCGGGAAGTATGGATTGCTGCCATCGATGAGGGGGCGTTCGCCGCCGACGATCAATAGCGGTGCTGCGACGTTCTCGCGCCAGGTCTTTTCGACGGCCTGGGCGATCAGGCGATAGTGCGTGCCGTCATTGTTTGGCGTGCCATAGGCGTGAAACGCGTAGGCAACGATGGGCGAGGCTACGAGCGCCACGAGCGGAAATACAATCGCCAGCGTCAGTAACCGGATTGCGGCGGCGCGGTTCACTGACAGCAGCGGCGACGACAACAGGATCACCGGCAGCAGAGCCATGCCAGACATCATCCATAAGGGGTCGAGCCGCGCGCGCACCGCCACGGCGACGATCGCGGCCAGGATCGGCGGCGTGGCAAACGCCACGACAAAAATGCGATGTTCCTTGTTGGCCGGCCAAATGGAATCCTTGATCGCGGCGAGGCTCGGATAGGTCGTGAGCGCGCTGAGCACGACCGGGATAACGATATAGCCGAGCACACTGGCGAGGAAATAAAGCGACCATCCAATCGCCATGGCAAACGTCGTTTCGTGTGCCGTCATCGCGAACGACACGGTGCTGAAGCCGTGCGTTGCGATGAACATGACATGTGGCGCCAGCAGGACGGCGCCGACCGCAACGGTGATCCACGGTGCGACTGAGCGAAAATACGGCCTACGGCGCGGATCGGTCAGCGCGCCGAGCGCAAGTCCGGCGAGCATGATGATCGACCAGTATTTGCCGAGCATGGATGCCGCCGCGCCGATGCCGGCGAGCGCAGCCCATCCGGGGCGGCGCGTCTCGAATGAGAGCAGAAACCACCACGTCGTGACCGCCCAGAACGGCGTGAGGATCGAACTCGCGTTATATTTGAGCGCGTGGAAATTGTAGAATGGCAGGAATGTCAGCAGCAGGACGCCGGTGACGCGCTTTTCGGCGCTGAGATAACGCCCGGCGATCCGCCAGGCGACCCACAGTCCAAAGGTCGCGACTATCATCGCCAGCAGATAGAACGACACGTCCTCGACCGGCACGACGCTGAACCACGCCCGCATGATCCAGGCGCCGAGAGGTGGATGCGATGGCGCGCTCCAGGTCACCTCGTGGGACCAGACGAACATCTCGCCGATGTCGAAATGCAGATCCTGGCTGCTTTTGGCGATGGCGCCGTAGACGGTCCAAACTACTGCATAGATCAGCAGCAGCCGCGCCATGGTGCGCTCGCAGCGCGCCGGATCGATCAGTGCGTCGTAAAGCCGTGCGAAAGGATTGCGCGCCGGCGCACCGGTAACCGTCGTCATCATCAATGGCTCGCCGCCGGCGAAAGCACGTCAGCCACCGCGGCATAGACCTCATCGACGCTGATGGCCTGCATGCAGATATTGTCAGTGCAGGCGGTCTTGCGGTGATTGTTCGCCGAGACGCAGGGCGAGCAGGCCAGCCCGGCATAGATCGCGCGAGAATTGCCGAGCGGCTGATAGAGCTTCGGCGTTTCCGGGCCGAACAGCACGATCGTCGGCAAACCGACCGCGGCGGAAAAATGCGCCGGGCCGGAATCGTTGGTCACCATCAGCGTTGCGTGGGAGTAAAGCGCGGGGAGTTCGGCAAGTGCGGATCGTCCGGCAAACGACACCGCGCGCGGCGCATTGATCGCGGCAAGCCGCTCCGCACCCTCGCGCTCGTCGATGCTGCCGGTGATCAGCACGACAACATCCGCGTAGGTAGCGAGAATGCGCCGGACCAGTTCGGCGAAACGATCCGGCATCCAGCGCCGGTGCGGCAGGAGTTCGCTGGCGTTCGGATTGATCAGCACCAGGCGATGTTGCGCCGGATCGAACGGCACAAGACTGCGGATGCGCTCCAGCACATCGCCGCGGGCTCGCGCGCTGGCCAGCACGATCTCGACATTGGTCTGGTCGTCATTGATGACGGTTTTCGAGAACGGCGTTGTCGGCGCTGGTGCAACCAGCGCGTCGATCAGCGCGATGAAATTCTTGGCGATATGAATGTGAGCGTTATAGGCCACGCGATGCGTCAGCATTTCGCCGCGGTACAGACCTTCCTGGTGGAAACGGTAAAAGCCGACGCGCCGGTCGGCGCCGCAAAGCCCTGCCAGCAGCGCCGTGAAGCGCGAAAACAATTCCAGATCGACAACGGTGTCGATGCCTTTGCGGCGGGTCCATAACAGGAAAGCGATTGTGTCGCGCGCCAACGCAAAGATCGACTTATCGGAGATCGTGAAAATGTTGTCGGGCGCAATCGCGCCGACCAGCTCCAGCGAGCCGACGTTGCGGGCGAATATCACGAAATAAAGATCAGCCGAAAGCGTGGCGCGGGCCTTGCGCATGGCCGGGCTGGCCAGCACCGTCGAACCCATCTCCGACAGCTCGATGAAGAGTATGCGCTTGACCGGCCTCACCGACCGGGCGCGCAACCAGTCGCGAATTCGCACCAATAGCGTGGCCACCGCGCATAGCGGCTGTCCGGCCAGCCGGTCGATCCGGCGCATGGTGTCGATGTTCATGGGGGCGTTTTAGCGCGTCCGGCTTCGGTTTGGGAACTGATCCCCATCGGCTATGATCGTCAACCATGCGCGCAGTTCTTCTCGCTGTTCTCAGTTGCACGTTTGTCGCGACTGCGGGTCTGGCCGATCCGGTTGCCGATTTCTATCGTGGCAAGACCATCAATGTTCTGATCGGGGTCGGCGCTGGCGGTGAATACGACACCATCGCCCGGCTCGTTGCCCGCCATATCGGCCGTTACATTCCAGGCCACCCGTCGCTGTTGCCGCAGCAGATGACCGGCGCCAGCGGCCTGAAGCTGATGAATTACATGGCGACCCTGGCGCCTCAGGACGGTACGGTGATCGGCATGATCTCCGAGGGCCTGCCGTCATTGCAGGCGGTCGGCATGCCGGGGATTGCGTTCGACGCGGCGAAATTCAACTGGCTCGGCGCAATCGCGCCGATTGATGAGACCGTCGTGGTGTGGCGCGGTTCCGGCGTCGACACGCTCGATGACGCGCGCCGGCGCGACGTCATCACCGGAGCGACTGCTCGCGGCTCGATTACCTACACATTTCCAGCTTTGGTCAACGAATTGCTCGGCACCAGGCTCAAGCTTGTGACCGGCTACGACGGCGGCACCGCGATCAATCTGGCCATGGAGCGCGGCGAGGTCGAGGCGCGCGACAACACCTGGTCGAGCTTGAAAGCAACGCGGCCGGAATGGCTGCGCGACCACAAGGTATCCATCATCGTCCAGTCGGGGCCGCGTGCGGCCGATCTCGATGCGCCTCTGCTTGCAGACCTCGTCAAGGCCCCGGACGCGCGGCGCATGAGCGAGTTGATCCTGTCGGGTTGCAACCTCGGCCGGCCGCTGACAATTACGCCCGGTGTTCCTGCCGATCGCGTCGTGGCGTTGCGCCTGGCCTTCGACCAGACCGTCAAGGATCCTGACTTTCTCGCCGAAGCCAAGGCGATGCACTTCGACGTCGATCCGGTTCGCGGCGTCGATATGCAGGATACCGTCGCGCGCGTCCTTGCCACGCCGCCGGACATCGCTGTCAGGGCGAAACGGCTCCTGGAGTGACCAGCCCCGACCTCTCCCCCCCTCAGGCGGGGGAGAGGGAGTTACTTGCCGCACTGCAATGCCGGTGTTATCTGCGCGCCATGAGCGCGACTCCCATCGCCAATATCCGCAATTTCTCGATTATCGCCCACATCGACCATGGCAAATCGACGCTGGCCGACCGGCTGATTCAGCTGACCGGCGGCCTCGAAGCGCGCGAAATGGTCGAGCAGGTGCTCGATTCAATGGATATCGAGCGCGAGCGCGGCATTACCATCAAGGCGCAGACGGTGCGGCTGAAATACCGCGGTGGCGACGGTACGGATTACATTCTCAACCTGATCGACACCCCCGGCCACGTCGACTTCGCCTACGAGGTCAACCGCTCACTGGCGGCGTGCGAGGGTGCGCTGCTGGTGGTCGACGCCTCGCAGGGTGTCGAGGCGCAGACGCTGGCCAACGTCTATCAGGCGATCGACAACAATCTCGAGATCGTGCCGGTCCTCAACAAGGTCGACCTGCCTGCCGCCGAGCCGCAAAAGGTGAAAGAGCAGATCGAGGACGTGATCGGGCTCGACGCCTCGAACGCCATCCTGATTTCGGCCAAGACCGGCCTCGGCATCGCGGACGTGCTGGAAGCGATCATAACCAGGCTCCCGCCGCCGAAAGGCGACGCCAATGCGCCGCTCAAGGCGCTGCTGGTCGATAGCTGGTACGACGCCTATCTCGGCGTCGTCGTGCTGTTTCGCGTCGTCGACGGCGTGCTCAAAAAAGGCCAGCGCATCCGCATGATGGGGACGGATGCGGCTTACGACGTGGACCGCGTCGGCGTGTTCACGCCGAAGCGTGTCGAGCTCGATGAACTCGGCCCCGGCGAGATCGGATTTCTCACAGGGTCGATCAAGGAAGTGGCCGACACCCGCGTTGGCGATACCATTACCGACGACAGGAAACCGGTCGCCGCGCCATTGCCCGGATTCCGCGAGGCGATCCCGGTGGTGTTCTGCGGCCTGTTCCCGGTCGACGCTGCCGACTTCGAGACGCTGCGCGCGGCGATGGGCAAACTTCGTCTCAACGACGCAAGCTTCTCCTTCGAAATGGAAACCTCCGCCGCACTCGGCTTTGGTTTCCGCTGCGGCTTCCTCGGCCTGCTGCATCTGGAAATCATTCAGGAGCGGCTGGAGCGCGAGTTTAATCTCAACCTGATCGCGACCGCGCCATCGGTGATCTACAAGATCAAGCTGCGCAACGGTCAGCAACTCGAGATTCACAATCCGGTCGATATGCCGGACCCGAACCACATCGAGGAAATGCAGGAGCCGTGGATCGAGGCGACGATCCTCACCCCGGACGAATATCTCGGCGCCGTGCTCAAGCTGTGCCAGGAGCGCCGCGGCGTGCAGAAGGAGCTGACCTATGTCGGCAATCGCGCCATGGCGAAATACGAATTGCCGCTCAACGAAGTGGTGTTCGATTTCTACGATCGGCTGAAATCGGTGTCGCGCGGCTACGCTTCGTTCGATTACCACCTCACCGACTACCGGCCGGCCGATCTGGTCAAGCTGTCGATGCTGGTCAATGCCGAGCCGGTCGATGCGCTCGCCATGCTGGTGCACCGGACCCGCGCCGAAAGCCGTGGCCGCGCCATGGCCGAGAAACTCAAAGAGCTGATCCCGCCGCACATGTTCCAGGTGCCGATCCAGGCCGCGATCGGCGGCAAGATCATCGCCCGCGAAACCGTGCGCGCCTTCCGCAAGGACGTCACCGCCAAGTGCTACGGCGGCGACATCTCCCGCAAGCGCAAGCTTCTGGACAAGCAGAAGGAAGGCAAGAAGAAGATGCGCCAGTTCGGCAAAGTCGACATTCCGCAGGAAGCGTTCATCGCGGCGCTGAAGGTTGATGTGTAGGACCAAGTGTTATCGGCGGATGTCCGTTTTCGAGGGTAAGGCGGACCTCACGCCGACCGGTCCACATCGACGCTAATGACCCATAGCGGACATTTGCAGTTCCGGATTGCTCCGCAAAACGACCATCAAACCCGGTGGTGTCCTAATTGGACTTGTTGCACCGCACGATGTTGCGATTAGTACGGGGCCTTCGGAGCTGTCCCAAGCATTTGGGAGATCACGAACACCTGGGCGTCTCCCATAGAGCACTCCTCCGAAGACGCATCACTCAAGACGATAGCCTGTAGCAACTGGTGATCCTTCCGCTCAAAAGTGACGAGGTGGACTTGGCGGTAAAGGTCCTTTCCAATTTTCTCGTATGACAGCTTTTTTGAAGTGGTCTTTTTGAGGTCCACTTGATCATCGGTCAGCATGCCCGCGTTTTTCATGTTCACGAGAGCCATGTTTGCTGGCCAATGATCAGGGCCGGAGCAATCAGGAATTTCCGCCGCCTGGGCTGAAACGAATGAAAGCAGCAATATGGGCAAGAATTTCATGAAGTCTGCTCCACTAATTCTTCCAGCGATCAAAGCCTATCAGAAATACTCGCCGCCATGGCGCTCGCGGCAACTAGGTATCGAGGCGATCGACCACTAAGCGCCGCTCACTCCGGCTTGATGTTGGCGAACTTGATGACTTTGGCCCACTTCTCTGTGTTGTCGGCGATGAACTTTCCGAAGTCTGCAGGCGAACCGGCAAATACGTTGCAGCCTAAGTCGACCAGGCGTTTTTGTGTGGCGGGATCGCCGAGTGCGGCATTGATCTCTTTGTTGAGTTTATCGACGATCTCTGGTGGCGTGCCCGCTGGCGCAACGACTCCATACCAGCCGCTTGCATCGTATCCCGGTATAAATTCGCCAACGGCCGGAATGTCGGGCAACAACTCCTGACGCTTGGCGGTGGTGACGCCGAGCGCACGCAGCTTTCCTGATTTGATGTAAGCGAGCGAAGCCGGCATGACACCGACTGCCGCTTGCACCTGTCCGGCGAGCAGATCGGTCAGCGCCGGCGGTTCGCCGTGATAAGGCACGTCGACCAGGTCGACACCGGTCATCATCTTGAACAGCTCGCCGGCGACGTGGAGCGGAGAGCCGGTGCCGCTCACCGCCATGTTGATCTTGCCCGGATTGGCTTTGGCGTAAGCAATAAATTCGGGGATCGTCGTTACGGGAAGCGAGGGATTAACCTCCAGCACGAGCGGGATCGTGGAAATACTTGCGACCGGCGTACTGTCGCTGATGAAATTGAAATGCAGGTTATCGTAGAGCGATCCATTGATGGCGTTCGCTGAAATGGCGAGGAGGAGCGTGTAGCCATCCGGTGCTGCCTTGAGAGCGAACTCGGTGCCGACGTTGCTGCCGGCGCCCGGCCGATCGTCGATGATGAAGGGCTGGCCGAGCCGCTCCGACAACCACTGGCCAATCAGACGCGCCACGATGTCGGGCGAACCGCCGGCCGGAACCGTGACGATTACCCGCACCGGCCGCGACGGATAAGTGTCGGCCCTCGCAATTCCGAGCGAAGGCGCGGCGGCGGCAGCGCTGGCAGCGAGGTGGAGAAATCGGCGGCGAGGCAGTGTCATGACTATCTCCAGAGCATCATCGCTTTCAGGGTGTTTCCCTAAACGTCCGTTCTGGAGGTAAATTGCACGCTCCGCCGTGCGGGTGAAGACGATGAACGACGATGCGGCTATTCGCGCAGCGCGGGCCTGCTGTCAGGCGTTTTGTCAGTTCGTCAGCTTTGGTGCCGGCCGGAAGTCTTTCTGTCGCGCTGACTCATGGCGGGCGCGGCTGAGTGCATCGCCGTAGCGCGCCGTTCGCCAGCCTTGCCGATCGAAGCAGGATTGTTGCGGGCGGTGGTGAACTTATCGACCTCGAACACATTCTCGGGGATTTCGAAGAATTCGGCAGATCCTGCGTCTGTCGGGTTCGGCTGCATCGCCATGGCGTGGAACGGGCAGACATCGAGGCACAGCTCGCACCCGATGCAGTTGTCTGCATGCACCTTCACATGGCCGTCGGCCTGGCTCAGCGCCTCGTAGAAGCACATCTGGATGCAGACGGTGCAGGTCGGATTCTCGCATTTTGCGGCGTCGATCTCGACATGGGTACGGGACCGCGCAAACTGCGCGCTGTAGTCTTTGGCAGCCTGTCGCGACGCGATGCCTCGCATCGCGTCGACGCCGGGATAGCCGTGTTCGTCCATGAACTGGTCGAGCCCCTTGATGATGTTGGGCAACCACTTGACGCCCTTGAGCATCAGAATTGAGCCGACCTGGACGATCCCGGCGCCCGCCATAATGAACTCCACCACGTCCCGGTGGTCGAAGATGCCGTTCGAGCCTGATACCGGCATGCCCAGCTGTTCACTGATCGTGTGCACCCAGCGCAGGCTCAGTGGCTTGGTCCAGGTGCCGCCGATTCCGGCCGGGCCGCCGATGCGCGGCTGACCGGTCTCAATGTCGATGGCAAAACCGGTGTAACGATTGGTGGCGGTGACAGCTTGCGCGCCGGCATCACGCACCGCGCGGGCGACCTCCAGCACCGGCGACTGGTCGGGCGTCAGCTTGACCATGACAGGGATCTTCACCGACTTGCAGACGCGACGGACCACTTCGGCGGCAACATCGGGGTCCTGCCCGATCATTGAGCCGCCGTGCACGCCTGGCATCATCGCCGGATGCGGGCAGCCGAAATTGAGTTCGAGCAGTGGCAGGCCGCAATCCTCAATGGTGCGGGAGATGTCGCACCATCCCTGAATGTCCTTTCCCCCGGCGCTTCCGATCAGATGCGCGCCACGTTCGGCGGCATAGTTCTGGCATTCCTTGAGATGAACCACCCAATCCTTGTAGTGGGTCGATGAATAGCCCGAGCGCGAATAGAAAACGAAGTCACGCGGCACCTTGCCGTGAATGACTTCGCCGCGATCGTTCATGATGCAATATTTGGAGTTCTCGGTGAGGCGCGCCATGTCCTCGATGTCGGTGAGCGTCTTGATGATCGCCCCGCCGGCTCCGGCATCGAAGCATTGCTTGAGGAGATCAGGGCTGTTGGTCGGCTCGAGCGAGGCGACGACCACAGGGTTCTTGAATTTCAGACCGCAAAATTCAACCGCCAGATTGGCCATCAACGCTCTCCTCGGGTCTCGAAGCGGCTCCGCCACATGGTGAACAAATGAATGTAATTTCTTACTGATTTTGGCCGCGCGTAGCAAATGTGCGACACGCTGGATTGAGCCAAGCGGATATTTGATTCGTGGTATTGTTGCCTGCGCGTATTCGTTCGAATGGAAATCCGTGACTTGCGACGAGAATGGCGACAATGAACAGCGACGCAGATATCCGCACAGCTCTGGATCGCCACTGGGCGGCTTCCGACGCGAACGATTTCGAGACCGAGCACGATATCTACCGCGACGATGCCGTGCTGGAGTATCCGCAGTCTGGCGAGCGGATCCGCGGCCGGCGTAACATTCAGGCGTCGCGTACGGCGCAGCCGAACAAGAAGCGCTTTACGGTGCGGCGCGTGATCGGCGCCGGCGATCTTTGGGTGACCGAATTCATTCTCACTTACGACGGCGTGCCGTCTTACACCGTGAGCATCATGGAGTTCAGGGACGGCAAGGTGGCCCGTGAGACCCAGTACTTCGGCGATGCCTTCGCGCCAGGACCCTCGCGCGCGCAATGGGTCGAATTGATGCGCTGAATGTGCGCTAATGTTCGCTGAAAAAAATGACGCCACTGGACCTGTGGCTCGCGAGGGAGGCTTGCCATGGCGCAGCGGAAAGATTTTCGGCGGATCGGCGTGCTGCTGCCATCCTCGAGTTCGGCGCAGGAGATGGATATCGGGCGGGCGCTGCCACCAGACATCACTTTGCATGTCGCGCGGATGCGGCTGAACAACGTGGATGCGGAGTTGACGCTGCGGGTCGTCCAGGAAATCGAAACCGAGAGTCAAAAACTGGCCGACGTCGACGTCGACGTTATTATCTTTCCTGCCACGGCTCCCTCGTCGCGCAACGGTCCGGGATATGACCAGGAACTGATCAAGCGCATCAGCGCGGCAAGCGGCAAGCCGGCCACCACGGCCTCGACCGCGCTGCTTGAAGCGCTGCGGGTGCTCTCCATCAAGCGCATCGCGCTGGGTGCGCCGTGGAGCGCCACTGTCAATCAGAGCGTCACGGCGTTTCTGCAAGCCAACGGCGTCGAAGTCCTCGCGCAGGAGGCGCTCGGGATTGTCCGCAATCTCGATATCGGATTCCTCGATCCGCAAACCGCCTATGATGTCGGGCAACGCGTGAACAGACCGGACGCCGACGCGGTGATGCTGGCGTGCGGCAACTGGAGCACGTTTGACGTCATCGATCGGCTAGAGCGCGATCTGGGCAAACCCGTGCTGACCACCAACCAGGTCACGCTATGGCATGCGCTGAAGATGATGGGGACGCGGCCGCTCGACGGGCTTGGCGTTTTGCTGAAGCGGCACTTGGGCGCGATCTGATTTTGCCGGCAGCCTGCTGGACCGCGAACGGGAAGTTCCCGCTCGCCTGAACTCTTGTTTCCCGAGCCGGCGTACCTATCTCCGCAATTCAAACTGCCGTTTGAAAAGTTTGCTTGGGTGAAAGCGGGGAATGATGCCGGATGAGCGTCAAAGGCTCTTTCTTGAAGGTCCCATCGGCAAGGCGCTACTTCGGCTCGCGGTTCCGATTATCCTCAGCAATTTGCTGCAGACCGGCTATCAGCTGACCGATGCGTTTTGGGTCGGCCGGCTGGGTGGTGCTGCAGTCGCCGCTGTGGCCGTCAGTTTTCCCATCACCTTCCTCTCAATCGCTCTGGGCGCGGGCCTCGCCATCGCCGGAGCGACATTGTCCGCGCAGTATATGGGCGCCGGCCGGCAAGACATGGTCAATCACGTTGCTGCCCAGACCATGCTGATGGTGGCGATTACGTCGGCCATCATGGGCGCTGCCGGATATGTGCTTTCGCCCTATCTGCTCGAGCTGATCGGCGTTGCGCCGGATGTCTATCACGGCGCTGTCGGATTTATGCGTGTGTCCTTCGTCGGCATCATCTTCGTTTTTCTCTACGGGATGTTCCAGGCTTTGATGCGCGGTGTCGGCGAAACGAAAGTGCCGCTGATCATCGTGCTCGGCACTGTGATCCTTAATTTCATTCTCGATCCGCTGTTTATCTTTGGGTTTGGCTGGCTGCCGCCCCAAGGCGTGATGGGCGCGGCGCTTGCTACGCTGGCAACGCAAGGATTGGCTGCGGTTCTCGGCATTGTGATCTTTTTGAGAGGACAGCACGGCATCCAGCTTGAATGGCGGGATTTTCGTCCCGATCCGCAATACATCCGCCGCGCTTTCTTCCTGGGACTACCGGGCTCTGTCGAACTTTCGACCCGCGGTTTGGGGCCGATGTTCATGACGTTCCTCGTCACCGGTTTCGGCACGGTGAGCCTCGCCGCTTACGGCATCGGCGCGAATATCCTGCAATTCATCACCATTCCGGCGATGGGCCTCTCAATGGCGGTTTCGACATTGGTCAGCCAGAACATCGGCGCCGGCAATGTCCAGCGCGCTGCACGCGTGACATTCCTCGGGACGGTGTGGGGCTTTGTCATTCTCAGCGCGGTTGGATTGGTCGCTTACGCCTTTGCGCCAGCTCTGGTCAGCTTCTTTGTCTCCAACGATACCGAGGTGATTGCCGAGGGCGCGCATTTCATCCGCGTGATGTGCCTCGCCTGGGGCGCGATCGGCGTGCAGCTTTGCATCGTCTCGGCGTTCCGCGCCTCCGGCAATCTGCTGGTCGCCATGGTGATCGCGATCGTCTCGCAATTCATGTTCCAGTTTCCTCTCGCCTACGTTCTGTCAAAGCACACAGAACTGCAGGCAACGGGCATCTGGTGGTCGTTTCCGGTCGCGAACGTCGCCGCGGCGTTGGTATCGGTGTGCTGGTTTGCGCAAGGCGGCTGGAAGCGCACGCGACTGACCGAAGAGGATCGGCAGGCGGCAAAGGTGACTGAAGAAACCGTCGCTGAGGAAGGCATCCGGTAACGGTGTGGATGGCTTTCCGCGATCACTATTCGCTGGAATAAATTCCTTGACAGGTCCTTCTTCCGGTGCCATATGTCCGTCAACTTGCTCATCGACGGGCACATTCCGGATGCGATCCGAAAGGTGGAGCAGGTGCGGTCCCCGCGGACGGTCTCGCAAACCGTTCCCGGGCGGCTCCGGGCATCACACACGCCGGCACTACGACCGGTGCGCGAGGTGCATCGCTGGACTGGGACAGGTGAAGGCGGGTAACGCCCGCTAGTTTGACGAACTGGCGTGTGGTTGTTCGATCACACGTTTCGCCAAGTCCCAGGAAGCGTGGCCTGGAGCTGAGCCAGTCTCCTGCGGCTTACTGGCGAGAACCGCGGTGGAGCGCCGGAAGGCGAGCGGTCCCCGCTGGGGCCGCGGTCGTGCCTCGCAAGGCACGGCCCGTGCGTTGCGCCTTTCGGCGCTCTGCCTCCCTTCGTCGGGAGGTGCGTGGAGGGCTTTCGTGCCGCGTGAACAAAAACTCGGATGCAGGTGCATCGCGAGAGCGATTCCACTTTTTCATCCGCCCCCGCGACAGCGGGGGAGGGGGACCATGCGAAGCATGGTGGAGGGGGCGCAGGCGATGGAGGAAATTCTGCAGCAACAGGAGAAGCGTCGACTCAAGCGCCCCTCCCACCGCGCAAGAGCGCGGTCCCCCCTCCCCGCTGTCGCGGGGCGGGATAGCTACTGTTCGAGATGAATATTGTTGTCGCGGATCACCTGGCCCCAGCGCGCGATCTCGCTTTTCAGAAATGCTTCTGCGGCCGCGGGCGAGCGCTGATCGGGCGGAAATGCAGTGACGTCCTGCGCCGCCCAATTCTTGACGACGGATGGATCGGCGACCGCCTGCTGCGCGGCGCTGTTGAGTGTCTTGATCACCGCGTCCGGTGTCTTGCCGGGTGCGAACAACGCCTGCCAGTAGATGACGTCGAGCTTCGGGCCGAGTACGTCGACAAAGCTGTCCACGCCCGGTAAGCCCGCCAGTTTTTCCTTCGAAGTGATGCCGAACGCTTTCAACTTCTTGTCGGCGACGAGTTGCTGCACGGCCTGTGGCGTGCCGATGAACAGATCGACCTGGCCGCCGAGCAGATCGGTCACCGCGGGTGCGGAACCGCGATACGGAATCTGGTCGAGTTCGACCTTCGCTTCCTGCGCAAACAGCGTCGTCGCGAGATGGCCGGTCGCGCCGTAGCCGGGGATTGCTGCTTTCAGCCGCTGTTTCTTCATCAGCGCGATCAGGTCGCGAAGATTGTTGGGTTCAAGCGTCGGGCGGCCGACCAACACCAGCGGATTGCGGTTCACCAGCATCACTGGCGCGAAATCTTTCACTGTGTCGAACGGCAGCGATTTGTAGAGCGAGGGGTTCGCGGAAATCTGCAGGTTATGCATCAGCAACATGTAGCCGTCGGGCGTTGCCTTCGCGATCTTCTCGCCGGCGACGATGGTGTTGCCGCCGCTGATGTCCTCGACGATGAAACTTTGCTTGAGTTGCACCGCCATCGATTGCGCGACGATGCGCGCGGTCTCGTCGGTCGGGCCGCCGGCCGGATACGGCACCACCATCGTCACGGTGCGGTTCGGATAATCCTGCGCGTGCGCCGCCGCGGCGGCGATCACAGGCCCGACAGGATTGCGGCAAACAGAGTAACGCGGCTCATGATCATGCGCTCCCGGGGCATGAGCAGAGAAAAGGCTTACTTCGGTACGCTGACGAAAATTTGCCCGTCGCGCACGGCAACCTTGACCGGCGTCAGCCGCACCGTCGAGTCGCCGGGATGGCAGCCGGTGGCGATATCGAACTCATAGCCGTGCCACGGGCAGACGATGTGACGCTGCTTGCCGAAGCGCAGGCCGGCGCTCTTCTTGTCGGGGGTGATGATCTCCTCGACCTGATGGAAGATCTTGCCCTGACACACCGGGCCGCCGGCATGCGGACAGACGTTCTCGTAAGCCAGCACCTTGCTGCCGGTGCGAAAGATGCCGACTTCCAGCTCTTCCACGGCAAAAATCTTGTAATCGCCATCGGCGATATCGTTGAGTTTGCCTACCGCGATCTCTTCCATCTTTCCTCACCCGTCTTTTCGTTTACGCCTTGTTTTGCTACCGCGCTCTTTTTCGCCGATAAATCACTCGATCCCCTGCGGACGGTGAAACCAGACCGCCACGTCGAACATATTGAGATCGGCGGCGCGAATGATGCCGCAGGCGGTCACGACGGTTTCGGTGGCCGTCACCGCGTGCTGCGGGAAGGGCACGACGTCGTAGCCGCGGCGCTCCACCTTCGCTGCATAGAGTTTTACTGCGGCGGTCAGCACCTGCTGCAAGGTCTTGTCGGAAATCGCATCGGGCTCACCGCGTTTGAGGGCGTCGCGCGCCGCTGTGCAGAAGTCGGCAGGGCTGATGACGTTATGCGCGGGCTTGCGGGCTTTGGCGCTCCGCATGATCGCGCGCTTGGCCGGTTTACGCTTTACAGCTTTCGCCATTGCGCGTCAGGCCGTCACCGGTTCGCGTTTCGCCGGAGCCTTCTTGCCGTTCTTTTTAAGCTGCTTGTGCTTCGGCACTTCGAGATCGAACAGTTTCGCCGCATTGAAGCCGAGAATGTTGCGCTTTGCCTCTTCGTCGAGGAACGGCAGCGTGGTGATCGAATTCGGCAGGTCGAAGTCCCAATGCGGCCAGTCGGATGCAAACAGCAGCTGGCTCTCGGCTTTCATCGCTTTAAAGGTCGCTTCGGTCAGGTCCATGTTCGAGCGCTCGAGCGGCTGGCTCGAATAGAACATCTCCTGCATGTATTCGCTCGGCTTGCGCTTGAGCAGCGGCGCTTCCGACGAGCGCATCATGTATTCGGAATCGAGCCGCTGCATCAGGAACGGGATCCAGGCCAGTCCGCTTTCGATCCACATCAGCTTGAGTTTCGGAAAACGCTCCGGCAGCCCGTTCATGATCCAGTTCGTCATGTGGATGATGTTGTAATAGACGAACGAGATCGCGTGCATCGAAATGAACTTGTTGCACTGCTGCATCGACTGGTCGCCCCAGTGGAAGCCGGAGTGGAACGACAGCGGTTTGCCGCTCGACTGGATCGCCGAATAGAGCGGCATGTAGCTGTCGTGGTTCACCGCGCGGAACCGGGTCGACGTGACCGAGAAGCCGATCACGCTGGGATTATCGGCGTAGGTCTCGACGCATTTCAGCGACTCTTCCGGATGATTGTACGGCAGGTACAGCATCGCCTTGATGCGCTTGTCCTGCGGCAGCACTTCCTCGGTCAGCCATTTATTGAAGGCGTTCCCGATCGTGACTTCCATTTCGACTTGCGGGTGCATGCCAAGCACCAGCATCGGCGTCGGAAACACCACCATGTAGTCGATGCCCATCGAGTCCATGGCGCGCTGCACCAGCGTGACCTGCGCATGGGTACGTCCGCCGGGCACCGCTTCACCGAGGCGCTGCTGATGCGGGATACGGCCGAACACGTCCTGGTACAGCATGCCGGGCGTCGAATTGATCAGGCCGGGCGCCGGGCTGCGGTCCTTGAAAGCGCGCGCCATCTGCCGATAGACGTCGCTGTCCATGCGATCGACAACTTCTGACCAGAAGGCCGTCTCGGTGACGTGGGCGTCAACGTCGACGATGAAGTAATCGTCCTGTCGCGCTTCCTTGGCGGCGTGCGCAAGAATTTCGCGAGTGTCTGTCGATGTGGTGATCTTCGGCAGCTCGATGACCGGCGAAATGCGTTTGCCGTTCTTGCCGTTACGCGGCGTCTTGGTCAGCATCGATTTCCTCCACGTAGCGCGCGGCTCATGAAGCCTGGCGCGTCGTCCAGTTGCAGACGAGGTTGTGCAAAAGCTAGCAGCAATCGGCCACGTTGCACACGGCTATCTACTTTGAACCAGAGCCCCGACGCCGGAGCAGCCATGCCGATTGTGAAGCCGGACCTGCTCCACTTCGTTCCGGCGGCGGTATAGCCTTTGCATACAAACAAGGGAGGATCGGGCGAATGAGCTACAAGGAATTGATCTACAGCGTCGACGGCAAGGTCGCGACTGTGACATTGAACCGGCCGGAGCGGATGAACGCGCTGTCGCGTCCGCTTGAGGCCGAGATGCGTGCGGCCTTCGACGAAGCCGACGCCGACCCAAACGTCCGCGCCATTATCCTCACCGGAGCCGGTGCGGCATTTTCCGCCGGCTACGATCAGGCCGCGGCGCCGGCGTCAGGCGTCCGGCCTTCGGATCCGCACGGCAAATCCCACGCTGAATACATCAAACATTGGGAGCGCCTCGATGGGCATCGCATCGACAACTGGATGCACCTCTGGGCACTCGGCAAGCCGGTGATCGCTGCGGTGAACGGCTGGGCCATGGGCGGCGGATTCTGGTGGCAGCTTGCCTGCGACATCACCATCGCCTCGGATAAGGCGGTGTTCGCCCAGCCCGAGGTGCGCCACATCTCCAACACCAGCTATCTGCTCACCGCGCTGTGCGGCTGGAAAGTCGCCAACCGCTGGGGCCTGACCGGCGATCACTTCGATGCGCAGGAAGCTTTTCGCATCGGCATGATCAACGAAGTGGTGCCGCATGACGAGTTGATGCCGCGCGCCCGTGCGCTGGCCGAACGCATCGCTCTGGTGCCTGAACCGTCGATCCGGTTGAACAAGGCAATCGCGATGAAGGGCATTCAGGCCGCCGGTCTTAATGCCGCTCTGTTGCTTGAGGGCGCGCTGGGAGCGCTGGTGCATTCGTCGCACAATGAAGAGCGCGAAAAACTGTTCGAAGCGCAGCGCAGCAAAGGCTTGAAAGCCTATCTGGAATTACGTGACGGCCCATTCCTGCCGGAGCCGATGGGCCCGAAATCGAAACCACGCGAAAGGAAAAATGGATAATGACGCGACCGGCATCTGGATGGTTTACCGCTGCGGCTATTGCTGCATGCACTTTCGTGAGTTCGGCTTCGGCCGAAGAAGCGTGGCCTTCACGGCCGGTGACCATCGTGGTGCCATTTCAGGCAGGCGGATCGGCCGACCTGCTCGGCCGTATCGTCCAGCAGCAACTGGAAGCGGCCTTCCATTCGCCGTTCATCGTCGAAAATCGCTCGGGTGCCGGCGGCAGCGTCGGCACCGGTTACGTGGCGAAGGCGCCGGCCGACGGTTACACGCTGCTGCTCGGCACGCTCAGCGGTAACGTCATCAACCAGTTCGTTTACGGCACGCTGCCCTACGATCCGGAGCATGATTTCCAGCCGATCTCGCTGCTGGTGCATCTGCCGAATCTGCTGGTGGTCAGCCAGAAAGTGCCGGCCAAATCGGTCAGCGAGCTGATCGCTTATCTGAAAGCCAACGACGGCAAGCTCAATTACGGCTCGTCGGGCATTGGTACCTCGTCGCATCTTTCGGTCGAGATGTTCGAACTGGCGACCGGCACGCACATGGCGCACGTCCCGTTCCGCAGCACTACGGACGAGCTGACCAGCATGATGAATGGCAGCGTCGATCTGGCGATAGACAGCATGACGACGCTGTGGCCGCAGGCGCAGTCGGGCGTGGTGCGGGCGCTGGCGGTCACCACGGCCAAGCGTGTCAGCAGCGCACCGGACCTGCCGACCATCGGTGAGACCATCAACGGCTTTTCGGTCGAGGGCTGGCAGGGCCTGTTCGCGCCGGCCGGCACGCCGCGTCCGATCGTCGACCAGCTCTCCGCCGCGGTCATGCACGCTTTTGCAGCGCCGGACGTCGTCGAAGCGCTGCGCAAGCTTGGCGGCGAACCAGCGCCGATGACGCCCGACGCTTTTTCCGCTTTCATCGCCAGCGAGCGGCCGAAATGGCGTGACGTAGTCAAAGCCTCCGGCGTGCATATCGATTGAATCTTTGCGACAATGAAACCGTGACCAACACCCATGTCATCGGCAAACCGGTGCTGCGTATTGAAGACGCGGCGCTATTGCGCGGCGGCGGCCGGTTTGTCGACGATCTGAAATTCGCCGGCACGCTCGAAGCGGCATTCGTGCGCAGCCCGCATGCTCATGCCATGATCCGTGGCATTGATTGCGAAGCGGCGCGGGCGATGCCGGATGTGCACGCCGTGTACACGCTCGCCGATCTGGCGCCGCTCCTGACTGAAGAGCGTTTGCCGCTGCAATTCCGCACCACGCAGTTGCCAGCTGACGTCACCCCTTTCGTGCTCGCCAAAGACGAAGTCGCCTATGTGGGCGAAGCGGTGGCTCTCGTGATCGCGCGGACGCGCGCGATTGCGGAGGATGCCGCCACCCGGGTCGAAGTCGATTATCGAGCCGTTGCCGGCGGTGTCCGATTGCCGCGATGCGCTGCGTGCGGGCGCGCCGCCAGTGCACAGCAACAAGCCAAGCAACCTGCTGATCGAATTTCGCCAGTCCTACGGCGATATCGCAGCCGCGTTTGCGCGGGCGCCGCACAAGGCGCGGATCAGTCTCAAGCAACACCGCGGCGGCGCGCATTCGATGGAGGGCCGCGGCGCCGTCGCGGTTTATGACGCCAACGAGGACCGGCTGACGCTTTGGACGTCAACGCAACTCGCCCACGAGGTGCGCGCCTTCCTGATGCGGCTTCTGGGGCGCGACGAGAATCAGATTCGCGTGGTCGCGCCGGATGTCGGCGGCGGCTTCGGCGCGAAGTTCGTCATGTATCCGGAGGAGGTCGCGCTTTGCGCCGCAAGCCTGCGGCTGCGATCTCCGGTCAAATGGATCGAAGACCGGCGCGAGCATTTTTTGGCGGCAGTGCAGGAGCGTGATCAATACTGGGATCTCGAAGTCGCGTTCGACGGCGATGGCCGCGTGCTTGGACTGCGCGGCGATTTGATTCACGATCAAGGCGCCTATACGCCGCAGGGCCTCAATCTGCCGTACAACGCCTCGACCGGCGTCACCGGTCCGTACATCGTTCCGGCTTACGAATTGCGCGTGCTGGTGGCCGAGACCAACAAGGTAGCGACCATGCCGGTGCGCGGCGCCGGTTATCCGGAAGCCGCTTTCGTCATGGAACGGGTGCTCGACCGGATCGCACGAACGCTCTCGCTCGATCGCGCCGAGGTCCGGCTGCGCAATTTTGTGCCGACGGACAAGATTCCCTACACCACGCCGCTGAAGACGCGCTCGGGTTCTGCGATAACGCTCGACAGCGGCGACTTCCCGCGCAGCCTGGATATCGCGCTCAAGGCCATCGATTACGCGGGCTTCGCCGAACGACGCCGCCGCGCGTCCGCCGAGGGCCGCTATCTCGGCATCGGCATCGGCAACGGCATGAAGGGAACCGGCCGGGGCCCGTTTGAGTCCGGCATCGTGCGCGTTGGGCGCTCTGGCCGCATCTCGGTCTATACCGGCGCGATGCCGATGGGGCAGGGCATCAAGACCGCGCTGGCGCAAATCTGCGCCGAGCAATTCGTGGTCGCGACCGACACCGTCACGGTCGTCGCCGGCGACACCGCAGTCATTCCCCACGGCCAGGGCGGGTTCGCCAGCCGGCAGACCATCACCGCCGGTTCGGCCGTGCATCTCGCAGCGACAGCGGTTCGCGAGAAGATGCTGGCCGTTGCCGCACATCTCCTCGAAGCAGGCGTTGAAGATCTCGAATTGCGCAATGGACGTGTCGAACTCGTCGGCGCGCCCGGAAGCGGCCTGTCATTCCGCGAAATCGCGGAAGCGGTCTCCGGCGTGCCTGGCTATGCGATGCCGGGACAATTCGAGCCCGGGCTCGAGAGCATGCAATCGTTCCTGCCGAGCGCGCTGACCTACGGCATGGGCTGTCATGCAGTGGAGGCCGAAGTCGATGTTGAAACCGGCGCGGTGAAAATCCTGCGCTACGTCGTCGTCAACGACTCAGGCCGATTGATCAATCCGATGATCGTCGACGGCCAGCTTGTCGGCGGCGCCGCGCACGGTATCGGTAATTCACTCTACGAATGGATGGGCTACGACGCGGGCGCGCAGCCGCTGACCACGTCATTTGCCGATTACCTGCTCGTCACCGCGCCGGAAGTGCCGAAGATCGAAGTGCATTTCCTCGAATGCCCGTCGCCGCTCAATCCGCTTGGCGTCAAGGGCGTCGGCGAATCCGGCTGCGTGCCGGCCGCCGGCGCGATTGTCAGCGCGATTGAAAATGCGCTGGAGCCGTTCGGCGTAACGATCTCTGAGTATCCTGTAACGCCGGCGCGGCTGTTCCCGTTGATCGATGCCGCGCGCGGGAAATTCTAGAACCGGTCGCGTTCAAGCGTCCGCCAGCGCGATAGCCGCCGCTCGATCCACATGATCAGCTCGGTGAGCACGACGCCGACCAAGGCGATGACGATGATCGGGACGAAAAGTTTCGCGGTGGCGAAGACATTGGCATATTCGACGATCATGCCGCCGAGCCCGCTGATCGCGGTGAAGAATTCCGCGACCACGATGCCGATGATGGCGAGCCCGACCGACAGTCGCACGCCGGCCATGATGAACGGCAGCGCCGCGGGCAAAATGATCTTGAAGAAGATTTGTGATTCCGTCGCGCCGTAAGCGCGGCCGATCTCCAGCATCGAGCCACGCACGTCGCGGATACCGGAATAGGTGTTGACGATGATCGGAAACACCGCGACCGAAACCAGGATCGTCACCTTGCCGGCGAAGCCCAGGCCAGCCCACAGGATAATCAGCGGCACCAGCGCGATGCGGGGAATGGCGTAGAGCGCGTTGATGAATGGATCGAGGATGTATTCCACGGTCCGCCATTGCGCGATGACGATGCCGACCGCGATGCCGATGATGATGGTCAGCACCATGCCGACCGAGAACGGCCAGAGGCTCTGGATCATTCCCTTCTTCAGCGCGCCGCTGCCGATCAATTCGATGGCGGCGCGGAAGATTGCGCTCGGCGGCGCCATGAAGATCGGGTCCATCCGCCGGCCGAAATACTCCCAGATACCGAAGAACACCGCGACCGAAACAATGCGAACGGCATTCGGGCTGAGCAGGAAGCTTTGCAGATGCTGCGCCGGGGTTGTCTTCGGCGCGGGAACGGATTTGCGCGGCGGTGTCCCGCTCATGGTTCGTTGCTCCTGAGCATTTCCCGCAACTCGGCGCGGCATGCCGCGAAGGCCGGGTGCTTGTGCACGTCGCCGTTCATCCGTTCGGCAGCGACCGGTAAATCGACGATGGTTTCGATCCGGCCGGGCGCGGTGTCGAAAACGAAAATCCGGTCCGACAGCAGCAGCGCTTCGTCGATCGAATGGGTCACGAACAGCACCGTCGCCGCCGTGCGCGACCAGATTTTCAGGAAATCGTCCTGCAATTGCTCGCGGGTCTGGGCATCGAGCGCGCCGAACGGCTCATCCATGAAAATCAAAATCGGCTTTCGCATCAAGGCGCGGGCAATGCCGACGCGCTGTTGCATGCCGCCGGACAGTTCATGCGGGAAGTGGTCGCGAAACGATCCGAGCCCGACGAGATCGATGAAGTGGCCGGCCTGCTCGCGCCGCTCGGCGGTGGGAACGCCGTCAATCTCCAGCGGAAACTCGACATTGGCTTCGACGGTGCGCCACGGCAGCAAGCCGAAATTCTGAAATACCATGCAGGCATCTTTGCGCGGCTTGGTAAGCGGTGTACCTGCCACGGTGATTTTTCCTTCGTCAGGAGCCACGAGGCCGGCGGTCATTCGCAGCAGCGTGGTCTTGCCGCAGCCGGACGGCCCGAGCAGCGTAACCAGTTCACCCTTGCGGACGGTGGCGTTGATGCGGTCGAGCGCGACCATGAGATCGGCAGGCTCGCTCGCCTTGCCGCGGCTCCTGACCGCGAAGAATTTGCTCACGCCCTCGTAAACAACCATCGGCTCGGGCGTGTCGGCAGCCATTGCGGCGTTCTTCGCGGTTACTTCTGCCCGTAAGGTCCCAGCTTCTTCAACGCTACCTCGACGTAACGCGTATCGAGCACATCCTTCTGCGCTGGTGCAGCCGTGAGATTGCCAAGCTTGACGTTGAGGTCCGTGGTGAACTCTTCGATTTTGGGATCGAGCCCGCCATCGACGCCCCACAGATGTTCGCTGTTCATGTCGCGCATTACCGCTTTGAGGTAATCCACATCGAGTTCGGGCACGTGCTCGTGCATGATCTCGGCGGCTTCGTCAGGATTGGCGATGATGTCGCGCACGGCGCGGATGCTGGCTTCGGTCAGGGTCTGCAACGCCGCGCTGCGTTCCGGGTCGGCAAGTTCATCGGTCCGCACAACGTTCCAGCAATAGCCGAGGCCGGGAAACTCCTTGGAGAGCTTAGTCAACACCGTGACCTTGCCGTCCTGCACGCTGCGCAACGAGGTGACGGTATTGACGAGCGCGGCATCGGCACGGCCGGCAAGCACGGCTTGCAAGCGCGCCGCATGGCCGCCGACCTGAACGAAACTCGCGGTCGAGTCGTCGATGTTGTATTTTTTCAGGATTAGCCGAACCATCTGGTCGGGCAGCGCGCCCGGTCCGGACGTGGCAAAGGTCTTGCCGGCGAGATCGGAGAGCGCTGTTCCTTTGCCCTTGGCGAGGACAAGGCTGTAGTCGCCAATCGGCTGCCAGCTATTGATGGCGACAACCTTGGCGCCGGCCTGGATCGAGGCCAGCACGTTGACCATGCCGATGAAGCCGATGTCGGCATTGCCGGAAATCAGTGCACGCATGGCATTGGAGTCGCCAGTGACGTTGACCTCTTCGACATCGATGTCGCCGAGGTAGCCTTTTTTCTGCGCGACATAGAGCGGCAGCGAGAATGTTGTCGGCGGTCCGGCGAATACGAATTTGATTTTCGTTGCGGCGGTGGCGTTAGTAGCCACGCCGAGCACTGCGACGAGGCAGCAGACAAGAACTGTGGCGGCGGCGCGAAGGCGCGGAGTGGACGTTGACGACATCGCTATGTCCTTACGGGATGATAGAGACGATCGGAGTTACGCCGGCACCGATGTTGTAGCTGCCGTGGCTCAGCTTGCCTAGGCTGCGAAAAGCCGTCACCGTAGCTGCTGCGCGCATAAGTGCAGGCAATGGCATGGCATCCGTTGGATTGATCGGTTACGGCGGAATCGCCAAGGATGTGGTTGCGGCATTGCGCGAGGCCGGTGAACGGCGTGACCATTGCGGCAGCGCTTTGCCGTCCGGGCCGGACCGAACAGGCGCGTGCGGCGCTTCCCGGAATTGCAATCGTCGACTCTCTGGCGAGCTGCTGGCGCGTGATCCGAAAGTCGTCGCCGAAGTCGCCGGGCAGCAAGCCGTCAACGAGTATGGGCCGGAGGTTTTACGCCGCGGTTTTGATTTCCTTGTCATCTCGATCGGCGCGTTAGCCGAGCCAGCGTTGCTCGGGCGTCTGAAGATCGCTGCCGTGGAAGGCAAAAGCCGGCTGTTGCTTCCGGCCGGCGCCATCGGCGGCATCGATGCGATTGCCGCGATGCGCGTTGGCGGTCTCAGCACGGTGCGCTATCGCTCGCGCAAACCGCCGGCGGCATGGCGCGGCTCGCCTGCGGAAAAGGTCGCCGATCTCGACAAGCTGACCAGCCGCACTGTGCTGTATCGCGGCCATGCCGGCGAAGCGGCGCTGCGCTATCCGCAAAACGCCAACGTCGCCGCTGCGGTCGCCTTGGCGGGCCTGGGGTTCGAGAACACCGAGGTTGAACTCGTGGCTGATCCGGATGCGCCGGGCAATGTCCACGAAATTGAAGCCGAAGGTGCCGCCGGCAAGTTCGCGATTTCCTTGCAGGGCCGTCCGTCAAAGACAAATCCCAAGACCTCGATGCTGACGGCGCTCAGTGTCGCGCGCGCCTTGATCAATCTCGACGCGGCGGTCGTGATATGACGGTTTCGACGCGGCGCACCACCAACGCTTTTATCGGCAGCCCGATCGAGCGGCTGGAAGATCTGCGATTTCTCACCGGCCGCGGCCAATACACTGACGATCTTGCCAGCGCCGATATGTTGCACGCGGTGATCCTGCGCAGTTCGGTTGCGCATGGCCGCATTCGCTCCATTGATGCTGCTGCGGCCCGGAAGATGCCGGGCGTTCATGCCGTGATCACTGCTGCCGAGATTGGTGAAGTTCCAACAATTCCGTTGCGCCACGATCCGCTGCCGACAGCGAAGCTTTTCGTGCAGCCGATCATCGCCACCGGCAAGGTACGCTTTGTCGGCGAAGCCATCGCGGTCGTGGTCGCCGATAGCGTTGCGCTGGCCGAGGATGCGCTGGAAGTGATCGATGTCGACATCGAGCCGCTGCCGGCAGTGGTCGCGCGCGATGATGCGCTGAAGGCCGGCACCGTGCTTTTTGACAGTGCCGGCACCAATGTTGCCGGCACTGTCACGGCGACACGCGGCGATACTGATGCGGCCTTCAAGACTGCGCCCTATACGCGGCGCGAGCGTCTCAGTGTTCAGCGTCATGGTGCGGTGCCAATGGAGCCGCGCTGTCTCGTTGGCCATTGGGACACGACAAAGCAGCAGATGACGGTCAGCGGCGCCTGCAAGGTGCCGTACACCAATCGTCGCGCACTCGCGGCAATGATGGATCTGCCGGAAACTTCCGTGCGGCAGACTCGAATATGATGTCGGCGGCGGATTCGGCGCGCGAGGCGAGTTCTATCCCGAGGACTATCTTATTCCGTTCGCGGCGAAATATGTGGGCCGTCCGGTGAAATGGTCCGAGGATCGGCGCGAAAACCTGATGTGTCTCAGCCATGCGCGCGACGCAGCATGCGATCTGGAAATCGCCTGCACGCGTGACGGCACGATCCTCGCGCTGCGCGGCGAAGCGTTCGCCGATATCGGCGCCTACATGCGCACCAATGGCGCAACCGCATCGCGCAACATTTCGCAGATCATGTCCGGTCCGTATCGCATTCCGCATGTGCGCATGGACGTGAATTTGATCGTCACCAACAAGACGCCCGCCGGCACCTATCGCGGACCGGGCCGTTTTGAAGCTGATTTCTGCCGCGAGCGCCTGTTCGATATGGCGGCTGACGATCTCGGCATTGACCGGCTCGAATTCCGCCGCCGCAATCTCGTCGCCGAAAGCGAGATGCCGTATTCGCTCGCCACCGTGCAGGTGCTCAACATCAAGGCCGAGTGCGACAGCGGCAACTACCAGGTCACGCTCGACCGCTGTCTCGCCGAATTCAAATGGACCGAGCGGTCAAAGGTGCAGGGCCGGCTGATTGACGGCCGCTATCACGGCATCGCGGTCGGCTGCTATCTCGAAGGCGGCGGCACCGGTCCGAAAGAAAACGCCAAGCTTGTTATCGAGGACGGCGGAACCATTGCGGTTTATGTCGGCTCTTCCTCGGTCGGGCAGGGTGTCGAGACGGTGTTCTCGCAGATCGCCGCCGACGCGCTCGAAGTGCCAATGGAGCGCATCAGCAGAGTCTACAAAGGCTCGACCGATTATCTGACGGAGGGCTTTGGTTCGTTTTCGTCGCGCTCGATCGTCATGGGCGGCAACGCCATCGTCAACGCGGCGAACACCCTGCGCGATCAGATCCGGGATGCCGCGGCGAAAAAGCTCAACTGCGCGCCGAACGAGATTTCCTTTGATCGCGGCATGGCGGTAGGGCCGTCGCGTGTGGGGATCGACCTCAAGGAATTCGCCGGTTTCTCGGCCGAGGGCTCGCACGCCAGCAACAAGCGCACTTATTCCTACGGCGCTCATGCCGCCTATGTCGCGGTCGATCCGAAAACCGGCGGCGTCGAAGTGATCGATTACGTCGCGGTCGAAGACGTCGGCCGCATCGTCAATCCGCTGACGCTGCACGGTCAATGTGTTGGCGCGGTCGTGCAGGGCCTTGGCGGCGCATTCCTCGAGCATTTTCAATATGACGAGAACGGGCAATTCCTGACCGGCACGCTGGCCGACTATCTGTTGCCGACGGCGAGCGACTTTCCAAGTATCCGCGCCATTGCGCTCGAAGAAGCGCCGTCGCCGATCAATCCGATGGGTTTCAAGGGCGCCGGCGAAGGCGGCATCATTCCGGTCGGCGGCGTGATCGGCAATGCGGTCGCCGCGGCGCTGCGGTCGCTCAATGTGAAGCTTTGCGAATTGCCACTGTCGCCACCGCGGGTATGGCAGTTGATACAGGACGCGGCGGCGCGTTAACGTGGTACGGTCATGAAACTCCCACAGTTCGAATACGCCTGTCCGACAACGGTGTCCGAAGCCGTGGCGCTGCTGGCGTCACGCGACGGCGAGGCCAAGGCGCTCGCCGGCGGCCAGAGCCTAGTGCCGATGATGGCGTTTCGTGTCTGCGCAGCCGTCGCTGCTGGTCGATCTGCGCAAGCTTTCCGAATTGCGGGACATCAAGATCGGCGCCGACGGCGTCACGCTCGGCGCGATGGTGCGATGGCGGCAAATCCTCGATGACGAACGGCTGCGCACCGCGCACCCGCTGTTGGTCGCTGCGGTCGAACACGTTGCGCACTATCAGATCCGTAATCGCGGCACGGTCGGCGGCAGCATTGCGCATGCCGATCCGGCCGCCGAAATGCCGGGTGTCGTCGTGACTTGTGAAGCGAAAATGACCGTTGTCGGCAAATCCGGTTCGCGAGTCATCGAAGCAAAGGATTTCTTCGAGGGGCCTTTGATGACGGCGCTGCAGCCCGACGAGATCATCACCGAAATCAAGTTGCCGGCCTGGCCTGCACAACGCCGTTTCGGCTTTCAGGAATTTGCCCGCCGCAGGGGCGACTTTGCGCTGGCTGCGGCGCTTCTGTTCTACGACGAAGAAGGTGGCAAGGCGCGCAATGCGCATGTTGGCGCGATTGGTGTTGGTGACACACCGTTGCGGCTTGCCGCGGTTGAGCAGGTGCTCAACGGTAACGCAATCGACGAGGCAACAATCAACAAGGCTGAAGCTGCGGCCTCAGCGTCCGTCAGTCCGCACGATGACATCCACGCCAGCGGCGCTTACCGCAAGGCGCTGGTCGGCGTCATGGTCGAGCGCGCGTTGCGCGCGGCGGCGGCGTAGCGCCCATGTCGATCAAATTTGAAGTCAATGGCAAGCCGGTCGAGGTTGAAGTCGAGCCGCGGCTGACGCTGGCGGATTGTCTGCGTCATCATCTGCGGCTCACCGGTACACATATCGGCTGTGAGCACGGCGTGTGCGGCGCATGCACGGTGCTGATCGACGGAGCGGCAGTGCGCTCGTGCCTGACGCTCGCAGTGCAGGCCGAAGGCGCTACGGTCACGACGGTCGAAGGCTTGTCGTTGCCAGAAGGCGAAGGGCTGACGCCGCTGCAAGCCTCGTTCCGCAAGCATCACGCGCTGCAATGTGGGTTCTGTACGCCGGGCATGATCACGACAGCGCACGCGCTGCTCAGTGAAGAGCCTGATTGCGACGCCGATCGGGTGCGCGAAGTGCTGTCCGGCAACATCTGCCGCTGCACCGGCTATATTTCTATCGTCGAAGCGGTGCTCGACGCCCGCTCGGCCTACAAGAAAACCGCGTCATGACGGGCGCAACGCGGAGCGTGATGTGACGCGCGCGTTGAGAAATACCTTCATCGGCGCGTCGATCGAGCGTCGAGAAGACCTGCGCTTCCTGCGCGGCCGCGGCATCTATGTCGACGATCTTCAGGTGCCGGGCCTGCTCTATGCAGTGATCCTGCGCAGCTCCGTTGCGCATGGCTGGCTGCGCTCCATCGATGTCTCCAGCGCACTGAAAATCGCAGGCGTCCACTCCGTCATCACCGCCAAGGATATGACGTCGAAGGATTACCCTTCCGGCGTGCCTATCGTGCCGATGCGCTTGCAGCCGCTGCCCGAATTCCAGCCCTACGAGCAGCCGGTCATTGCCTACGACAAGGTGCGGTATGTCGGCGAGCCGATCGCCATAGTCTTGGCGACGAGCGTCGCCGTCGGCGAAGACACGCTAGAGCAGATTGCCGTCGAGATCGAGGAACTGCCTGCGGTTGCGACATGGCAGGTCGCGTCTGAAAATCAAAGCGTTCTGTTCGACGCCACCGGCACCAACAAGTCGCTCACGTTCGAAGCGCGAAAAGGCGATGCCGACGCGGCGTTCAAGGACGCGCCCTATACGCGCCGCGAACGCATGCGCACCGGCCGTCACTACGGCCTCACGATGGAGCCGCGCGGCGTGATGGCCGAATGGGACGCGGCTAACAACAAGCTTGTTGTTTCGGGCGCTGCGAAGGTGCCGTTCTTCAACCGCCGCATCCTGGCGAAGCAGATCGGGCTGGAAGTGTCCGACATCGAGATGATCGAGAACGACGTCGGCGGCGGCTATGGCGCGCGTGGCGAGTTCTATCCGGAAGATTTCCTCATTCCGTTTGCGGCGAAGCACGTTAACCGCCCGGTGAAATGGATCGAAGATCGCCGCGAGAACCTGATGGCGATGAACCACGCGCGCCAGACCGAGGCCGATCTTGAGATCGCCTGCGCGCGCGACGGCACGATCATCGCGCTGCGCGGCGAGATCCATACCGACATGGGCGCTTACATGCGCACCAACGGCGCGGTCGGCGCGCGCAACGCGCCGCAGTTCCTCACCGGGCCTTATCGCGTGCCGAACCACAAGGTCGACTCGCATCTGTGGATGACCAACAAGACGCCGGTCGGCACTTATCGCGGGCCGGGCCGTTTTGAGGGCAGCTTCTATATGGAGCGGTTGCTCGACATGGCTGCCGCCGATCTCGGCATCGACCGCATCGAACTGCGCCGACGCAATCTGATCCGCAAAGCCGAGCACCCCTACACGCTCGCCACCGCGCAGCCCACCAACGCTCACGATCAGACTGACTCGGGCGATTACGAGGAGACGTTCGATCGCTGCCTGAAGGAGTTCAACTACGCCGATGTTTCAAAGCTCGGCGGCAAGATGATCGACGGCAAGTATCACGGCGTCGGGGTGGCGTGCTTCATCGAGGGTGGTGCGGCCGGTCCAAAGGAAAGTGCGCGGCTCGAGGTCAACGACGACGGCACCATCATGGTCTACATGGGCACATCGTCGGTCGGGCAGGGCGTCGAGACGATCTATGCGCAGATCGCGGCTGATGCACTCGAAGTGCCGATCGAGCGCATCCGTCATGTCTACCATGGATCGACCACGCTCTTGAGCGACGGCTACGGCGCCTATCACTCGCGCTCGGTGGTGATGGGCGGCTCGGCGGTGCTCGACGCCGCGCAAAAATTCCTGGGTCTGCTGCGTGAAGCAGCGGGCAAACGACTGGGCTGCGCGGAGTCCGCCGTCACGCTCGATGTCGACAAGCTCATTGGCGGTGGCGGCTTCTCGCTGCCGCTCAAGGAATTTGCCGGCCTCACCGCCGAAGGCGCGTTCCTCAACCACAAGCATACTTACAGCTACGGCACTCATGCCGCGCACATCACGGTCGATGCGCGGCTCGGTCATATCGAAATTCTCGATTACGTCGTGGTGCAGGATGTCGGCCGCGCCATCAATCCGATCACGATACGAGGGCAGGTGATCGGCTCGCTGGTGCAGGGACTCGGCGGCGCGGTGCTGGAGGATCTCAAATACGACGCGCAGGGCCAGTTTCTCACTGGCTCGCTCGCCGATTATCTGCTGCCCACGGCTTCGGATTTCCCCAACCTGCGTTGCTTCGTCACCGACGACCATCCGTCGCCGATCAATCCGCTCGGCGCCAAGGGTGCGGGCGAGGGTGGCATCGTCGCCGCCGGCGGCTGCATTGCGAACGCGGTGGCGAATGCGCTGCAAACCTTCGGCGTGCAGCCGCGGGCTCTGCCGCTCTCTCCGGCCTACATCTGGGAGCTGGTGCAGGCTGGGCGGGAGTAAACATCCAGGTGTCATCATCCGCGAAGGCGGATGATCCAGTAATCCCAGACCTGCTTGCTACGCCGGTGAGTACTGGATGCCCCGCTTTCGCGGGGCATGACAGGGGTGGGCTGCTTCGCATAAATTCAGACCAACCCAATTTGCCTTAGGAGTACCCCATGTCCGTTGCCCGTCATCCGCGCGCCAAGGAACTCGAAGGCGTTCCGGTCGAAGAGATCATGAAGAAATACGTCGGCCGCTTCTCCGAGAAGCGCGGCGACTGGGCAGCTTTCGAGGACGCCAAGATCGAAGGCTTCAAGCGCGCTCAACACCGTTTCATCGGTGCCGGTGGCTCGGGCAAGCACGGCGATTCGACGGTGATTCCGGCTGGCAACTTCACGCTCTCGATCATGTATGTGCCGGTCGGCCAAGGTAACGCCGCGCACACCCACGAGATCGAGGAGTGCTTTTTCGTGCTCAAAGGCCATCTCGACGTGTTCGTCGAGGACGAGACCGGCAAGCGCATCACCACGCGGCTGGGTCCGTGGGAATGCATCTCCTGTCCCGCGGGCGTGATCCATGGCTACCAGAACGACTCGCTGGAACCGGTCTACTTCCAGGTGATGCTCGGCCGCGGCAAGCCCGAAGCGATGGGCTACGCCGACGAGGAACTCTACAAGCGCCGTGAAGCGCACCTGAAGGCGGTCTGATTGCGCAGCGTCATTGGCGCGGTGGCCGCGCTGTTGGTGTGGCAGCTCATTACGCCTGCCGTCGCGGCGACCCCGAGCTTTCCCTGCACCGGGCGGCTGTCGCCGACTGAGAAGACGGTTTGCGCCGACGACAGTCTGGCGGCGCTCGATGTCGCGCTCGCCGCAGCCTACAAGGCGAAGCTTGCGACCTTGCCGGCAAATTCGGCAAACGGGCTGGAGGAGACCCAGCCCGGCCTCGCGTTCACGCAGAAGGCTTGGCTCGCCTATCGCAACATCTGCCGCGCCAACGCGAGCTGCATCCGCAAGGCCTATCAGGCGCGCACCGCGGCGCTGACGGCGGGCGCGAACACGCCGGATATGCCCTGCCGCAATACGGTCGGCGCGAAACAGGCGGCGGTCTTTGTCGCGCAATGCAAGCAGGTTGCGCCCGAGACGCATCCGCCCTGCAATGCCGACAATGCCTGCGAGCTGATCGTCTCGCACAACATCACGCGCTGCGCGCAATCCGGGCCCGGCGCGCCGAAATTTTGCGCCGCCTATCCGCGGCCCTGAAACAGAAGGTGGTCTCCGTGTCCAAGATCCTCGACGAGGCGCGTTACGAGCTGGCGCTCGCCAACCGCATGATCGCCCATGAAGGCGTGCTTGATGGTTTCGGTCACGTCAGCATGCGGCATCCGGAGCATCCAGATCGCTATCTGCTGTCGCGCTCGCGCAGCCCTGAGCTTGTCGAGCCGGGCGACCTGCTGGAATTCACGCTCGACTCCCAACCGGTAGGCAACCCGAAGGCTGAATTCTATGGCGAGCGTGTGATCCACGGCTGCATCTATCAAGCGCGGCCGGATGTCCACGCGGTCTGCCATCATCACTCGCAGTCGATACTGCCGTTCTGCGTTACCGGCGTCGCGCTCGAGCCGGTGTTCCACATGGGCCCGGTGATGGGCCAGGTCGTGCCGTTCTGGGATAGCCGCGACGAGTTCGGCCACACCGATCTGTTGGTGGTGAAGCCTGAGGAAGGGCAGTCACTGGCACGGGCCCTTGGCCCGAACTGGATGGTGCTGATGCGCCGGCATGGCGCGACCCTTGCTGGGCGATCGGTCCGCGAACTGGTGTTCCGCACCATCTACTCGCACGCCAACGCCGAGATCCAGTTGCGCTCGATGATGATCGGGACTGTTGGCGCGCTTAGCGCGGAAGAGCGCCAGCGCGGCGAACCGCGCCAGCTTCAGCCCCGGCCGATGGCGCGGGCCTGGGAATACTGGACGACGCGGCTGCAAAAGGCCGGCGAACTACCGCCGCGTAACGCGCCGAAACCGGCGCAAGCACGCAGCAGCAAGCGCAGCGCTCCGCCGCGGAAAAAACATGCCGCCAAGCGGCGATCGCGGTAGGCGATAGCCGATTCCGTAACGCGGCAAGCTCTTCGGCAATCACCGGACAAAATCGGCTTGACTCATTCATAACTCCAGAGTTATGCATTAATCCATAACTGAGGGGTTATTGGTTGGATGTCGAACGCGCACGATATGCTTTTTCGGACGCTTGCCGATCCGACCCGGCGGGCCATTTTCGAGCGGCTGTGCCGCGACGGAGAACAGACAGTCGGGGCGCTCACGGAGCGGGCGAAAGTCTCGCAGCCGGCCGTCTCAAAGCATCTCGGCGTGCTCAAGCAGGCCGGACTGGTGCGCGACCGCCACGAAGGCCGCCAGACCCATTACAGCGCGCAGCTCCGCGCGCTCGCCCCGCTGCTCGACTGGACCAGCAAGATGACCGGCTTCTGGCAAGGCCGGTTCGATCGTCTCGAAGACCTGCTCAAGAGGATGGACCAATGAACGAAGCCGCGGCCGAAACGCGCTCTGTCGTCGTCGAGCGCGACTTCGCTTATCCGCCGGAAAAGCTCTGGCGAGCGCTCACCCAACCGCACCTGATCGCGGAGTGGCTGATGAAGAACGACTTCGATGCGGTCGTCGGCCATCGCTTCAATCTGCGCGGCGACTGGGGCGGCGTGCTGGATTGCGAGGTGCTCACCGTCGAGCCGAACAAGACGCTGGCCTACACGTGGGATTTTCCGAACGACGATCCGGCTTTCAATGTCAAAACCGTAGTGACCTTCACGCTCACGCCGACCGGCACCGGGACGCATCTGCGCATGGAGCAGGCGGGCTTCCGGCCGGATCAGAAGCAGGCTTATGGCGGCGCCGGACATGGATGGCAGCAGATGTTCGGCAAGCTGGAGCAGGTCGTAGCTAAAGCCGCTTAGTGCTGCAGCCACGTCGGCCCGACTCGCGTGCACTCGCTTCAAGGAGGTTCGCTTGAACTGGAACAACTGGATTCGCCAAACTCACCGCTGGCTGTCGATCCTCTTTACGCTGACCGTCATCGCCAACTTCGTCACGATGGCCTTTGGTCAGCCGCCGGCTTACGTGGTCTATTCGCCGCTGCCGCCGCTGTTCTTGATGCTCGCTACCGGCCTCTACATGTTCTTTCTGCCCTATGCCGCAAAGGGGCGAGGTGCTTAGACATCATCGAAAGGTGTATTCTTGCTGTATGGTCCCGATTTCGCCTGCTGAATGGGCTTTCACGCAGCAACATCAGCGTCTTCTTGAAGGCAGAGAGTGTATGGCCTCTCTGCACGGCGTGGAGGCATGTGAAGGCAAGATCGTTCGTGCGCACATAATTCCGCACTCTCAGCTGATTCAGATTGCTACCTCGGGCTGCGTGCACGCTGTACCGACACGGCTTTCAGCCGTGATGCAAATGCAGCACTCGGCCTTTCAGACAACGGATATTGGAGCGAGGGAGTTCTCGGTTCTTAATTGCTTCTGTGCGCGGCACGACAAAAAACTGTTTGCCCCATTGGAAGATAGGCCGCTCATCTTTTCGCCAGAACAGATCGCTTTGCTTCACTATCGCGCTATGGCGGCCGAGGTGTACCAACGACGAAATCAGGAAGAGGCGGCAGCGGATGTCTGTCGAGCGTACCAATCAGACGATCCCCGTCGCGCTCCTTTTTTCTCGATATTTTTTTCCAGCTCCATTGCCGCCGAGGCGGCCGAGGAGGCGTTGAAGACGACAGAGGATGCCCTTGAAGGCGCCCGATATCAGGAAATCGGCTCTTTGATTGTTCGATTTAATGCGGAACCGGTATTGCTCTCTGTTGGCGCGTTTCGCCCCCGTTATGACCTAAATGGCAAGGCGATTCAGGACCTGTTCGTTGATGGTTTTTATGTTGCTATTCACATCCTGGTCTCAGAGAACAGACCAGCGATGGTTGTCACTTGGCTACGAGAACAGAAGCCGGCTGATCAATTTGCCCGGTCGCTTGCATCCCAATCAAAAGAGCGCCTTACGACGTTAGCCATTCAAACTGCTTTTGAATACGCAGAGCACACCTGTATGAAGGGCGAATGGTGGCAAAATCTGAGCCCGGCAAAGCGCCGCTCGCTACTGAAGCGCGTGCAAAATGCCAACTCACTTTCCTACGTGCGATCAGCCAAATGTCTCACCTTTCGCACTGTCCTTGATGATTGGAGCGTTAGCGGGCTCGAAATCGCCCGATAGCAACTCGATCCACCAAAAAGCAGACCCCTAGCGACGTGCGAAGAAATTGACCCTGAGAAAGCGCGACAAACCTATGAAGAAAACGACGAGCCCGGCGACCAAAGCGAAAGCGACTACCTCTCCGTCCAAACTGATCGACGGGCGGATCAAGGAACTCGGCGACTGGCGTGGCGAGACGCTGGGACGGGTCAGGAGCCTTATCAAGGAGGCCTGCCCCGACGTGGTCGAGGAGTGGAAGTGGCGCGGCGTGCCGGTGTTCGAGCACGCCGGGATCATCTGCACCGGCGAGACTTACAAGGCGGTCGTGAAGCTGACCTTCGCCCACGGCGCCTCGCTGAAGGATCCTTCTGGTCTGTTCAACTCCAGCCTCGAAGGCAACATGCGCCGCGCGATCGACGTCCACGAAGGCGAGAAGATCAACGACAAGGCGCTGAAAGCCCTTGTCCGCGCCGCCGCCGACTACAACGAGAGCAAGGCAAAGAAAAAGGCGCCCGCGGGTGCGGGCGCCAAAGCGCGCAAAGCCAAAAAGGCGTGAAGCCGGTGGGTGACCTCAGCCGTAGTGGGGAACGAACAGCTTCTCGATCGGGATTTTGTCCGCGATCAGGCCCTGATCGACCATATAGCTGACCATCGCCTCCAGCGTCGGCCGGTTCGGCTCGACGCCGTAGGGCCAGCAGTCGCCGCCGAAGATGTCGTCGATCTCCTGCACGTCGTCGGGCAGCCACGGCAGCATGTAGCGGAGCGTTCCGGAAATCCGCATCTTCTCCCAGGCGAGGTTCTTGGCCGCTTCGAAGGCGTTGTAGAGGCTGGTCGCGACGAACGGGTTCTTCTCGTAGACGTCGTTGCGGATCACGATCAGGTGCATGATCGGGAAGATTTTGGTGCGGCGGTAGTAGTCCTGCTCCTTGGCCCGATAGTCGGGGAACAGCCGGACCACATCCGGGTTGCGCTTGAGCGCGCGGGGCAGGTTCGAGCCGATCAGGGCCTGGATTTCGCCGCTCTCGAGCATGTCGCTGAGCGACTTGCCGCTCGTGTTGTTCTTGAGATTAACCGGCTTGAGCATCGGCACCACGTTCGGATTGCCGTAGCCGCCAGGCTCGTTGATGGCGCCCTGGACCCATTCGATGGTCGAGAGATCGACGCCGAGGTCGTGCTGCATCAGCCCGCGGATGAACAGCGCCGCCGTCTGGGTGTAGAGCGGCACGCCGATCCGCTTGCCCTCGAGGTCCTTGGCGGATTTGACGTGCTTGCGGTTCACCACGATGAAGCCATGGCGGAAGACCCGCGAGGCGAACACCGGGAGCGCCACGAACGGCAGCTTCTTGGCGGCGAAGCGGCTGATGAACTCCGAACTCGACATCTCGCAGGCGTCGAACTCGAGCCGGTTGGACATCCGGTCGAAGATCTCGCGCGGATTATCCATGACGAGGAAGTTCAGATCGATGCCTTCTGGCTTCACATCACCGGTGTAGAGACCGAGCATTCGATCGTAGAGGCCGCAAGCAAACGTAATCGGCAAACCAGACATTGAGACACCGTTAAGATTTGTTCAGGAGGAGAGCCGAAGTATCACACACGCGCTCTCGCGCGTCATCCGAGGCGCACGCGTGACGCTCCGCGCGCTCGTTCGAGACGGGCTCGGCAAAAAAAATTGCGCTCCATGTCGT
>CAWECH010000016.1:0-39492 GCA_963807565.1 uncultured Alphaproteobacteria bacterium | reverse complement strand
AGTAGGTCTTGCCCTCAGCCTCGACCCAGGCATCGCCATTCGAGGCGCGCGAGATCTTGTACGGGACGAGCTTCTTGTCCTTCTCCACCATCGGATCGTCGTAGCGGCGACCGATGAGACGCTTTACTGCGAAAATAGTACGCTCGGGATTGGTCACTGCCTGGCGTTTTGCCGGCTGACCCACCAGTCGCTCGCCATCGTCGGTGAAAGCGACAATGGACGGCGTGGTGCGCATCCCCTCTGCGTTCTCGATGACTTCTCGGCGTCGAGCCTTCCATTACGGCGACGCACGAATTGGTAGTCCCGAGATCGATACCGATGACCTTAGCCATGGTTTTACTTTCCTCTCTCTTGCGGCAGGTTGGGCAGGCCCCTAAGGCGCCCAAATCCAACCCCCTTATTCACTCTCAACAGCCCGGGTGGAGCCCAGGCGATTGCCCTTGGCTCATATAGGAGAGCGACATTAGCCTGCAAGACAGGATTGAGGCTTGCCGCAGCAGGATTGGCCGAAATGGCCGCCGAGCCTAACTAGAGGATGGCTACCTACAGGACAGTGCCTAAGAGGAAATGAAAGCGCCGATGACTTCCCTGCCGGACTTCGCCGGACTGCGCATCCAGCCGGGGTACCTCGATCGCCCGGCCCAGGCCGCGCTTCTCGCAGCGCTTCGCGAGATTTTCGCCGAAGCTCCGCTATTCACACCGCGGATGCCGAAGTCGGGCCGTCCCTTCACGGTCCGGATGTCAAATTGCGGACCGCTTGGCTGGGTTTCCGATGAAAGCGGCTACCGCTACGAACCGAACCATCCGGTCACCGGCCGGCCATGGCCACCGATACCGGATGCCCTTCTCGTCATGTGGGACAAGCTCGCCGGCTATCCGTCGCGGCCGGAAGCCTGCTTGATCAACTACTATGGCCCGGCCGCAAAAATGGGCCTGCATCAGGACCGTGACGAACAGGACTTCGATGCACCGGTCCTGTCGCTTTCACTTGGCGATACCTGTCTGTTCCGGATCGGCGGCCAAAGGCGGGGCGATCCGACCCGGTCGTTCCGGCTCAGCTCCGGCGACGCCCTGGTTCTTGGCGGCAGTTGCCGGCTGGCCTTTCACGGCGTCGATCGCATCGAAGGCGGCACATCTGCCCTTTTGGCCGAAGGCGGCAGGATCAATCTGACTTTGCGCCGGGTCACGCGGCCTGCTACCGACAGCGCGCGGCTTCGTCCGGCTGCGACGGAGGCACAGCATGACGCCCACTAGCCGAGCTTGCCAACTCCTGACTGCGATGGTGCTGGCTGCCGCCGCGCTCTTTACCGCGACACAGCCGCTGCTCGCCGCCGATCCGACTTTCCCGATGGCATCGGTGATCGGCCTGGTGCCGCCGAACGGCATGGTCGCCAGCAAGACATTTCCCGGATTTGAAGATGCCGACAAGGACGCGGCCATCCTGCTCGCGGCACAGTCTCCTACCGTCTACGAAGATCTCAAGATGGGGATCGATACTGAAGTGCTCAAAAAGGGCGGCATCACGGTCCAGAAGCGCGAAGACATTCCCTTGAGTTTCGGCACCGCGACGCTGGTAACCGGCAAAGCGCAGGCCGACAACAAGACGTACCGGAAGTGGCTGATGATCGGTCAGGCGAAGAACGCCACCGCGTTGGTCAATGCCCAGGTGCCCGAGAACGAAAAGGCTTATTCGGACGAGGCCATGCGCGCCGCGCTGCTGACACTTGCGGTACGAGAAACCGTACCGGACGCCGAGAAACTCAGCGTGCTGCCTTTCACGATTGGCGATCTCGCCGGCTTCCATGTCCAGAACGTGCTGGTCGGCCGCGCGGCGTTGATCGGTGACCCGTCCGACACGACAAATCCAAAAGACTTTCAGCCCCACCTGTTCATCGGCGTATTTCCCGGCGGTCCGAAAGAGCCCGATGATCGCGCGGAGTTTGCCCGGATCGCGTTCAGTCAGATTCTCGGCATCGAGAACGTCAAGATTTCTATTTCGGAACCGCTGCGCATGAACAACCAGGCGGGCTATCAGACCGTCGCTCAGGCTGTCGATGCGCACACCGGCACCAACATCATGGTCGCGCAATGGCTGCGCTTCGGCGGCGGTGCTTTCATGCAGATGATCGCGATGGCGCCGGCCGACAAATGGGTCGACTCACAGACTCGCCTGCGAACGGTGCGCGACAGTATCGATTTGAAGTGAAGCAGCGCGTCAGGAGTCTGACGCAGCCTGCCGGCTATCAGTTATTGTCGTTGCTGGACGCGGTGACTGGCGCGACCCTTGGGCCGCCCTTCGATACACCGACCAGAGCGGGCCGCAATACGCGCTCGCCAATCATGTAACCGGGCTGCACCACCTGAACCACACTGCCGGCGGGGACTGATGCGTCCGGAATTTCAAACATGGCCTGATGAACGTTCGGGTCGAATTTCTCGCCCTGCGGATTGAACTGCCGCACACCGTTCTTCTCGAGCGCCTTCAACAATTCCCGCTCGGTCAATTCGACGCCTTCGACCAGCGATTTCATGCCGGCCTCGGCATGGGCGCGAGCCTCCGGCGGCACCGTTTCAAGCGCACGGCGCATGTTATCGGCGACCACCACGATATCGCGCGCGAACGACGAAGCGCCGTAAACCCGCGCGTCGGCGACTTCGCGCTCGGTCCGTTTGCGCAGGTTTTCCATTTCGGCCAGCGTTCGCAGCACCCGATCCTTCATCTCGGCGTGCTCACGCTCGAGCGCGGTCGATGGTGTCGGTTGCGGCGGGGTGGCCGAGGTTTCAGCCTGTTGAGCCGCTTCGTCCTCAGCGCGAGCGGTGTGCTCCGTCATGCTCTTTTCCGTTGTTTTGCTGCCCCGCATATCAGGGTTCATAGCCTAAAAATCAAGCGCGAAGCGCTGCCCGCGGTCAGCCGCCAAGCAGTTTGCTGACGACTTTGGCGGTGTAATCCACCATGGGAATGACCCGGGCATAGTTGAGCCGGGTCGGTCCGATGACACCGAGAACCCCGACGATGCGGCCGGTCGCATCGTGATAGGGCGCGACAATGGTCGAGGAACCGGACAGCGAGAACAGCTTGTTCTCGGAACCTATGAAGATGCGCACGCCCTCGGCCCGATCGGTCCGCCCCAGCAGATCGATCACGTCCCGGCGGGTTTCCAGATCGTCGAACAGCAGGCGAACGCGCTCAAGGTCGGCAAGAGCGTGAAGGTCTTCAAGCAGATGCGCCTGACCGCGCACGATCAGCTTGCGCTCGTCGCTCGCGCCCCCTGACCAGCTGGCGAGACCGTCGGCGACCAGTTTCTGCGTCAGGCTGTCGAGCTCGGCCTGCCGTTCGATCAAAACGTGTTCGAGTTCGCCACGCGCCTCCGCGAGCGTCTTGCCGCGAATATGCGCGTTGAGGAAGTTCGACGCTTCGGTCAGAGCCGAGGTCGGCAAGCCGACAGGAATATTGAGTACGCGGTTTTCGACCTGGCCATCTTCGGCCACCAGCACGACCAGCGCGCGTTCGGGCTCAAGCCGGACGAACTCGACGTGTTTGAGCAGCACGTCAGTCTTCGCGGTGACGACGACACCGGCAGCGCGGGTCAGCCCCGACAGCAGCCCGGACGCTTCCGTCAGCACATTCTCCACCGACTTCGACTGGCCTGACGCCGCGACCTGGGCCTCGATGGCCCGCCGGTCGTTCTCCGTGAGATCGCCGATCTGCATCAGCGCATCGACGAAGAAGCGCAGCCCCCGCTCGGTCGGCAACCGGCCCGCCGAGGTATGCGGTGCGTAGACCAGCCCGAGCTGCTCAAGATCCGACATCACGTTACGCACCGATGCCGGCGACAGCGTCATCGGAATAATGCGTGAGAGATTGCGCGATCCGACCGGCTCGCCGGTCGCGAGATAGCTTTCGACCACCTGACGGAAAATTTCGCGCGAGCGCTCGTTAAGCTGCGCGAGCCCTATCTGGTTAACGCTCAGGGGAACGTCGTGGCTGGCCATCACCGCCCTAATATATCACTCCGCCGCCGCCATTGCCCGCGGCGTTGTGCGCAGCAGGTCCATCAGCCGGCGGATCGAACCGAAATCTTCCAGCCGGTCCACCGCGCCGATGACCTCGGCGACTTGATTATCCGGCAGAAAATCCTTCGCGTAAGTGCGGAATTTCTGCTCGATCTGCGCACGTGACAGCGGATTCTCGAACCCTCCGAGCGGATGCTCACAACGCGCTGACAGCGTCCGGCCGTCCGCCATCTCGATATCGACGACAGCCTGCGAACCGTTGACCGAACTATCGGCGCGCACCTCGACCTGCTCAGCCGCAAAGCGCCGCAGCTTCGGATCGTCGTAACGTTTCGGCTCGAACTGCGCCAAGGTCAGCGCCCGGTCGTGCAAGATCGCAGCCGCGGTGTAATGCGTCGACAGCAACGCCTCGAACTTCGCCTTGTAGGTGTCAAAACCGCCGTGCATGTCGAATGCCGGCTTGCTCATGCCGACGCGGACTTTGCGAATTTGCGCGGCGTCGACTTTTTGTTTGTCCAGAATATCGAACAGCGCGGTGTTCATGCCCTGGATCAGCGTCGCCGACGGCCACAGCCGCATCGCGATCTGTTCGAGTTCCCAGCGCGAGCCGAGATCGGCGGTCACCGCCTCGGGCTTTCCGCCATCGACGTAAGTATTGTAGAGGCCGCCGTCCTTCGCGGAGAGGAACTCGCGCGTGGCGACGAATTGCTGCTGAGCCAGCAGCGCCGCCATCAATCCCGACAGCGCGCCGCGGCACTGATGGAATTTCACCGTCGGCGTGCCCCACGCCGCAAAAGTACCGGCGGCCTGGCTGCCGGCGAGACCGAAGGTGCGCGCCATGGTGTCGGCGTCGAACTTCAGCAATGAACCGACGGCGGCCGCCGAGCCGAACGGTCCGAAAATGCCGGGACCATGCCAGCCGCGGGCGCGGAATTTCGGATAGTCAGTGCCGATGCCGACCCGCGTCGTCACTTCGCAACCCGCGGCGATTGCGGTGAGGAGCGCGCGGCCATTCAGTCCATCCCGCTCGGCGATAGCGAGCGCCGGCGGCACAACTTCCGGCGTGACGTGCGTCATCGTCTCGCGGTGCACGTCGCACATCGTCGTGGCGGTGACGAGATAGGCGTTAAGAAGCGTCGCGCCGGCGAGCGATAGCGGCTCGCTGCCGATCACGCTCGATTCCCGCGACTGCGCCAATGCTGACGCGAAAGCCGCGACCTGTCCGGTTTCTTCGCCAAGGCGGCCGGAGACCGCGCAGGCCAGTGCATCGAGCAGCAGGTTCTTGCAGTGGTCGCGCACCCGCTGCGGAATGTCCTCATACCGCAACGCGGAAACGAATTGTGCGAGCGCTTGGGTCGGTTCCACTGCCATTAATCCCTCCGGCGTCAGTAAGCCGAAGGGTAGCCGCTCCGGCATTGCTCTTGTAGCCCCTATACTCCGTCGCCTAAAAGCGTGCCGCGGCCGGTGGTTGACCGCGAGGAGAATTGCATGCGGCCGAGCCGCCGACAGCCTGATGAATTGCGCCCGGTGTCACTCGAACGCGGCGTGGTGAAGTTTGCCGAAGGCTCATGTTTCGTAAAGTTCGGCGAAACCCATGTGCTGGTGACCGCCACGCTGGAAGATCGCCTGCCGCCCTGGCTGAAGGGTCAAGGCCGCGGCTGGGTCACTGCGGAATACGGCATGCTGCCACGCGCCACGCTGGAGCGGACGCGCCGAGAGGCGTCCGCCGGTAAACAGAACGGCCGCACGGTTGAAATCCAGCGGCTGATTGGGCGCAGCCTTCGATCGGTCGTCGATCTCAAGGCACTGGGCGAGCGGCAAATCACCATCGACTGCGACGTGATCCAGGCCGACGGCGGAACCCGCACGGCTTCGATCACCGGCGCGTGGATTGCGCTTTACGATTGCCTGGCGTGGATGAAGACCCGCGACATGGTGGAGATGAGCGTGCTGCGCGATCACATCGCGGCTATCTCCTGCGGCGTATTTGGCGGCGTGGCCGTACTCGATCTCGATTACGCGGAAGACTCACAAGCCGAGACCGATGCCAATTTCGTGCTGACCGGCAATGGCAACATCGTCGAAATCCAGGCCACTGCAGAAAAGACACCGTTTTCCGAAGCTGAGTTCACGACGCTGCTCGCATTGGCGAAGAAGGGCGTCACCAAGCTGGTCGATCTGCAGAAGATGGCGGTGATGTGAGCGCGCATCGCCACATCACAGGCAAGCTTGTGATCGCAACGCATAATCCCGGCAAGCTTGCCGAAATGCGCGAGCTGCTGGCGCCTTACGGTATCGACGCCATATCGGCAGGAGAGCTTGGACTGCCAGAACCCGAGGAAACCGGGACGACGTTTCGCGACAATGCCCGGATCAAGGCTGAGGCAGCGGCGAAAGCAACCGGCCTGCCGGCCTTCGCCGACGATTCAGGACTGGCAATCGACGCGCTTCATGGCGACCCCGGCATTTATTCGGCGCGCTGGGCCGGCCCTAAGAAAGACTTCCACTTCGCGATGCAGACCATCGATCAAAAGCTGCGGGAAATCGGCGCCAATACGCCCGAACAGCGCACCGGCAGCTTTGTTTCAGCGCTTTGCGTGGCCTGGCCCGACGGGCATCTTGAGGACTTCGAAGCGCGCGTTGACGGCACGCTGGTCTGGCCGCCGCGCGGCGATAAAGGCTTTGGCTACGATCCGATGTTCCTGCCCAACGGACATGACCGCACCTTCGGCGAGATGCCGAGTGAAGAAAAACACGGCCTGCCGCCGCGCGGCAAAGGGCTCTCGCATCGCGCGCGCGCCTTCATGAAGCTTGCGGAGGCCTGCCTTGCCTGAGCAAGACTCGTCTAACGAAGCCTGGGCTGCCGGCGAACAGGAGGCCTTCGGCGTCTATATCCATTGGCCGTTTTGCCTGTCGAAATGTCCCTATTGCGACTTCAACAGCCACGTCCGCCGCGAGCCGATCGACGAAGCGCGGTTTGCGCGCGCCTTTGCAGCTGAAATCGCGACGACCGCGGCGCGAATACCGGGGCGTACGGTCTCGACGATTTTCTTTGGCGGCGGCACGCCGTCGCTGATGCAGCCTCAAACGATCGGCGCCGTGCTCGATGCCATCGGCAAGCACTGGAAAGTCGCGCCTGATGCTGAAGTGACGCTGGAAGCCAATCCAACCAGCGTTGAGGCGACACGGTTTCGCGGTTATCGCGCCGCCGGCGTCAACCGGGTGTCGCTTGGTGTGCAGGCACTCGACGACCGCGTGCTTGCCGAACTCGGCCGCATGCACACCGCGCGGGAAGCTCTTGATGCGGTCGGCGTCGCGCGCTCGGTATTCGACCGCTATTCGTTCGATCTGATCTATGCGCGGCCGCGGCAGGAGCCGAAACAATGGGCCGACGAGCTTACGCGCGCACTTGGCGAGGCTGGCGAGCATCTGTCGCTCTATCAGCTCACCATCGAGGCCGACACGCCGTACGAAGCGCTGCACAAGGCGGGCAAACTGAAAACGCCGGACGATGATCTCGCCCGCACCCTTTACGACATCACGCTCGAGATTTGCGGCACCCACGGCCTGCCAGCGTATGAGATCTCAAATCATGCCCGGCCGGGCGGCGAATGCCGGCATAACCTCGTGTATTGGCGCGGACAGGAATACGCCGGTATTGGACCCGGCGCTCACGGCCGGATCGACATCGACGGCGACCGCCACGCAACCGCGACTGAGAAACGGCCGGAGTCCTGGATGATGCGGGTCGAGGCCGCCGGCCACGGTTTGACCACCGACGATATCCTGACCAGCGAGGAACGCGGCGACGAAATCCTGCTGATGGGGTTGCGGCTCGCCGAAGGAATTGAGATCGCCCGGTACGAAAATATTTCGGGCCGGCGCCTCGATCCTGTTCAAATCGAGGACCTACAGCGGCACGGCCTGATCGAGACCACGGACCAGGGCCGACTGAGAGTCACGCTCGCTGGATTTCCGGTGCTGGACGCTGTCGTTGCCGACCTTGCGGCCTAGTCGGGGACCTGTTTAATTACTAAGCTGGCTTAGTAATTTCATATTTTCTCTAGTAATATCAACGACCCAAGCAACGAACCACGGCTTTTAGCCCGTCAGGCGATCTGAATGTCATTTTCAGGGGCGTGCTCAGCAGCAAACTACGCCGCTTGATAGCCTTGACCGCTCCAATTCATGGATCAGCCGGCAGCTCTTCAGGGGCGAAATACCCCGAAATATGGCACCTTCAATGGCCATTTTACCAAGCGGGTATCGCAATTCAGGCCGCACCAGTTCTTGCCGACAATGACCCAATGCCTACAAAGCTCAGCGTTGGAGATTACAGTGTCACGCTATTTCCGCATTGGCGGAAAGCAAACTTGACGAAAGATCAGCAGACGATCTTTCGTCACTATGGTTATCCACTCCAAGAATGAAGGCGGCGGGCCTCGGCCTTGCTTGCACTAGAAGGCTTTTAGATCACCATCCGCTGGGTGACCGTCCTTCTAATTGTCCAACAACGTTTGATCGTTGGACCAAGGTGGTTCCGACGTATCCCGCCACACCACTTAGTACCATTGAATCTTGATTCAGTCAAATGAATCAACGGGTTACGTCTAACCCATTGAAAGAATCGAGCTATTTGCGCCACCGCTGGTTCCGCCGGCGGATGGGAAATAGCTCTCGCTGAACCTCAGCCAGCGTTGCTTTGGTGAGATCGGCAATACGATAGGTAAGGCCAAGGTGAGGGTTGAGGAGGCTTGGACCCTGCCAAATTAGGATCCGAAGCGCTCATCCGTACAAAAGCCCCAATACGGCCCGTTAAATTAATAAGCTTGCTTATATTCCGGAGCCGCCGAACGCTTTTGGCGCTGGCGAAATGACCTGGGTGCCTGTCGCAGTCACCCGCAAGACCGCGAGACCACGGTCGTTGGTGCCGTCCTGGCGGAAGCGGAATAGCCCGTCGATGCCGGTGAAGCCCGATGGATTGGTCAACACCTGCTGCGAGAACCGCTGCGTGCCCTGGGTCTTCACCAGCGCGGCGATCAGCGCCACCGCGTCGTAAGCGAGCGTCGCTGTCCGCACCGGATCCTGCTTGTAACGGCTGCGGTAGCGCTCAGCGAAGCCACGGTAGCCGGCGCCGTCGGGCGCCGCGTACCAGCCGCCGTCGAGGCCCGGCGCAGAACCGATGCGGGGATCGTCCCAGAGCCCGGTGCCGAGCAACTGCACTCGCTTGGTGCTGACGCCGTTCGAGATCAGTCCCTGCACAACGTCCGGAACCGCGTCGCCGCCGTCCGGTATGAAAATAGCCTCGGCGCGGGTCGCGACCTGCGCCACGTTGCGCACCGGGCCCGCCATGCCTGCTTTGTCGTGGGGATATCGCTCCAGCGCCACGATCTGGCCGTTGCGGCGGGCAACGGCCTGCTTGAAAGCGGCTTCAACCACGGTGCCATAAGGATTGTCGGGAATGAGCGCGGCATAGGAATGCCGCCCGACCGACGACGTGTATTGCACGATGCGTTCGACGTCGGTTTCAGGCAGGAAACTCAACAGATAAATGCCGTTCGACGCGACGTTGGCGTCGGTCGAAAACGCAATCACCGGAATGTTGCTGGCCCGCGCCACCTGCCCGACGGTGCTGACCGATTGCGCAAACAGCGGGCCGAGTATGATCTCGGCGCCCTGGCTTAGCGCTTGCTGCGCGGCTTGCCGGGCGCTGTCGGGATTACCGGCGTCGTCAAACACCAGGATCTGGACGTTGGCGCCGTTGAATTCGCTGAGCGCCATATCGGCGGCGTTGCGCATGGCCTGACCAGCGACGCCGGCATTGCCGCCGGCCGACAATGGCAGGATCAGCGCAGCCTTGACCTGGCCCGCGCCGATGACATTGCCCGCCGAGGCTTGCTGCGTCGACGGCGGCAGTTGTCGCTCCGCCATCTTGCGGTGGCGGGCTGGAAGACCCCAGCGTCGGCAGAGAATTGAAAAAGCTCGAAGTGCCGGAGCAGCCGCCCAGCAAAACACCAGCGGTGCCGAGCAGGCCCGCAAGCGAACGTCGCCGGGTCAGCATGGCCACCGGCGCCTGGAGCGGCAGTTCCCCCGGCAAAATGGTCTCCCTCACCACAGACATCGCCGATTAGGGCAGCGGCAATCTGTCATTCTGGCGGCGAAAGGTTAACCAAATCGAAAGGATAACGAATTTGCAACAGGTGTGGCAGTCAGCACGACGCCCAACATGACGCCTCTGGGATGCCGGCGCTAAGGTGGCCAAAATGGCTGCCTCATCACGCAATCCCGACGACCGTCCGCGGCGCTATAGCCTCACCGGCAGGGACGTTGAGGTGTCACGCGCCACGCCCGGGCTTCATATCGTCGCAACGCCGATCGGCAATCTCGGCGACATCACACTGCGGGCGCTGGAGACCCTGGCCGGCGCCGATGCAATTGCCTGCGAAGACACTCGCGTCACCCGCAAGCTGCTCGACCGCTATGCGATCGCCACACCGCTAACGCCGTACCACGATCACAACGCGGAGCAGGCGCGGCCGGCGCTGCTGCGCCGTCTCGGCGAAGGCGCTTCGATCGCGCTCGTGTCCGATGCCGGCACGCCACTTATTTCAGACCCGGGATTTAAACTGGTGCGCGCGGCGCACGAAGCCGGTTACCCGGTCACGGCACTACCCGGCGCATCGTCGACACTGGCGGCGCTTACGACGGCAGGATTGCCGACGGATCAATTTTTCTTCGCAGGATTCCTGCCGCCGAAACAGGGCGCGCGACAAGCCCGCATTGCCGAACTTGCGCGCATTCCCGCGACGCTGGTCTTGTTCGAAACCGGGCCGCGTCTTGCCGCAACGCTTGCCGATCTCGTCGGCCGGGCTCGGCCAACGCGAGGCTGCGATCTGCCGCGAACTCACCAAGCTGCACGAGGAAGTCCGGCGCGGCGATCTGGCGTCGTTGGAGCGGAGTGCGGCAGACAGCGAGTCACGCGGCGAAATTGTTCTGGTCATCGGACCGCCACCGGCGGCGGCGCAGCCGAGCGCCGGCGAGACCGATACGCTTGCTGCGCGCCGCGATGGCGCGCGTATCGCTCAAGGATGCGGTCGCCGAAGTTGCCGATGTGACCGGCATGCCGCGGCGCGAACTCTATCAGCGGGCATTGGAGCTCAGCAAAGAGGCCGATCATGCCGCCTCGCTCTAAGCCAGCGCAGCAACGCAAGCCGGCGGCGCGGCCGGAGCGGGTCGCGGCGTTCAAGCTCGGATTATCAGCGGAGAGCCGCGCAGCGATGATGCTGCTAGCCAAGGGTTACCGGATTGCAGCGCGGCGCTGGAGAACGCCGGTCGGCGAGATCGATATCGTGGCGCGGCGGCGGCGCGAACTGGTGTTCGTCGAGGTCAAGGCGCGCGACACGCTGGACCTCGCGGCAGAATTGGTGAGCCAGAGATCGCAGCAACGCATCATCGCCGCCGCGGAATACTGGATGGCGCAGCATCCCAAGGATGCCGATTGTTTTGGCCGTTTCGACGTCATGCTGGTGGCGCCGGGCAAGCTGCCACGCCATATCGTCAATGCTTTCGATGCGTCGCAGTAAACCAGCGATCGGCCGGGTGACAGGCCACCATGAAATTGCGTAGACCTAGCCGGCTATCCGTCCTCAACCGCCATTAGCACAGACACCGCCATGCGCCTGAACGTCGCCGTCCAAATGGATCCGATCGAGCGGATCAACATCCGTGGCGACTCCACGTTCGCAATGCTGCTGGAAGCACAAGCCCGCGCCCATTCGATCTCCTATTACACGCCGGACCGGCTATCGATGCGCGACAGCAAGGTCACCGCGACGGTACGATCGTTGGTGCTGCGCGACGTCGTTGGCGATCACGTCACGCTTGGCGAGCCGAAGCATGTCGATCTTTCGACTTTCGACGTCGTGTTGCTGCGCCAGGACCCGCCGTTTGATCTCGCCTACATCACCTCGACTCACATTCTCGAGCGCATCCATCCGAAGACGCTGGTGGTCAACGATCCGGCGCAGGTTCGCAACGCGCCGGAAAAGGTTTTTGTCACTGAGTTTCCCGACCTGATGCCGCCGACGCTGCTGACGCGCGACCTTGAAGCGATCAAGGCATTCCGCGCCGAGCACGGCGACATCGTGATGAAGCCGCTCTATGGCAAAGGCGGCGAAGGCGTATTCCTGCTCACCCGCGACGATCTGAATTTCGGCTCGCTGTACGATCTGTTCTCGACGATGTTTCGCGAGCAATGGGTGGTGCAGAAATTCCTGCCTGCGGTGAAGAACGGCGACAAGCGCATCATCCTGGTCGACGGCGAGTTTGCCGGCGCGGTGAACCGTGTACCGGCGGCCGGCGATCTGCGCTCCAACATGGTCCGCGGCGGCACCCCGTCAGCCACCGACCTCACCGAACGCGAGCGTGAAATCTGCAACCGGATCGGCCCGGCGTTGCGCGAGCGCGGCCTTTTGTTCGTCGGCATCGACGTGATCGGCGACTACCTCACCGAGATCAACGTCACCTCACCGACCGGCATCCGGTCGGTGAAAAATCTCGGCGGCCCCGATCTCGCAGCGATGCTGTGGGACAAGATCGAGGCGAAGAGGTCGGGCGCGACGATGTAATGAGCGGCATTGTTCTGCTGCTTCTCCTCGTCGGTTTCGTCTTTCTGGTTACGATCATCTTCATTCGTCTACGCCAGCTTCCCGGCGACACAGCGCTGGATCTTGTCGCTGCCATCGCGGCCTATCTCCTGTACAGTGCGATCGGGATCAACGTTCTGATCTATTGCCAGCCTTTTCTTTCCCACACATCAGCCGCCGCGATTGGCGCGGTGGCCGCGTTATTTGGCTGGTTCGCGCTCGGCTTGCACGGGCTGTTTGCGCTGATCCCGGTCACGGGCGACAGATCAAAGCCGAGCTGGGCTACCCGGCTTGGTCTTTATGACGTGGTCTGCGTGCTGGTGATCGGCGGCGGCATCGCTGCGGCCACCGGTTTCCTGTAACGTCGGCGCGTTACGCCCGTGCCGGCGCCGGCGTGGCAACGACCGAACCCGACGACTTCCGTACCGAGATGATTGCCACCGCTGCGATGATGCAAAGCGCACCAGCGACAAAGAACGCCGGCAAGTAAGTCGAATACACCGTCCGCACCAAGCCAGCGCCGAATGCCGCGCTTGCCGCACCGATCTGGTGGCCGGCAAAAATCCAGCCGAACACCATGCCAGCCTTCTCGCGGCCGAACCTGTCGGCGGTGATTTTCACCGTCGGCGGCACGGTCGCGATCCAGTCGAGACCATAGAAGACGGCAAACATCGACAGGCCGTAGAACGTGAAATCGGTGAACGGCAAATAAAGCAGCGATACGCCGCGCAACCCGTAGTACCAGAACAGCAACCAGCGCGGATCGAATCGGTCAGAGAGCCAGCCGGAACCGATCGTGCCGATAAAATCGAAAATACCCATCATGGCCAGCACGCTGGCGGCCGCGGTCGCAACCAAGCCGTAGTCATGGCACAGCGAAACGAAATGGGTCTGGATCAAACCGTTGGTGCTGCAACCGCAAACAAAAAACGTACCGAACAGCACCCAGAACACCGGCACACGCGCGACATCCTTCAGAACCGTGAGCGGCGCCAGCAGCGCCGACACCAAACCCACACCGGCGGCTGGTGGAGGCGTGACGACCGTCTCGCCATAGACCGGAAGACCGACGTCGCTTGGGCGGTCACGCATCAGCAGCATTCCGGCGACGCCGGCAATTGCCAGCATGGCGCAGACAAAAACCAGCGACATGCGCCAGCCGTAGTTGGTCGCGAGCGTCGCGATCAGCGGCAGGAAAACAAGCTGGCCGGTGGCATTGCTGGCGGCAAAGATGCCCATCACCAGACCGCGCCGCGCGTTAAACCAGCGTGTCGCGACTGTGACGGCGAGGACCATCGCCGTGAGTCCGGTGCCGACACCGACCACGAAGCCCCACAGCAGGATGAGCTGCCACACCTGCGTCATCGCCAGCGATGCGAGAAAGCCGACGCAGATGAGAACGATGGCGGTCAAGACCACGGCGCGAATGCCATAGCGGTTCATGAACGCCGCAGCGAACGGACCGAACAATCCGAACAGCATGAGCCGGATCGCCAGTGCCGTGGAGATCTGAGCATCACTCCAGCCGAATTCCTGCTCAAGCGGCACAATCAACACGCCGGGCGTGCTCATGGCGGCAGCCGTGAGCACGGTCACGAGCAAAGTCGCGCCGACAATGATCCAGCCGTAATGAACATTGCGGCGCTCAAGCGCCGCGGCGAGGGAGGCAACCGACATCGGCCTAATCCAGTCCGTTTGAACGGGTGAATCTGATTTAGATGACAACCATCATCAAAACTTGATTATTCATGACGATCGTCATATAACTTGTCAAGTCACAGCGCCGTGCGCATGTCTGACGTGAATGGCTGACGTGACTGCCCGAGGTACCTGAATGAGAGTGAGCCGCGAAAAAGCCGCCGCGCATCGCGAGCGCATCATTGAGGCCGCCAGCGCGTTGTTTCGTGCCAAGGGCTTCGACGGCATCGGCGTCGCCGACATCATGAAGGCCGCCGACCTGACCCACGGCGGCTTCTACGGCCACTTTTCATCCAAGGACGACCTGGTCGCCCAATCCAACAAGCGAACAATGGCGCGGGCCGCGGAAAACTGGTCGAAAATCACGGCTTCAGATGCGAAAGAGCCGTTCCGCGCGTTGCTCGATCACTACCTTTGCAGGCCGGCATCGCGACGACCCGGGCCATGGTTGTGGCTTCGCCGCGCTGGGCAACGATGTCGCGCGCAGCAGCAAGGTCGTCCGCAAGGCCTTTGCTGAGGGCCTGGAACCCTCGCTGGCAATTCTCGCAGAATCGATTCCGGGCAAATCCAAAGCCGTACGCCGCCGCAAGGCGCTAACAGCCATGGCCACCCTGGTCGGTGCACTGACGCTCGCCCGGGCCGTTGAGGACACCGATCTCTCGGACGAGATGCTTGACGCGGTCCGCCGCGAGCTCCTCGATGTCGCGGGACGATAACGCTTGAGTTCCACTTGTCAGGGTTTCTCGTTCCGTTCGCGATGGCGACATTTGGCTAGGCCAACAGCAGGATTGCGGCGGTGAGTGGCCCGTCTTGCAGTAGCGCGCTACCGTCCGTCTGTTCCCTAAATGTTCTTGACTGGACCAAAAGTTCCATTACGTTCGGAAACCGCAACAGGCTGACGGCTTCGGGGCTGCAATGGTCCAGCGCGTTTCCACCGTGTCGTTTGAGGGCATCGAGATCCGTCCGGTCGATGTTCAGGTGCAAGTCGCGCCCGGGATTGTTGCGTTCAATATTGTCGGCCTCCCGGACAAGGCGGTCTCGGAAGCGCGCGAGCGGGTGCGCTCGGCGCTGATCGCGTCAGGCCTGGCGTTGCCGGCGCGTCGTATCACCATCAACCTTGCCCCTGCCGACCTGCCGAAAGAGGGCAGCCACTACGACCTGCCGATCGCGCTCGGCCTGATGGCGGCGATTGGCGCCATCCCACACGATGCGTTGTCAGGATTTACGGTGCTCGGCGAACTCGGTCTCGACGGCTCGATCACGCCGGTCGCCGGCGTGCTGCCTGCTGCAATCGGTGCCAACGCGCGCGGCGAAGGCTTGATCTGTCCGGCTGCGTGCGGACCCGAAGCGGCGTGGGCGAGCCCGGACATCGACATCATTGCTGCCACATCCCTCATCCAGCTCGCCAACCATTTCAAAGGCACACAGGTCCTGTCGCGGCCGCAGCCAAAAATTCTCGAGGTCAACGGCCCGATGCTCGACCTCGCCGACATCAAGGGCCAGGAAAGCGCAAAGCGCGCGCTCGAAGTCGCCGCGGCGGGTGGCCATAACCTCTTGATGTGCGGACCGCCCGGCTCCGGCAAGTCGATGCTGGCAGCGCGGCTGCCGTCGATCCTGCCACCGCTCGCGCCGTCGGAGCTGCTGGAAGTTTCGATGGTCGCGTCGGTGGCCGGCGAAATCAAAGGCGGTGCGCTGACTAACCGGCGGCCGTTCCGCGCGCCGCATCATTCCGCCAGCATGCCAGCCCTCGTCGGTGGTGGAATCCATGCACGGCCCGGCGAAATATCGCTGGCGCATCACGGTGTGCTGTTCCTCGACGAACTGCCGGAGTTCGGGCCGCAAGCGCTCGACTCACTGCGCCAGCCGCTGGAAACCGGCGAAGTCTCGATCGCCCGCGCCAATCATCGGGTGACCTATCCGGCGCGATTCATGCTGGTGGCTGCGATGAATCCGTGCCGCTGCGGCCGCGCCAGCGAGCCCGGTTTTTCCTGCCGTCGCGGGCCCAACACACGTTGCGCCGCAGACTATCAGTCGCGAATTTCCGGCCCGCTGCTCGACCGCATCGACCTGCACATCGAAGTGCCGGCGGTCACCGCAGCCGATCTCATTTTGCCGCCACCGGCGGAAGGCAGCCGCGAGGTCGCGAAGCGGGTCGCCGCCGCGCGCGAGCGGCAAGCGGCGCGTTATGCCGCACTCGGCATGCCGCACATTCGCAGCAACGCCGCGGTGTCCGGTGCGATCCTGGAAGACGTCGCCAAACCGGATGCCAGCGGCATGAAGCTTTTGCGCGATGCCGCAGATGCGATGCGGCTCTCGGCGCGCGGCTATCATCGCATACTACGCGTCGCGCTGACGCTTGCCGATCTCGACGGCGCCGACAAAATCGGACGCGTGCATCTCGCCGAGGCACTGTCCTATCGCGCGCTTGCGGACGAAATCAGGCGCGCAGCCTAGTGCTGCGTCCGTAAAGAAAATCAGGCGCCGTTACTGACGTTGACCGCGCCGCGCATCCCGATTGCCGACAGGAATTCCTGGCGCGTCTCAGCGTGATCGCGGAACACGCCGAGCATGCGGCTGGTCACCATCGTCACTCCGGGTTTGTGCACACCGCGCGTGGTCATGCACTGATGCGTGCCTTCAGCGACGACAGCAACGCCATGAGGCTTGAGCACCTGCTCGAGACAGGTGGCAATCTCTGACGTGAGTTTTTCCTGGATCTGCAAACGCCGGGCAAACACCTCGACCAGACGGGCCAGCTTGGAAATGCCGACCACGCGGTTGCGCGGCAGATAACCGATATGGACACGGCCGATAATCGGCGCGAGGTGATGCTCGCAATGCGACTCGAAACGGATGTCGCGCAGCACGACCACTTCGTCGTAGCCGCCGGTTTCCTCAAATGTGCGCTTGAGATACTCGCGCGGATCGTCGTTGTAGCCGGAGAACCATTCTTCGAAGGCGCGGGTCACGCGTGACGGTGTCGCGCGCAGACCCTCGCGGTCGGGGTCATCGCCTGCCCACTGGATCAAGGTCCGTACTGCCGCCTCGGCTTCGGCCCGCGATGGCTTGGCGGGTCGCCCCGGGCCCCCTGATTGCGCCTTTAAGCGCTTTGAACTCAATGACTTAGCCATCCACACTTCTCCGGCCGCTCAGCTCCAGACGGCGGAGCCAAAAGCGAACATTAACAAAGCATCAACTGTCCCTCCAATCGCTCGCAGCGACTGCAAGGGATGCGCAACGTTCATAGGCCAAAATCCGGATCGTCACATCGAGAAACAGGCGCGAACGCGGCGGCGCATGTCAGCCCCGTGTAACGTACCAAGCAGGACTTTGGATCAATGCGCCGGCGCTTCACGCTTCCGAAACCCGGCATCCTCACCCGCCGCCTGATCTCGCTCGTCGTCCGTACCCTCGCTATCGGCACCATGTCGTTCGGTGTCGCGTTCGGCTTTTTGTCCGGCGCCACCTCGTCGATGGCGCATTACGATCCGAATTCGTTCGCCATCGGCGTCTCGGCATTATTCGGTGCGGCCTGCGGGGCCATCGGTATCCTGTATTCGCGCGTCCGTCAGATGAAAGCCGAGTTACGCGGCCTCGAAGGGCGCCTCGAACACGCCGCCGACCGCAACTGGGAAATCAGCGAAGCGCAGGAGCGCGCCAAGAGCTTCTTCGAAGCACAGGGCGACGTGATCGTTCGCCGCGACGCGACGTCGGCAATCACCTACGTCAACGATGCATTTTGCACGCTGGCCGGACGCGGGCGCGAGGAATTGCTGGCGACGACCTTTGCGCTCTCCATCGAAGAGCAAAGCGAAGTATCGAGTCTGCCGGACGGCACACGCATCTACGATCAGAAAATCGGGTCACCGGAAGGTGCACGCTGGATTGCCTGGCGTGACGTCACCATTCGCGTCGATAACGGCAACGAAGTGCAAAGCGTCGGCCGTGACATGACCGATCGCGTCACCGCAGAGCACGCACTGGCCGATGCACGCGATCAGGCGGAAGCAGCAAGCCGCGCCAAATCCCGCTTTCTGGCGATGGTCTCCCACGAAATCCGCACCCCGCTGAACGGCATCCTCGGCATGGGCGATCTGCTCAGCGACACACCGCTGGCTCCCGAGCAGACGACGTACCTCCGGGCCATGAAGACCTCGGGAGAAGCGCTGTTGTCGCTGATCGAGGAGATTCTGGATTTCTCCAAGATCGAAGCCGGACGGCTGGAATTCAAATTGCAGCCATTTTCCTTGGGCGCGCTGGTCGAGGAAGCCGTCGAACTGCTTGGCCCGCGGGCCCAGGCCAAGGGGCTTGAAATCTGCGGCTATGTCGACGAGCGGCTGCCGTCACGGGTTGTCGGCGACGCGGCGCGGCTGCGGCAAGTGCTGTTCAATCTCGCCGGCAACGCGATCAAATTCACCGAGCACGGCGGCGTATCGATCATTGTCGAACCCGGCGCGAGTGATGGCGCGATCACAATTTCGGTGCACGACACCGGCATCGGCATGTCGAGCGAAGATCAGGCGCGCATCTTTCTGGAGTTCGAGCAGGTCGACAACGGCGCTGCGCGGAAATTCGGCGGCACCGGGCTCGGTCTGAGCATTTCCCGGCGCATCATCGAAAGCATGGGCGGCGCGATTGCGGTCGAAAGCAGACCCGGCAAAGGTTCGACCTTCGTTGTCACGCTTGTGCTGCCGCGTGCTGAGGGCGCCGAAGATTTGCAATTCGCGGCGCCCGATCTTGCGGGAGCTGACATCCTGATCGTTGCGCCGGCCGAAATCGAAGCGTCACTGATCGCGCGGCGGCTGCAACGCTGGGGCGCGCGCACCCGGATCGTGCCGGACGAAATAGTTGCGGCAGCACTGCTGCCCGAACAGCCGTGGAGCGCGATTCTGGTCGACCACACGCTCGGGCTGGCCGCCAGCGAGGCATTGGCGCGGATCGCCGCGCGCATTCCGCGTCGCATCGTTCTGGTGCCGCCGGCGATGCGCAACAAGCTCGCCGCGCTGAAAGCCGCGGGCTTCACCAGCTACCTGATCAAGCCGGTGCGCGATACCTCGCTCGCCGCACGCTTTTCGTCGGACGATGCTTTTGATGCAGCAGCCACTGAAGTTCAAGAAGCGCTGCCGGAAGCACGCCCCGCCCATTCGCTGTCGATTCTTGTCGCCGAGGATAACGAGATCAATGCGCTGCTTGCGCGCGCGCTACTCGCAAAGCTCGGGCACCGCCCCACGATCGCAACCAGCGGCGCGGCGGCGATCGAAAGCTGGCTTGCCGCACGCTCCGCCGATGCACCGTTACGATAGCGTGCTGATGGATCTGCATATGCCCGGCATGGACGGCCTCGAGGCGACGCGGCGCATCCGCGCAATCGAGGCCGAGGAGAGCGCTTCGCGGACACCCATCATCGCGCTGACCGCGAATGCGTCTTCCGAAGATCACGACGCCTGTCTCGCCGCCGGGATGGATGGCTTTCTGGTCAAACCGCTCGACCGCGAAAAGCTCGCTGCCGCGCTGGCGAATTCCGCCGAGGCGCTCGCGGCTTAATCGGACCGGCTCTAAAGCCGCCGCAACGCGACTTCGTCGACCTGGTGACTTTGGCCCTTTTTCAGGATCAGGTCGGCGCGCCGACGGGTCGGCAAGATATTCTCGTGCAGATTGACGAGATTGATCCGGTTCCAGATCGACGTCGCCATCTCGACCGCTTCCTTGTCAGTCAAACGGGCGTAGCGATGAAAGTAGGATTTCGGATCGGCGAACGCCGTGCCGCGGAGCGTCAGGAAGCGGCTGACATACCAGGATAGCAGCACGTCTTCGTCGGCATCGATGTACACCGAGAAATCGAAGAAATCCGAGACGAACGGCACCGCCTTGCCGTCTTTCGGCAGACGGCCGGCCTGAAGCACATTGAGGCCTTCGACGATCAGAATATCCGGCCGGTCGATCTCAACCCACTGGTTCGGGATCACGTCATAGATCAGATGCGAATAGACCGGCGCGCGCACCGGTCGCCGGCCAGCCTTGATGTCCGAGAGAAACAGCAACAACGCCGGAAGGTCATAGCTCTCCGGAAAGCCCTTCTTCTCCATCAGCCCTTCGCGATCGAGCACCGCATTGGGAAAGAGAAAACCGTCGGTGGTGATGAGATCGACCTTGGGCACGTTGGGCCAGCGCGCCAGCAGTGCCTCAAGCACACGCGCGGTGGTCGACTTGCCGGCCGCCACCGAGCCGCCGACGCCGATGATGTACGGCATCTTGGAGTCTTCGGTGCCAAGGAAGCCCTGCTGCGCGCGAAACAGATTTTGCGTGGCCCGGACATAGAGCGACAGCAGCCGGGACAGCGGCAGATAGATTTCCTCGATCTCGTTCATATCGAGCCGGTCGTGCATCGAGCGCAGCCGCATCACCTCCGAAGGCTCGAGCGTCATCGGCGTGTCGTGGCGCAGCCGGGCCCAGTCGGCGCGAGAAAAAGTCCGGTACGGTGAGACGTCCTGGCCGGTGCGCTGCTCCATACCGACCGCCTCAACCGCCCTTGCGCGACGCTTTTTCGTCAAGGCCGGATTGATGCGTGCGCGCGCCGAGTTCGGCCTCGACCTCGTCGAGGGTGATGCCCCGGGCATGCAGGATGACCAGCAGATGGTAGAGCACGTCGGCCGCCTCAGCCGTCATGCGCTGCTTGTCTTCGCCAATCGCGGCAATGACCGCCTCGACCGCTTCTTCGCCGAACTTTTTCGCGCATTGCGCGACACCGCGGTCGAGAAGCTTGCGCGTATAGGACACTTCCGCGCTTTCGCGGGAGCGCTCCTGAATACGCTTTTCCAGATCGTGCACAGTAAACATAGCCATGAACGGTCCTTAGCATTTCCGGGCTTGCACCGGGAGTCGCGGCTCGGCAGATATTTAACCTGACCGGTTTTCCGGACTCTCCTGTAGACGTAGGATCGGTCGATGAGCCCGCCAATACTTGATTTCTGGTTCGATTTTGCCTCGACCTACTCGTATCCGGCAGCGCTGCGTATCGGCAGGCTGGCCAACGAGACCGGCGTCAAAGTCCGCTTCCGGCCGTTTTTGCTCGGGCCGATTTTCAAGGCACAGGGCTGGACCACATCGCCATTCAATCTGTTCGAGGCCAAGGGCCGCCATATGTGGCGCGACCTGGAGCGCATCTGCACGGACCTGGGCCTTCCGTTTCGACCGCCGACGCCGTTTCCACAAAACAGCGTGCTTGCGGCGCGAGTCGCGCTTGTGCGGGCTTTCCGAAACGTGGGGGGACGCTTTCTGTGCAGAGGTGTTTCGCGCGCAATTCGGCGAAGGCCGATCGATAGACAGCGCCGAAACGATCGCGGCGATCCTTACCAGGCTCGACGTTGCCGCCGAACCGGCGCTTTCGGCGGCCCAGTCCAGACGATAACAAACTTCGATTGCGCGATCAGACCGCACAAGCGCAGCGTGCCGGCGTGTTCGGCGCGCCGACTTTCATCACCGCCGATGGCGAGCTGTTCTGGGGCAACGACAGACTGGAGCGCGCGCTGCTCTGGGCAAAGCAAAAAAGCTAAGCGTCCATCCGCACCGGCAATCCGGCACGGGCCATATAGCTCTTGGCGTCGCGCACGGAATACTCACCGAAGTGGAAGATCGACGCCGCAAGCACGGCGCTGGCGTGGCCGTCGCGAATGCCGTCGACCAGATGATCGAGATTGCCAACACCTCCCGAAGCTATCACCGGCACAGTCACGGCTTCGGCGATGGCCCGCGTCAGGGCCACGTCATAGCCTTTTCGCGTGCCGTCACGATCCATCGAGGTGAGAAGGATCTCACCGGCGCCGAGCGCGACCACTTCGCGAGCGTAGGCGATAGCGTCGATGCCGGTCGGGTTGCGGCCGCCGTGCGTAAAAATCTCCCAGCGATCGGTCTCGCCGGGTTTCGACACTTTCTTGGCGTCGATTGCGACCACGATGCACTGGTCGCCGAATTTCTCCGCGGCCTCCGCCACGAATTGGCGGCGCGCGACGGCGGCAGTGTTGATCGAGACCTTGTCGGCCCCCGAAGTGAGCAGCGCACGAATGTCGTCGACGGTGCGCACACCGCCACCGACCGTCAGCGGCATAAAGCAGGCCTCCGCCGTTCGCCGCACCACGTCGAGCATGATGCCGCGGTTCTCGTGGCTCGCGGTGATATCGAGGAACGTAAGCTCGTCGGCTCCGGCAGCGTCATAAGCGATGGCAGCTTCAACCGGATCGCCGGCATCGCGCAGATTGACGAAATTGACGCCTTTGACGACACGGCCGTCTTTCACGTCGAGGCAGGGAATAATGCGAACCTTGAACATGATTCAGGCCGTCGTGCGCGCGGCGCGCAGCATTGACAGCGCCAGCTCTGCGTCAAGCCGGCCGTCATAAAGCGCCCGACCGGCGATAGCGCCTGCAAGTTTTTTGGCGGATGGCGCAACCAGCGCACGAACATCATCGAGCGAAGCCAGCCCGCCTGACGCGATCACGGGAATCGAAACTGCATCGGCAAGCGCAATGGTCGCATCGAGATTGAGGCCCTTGAGCATGCCGTCGCGCGACACGTCGGTATAAACGACGGCCGCGACGCCCGCGTCCTCAAAACGGCGTGCAATCTCGAGCGCGGAAAGCTCGGACGTTTCAGCCCAGCCCTCGACCGCAACTTTGCCGTCACGCGCATCGAGCCCGACGGCGACGCGGCCCGGAAACGCGCGCGCTGCCTCTTTCACCAGTGCGGGATTGCGCACCGCGGCAGTACCGATAATGACGCGCGTAATGCCTTTGTTGAGCCAACCTTCGATGGTCGCCCGATCGCGAATGCCGCCGCCGAGCTGCACCGGGAATTTTCACCGCCTTGAGAATGGCGTCGACTGCCGCAGCGTTTATCGGCCTGCCGGCAAAGGCGCCATCGAGATCGACGATATGCAGATATTCAAAGCCCTGCTGCGCGAATTGCGCGGCCTGCGCCGCCGGATCGCGATTGAACACGGTGGCGCGCGCCATGTCGCCTTGCTGCAGGCGCACAGCCTCACCGTTCTTCAAATCGATAGCTGGAAAAAGGATCACGGCTTCCACTTCAAGAAATTTGCGATCAGCGCCAAGCCGAGCTTCTGACTCTTCTCCGGGTGGAATTGCGTACCGACAATATTGTCGCGCGCCACCACCGCCGTGACGGGTCCACCATAATCGGCGTCCGCAACCAGGTCGTCGCGGTTTGACGCCTTGAGCTGATACGAGTGCACAAAATAGGCGTGCTTCCCGTCCGGACCGAAAGCCAATCCGTCAAGCAACGGATGCGTACGTTTCACATTGAGCGTGTTCCAGCCCATGTGCGGGATTTTCAGGCTCGGATCGCTCGGCGTGATGCGATCGACCTCACCGGCAATCCAGCCGAGCCCTTCCTTCACTTCGTATTCCAGTCCGCGTTCGGCCAGAAGCTGCATGCCGACACAGATGCCGAAGAACGGCCGCCCTTTCCGGCGCACGGCTTCTTCAAGCGCCTCGCCCATGCCATCAACGGCATCGAGCCCGCGCTTGCAATCGGCAAACGCACCGACACCCGGCAGCACCACGCGGTCCGCCTTCGCCACGACCGCGGGATCGCTGGTGACGGTGATCGGCTGATCGATGCCGGCCTCGCGCGCCGCGCGCTCGAACGCCTTCGCTGCGGAGTGCAGATTACCGGAGCCGTAATCGACAATGGCGACGCTCATCGGCCGATGCCCGGTTGCGGGAAAAGCCCGATGATGTCCGATGTTCGCGGCAAATGCGGATTTAATGCAGGTGCGACCGCCACCGGCGTTGGCCTGTTTTGTCGCTCCGCAGCCAGGTGTCAAAGAAGCGCCGTTCGGCGGCTTCGCGATCCTCTCCAGCGACCACGCCGGCGTATCTCCAGCCACGGCGCTGGAGGGTGAAGCGGCGAAGCGAGCTCGCTTCCAGCCCGACCAGCAACGAGAGCAAAAATCCCACGCAGCCGACGACGAACGCCGAGGCGCCAGCGAATCGAATGGCCGCATCAAGCGCCAACGAGACGACGATGGTGAGCAGCAGCACCAGCCACATGCGATGCCGCAACATCCATAACGGGCCGAAGATGAATGCCCAGAACGAGAACCCGTCGCGCACGAAAACATAGCGCTCCGGATCGGGCGCGGCGGCACCGATCCGCGACGGCGGCTCGTGCACGGTGTAAATCGCCATTTTCGGTCTCGCCGATTCTCGTTAGTCGCAAACCCCAGCCTTCAAATAAGGTGAGGCTGCTTATCCACCAAGACTGCCTTTGGTCGAAGGCACTTCATTGGCGGCGCGCGCATCGATGGCTATGGCGGTGCGCAACGCCCGGGCCAATCCTTTAAAGCAGGATTCGGCAATATGATGGTCGTTGCTGCCATAGAGGGTGGTGACATGGAGCGTCACGCCGCAGTTCATGGCGAAAGCCTGGAACCACTCCTGGATCAGCGCCGTATCGAACTCGCCGATCTTGGCGCGCACGAACTCGACCTGAAACACCAGAAACGGCCGGCCGGAGATGTCCAGCGCAACGCGCGTTAGCGTTTCGTCCATCGGCAGATGCACGTCGGAATAGCGGGTGATCCCCTTCATGTCGCCGAGCGCCTGCTTCACCGCCTGACCAAGTGCAATGCCGACGTCTTCGGCGGTGTGGTGCTGGTCGATATGCAGATCGCCCTTGGCCTTGACGGTCAGGTTGATCCGGGAGTGCCGCGCCAGAAGATCGAGCATATGGTCGAGAAAGCCGATCCCAGTCGCGATCGACGACGCGCCGGTGCCGTCGAGATCGACCGTGATCTCGACATCGGTCTCTTTGGTGGTCCGCTTTACGGTTGCCTTACGCATGGTGCGCCTGATGGATTTCGGCTGTATGCCGCGACAATTTGCGCGCCTTTTATCAGGGGTTGTCCGCGCAGCCAATGTCCCGCCTAGTGCAATTGCATTGGCGAGGGCCAACTCCTAAATCTTTCCCTGAACAGGGTTTCCCACACATGCAGTCTGCCGAAACCGGCCAATCCAGTCTCTGGCACGGCACCACGATCCTGACCGTCCGCAAGGGTGGATTGGTCGCGGTTGGCGGCGACGGCCAGGTTTCGATCGGCCAGACCATCATCAAGGCCAATGCCAAGAAGGTGCGCCGGCTGGGCAAAGGCGACGTCATCGGCGGATTTGCCGGCGCCACCGCCGACGCTTTCACCTTGTTCGAGCGGCTGGAATCGAAGCTCGAGCAGTATCCCGGGCAGCTCACCCGCGCCGCCGTCGAACTGGCCAAGGACTGGCGTACCGACCGTTATCTGCGCAGGCTCGAAGCCATGATGATCGTCGCCGACAAGGACGTGTCGCTGGTCCTGACCGGGACCGGCGACGTGCTTGAGCCGGAAGCCGGCATCGTCGGCATCGGCTCCGGCGGCAATTATGCGCTTGCGGCTGCCCGCGCACTCGCCGATGGTCCGCTGGAGGCCGAAGCGATTGTCCGCAAGTCGCTCGATATTGCCGCGGACATCTGCGTCTACACCAACCGTAACGTGACGATCGAGACGCTGAAGACTTAAGCGACACTGAAGACTTGAGCGCGGCGCCGCTCCAGGAGCAAACTTCCGCGCGACATGACCAATCCATTCGTCCATTTCACAGAAGCCTTCGCCGCACAGACGCGCAAGATGCCAGCGTGGAGTTTTGTGCTGATCGCCGCGTCACTCCTCGCCGCCCAGGCGGGAACCGAACTGGCCCTTGGCCGCGTTCCTATGTGCACCTGCGGAACAATCAAACTGTGGGTTGGCGGTTCGCAAAATTCGGAAATCTCGCAGCAGATTTTCGATTGGTATTCGCTATCGCACGTCATCCACGGCTTCGGTCTTTATGGCTTGACCTGGCTCGCGTTGCCGTCGAGCGCCGGTCGCCGCGCGTCTTGTGCTTGCAATGCTGGTCGAGTGCGGCTGGGAAATTCTGGAGAACTCGAGCTTCATCATCGATCGCTATCGCAGCGAGACCATCTCGCTCAACTATTACGGCGACAGCATTCTGAATTCTCTCTCCGACACGCTGACGATGATGTTTGGTTTTGGCCTCGCCTACTGGCTGCCGGTCTGGTCGATTGTCCTCGCCGCCGTTTCGATGGAGGCGCTGGCTGGATATGTCATTCGCGACAACCTGACACTCAACATAATCATGCTTATCTACCCGTTCGATGCCATTCGCTCCTGGCAAGGCGGAGCCATCGGTTAGTAAAGCGCCCGAATCGCCGACCAATGCATGCATGCCGCTATGAGTTTCGACCCATGACAGCGCAAGACCTCCCGACGGTGCGCCGCTGGCTGCGCGACGCCACATGTCAGCGAGTGGTGGGGCGATCCCGACCAGCAGTTTGCATTGGTGAGGGGAGACATGTCCGATCCGGCGATGGAGCAATTCATCGTAGCCGCGGACGACCTCCCATTCGCCTATCTGCAATGCTACGACCCGACCGCATGGCCGGACCACGGCTTTGGTGATTTGCCGTCCGGTACGCGCGGCATCGATCAGTTTATCGGCGAACCTGACATGATCGGCCGCGGTCATGGTTCTGCGATGATCAAAAACTTCGTCGAAACGCTGCTTCGGACCGGAACGCCGCGCGTTGTGACCGATCCTAATCCGGAAAATCGCCGCGCCGTCAGGGCTTACGAAAAGGCCGGATTTGAAAAATCGCGGCTGGTCGATACGCCGGACGGCCGCTCGCTTTTGATGGTACGAACTGTATGAGTAATCCCGTTCATGAGTGATTTTTCTCCCCGCGAAATCGTTTCCGAACTCGACCGCTTCATTGTCGGCCAGGGCGACGCCAAGCGCGCGGTTGCGATTGCGCTGCGTAACCGCTGGCGGCGGCTCCAGCTTGACGACCGGCTGCGCGAAGAAGTGCTGCCGAAAAATATTCTGATGATCGGCCCGACCGGCGTCGGCAAGACCGAAATCTCCCGCCGTCTCGCCAAACTCGCTGGTGCGCCGTTCCTGAAAGTCGAAGCCACCAAATTCACCGAAGTCGGCTATGTCGGCCGCGACGTCGAGCAGATCGTGCGCGATCTCGTCGAGATTGCGATTGGGCAGACGCGCGAGAAAAAACGCAAGGACGTCGAGGCGCGCGCGCAGAAGGCTGCCGAAGACCGCGTGCTCGACGCACTGGTCGGCGCCAATGCCAGCGCCTCGACCAAGGAGACATTCCGCAAGAAATTGCGCACCGGCGAGCTCGACGACAAGGAAATCGAGATCGAAGTACAGGCTGGAGGCAGCGGCATGCCGATGCTCGACATTCCCGGCATGCCCGGCGCACAGATGGGCGCCATTTCGATCGGTGATATTTTCGGCAAGCTTGGCGGCGGTCGCACCAAGACGCGCCGGGTTACAGTTCACGATTCCTATGCAATCCTGATCAACGAAGAATCCGACAAGCTGCTCGACACCGAGCAACTGACCCAGGAAGCGATCAAGTCGGTCGAAAACAATGGCATCGTTTTCCTCGACGAAATTGACAAAATCTGTGTCCGCGAAGGCCGTGCCGGCGCCGACGTGTCCCGCGAAGGCGTGCAACGCGACTTACTGCCGCTGATCGAAGGTACGACGGTTGCCACCAAGCATGGTCAGGTAAAGACTGATCACATCCTGTTCATTGCTTCGGGCGCGTTTCACATTTCCAAGCCTTCGGATCTGCTGCCCGAGCTGCAAGGCCGGCTACCGATCCGGGTCGAGCTGAAGCCGCTAACGCGCGACGACATGCGGCGCATCCTGACCGAACCGGAGGCGTCGCTGATCAAGCAATACATCGCGCTGATGGCAACCGAAGGCGTGACGCTGGAAATTTCCGAAGATGCCATCGACGCGGTTGCTGACGTGGCAGTGGCAGTCAATTCGAGCGTGGAGAACATTGGCGCGCGGCGGCTGCAAACCGTGATGGAGCGCGTGCTTGACGAGGTTTCTTTTTCCGCGCCTGACCGCTCCGGTGAGACGATAAAGATCGACGCGGCTTACGTGCATAAGCACGTCGGCGATCTCGCCAAAAACACCGATCTGAGCCGCTTCATCCTGTAGAGCGCTGCCGCCGGCAGGTCAGCGTGACGCAGGTTTTGGCGCACGCTGACGCTTGGCGTGTTCGCGCCAGTGGCGCTAATCTTCCGCTATCAAGCCGGGGTTCATATCGTGATTACACGCCGCCAACTCATCGCTCTGACCGCAGCTTCCGCAATTGCACCGACAATCGCCACGCGCTACGCGCGTGCCGCAACCTGGCCGGACCGGCCGGTACACATGATCGTGCCGCTGGCCGCCGGAGGCCCTACGGATTCGGTGGCGCGCGTTCTCGGCGAAAACCTGTCGAAGCTTTGGGCGCAGCAGTGCGTGATCGAGAACAAGGCCGGCGGCGGCACCAATCTCGCCAATGCCTATGTCGCGCACGCCGATCCGGATGGCTACACGGTGCTCTATGGTACGTCATCACTGTCGGTGAACGGTTCGCTTTATCGGACGCTCGACTACGACCCGATGACCGATCTCGCCCCGATATCAATGGTGGCGAAGTTTCCATTCTTCATGTTCGTACCGAACTCGTCGCCGGCGAAAACGGTCTCGGAGTTCATTGCCTACGCCAAGGAGCGTCCGGGCAAGCTGGTGATGGGCTCACCGGGTACGGGCAGTGCGCCCCATCTCACCGCAGAGCTGTTCATGCAGATGGCGGGACTGCAAATGACTCACGTACCGTATCGCGGCGCTGCTCCGGCGTTCATCGATCTCATTCCGGGCCGCATCGATTGCTATTTTGGCAGTGGCGAGTTGCTGACCTATTCGCGGTCAGGTCAGGCACGATGCCTCGCCACGACCGGGGTCAAGCGTTCCTCTGCGTCACCGGATACTCCGACCGTGATCGAGTCCGGATTGCCGGGCTTTTCAGTCGACTCCTGGCAAGGCGTATTCGTCCCCGGCAAGACGCCGCAGGACATCGTGCAGAAATTCAACGGCGACGTTGTCAAAGTTCTGTCGGCGCCAGCCGTGATCGACCAGCTTGCGCAAACCGCCTACACGGCGACGAGTTCGTCGCCCGCGGAATTGCGAGAGTTTCTCAAACAGGATTCAGGAAAGTGGAACGGCGTGATCAAGGCCGCCGGGATCAAGGTCGAATAGCGCGTTCCCTCAACGCTAGTTCTTGACCTGCTCGCTTCTGATCTCGCGGATCATTTCGATCCACTTCTCGACCTCGGCGAAAACCCGGCCATCGTTCGGAGTGCGTTGTGTCGACTTTGGCTTCGGCTGTGTGGCAACGGCTTCGGACATGTCGATCACTCCAACTGCTGACGCTTTACTTTCCGTACACCGTTCTCGCAGACGAGTTTGACGATTTCTTGCAGCAGGTTTGGCTTTTCCCGAGCGTTCTGGTGGTTAAGGTTAATTGGAATTTGACGCCAAGGACTTAGCGCGCGCGCCGCAGGCGCACATAGAGCGCGCCCTGCCCGCCATGCCCGGCATGGGCATCATCGAAACCGACGACAAGCAGGCGAAATTCCGGCAGCGCGAGCCACATTGGAACTTGCCGCCGCAATACGCCGGGCTCGCGATCTGCGTCGTGCTTGCCGCCACGCGACCTGAAGCCTTTGCCAGTAACGACAAGCACAGTCCTGGCGCCATCGGCCTGAGCGCGGCGCAGAAATCGCAACAGCTCCGCGTGCGCCTGCATTTGCGTCATGCCGTGCAGATCAAGCCGGGCTTCGATTGGGTCACGACCGCGCGCGACGCGTTGCTTCATTCGCCGGTCGAGCGGCGCAAGTGGCGGGAGTTTTGGCGGGGATGTCTCGCGTGGCGCAGCACTGCGAGAAGGAGCGCGAGGCCTTGCTGAAACTCTCGCCGGCGCTTTGGTCTCTTCAATGTCCGGCTCGACGATCTTCGTCCCGCCCCGCAGCGGCTTTATTGAACGCGCGTAAGTTTTCCAGAGCGTCCGTTCTTCGTCGCTTAGTGAGCGGCGCCGGGTCATGGCGAAAGCATCACGGCTTGGGCCGTGCGGTCCGCTTCGGTGCAGGCGGCGCCGGAGTCACGGCGGGCTTCGCCGCGGCGGCGGGAGCCGGCGCTGCATCCGGAACGTCGGTTGGATCGTCCATCGTCGTGGTGAGGCTAAGACTGAAATTCGTTGGACGCTCCCGCGGCAGCGGTGTCTCGCGCCCGGCCTCGACCGGATCCAGCGTGTGCGGGATCAGCATCATGAAGTCACCGGCATTTTTGATACGCCCGGCAATCCGCGCAGCCTCGTCGCCCGCGCCGAAATAGATATCGGCGCGCGCCGGGCCGACAATTGCCGAGCCGGTATCCTGTGCAAACATCAGCCGGTGAAATTGTGTGCCAGTTTTGTCATTGGCGATCGGCAAATTGGCATCGATAAAGAACGGCATGCCGTAGACGTGCAGCGAGTGATCGACCGCAATCGAGCGGCCGGGCACCAGCGGTACGCCCTCGGCACCGATTGCCTCGTCCTCAGTCGCCAGATCCGTGATGCGGAAGAACACGTAGGATTTGTTCTGCCGACGCACATCCTTGGCCAGGTCGGGATTCGCCTCCATCCAGTCACGGATGCTTTGCATCGACACGCCGTCCTTGGTCAGCATGGCACGTTCGATCAATACCCGGCCCACCGGCGTATAAGGCCAGCCGTTATGCGAGTTGTAGTTGACCCGAAGGATGGTGCCGTCTTCGAGCCTGATCCGCGCCGAGCCCTGGATCTGGGCAAACAGCACATCGACCGGACTGTGCAGGTAACAGATTTCCAGATGCCAGCCATCGAGCGCGCCGTCCTCGATCTGGCCGCGGTCGTAATACGGCACGATCTTGCGCCGGCCGAAACGGCGGCCCACCTTGACGCCCTTGCTTGGAAACGCGTCGCCAAACTTGCGCCGGCCGGCAACGACGAGATTGGGTGGCCGCCGATAGAGTGGTGCCGTGAACTCGGCGGTTGGCACCCGTGAGCCTTCGATAATCGGCTCGTAATAGCCGGTCAGAAAGCCGCCGGTGTCGCCGATCCGATTGATCCGCAACGGCCGAAAGTTGTCTTCAAAAAACTTCTTCGCACCGTCATCGTCGAGCGGGATTGCTGCAAAGGCCGCGGTGCAAACATCCCTAAGCGCTGCGACGATCGGCGTTGGATCGGTTGCCTGCCGTTGCTTGCTGACCGTGAGAGCACGGCAGCTCGCCAGGAAAGTCGAGAACGCCGCCGCGTGATCGTCACCCGCCCAGCCGTCGAGGTTGGCCCATTCGACTGGCTCGTATTGCGTTCCGGAAAACTTGATTGGCTGGCTCTCACCGGCTTGAGCCGCAACCGCGCTACCAGAAAAGCCGATCAGCAGAGCTACCAGACCGAACGCCCGCCACTGCACCAGCATGATCAGTGCCCGGCTTCGGTAGCGACCACTTTCCAGTTTGGATCGCGCGAAGAAATATCGCGCGCAAAAGTCCACACGTCGGTGACGTCGGTGACCTTGTCGGCACTGCCATCCACCACCGCGCCATTGCGATCACGGGTAGCGGAAACCAGCTTGGAAAGAAAACGAACGGTGATCTGTTCCGTGCGATTGCGCAATTCCGCCGCGGTGATCGTTGAAGCATCGATCGAGACAAAACGCGTCTCGGAGGTCTCGCCGCGACCCTCGCGCTCAGTGATGGCGCTGTCGAAGCCATCGAACACTTCACGCGACAGCAGCGTCTTGAGCTGCTTGCGATCACCCTCCGCGAAGCTGGTGACAATCATCTCATAAGCGGCGCGAGCGCCAGTAATGAAGTGCTTGGCGTCAAAATCGGTGTCAGCCGCCGCAATGGCATCGAGACCCGTGGCAACCGGCGAGCCCGCTTCGGCGATATCTTTCCACCGCTCGGCCGGCGGCGACTCGGGCTCCGCAGGAGCGGGCCTCGCAGCCGCTGCCGGTGGATTGGTTGGCAAAGTCACAACCTTGTTGTCGGCAGCGGGGCTGCGTACCGCGTCGCGCGCAGCATACGGATCGTATGGCGGCCGCTCCCGGCCGGTACGCTGACCGAGCACGCTGCGCAGGCGCAGGAAAATGAACACTGCGAGCGCCAAAAAGATGATCGTGTAAATGTCGAACACGTTTGACATTTCTCTCATCAAGAACGGCGCGGCGGACCGTTCAAAAAAGGGCCGTGCAAAGCCACGAGTTGCAGCAGGGAACCTCGCTCCCTAACCGTAGATAAGCCATGCCCGGGCAACCAGCCAGTGGCCGCCAAGGCGGCAAAAGGCGGGACACGGCAAAGCTTAAACGATTGCCGTCCCTACGCCAACAATACAAAGCGGCAGCTTATAAAGCCGACCGGGCCCCGATTCATCACCCCGACGGCGGCATTGTTCGACCCGCGGCCCTGTGTTAGCCAATCGCGCCGCGCGGCTTTGCGCGAGCCGGAGACCCGCATGTCGACGACAAATGGCAGCCCGCCGCCGCAAATGGCGATGCCCCAGATCGGCGTCGTTACCCAGTACGTGAAGGATTTCTCCTTCGAGAATCCACACGCACCGCGCTCGCTTGCGCCCAGCAGCACGCCGCCGAATATCGGCATTCAGATCAATGTCGATGCTGCGCCGATGTCGGACACCGACTTCGAGGTGATCCTCCGCCTAGAAGGCAAAGCCGAAGCCCAAGGCTTGGTGCTGTACAGTTTCGAGCTGGCGTTTGGCGGCGTGTTCCGCGTCATCAACGTGCCAGCCGAAAGTCTGCAACCTTTTGTGATGATCGAATGTCCGCGCCTGCTGTTTCCGTTTGCGCGGGAGATCATCGCAACCGCCGTACGCAATGGCGGGTTTCAGCCGCTGCTGCTCAATCCGATCGATTTCGCAGAACTCTACCGGCAGCGTTTGGCGACGTCGCAGGAAGCGGCGCCGCAGGCGATCACGCCAAGCTGAGATAGTCTCGCCAGATCGCGTTGTCGCCGAGTGTCGCAACAAACGTGCGATGCGCGGTGCGCTCTTCTTCGGAAATTCGCGGAGTCAGCGGCACGGAGCGTTGGCGCACCACGATAGCCGCGCCTGCTGCGGCCATCGGCACCGCCGCGGTTTGCGACAGCACCAGCGACGCCTGACGCGCGCCGATCAGCTCGACATAGACTTCCGCCAAGAGCTCAGCGTCGAGCAACGCGCCGTGCTTGGTGCGGCGAGAGTTATCGACTGAATATCGCGTGCACAGATCGTCGAGGCGATTTGAGCCGCCAGGATGCTTGCGCCGCGCCAGCAACAGCGTGTCGATGATGCGCTCACGGCTTACGCCGCCACGTCCGGCGCGCGCCAGTTCGGCATTGAGGAAGCCGAGGTCGAACATCGCGTTGTGGGCAACAAGCTGAGCGTCGCCGATAAAAGCGATGAGTTCGTCAGCCTTCTCCGCAAACAGCGGCTTGTCCTTGAGGAAATCGATCGACAGACCGTGAATCCTGAAGGCACCTTCAGGCATGTCGCATTCCGGATTGAAGTAAAAATGGAACGTCTTTCCGGTCGGGTAACGGTTGACCATTTCGATACAGCCAATCTCGACCAGCCGATCACCCTGCAACGGGTCAAGCCCGGTGGTTTCGGTATCGAAAACTATTTCGCGCATCAGGTCTCGCAGAAACGAATCAGGTTTGCTGCTGCATCATAGCAACCGCATTCAGAATGTCGCGCACCTGCGCGCGGGCGTGATCGAAGCCTTTTGAGCTATCCACGATAAAGTCAGCGCGGCGGCGTTTCTCCGCGTCGGGAACCTGCTTCGCCACCAGAGCGGTGAACTTCTCCTCCGTCATCCCGGGGCGCTCGAAGGCGCGCGTGCGCTGAACCTCCGCCGGCGCCGAAACGACGACAATGGCATTGCAGCGCGCCTCGCCGCCAATTTCGAACAGCAGCGGTATATCGAGAACAACCACCGGTGTGTCATTGGCTTCGGCTTCAGCGAGGAAGCTGCTTCGTGCCGCCCCGACCAGCGGATGTACGATCGCTTCCAGCCGCTTGAGCGCCGTCTTGTCGTTGATGACCATTGCTGCAAGCTTTTGCCGATCAACGGCACCGTCTGTGGTCGAGCCAGGAAATGCCGCTTCAATCAGCGGCGCGGCCTCGCCGGCATAAAGTCCGTGGACAACCGCATCTGCATCATGCACCGGCACGCCGGCTTCGGCGAACATCTTCGCTGTCGCCGATTTACCCATGCCGAGCGAGCCGGTCAGACACAGCACAAAGGGGCGAGCGGCTTTCATTGGGCAAGACTTCCATGGCGGCGCAGGAAATTCAGCGCCGGCAGTAACGGCAAACCGAGCACCGTGAAATAGTCACCCTCGACATGATCGAAAAGCTGGATGCCCAGCCCTTCAAGCTGGTAAGCGCCGACACTCGCCATGGCCGCTTCGCCAACCGCGTCGAGGTAATCGTCCAGGAAGCGGTCTGAAAATGCGCGCATGGTCAGCCGCGCGATACCGATGTGTTCGAAGAGCACCTTGCCGTCCTGGACAAATGCAACCGCGGAATAGAGGGCGTGCGTACGCCCCGAAAGCGCACGAAGCTGCACGCGCGCCGCGGCACGATCATTCGGCTTGGAGAAGCGTTGATTTCCTAACCCGAGCACCTGATCGGCGCCGAGAACGAGACGGCCGGGCATTGATCGTGCGATAGCCGACGCCTTTTCCCGCGCCAGCAAAGCGGCAACGGCATCCGGCGCTTGCATGGACGACTTCGTCTCAATGCCCCGTTCGTCGATATCAGCGGGACGAACTTCAATCGGCACGCCGGCAGTCTCAAGCAGGGTGCGGCGGATTGCACTTTTTGAAGCCAGCACAAGCGGCGCTGAAGCGAGCCACAACATTGTTCACGATGCTGCTTTGTGACGGCGGCGCTCGCCAAGCAGTGCCAGCACGGCCGCTGCAGTCTCTTCGATCGAGCGCCGGGTCACGTCGATAAGCGGCCAGTTATGTTTTGCGCATAGGCGGCGTGACGCGGCAATTTCATCCGCCACCGCCTGACGGTCGATATATTGGTCGTCGTCACGCTCGACTTTCAACCCGAGCAGCCGGTTTTGCCGGATCTGCACAATACGTTCGGGTGTGGCGAACAAACCGACAATCAGCGGGCGCTGCAATTGCTCGACATTCACGGGCAGTGGCACGCCCGGCACCATCGGCACATTTGCGGTCTTCACCCCACGGTTGGCCAGATAAATCGACGTCGGCGTTTTTGAAGTCCGCGACACACCGACCAGGACGACGTCGGCTTCCTCGAGATCATCGTGCAACTGACCGTCATCGTGCATCATCGTATAGTTGAGCGCATCGATCCGCCGGAAGTATTCGGCATTGAGGGTGTGCTGCGCGCCGACTTTATGGGTGGTCTCACCGCCGAGGTAGGCCTGAAACAGGTGCAGCACCGGCCCCAGAATTGAAAGACACGGCAAGCCGAGCTCACTGCACTTGTCTTCGATCTTTTTGACCAGGCCTTCCTCAAGCAGCGTGTAGAGGACGATGCCTGGCGCCTCATCCAGCTCTGCCAAAACCCGGTCGAGTTGCTTTGACGTGCGAACCAGCGGGTGCACATGCTCGACCGGCATCACCTTGGCGTATTGCGCAGCCGCGGCGCGTGCCACCGTAATCAGCGTCTCACCGGTCGCATCCGAGATCAGGTGGAGATGAAAATAGCTGGGGGCCTGCGCCATATAACTGATGGACAACCTGTCGATGACTGGGGAGAAGGCCACGGCTTTCCCCCTGGGCAAGCATATCAGGGGAAGTGATCCAACTTCCATCCACACCCCTGCCGTTGTGGCTAGACTCGGCACTGCGCCAACCAGGCAGTGGTGAAATGTGGATGGAGTGCGCCAGCGAAGCTCGTTAAAGCACTATTGAAAGGAAAAATCGTCCAAAACACTACCGAGCAGAAGCGGCGGGAAAACCGAGTATATGTGGGCGGAATGTGGATAGCCTGTGCGTAGCAAAGTATGAGTCTAATCAACCCTCCAACTACTACAAACAGAATTCTAATAGATTTGGTTTGAGTGAAGATTTGAGTATGCCGGATAGAGCTGTGACAAAACCGTTGCTCAATGTGCTGGCTGGTAAGTCAGTCTCATCGCCGCCCATCTGGTTGATGCGGCAGGCTGGACGATATTTGCCGGAATATCGGGCAATTCGAGAACAAGCCGGCAGTTTTCTGGATCTGTGCTTCAATCCAAAACTCGCATCGGATGTAACGTTGCAACCGATTCGCCGTTTTGGCTTCGATGCAGCAATTCTTTTCTCGGATATCCTGGTGATCCCGCACGCGCTTGGGCAACGTGTGAGTTTTGTCGAAGGTGAAGGGCCGCGGCTTGATCCTTTGTCGGAGCCATCGGCCCTGGCGAGGTTGCGGGACGAAGTAGATCACGAAGCGCTGGCGCCAATTTATGAAACGATCAGCCGCGTCGGACAGGACCTACCGCCGGATGTGGCGCTTCTTGGCTTCTGCGGCGCACCCTGGACCGTTGCAACCTACATGATCGCAGGACGTGGGACGCCGGATCAGGCGCCGGCACGGCTGTTTGCATATCAACATCCGGCAGACTTCGCTGCGCTGATCGAAAAGCTTGTTGAGGCTTCGACGCGCTATCTGATCAGGCAGTTTGAGGCTGGCGTCGATGCCGTACAGATTTTCGATACCTGGGCTGGTGTCCTGCCTGCCGAAGAATTTCGGAAGTGGTGCATCGCGCCGGTGGCACAAATCGTAAAAGCGGTTCGTGAGAAAGTTCCGTCGGCTCGCATCATCGGATTTCCGCGCGGCGCCGGTACTGAGCTTGCGCGGTATCTCGACGCCATTGCGATCGATGCGATCGGTCTGGACTGGATGGTTGAGCTTGGTGTTGCCCGCGATCAGGTCCAGCCGAAGCGAACGGTGCAGGGCAATCTTGATCCACTGGCGTTGCTCGCCGGCGGCGACGCACTCGACCGTGCGGTCGATGCGATTATCGAAGCGCTCGGGCAAAGACCGTTTATTTTCAATCTGGGCCACGGCATTTTGCCGAACACACCGATCGCTCATGTCGAACGCCTGGTCGCCCGGGTGCGCGCGGTGAAGAACTAGAGCTGTTTGATGCTGTACGCGTGGATCAAAGCCTTCCACATCATCGCGGTGATCGCCTGGATGGCGGGAATGCTCTATCTGCCGCGATTATTCGTCTACCACTGCGCCGCCGAGAAAGGGTCCGTGCAATCGGAAACCTTCAAGGTGATGGAACGACGCTTGCTGCGCGGCATCATCAATCCGGCGATGATTGCGACCTACGTTTTTGGCCTTTGGCTGGCTTGGTTCGTCGCTGATTCTCGGTACCCCGGATACTTACCGGGGTGGCTCTGGACCAAGGTCGTACTCGTTCTTGGGCTTTCCGCGGTGCACGGAATGCTGTCCCGATACCGCAAGGATTTTGCCGCTGACAACAACCGGAAATCGCATAATTTCTATAGGATTATCAACGAGGTACCTACAGTCCTCATGATCTTGATTGTGCTGCTGGTGGTTTTGAAACCGTTCTGAAGTTCACGCGTTCTTAGTGCAAATCTCGTCACGCCTCTTGCGAGAACTTCGCTATTTTCTTATGTTGGCGCTTATCCCACCGAACGTAGGCGGATGCATTCGGGTTCTGACTCCAGCGAACTGGAGCCGATTGATGCATCGGGGCCGGGGTTAAGTCTCTTAAATCTCAAAGACTTACCAAGACTTAGCTCAATCTAGCCCCAAGACCTGCGACCTTCCTTTTCGCCTGCGACGCCCTCCCCTCATCCCGCCGCTGGCTTAATTTCCATAGGACTACCCGTATGCAAGAAATGAAACTCCAGGAGCTCAAGAGCAAATCTCCGGCAGAACTTGTCTCGTTTGCCGAGGAGCTTGAGGTCGAAAACGCTTCGACGATGCGCAAACAGGAATTGATGTTTGCCATCCTCAAACAACTTTCCGCGCGCGAAACCGATATCCTCGGTGAAGGCGTCGTCGAGGTTTTGCCGGACGGCTTCGGCTTTCTGCGATCGCCCGAAGCAAACTACCTGGCCGGCCCGGACGATATCTACGTTTCGCCGTCGCAAATCCGCCGCTTCGGCTTGCGCACCGGCGACACCATCGACGGTCATATCCGCAGCCCCAAAGAGGGCGAACGTTACTTCGCGCTGCTCAAGGTCAATTCGCTCAACTTCGAAGATCCCGAGAAGGCACGCCACAAGGTCAACTTCGACAATCTGACGCCGCTCTATCCCGACGAGTGGCTGAAAATGGAATTCGAGGATCCGACCAAGCGGGATCTCTCGGCGCGCGTCATCGACATCGTTGCGCCGGTCGGTAAAGGCCAGCGTGCGCTGATCGTGTCGCCGCCGCGCACCGGCAAAACCGTGCTGCTGCAGAACATCGCCCACTCGATCACGCACAATCATCCGGAATGCTATCTGATCGTGTTGCTGATCGACGAGCGGCCGGAAGAAGTCACCGACATGCAGCGCTCGGTGAAGGGCGAAGTCGTGTCGTCAACCTTCGACGAGCCTGCCGTGCGTCACGTGCAGGTCGCCGAGATGGTGATCGAAAAGGCCAAGCGCCTGGTCGAGCACGGTCGCGATGTCGTCATCCTGCTGGACTTGATTACACGCCTCGGCCGCGCCTACAACACCGTGGTCCCCTCCTCCGGCAAAGTGCTCACCGGCGGTGTCGACGCCAATGCGTTGCAACGGCCGAAGCGCTTCTTCGGCGCCGCGCGTAATATCGAAGAAGGTGGCTCGCTGACTATCATCGCGACGGCCCTGATCGATACCGGCAGCCGCATGGACGAAGTGATCTTCGAAGAATTCAAAGGCACCGGTAACTCGGAACTGATCCTCGACCGCAAGGTGGCGGACAAGCGCACCTTCCCGGCAATGGACATCACCCGGTCCGGCACCCGCAAGGAAGAGCTCTTGGTCCCGCCGGATCAACTCAAGAAGATGTACGTGCTCCGCCGCATCCTCAATCCGATGGGCACGATGGACGCCATCGACTTCCTGCTCGACAAGCTGCGCAACACCAAGAGCAACTCCGAGTTCTTCGAACTCGATGAATACCTGACGCGGCGGTCAAAACGCCGCCTCAGGCATCAGCCGTGTTTTGGCGAAAA
>CAWECH010000015.1:0-180083 GCA_963807565.1 uncultured Alphaproteobacteria bacterium | reverse complement strand
GACGGCAATTTGCGGATTGGCGTTATCGGCGTCGGTGTTATGGGTTCCAACCACGCCCGTGTCCTGTCGGATATGCCCGGTGTGACGCTCGCTGGCGTTGTCGACCCCGATCCCAGACAGCGCGAAAAGGTTGCTAGCGCGCTGGGCTGCGCCACCTTCACCGATTTTGACGCCCTGATCGGGCAAGGGGTGGACGCCGTCACCATCGCGGCACCAACGCATCTTCACCGCGAGCTCGCGCTCGAGTGTGCCAGGCGCGGCATTCACATGCTGGTGGAAAAGCCGGTCGCCCCGACCATCGAGGAAGGCCACGCCATCGTTGCCGCCGCGCGCCGCGCCGGTGTCACGCTGATGGCCGGCCACGTCGAGCGCTTCAATCCGGCGGTGCAGTCGCTCAAGCGCGCGATCAAGGACGAGAATATTCTCTCCATCGCCATCACCCGCGTCGGACCGTTTCCACCACGGATGTCAAATGTCGGTGTCGTCATCGACCTTGCGGTCCATGACATCGATCTGATTCGCTGGTTCACCAACTCCGAGATTGTCGAAATCCAGCCGCAGACCTCGAGCGCGGTCGCCGAGCGCGAGGATATTGCGCTGCTGCAATTCCGTACTGCCTCCGGCGTGCTCGCGCACATCAACACCAACTGGCTGACGCCGTTCAAGGCGCGCAACATCCATATTGCGACGCGCGACAAATATCTGATTGCCGATCTGCTGACGCTTCAGGTGACGGAATGCTTCGGCTTCCAGCCCGACGGTTCGTATTCGATGCGGCACTTGTCGGTCGGTTATGCCGAGCCGCTTCGTGCCGAGCTTGCCGCCTTCATCAAGGCCGTGCGCACCGGCGAGCCGCCCGCCGTGACCGGTGAGGAGGGCGTCGCCAGTCTTGAGATTGCCATTCGTTGCCTGAATTCGCGCACCGGCCAGTTAGGCGTCGAGCAGCGCAAAGGCCCCCGCCGCGTTGTTGGCTAAGCACCGGCCGAATGTGGATCCTGAAATAAATCAGCACACGCGCTTCGACGACAAGCCGATTCCGTTTATCGACGTCCCTGCGCAACGCCGTCGTCTCGGCAACGCGATCGACGAGGCCGTCGGCCGCGTTCTGACGCATTGCCAGTTCGTCCAGGGACCGGAAGTGCGCGCGTTCGAGGCCGACCTTGCGGCATTCTGTGGCGCCAAACACGTTATCGGCTGTGCCAGCGGGACCGATGCGCTCTTGCTGGTTTTGCTGGCGTGGGAGATCGGACCGGGCGACGCGGTGATTTGTCCGGCGTTCACCTTCCATGCAACGGCCGAGCAGGTTGCGCTCCTCGGCGCAACGCCGGTTTTTGCCGACGTTAAGGCCGATACGTTCAATATCGATCCCGATAGCCTCGAACGCGCAGTCGCAACGGCAAAAGCCCGCGGATTGAAGCCTCGGGCGATTATCCCGGTCGATCTGTTCGGTCTACCGGCCGATCACGACGCCATAGCGCATATTGCCGAAAAGCACGGTTTGTTGATTCTCGACGATGCCGCGCAATCGTTTGGCGCGACCTATCGTGGGCGCAAGCTCGGTTCGCTCGCCACGGCGACCGCCACCAGCTTCTTTCCGGCGAAGCCGCTCGGTTGTTATGGAGACGGCGGAGCGGTCTTTACCAATGACGATGCGCTTGCGGCGAAGGTGAAAAGCCTTCGCGTGCATGGCGAAAGTCCGACCGATAAATATGATGCCCTTCGTATCGGCATCACCGGCCGGCTCGACACGATCCAGGCCGCAATCCTCATTGAGAAACTGAAGATTTTTCCCGAAGAAATCGTCGCGCGTCAGGCAGTGGCGGATCGTTATGCCAAAGGCCTCGACGGAGTTGCGATAACGCCGCGTACCGGCAATGAATCGACCTCGGTTTGGGCGCAGTACACCATCCGCCTGCAGCCCGGACGCCGCGATGCGTTTGGCGCAGCGTTGAAGGCTCAAGGCATTCCAACCGCGATTTATTACGCAAAGCCATTACATCGCCAGGCGGCTTATCGTGATTTCCCTGTGGCTGAGGGCGGGCTTCCGGTCTGCGAACAGCTATCGGAAGAGGTTATCAGCCTGCCTATGCACGCGTATCTGGAACCGCCGGTCCAGGACCGCGTGATAGCGGCGGTCCGTCAGGCGCTCAAAGGCTAGCGACTCGCGTAATATCCGCTCACTCGGCATCACGCGGTTGGGCAGCAATGATCGGTCGCATTCTCACTGTCGGCGGCTACACGCTTTTGTCGCGCCTGACCGGCTTTATTCGCGACATCATGCTGGCGGCGATCATCGGCGCCGGGCCTGTGGCGGACGCCTTCTTTGTCGCCTTCCGCCTGCCAAATCATTTTCGCGCTATTTTTGCGGAAGGCGCGTTCAACGCAGCGTTCATTCCGGCTTATGCCCGTGTTCGCACGCAGGGCGGACCGCAGGCGGCCAAGCTGTTCGGCGACCGCATCTTCACACTGCTGTTGGCAACGCAGATCGTACTGCTGGCGCTGGCGATGATCTTCACGCCGCAGGCGATCGAACTGCTGGCGCCCGGCTTCTCGCGCGACCCCCAGCAGTTTTCGCTGGCCGTCAACCTGACGCGGATCACTTTCCCCTACCTGCCACTGATAACGCTGGTGACGCTGTGGGGCGGAATCCTCAATGCGCTCAATCGGTTCGCAGCTGCCGCCGCTGCTTCCATCCTGCTCAATGTTGCGATGATGGCGACGCTGGCGATGGTCGCATTCATTCCCGGCGGTGCCGGCTATGCCGCAGCCTGGGGCGTGTTGATCTCAGGCGTACTGCAGGCGCTTCTGGTCGGCGGCGATGCGTGGCGCGCCGGCGTGATGACGTCGCTTCGTTCGCTGGCATGGGACGAGGACGTCCGCCGTTTCTTCAAAGCGCTGGTTCCGGCAACCGTCGGCTCCATGGGCACACAACTTGCCCTGTTCGCCGATACGATTATCGCCAGTTTTTTGACGACCGGCGCGCTGTCTGCGCTGTACTACGCCGATCGTATCGACCAGCTGCCGATCGGCGTCATCGGAATTGCGGTCGGCACAGTGCTCGTGCCGGAGATGACCAACAGGGTTTCGTCGGGAGACCATGAGGGCGCGCGCTCGGCGCAAAATCGCGCCATCGAGTTTGCGCTGCTGCTGGCGCTTCCCTGCGTCATCGCTTTTCTCGTCGTGCCCGAACTCATCATGAAGGCGCTGTTCATGCGCGGCGCATTCACGGCGGAAGACGCGCACGCGTCGGCGATGACGCTGGTTGCCTATACGATTGGGCTGGTGCCGTTCGTCCTCATCCGCAGTGCGGTCGCGCCATTTCTGGCCCGCGGCGATACGCTCACACCGGTCAAGGCGGCGTTGACCGGCACGGCGGTCAACATCGCCTTCAAGATCGCCTTGATGGGGTCCTTGTCACAGGTCGGTTTGGCGCTGGCGACGTCAATCGGCGCCTGGATCAATTTCATCATGGTGCTGTGGCTTGCTTCGAGAGCCGGTCTGATAACGTCTGATGCAACGCTCAGGTCGTCGCTGTTCAAACTTGCTATCGCCGGTGTTGTGTTTTCTGTTTTCCTGGTCGTTGCCGCGCCGACCGTCACATATTTGTTATCGTCGTTGAGCAGGTTCCGCAACGAGTTGGAATTGCTGGTGCTGGCGTTGTCGGGTGGGGTGGTTTACGGCGCACTGGTGCTTTTCCTGTTTGGAAGGCGCTGGCTTTCGCTGATCGGCAAGCGGGCGCACCAGGCACCGGCAGCATCGCTGAATGCGTTCGAAGGTACCTCGGCCCCAGCCGCGGGTCCGGATGAGATTTGATCGGAGACCTGGATGCGCGTGACCATGATCGGTGCTGGATATGTGGGCCTGGTTTCCGGCGCCTGCTTTGCCGATTTCGGTCATCATGTGACCTGCATCGACAAGGACGCGAAGAAGATCGAGGCGCTCAATCGCGGTGAAATCCCGATTTTTGAGCCTGGGCTGGCCGACTTGGTCGCTGCCAATGTCCGGCAGGAACGTTTGCATTTTGCTACCGATACGGTTGCGATCAGAGAATTGGAAGCTGTGTTCATCGCGGTCGGCACGCCTTCGCGCCGTGGCGACGGCCACGCCGATCTCACCTACGTGTACGACGCTGTGCGCGAGATAGCGCCGCTGCTTTCCTCCACAGCGGTCGTGATTACGAAATCAACGGTCCCGGTCGGCACTGGAGACGAAATCGAGCGCATCCTGCGCGAGAGGCGTCCCGACGTTGAAATCCAGGCGGTGTCCAATCCGGAGTTTCTGCGCGAAGGCGCCGCCATCCAGGATTTCAAGCATCCCGATCGTATCGTTGTCGGCAGCGATAATCAGACGGCACGCGCAGTGCTCGCGGAAATCTATCGGCCGCTTTACTTGAATTCGCCGCCGATCATCTATGTCACCCGGCGGACGGCTGAACTGATCAAATACGCGGCCAATGCCTTTCTCGCGACCAAGATTACCTTCATCAATGAAGTTGCTGATTTGTGCGAGCAGGTCGGCGCGGACGTCAACGAAGTGGCGCGCGGCATCGGGCTCGACAACCGTATCGGCGGCAAGTTTCTTCACGCCGGCCCGGGCTTTGGCGGTTCTTGCTTCCCGAAGGATACTTCAGCGCTACTAAAGACCGCGCAGGATTTCGGCGTTGCCATGCGCATCGTTGAGACCGTCGCTGCGGTCAATGACCAGCGCAAACGCGGAATGGCGCGGAAGGTGGTGGCGGCACTCGACGGCTCGGTGCGCGGCAAGACCGTCGCCGTACTCGGTCTTACCTTTAAGCCGAACACCGACGACACGCGCGATTCTCCGGCCATTCCGCTGATTACTGCTTTGCAGGACCTCGGCGCCACGGTTCGCGCGTACGATCCGGAGGGTATGGAGCAAGCCAAGCCGCAGCTTCCGGCGATACATTACAGCGACAGCGCCTACGCCGCCGCGGAAGGCGCTCATGCCGTTGTTATTGCGACCGAATGGGAACAGTTTCGCGCTCTCGACCTGACTCGGCTGAAGCGCCTCATGGCCCAAGCGGTAATCGTCGATCTGCGCAATATCTACCGGACCGATGAGATGAAGCGTGCTCAATTTCGTTATGTCGGGGTTGGTAGGGCAGGGGTGGACTGATTTATCCACCGCGCTCGTTCCGCGACCCTGCAGCAGACCAACGCCGCAGCCCGTGCGTCAACTGAGCAAACGCCCAATGGCCGCCGACCACGCTGCAAGCTTTTGCGCGCGCAGCGATCCATCCATGCCTGATGTAAAGCGGCGTTCCAGTTGCCAGCTTTCGGTAAAGCGGTCCGGTTCCGGGTAGAAGCCGGCATGCAACCCGGCGAGATAAGCCGCTCCGAGTGCAGTGGTTTCCCGTATCCGCGGACGATCGATGGTGCAGCCGAGAAGGTCGGCGAGGCGCTGCATGGTCCAGTCCGAATTCACCATGCCGCCATCGACTCGCAGCACCTTCAGCGCGTTTTCGGCGTCCGGCCAATCCGCCTTCATCGCCGTGAGCAAGTCGTGGGTTTGGAAACAGACGCTTTCCAGAGCCGCCTGTGCCAATTCACGCGGTCCGGTGGCGCGGGTTAGTCCGAACAGTGCGCCGCGCACATCAGGCCGCCAATACGGCGCACCAAGGCCGACAAACGCAGGCACGAGAATGATGTTCTGAGTCGGATCGGCGGCGGCGGCGAGGTCGCCTGTTGCGGCGGCACTCTCGACGACGCCCAGGCCGTCGCGCAGCCACTGCACGGCCGCGCCGGCGACAAAGATTGAACCTTCCAGCGCGTAGGAGCGTTCGCCGCCGAGCTGGTAGGCGACGGTCGTCAACAACTTGTTTTTGGAGGCGACCGGTGTGCGGCCTGTGTTGAGCAGCGCGAAGCACCCGGTGCCATAGGTTGATTTGACCATTCCCGGGGTGAAGCAGGCTTGCCCGATGAGTGCAGCCTGCTGGTCACCGGCGATGCCGCAAATTGGTATCGGCGCGCCGAACAGCTCCGGTTCTGTCGCGCCAAAGGCGGTCGATGAATCCAGTACTTCGGGCAGCACGCCCTTCGGCACGCCGAGCAGCGTCAACAGTTCGTCGTCCCACCGGCCGGCGTGAATGTCGTACAGCAGCGTGCGTGAGGCGTTTGTTGCATCGGTGGCGTGGACTTTGCCGCCGGTCAGTCGCCACAGCAGATAGGTGTCGACTGTACCGAACGCGAGCTCGCCACGCGCCGCGCGAACAGCAATGTCCGGCGCGCTGTTGAGCAGCCACGCCAGTTTGGTCCCGGAAAAATACGGATCGAGCAGAAGGCCGGTCTTGGCCGCGAACAGTTTCTCGTGACCAGCTGCTTTGAGCCGGGTGCAATGATCTGCGGTGCGCCTGTCTTGCCAGACAATGGCCCGGTGGACAGGCTTGCCGGTGGCGCGATCCCATAGCAACGTGGTCTCACGCTGGTTGGTGATACCGATCGCGGCGATATCGCGCGCCGTTGCTCCCGCTTTTTGCAAGGCACTGCGGCAGGTGTTGATTGTCGTCGTCCACAGATCGTCCGGCTCGTGCTCGACCTGGCCGTCAGCCGGAAAGTATTGCGGAAATTCCTGCTGGGCGGTCGCCGCAATCGAAGTGTCGGGACGAAACAGGATCGCCCGTGTCGACGTCGTCCCCTGATCGATGGCCAGGACATAAGATGCCACGCGCGTTTTTCCCTTGCCGCCGCTGTCTTGAGACCGTTATGGCATTCTTCGCGCTATTATCGGACTCACAAGGCTGACAGGTCCAGCGATGAACATTGTATCGGCCGGTCGCTGGCTTACCGCATTTGTATTGGCAGCTTTGTCGCCGGCGATCTCGTACGCCGCGGAGTTTCATCAGGAAGAATTCCGTATTCCTTTTACATCCGGCGCCGGCAGCTACGAAGCGCTGCTGGTGCGGCCAGACCAGCCGGGCCGTTTTCCGCTTGCGCTCGTGAACCACGGTTCGCCACGTTCGGGCGCGGACCGGCCGAACATGACGCCGCTCGCCATGTTGCCCGAGGCAATCGAATTTGCCCGGCGCGGCTGGGCTGCCGTCGTCGTGATGCGCCGCGGCTATGGCGGTTCAAATGGCGGCTGGGCTGAAGACTATGGAAGCTGCAACAATCCGGACTATGTTGCTGCTGCCTCGGGCGCAGCCGCTGATCTGAAAGCCGCTGCGGCGTATTTGGTCAAACGTCCTGATGTCGATCCTTCGCGGATTATCAGCGTCGGGGTTTCCGCGGGTGGCTTCGCTACTGTCGCGCTGACCGCGGATCCCCCTCCGGGACTGGTTGCTGCTATCAGTTTTGCCGGTGGCCGCGGCTCGCTCAAGCCTGATGAGGTTTGTGGCGGCAATCGTCTGGTCGAGGCTTTCCGCGAGATGGGCGGCAAGTCACGGGTGCCGATGCTGTGGGTGTATGCCGAGAACGATCATTTTTTCGGGCCACAGTTGGCACAGCAGTTGCGCCAGGCATTCACGGGCGCCGGTGGCAAAGTTGAGTTCATCCGCGCGCCGGCTTTTGGCGAAGACGGTCACTCTCTTTTCTCGCGCACCGGCATTCCAGTGTGGACCGATTATGTCGATTCGTTCCTGAAGGAGCAGAAGCTCGTTTTGCGTCCTTCGCCGTTGCCGCCTCCATCGCCGCCTGCGCTCGCAGCACCGAATGTGTTGTCAGCAAGCGGCAAGAAATCCTTTGCCGACTATCTGGCCAGCCCGCCGCATAAGGCTTTTGCCGTTGCGCGAGACGGGTCCTATGGCTGGCAATCGGGGCAGCGTACTACCCAAACAGCGAAGGATGGCGCGCTGGATTACTGCCAGCAGCACAGCAAAGCTTGCGATGTCAGGTTCGTTGATGATGCGCCGGTACCCTGAAGCTCAGAGCCCGCGTCGACGCCGTTTCTTGGCAGCCTTGCGTGCGGCGTCCCGATCCGTCGCGTTCCCCTCATCGGAGTAACTCGCGTCTGCCGTATCTCTATTTTGCGTCGGCGCTACGGTTCCGGCCCTTGCGCGGTCCAGCACAAATTTCGCGTAGTCGTCCATGTCGCCTTTGAAGGTTTTGATCTGGCCGTCAGCCGTGAGCCATAGCCGGTCGGTGACCAGATCGATCAGCGACCGATCGTGCGTGATCAGGATCACGGCGCCTTCATAATCGTTCAGTGCATCAAGCAGCGCGCGGCGGCTGTCGATGTCGAGATGGTTGGTCGGCTCGTCGAGGATCAGAAGATGTGGCGCCGCCATCGCAATGAGGTTGAGCAGCAGCCGTGCGCGCTCGCCGCCGGAAAGATTGGCAACGGTGGTGTCTTGTTTGTCGAATGACAATCCGAACTGCGCCAGCCTCGAGCGGCGCGAGGACTCGCTGTCGTCCGGCAACTCGCGGCGAATGATGTCGAGCGGCGTATCTTCCGGATCGAGTGCTTCGATCTGGTGCTGATGAAACCAGCCGACCTTGATGCGGCTTTCCCGGTTCATCTGTCCCGCTTTCAGGGGCAGAGCACCAGCGAGCAGCTTGGCAAATGTGGATTTGCCGGCACCGTTGACACCGAGCAGACCGATCCGGTCGTCGACATCAAGACGCAGGTTCAAATTGCGCAGGATCGTGGTGTCGCCGTAACCGACCGACGCGTTGTCGAGTTGAAGAAGTGGCGGCGCCAGAGGTCGCTTCGGCGACGGCAAAGTGAAGGGCGCAACGCGATCCTCCACCACTTCAGCGATTGGTTCGAGTTTGGCCAACCGTTTGATGCGCGACTGCGCTTGCGTTGCCTTGCTGGCCTTGGCGCGAAAGCGGTCGATAAATTTCTGCAGATGAGCGCGTTCGGCTTCCTGCTTGACGCGCGTCGCGGCTTGTAAGCGGGTCTTTTCGGCGCGGCGTTTCTCAAAATCATCGTAGCCGCCGGTATAGAGATCGAGCTTGCCGCTATTCAAGTGAAGGATCGCATCGACTGAATTGTTCAGAAGCTCGCGGTCGTGGCTGACGATCAAAGCGCTCTTCGGATAGACCTTGAGACGCGCTTCGAGCCACAGCGCCCCTTCGAGATCGAGATAATTCGTCGGCTCATCGAGCAGCAGCAGATCGGGCTCCGCAAATAGCGCCGCGGCAAGCGCCACCCGCATGCGCCAGCCGCCGGAGAATTCCGCCATGGCGCGGGTCAGGTCGCTATTGGCGAAGCCGAGACCGCTCAGGATTTCTGCAGCACGGGACGGGGCACGGTCCGCATCGATCGCATTCAGCTGCTGATAAATCTCGGCAAGCTCTTCCGGTTCGGCTGTCTCTAACTGGGCGTTCAGGGATTCCCGCTCGGTATCCGCGGCGAGAATGGTGTCGATGAGCGTGACCGGTGTTGCGGGATGCTCCTGATCCACGGCGCCGATCCTGGCGTTCTTCGGCAGCAGAATATCACCCTCCTGCGCGGCGAGACTGCCGACGATCAGTTTGAACAGTGTCGACTTGCCGACGCCGTTACGGCCTATCAGCCCGACCTTGGTGCCGGTCGGAATCATTACGCTCGCTTTGTCGAAGAAGCGGCGCCCCCAGGCGTCGAAGGTAAGATTTTCAATCTGCAGCATCGGATGGGTTCAGGGCTGAAGCGGCGAAAGGAGCCGCTTCATAATGTGCTCCGTCGCAGATGGCCAGTGTTCGTTCATTAGGCTCACGCCGCGCGTTTGCGTTCCTGCGGCGTGAGCTTGATGGTGAGCCTCTCGGTACCACGCAACAGGTCGAGGGCGACCTCGCGGCCGATAGTTTCACCGGTGAGTGCGCGGACCAGATCGTCGGCACCGGCGATGGTGATTCCGTCAAGGCTCAGCAGGATATCGCCGAACTTGATGCCGGCTCGTGCGGCCGGCGAATCGGCCTCAACAGTGCCAACCATCACCGCGCTGTCCTGCGTGATGCTGGTGAACATCCGCCGCCGGCGTGAGATCGGGGCATGTTGTGCGGCTACGCCGATATAGGCACGGCGCACACGGCCATGCCGCACCAACTCGCCGAGCACAAAGCTCGCGGTATTGGCAGCGACCGCAAAGCAAATGCCTTGCGCGCCCATAATGACAGCGGTGTTCACGCCGACGACTTCGCCGCGCGACGACACCAATGGACCGCCGGAATTACCGGGATTCAGTGCGGCATCGGTCTGGATCACGTCGTCGATCAGCCGGCCGTTGCGCGAACGCAGTGAGCGGCCCAGCGCCGAAATGACGCCGGCGGTCACGGTAGACTCGAAACCGAGCGGGTTGCCGATGGCGACCACCAGCTGGCCGCGCTTGAGTTTTTTGGAGTCGCCGAGCGGGGCAAAGGGCAGGTCACCGGCTGGACAATGCGGATCAGGGCGAGGTCCGTATCGGGATCGTCGCCGACCAGCCGTGCGGTGAGGTGCTGACCTTCCGGCGTCGACACCTCGATGCGTGACGTGCCGTTGGCGTTCCCACCTGCCCCCGCCACGTGGCTGTTGGTCAGGATCAGTCCGTCCGGAGCCACGACGACGCCCGAGCCGGTGCCCGCGCGTGAGCCCCCATTGGGCTCTCCGGTGTGGATGGTCAGGCCGACTACAGCCGGGCCGACGCGGTCGACGACGTCGATAACCGCGTTGGAATAGGCATCCAGAAGCTCCCGGTCATCGGCCGGCAATTCGAGGGTGGCGGAAGTTCCGCTGCCGTCCAGGACGGCATCGTGCAAGGGTATGATTTTCATTGGTTGTCAGGGTGTTAGCCAGCGTCCGCTGGGGCCGGCAAACCCGCCGGTCGGCTCAATATATGGGGATGGCGGGATAGCCAGGAAAGACCACCGGAAAGCGGGCTATTCGGACTTACCTTTGAAGAGTTGGAATGAATGCCATAATGCCGGTGTTTCTTGCGGGAGGCTTGGTGAGGCGTCAGGCGCACACAAGCCACAAATGCTCGGCGTCGGCCGAACCAGAGGGAGAAGAAGAGAATGCTTCGTACCGTGATCGCGATCGTGATTGGCCTCGGCGTGACCGCCGCCATTGCGCAGGAAGATCCCATCAAGGCGCGCAAGGCGCTGATGAAGACCAATGGTCAGCAGGCGAAGGTCGTTGGCGACATGGCCAAGGGCGACACACCATTCGATCTGGCAGCCGCGCAAAAGGCTTTTGCCGCGTTCCAGGACGCGGCTTCAAAAATGCCAGCGCTTTATCCGGACAGTTCCAAGGGCGGCGATCCATCCGATGATTTCAATGCCAGCCCCAAAGTTTGGGAAGACATGGCTGATTTCAAGGCGCGGTTCGAAAAATTTGGCCAGGACGCCAAAGAAGCGGCCGCGAGCGTCAAGGATCTCGATAGCCTGAAGGCTGCTGTCGGCAATATCGGCAAGAACGACTGCGGCGGTTGCCACCAGATCTATCGCGTCAAGAAGGGCTGAGCTTTCGCAGCAAATGTGACGAGGGCGGGCGTCCGTGCGGATGTCCCGCCCTTCGTCATTTCTAGGCCAATTCGCGGGCGCAAGCGCCGAGTTCCTGGTGCCGGTTTTGCCGGACCTGATCCGGTGCTACGTCTGCGGTAAAGGTGATTAGCGATTCCGGCTTCGTGCTGCCGCCCCGGAATCACAAGCGGGAGGCGCACGCGATCATGAAACAGCATCTGACGCTGCGTAATCTCGCCGCCGTCGTAATTGCCGGTGCAATAGTAGGCTTCGCGGTGTTCTGGATCGTAACGATCCCGGCGACAGTGCCGGCGTCAGCGCTGCCGCAATACACGCCGAATGCTGACAACGGCAAAACCATGTTCAATATCGGCGGATGCAGCTCGTGCCATGCCACGCCGAACAAAGACCCGAAAAAGGTTGATCGGTTGCAACTTGGCGGCGGTCTTGAACTGCCGTGTCCGTTCGGCACATTCGTCGTTCCGAATATCTCGCCCGATCCAACAGACGGCATCGGCAAATGGAGCGAAGCGGACTTCGTGACGGCGCTATGGGATGGCACTGCGCCGGACGGCACGCACCTGTACCCGGCGTTCCCGTACGGCTCCTATCGTCACATGGAGCTTTCCGATGTGCGCGATCTTTTCGCCTATCTGAAAACGCTGCCATCGGTGAAGGGCATGCCTACCGGACACGATCTGGAATTTCCGTTCAACATCCGCCGGCTGCTAGGCGGTTGGAAGTTCCTGTACTTGACCGGCGGTCCGTTCCAGCCCGATCCGACCAAATCTACGCAATGGAATCGCGGTGCTTATCTGGTAAACGGCCCGGGTCACTGCGCCGAATGTCATTCGCCGCGCAACTTCATGGGCGGGATTATTGAGAGCGAGCGCTTTGCCGGTGGCCCGACGCCTGACAACAAGAGCTGGGTGCCCAACATTACGCCGGCCGGCCTCGGTCATTGGGGTAGCGACAAGGTTGCGTGGACGCAGAAGGATATCGCGAGCTTCCTCAGCGACGGCATGAATCCGGCCGGCGATTACGCTGGCGGGTCGATGGCGGACGTCATCGAGAACACCTCGCAACTCAGTCCAGATGATCGTGCCGCAATCGCGGCCTACATTGCTTCGCTGCCGCCGGTCCAGGGGCCGACCCCGCCACCGAAGAAATAGACCGCGTGAACACCGGCAAGGGAATAGCACTGAAACTGGTATCTGCGGTGTTTTTCGCTGTGATGTCGGCGCTCATCCGCTATCTCGGCGCGCGCTACCCGATCGGCGAGGTGGTGTTCTACCGGTCGGCATTCGCTCTGGTTCCGGTCGTGCTCATCTATGCGGTGCGCGGCGAATTGATGGAAGCGGTGCGCACCGGCAATCCGCTTGGCCAGGCGAGCCGTGGCGCGTTGAGCATCGTCGGCATGTTCTGCAATTTCGGGGCGTTGGCGCGACTGCCGTTGATTGAAGCGAACGCGATCTCCTTCACTTCGCCGCTGATCAGCGTTGGGCTCGCCGCGCTGGTGCTCAAGGAACGGGTGCGGATCTATCGCTGGTCGGCGGTTACGATCGGCTTTATCGGGGTATTGGTCGTTCTGGCGCCGCATCTGTCGGGCGATGAATTGACTATCGCCATGGCGAGCGCGACCAGTCTTGCCGGCGTGATCTATGCGGTTGCCGGCTCGGTCACCAACGCCGGCACCATGATCCAGACGCGTCACTTAACCAAGAGCGAGACCACCTCATCGATCGTGTTTTACTTCTCGCTGATCTGTGCGCTGGCGGGTCTGGTCACATTGCCGTTCGGATGGATCACGCCGACGAGCAGCGAACTGGCGGTGCTGGCCGCCATCGGTTTCCTCGGCGGCATGGGACACATTCTTCTTACAGAAAGCTATCGCTATGCGGCGGCTTCGGTTGTCGCGCCGTTCGACTACACGTCGATGGTCTGGGCGCTGCTGCTGGGCTACGCCATGTTTGGCGAGAAGCCGACGATAATGATCGTCGTCGGCTCCACGATCATCGCCGCAGCCGGTCTATTCGTAATCTGGCGTGAGCGGCAGCTAGCGCTGCAGCGGCGCCGCGCAGTAGAGGGAACGACTACGAGCCTCCAAACGCCTTAAACGTAATGATGGTACGCGTATCGGCGATGCCCGGAATGGTTTGCACCTTTTGGGCAATGAAATGGCCGATGTCGGTGGCGGAATCGATGTAGAATTTCACCAAGAGGTCGAAATCGCCCGCCGTCGAGTAGATTTCCGAGGCAATTTCCGCATCGGCGAGCTTATTGGCAACCTCATAGGACTTGCCGAGCTGGCATTTAATCTGCACGAAAAAGGGGATCATGGGCGGCTCCGGATCGGCAGGATAGCATATATAATCCAGCAAATGCATGCACCGGTCGAGTTTGCCGACATCGCCGCTGACGTTTTTGCGCGTATTAAAAGCCGCGCGCCGCGGGTGCATTGCATCACCAATATGGTGGCGCAGGCCTATACGGCAAACATCCTGCTGGCCGCGGGCGCCATACCGTCCATGACCATTTCGCGAGAAGAAGTTGCAGCCTTCGTCGCGCCCGCGGATGCGCTCTTGGTCAATCTCGGCACCTTCGACGCAGAACGCCGTGCTGCCGTTGATCTTGCGATTGGTGCGGCGACGCAGGGCGGCAAACCCTGGGTCCTTGATCCGGTCTTTATCGAGCGTTCGGCAGGTCGCGCGCAATTTGCCCGCGATCTGGTTTCCCGTGGTCCCGCGGTCATTCGTCTCAATCAAAAGGAATTTGATGCACTACCGGGCGTCGACGCGAAAGTCTTTGCTCGCCGGCACCGGACGATCTTGGCGCTCACTGGCGAAAACGACCTGGTAACTGATGGGGAACGTTCGGCAAAAGTGAGCAATGGCAGCCCATTGATGAGTCTCGTCACTGCAATGGGCTGTGCGGGCTCCGCACTGGTTTGCGCCGCACTGTCCGTCGAGCCCGATCCCTGGTTGGCGACGATTGCCGCGCTGGTTGCGCTTGGCGTCGCCGGAGAAGTTGCCGCCAAGAGCGCACCCGCGCCGGGCCGCTTTGCCAGCTGGATTATCGATGCGCTGTATGACCTCGATCGTGCAACGCTGCGCGCCCACGCCAAAGTGTCGTGATGTCAAAATTCTTGATGCAAAAGGTTCCGTGATGCCCGTCGATCTACGTCTCAATGCCATTGTCGATCCGGAGCGATCCGGGGGCCGCGATCTTGGCGAACTCGCTCGGCTCTGCGCCGAGGGCGGTGCGACGCTCGTTCAGTTGCGCGACAAACTCAGCGAAACCCGCGCAATGATTGCCACAGCGCGTGCAATCAAGGAGGCGCTCGCGCCGCTTGGCGTGCCATTCGTGATCAATGATCGGGTCGATGTCGCGCTCGCCTCCGGCGCTGACGGAGTCCATGTCGGACAGGACGACATGTCGGTCGAGGATGCGCGAAAAATTCTTGGCCGAGACGCCATTATTGGTCTGTCGATCAAGACTGTCGCGGAGGCGGAGGTCGCGCCGGTCGAGTTGCTCAATTACGTTGGTTCGGGCGGCGTTTATGTGACGCTGTCAAAAAAGCAGAAGAACACCCCGATTGGCCCGGAGGGACTAGCGCGCGTGATTAAAACTCTACAGGACCGGGCGCCGAAACTGCCGGTTTGTGGCATCGCCGGGATCGACGCGACCAATGCTGCTGCCGTTATCGCTGCCGGAGCTGCTGGTGTCGCAGTAATCTCGGCGTTGTCGCTCGCGCCGGATCCCGCCGATGCGTCGCGCGCGTTGCGCCAGATCGTCGATGAAGCGCTGGTGAGACGAGGCGCGTAATGGCCGTTCCGGTTGCGGTAACTATTGCCGGCTCGGACTCCGGTGGCGGCGCTGGCATCCAGGCTGACCTCAAGACCTTCGCGGCGCTCGGTGTCTACGGCGTTTCGGCGATCACTGCGCTAACGGCGCAAAATACCAAAGGCGTCCTAGGTGTTCATGAAGTGCCGTCGGACTTCGTTGGCAAGCAGATCGATGCGGTGTTTTCCGATTTCCAGATCGCGTCAGTGAAAATCGGCATGCTTGGCAACGCCGCAATTGCCGGTGCAGTGGCCGCGGCTCTAGAACGTCACAAGGCACGGAATATCGTGCTCGATCCGGTACTGGTGGCGAGCACCGGCGCCGATCTTCTGCGTGCCGACGCGATCGACGTGCTCAAGAGCTTGATAGGCCGTGCGAACGTGGTCACGCCCAATCTTTTTGAAGCCGCCACGCTGCTCGACGCGCCGCTTGCGCGTGATGAAGCCGAAATGCAATCCCAGGGGAGGGCGCTCCTCGCTTTGGGGGCTGACGCCGTCCTGATCAAAGGCGGACACGGCGGCGGTCCGGAAAGCGTGGACATCCTCGTCGAAGCAGAGGCGATCACGCGCTTTGCTTCGCCGCGCATCGCGACCAAGAATACCCACGGAACCGGATGCACTCTGGCATCCGCAATTGCCGCTGGTCTAGCCAAGGGCCTGTCGCTCGGCGAAGCCGTCGGCGACGCCAAGGCTTATATTGCGACCGCCATCGCGGCGGCAGATCGGCTTGGCGTCGGCGCCGGGAATGGTCCGCTGCACCATTTTCCCGATAAGTGGTAATGGCGAGGACTTCCGAGCGTCAAAGAAAGCCGATACGGTTGCGCCGGCTAAGGGGCAAGGAGAGGGACTTATGCTAAAGTTTGTTTTTGGGACGGTTGCCGCAGCACTGTTTGCTGTTACGGCTTCGGCACAAGCGCCGGAACCAAGCGCCCCGGCAACACCCGCACCTGCGGCCACGCCCGCGCCAGCTACCGCGTCGGCATCAGCGACGGACACGGCGCCGTATTTTGTAAACATCGTGGAGCTGGAAATTTCACCGTCGTCGATGAGCAGGTTCATGGCGGATCTCGATGACGACGTGAAAGGAACGGTCCAGGAGTCAGGCGTTGCGGAACTCAACACCGCTGTTGGCCAGCAAGACAAGAATCACGTTTTTATTTTTGAGGTCTACAACAACTCAGCGGCTTGGGATTCTCACCAGAAATCTGCGACTTATATAAAATTCGTCGGCCTGACCATGATGATGCTCAAAAGCTATAATATTCGCCCGTTCTCATCCCTCGCCATCAACAAAAGCACGACTGCGAAGCCGTCGTCCGCACCGCTCTACATAAAGGTCGAGGAGTTCGATCTGGCGCCGGAGAATTACAATAGTTTTATCACTGCTGCGAAAATCGAAGCCCAAGGTGTGGTGCAGAATCCGGGCGTGCGCGAATTTGATGTCGCGACCGCAACGGCCACACAGAATCATGTGATGCTTTTCGAGGTCTACGACAACGCCGCCGCGGCAGACGCAGAGATGGCGACCGACTACCACAAGACGTTTCAGTCGAGCACCAAGCTTTGGATAGGCAAGAGCGCGCTGACTGTTTATTCGTCGGTATCCATGAACGCGAAGTAGCCGAAATTACGCCGCCGCTGGTGCTCCTGGCTGCTTCAATGGATGCGCCCGCGCGAACGCGTCGATTTGAGCGAGCGCGGTCGTGATCCTCGTGAACGCAGGAAATGGCGCGGTGTCGACGTTGAAGAATTTTGCGCCGGCCGCCTGACTGGCGAGGCAAATATCGGCCAGTGTAATCGTGTCGCCGTGGCTGTAAAGACCGGTTGCCTCGTCTTTCAAATTTGTTTCGAGCGCAGTCAGCGCAGCACGGTGCCAGTGCTGGCACCATTTTGTCCGCGTCGCCTCGTCGATCTTGAGTTCATGCTCAAGATATTCGCGCACCCGCGGCACGATCAGGGGATGTGAATCGCAGGCGACGATCTGGGCGAGGCCGCGCACGCGCGCACGGCCCTTCGGGTCGCGCGGCAATAGCGGGGGGTCTGGATGGGTCTCGTCGAGGTATTCTATGATCGCGAGAGACTCGAACATGGCAGCGCCATCGCCGTCGATCAGGGCCGGCAGCGCCATCATCGGATTTACGGCGCGGTAGGCAGCCTCCCGCTGCGCGCCTTTCATCAAGTTCACGTCCACCACCTCGTCAGGCACGATGCCCTTGAGGTTGAGTGCGATACGCACGCGATAGGTCGCGAGCGACCGCCAGAATGAAAACAGCTTCATGACGATGATCTCCTAGTCCGTGCCTGGATCGGCCTTCAGGCCAGCCCCTTCAATTCCGGCGATGGCGCACATCTCGTCCTTGTCCGAGGTGTCACCTGAAATGCCACAGGCGCCGATAATGTTGCCGGCGGTGTCCCTAATAAGGACGCCCCCCGGATTGGTGACCATGCGGCCACCGCTAGCCGCTGCGAGCATGGTAAAAAACTGCGGCGTTTTGGCTGCGCGCCCAGCAAGCGTGCGCGAGCCGAAGCCCATTCCGAGTGCGCCCCAAGCTTTGCCGTAAGCAATATCTTGACGCAAGATGCCTGACTTATCTTCACGCTTGAACGCGACCAGGTGACCGCCGGCGTCGAGAACCGCGACCGTAAGCGGGGCAAGATTGTTTTCGCGCGCTTTCTTGAGCGCGACGTCGAGAATAGTAGAAGCTTGTGCAAGAGTGACTGACATATCTGCTCCGATGTTATTTCGCCAGGCTGTGGCGCGCGCAGACTATGCGATCCGCACAACATGAGAAAGCCGCTTGCGCGCGAGGCGGGCGATGCCATAGCGTCGCGCCTGAACAGTAATAACGAGGAAACGCATGGTTGCGAAGAAAAAGGGTGTCGTCGGCGTTGTTGGCCTCGGCATTATGGGCGGTTCGTTTGCGCAAAATCTTGTTGATGCCGGCTGGCATGTTGTCGGTTACGACGTAGCGCCGGAGCGGCGGCGCGCGATAGCCCGCGCGGGTGTTGAGATCGTGGGCGATGCTGCGGAAGTGGCGCATAAGGCCAAAACCATCATCACCAGCCTGCCAAGTCCGAAAGCGCTCGCCGCAACGGTCAAGACGATCGCCAGCGCCAAGCTTCCGCGCCGCGTTGTCGTCGAGGCGTCGACTTTCACACTGGAAGACAAGACTCGCGCCGAGGCAGCGCTGCGCAAAGCCGGACATGTGATGCTCGATTGCCCAATGAGCGGTACCGGCGCGCAGGCGAAGGTCAGGGATCTGGTGGTTTATGCTTCGGGCAACGCTGCGGAAATCAAAAAACTCAAACCGGTATTCGCAGGTTTTACGCGAGCGGTTTACGACGTTGGTTCGTTCGGAAACGGCAGCCGAATGAAATATGTCGCCAACCTTTTGGTCGCGATTCATAATGTAGCAAGCGCGGAAGCCATGGTGCTCGGCATCAAGTCTGGCCTGCCACCAGAACTTATTTTCGATCTGGTCAAAAGTGGTGCCGGGAACTCGCGTGTTTTCGAGCTGCGCGCACCGATGATGGTGAAGAACGATTACGACAACGTCACGATGAAGATTTCAGTCTGGCAGAAGGATATGGACGTCATTGGCGGGTTCGCCCGCAAGATTGGCGTGCCGACGCCGATGTTCGACGCCTCAAGTGCGATCTACACCAAGGCTCGCAAGAGCGGCCACGATCATCAGGATACCGCCGCTGTATGTGCGGTTCTGGAGAAGATGGCGGGTGTGAAGCGCAGCAAGGGACGCGCGAAAAGCCGTTAGGTTTCGCGGGCAGTCTTGCAGCTCCGACCGGCAATCGGGCTGTTCCGCGACACTTGCAGCCTTTACAGGGCGCAACTGCTTAAGCCAAAGTCACGGTCGAACTGTCGGTGCATGGGGAGTGCCCGCCAGTCAAAAAGCGCCTTAAAAAAGAGGGCGCGAAGGGGAGGACGGAATGTCTCGTAAAATCAACCGCCGTGCGGTTATGGCCGGCACTGCCGCGGCCGCCGCGATCAGCCGCTTTCCAGCGCCGGCGATTGCCCAGGCCGCTCCGTTCAAGCTCGGTTTGCTGACGGTAAAGACCGGCCCGCTGGCCCAGGGCGGCATCCAGATGGAACAGGGCGTTCTGACGTACCTGAAGGAAAAGAATTACACGATGGGCGGCCGCAAGGTCGACTTCGTCTCTGCCGATACCGGCGGCAACCCGGCCGGCACCAAGACCAAGGCACAAGAACTGGTTGAGCGCGACAAGGTCGATGTAATCCTCGGACCGCTCGCCGCATTCGAGCTGTACGCCATCAGCGACTATGTCAAAGAGCAAAAGATGCCGACGCTGAGTCTTGCGGCGGCGGATAATCTTACGCAGCGCCAGCCAAATCCGTTCCTGCTGCGGGCATCGGCGACCTCGTCGCAGGCCATGCACCCGATGGGTCATTACACAGCGACCGAACTGAAGCTCAAGCGCATTGCTTGCGTCACCGAGGACTTCGCTTTCGGCTATGAGCAGATCGGCGGGTTTCAAGCTGCCCTGCAGAAAGATGGCGGCTGCGTCGTCAGCAAGCTTTGGCCGCCGTTGGTCACGCCCGACTACACGCCCTACATCGCACAACTTGCGGACTGCGATGGTGTTTGCCAGGGATTTGCTGGTTCAAATCCGCTGCGTTTCATGAAGCAGTATGCTGCCGCTGGATTGAAATATCCGGTGGTGACGGGCGAAACGGGCGGCGACGACGCGTTGCTCAAGAGCTACGGCGAAGAGGCGATCGGCCTCGTCAGCTGCTGCCCCTATACGCTCGATCTGCCGATCGACGCCAACCAGCGCTTCGTAGATGGCATGCTGAAAAATTACGACACCGTGCCCGGTCAGTACGCCGCGCTACTTTATGTCAACTGCCAGGTCGTCGATGCCGCGCTTAAGGCGCTCAACGGTGATGCCAGTGACAAGGACAAATTGATGACCGCGTTGCGCGGAGTAAGCCTCACCGAAACACCCCGCGGCGCGCTCAAATTCGATCACTTCGGCAACGTGATCGGTACTTTCTACATTCGGCGCATTGGAACCGAAGGCGCCAAGTACGGGCTCAAGGTCTGGAACAAGACCATCAAGACTTATGAAAATGTCAGTCAGTTCTGGGACTGGCCCGAACAGGAATTCCTCGCGCATCCGGTTTACTCGCGCGACTACCCACCGCTGACAAAATGCTGAACTAAAAAGCAGACGCCGTATTTGCGTCTGCCAATGCTTCCGTCCGGGAAGGGCAAGGGCGCCGCTTATGACGTTCTGGGTGCTACTGACCGTCAACAGCGTGACGTTCGGTGGCCTGTTGTTCCTGCTGTCGGCCGGCTTTTCGCTGATCTTTGGGCTGATGCGGATACCGAACCTGACGCACGGCTCGATGTTCATGCTCGGCGCCTATCTGGGCACGACTTTCCTTTCGGGTACGCTCGGTTTCACGCAAAATTTCTGGGCGGTCGCGGTGATTGCGGCGTTCGAGGTCGCCATTTTTGGAGCGCTGATGGAGCGCCTGTTGTTGAGGCGGCTCGCCGGCCAGCAATTGGCGCAAGTGCTGGTGACTCTCGGCGTTTCGTTCATGGTCGCCGACTTGTGCTTGATGGGATACGGCGGCGATCCGATCTCCGTCGCGACACCGCCGGGCCTGGGCGGGTTCATCCGGATTGGCACTGCGGCTGCGCCGCTTTATCGGCTCGCGATCATCGGTATCGCTATGATCGTGGCACTCGCGCTGTGGCTGATGCTTGAGCGAACCCGGCTCGGCGCCATGATCCGCGCCGGCGTCGACGATCCGCAAATGGCCCGCGTTGTCGGCATCCGCGTTTCTCAGCTTTTCACGATCGTGTTCGGGCTTGGCGCCGCACTCGCGGGTTTTGCCGGAGTGATCGGCAGCCCGGTCCTGTCGGTGTATCCCGGCCTCGATCAGGACATGTTGCCGCTGGCTCTGGTCGTGGTCATCCTCGGCGGTACCGGCAGCCTGCTTGGCTCTTTCGTCGGCAGCATCATTGTCGGCTTCATTTATAATTTCGGGCAGGCGCTGGTACCTGAACTTGCTTATTTCATTCTCTTCCTGCCGATGGTTCTGGTCCTCGTGCTGCGGCCTCAAGGATTGTTTGGAGGGCAGACACTGTGATGGGCCGCAACCTCGCCATCGCTGTCGCGGTCCTTGCGCTCTTTTCCGTCCCATACGTTGTCAGTGAAACGTATTACGTCAATGTCGCCAGCCAGATCTTGTTTTACGCGATATTCGCACTCGGGCTGAATATTCTGGTCGGCTATGCCGGTCTTGTTTCGCTCGGGCATGCCAGTCTGTTTGGTGTCGCGAGTTACGCGGTGGCGTCGCTGTTGGCCGCAGGCTTTGGTCACGCGTTCGCGATCATTTCCGCGCTTGTGATCGGACTTACATTTACCGCAGGCTTCGCGGCGCTGTCGCTGCGCTCGATCGGCATCAGCTTCATTATGATCACGCTGGCGCTCGGCGAAATTCTATGGGGCCTGGCCTATCGCTGGATCAGCCTGACCAACGGCGATAATGGCGTCAACGTTTCCAGCCGCCCGGCGCCGTTTGGCATTGCGCTGAATTCGGCGAGCGCATTCTATGACGCGACGCTTGTCATCTTCCTCATCGCCGTTATCTCTGTTGCGATTTTCGTCCGCTCGCCTTTCGGCGCGACGCTTTGCGGCACTCGCGATCAGCCGCGGCGTATGAATGCGCTCGGTTATCACGTCTGGATGATCAGGTTTGGCGCCTTCATGTTTTCCGGCCTGCTGACCGCGGTCGCCGGAATTCTGTTCGTCTACTACAACAAATTTATCAGTCCGCAGACGCTGGCGCTGACGTCTTCAGCCGAGGCGCTGCTCATGGTCATTTCTGGCGGCGCGGGCACTCTGTTGGGCCCGATTGTTGGCGCGGCGCTGGTTGTCATCGTCAAGAACGTCGTGAGCGCCTATGTCGTGCGCTGGAATTTTATGCTTGGCGCGATCTTTGTCGCCATCGTGGTGTTCATGCCGGAAGGTCTGGTGCCGGGGGTGGCGCGGCTGTTCCGGTCAGCGGTGCGCGCACTGAATCGGCCGCGGACGGTACCCGCGCCGGCAGCGGAGCGCCGGCCATGACTGCTCTTACCGTCCGGGGTTTGAGCAAATCATTCGGCGGTCTGCGGGTCACCCGCGATGTCAATCTTGCGGTCGAGCCGGGCGAGCGCCGACTGATTATCGGGCCTAACGGAGCCGGCAAGACAACGCTGTTCAATCTCATTACTGGCGAGCTGCGTCAGGACACAGGCTCCATTCAGTTGTTTGATCGCGATATTACACGCTCGGCAAGCCGCAAGCGGGCGCATCTTGGAATGGCGCGGACTTATCAGATTATCACCTTGTTTTCGCGCGACACGATTTTGCGCAACGTCATGCTTGCGCTGCTGGGCCTCTCGCCGATGCGCTGGAATCCCTGGCTTGCGCTGCATCGCCAGCCCTACCTCGTCGAAGCAGCGCTGACCGCCCTCAAGCGCGTCGGTCTCGATACCATTGCCGATCGGCCGCTATCGGAAACCTCCTATGGCGAAAAGCGCCGTGTCGAAATTGCGATGGCATTGGCACAGAATCCAAAGCTGTTGCTGCTCGACGAACCGTTCGCCGGTTTGTCGATCGACGAACGCCGCGATGTCCGCAAATTGCTCGCGGCGATTCCGCGCGATGTAACGATCGTGATGATCGAGCATGACATGGATACGGCGCTCGACCTTGCGGACCGGATCACGCTCCTGCATTTCGGCGAAGTGATCGTTGAAGGGACCCGTGCCGAGGTGGTAGCCAATCCGCGCACCCGGGAGGTCTACCTTGGCGACTAGCGCGCTGAACCTCGCCGGCGTCGATGCTTATTATGGCGATAGCCACGTGTTGCAGCAGGTTTCCTTTGCATTGGGCGAAGGGCGTTTGCTCGGGCTTCTGGGCCGTAACGGCGCCGGCAAAACCACTTGCATGAATGTCAGTGTCGGGCTGCTGCCGCCGCGGCAAGGCAGCGTGGAAGTCTTCGGCACGCCGGTGACGCGGCTGCCGCCGGAGATGATCGCGGCCCGCGGAGTAGCCTTGGTGCCGCAGGGCCGGCGTGTGTTCAAAAGCCTGACCGTGCGCGAAAATCTTATGGTTGCGGCGCGCACTGAGCATGCCGGCCGGCGTCACGCGCCATGGACGATGCAAACCGTGTTCGCGATGTTTCCACGGCTTGCGGAGAGGCATAGCCAGCTGGCTGGCCATCTGTCCGGCGGTGAACAGCAAATGCTCGCCATTGGCCGTGCCCTGATGTCAAATCCGCGTGTGTTGCTGATGGATGAACCCTCAGAAGGGTCTGGCGCCGCAAATCGTTGCCGAAGTGATGGCGACTATCCGCAAGCTCAAGGAGAGCGGCCTGTCGATCGTACTGGTCGAGCAAAGTCCGAAACTTGCCATCGACGTTGCCGACGATATCGTGATCCTCAACAGCGGCCGTGTCGCCGTTGTTTCGACCGCAGCGGCGATGAAAGATGGCGCGATCGATCTGCGCCACCATCTCGGTGTGTTTTAACTCCCGATTTTCACTCAAACGTCATAACTGCGAGTCGACGATGGCGTCGCATTTGCAGACAAGTAATTTTCACGTAATTGCCGAGTCGACTTCCCGGGGCGATGCACCGTACCATGTGCTCGGGCAGGGTTTCTGGGGGGCAGTACGTGATTACCGTTCCGGAGTTGGCGTCGGAGGCCTTGGGGAATTTCCTCGCCGAGCACATGACCCGCAGGTTCGGCGCGACGCACGCGGGACTGACCGAGCTCATACCGTCGGTAGCGCGGCTGGCACTGGAGTGCATCGGCAATAGCGACGCGCTGTATCACAATGTCGAGCATACGATGCTCGTCACCCTTGCCGGCTACGACATCATGAAGGGGCGCGCGCTACTGACGCCGACGCAGCCGAGCGATTTCGCGCATCTCGTGGTCGCCTGCTTGATGCATGACATCGGCTATGTGCGCGGCATTCTCAAGGACGACAGCGAAGATGGTTATGTCATCGACGAGAAAGGCGGCAAGATGAAATTGCCGCGCGGTTCGTCGGACGCTGCGCTGACCGCGTACCATGTTGACCGGTCAAAGTTATTTGTCATGGAGCGTGTGTCGCGGATGGAATTTCTCGATGCCGAGCGGATCGCCCACGCCATCGAATATACCCGGTTTCCGGCGACACACGAACCTGACGATCCGCCGAACGAGGAAGGGCTGTTGCTGCGCGCTGCCGACTTGATCGGCCAGCTTGGTGATCCACATTACCTTCGCAAGGCGAACGCGCTGTACCAGGAATTCGAAGAAATCGGGTTGAACAGACAGCTCGGCTACACATCGCCGGCCGATGTCACGGATCTGTATCCGCAATTTTACTGGAAGAGCATTTCACCGCACATTCAGAGTGCCATCCGCTATCTCAACGTCACGTCGAGTGGCCGGCAATGGATTGCGAGTTTGTACGCCAACGTGTTCCGCGCCGAACGCGATATCAACCTGTTCGGCCCTGAGCGATAAGCGCGGCGTCTCCGCGCGTTGCGGATAGCGTCGGTGCTCCGGGGCACGTAGACTTCCGATATGGCAGATGATGAATCGCCGGTTACGCGGCGGGATTTTCTTAACGGTGTTCCAATTGCTATTGGCGGAGTTGTCGCTGATCAACTGCTGCCGCAATATCTTTCTTCCGCATTCGCCGACAGCGCGGCCCCGCAGGATGTGGCGGGATATTATCCGCCAGCCCTGACCGGGCTGCGTGGCAGTCATCCCGGTGCATTCGAAGCCGCACATCGCCTGCGCGATGGCAAGTTTCTGTTCCAGGCGAGTCAGGTCAAATCGACTGGCGAACACTACGACCTCGTCGTGGTGGGCGGCGGCATCAGCGGGCTGGCGGCGGCACATTTCTATCGCGAGCAGCGGCCCAATGCGCGGATACTTATTCTGGACAATCACGACGATTTCGGCGGTCACGCCAAGCGGAATGAATTTTCCCCGCAAGGCCGTCTTGAGTTGATGAACGGCGGGACGTTGATGATCGATAGTCCGCGCCCCTATAGCGCCGTGGCGGATGGCCTGTTGGCGAGGCTCGGTATCGATCCCCTCGCGCTCGCGAAGAAATGCGCGCACAGCGATTTCTACCCGTCTCTCGAACTGCGTCACGGCATCTTTTTCGACAGGGAGACTTTCGGCGCGGACATGCTCATCGTTCGCAACGGCGGCGCGTCGTGGGACCAGATATTGGCCAAAGCGCCGCTGTCGCCGCAAGTAAGGAGCGATATCGCGCGGATCGAAGAGGCCGCAATCGATTATCTGCCGGGAATGTCGTCTGCTGCCAAGAAGACGATCCTGGCTAATACCAGCTACCGGGATTTTCTTCTCCATATCGTCAAAGCTGATCCCGGAGTCATACCGTTTTACCAGGCACGGACGCATGGAGAATGGGGCGTTGGCATTGACGCGGTATCCGCGCTCGATGTCTGGGCTTTCAAATTTCCCGGCTTTCAGGGCCTTGGCCTTGAGGCCGGCTCTGCTGCGCATGCCGGATATACAGCTTCGGGCTACGCTGAAACCGGCGGCTCCTACACGTTCCATTTTCCGGACGGCAACGCGTCGATCGCCCGCCTGCTGGTGCGCGATCTCATTCCCGATGCCGTGCCGGGCACCAGCGCGGAGGATGTTGTCAGCGCGCGGGTCGATTATGCAAAGCTAGACCGGCTTGATTCACCGGTGCGCGTGCGACTCAGCAGCACTGTTGTAAACGCCCGAAATCTTGGCGACACCGGCGCCTTCGACAAAGCCGAGGTCACGTACTTTCGCAGCGGCGAGGCTTATACGGTGCGCACCGGCGCGTGCGTCCTTGCGTGCTGGAATATGATAATTCCTTTTCTCTGTCCGGACTTGCCGGAAAAGCAAAAAGAGGCGCTACGCTATCCGGTCAAGGTGCCGCTGATCTACACGAGTGTGGCGTTACGGAACTGGAAGGCTTTCAAGGCGCTCGGCACCTCTTCGGTTTATGCGCCAGGATCGTATTTTTCGACGCTCTCACTCAATCAGGCCGTCGATATCGGAGGCTATCGCAGCGTTCGTTCTCCTGACGAGCCGATCTTGCTCCATATGGTGCGCACGCCTTGCCAGCCCGGCTTGCCGGAGCGGGATCAGCACCGGGCAGGGCAGTACGACATTCTCAACACCAGTTTTGAAACCTTCGAGCGCAATATCCATGGCCAGCTAGGCCGAATCCTTGGGCCCGGAGGATTCGATCCGGCGCGTGACATAACAGCGATTACGGTCAATCGCTGGCCGCACGGCTACGCCTACGAGTACAACCAGTTGTTCGATCCGCAATGGCCGGACGGCGAGCAGCCGCACGTGATCGGGCGCGCACGGTTCGGCCGGATTGCGATCGCGAACGCAAACTCCGGCGCGGCCGCTTACACCGACTCGGCGATAGACCAAGCCTATCGCGCCGTGCAAGAACTGCTTTCCGCTTAGGCAATACAGCGCATTCATGAAATCAACGCCCGGACCGCTGTTCGCCTTTGCGCTTGCGGCCATTTCCCTGATCAGTCCTTTGGCCGTTCACCTGTTCTTGCCGGCAATCCCCGCGGTGCGAGTGGCGCTCGGTCTCTCTTCGTCGCTTGCGCAGCTTACCTTCAGCATTGCGCTGTTCGGCATGGCATTCGCAACGCTGTTTTACGGCTCGCTATCGGATCGATACGGACGGCGTCCGGTGCTGCTGTCCGGTCTGGCGCTGTTTCTGGCTGGCAGCGCGATTTCCGCGCTCGCGACGTCGGTGGTGCCTCTGGTAGCCGGCCGTCTGGTTCAGGCGATTGGTGCCGGCTGCGGCATCACGCTTGGCCGCGCGATTGCGCAGGATGTGTACGGCCCCGAACGGTTGATCAAAGCTATTGCCTATTTGACGATGGCTTACACGATTGGGCCGATGATTTCGCCGATCGTCGGCGGCATTTTGATCGATGCTTTCGGGTGGCGCAGTGTGTTCGGTTTCGCGCTAGCCTTTGGCGCGGTTATCGCAGTCATCGCTTATCTTGTCGTGTTTGAGTCGCGGCCCCCGTCGCTGGCGACACAAGATCGGGGCAGCTTGCTCCGAAATTATGCCGATCTTTTCGGTCACCCGCGCTTTACCGCGTTCGTGCTGCAGAGCGGGTTCTGCACCGGCGCGTTCCTCGCCACCGCAACGGCGGCTTCAAGCCTGTTGAAGGATGTACTGCACCGTCCGTCGACCGAGTTTGGAATCTATTTCCTGCTGTTTCCTTTTGGCTATCTGTTCGGGAATTTCATTTCCAGCCGCGTCGCCGGACGCGTCGCCAACGAAACCATGGTGCTTGCCGGATCGCTGCAGCTCATCATTGTTATTGCCGTGCAATCGGCTCTGTTGCTTTTCGGGGACATTTCTCCGCTGACGTTATTCGTGCCGGGCTTCTTCATCACCATGTCGCAAGGTCTTTCGTTGCCCTATGCGCAGTCCGGCGCTATGGCGACTAATCCGAAACTGGCCGGGACCGCCGCGGGCATCGGCGTGTTTGTACAAAATTTCCTCGGTGCGGCGTTCGCGCAGCTTTACGGCCTGTTTGCCGATGGTACGGCGGTGCCGCTGGCTGAAGTGACGGGGCTGAGCGCTGTGTGCGGCTTATGTGCCGCCTTGGTACCGTTTCTGATGGCGCGCAAAGCGCGCTCCGAAAGGATCTGATCAAATTGATCGGTGAGCGCGGCGATGCGTTGAACCGGACTCGGGAATGCGCGTTCTGGTAACGGGCGCCCGTTTTTCAGGGAGAATTCATTTGAATGACGCGCGTGAAGCCCAAGTAGGCGTCGGAGGGCAGGGTAATGCGCGTGCCGAAGCTCCAAAGCCCGCTGGCACACCCTCCCGGTTCAAGCCGCTGGCGATCGTCGCCGCACTCGGCATCGTTTATGGCGACATCGGGACCAGCCCGCTTTACGTCTTTCCTGCCATCTCCGCCGCAAACGGCGGCTCGTTCGATGAGCGCGGTGCCCTCGGCAGCCTGTCGCTGATTTTCTGGACGCTCGTCGTCGTTGTTTCGATCAAGTATGCCCTGATTGTGATGCGCGCCGACAATCGCGGCGAAGGCGGCATCCTGGCGCTGATGTCGCTGACGCGCGCGAGTTGGCGCGGACGCTATCGTTATCTCGTGATCTGCGGGCTGATCGGTGCTGCGCTGCTATATGGCGACGGGATGATTACACCGGCGATCTCGGTCTTGAGTGCCGCCGAAGGCCTCGAGACTGCAAGCAAGGATTTTGCGCCTTATACGATGCCGATTGCGGCGGTCGTTCTCTTGATGTTGTTTCTGGTGCAGCGCTACGGCACCGCGGCCGTGGGCAAATTGTTCGGACCGGTGATGCTGGTCTGGTTTGTTTTTATAGCGGCCATTGGAGTCGTCGGCGTTATCAGCGCACCTCACGTCCTTCTGGCGGCCGATCCCCGTTACGCAGCGTTGTTTCTCGCCCATAGCGGCCGCGCGAGCTTTGGTATTCTCGGCGCGATATTTCTTTGCGTTACCGGGGCCGAAGCCATGTACGCCGATATGGGGCATCTTGGCCGCGAGCCGATCCGCATAGCCTGGGCATTTATCGTGCTGCCGGCGGTATTGCTGAACTATGCCGGGCAAACGGCGCTGGTGTTACAAAATCTCGGTGGCGACAAACCTTTTTTTGCACTGGTCTCAGGCTGGCTGCTTTATCCTGCGGTCGCGATCTCAGTGGCGGCGACGGTCATTGCCAGTCAGGCCATTATCACCGGCGCTTTCTCGCTGACGCGGCAGGCCATGCAACTCGGCTGGTTGCCGGGCATGCACATTACCCAGACCTCGTCGGAAGAATACGGCCAGATCTATGTTCCGTTCGTGAACTGGCTGATGATGCTTGGTACGCTGGCGCTGACCATTGTCTTTCGTCATTCTGACGCGCTTGCCGGCGCTTACGGCGCTGCCGTGTCGACCACAATGCTGATGACAACCGCAATCCTCTATCGCGTGATGGCAACGATATGGCGATGGCGGAGGTCCGCTGCGATCACGCTTTTCGCGCTCTTCATTACGGTCGATATCGTCTTCTTTGCCGCCAATCTGCTGAAGATTGCTCAAGGCGGCTGGATACCTCTGGTCGTCGGCGCCGCAATCTTTGCGATCATGATCACGTGGCGCAGCGGGATCGATGCGATGCATCGCGCCCAGGAGCGCGACGCGCAAACCATCCAGCAATTCGTCCGGCAACTGCGGGACCGCAAGATCGCGCGTACCCCGGGAACCGCCATCTTCATCACCCGGTTTCGCGGTTCCGTTCCGGCGCTTATCGCCGACCATGTGAAGCAGATGGGTTCTCTGTACGAACAGACTGTTGCGCTGACGGTGAGCTTTTCAGGCAGGCCGCGGGTGAGCCCTGTGGACAGGATCAAGTTTGAAAAACTTGGCGAAGGTTTCTGGCATGGGACACTGCGCTTTGGATTTATTGATACGCCCGATGTGGCAAAGGCGCTGCACCGCGACAAAGACCAATGCCCGGTCAATCTCGACAATGCGATATACTTCAGCGAGCGCGACTATGTAGTGCAGCGCAAACACAAGCCGCGTCTTCCGGCATGGCGCAGGCTCCTGTTTTCCTTCCTCTATCGCAATTCGGTCCACTTGGCCGATCGCTTCAATATCCCGACGCAGAATTTCGTGCAGATCGCCCGCCAAATCGAGGTTTGACTTTTCGCCGGATGGGATAGTCTTCCGATCCCCGACGGATGGGCTTTCAGGACGGCGATATGACTGAACAGTGGAACAAGTACGGCGCAACGGCGGCCCGCAAGCATGGCAAACCGGGGCGCGAGGTGCGGCCGAAGGGCACCACCATCGACATTCATTCTCATGTCGCGGTGCCCGAAGCGGCGAAATTTGTAGAGCCGCATCTTGATCTGTCGACGATCCCGTTGGCGCACTTCGCCAATGCCGAGACCAAAGCGCTCAACCAGAAACAGGAAGCGGACATTCGCGGACGCGCCGGCGTCGACCAGCGCCTGGCCGATCTCGACGCGATGGGCGTCGATATGCAGATGATCGCACCGCCCCCGCCGCAGTGCTACTACACCGTGCCAATCGAGATTGCCGTCAAATCAGCGCAGATTGTCAACGACGGCATCGCCGCGTTCTGTGCGAAGAAGCCCGACCGTTTCAAGGGATTTGGCACCGTGCCGATGCCGGATGGCAACGAAGCGGCCAAAGAACTCGAACGCGGCGTCAGGCAATTGGGCTTCACCGGCGTTCAGGTGATCACCAATGTCGCCGGCAGGGAGCTGTCCGATCCGGCTTTTGCGCCGTTCTGGAAAAAGGCGGAAGAGCTTGGCGTGCTGGTGATGCTGCATCCCAATGGCTTCACCGACGCGAAACGTCTTGAGCGGTTCTATTTCAACAATGTTATCGGCAATCCGCTCGAGACGACGCTGGCTCTGCACTACCTGATCTTCGATGGCGTCCTGGAGCGCCACCCCAAACTCAAGATTCTTGCCGTACACGGTGGCGGCTATCTTGGTGGTTACCCGGGCCGCATCGATCACGCCTGGGGCGCGCGTTCGGACAGTCACGGCTCGCTGCCGCAACCGCCGACCACGTATCTCAAGCGCGTCTACGTCGATACGGTGGTGTTCACGCCTTATCAGCTCGCGGAACTGGTCCGTGTGTTTGGCGCTGATCACGTAGTGATGGGAACCGACTATCCTTACGACATGGCTGACTTCGATCCGATCGGGCACATTGCGGAAGTCGAAGGCTTTGACGCGAGCACCATCGCGGCGCTTGCGGGCGGCAATACTAAGCGATTGCTCGGCCTGTAGCGGGTATCCATGAGCTCATCCTGAGCGCTCGATGCTCAGACGCTCAAGCTGGCTGCTCCATCTTGCAACCGTTGTCCGCTACCGGATCCGCCGCCTGCTCGCCAGGAACGATCGAGGCCGCAGCGAATACGTCATCGGGACCAGCCTTGGGCGGATGGACTTCGCCGACAAACAGGTTCGACATCAGCTGGTGATCGGCGGCGCGATAGCGCGCTGTTCCAGGTTGCAACGCGATCTCGCGCGGCAGTTCCATATTCTCCATCGCTTTCGAAAGCGCCAGACTCTCAAGTGATTTCGCCTTGGCCGCCGCCAATCGCACGGAATGCATCGACACATAACCGAACCAGTCGCGCGCTGACGGTGTCTTTTTGGTCGCTGCGCGATAATCGGACACGAACCGGATTGTTTCAGGCACGTTGCGCTGACTCCACCACCAATCCATCGTCCACCAGCCCGCCTGGGCGTCGGCCTGGGCGCTCTTGATGTTTTCAAGCTCGAACAAGGCGCCAGCCAACACCATGTCCTTTCCCATGTTGAGCTGGTTGAATTGCCTGATGCAATTGATCTGCGCCTGACCAAACAGGTTATTGATTAGCACGTTCGGTTTGTAACTCCTGGCTTTGCCCAGGCTGGAAGCAATATCGGGGTTGTTTACCGGACCGCTATCGCCGTCGGAAGTTCCCCCAAACCTGTTCAGCGCTTTGACGAAGGCATCCTGCAGCGTGTGGCCGTAAGCGTAGTCCGGCGAAATAAAGAACCAGCGTTTTCCGAACCGCTTTATCAATTCTGCGGTCACGGCGTTGACGTCCATGGAGGTGCTGCCGCAAACACGGAAGACGTTCCACTTGCAGCTTGTGCCGGTCAGCGGATTGGCATGGCCGCCGGTGACGATGTGCAGCACTCTCTTTTCATTGGCGACTGCGGCCATGGCCAGAGCCATGCCTGAGTCGGTGCTGCCAAGGATTGCTGTCACCTGGTCGCGTTCGATCAGCTTGCGGGTCTTCTGAACGCTCGCGCCAATATCGTTGCCGGAATCTTCGACGAGGAGCTGGATTGGCCGGCCGAGGATGCCGCCGTTCTTGTTGATTTCGGCTTCGGCGTATTTTGCTCCATCGACCTCGCTTTGGGCCAAGGCCGAAAGCGCGCCGGTCACCGGATTGACCATGCCGATTTTCACCGGCTCGTCGCCAAGCGCCGAGATGATAAACGGTGCGCCGATGACTTGGCTGGCCCCAAGTGCGGCGCCATTTTTGAGGAGAGTCCGGCGGTAGATTGATGTCATTTTAGTGTGGTCTATCTGACGTCCGGCGATGTCTTTCGCGACTTTGTATCGCTGCTCTTTGCAGCAGCAAGTAACATAAAACCGCCGTCTAATATCGGCCTTCTGGTCGCAAAATAAGGCCATCCACGCATTATAGATGGTGCGACGGCGCTGCTGCTCGACGAGGCGGCCCGTGACACGCTAAAGCAGACGCTGGGGATCTGGGGGCAGGCCGAGCGGCGATGGCACGACATCGTATTGTTGACGAGCCGGTTTCGCGGCTTGCGGTCTGGGCGCGCCGGATCGCCTTTTTTTCGCTCGCCGCGACGATACTGGCCATCATTGTCGTCCGCTCCGGGGCTCTGGAAATCGTGCCGGCGCTGTCGACCTTTGCCGGCGGATTGATGCTGGCGGTGGTCGCGATCCTGCTTGCGATCAGCGCGCTCATCGTCATCTGGTTTGAAGGTGTCGCCGGCACCAAGCAGGCCCTGGCGGCGCTGTTCATCGGGCTCGCGCTGATCGCCTATCCGGCCTATCTCGGCATCAAGGCGTATCGGCTGCCGGCAATCTACGACATCACCACCGATCCGATCGATCCGCCGCGGTTCGACGCCATCGCGCGCCTGCGGCCGCGCGACGCCAATCCGATCACCTATGCGGGCCTCTATGCCGCCGAGCAGCAACATGCCGCCTATTCCGACATCGAGCCGGACCTCACCAACTCGACGGCCCAGGAAGCTTACGACGCGGCGATGAAGGTCATCACCAAGCGGAAGTGGCGGGTTGTCGATGCCCGGCCGCCGCAAGGCGGCCCGCCTGCGGCGCCCAACGCACGCGGTCCTCAACCTGTGTCTGTTGGGCGCGAAGGAATTATCGAAGCGATCGCGCGCACGCCGATCATGGGCTTCCGCGACGACGTGGTGGTGCGGATCCGGGCCACCAGCGACGGCGCGCGTATCGACGTGCGCTCGGCGTCCCGTTACGGCCGCCACGATTTCGGCACCAATGCGTCGCGCGTGCGCAATTTGATCAGCGATATCGACGACGTTCTGGCGTTGCCGAAGAAGCCCGCGCCGGCGCCAACGCCACCCAAGCCGCAGCCGGGCGCCAAAGGACCTCAAGCCAAGCGGTAAGTGCCGCTGATCGAAGGCTGCCCGTCGGTAACGACTGCGCCGCGCGCGACAAGCTCTTCGAGGTGCGCGAGCGTCGAAAGCCCGGCGGCGCCGGTCAGGCGCGGGTCGAGGCCGATATAGACGGCTTTGACGATCGTCGGAATATCGGCAGCGCCCTTGTCGAGCCGGTGCAGGATCGAAGCCTCGCGCCCGCGCCGATGCTCGATCAGATGCTGCACGAAGCGCGGAGCGTTGCGCACCGGATTGCCGTGGCCGGGCAGGTAAAGCGGCTCGGTGCGCTTGGCCAGCTTGTAGAGCGAGTTCATGTAGTCGCTCATCGCGCCGTCCGGTGGCGCAACGATGGTTGTCGACCAGCCCATGACGTGATCGCCGGAGAACAGCAGATTCGATTCCGGCAGCGCGTAGGCCATGTGATTGCCGGTATGGCCCGGCGTGAATACGGCCTCCATGCTCCAGCCGTCGCCGCGGACGACCTCGCCGTCGGGCAGGGCGATGTCGGGGCGAAAATCCATGTCGGCGGAGGCGTCCAGCCGGTTGGTGTCGCCGACGTGCAGCGGCCGCGCCAGGCGATGCGGGCCTTGGGCGTAAACTTTGGCGCCGGTCGCGGCTTTCAGCTTGGGCACGGCAGGTGAGTGATCGCGGTGGGTGTGGGTGACGAAGATATGGGTCACGGTCTCGCCGCGAACGGCGTCGAGGAGTGCCGCGACATGGGTATCGTCGTCTGGCCCGGGATCGAGGATCGCGACTTTGCCGCGGCCGATGATGTAGCTGACCGTGCCTTTGAAGGTGAACGGGCTCGGATTGTTGGCCGCGACCGCCCGGACCAAGCGGGGCAACTTCCTTCGGCTGGTCCGGAACCAGATCGAAGCTCTTGTCGAAAGGAACGACGTCACTCATTGCAACCGGCCTGTCCTTGCTTGCCAAAGGCGTGAGTACTTAAGGCACAGCAATGATGTGCACAGCGCCGGCCGGCGGCGCAAGCAAGGGCGACAGGGGTGGTGGAAGGGGTTCCCGAAAATAAAATGGAGCCCCCAGTGCCGGGATCTCCGGGGGCTCCAGCAACCTCATTCAACACGACGAGTGAGACCGAGATCGCAAACCCTACTATGCAAGGGGTGGGCCAAGTTTCTGGCGATGGCGCTGCTATTGGAATCGCGCCATTTCGCCGGTCGTTTTCAGCCGGAAACTCGCCATTGGCCGCGCAGCAGGCGGTGGCTGACTAAATCGCAGGCATTCGCTCAGAAAGGCGTCCGGCTGCGGATTGCGGCGGCAAGGGTGCCCTCGTCGAGGTAGTCGAGTTCGCCACCGACCGGCACGCCATGAGCCAGCCGCGTCACCTTCACTCCGGCCTCGTGGAGGAGGTCGGTGATGTAATGGGCGGTGCTCTGGCCGTCGACCGTGGCGTTGAGCGCCAGAATGATCTCTTTGACCTCCGGATCGTGCGCGCGCTTGATCAGCGCGTCGATGGTCAGGTCGTCGGGGCCGATGCCGTCGAGCGGTGAGAGCGTGCCGCCGAGGACGTGGTAGCGCGCATTGATGGCATGGGCCCGTTCCAGCGCCCAGAGATCGGCAACATCGGCGACAACAACGATCGCAGCCTGGTCGCGCCGCGGATCGGTACACACCGCGCACGGGTTCTGCGTATCGATATTGCCGCAGGTTCGGCAGATCTGGATTTTCTCGCATCGCCGCCTGCAGCGCCGACGTGAGCGGCGCCATGACCAGCTCGCGCTTCTTGATGAGAAACAGCGCCGCGCGGCGCGCCGAACGCGGCCCGAGCCCGGGCAAGCGGGCCAGCAGCTGGATCAGACGTTCGATTTCGGGACCGGCAGAGATCGAAGGCATCAGAACAATTTCAGCCCCGGCGGCAGCGGCAGGCCGCCGGTCATCGCCTGCATCTTGTCTTGCAGCATGGTCTCAAGCTTGCGCCGTGCATCGGCGTGAGCGGCGACGATCAGATCTTCGATGATTTCCTTCTGGTCCGGCTTGAGCAGGGACTCATCGACCTTGACGTGACGCAGATCGCCTTTGCCGGAGAGCGTGACTGTAATCATGCCGCCGCCAGCCGTGCCCTCGACCTCCATGCGGTCGAGCTCGGCCTGCATGTTTTCCATCTTCGATTTCAATTCGGCAGCCTGCTTCATCAGGCCGAGAAAATCAGGCATCGGGGTCACTCTCGCTATCGGGCGGCATGTCGTCCGGCAGTCGGCAGGCGGAGCGCTGGCGGGCGGGCGCACCTCGACAATTTCAGCGCCGGGGAAACGGGCCAACACCGCCTGCACCAGCGGGTCGCTGCGCACGTCGTTTTTCAGTTCGGCCTTGCGCGCCTCGGCCTGGGCGCGCAGCGATCCGGCGCCGGCTTCGGTCGAGACCGCAATCATCCAGCGCCGGCCGGTCCAGTCGGCGAGTTTTTTCGACAGGTCGTTGACCAGCGATTTTGCCGCGCTTGCTTCCAGCGCGATTTCAAGCCTGCCGTCTTCGAAGCGCACGAGACGCACGTCGCGTTCCAGCGCGCTTTTCATCGTCAAGTCGCGCTTTTCGGCGGCGAGCGCGACAAGATCTTCAAAAGTCTTGATGGCCCGCGTCGGGATAGCGGTTTCGGCGTCTGCGAGCTACGGGCTCGTTCATCGGCATCGCGGACGCCAACGGTCCGCGTCGCTCCTCCGCCGCGCGGCAGTTCGGATCGCGCCGGCATTTCCGGGCGCGAGGGGGATGCCGACGGAGCCGAACCCGCGCCGTTGCCGCGCGCGCCATCGTTCAACGAGCGGACGACTTCATCGGGGGTAGGCAGGTCGGCGGCATAGGCAATACGGACCAGAACCATCTCGGCAGCCGCGATCGGACGTCCGGCGGCTTCGACCTCGGTGATGCCCTTGAGCAGCATCTGCCAGGTGCGGGCGAGCACGCGCATCGACAGCTTCGCCGCAAAAGCGCGGCCGCGGGTACGCTCGGCTTCGGTCAGTGAAACGTCGTCGGCGACCGCCGGTACGATCTTCACCCGTGTTACGAAATGGGTGAACTCGGCCAAGATCGCCAAGCACCATCGCGGGATCGGCGCCGGTGTCATACTGATCGCGCAGTTCCTGCAACGCGCGCGCGATATCGGCGCGCATCAGCGCTTCGAACAGATCGATGATGCGGGTGCGGTCGGCGAGGCCGAGCATGCCGCGCACGTCTTCCGCGCGTACCGGGCCGGCGGCATGCGCGATCGCCTGATCGAACAGTGAAAGTGAAATCGCGCACCGAGCCTTCGGCGGCGCGGGCGATCAGCGCCAGCGCCTCTGGCTCGACGGTGATCGATTCCTTGCCGGCGATACCTTGCAGGTGTTTGACCAGCATTGCGGCGTCGACCCGGCGCAGATCGAAGCGCTGGCAGCGCGACAGCACCGTGATCGGCACTTTGCGGATTTCGGTGGTGGCGAAGATGAATTTGGCGTGCGCCGGCGGCTCTTCCAGCGTCTTGAGCAGCGCGTTGAATGCCGCGCCGGAGAGCATGTGCACTTCGTCGAGGATATAAACCTTGTAGCGGGCGGAGACCGGCGCGTAGCGCACCGCTTCGTTGATCTGGCGTACGTCCTCGACGCCGTTGTGAGATGCAGCGTCCATCTCGATGACGTCGAGATGGCGGCTTTCCATGATCGCCTGGCAGTGCACGCCGAGCGTCGGCATCTTGATGGTCGGGCCGGTCACCGAACCGTCCGGCAACTCGTAATTGAGCGCGCGGGCGAGAATGCGCGCGGTCGTGGTCTTGCCGACGCCGCGCACGCCGGTGAGCACCCAGGCCTGCGGAATGCGGCCGGTCTCGAAGGCATTCGAGACTGTGCGCACCATCGCTTCCTGACCGATCAGGTCGTCGAAGGTCGACGGCCGGTACTTGCGCGCCAGAACGCGATAGGAGCCGGATGTGGCGGTGGTGTCGTTCATTTGGACTCAAAATCGTATCCGGATTGAGCGTAGCAGACCCTGGATTGGCGCGAATGCGGGCCGGTTGTCCCCGCATTTTCGCTGCGCGCAACGCGGGCCGCATCGGTGAAAAGGTGGGAGGCTGACGAGCGACCCGAACCGCGCTCGTTAGGGCTGCTTCCTTCCGGACCTGACCCGGTTGGCGAGTGGCTCGCCCACCGCCAACCTCCCGGGGTTTATATCGGCCGGGGAGGGGTAGAAAGCAAGCCAACGCTTGCGCTGCCATGATAACCCTGCGCGGTTCGATCGGAGAGCCAGAAATGCCCGAAACCGGCTGGTCGCTGCATCCTCAACTGGCGAAAGACACCGTGCCGGTCTGCGATCTCGCGTTGTCGCGCGTTCTGGCAATGAACGACGGCGAATTCCCGTGGCTGATTTTGGTGCCGCGAAGGGCCGGCGTGAGCGACATCATCGATCTTGGCCAGGAGCAGGCGCAGTTGATGGATGAGCTGTCGCTGGCGTCACGGGCGCTGAAGGATGAAACCCGCTGCGACAAGCTCAATGTCGGCGCGATCGGCAACGTGGTGCCGCAGCTTCATATCCACGTCGTGGCGCGCCGCAAAGACGATCCGCTTTGGCCCAAGCCGATCTGGGGTATTGCGCCGCGGTGCGCCAGCGATCCAGCGGCGCTGGAACGCTTTGCCGCCGCAATCCGCCAGCGCGTACCTGTCACTGTAACGCGCGGCCGACGTCGTAGTCGTAAAGCCAGCCGACCTTGAACGCGGTGTTGTCTGTTCCGCCGAATTTCTCGCGGAAGAAGAATTGAATGTCGCGCCGCAGCCGCGCCAAGGGCGAAGCCAGATGATTTTCCTTGGCGCGTGCGCGGGCGCCCAGAACGGCGGCCTTGGTACGCGGCACGCGCAATTGCTCGTAGGCGGCAAGCGCCGCACAAAGATCGTCAGGCTCCCGTGCCACCGCAGCGCCGAGCACGACGGCGTCTTCGATCGCCATGCCGGCGCCGGTGCCGAGATAGGGCAACATGGCGTGAGCGCTGTCGCCGAGCAGCGTGGCGCGGCCTTTCACCCAGTGTTCGAGTGGATCGCGATCATACAGCGCCCATTTGTACCATTGCTCGCTGCGTGGATAGAGACGCGCTGAGAACCGGATTCCAGTTGGCGTAGGTCTCGATCACTTCCGATACGTCGCATTGCCGCGTCCATGACTCCTCGGTCCAGGCGTCGCTGTCGATATGGGCGACGATGTTGAGCAGTTCGCCGCGGCGCACCGGATAGTGGACGACATGACCGTGCGGCCCGAGCCACATGGCGCCGTTCTTCAGTGTCGATTTCAGCGGGCACGGCTTCGACCGGCACCATGCCGCGCCAGCAGACACAGCCGGTGAAATGCGGCGCGTCGGCGCCGAACAGCGCAGTGCGCACCACCGAATGAATGCCGTCGGCGCCAACGACAATGTCGGCTTCGATCGAACTGCCATCGGCGAAGCTGAACAACGGCCGATTGTTCATTGCTTTCGACGCCGATGCAGCGGGCGTTGAAGCGAAATTGCGTTGTCTTGAGCGCCGTCGCCAGCACTTCGAGCAGATCGGCGCGATGGACCGAAAGATTTGGTGCGCCGAATTTCTGGCGGAAGTCTCCGCGTTTGGTGCGTGAAATGTAACGTCCGCTCTTCCAACTGCGGATATTCAAGAAATCGGTTTCCGCGGCGATCGCCTGAACCTGCTTCTCGACGCCGAGCGCGCGCAGCGCCTTGACGGCGTTGGGCGTCAGATTGAGACCAGCCCCGATCTCGCTGAGCGCTCCGGTCTGCTCGCATACGATGGTCTCGGCGCCGCGCTGTTCGAGCGCCAGCGCTGCGGCAAGTCCACCGATGCCACCGCCGATGATGGCGATACGAGGTGTGCGGGACATGAATTTGCCTCTCGGTCGGAACAAAATGGCGGCGCGTTCGTATTCTACGCAAACCAGGGCGCTAATTGTGAGTGCTTACAGAGCTGGGCTGGTTTGCTAGTCTCGATTCGAATCTTCCCCAATTACACATGAGGTTCCGATGCGGCGTGCGATTGCTCTAGCGGGATTAATGGCACTGATGCTGCCGGCTCTCGCCGTTGCTCAGCAGCCGCAACATCAGGGTCAAAAGGGCGGGGCGCCGCGGGGAGCGCCGCACGGTCCCCTTGGCGGAGCGCCGCATGGTCCGCCCGGAGGGGCGCCACATGCGCGTCCCGCGTTCGTGCCGCGTGGACCGGTGGCGCATGGACCAGGGCCGGGCGGTCCTCCCCACGCACGGCCAGGCTTTGTGCCCGGTCCTCATCCCGGCCCGATCGGAGGGCCGCCCCATATGGGACCCGGAGGCCGTCCGCAGTTCGGCTATCACGGCCACTTCTTCAACCCGGTCCGTGTGTCGCCGTTTATTTATCCTCCGGGCTACGGCTATCGGCGCTGGGCCGTGGGTGCAGTGCTGCCGCCGTTCTTCCTGGCGCCAAATTACTACTATACCGATTGGGCAACGCTTGGCCTCGATCCGCCCCCGCCCGGCGCGCAATGGGTTCGGTATGGGCCTGATCTGCTGATGGTCGACATCGCCTCAGGCAACGTGATTGAGGTCGTGCCCGACGTCTTCTACGAATAAGGGCGCCGTCGGCGCTTTGCGCTGAAGATGACCGATGAAATGGCTGAGGCGGGCCGATTAAATATCGGCTCGCCTTGACCTCTTTCATGGTCACGGCTTCAATCCTGCGCAAACAACGGGAGCGCCAGGAGCAAGAGATGACCTTCCGCATCGCCATCGTGTCCGGTTCGTGTCGGCGGCGAGCGTTGCGTGAATCAGCCAAGTAATTGCAGCTTGGTCTGACGTGTCCGACCCGCTCCGAACTCGGCCCACATCCGCATCTCGGCTATACGGCGAGCTTGATTGATCGCGCCGCCGATCGCCGCACCGACGACGCTCTGTTGGCAAAATTCGCGGACGATCCGCGAGCCGGCGCCTATGTGATTGGCGGCGAACAAGTCGTCATGAAACAACGGGGCGAACTGACGGACCCGTTGTTTTCCGTCGCCGAAGCCAATGGACTTGGCGCAACTCGCGAAAAAATCTTTTTGGGTCTGCTGAATGATGCGCCGCGCTTCGGCTTCGGGCTCGATCCGCAAGTCGATTGAGCCGTTGAAAACGCGCAATGATCTGAAAATCACCGACCTGCGCTCGATTGCCGTCCAGGGTCTGGTCGATGCCGAGCATCTGCCGCCACTCGCGGAAGCCAAGGCGCTGTTAGGCTGGCATGCGCGGCATCGCTTCTGTCCGAACTGCGGAACGCCGACACAGGTTGTGCAGGCCGGCTGGCGGCGCGATTGCCCGAACTGTCATGTCGAGCATTTCCCGCGCACCGATCCGGTTGTGATCATGCTGGTGATTGCCGGCGATCGCTGCGTGCTTGGGCGCTCGCCGCGCTTTGCCGCGACCATGTGGTCGTGTCTTGCGGGATTTTGCGAACCGGGTGAGACGATCGAGGAAGCGGTCCGCCGCGAGGTCCTTGAGGAAGTCGGGATCGTGGCGGGCCGGGTAAGATACTTCGCGTCGCAGCCGTGGCCGTTTCCGATGTCGCTGATGATCGGCTGCCATGCCGAAGCAAAGTCCGACGACATCGTGATCGATCGCAGCGAAATCGAGGACGCGCGCTGGTTCGACCGTGAGGAACTGGCGGCGATGCTGGCAGCGCGCCATCCCGACGGACTGACCACGCCGCCGCCGATTGCCATCGCGCACCATATTATTCGCGACTACGTCGAGAACGGCAGCGATGTCTTCCGCTAAGTCTGCGCCGCGAATTCTCTGCACCGGTATCATCGTTCTCGATGAAGTGTTTCGCGTCGAAGAATTTCCGCAGCCCGACGGCAAGGTCCAGGCGACCGGATTTTTCATCGTCAATGGCGGCTGCGCCGCCAATGCCGCCGTCGCGATCGCGCGGCTTGGCGGCCGCGTGTCGCTTGCCGGTCCGATGGGCGGTCCGGCGGGCGAAGGATCCCAACGGCGATCGTGTGCTTGCCGGCTCTTGCCCGCGAGAATATCGACTGCGCGTTCTGCCCGCGCATTCCGGGACTCTCGACGGCACTGTCGGCAATTTTCATGAATGCGCGCGGCGACCGCACCATCGTGACCTATCGCGACGAGCGTATTGCGACGGCCGTGCCGGCCGACCCAGACTGCGGCGGTGGCGTACCGCCGATGCCGTTCTCGCCGACAACCGCTATCCGGATTTTGTGCGGCCGATCTGTGAGGCGGCCCGCCGGCGCAATATCCCGGTGGTGCTCGACGGTGATCGGCCGACAGTCGAGGACGATCCGCTGTTTCGCGTCGCCTCGCACGTTATTTTTTCCTCCGAATGTCTGCGCGCCACGACCGGCGTTGCAGATCTTGCGGCGGGGCTGCAGCGTATTGCGCGGCAGACCAAAGCATTTCTTGCCGTCAGCAATGGGCCAAATGACATCGTCTATCATGGACGATGGCGCGATCCGCCAGTTGCCGGTGTTCGAAATCAAAGCCGTCGATACGCTCGGCGCCGGTGACACCTTTCATGGCGGCTTTGTGCTCGCGATTGCGGAGGGCCGTGGCGTGGTCGAGGCGATGCGCTTCGGATCCGCGGTTGCCGGCGATCAAGTGTACGAGGCTGGGAGGTCCAACCGGCTGTCCGACGCGGGCCGAAGTCGAGGCTTTCCTGGGGCCCCGGCAGGCGCCGGACGCGCAAAAGTCCACTTGATTTGGAATATTTTTCTATATAGATAGGCGATATCGGCCAATCATTGGAAGAATATTTCTATGGATGCCATAGACCGAAAAATCCTTGCCGTTCTGCAGGATAACGCTGCCCTGTCAGTTGCCGAAATCGGCTCCCGGGTTGGGCTGTCCTCAACGCCGTGCTGGAAGCGCATTCAGCGGCTCGAGGCCGACGGCGTCATCCAGCGGCGCGTCGCGCTGGTCGATCAGGATCGGATCGGGCTTGGCGTCACGGTATTTGTGTCGATCGAGACCGGCGATCACTCGCAGGACTGGCTGGATCAATTCGCCAAGACGGTGGGCGCCATGCCGGAAGTGATGGAGTTCTACCGGATGGCCGGCGACGTCGACTACATGCTGCGCGTCGTGGTCACCGATATTGCCGGCTACGACACGTTTTACAAAAAGCTGATTTCCGCGGTGCCGCTTGAAAAATGTCACGTCGCGCTTCGCCATGGAGAAGATCAAGTCGACGACAGTCGCTGCCGATTCCGCGCGGCCTCCTCGTAGAGTTTCCGCTCACGAAGCGCTGCGCGTGACCGCGTTCGATTGGCGCGGCCGCAGATAAATCTGGTCGCTCAGCGGCATAGTCCCGGTCATCGCATGACCGTACGCCGGCGTGAAGTTGTATGTCGTCTCGCCGAGCACCAAGTAGGTGTTTGGCGCTGCCAGATTGCTCGGAATGGTGACGGTCGATCCGACCGTGCGGGCGGTGCCGTTGAGCGTGTCGCTCCACACTACGGTCGCGTTACCCTGCGCATCGATCGCAAGCTCCGAGACGACGGTCTGGAGGTTGCTCGACAGAGTATGGATAGACGATATCGGTGCCGCGTTGAGAATGTTCGTCATGTCGGCGTTGGTTATATTGGTGTACTGGCTGGCGAGATCGGCGACGGTGTGAGCGGCGATCGTTGCCTTGCGATTGATGGCGACGCCGGTCGAAAGCTCGCACGCTGCCGAGAAACAGCGTCAGCATCATTGGCAACAGCATGGCGAATTCGAGCGCCGCGACGCCGCTATGTTCCGTTGAAAACCGTTTCATGCAGTTGGAAAGCTTGCGCGAGACGATTCATGGTGCGCCTCCCTCAGGACGATGCGTAGGGTTCGTTTTTGAAGATGGCCGTCGCGGCCAAAAGATTGTATCCGCCGTTCACGTCGCTGAGGTTGAAGCCCATCAGGTTCATGAAAACGGGATATTGGTAATACAGGCGGACGACCACGATGTCGCCGGGACCGCCGGGGTTGTATCCCATGGCGGAGGTGTTGAAGTTGCCGTTGGTGACCGGCGAGCTGAGATTTGCGTCGGCGAAAGTCGAATAGGTCTCGACGTCGACGTAAACGCCGGTCTGGCAATTGAAGATGCCGGTCATCGTGCCGCAGACCTGTTGCTTGAAGTGCCGACGCGCTCCAGCCCTGAGTCTGCGCCTGCCCGGTCATGATCAGCCGTGACGACGTTGCTGCCGCGGTCTCAAGCGCCTGACCGGCGAAAAAGATGATCGCTGTTTGCAACGTTGCAAAAGACAAAGCCAGGAACGGCGCGGCGAGAAGACCGAACTCGATGCTGGTCGTTGCTTTACGATGACGAATAAAGCGGCGCAGCAGCGCCAGTCTCTGGCGATCGGACATGCTCAACCTCACCCAGCAAAGCGCCACGGAGTGGCGCGAAGCCGGTGTGAAGGATTACCCATCAGCCGTTGGCGATTTATTGTGGCGATCGCGCTGAAACGCCGGGTCTTGCGTTAAGGCTTGCTCAACCCTGCGACGTCCGCATTATTTTCCGATTCCGCCCGCCAGCGCCTGGGTATTGCGGGCGGTGATCTCGCTCATGGTCGTCGGTGAAGAATTTCTGCTCATCGCCGAGCGTAAGCCGCGGTGAGCAATACGGCGTGAGCAGCTATAAGTTTCCCGATCGACGCCACGATAGACCACGACGGTGGGATCGCTGGGTCCCTGGACCTCGACTATTCTGCTCGTTGAGGACCGCGCCGCTCTTGTCCAAGACCATGAAATTGGTGGCGCCGAAGGACTTGCCGGTGATGACGGCGAGGCCGCCAGGCTGGATCGAAAGGTCGGCGATCAACGGGTTGCCGATGACGATCGTCGCCGCCCGGTCCGGAAGCTTGATGACCTTCGCCTGGTCGAGCCGCACGATGATCGGTTCGTCGGCGCTGGCGCGCGATGCGAAGGCGGCGACCGAAAGGACTGCCGCCAGCCAGAACAAAGGGCGAAGCACCGCGAGGCCGCGTACGTACAACGCCGTCATCGATACTCTCCGAAACGCTACGCGGATTCGACGACCAAGGAAGCCGCAACTTATACCGGTCCAATTGACTGCAAATTGATGAATGAAGTGCAAATCGGGCGCCGGATTGCTGCGCCGGAGACCGGCGGTCTTGCTCTGACCGGCCGGAGTTATTTCTGCCGGCAGCGCGGGGCAGGGCTGCTGCCGTGAACGGATGCGCAAGCTGGCCGGCGAAGCTCGTCGGGAAAGAATGATCCGCAATGCCGTAATTATCCGGCAGTTCGCCCTCCGGCATGTAGAAGGTGCCGAAAATCAGGTCGAGCACCGGAAACGTCGCGGCGAAATTCTTCTCGCCGCCGCGGTCTGCCGCGGTGTGGTGCCAGCGGTGAAAGACCGGTCCGGCGATGACGTATTTGAACGGACCGAGCTTCCAGTCGAGATTGGCGTGGACGAAGGCGGAATGGGCGATGGTCAGCGGTCCCAGCACCACGAACACGTTGGGAGAAATACCGGCCACCAGCAGGACGACGTCGGCGAATACGGTGCCCAGGAACAGGTTGATCGGGTGAAAGCGGGCCGCGGAGATCCACTCGAGCTCTTCGGATGAATGATGCACGGCGTGGTACTTCCACATCCGCTCGCCGTGAAACAGGCGATGGGTCCAGTACAGCATGATGTCCTCGCCGATGAGGAAGATCATCATCTGTACGACAAGCGGCAGCGCGGCCAGAGGCCCGTGGCCGTTGTCATAAAAGGCTATCAGCCCGTCCGCGGTGGTGATTTGAAACAGCAGCGCCGCGCCGACAATGAGCATGCCGATGCGCAGGAAGCGGGTGATGACCGGAATGAAAAACCAGTAGCAGAGATCGGTCACAAGGTCGCGCTTTGTGCCACCACGGCCTGGCCCGGATTGCAGGCCCAGAACCAGGTCAGGACCGTGAATACAGCGGCAACACGCGATCGTGATCGGCACGCCCTTCACGATGGTGTGGCCGACCTCGACGAAAAACGCGAGCAGTTCTTGACCCATGTTCGCTCGTGATATCGGTTCAGCATCAATTAAAGCCGCGTGAAGGTGTGACGAGTCAGGTCCCTGCAATTGCCGCATGGCGGCGATGATCCCGCGATTGGCGATAAACTTGACGGTTCACGTATACGCGGTCGGAACGGTTTGACCGTTATCAGCGGACTCAAGTCTCGTGAGCGAGCTTTCGAGCGGCGACGGTTCAAACGGAGATGCGCTATCGAGCCGCAGCTTCATTGACGCATTCGTGTTGCAACCGGTTGTTAACTACATATTGGAACAGCGCTTTGGCTCCGGTGTTTCTCCGATTGACTTAACCGCATTGAAATTTCTGGTTGATAGCTTCGCGACGATCCAAACGACCGGCGCAAAACGGCCGTTGGGTCACGCTCAGACAGCCACGTGGATCTTAGGAGCCAACTCATGAAGACCATTCTTGCACGTTTCGTGAAGGACGAGTCGGGCGCCACGGCCATCGAATACGGTCTGATTGCTGCCGGCATCTCGGTTGCGATCATCGCCGTTGTGCACGGCCTCGGCACCAAGCTGAACTCGACGTTCACGCAGCGTTTCCAGCTCCGCTGAAATAAGCGTCGTTCTTCCAGTGCTACGAGAGGGCTCCGGTATTGCGCCGGGGCCCTTTTTCTTTTTCAGGCGCGTTGTGCGCGCGGCGTAAACCGCCTCTCAACCGGCGCAGGCCTAAACCGGCGACGCCATGCTGATTGAAACGATCAGACTGACGTTGTTTCCGGTCATGCTGGCGTTCGCCGCCTTTAGCGATCTGTTTACGATGACGATCGCCAACCGGGTCTCCTTGATCCTGGTTGCCGGTTTCTTCCTCCTTGCGGTCCTCACCGGGATGAGCGGCCACGACATGCTGGTCCATGCCGGCGCGGGCGCTGCGGTGCTGGTTGTCGCATTTGCCTGCTTTACGCAAGGCTGGATCGGCGGCGGAGACGCCAAGCTTGCGGCGGCAACCGTACTGTGGCTCGGCGTCGGCCATCTCGCCGACTATCTGGTCTATGCCTCGCTGCTTGGCGGCGCGCTGACGATCGGGTTGATTCAGTTCCGCGCGCTGCCGATGCCGCAAATACTTTTCGGGCAGGCATGGGCGGAACGGCTGCATCGCCAGGACACCGGCGTTCCGTACGGCATCGCGCTCGCGATCGCTGCGCTCGTCGTCTACCCGCAAACCGAGTGGATGACCGCGCTCGGCGTCTGACGTAGTTGCGCCGCGGCAAGCCCAAAGCAACACATACATTAACTCGCTTTGGATACGCCTCATTAACCATGCCTTGACGTTTAGCTGCTCAAATCCCGCGATGACGGCCCGTCCCGCCGTGTTGTCATGTGGGAAGTGAAGCGTAATGAAAGCCGCGCGTCTCGTCGTTCTTGGTGTCGCCCTCGCCGCCGGCGGGGTTGCGGCTATGCTTGCGAGCGGCCATCACGAGGCGCCACCGCCTCCGGTTGCGGCGCCGCCACCGCTTGCGACGGTCGATGTGCTGGTTGCCAAGAATGATTTGTCGCGCGGTCAGGTGATCGGCGACGGCGACGTCGATTGGCAAACATGGCCGGCCGCATCGGCCAATCCGAACTTCATCAAAAAGACCGATCGGCCCGACGCCGTACATCAATTCAGCGGCGCCATCGTGCGCATCCCGGTCGCGAGCGGCGAGCCGATCCGCGATCCGGCGGTCGTATTCGCCAAGGGCTCGGGTTTTCTGGCCGCCGTCCTGCCGAAAGGCATGCGCGCAGCCGCGATGGAAGTGTCAGCGGAAAATGCCGCCGGCGGGTTCATTCTGCCTGACGATCACGTCGACGTCGTTCTGACGCAGGCACGACAAGGGTTCGCAGGGCGGCGGGCAATCGGACAAGGTCGTCAGCGAAACAATCCTGCACAACATCCGGATTCTCGCGATCGACCAGGCTGTCGAGGAAAAGGCTGGACAGAAAGTCGTTGTCGGCAAAACCGCGACACTTGAGCTGACGCCCGATCAGATCGAGACGCTGCAGCTTGCGCGCCAGCAGGGCACGCTGACGCTGTCATTGCGCAGTCTCAGTCGACTCTGAGGCGAACAGCTCCGATGACGATGAAAGTGAAGCGAACAAGAAGCGTGGGACCCATCAACACAGTGCGTTACGGCGTAAGTACGGTGTCGACGCCGCGATGATGCACAAAGGAATACGGAAGATGGCAATAACGACACCGATCCGCGACCGCTGCTCTCGCGAGCCTGATCGTCGCGGCGTGGCTTGTCCCGTGGCAGGCCGGCATGGCCGGCGACGGAACAGGGAACGATCCGCCATCGCAAACGATCCAGGTCAGCTCGACCGAGCTTGGTTCGCGCTCCATTTCTCTTGGCGTCAGCAAATCCATGGTGGTGGATTTCCCGCGCGACATAAAAGACGTGCTGATTGCCGATCCCAAGATCGCCAACGCTGTCGTACGCTCGGCGCGCCGCGCCTACATCATCGGCATCAAGCAAGGCCAGACCAACGTCTTCTTCTTCGACGCCCAGGGCAAGCAGCTGGCCGGTTTCGATCTTGCCGTAACCCGCAACCTCGGCGGTATTCGCACGGCCTTGAAGCAGATCATGCCGGATTCCGATATCCGGGTTGAAGGGATCGGCGACGGCATTGTCCTTTCCGGCGTGGTGTCGAGCCAGGCCGAGGCGCAACAGGCCTACGATATCGCCACCCGCCTGGCCGCCGGGGGCGAGGGGTTCACTGCATTCGGCGGCGGCGACGGTAAAGACAAGATCGTCAACAACATCATCGTTCGCGGCCGCGACCAGATCATGCTCAAGGTCACCGTTGCCGAGGTAGAGCGCGACGTCGTCAAGCAGCTCGGCATCAGCCTCTCGGGCTCGCTGGGTTACGGAACGAACGTCGTCAACTTCAATAATTCCAATCCATTTGCCGCTTACGGCCAGCCACTCACCGCCTCCAGCATCACCGGCACGATCAAGTCGGTCACCGCGACCTTGCAGGCGATGGAGCAGGTCGGCGTCATTCATACGCTGGCCGAGCCGAGCTTGACGGCGATCTCCGGAGAAACCGCGACCTTCATGGCAGGCGGCGAATTCCCGGTTCTGAACGGATTTTCCTGCTCGACGGCCTCGGTGGGCGGCGCGTCGACTTGCCAACCCTCGATCGAATTCAAGAAGTTCGGCGTCAGCCTGGCGTTCACGCCGGTGGTGCTTAGCGAAGGCCGCATCAGCCTCAAGGTGATGACCGAAGTCTCTGATCTGTCGAGCAACAACTCGCTGACGATCTCGGTGCCGGGCACGACGCAATCGGCGACGATCCCGTCGATCCGCACCCGCCGGGCCGACACGACAGTAGAAATTCCGTCCGGCGGCGCGCTGGCGATGGCCGGCATGATCCAGGACCAGACCAAGCATTCGGTCACTGGTCTGCCCGGGTTGATGGAGCTTCCGGTTCTTGGACCGCTGTTCAAGAGCAACGACTACGTCAATCAACGCACCGAACTGATGATCCTGGTGATGCCGTACGTGGTGCGTGCGGTGGCGAGCAAGGATTTGGCGCGGCCCGATGACGGCTTCGCCGATCCGAGCGATCCGGCGCAGGTCCTGCTTGGCAAACTCAACCGGATCTACGGTGTCGGCGGGCCGGTGAATCCGCCACCGGACAGCTACAACGGAAAACTGGGCTTCATTCTCGACTGAAGGCCGCCTGGAGACGACCGATGCGCACCCTCTGGACCTCTACCGTCACCAACCGCAGCGCTGCGGTGGTGATGCTGCGTGCGGCCCTCGTCGCCGGTTACGGCCTGCTGGTCTGCGGTTGCCAGACCGATCAGCCGCAAATCGCCGCCGGCTTGCCGGTAACGCCGTTTGACTACCACGACCGTCATCCAATCACGGTGACGGAAGCCGATCGCACGATGCAATTGTTCATCGGCTCCAATCGCGCGTCCCTGACGCCGAGCCAGCGCGGAGAAGTTCTGGCGTTTGCGCAATCCTGGCGAAACGAAGCGACTGGCGGGGTGCTGATCGACCTGCCAGCCGGCACCGTCAACCAACAGGCGGCCGCGGGCGCGCTGCGCGAAATTCAGTCCATCCTCGCCGCAAGCGGTGTGCCGCCAGGGTCAATGATGGTGCGCACCTACAATGCCGGAGCGCGCTCTTTCGCAACAGTTCGCATCACCTACCCGAAGGTGACTGCACAGGCAGGGCCGTGTGGAATGTGGCCGAAGGACATCGGTCCCACCGAGGATCCCGAACACTTCGAAAACAAGCAGTATTGGAATTTCGGCTGCGCATCTCAGCACAATCTCGCAGCCATGGTGGATAACCCGCATGACCTCGTACAGCCTCGCAGCGAAACGCCGCCCTATACGATGCGGCGCACGCAGGTCGTCGAAAAGTATCGGGAAGGTCAATCTACCGCGACTCAGTATGGCAACGGGACTTCGGCCAAGATCAGCGATTTCGGCAACTAGCAGCTGATGAGATGAAAGTTATTCCAGCCATGAATGAAGAGAACTCAAACGCTGAATTCGCCGGCGGCGATGACCACATCGCGCCGGCGCCGCGCGTTTCGGTTCAGGCCTTTTGCGAGACGGTTGAGACCGCTGCTTCCATTCAGGCCGCGGGCGAAGACCGTCGCCTGGCGAAAGCGCATTTGCGGATTCAGATGGGCGGGCTCACAGCGGCGGTTGAGGCCTATCAGACCTCGCCAACGCCGAACGTCATCATGCTCGAGTCGGAACACGGCCACGAAGAGATCCTCGGTGGCCTGGATCAGCTCGCAAACTATTGCGACGCCGGCACGAGGCTGATCGTCATCGGCCAGATGAATGACGTCACGCTCTATCGTGAACTGGTGAAGCGCGGCGTCAGCGACTACATGATTTCGCCGGTCGATACCCTGCAGGTCGTGCGCGCGGTGTGTGGGCTGTTCTCGGCTCCGGACGCCAAACCGGTTGGACGTGTCATCGCTGTGGTCGGCGCCAAGGGTGGTGTCGGCGCTTCGACGATCGCCCATAACATAGCCTTCTCGATTTCGCACGACCTGGCGCTGGACGCGGTCGTGACCGATCTGGATCTGGCATTCGGCACGGCCGGACTCGATTTCAATCAGGACCCACCGCAAGGCATTGCCGAGGCGGTGTTTTCGCCGGATCGCATCGACACGGCATTCGTCGACAGGTTGCTGGCAAAATGCACCGATCACCTGAGTCTTCTGGCTGCGCCTGCAACGCTCGACCGCGTCTATGACTTCGGTGCTGATGCGTTCGATTCCATTTTCGATACACTGCGTGTCACGGTGCCATGCGTTGTGCTCGACGTGCCGCACCAATGGACCGGCTGGAGCAAGCAGGCGCTGAGCAGCGCCGACGATATTCTCATCGTCGCCTCGCCTGATCTTGCGAACCTCCGCAACGCCAAGAACATCTACGATTTCCTCAAAGCCGCGCGGCCGAACGATCGGCTGCCGCGCTACTGTCTCAATCAGGTCGGAGTGCCCAAGCGGCCGGAAATCAAGACTGCCGATTTTGCCAAGGCGCTCGAAGACCAGCCGGTCGCGATCATTCCGTTTGAACCGCAGATCTTCGGTGCCGCAGCCAATAACGGACAGATGATTGCGGAGATTTCCTCAGGTCATCGGACCGCTGAGACCTTCCGTCAGTTGGCGCAGCAATTGACCGGCCGCGGCGACACGAAGAAACAGCGTTCCAGTTTGCTGTCGCCGCTGTTCGATAGACTGCGGAAGCGAGCTTAGGTGCCGTCGGAGTAGCGTAAAGTGTTTGGCAAGCGTCCCACCGGTGCAAGTCCTGCTACGCTGGTCGAGGAGCGTCCCGCTGCCGCGCCGCAGCCGGCGGCGCCTGCGCCCGCACCTGCGCCTTCCGCAAAGTCAAACGACGTTGGGCGGACACCATTTCCGTCGGCGGGCCTCGGCGCGCCTCTGGTCGGTGCCCCGACAGCGAAGCCCGGCACCGGAGGTTCTGCCAAGCCGCCGCAAATCCCGACCGCGGTCGATTCGCGACGCTCGGAATCCTATTACGAGGTCAAGAGCACGATCTTCGGCGCGTTGATCGAGGCGATCGATCTCGCGCAATTGGCCAAGCTTGACGCCGATTCCGCGCGTGAAGAAATCCGCGACATCGTCAACGAGATCATCGCGATCAAGAATATCGTGATGTCGATTTCCGAGCAGGAAGATCTGCTCGATGACATCTGCAACGATGTGCTCGGCTACGGCCCGCTTGAACCCCTGCTTGCGCGCGACGACATTGCCGACATCATGGTCAACGGTTCCGGCACGGTCTACATCGAAGTCGCCGGCAAGATTCAGAAAACCGGCATTCGCTTCCGCGACAATCAGCAGCTTCTCAATATCTGCCAGCGCATCGTCAGCCAGGTCGGCCGTCGCGTCGATGAATCGTCGCCGATCTGCGACGCCCGTCTGCCCGGACGGCTCGCGCGTCAACGCGATCGTATCGCCGCTGGCGATCGATGGCCCTGCGCTCACCATCCGAAAATTCAAAAAGGACAAGCTCACCCTTGAGCAGCTTACCAAGTTCGGTTCGATCACGCCGGAAGGTTCGTCAATCCTGCAGGTTATCGGACGCTGCCGTGTCAATACGCTGATCTCCGGCGGCACCGGCTCCGGCAAGACCACGTTATTAAACTGTCTGACCCGCTACATTGACGACGACGAGCGCATCATCACCTGCGAGGACGCCGCCGAACTGCAACTGCAGCAGCCCCACGTCGTGCGGCTGGAAACACGGCCACCGAACCTTGAAGGCGAGGGCCAGGTCACGATGCGCGACCTGGTGCGAAACTGTCTGCGTATGCGCCCGGAGCGTATCATCGTCGGCGAAGTGCGCGGCCAGGAAGCCTTCGACCTGCTGCAGGCGATGAATACCGGCCACGACGGCTCGATGGGTACCCTGCACGCCAATACGCCGCGTGAAGCGCTGTCGCGCCTTGAAGCCATGATCACCATGGGCGGTTATGCGCTGCCGTCACGGACCATCCGCGAAATGATTTGCGCCGCGGTCGATGTCGTCGTTCAGGCAGCGCGCTTGCGCGATGGCTCCCGCCGCATCACGCACATCACCGAGGTGATGGGCATGGAAGGCGACGTCATCATTACGCAAGACCTCTTCACCTACGAGATCGTCGGCGAAGACGCTAACGGCAATCTTATTGGCCGACACAAATCGACCGGAATTGGCCGCCCGAAGTTCTGGGATCGCGCGCGATACTACGGCGAGGAGGCGCGCCTTGCCGCGGCACTCGACGCCGCGCTGGTCGCGGACGACAAGGTCCGAGGTTAGCCCATGCAAACTTATGGCCTGTTCTTTCTGGTAGCTCTGGCGATCGGTGGCGTGCTGTGGGTGTTCGTCTATCCGATCCTTTCCGGCGAGCGCAAAGCCGAACAACGCATGGCGAGTGTCGCGCGTTCCGAGCCGATGGCGCGTCAGACTCGCGCCGCGCCGAAAGCGCGGCGCGATATTGAGGGCACGCTGAAGGAGATTGACGAACGGGCGAAGCAGAAAAGGCGTGTCCCGCTCGCGATACGCATCGAGCAAGCCGGACTGAGCTGGACAAACCAGAAGTTCATGATGATTTCCGGCGCCATCGGACTGGCGGCATTCCTTATCGCGTTCTTTCTGGATATAGGCTTGCTTCCGGCTATCGGGTTCGCATTCGCCGGCGGTTTTGGTATTCCGCGCTGGCTGCTTTCTTTTCTCAAGAAGCGCCGCGAGAACAAGTTTCTCAATAATTTCCCGGACGCGGTGGACGTGATCGTTCGCGGCGTCAAAGCCGGATTGCCGCTTCTCGACAGTCTTCGGATGATAACGTCCGAGGCCGAAGAACCGATCCGCAGTGAATTCCGCGGCATTATCGAGACCCAGACCGTAGGCATTCCACTCGGGGAAGCCTGCCTCAAGCTCTATGAGCGGATGCCGGTACAGGAGGCGAACTTCTTCGGCATCGTTATTTCAATCCAGCAGCGCTCGGGCGGCAATCTCTCCGAGACGCTTGGTAACCTGTCGAAAGTGCTGCGTGATCGCAAGAAGATGAAGGCCAAGATCAAGGCGATGTCGATGGAAGCGAAGGCGTCGGCTGCCATCATCGGCAGCCTGCCGCCCGCCGTCATGACGCTGGTCTGGCTGACCAGTCCGCAATACATCGAGCTGTTATGGACCGAGCCGACTCGGCCGCGTGATGCTGGGCTGCTGCCTGACGTGGATGTCGATCGGCATCTTCGTGATGAAGAAAATGATCAACTTCGATTTCTGAGGTGGGATCATGATGGATTTTCTTCTCTCACAGGCCACCGATCCCAGGGTGCTGTTCATGGTTTTTGCGGCAATTGCGGCGGGAGCGACCGTGCTCACGCTGGCGATGCCGCTTATGTCGACCGATACGCTCGACAAGCGGATGAAGGCGGTAGCGCTCGAGCGTGAGAAGATCCGCCAGCGCGAGCGCGAGCGGATTGCATTAGGCAGCAAGGTCTCGCTGCGCCAGTCGCCCAAGCAGTACATGAAGACAGTGGTTGAGAACTTCAATCTCACCAAATGGGTCGGCCAGGAGCAGGCCCGTGCGATGCTCATGCAGGCCGGGTTCCGCGGCCCGGCGCCGTACGTCACTTATCTGTTCTTCCGCATGGCCATGCCGATCGTCATGCTGTTCGGCTCGCTGTTCTACATTTTCGTTGTGATCGATCTCGATTATGCGCCGTCGCTCAAATTCGCGATGTGCATCGGTTGCGCGTATCTGGGCATGCAAAGCCCGAACCTTTTCCTGAAGAACAAGATTCAGCGCCGCCAGCTATCGATCAAGCGTGCATTTCCGGATGCGCTCGATTTGCTGCTGATCTGCGTCGAGTCCGGCATGTCCATCGAGATGGCGTTCCGCAAAGTCAGCGAGGAAATCGGCACGGCAGTCGGTGCCGCTCGCCGAGGAATTCACGCTCACCACCGCGGAACTGTCTTATCTGCCCGACCGCCGCCAAGCCTATGAAAACCTGGTGCAGCGGACCGGACTCGATAGCGTGAAAGCCGTGGGCCTCGCCTTGCAGCAGGCCGAGCGTTACGGCACTCCGCTCGGCACGACGCTTCGTGTTCTCGCGCAGGAAAGCCGCGACATGCGCATGTCGGAAGCGGAAAAGAAGGCCGCCGCCCTGCCGCCAAAGCTGACCGTGCCGATGATCGTGTTCTTCCTGCCGGTGCTGTTCGTGGTGATTCTCGGACCGGCGGCGATCAAGGTGATGGCGATACAGCACTGATGCTGTTGCCGGCCGACCGGCGAGAACTGGCCGTTTCAGATCAGCTTGATCCGTTTGCCGCGCGCGCCGAGGTTTTCGGCTTCGCGACGTCATCCCGGCGCGCCAGCATTTGCCGCAGATAGGCGACATTGGCGGAAGCCTGGTCCGGCGGCAGGTCGGCCGAAGCGATTTGCTCGGCTTCCGCGAAGCGGCCCTGCAAGCCGACGACCAGCGCGAGATTTTGCCGCACGCGCGAGTCGACCGGCCGGTGCGCCGCTGCACGGCGCAGCGTCGCTTCGGCGTTCGGCAGGTCCTTCGACAGTGCGTAGGACAGCCCGAGGTTGGACAGCACCGCGGCTCATCCGGCACGATCTTGAGCGCCGTCAGATAATAGCGTTGCGCTTCCTGGTGGCGGCCCATCTGGTCAAGCACCGCGCCTTGCGCCGACAGCACGCGCCAGTCGGGCTGATCGGGCGAGTGCGCGCGGCCGAGAACGTCGAGCGCCTGATCATAGGATCCGGCATCGGCGAGCGCCCGTCCGTATTCGCCCAAAACCATGCGATCGTTCGGGTGTTCCATCGACAGGCGCTCGAGCACGGCTACGGCCTGCGCACGCTGGCCGGTGGCCCGCAACGCCTGGGCATAATGCAGCGCGACATCAATCCGTGTCGGATCGGCATGGTATTGCGCGCCGTAGGTTTCAGCGTCGCTGCGCCATGAAGCGTCGCTGCGGTCGACCGGTGAACTCAACGGAATCGAGCCCGTCGTGTCCGTCGAAGTTGCGGTCTGCGTCGTCTGGCATCCGGCGGCCGCGGCGGCGATAACCGCGACGAACGATACAGAAGCCAGAAAGCGTGCAGGGCGGGATTGTGTCGAGCGCATCCTGTTCGCCGCGCTGATAGCCGGAGGTCGGCCAGCAATAGACCGTTAACCCTAACGAGCCGTTAACGCGGAATGGCTCAGGCCAGGACGGGGGCCGCGGCGGCGGCCGGCTCGTTGAGGTAGGTCGAATTATCGCCTTTCGGACGCTCGCCGACGATGGAACGGCCTTCGACCATATAGTGGACGGCCTCGGCGATATTGGTGGCGTGATCGCCGATGCGCTCGATGTTCTTGGCGCAAAACAGATAGTGGATGCAGAGCGAAATCGTGCCCGGGTCTTCCATCGTATAGGTGATGAGTTCCCGGAACAGCGAAACGTAGAGCGCGTCGACTTCCTTGTCGCCGTGCCAGATGCGCAGCGCCTTCAGCGGATTGCGGTCGACGAAACTGTCCAGCACGCCGTCGAGTTGCGAGCTGACAATCTCCGCCATGTGGCGCAGCCCGCGCATCAGCGTGCGTTGGGAGCTTTCACTGCTCACCGCGATGACGCGCTTGCCAATGTTTTTGGCGAGATCACCGATCCGCTCGAGATCGTTGGCAATGCGCAGCATCGCCACCAATGCGCGAAGGTCGATCGCCATCGGCTGACGCAGCGCAATGGTCGCGACGGCCTTTTCCTCGATCTCGCGCTGGAAAGCATCCACCGTCCGGTCGAGTTCGATCACGCGCCGCGCCAATGTGGTATCGTGGCGCGCCAGCGCATCGATCGCGTCGTTGACTTGTTTTTGAGCGACGCCGCCCATCTGGGCGACCAGTTGTGTGACCTTGATAAGGTCGGTATCGAAGACCCGCGCGGTGTGGTCAGACACGCTAATCATGGAACACCCGCGGTTCCCGAGATGTATGCAACGTCTTGATGAGTTTACGATTCAGCCGTGACGTTCGGATGACACCGGCAAGTGTGCGGCGTGACTATCTGTCATCACCGTCACATCGAGTTGCCGGCAATATCAGGTTGATTCGACAGGAGACACGACAATGCCTTCGCCGCTTGTCGAGGCGGTTGGTGCGTCCGGAGCGATCCTCACGACAGTGTGTTGGGTTCCGCAGGCGGTCAAAATCATTCGCGACCGCGATACACGCGCCATCTCGCTGGCCGGAACCGCGCTGTGCGTGCTCGGCATATTGCTGTGGCTGATATACGGGCTCGCGCTCGCCGATGGGCCGCTGATCGGCTCGAGCATCGTCACCTTCGCCATGACGTCGATCATCCTGGCGCTCAAGATCCGTCACGGTTGAGCTGACTTTGCGGCTGCGGCGAATATTGCTAGCGTCGGTTCCATGCCGTCCCGCCGCGCTTCCGAACGCCCCCTCGACCGGTCCCTGATTGACGATCTCGTTGCCGCAAACCGCACATTGGCGCGGCTTGGCGTGCTCGACGCGTTCGGCCATGTCAGCATGCGCGATCCGCGCAACCCGCATCGCTACCTGATGTCGCGCTCGATCGCGCCGGAATTGGTGAGCGCCTCCGACATTCTGGTGCTCGATCTCGACAGCCAGACCGTCGATCCCAAGGACGAAGGCAAGCTCTTGTATCGCGAGCGCTTCATCCACGGCGAGATTTACAAGGTGCGGCCGGACGTCAATGCGGTGGTGCACAGCCATTCGCCGACCGTCGTGCCGTTCACGGTGACCAAGGCGAAGCTGCGGCCGCTGCTGCACAATGCCGGATTTCTGGGCCTTGGCGCGCCGCTGTTCGAGATTCGCAAAAGTGTCGGCGACGGCACCGACCTGATGATCCTGACGCCGAGCCTCGGCAAGGATCTGGCGAAAAAACTCGGCAAGGACGCCGCCGTGGTGCTGATGCGCGGCCACGGCGACTTCGTGGTCGGCCCGTCGCTGCCGAATGCCGTGTTCCGGGCCTATTACACCGAGATCAATGCCCGCCAGCAGCTCGCCGCGATCACCATCGGCGGGCCGATCAATTTCATGACCAAAGCCGAGGCGCTGACGTCGAATGATGCGATGCTCGAGGCGTCGGCGCGGCCGTGGGCGCTGTGGCGGAAAACGGCGCTGGCGGAGCGATAAGCAGGGATGAGTAAAGCCGCCAGGCTTTCATTGGTACTCGTCGCATTGCTGATCAGCGGCACACCCGCGCCAGCCGATCCGATATCGGACTTCTATCGCGGCAAAACCATTCGCATGCTGATCGGCTACGGCCCCGGCGGCGGCTACGATCTTTATGCGCGTCTGGTGGCGGAGTTTCTGCCGCGGCATTTGCCGGGCAATCCGTCGATCGTGCCGGAAAACATGCCGGGTGCCGGTAGTCTCGTTGCCGCGAAATACATGGCAGAGGTGGCGCCGAAGGACGGGACCGTGCTCGGCAGTCTGGCGCAGACGCTGCCGCTCGACAGCGCCGTGGGTAGCGCCGCCAAGGTCAACATGGCGAACTTCCATTATATCGGGCGGGTCACCACGAACATCGATGTTGGCGCGGCGCTGGCCGCGGTTGGGATCAAGTCGATCGAAGACGTCCGCAACAAGCAGTACACCGTCGGCGCTTCCGGAGGTGGTTCGACCACCGAGATATATCCGCTGGCTCTGAATGCATTTGGCGGCACCAAATTCAAGCTCGTACGCGGCTACAAGGGGACCAACGACATCTTGCTGGCCATGGACCGCGGTGAAGTCGATATCATCGGTGCCTACGGTCTTCCCGGCATGACGATCAGTCGCCCGGGCTGGCTCGACAAAGGTGAAGCGTCGCTGATTTATCAGGTCGCGCTGGAGCGTAACCATTTAATACCGAATGTGCCGACGCTGCCGGAGCTGGCGACGTCCGACGAGGGCAAGCTGGTGTTGCGCGCCATTTCCGGCACCGCGGAGATCGGCCGCTCTATCGTCACCGGACCGGACGGGCCGCCGGAACGGCTCGCGGCCTTGCGCGCGGCATTCGCCGACATGCTGAAGGATCCCGATTTCATTGCGGCCTGCGATCAGCGCCACTTCATGGTCGATGCCGGCTCGGGTGAAGAGATGGACGCGATCGTCCGCGAGACGTTTCAATTGCCGGACACGGTGCGCAGCAAGATCGACGGCATCCTGAACGGAAAGTAGCGGTTGCGGTCCGCTTGAGGGCAGGCGCCGCGATTTTTCTGATAGGATGTTCTACGGACGGCGGCCGGGAAGGCCGCCGGTACCTTTGATCTGGGAGGGGAGAAAATCATGCAGCGGATAGCGCTTGCAAAGGGGAGGGTGGCTGCCGGTTTCGCCATCCTGGCGGCCGTTATTTTTGCGTCTGCGGCGCATGCCGACGACGCAATCACGATGAAGCTCAGCACCGCGACGGTGAACGATCACCAGTTCGAGTGGATGAAGCGTTTCGCCGCTGCTGTCGAAAAGGATACCGGTGGCCGTATCAAAGGCGAGCTCTATCCGGCCAGCCAGTTAGGCTCGATCCCCCGGCAAATCGAAGGCACGCAGTTCGGTTCGATTCAGGGCTGGGTCGGTCCGCCGGAATTTCTCGTCGGCGTCGACGAGCGCTATGAGACGTTGAGCGCGCCCGGGTTGTTCGCCAGCCGCGAGCAGGATTTTCGCACCATCAACGACCCGCAGGTCCGCGACCTGATGCTGGGGCTGGGCGCAAACAAGGGCCTGCTCGGTGTCGGGATATTTCCGGTCGGCCCGTCATCTATCATCATGCGCAAGCCGGTGCGCCGCCTCGCCGAATTCAAGGGCGCAAAAATCCGCGTGCTGGCTTCGCCGTTCCAGCTCGAATTGATCAAGCGGATGGACGGCTCACCGGTCGCGATGTCGCTGGGCGACGTGCTCCCCGCGATGCAGCAGGGCACGATCGACGGCGCGCTCGCCACGATGACGATTTACAACACGATGCACTACCTGGATGCGGCCAAATACATCACGGAGACTGACCAGCCGTGGATCAACACCATCGCCGTGTTGAGCAAGAAGTGGGTCGACGGCCTGCCTGACGATCTCAGAAAGATCGTGCGCAACGACGCCACGGCAGTTACCGCGCAGATGGCGCCATTCACGACCGATTTCTTTGCCGCACAGCGCAAGGCGTGGACCGACTCCGGCGGTGAACTGATCAGCTTGCCGGCCGCCGAGCAGGCGTCGATCATGGAGAAGATTGCGAGCATCGGCATCGACATGTCGCAGTCAAAGCCTGATCTCAATGCGGCGGTGAAGCTGGTCATGGAGGCGGCCGCCAGAAACAAGTAGGCGGATGCAGCGCCACGATCCTAACAAACAAGTAATGGTGCTGCCCAAATCCGGCCATCAGCCGGCCATTGCGGCGTCGCGGTTCCCCAGCATGGAACCCATGTGGGACTTCCTGAGGGACTTTGAGGGAAACGCCTCATGCGACGCTGGTGGTCGGATGCGCGCCACTTTCAGATCGTGGCGCTCGCATCGTTATTGCTCATCAACTTCTTCTGGATCGATTTCGGCGCCCGGCCGCTTTACAGCGCGCTTGCGATCCTGAGCACTGTTGCAACGCAGCTTGTTTGCTCTCGCCTGGTTGGCTTGCCGCACGTCGATTTGCGGTCGCCCTTGATCACCGGGCTATCGCTGAGCCTGCTGTTGCGCGCCGATCAAATGTGGCTGCCGGCCGCTGCCGGCGTCATCGCCATCGCTTCCAAATTCATCTTCCGCGTTGACGGCAAGCACATCTGGAATCCAGCCGGGTTCGCGATTGTCGTACTGCTGTTCACCGTGCACGGCGTCTGGATTTCGCCCGGCCAGTGGGGCACCAGCCTTTGGCTGGCTTCGCTTCTGGTCTTTCTTGCGGTTCTGGTGCTGCAAGCGGCGCAGCGCTCGGACATGGCGCTATTCTTTCTCGGCTGCCACGGCGCCCTGCTGTTGGCGCGCGCTTTCTGGCTCGGCGATCCGCTCGCGATCCCGTTGCATCAGATGCAGAGCGGTTCGCTGCTGATCTTCGCGTTCTTCATGATTTCCGATCCGCGCACGTCGCCGGACTCGCGGCTTGGGCGTTTCCTGTTCGCGCTCTCCGTCGCGCTGTTGGCGCACTACCTGACGTTCTTCATGCAAATGCGCCCGGCGCTCTATGTCGCGCTGATCGCGCTGTCGCCGGTGACGTTGCTGATCGACCGGCTCATCCCCGCCCAAAAATTCCAGTGGACTCCCAGCCCGCAAGGAGCTTCGCAATGACCAAGTCGGTTGTGTCCCGCCTGAAGACCGGCGTCGCTCTCGCCGCCATTGCTGCCCAGCTCGCCGTGACGCCGGCCAATGCGTTCTGCGGCTTCTATGTCGCCCAAGCCAACGCGAAGCTCTTCAACAAGTCTTCGAAGGTCGTGCTGGCCCGCAATGGCCAGCAGACCGCGATCACGATGGCCAGCGACTACGAAGGCGAGCCGAAGGATTTTGCGATCGTGATTCCGGTGCCGTCGTTCATCAAGAAGGATCAAATCAGCGCCGTCGAGCCCAAGATGATCGACCATCTCGACGCTTATACCGCGCCGCGGCTGGTTGAATATTTCGACGAGGATCCGTGCGCACCGCCGGTCATGGCCAAGACGGTGCAAGCGGCGGCCGCAATGCCGGTCCCGATGTCGACGCTGTCCAGCATTCATCCGGTCAGGGTCGAAGCGCAATATGACGTCGCCGAATACGACGTCTCCATTCTCTCGGCGGATGACAGCAATGGCTTGATCCAGTGGTTGACCGAAAACGGATACAAGATTCCTGCAGGCGCGGAGCCGGTCATCGGCAGCTACATCAAGCAGAAGATGCACTTCTTCGTCGCCAAGGTGAATCTCGATCGCATGAAGGCGATCGGCAACGGCTACCTGCAACCGCTTCAGGTCCGTTACGAGACGCCGAAATTCATGCTGCCGCTGCGGCTCGGCACCGTGAACGCGAATGGTCCGCAGGACCTGATCGTCTATGCGCTGACCCAGCGAGGACGGGTCGAAGTCCACCAACTACCGCACCACCAAAGTCCCGTCGGACCAGGAAGTGCCGCTCTACGTCAAAGATGACTTCGCCGCTTTCTACAAGGCAACGTTCGAACGAGCCGTGGCGCGGCAGGATAGCAGCGGGGTGTTTGTCGAATATGCCTGGGACATGTCGTGGTGCGATCCTTGCGCCGCAGAGCGGATGTCAAATGTCGAATTGACGACGCTTGGCGCCGGCTGGAGCGCGACCGGTGAAGAGTTCGCCTATGCAGGGGCCAATGCTTTCGTGACACGACTGCACGTGCGTTATGACGCCAGCAGCTTTCCGGAAGATCTGAATTTCGTCGAGACCGGCGACCGTGAAAACTTCCAGGGCCGTTACATTTTGCGGCATCCGTCGACTGCGCCGGGGAAATGCGAAGCCGGCGCCAAATACCGCGCAGAGCTGCCGAAGCGTTTCAGGAAGGAAGCGGACACTCTGGTCTATCTGACCGGCTGGCCGGCGACAGAAGTCGCATCGCGCATGGCGGCTGACCGGGCAGCCTTTTGCTTCCAGCGCGCGCTGAGCGCACGCGCGGCCGATTACGATGTTACCTGCAACGCCGCTGTTTTCTTGGTCAGCGCCTGCTTTTTATTGTCGCGAGTTGATTTGTTCTGCGGCACTCGCACGCCGTCACAAGCGGCGATATCGCGATAATTCAGAGTATTCAGCCGAACCGCGGTTTTGGCACGTTGTTTGAATGGAAGTCCTGGTGTGGAACGTCATCGCGCCGTCATCGTCGTTACATTCCACGACGCGATAACGCGAACTTCGCGTCCCAGCGTGATGTGACCTGACTGCAAGCCCGCGCCGCGGTGCCAGGGTCCGAGTTAATAAGAGAAGCCAACGCCGATCATCGTCGCGGCAGCCGGGAAACAACCGGCAGCCAGGAGATCATCGCATGTCGAGTTCTTGTTGCGCCGACAGGCGCCAGCGACCGCGCCGGAATTTATCTGGCGCTGTTCATCGCGCCGTTGCTCTGGGCGAGCAATTTCGCCATCGGCCGCGCCGTCCATCAGACACTGCCGCCGCTTACGCTCAATAGCCTCCGCTGGCTGACGGCGCTTCTGGTCCTGCTGCCGCTTTTCGGCCAATCGGCCTGGGATGCGCGAAAGGAATTGGCCCGGAAATGGATCAGCATTGCGCTGCTGGCTGGAACTGGAGTCGTAGGGTTCAACTCGGCGCTCTATCTCGGACTGCGGCATACGACGGCACTTTCGGCGTCGATGATTTTTTCCACGACGCCACTGCTCATCATTCTGATTTCATCGTGGATCGACCGCAGAAGTGTGACATGGCTGCAGATTGGCGCTGTGACGCTGTCGGTCTGCGGTGCGCTTGTCGTCCTCGGCGGAAATGTGAGCTTGTTGGGCTCTGATGTTTTTCTGAAGGGTGATGGGATTGTCCTTCTGGCTTGCCTGATCTGGGCGGCCTATTGCGTCCTGATCAGAACCTGTCAGTTCGAAGCAAGTGGTGGCGCTGTTCTGCTTGCCGCCGTTCTGTTCGGCCTAGCTGCTGCAGCTTCCGCTCAGCGGTATGGAACTGCTAGCCGGCGGCATTCCGCACGTCGAACCCCGCGCATTCCTCGCGGCCATCTATCTCGGCGTCGGTCCTGCCGCTCTGGCATTCCTGCTCTGGCAAAAAGCCATCAAAGGTATCGGACCGGTCTGCGGCGGTGTGTTCCTGAACCTGATTCCCGTTTTCGCTGTCGCGATCGCCGTGATTGCGCTGCACGAGCCGATCCACCTTTACCACATCGCGGCGGGCGGCTGCGTCGCGTTAGGTCTCGCGCTCGCCCAAACCGGTGTTATCGGCTTCGCCGCCGTCATGGAGCCAATTGCGATTGCGCGCATAGTCAGCTCCGGCTTGTCTTCCACGGCATGCCGATCAGTTGGCCGGCGATCCATGTGCCAAGCGCCCAGCCGAGCGCCATGAAGAATCCCCAGAGAAACCAGACGAGCACGACGTAGATGGTGATTGCTGGGACGATCAATTGTGCCTCCATGAGCCGAACCTGAAATGAATTGCATCTGAAACGGGCGGCGACCCCGGAGACACTCGGGGTTCTGAAAGGATGCCTCCGGGGCCTTAGGGCCGGGGGGTGTTTTTGGGGACTGCCGGCCCGTCCTGTTAACTGCCGTACAAATACTTCTGTTCCCGGCGCGGAGCATTTGGACCGCCAGAGGATTTCAAAATTCATAGTCTCTTTATACTTGACATAGGTACCATTATTAACTACTTAAAATCTGCTCGCTCGTCGTGAGGGACGTCAACTGCAGGACGGCTTTTGATGGAGCGGGCGCGGGTTCTGCGGATGGAGGTTCGTCACTTCTATCCGCGGGTGGCCTGGGCATCATGCCCGTCCGGCACGTGTTCGGACTGCCAGGTGCTGGCTGCACTGGCGCCGGAGAGGGAGTGCAGACCTCCCGTTTGTATCCGGTGATTCCAGGAAGCGCTGGCCCGGGCCGGGGCAGGACGTAAGTCCGGTCAATCCGCACAGTGGAGCACCGAAAGGTGAGCCGGTCCTGTAACAAGGGCCGGCGGCTGTACCTGGCAACAGGTGCAGTTCTCTACCCCCTGCATCATTCGGTGCTCCGCTTCCCTCGTTTAGGGAAGCAAATGGAAATGCCTCGTATGAGGCGAAAATTTTTCGATCGCGTCGGGACTGCGCGGATGCAATCGCACCGCGAGAACGCTTCTCTACGCCGTCATTGCCGGGCTTGACCCGGCAATCCATGCGGAGAGACAGAGGTTATTTATGGATGGTGTCGCATGCTGAGCGGCAGCATGGACCACCGGGTCAAGCCCGGTGGTGACGATTTAGTGAGACGCAGTGCATGGTGGATGTCTGCGTGCAGAAGGCAAAGCTCACACCGAAGCGTGCGCGACGCCGGACTTTGCCTTGAGCGCATCGCCGGCGGCTTCGTAGAAGCTGGCGCCTTCCGGCAACACGATCGACGCCGAGCGCACCGCGTGCGTCGCCGGATCGATGCCGTCCGGCTCCTGGCCGTCCGCCACCATGCGCGCGGCTTTGGTCAGCCGCTGCCGCGCCATGATCACGCCGTTGTCGGTCGAGACCAGATTTTCCTTGCTGCGGTCCTGGATCGGGCCGGTGCTTTCCTGGATCGCGGCGTCCTGCATGGCGATGCCTTTCACGCCGCAATAGGACTTGTGGTGCTTCTGCGCCATGCGGTCGATCATGTAGTCGTTGTCTTTGTTGACCACCGGGCGGAACGAGCCGGGAATGAGATTGACGTGAATGCCGCCGCCGTTGCTCATGACTTCGAGTTCATGCGCAGTGAGATCGCGCGACGGATGGTGGGTGAAGCACCACGACATGCAGTTCTCATCGTCGACCGGCACAAAGGCGTGGCCGTTGAGCGCGTTGTCGCCGTAGGGCGGGATCATGGTGTGGAACGGCATCACCCATTGCGTGATGCGCCAGTAGAGATTGCCGGGCGTCGCCGGCCGCCGCACGCCGATCACCATGCCGCCCTTGTTCTCGATCACTTCGAAGCGGGCGTCGGTCTCGCGGGTGAACTCGGCGCCCTGGCCGCCATGCAGCGGATCGCTGCGCAGATCGTGCCGGTGCAGGAACGAGACGTGCACGGAATCGATGCCGCCTTCGAGCGCCTGCAGCCAGTTACATTCCTGCGTGCGCTTGGAGACGAAGCGCTGCGACTTGCGGACCGTTGCCCATTCGAAATTCGGCAGCGGCGGTTTCAGTTCAGGCGGGCCCATGTAGATCCAGATCACGTCGCCGATCTCGACGCAGGGATAGGAGGTGAGCTTGATCTGCTTGCAGAAGCCGCTTTCGACCGGCTCCGACGGAACGTCGATGCACTGACCGGTCACGTCGTATTTCCAGCCGTGATAGGGGCAGCGCAGGCCGTTTTCCTCGTTGCGGCCGAACCACAGCGACACGCCGCGGTGGGCGCAAAATTCGTCCATCACGCCGACGCGGCCTTTGGTGTCGCGAAACGCGATCAGCCGCTCGCTCAGGAGCTTGAGCCGCACCGGAGGACAATCCGGTTCCGGAATTTCCGAGGACAGCAGCGCCGGGATCCAGTAGCGGCGCATCAGCGCGCCCATCGGGGTGCCGGGGCCGGTGAGGGTGAGGAAGTCGTTCTGCTGCCTGTGTTGTCATGGTCCGTATCTTACATCATTTGGCCGCGCGCTGCACCGGTGTGATAGAGTTGCGCAGCAAAGGGCAGGTATATGACCAAGCTCGTTCGCAATCATTCGCATTGGGGCTCGTTCTACGCCGAGGTCGAAGACGGCCGCGTCGTCGGCGTCCGGCCGTTCGAGCGCGATCCCGATCCGTCGCCGCTGATCGAAGCGATCCCGGCGGCGGTGCATTCCAAGATGCGGGTCGCGCGGCCGTTTGTCCGCGAAGGCTGGTTGAAGAACGGGCCAGGCGCGGACGCATGGTGAGGGCCGCGGCCGCGAGCCGTTCGTGCCGGTGTCCTGGGACCGCGCGCTCGATCTTGTCGCCGGTGAGCTTGCCCGCGTGAAGCGCGACCACGGCCACGGCGCGATCATGGCCGGGTCGCAGGGCTGGGGCTCGGCCGGATTGTTTCATGAGCCGCGCCCGCAACTGCGCCGGTTCATGGGACTGTTCGGCGGCTTCGTCGATCAGGTCAGCAATTACAGTTTTGGCTGCGCGCTGGTGTTCCTGCCGCACGTGCTTGGCAGTGCGCAGGCCTGCACCGGGCCGCTGACCTCATGGTCGTCGATCGCGCGCCACGCCAAGCTGATGGTGATGTTCGGCGGCGCCAATCCGAAGAACATGCAGGTGACCAAAGGCGGCATGGGCGCGCATGCCATCGGTCATTCGCTTGCCGAACTCGCGACGGCCGGTGTGCGTGTCGTCAATGTCAGCCCGATCCGCGAAGACGGTCCTGCGGCGGTAGCGCCGGAATGGATTGCGATCCGGCCCGGCACCGACACCGCGATGCTGCTTGGCGCTGACGCACACGCTGATCTCAGAAGGCCTGCACGATCAGGATTTTCTTGCCCGCTACTGCACCGGCTTCGAGCGCGTGCAGCCTTATGTCATGGGCGAGGCCGACGGCCAGCCGAAGGACGCCGATTGGGCGGAGACGATCACCGGCGTTCCCGCGCAGTCAATCCGCACACTGGCGCGCGAGATGGCGGCGCAGCGCACGATGATCAGCGCGTCGTGGTCGATCCAGCGCGCCGATCACGGCGAGCAGCCGTATTGGGCGGTGCTGCTGCTGGCATGCTGCCTCGGCCAGATCGGATTGCCGGGCGGCGGCTTTGGTTTCGGTTATGGCTCGGCGTCAGGCATTGCCGAACCGCCGCCGGCGTTTCGCGCGCCGGGAATGGAAGGCGCGCCGAACCCGCTCAATCGTTCGATCCCGGCGGCGCGGATTTCGCAATGCCTGCTGCATCCCGGCGAGCCTTATGACTTCAACGGCAAGCGCACCAATTATCCCGATATCCGGCTGGTCTATTGGGCCGGCGGCAATCCGTTTCATCATCATCAGGACGTCAACCAGCTTCGTGCAGCGTTCCGGCGGCCGGAAACGATCGTCGTGCACGAGCCGTGGTGGACCGCGACCGCGCGTCACGCCGACATCGTGCTGCCGGCGACGACGACGCTCGAGCGCAACGATATCGGCTCGGCGCAGCGCGATCCGTTTGTGATCGCCATGAAGCAGGCGATCGAGCCGGTCGGCGAGGCGCGCAACGATTACGACATCTTTACCGCGCTGGCGCAGCGGCTTGGCATCGAGGAGAGCGTTCACGCAAGGCCGCGACGAAGAGGGCTGGCTGCAGCACATCTATAATAGCTGGCGCGACAGCGTGCGCAGCAATGCTGCGGCAATTCCCGAATACGACCGCTTCCGGGACGGACGGCTATTTCGAAATTCCGAAAGGCGCCGACGAATATGTCATGTTCGACAAATTCCGCGCCGATCCGGTGGCGCACAAGCTGACGACGCCGTCAGGACGCATCGAGCTTTACTCGGAAAAGATCGCAGGCTTCGGCTACGACAACTGTCCGCCGCACGCGATGTGGATCGAGCCTTCGGAATGGCACCGCGGGGCGCCGGCGGAAAAATATCCGCTGCATCTCGTCTCCAGCCAGCCGCGCTACAAGCTGCACAGCCAGATGGACCCGGAAGGCGTCAGCGCGCGCGGCAAGATCGATGGCCGCGAGGCGATCACGATGCATCCCGACGACGCGCAGCAGCGCGGCATCAAGGCAGGCGACGTGGTCCGTGTTCACAACGCTCGTGGTGCCTGCCTCGCCGGCGTGGTGTTGAGCGACATGCTGTCGCCGGGTGTGGCGAAACTGTCGTGCGGCGCCTGGTACGATCCGGCAGATGACCGGCGACGGCGCGCTTTGCGCGCACGGCAACGCCAATGTGCTCACCCACGATCGCGGCACCTCGAAGCTCAGCCAGGCGCCGTCGACCGGCACCAACATGGTCGAGATCGAATTGTGGAAAGAACCATTGCCGCCGCTGCGGGCGTTCGAGCCGCCGGAGATTTATGCGACTGAAGCGATCATTCCGGCTTGATGCTGGCGAACTTGATTACCTTCGCCCACTTTTCGACTTCGGCGCTGATGAAGGCGCGACATTCGGCAGGCGTCATCGGCATAGGCGCGATGCCGAGACCGGCGAGTTTCGTCTTGACGTCTGGATCGGCGAGCGCGGCGGCGACTTGCCCGTTCAGCAGATCGACAATCTCGGCGGGCACCGATTTCGGCGCACCGATGCCTTGCCAGGTACGCGCTTCAAAGCCGGGAATGAATTCGCCGACGGTGGGCAAATCCGGAAACGCTTCCGAACGCTTCGCCGTCGTCACCGCGAGTGGGCGCAACATCCCGCCCCTGATATAGCCGACGGCGGACTGGATCGGTTCGAACGCGACCTGAATGTGGCCGGCAATGAGATCGGCGAGTTCGGGCGCGGAGCCGTGATAGGGCACGTGAACCATGTCGACGCCCGCCGTCATCTTGAACATCTCGCCGATCGCCTGCTGCGGCGTGCCGCTGCCGGCGGAGCCCATATTGACCTTGCCGGGATTGGCTTTTGCGTAAGTAATGAATTCGGGCAGCGTTTTTGCCGGCACGTTTGGATTGACCAGCACTACCGCGGGCCCTTGCGATATGCCGGCGACGACAACGATGTCTTTGACGAAGTCGAAATTGAGCTTGTCATAGAGCGACGCGTTGATCGCGTTGACGGTCGCAAGCTCCATGATGGTGTAGCCGTCGGGCGTCGAGGTCGCGACCATTTCGGTGGCGACATTGCCGGCGGCGCCGGGCCGGTTTTCGACCACGAACGACTGGTGCAGCCGCTGCGACAGGGCATCCGCCATGATGCGGGCGGTGATGTCGTTCGGTCCGCCGGGAGGAAAGCCTACGACCCAGCGGACCGGGCGCGACGGGTAATCACCGGCCGAGGCGGTGCGCGGAAGTGCAGGGATGAGAGCGGCACCGGCCGCCAGTTTCAGCAATTCACGGCGGCGAACATTCATGGAGTTGCCCTCCGGTCAGATGCGCGCGTGCGGCGCAAGCTTAACCGCGAGGCGGGATCAAAATCTATCGCAATCTGGGCGGGGGAGGCGGCGCTACTGGACGATAGCGTCAGGGTCGAGCACCCAGTCGGTGCCCTTCATCCGGCCGTCGGTAGTCATTTCCACGCTGACGCGATGCTGCGACGGCGTGTAGTCGAGAACTTTGACGTCGAGCTGATAAGTGAATTGCCAGGCGTCGCGGCTGCCGAGCACTTTCTTTTCGTAAGCGGCGAGCGCTTGCGAATTGCCGGCCTGCTTCAACGTCTGCCAGTGCGCCAATTGGCCATTATCCTGAAACCAGATCGAATTTGGCTTCACCTGCATCGCTGCGCCTTTGGTGATGTCGCCGGCAAAGGCGCTGCCGTTGAGCGCGGCCAGAAGCAGTAATGAAAGGAGCGGTCTCATTTGAATTGAGTGGGTTCGTGGAGCGGATCGGTTCAATGCGGCTTGAGCAGCTTTTCCGCGTTGCCGGAGAACAGCTTTTTCTTATCTGCCGCGGAAAGATCGAGCGTGTTGAGCGCGTCGATTGCCGGCTTGATCGGTCCGAGCGGGGTGTCGGTTGCGAACACCACCTTGTCAGCGCCGAAAAATTCGTAGCCGCATCGCAGCGCATGTGCTCCGCCGCCGAACATTGCGGTATCGGCATAGAAGTCGCGGAAATAATCGAGGTGTGGCCGCTTCAGCGATGGCAGGATCTTCGAGTAGTCCTCGTCGAGCGTGCGCTGGCCCAGCACATCGAGCCCCGGACCGACGCGGCCGTCGTAGAACGGGATCATGCCGCCGAGATGGTGCGTGACGATCCGCAGGTTCGGATAGCGGTCGAACAGTCCGCTGAACACCATGCGCGCCATCGCGACCGACGTGTCGTACGGCCAGCCGAAACACCACCACATCTCGAAGCGCGATTTCTGCTCCGAAGGGTAGTCCGGCATCGTGGCTGTGCGGGCAGGGTGCAGCCAGATCGGCCGGCCGAGCTGCGCCATTGCGGCAAACAGCGGCTCGAACACCGGCTCGTCCAGCGGCCGCCCGGCAAGCGGCGTAAAAATCTGCACACCCACCGCGCCAAGCTGGTTGACCGCGCGTTTCGCTTCCTCGACCGAACTCATGACGTCGGTGAGGCACAGTGCGGCGACAAAGCCGGCGAAGCGGTTCGGATGTTTCTGGCAGAGCTCAGCCATCGCGTCGTTGGAAATTTTCGCCAGCGCGAGGCCCTGACCTGGTGTCGCAAAATCCTCGATCGGCGGATTAGGGAGCGAGATGACTTGCCGGTAATCGCCGAACTGATCCATCTCTTTGAAGCGCGCATCGAGGTCGTGGATTTTCTGCACACCGCGCAGCCGGGCCGCGATGTTGCCAAGCTTCGGCGCCACCCGGTTCATCTCGTCAAGAACGCGGCTTGGCGAGAGGTGGCAATAAAGATCGATGATCGGATCGGTCACGGCGTTCTCCCTTTGCGCCGATCATACCGTAAGCATCCGGTTTTGCGAGCAACCGAACGCCGGTTGCGCGTCATCTGCGCTACGCCTCTTTGGCGAATGCCGCGTGATGAAGCAAGTGCGGGTGAAAACTTCGGCTTTGTCCGTACAGGCTGGCTTCTTACAGTGCACGCGTCAGTGACGAGGGTTGTCGAATGAGACTTCTGCAGACTCCAGTATCGCGGATTGGCACATTGATCATCGCCGCAGGGCAGGTGAGGCGTTCGGTGCGGATCGCTTGCGTGGTCGCCCTGGTGACCGGTTGTCTGGCTTGTGGGGCAAACGCAGCCGACGACGCTGCGGATTATCCGTCGCGTCAGATCACGCTCATCAATCCCTTTGCAGCGGGCGGGCCGACAGATCTCATCGCGCGTGTGGTTGCCGAAACGCTTGGCGATCTATTGGGCAAACCGGTTGTCGTCGAGGATCGTCCGGGTGCCGGTGGCGGCGTTGGATTTAATGCCGTGGCTCATTCAACGCCTGATGGTTACACGCTTGCGGCCGTCGATATTTCGTTAGTGACCGTGCCGCTGGTGCAGACGCACGCGACATACGATCCGATCAAGGATTTCCGCATGGTCGGGCCGACTGCGCGGTCTACGTTGGCGTTTCTCGTTGGTCCGGGAGTGCCGGTTTCGAACGTCGCCGATTTCGTTGCCATGACCAAGCGCGATCCGGGCGCGGTGACGCTGGCGCATCCGGGAATTGGCAGCACACCTCATCTTGGCGCCTTGTCGTTTTCGCAAGCTGCGCAGGTGAAGCCGGTGCTGGTGCCGTATCAGGGAATGGCGCCGGCGACGACCGATCTCCTCGGCAATCGGATCACCGGATTGTTCACGGCACCGAGCGGCGGCATTAGCCTCGCTCGCGAAGGCAAAGTGAAGATGCTGGCGGTCATGGGACGGCAGCGGCTGTCGGAAATGCCGGATGTGCCGGCTTTCTCCGAAACCGGGCTTCGGCTTGCGGGTTTTGAGCAAGGCACCTGGTACGGCATTGCCGCGCCTGCCGGCACTCCTGACGCTATCGTGGCAAAGCTCAACGCGGCCTTGAGCAAGGCGCTCGAAAGCAAGGCGGTGGCGGATCGTCTCGCTTCATCGGATATCTTCGTGCAGCAGGGCTCAGCCGACGATTTCCAGAAATTTGTATCGGATCAATCAGTGTTCTGGAAAAAGACCATCGCCGCTGCCGGCCTGAAGTCCGACGACTGATCGAGCCTTCGCTCCTTGCGTTACGTCATCACCCGCACCGGCTTGCCGTCGAGGAAGCCGCGGATGTCTTCGGCGACGCCGGCGAAATAGTGCTGGTAATTCTGTAGCGAGACGTAGCCGAGATGCGGCGTGATCACGACATTGTCCATCTTGCGCAGCGGATGGTCGAGCGGGAGCGGCTCGACGTCGAACACGTCGAGGCCGGCACCGGCGATCTTCTTGTCGCGCAACGCCGCAAGCAGCGCGGGTTCGTCGATGATCGGACCACGTGAGGTATTGATGATGTATGCAGTCGGCTTCATCAGCCCGAGTTCCCTGGCGCCGACCAGCCCGCGGCTGCGCTGCGACAGGACGACATTGATGCTGACGAAGTCGGCCTGCCGGAACAGGTCATCTTTGCTGACATAAGTGGCGCCGGCCTCCTGCGCCTTTTCCGGCGTCAGGTTCTGGCTCCAGGCGATCGCCTTCATGCCGAACGCCTTGCCGATATTGGCAGTCCGGGTGCCGAGCTTGCCAAGGCCGAGGACACCAAGCGTCATGCCTTCGAGATCGGGACCGATGGTGGATTGCCAGGTCGCGCCAGCATGTAGGCGGGCGTTCTCGTAACCGATGTGGCGAGTCAATTCGAGCATCAGGCCGATGGCGATGCCGGAAGTCGGGCTGCCGAACGAGCCGGTGCCGCAAACGGTGACGCCACGCGCCTTGGCCGCCTCGGTATCGATGGAGGCGTTGCGCATGCCGGTGGTGATGAGGAGTTTCAGGTCGGGTAGCGCGTCGATCACGGCTTTTGGGAAACCGGTGCGCTCGCGCATGGCGACGACGACCTGGAAGCCCTTGAGCGCAGCGATGACCTTGTCAGGACCGCCAAGGTGCTCGTTAAACGCCTTGAATTCGACCTCGCCTTTGACCTTCGAGAAATCGGCCACCTTCAGCGCGATATTCTGATAGTCGTCGAGAATTGCGCAACGCACCGCCATGACGTTCCATCCCTTGCACGCGTTTCCGCGCGCATTTAGCCGGCCTGAACTGGCTTAGGGAAGGGGTGGAAGGCTCAGGCGCGTTGCCCGGCGGCTTCGCTCAAAATCGGACCGGCAGGCGCGGTCGGTGGGGAATTGTGGTTGACCAGCGTGTCGTACTTGGCGTGCCACTTCGGGCCGGGGCCGCGCATATAGTGAAGGTCCGGCCGGTACGAACTGCACGGTTCGCCTGACTCGCGCCAAACCTCTTGCAGGGCCTTTGTGAAATCACGCCACATCGAACGCTCCCGTTCGGTCTTCCGCGGGCGTTCCATTTTCAAACGCCCGTTTGATCCAATTGTCGGCGAATAACTCTTAAAATTTGGTGGGATTTGGACAGGCCGAAGTTCACAATATGATCACGGCTTACGAATGTTTAATCTCGACCCTAAAAATGGAACTATTCGCCGCCGGTGCTTGCCGATTGCACCCGCCGCGGTTACATCAGCCGCATAATTTCCCGAAATGAGCGCCTTTTTCAGAGGGTGCCAAGCACAAGGGGCAGGGCGTCACGCCCGAAGCCAAATATGGCCCGTCAATTCATCTATCATATGCAGGGTTTGACCAAGACCTTCCCGCCGAACCGGAAGGTCCTGGAAAACATCAACCTGTCATTCTACCCGGACGCCAAGATCGGCGTGCTTGGGGTCAACGGCTCCGGCAAGTCGACCTTGCTGCGGATCATGGCCGGAATCGACACCGAGTATAATGGCGAGGGCTGGGTCGCCGAGGGCGCCCGGGTCGGTTACTTGCAGCAGGAACCGCAGCTCGATCAGGCCAAATCGGTTCGTGAAAACGTGATGGAGGGCGTCGCCAAGCAGAAGGCGATCCTCGACCGCTACAACGAACTGGCGACCAACTATTCCGACGAAACCGCCGACGAGATGACCAAGCTGCAGGACGAGATCGAGGCCCAGGGTCTTTGGGATCTCGATTCCAAGGTCGATCAGGCGATGGATGCGCTGCGTTGTCCGCCTGATGATGCCGACGTTGACCAAACTCTCTGGCGGTGAGCGCCGGCGCGTCGCGTTGTGCCGGCTGCTGCTGGAGCAGCCGGAATTGTTGCTGCTCGACGAGCCGACCAACCATCTCGACGCCGAGTTGGTGTTATGGCTCGAAGGCCATCTGCGCAACTATCCGGGCGCGATCCTGATCGTCACCCACGACCGCTACTTCCTCGACAACGTCACCAGCTGGATTCTCGAACTCGATCACGGCCGTGGCATTCCCTACGAAGGTAATTATTCGTCCTGGCTGCGGCAAAAGCAGAAGCGGCTTGAGCAGGAAGGGCGTGAGGACGAGGCGCGGCGGCGTACGCTCGAACGCGAACAGGAGTGGATTTCGTCCTCCCCGAAAGCGAGGCAGGCCAAATCGAAGGCGCGTTATGAGCGCTATGAGGAATTGCTCAAGGTCGCCAACGCCAAGACCAACAGCGTCGCCCAGATCACCATTCCCGTCGCGGAGCGGCTCGGGCAGAACGTCGTCGATTTCGATCATCTTAGGAAAAGGCTTTGGCAACAACCTTCTGATCGACGATCTCAGCTTCCAGCTGCCGCCGGGCGGCATCGTCGGCGTCATCGGTCCGAACGGCGCCGGCAAGACCACGCTGTTCCGCATGATCACCGGTCAGGAGAAACCGGATGGTGGCACGATCAAGGTCGGCGAGTCGGTGCATCTCGGCTACGTCGACCAGTCGCGCGATTCGCTCGACGGCAAGAAGAATGTCTGGGAGGAAATCTCGGACGGCCAGGACGTCACTCCTGCTCGGCAAACGCGAAGTGAATTCGCGCGGCTATTGTTCGGCCTTCAATTTCAAGGGTGCCGATCAACAGAAGAAAGTCGGCTCACTCTCCGGCGGTGAACGTAACCGCGTGCATCTGGCCAAGATGCTCAAGTCGGGCGCCAACGTACTGCTGCTCGACGAGCCGACCAACGATCTCGATGTCGATACGCTGCGCGCGCTGGAGGAAGCGCTGGAGGATTTCGCCGGCTGTGCCGTCATCATCAGCCACGATCGCTGGTTCCTCGACCGCATCGCGACCCACATCCTCGCATTCGAGGGCGAGAGCCATGTCGAATGGTTCGAGGGCAATTTCCAGGACTACGAGAAGGACAAAATGCGGCGGCTTGGGACGGATTCGATCATTCCGGAGCGGATCAAATACAAGAAGTTCACCCGCTGACGGCCGCGATAGCTGTTTATCCGGCCTTCATTTCCGCGATTTAGGACATATATTCGTACCGAGTTGATTGATTTCTTCGCAGATGCGCCGCTTTGGCGTGTGATTTTGGACAGGAGATGATTTTGGCAGACAAAGCCAGTGTGGCCCAGGCGACCGAGTCGCGGGCGAAAGCAGAGGCCACTTTCAAGAAGGAAGAGCGTGCCCGGGAAGGCGCCCAGGCCATGCTTGAATATCTGGCCAGTGGCCGCGAAGCCCGTGAAAATATGGCTAAGCTGAAGGCGCTTCGCTTGGCCAAAGAGGCGACCGGGGAAACCGCTAAAGAAGCTCCCAAGCCTGCGAAAAAGGCCGCCGCAAAGGTTAAAACACCTCGCGCCTTGAAACGAACACAGCAATAGCGCATAGATCGAATCGCGGGCTGTTTAAGTCCGCTGCGAGCCGCGTGTACGGGATCCCCCGACGGTTAAACGCCGTTAAATGGCTTCTGGCTCGCCCTTTTCATTCAAAATTCGACAGCCCTGAACGCGCGGGATGTCCATTAACTCCCGCAAGGCGGGCCGTGGCGTAGACACGCGGCGGCCGCACTATTGCGCATAACAGAAAGACCTACTTTGACGACTTTCCAGGACTTCAAACTCGACAATGCCATCCTCCGCTCACTCGCCGAGGAAAAATACGAAACCCCAACTCCGATCCAGGAACAAACTATCCCGATCTTGATGGCGGGCCGCGATGTAATCGGCATTGCCCAGACCGGGACCGGCAAGACCGCGGCGTTCGCGTTGCCGATCCTTCACCAGCTCGCCGCCAATCCGCGACAAGCGGAGCGAAAGAGCTGCCGCGTGCTTGTGCTCAGCCCAACACGCGAACTGTCGGGCCAAATCCTTGCCAGCTTCCGCACCTATGGGCGGCATCTGCGCCTTCGGTCGGCGCTGGCAATCGGCGGCGTATCGATGGGCGCTCAGGTTCGCTCGCTGCTCAATGGCGTCGATATTCTTGTTGCCACGCCGGGCCGCCTGCTCGATCTCGTGCAGAGCAACGCGCTGCGGTTGAACGGCGTCGAGTTCTTTGTGCTCGACGAAGCTGACCGCATGCTCGACATGGGCTTCATCAACGACATCCGTAAAATCGTCGCCAAGCTTCCGGCGCAGCGGCAGACGCTGATGTTCTCCGCGACCATGCCGGGGGCCATCGCCGATCTGGCCGCGCACATGCTCCGCAATCCGGAACGGGTTGAGGTGGCGCCGGTCGCGGCTACAGCCGACAGGATCGAACAGCGGATCATCCGCGTTGATCGTTCGGCGAAACTTGCCACGCTGGTCGACGTGCTGCGTCAGGAGCCTGTCGACCGGGCGCTGATTTTTACCCGGACCAAGCACGGCGCCGACAAAGTTGTGCGCAGCCTGCTTCGTGACGGCATCTCCGCCGAAGCGATCCACGGCAACAAATCGCAGAACCATCGTGAGCGAGTGCTCGCGGCTTTCCGCAACGGCTCGGTGAAGACGCTGGTCGCGACCGATATCGCGGCCCGCGGAATCGATGTCGACGGCATCAGCCATGTAGTGAACTTCGACCTGCCGAACGTGCCGGAAACCTATGTGCACCGCATCGGCCGCACCGCGCGGGCAGGCGCGGAGGGCATTGCCATCTCGCTGTGTGACGGGGAGGAAGTTGCGTTCCTTCGCGATATTGAGAAGCTTATCCGGATGACGATCCCGATGACGGACCGCAGATCGGACAAGCGTCAACCCGAGCAGCCGCGCCAACAGCAACGGCGCAGCGATGAGCCACGCCGTGGCCAGTCACCCGCTAATCATGCTTCTAATCGGCCGCATAAATCTGATAAAAACAGGCATTGGCGGAACGGCAAACGGCCTGAACAGGGCCGGGGCCAGCAGCCAACACAGAATCAGGGCGGAATCGAAGCCGTTGGTTTCATGAGCCGTCAGGCGCCATCGCACCGGGGCCAGCGCCAGCAGCGCCGGTCTGGTCAATCCAAGGGTCGCTAAGATGCCGAAAGAAGAACTTCTGGAATTCGAGGGCCTCGTGCTCGAGGCGCTACCCGACGCGCGTTTCCGCGTGAAACTCGATAACGGGCATGAACTCGTCGCCTACACCGCGGGCCGGATGAAAAAGAATCGCATCAAGACGCTGGCCGGCGACAAGGTTACGGTCGAGGTTTCGCCTTACGATCTGGAAAAAGGCCGGCTGATCTTCCGCCACAAGGACACCAACTCGGCGCCGCGTCCGGCGCAGCGCAATCAGCAGTGGCGGCGCTGACGCCGCTCTATTTCGTGGGCGCGACGCTTCCTTCGGCATCGGCTTCCATCACCGGGCGCGCGTAGTAGAGGAAGATCAGAAACAACGCGCCGATCAGGCAGGGCACAGCGGCGGCATAGAAAATGCCGCCGACCTTGTAGCCCCATCCGACAAGCACGCCGGTCAGGATCGGTCCAAACACCTGGCCGACCCGGCCCATTCCCATCGCCCAGCCGATACCGGTCGAACGGATCGACGTCGGATACATTCCGGCAGCGACCGCGATGAGTCCGGTTCCTGTCCCTCCGACAAAGAAGCCGGCAAGGAACGAGGCGAAGCTCAGCATCGTCACCGATGTTGTGGCCTGCCCGAACCAGGCGAGACATAGCCCACCGAGGATGAAGCCGGGAATGAGCACGCGGAATGCGCCGGCGCGGTGCACCGCCCAGCCCGACGTCGCGCTGGCAATGACGCTGCCGAGATTGTTCAGGCCGATGATCAGTGCTGCGGCCGAAAGCGAAAAGCCGACCGAATTGAGCACGGCAGGCGTCCAGAACGTCACGGTCACCAGCACCATGAACACCATGAAGAACGGCACCCAGAGCAGCACGGTCGGGACGGCGCGGCCTTCCATGAACAGGTGCTTCACCGGTACGCCCCGACGCGCGAGGTCCTGCGGCGCAACCAGTTCGGCTCCGGCCGGGACTTCACCGGGCATGATCCGTTCGAGCGTCTGGCGTACCTCGTCCTGTCGGATGCCTTTGGCCAGCAGGAAGCGGATCGATTCAGGGAGCCAGATCGCGAGAATGATCGCGATGATGATCGGCGCCACAGCACCGATGTAGAACACCGATTGCCAGCCGAATGCCGGAATGACCCAGGCGCTGGTCAGTGAGCCGATCAGTCCGCCGCCGGGAAATGAAGCGAACAGCACGGTGACGAAGACGTCGCGCAGCCGCTTAGGCGCGAGTTCTGCACCCATCGCCAGAAAAGCCGGCGTGACGCCGCCGAGACCAAGACCCGCGAGGACACGGTAGGACAGCAGTTCGTTGAGCGTTGTCGACTGCGCCGTCAGGTAACTGAACACGGCAAAGACGATCATCGCGACAATCATGAACCACTTGCGGCCGAACAGGTCGGCGAGCGGTCCGAACGACAGCGCGCCGATAGCTGCGCCGAGCAATCCGGCGGAGCCGACCTGGCCGAACTGCGGCATCGGCAGATTGATCTGATGGGCGATGGCGGGTGCGGTGTAGCCGATGGCCTGTGTGTCGAAGCCGTCGAGCGCGGCAACCAGCATGCACAGGATCAGGATGCCGATTTGAAATCCTGTGACCGGATGCCGGTCAATAAGATCGACAACGTCAACGCGATCGGTTGCCAAGGAGCGCCTCCCGAAAAATTTGTTTTTAAGCCCCAGTGCGGGACATCTTATAGGATGTCTACTTTTGCACACCGCGCGCGGATAAACCACAGCGGCTGAGTGTTTTACCCGCGTAATCCCAAGGCTTTGGTCGCGAGCGCCGCGCCTTCGACCAGCGAACGCAGTTTCGCCCACGCGATTTGCGGATGCGATCGGCCGCCGAAGCCGCAGTCGGTGCCGGCAATGACGTTCTCTGCGCCGACCAACGCGCGCGTAGCGTTGCAGCCGTTGCGATACCAGTTCCGGATGCTCCACAACGTCGGTCGAATGGGTGACGACGCCGGGGATCAGGATTTTTCCCGGCGGCAGTTTGACCTTTTCCCATACCGCGACTTCGTGCTCGTGGCGCGCGTTGGCACCTTCGATCAGATAGGCCTGCGCTTTCACCTTGAGCACGAGATCGACGATGTGGTCGAGCTCGAGATCGAAAGCGTGCGGTCCGTGCCAGCTGCCCCAGCACAGGTGATAGCGCACACGATCTTCCGGAATATTGCGAAGCGAATGGTTCAAGCGCGTCGATGCGCATTTCGCTGCGCGCCCGAAATGCCTTTAGCCCCATTCCTATCCCGATGCGATCCCACAACGCCGGCAGCCACGCGTCGTCTACCTGCAAGATCAGTCCCGCGGCGACAATCGCCTCGTACTCCACGCGCATCGCCTCGGAGAGCGCGTGCACGTATTCCTCATCGTTCTTGTAGTAGCGGTTGGGCCGATAGACCTCGAGGCTGGCCGCCGCGGTCGAGGTGAGGAACACGTTGTCCTTTCCCGCGGCCGCAATGGTGAGGTCGATCTCCTTTTTGAGCGCGGCTTGCCCGACGTAACTGACAGGCCCGGTGCAGGCCTGAACCGGGCGCTTCTTCGCCATCTGCGCGCCCGGTGTATAGAACAGCGTGCCGCGCTCGCCGGCGTATTTGTAGAAGTCAGCGAACTCTTCCCGATCCTTGCCTTGTTCGATCAGTGGCTTGCCTTCGGGCAGGTCGATGTCGGTGAAACCGCCAAACCGGGTTTGCATGTAGCGCAGCCAGTCGCCGCCTTTGGCGAACTCGCCTTCGTTGACGACGTCGATGCCGGTCTGTCGCTGGCGTGCGACGACTGCGGCGACGTCGTCGGCAAGATGCGACTCGTCACCGACCGCCAGCCCTTTGTCCGGCGACAGGAAGGGGAGGCTGCCGACGTGAGTCGTCAGTATCTTCGATACGCTACGCTGCATTTGATTTATTCCGCCGCCCGCAATCCTTCACCGAGACGGCCGTCGCGGACCAGTTTGCCGGGCAGTGCGCCGGTATGCACGCCACGCTCGTAAATCTGCGTGCCGGCGACAAACGTTGCTTCGTAGCCGTCGACCTTCTGCACGAAGCGCCGGCCGTTCGCCGGCATGTCGTGGACAAGCTCGGGCTTCTGCACCTGCAGCCGGTCATAATCGATGATGTTGATGTCGGCGCGCAGTCCCGGCGTCAGCCGGCCGCGATCCGAGAGGCCGAAGAAGTCAGCGGTCTCGCTGGTCTGGCGCTTGACCAGCATTTCCACCGGCAGCTTCCGCCCGCGCTCGCGATCCCGGCTCCAGTGCGTCAGCATGTAAGTCGGCACGCCGGAATCGACGATCGAGGTGCAGTGCGCACCGCCGTCGGAGAGGCCAAGCAGGCAGGCCGGATCGTTGAGCATTTCATAGATCGGCTCGTGGTCGCCCGTGATGTAGTTGACCACCGGGAAGTAGAGGTACTGACCGTCTTCGAGAATGTAATCGTAGGCGACTTCTTCCGGCGTGCGGCCTTCGCGCGCCGCAATCGCCGCGACGCTTTTCTCCGGGCCGGGCTCGTAATCCGGCGGATTGCCCATCACGAAGAATTTGTCGAACTTCTTCGCCACCACCTGACGGAACTGCGCGAGCTTCTCGATTTCGGCGTCGGATGGCACGTCGGCCAAAATCTCTCGCCGCACCTGCGGATCGCGCAGCCGCCGTCGTTGCTCCTCAAGCGGCAGGCTTTCGAGTTTCTTGTAGCTCGGGCGCACCGTGAACGGATTGAGCGCGGTGCCGATACCCATCATCACGCCAATCGGCCGGCCGGCCATTTGCGCCGTGACCGGCAGACCCTGCGCGCGCATCTCATGCGTGGCCTTGATCAGGCGGCGCCAGCGCTGCGGGTCCGCGTAGCGGTCGGTGAGCAGGTACCACACCGGGCGTCCGGTGCTTTGCGCCTGCTTGCGAATCCAGCGCAGCTCGAATTCCTCGTCGTCGAAGTCCGAGTTCATCCCGAACGCGCCAGTCCCGGTGATGCCGAGCGCCTGACCGATGCCGAGCAATTCGTAATCGTCGGCGTCGCGCGACGGCACGAGTTCTCCATTGGGTGTCTTGTGCGAGTCGGTGCGTGAGGTGGTGAAACCGAACGCACCCGAGCGTAGTGCCTCGACGGTAATGTCGCGCATCTTGGCAATATCGTCCGGCGTCGCTGGCTCACGCCGGAGGGCACGGTCGCCCATCACATTGACGCGCACCGGCAAGTGGGCGATCTGCGCGCCGATGTCGATGGCGCGGGGCCGGCGATCGAGTTCATCCATGAACTGCGGGAAGGATTCCCATTCCCAGTTCAAGCCGGCGGCGAGAACCGGGTTGGGAATTTCCTCGACGCCTTCCATCAGGTCCATCAGCGCGCCGCGATGTTCTTTCTTCACCGGTGCGAAGCCGACACCGCAATTGCCAAACAGCGCCGTGGTTACGCCGTGCCAGCTCGACGGCGCGATCAGTGGATCCCACATCGCCTGGCCGTCGTAATGGGTATGCACGTCGACCCAGCCGGGCGTGATCATCAAGCCGGTCGCGTCGATCTCGCGCTTGCCGGGACTTTGCTTGCCGCCGACAGCGGCGATACGGCCGCCATCGATCGCAACATCGCCGGAAAACGGCGCTTTGCCGGTGCCATCAACAATGGTGCCGCCGCGAATGACGATGTCATGCATGGGAGCCGCTCCTGGCTGCGGGCTGCAAAAATCACAATGCTCAGCGATGATGCATCTAGCCAGAAAGCGATGCAACGCTGGTTTGCGGCGTTATTTCGCCAGCAAACCGTTGAGAACGAGGTCGAGATGGGCCTCGAAATAGGCCTTCAGGTCGAGCGGTTTGCGATCGGCAAACATCATCATCCAAAGATCGACCAGTGCTATCGGCGCGATGACGATTTGCGGCGCGTTGATGATGGAGGATTGGCGGAATTCGCCGCTGTCCATGCCGCGCTGGATCGTGGCGCGGAGCATTTCCAGGCAGGGCTGAAGGATTTCATCGTGGTAGCGGTCAGCAAGCTCGGGAAAACGCGGCGCGTCTGCGATCAGCATCCGCACCACCTCACGCCGACGGTCGTCTTCGAGAATGTGCTGGTACATGAAGCTGAACTGGGTGCGCAGCAGATCGGCGGTCGAGCCTTGATGGCTCTCGAGCATGCCGTGCACGGTATCGAAAGTGGTTTTGGTGATCTCACGCACCATCGAGATAAAGAGGTGTTCTTTGTTCTCGAAGTAGACGTAGATCGTACCCTTGGTGACGCCGGCGCGTTCGGCGATCTGGTCGAGCGCCGTTGAAGCGTAGCCGTTCCGGGAAAATTCGGTGAAAGCAGCCTCCAGAATTTCCTGCGGGCGCTCCGCCTTGCGGCGGCGCCGGGTCTCTGGACGCGTTTCCAACACTTCCGTCATTTCGCCACCTAGCCGTCAACAGCTCAAAAAAGTCAAGTTATTGACTAACCGGATAGTAAATAACTAGGTTGGCCAGTTCAGGGTGATGCTGTGATTGGGACTGGTCAGTCGATCTATCGAAATGGGGCTCTTCGCGTGGATTTTGGCCTATTGCGCCGAAAATCCACCGCGGTTGCTTTGATGTCGCTGGTGCTTTCGGCCTGTGCGGTGGGGCCTGATTTCGTGGTCCCTCCGACCCCGCCGGTAGCCGGCTACACGCCGGAAGCGCATCCGGCGGCGACAGCATCGGCCAACGTCGCAGGCGGTGCGTCGCAGACGTTTGAGATGGGCCGCGATATCCCCGGCGAATGGTGGAGAGTGTTTCACTCCAAGGATCTCGACAGCCTGATCGCTGAAGCCCTGCAAGCCAATCCAAGCCTCCAGGCGGCGCAAGCCTCGCTATGGCAGGCCAAGGAGAATTTGTACGCGCAGCGGGGCAAGCTGTTGCCGTCGATCGACGCCAACTCGTCGGCGACGCGCGAGCAGTTCTCGCCTTCGCAATTCGGCGGTGCCGGCTCGCCGTCCATTTTCAATCTGTTCCAGGCGACGGTAAATGTCTCTTATGCGCCAGATGTGTTCGGCGGCCAGCGTCGGCAGATCGAGTCGACGCAGGCTCAGGCCGAGTATCAGCGATTCGAACTCGAGGCGACTTATCTCACTTTAACGTCGAACGTGGCGACCGCGGCGATTCAGGAAGCATCGCTGCGCGGCCAGATCGAAGCCACGCTCGATATCATCAAGGCCGAGACCGACCAGCTCGACGTCGTGCGCAATCAGTTCACTGTCGGAGCCGCGGCCCGCACCGATGTGCTGACACAGCAGTCTGAAGTGGCGACCGCGCAGGCGACGTTACCGCCGCTGCAAAAGCAACTGGAACAACAGCATCACGTGCTGTTGGCGTTGGTCGGCCGTTTCCCGAACGAAGCGGTCCGCGAACGTCTTACGCTTGCCTCGCTGCAATTGCCGACAAAGCTGCCGGTCAGCTTGCCGTCGCAGCTCGTCGAGCAGCGTCCGGACGTGCGTGCCTCCGAAGCGCAGTTGCACCAGGCCAGCGCGCAAGTCGGCGTCGCCGAAGCGAACCGGCTGCCGCAATTCAACCTGACCGGCGATTATGGTAGTGCGGCCCTGTCTACAGCCGCACTGTTCGCGCCCAGCACCATCATCTGGAGCGCCGCGGCCAGCGGCACGCAGCCGATCTTCCACGGCTTTCAGCTGCTTCATTTGCAGCGCGCCGCCGAGGCCGGTTACGACGTCGCGGTCGCGCAATACAAAAGCACCGTGCTTGGCGCGTTCCAGAACGTCGCCGATGCGTTGCGAGCGCTGCAGCTCGATGCCGCTACGCTGAAAGCGCAACGCGCGGCGCTGAGTGCGGCATCCGACACGCTCGAGCTTTCGCGCGGCCAGTACAAGCTCGGTGCTATTACCTACGTGATCCTGCTCAATGCACAGCGCAGCTATGCGCAGGCGCGTCTCGCCGTGGTGCAGGCGCAGGCTGCCCGCCTTGCCGATACCGCAGCGCTGTTTCAGGCGCTTGGCGGCGGCTGGTGGAATCGTATCGACGTAGCTCCAAATCCGTACAGCAAAGACGATAGCGACGATCACGTCGCTGCGCCCGACACCGTGCCTGGCACGCGGGCAGCACAGGAAATCGCACAATGACAAAACGCATGGTGATCATGCTGATCGCAGTCGTCTTCGTGTTCGGCGGAATCTTCGGATTCCAAGCGTTCAAGGGGATGATGATCAAGAAATTCATGAGTTCGATGGCGCAGCCGCCTCAGACGGTGACCGCACTGAAGGTTGCCAATAGCGAATGGCAACCGAACATCGAAGCAGTCGGCAGCCTGCGCGCCGTCAAAGGTGCGGACCTGTCGCTGGAAGTGTCCGGAGTGGTCGACACGATCTCGTTCAATTCCGGCGATGACGTCAACGAAGGCGCGCTGCTGTTGAAGCTGCGGTCCGATGACGATCAAGCCAAGCTCGACTCGTTGAAGGCGACGGCCGACCTCAATCAGATTACCTACGATCGCGACCAGAAACAGCTCAAGCTTCTGGCAGTCAGCCAGGCGACCATCGATACCGACGCCGCCAATCTGAAGAATGCCCAGGCACAAGTTGCGCAGCAACAGGCGATCCTCGACAAAAAGGCACTGAAGGCGCCATTTTCAGGACATCTCGGCATCCGTGCGGTCGATCTCGGTCAGTATCTCGCCGCCGGTACGGTCATCGTGACCCTGCAGGCGCTTGATCCGATCTTCGTGGATTTCTTCGTGCCGCAGCAACTGATCGATCAACTCAAGCTCGGTCAGGCGGTTGCCGTGAAGATCGACGCGTTCAAGGGGCAGACCTTTCCGGGCGAGGTTTCGGCGATCAATCCGAAAGTGGATGCTTCGACGCGTAACGTACAGGTGCGCGCCGCGCTGAAAAATCCCGACCACAAGCTTCTTCCCGGCATGTACGCGACGATCGATATTTCCACCGGTGCGCTGCAGAACTATGTGACGCTGCCGCAGACCGCGATCACCTACAATCCTTACGGCGACACCGTTTATATCGTCGACGAGAAGGGCAAGGACGCAGCCGGGAAACCGCAACTGATCGCACGGCAAAACTTTGTGACGATGGGCCCGACGCGCGGCGACCAAGTCGCCATTCTCAAAGGCGTCAACGACGGCGAGATGGTCGTCACCTCCGGCCAGATCAAGCTGCACAACGGCACACCGGTGTTGATCGATAATTCGGTTCAGCCGACAGCGGATGCGTCGCCGAACGTTCCGCTCGATCGCTAGGCTCCCGTCATGCAATTCACCGACATCTTCATCCGCCGGCCGGTGCTTGCATCGGTCGTCAGCCTGCTGATCCTGGTGCTCGGTGTGCGCGCCTATTTCGTGCTGCCGATCCTGCAATATCCGCGCACCGAAAACGCGGTGGTCACCGTCACCACGATCTATTACGGCGCCGATCCGGACGTCGTCGCGGGCTTCATCACGACGCCGCTGGAAAACGCCATCGCCCAGGCCAACGGCATCGACTACATGAACTCGGTGAGCCAGAGCGGGACGAGCACCATCACGGTGACACTGCGGCTCAACTACGATGCCGATAAAGCGCTGACCGAGATCAATACCAAAATCGCGTCGGTGCTCAATCAGTTGCCGGTCGGCACGTTGCAGCCGGCGCTGGTGGTGAAGATCGGGCAGACCTTCGACGCCATGTATATCGGGTTCAACAGCGACACGTTGGCGCCGAACCAGATTACCGATTACCTGACCCGCGTGGTGCAGCCGAAGCTCCAGGCCGTGGAAGGCGTGCAGACCGCCGAATTGCTCGGTCAAAAAGTATTCGCACTGCGCGCCTGGCTTGATCCACAAAAGCTCGCGGCTTTCGGCCTGACTGCAGCCGACGTCAGCGCCGCGCTGACAGCGAACGACTACATTTCAGGTATCGGCAATACCAAAGGCCAGATGGTGCAGATCAATCTGACTGCATCAACCAGCCTTCACTCCGCCGAGGAATTCCGCAATCTGGTGATCAAGCAAAGCGGTGGCGCGATCGTGCGTTTGCGAGACATTGCCAATGTCACGCTCGGCGCCGAGGACTACGAATCCGAAGTCGGGTTCGACGGCAAGCAGGCCGTCTATATCGGCATAGCGGTGGCGCCGTCGGCCAATCTGCTCGACGCGGTTGCCGGTGTGAATAAGGTGTTCCCGGAGATCCAGGCGTTGCTGCCGCACGGGCTCAACGGCGAGATCGTCTACGACTCCACCGAATTCGTACACAGCGCCATCTATGAGGTTATTCGCAGCCTTGCCGAAGCTCTCATTATCGTAACGATAGTGGTGTTCCTGTTCCTCGGCTCGATCCGTTCGGCGCTCATTCCAACCATCGCCATTCCGCTGTCTCTGGTCGGCACGCTGATCGTACTGCTGGGGTTGGGCTTTTCGATCAACCTGCTGACGCTATTGGCGCTGGTGCTCGGGATCGGCCTTGTCGTCGACGATGCCATCATCGTGGTTGAGAACGTCAGCCGCCATCTCGAGGAGGGTATGGCGCCGATGCCGGCCGCGATCCAGGCGGCGCGCGAACTCGGCAGCCCGATCATCGCCATGACTGTGGTGCTGGCGGCAGTTTACATACCGATCGGTTTCCAGGGTGGGTTGACCGGCGCGCTGTTTTCGGAGTTCGCCTTCGCGCTGATCGGGGCGGTGACCATATCCGGCGTAGTCGCTCTGACGCTGTCGCCAATGTTGTGCTCGCGTTTGCTCAAGGCGCCGGATCCAGAGCGCGGCGGTTGGGAAGCCCGGCTTACGGCTTTCATCGACCGGCAATTCCATCGTCTGCGCGGCGGTTACGAGCGCTGGCTGCACGGCAGCTTGAATACGCTAGTCGTGACGCTGGTCTTCGCTGCGATCGTGCTGGTCAGTAATTATTTTCTCTACACCAGTGCGACAGTCGAGCTTGCGCCGACCGAAGACCAGGGCGTCATCATCACGTCGTCGAATGCCGCGCCGAACGCAACACTGCAGCAGCGCGAGCTTTATTCGAGGCAGATTTACAACGTCTTCGCGTCGCACCCGGAAACGGAGCATGTCTTCCAGCTCGACATTCCCGGGCAGATGCTCGGCGGCATGGTCTTCAAGCCCTGGGACAAGCGCAGCAAAACGACCAATGAACTGCAGCCGGTCGTGCAGCAAGAGGCAGCAAAGATCGCGGGTCTTCGGGTCGCAGCGTTTCAGCCGCCGGCGCTACCCGGCGCCTTCGGGTTGCCGGTGCAGTTCGTGCTGGTTACCACCGATCCTTACGAACGGCTGAATACGGTTTCGCAGGCCTTTCTGCAGGAAGCGCAGCAGAGTGGCATGTTCATCTTTCTCGACAGCGATCTGAAATTCGATAATCCACAATCGGTCGTCAACATCGATCGCGACAAGACCGCGCAACTCGGTTTGAGAATGAGTGATGTCGGCAGTTCGCTGTCGGCGTTGCTCAGCGGCGGCTATGTCAATTACTTCGGCTTGAGCGGCCGATCTTACAAAGTCATTCCGCAGGTGCAGCAGCGCTTCCGGCTCAATCCGCAACAATTGCTCGACTATTACATCAAGGCATCCGACGGCTCGCTGGTGCCGCTCTCCACCGTTGCCAGCATCTCCACCAAGACCGTGCCGGAAGCGCTCAACCACTTCCAGCAGCTCAACAGCGCGACCATTCAAGGCGTCGCCATGCCCGGCGTGGCGCAGGGCACCGCGTTGCAGTATCTGCAGGACCTTGCAGCACGTACGCTGCCGGAAGGCTATTCGGTCGATTATTCAGGCTTAAGCCGGCAATACATTCAGGAAAGCGGCGGCTTCATCATCACGATCTCCTTCGCGGTGATCCTGATCTTCCTGGTACTGGCCGCCTTGTTCGAAAGCTTTCGCGATCCGTGCATCATCTTGGTGTCGGTGCCGATGTCGATCGCCGGTGCGCTGGCTTTTGTCGCCCTCGGGTTCGGTGGCATGTCGCTGAATATCTACACCAAGGTCGGACTGGTTACCCTCATCGGGCTGATCAGCAAACACGGCATCCTGATCGTGCAGTTCGCCAACCATCTGCAGCAGGAACAGGGGCTGAGCAAGCGTGAGGCGATTGAACAGGCTGCTGGCATCCGGTTGCGCCCGATCCTGATGACGACTGCCGCCATGGTGCTTGGCGTCGTGCCGCTGATCGTCGCCAGCGGCGCAGGCGCCGTGTCGCGCTTCCAGATGGGCGTGGTGATTGCGTCGGGTCTGTCGATCGGTACGTTGTTCACGCTCTTCGTTGTGCCGGCGGTCTATATCGCCTTGGCCGCTGACCATCACAAGTCTGCGACCGCCGACGAAGCGGTGACGCCGATGCCGCACGCCGCAGGAACCTGACGAAGTTTCTGCGCGCCTCTTAATGCGCCGCTAACGCACGCGGCGGTTAGGACCGCTCGCGGATGCGCGCAATCAAATCACTTTTTTTGCGTGGCAAAGGGTTTGTTGGAACATCTCACTAATCCCGTCGGGTCTGGTGCTGCGTTATTCTGACGCAAATAGAGAAACACGCGTGCGCATTAAGAGTCTGAGAAGCGCCCCAGCCATAGAAAAAAGCCATAACAAAAATCGACCAATACGCGTCGAGGGTTATCGTGAAAAACAGGGTCCTGACGTTTCTCAACGACAAATCCGGAGCGACGGCCATCGAATATGGATTGATCGCCGCAGGCATCGCCCTTGCCATAATCACCGTTACCAAGGGCCTTGGTACGAAACTCAATTCCACGTTCACTTCGATCTCGTCATCGCTCAAGTAATCTGGCGTGAGCGTTATCGCCACGGCTTGATTGCTCTAAACCCGCCAAAAGAGTGTGCCGAAGTCGTCGAGACGCGGCTTCGGAGCTTTGCTATGGATCGGACTTGCAACCGATTCCCGAGGCGTCGCAGGCGATGGAAGACTGGAGCGCACAGCAATATCTGAAGTTCGAGGACGAACGGACCCGGCCGCCGCGCGATCTGCTGGCCCAGGTGCCGTTGCAAAAGCCAAAGCACGTGGTCGATCTCGGCTGCGGACCGGGCAATTCGACCGAGCTTCTGGTCGCCCGTTACCCGGATTCCGAGGTCGTTGGGATGGATTCCTCGCCCGACATGCTGGACAAGGCCCGCAAGCGCCTGCCGAAGCACAAGTTCTTCGAGGCGGATCTCACCACGTGGACACCCGATCCGCACACCGATCTGCTGTTCTCTAACGCCGTCATGCAATGGCTGCCGGATCACACCGGCGTCATGCGGAGGTTACTCGAGTCACTTCCAAAAGGCGGCGTGCTTGCGGTGCAGATGCCGGACAATACGCGGGAGCCGGCTTTGGTGTTCCAGCGTGAGGTCGGCGAAGAGGGACCTTGGGCGGACGAACCGGAGATAAAGGAGGCGGCGCGGGACGACCTGCCGTCGACGGAAGCCTATTACGATCTGCTCAAATCCACCTGCAGCCACATCGACATTTGGCACACCGTCTACAATCACGTCATGGCAAGCCCGCAGGCGATCACTGAATGGTTCAAAGGTTCGTCGCTGCAGCCGTTCCTTTCGCCGTTGAGCCCGGAGGATCGTGAGAAATTTCTGGCCGCCTACACAAAAAAGATTGTCGGCGCCTACAAGCCGCGGTTCGACGGCAAGGTGCTGCTACGCTTTCCGCGCTTGTTTATCGTAGCGGTGCGATGAGAGTTTCCGCTGCGCTCTGTGCCGGTTTGTTTGGTGCGGCGGTCTGGGCCAACGCCGCCTTCGCGGATGCGGCATTTCAGACGTGGCTGCAAGCGCTGTGGCCGCAGGCGCAGCAACTTGGCGTCTCGCGCGGGACATTCGACGCTGCGACCCGCGGCCTTGAGCCTGACCTGACGCTGCCCGAACTGGTTCTGCCGGGCCGGCCGGAAAAGCCGTCCGGCGCCCAGCCGGAATTCGTGCTGACGCCGGCTGATTACATCAAAGAGCCGGCGATCGAGGCGCTTGCGGTCCAGGGTCGCAAACTCGCCGCGCAATATCGTGACGTCTTGGCCACAGTCGAACGGCAATTCGGCGTGCCGGGCAACATCGTGCTGGCAATCTTCGGCCGTGAAACCGATTACGGCCGCTCGGTCGACAAGCGCAGCGCCATTCGCGTGCTGGCGACGCAGGCTTATCTCGGCAAGCGAAAGGAGAAGTTCACCGAGGAATTCCTCGACGCGTTGAAGATCATCGACGACAAGCGAATTTCGATCGCCGACATGAAAAGTTCATGGGCTGGCGCGATGGGTCTGACGCAATTCATGCCGTCGGATTATCTCAAATATGCCGTCGACATTGACGGCGATGGCCGCGCCGATATCTGGAATTCCGTGCCGGACGCGCTGGCTTCAGCCGCCAAGCAGCTTGTCGGTGAAGGCTGGCAGCGCGGCCTGACCTGGGCTTACGAGGTACACCCGCCGGCTGACGTCGACTGTACGATTGGATTCCCGGACAACAAGTTTCCGATTAGCGAATGGCTCAAGCGCGGCTACGTGCCGGCCTACGGCAAGAAGGTGTCGCCGGAAGATCGCGCTACGGATGCTTCGCTGCTGCAGCCTGCCGGGCTTTACGGACCGTCGTTCCTCGCGACCGCCAATTATTTCGCGATCAAGCAATACAATTTCTCCGATCTCTACGTGCTTTTTGTCGGTCACCTGGCCGATCGCATTGCCGATCCGCGGCCATTTGAGACGCCGTGGGGCAAAGTCGCGCAACTGCCGACCAGCGATCTCGACCGCATGCAGCAGATCCTGACCGAGCGCGGCTACTATCACGACAAGATCGACGGCAAGGCCGGGATGCTGACGCGTTCCGCGCTCGGCAATTATCAAAAGCGCAATGGCCTGAAGGTTGATTGCTGGCCGGCCGCTGCTGTGCTGCAGCAGATGCAGGCCGGCAAAGGCAACTGACGGGCGGGGCGGCGGCTGAACTCAATAGCGCAAAAGCGATCAGGCCGGTCTCGAAGATGCCGGTTTGATCAGTCGTCGCCGGGTACTGCGTCAGGATGTTTGTCGGCGTCTTCGGCGGAATAGCCGAGAATATGCCGGATCCGTTTGCCGAGCGCGCCGGTGATGCCGGGATCGCCGTGTTTCGCCGCGTATTGCGCGCGTGCTCGCTCGAATGCGACCTGGCCCGAGATCGCCGAAGGCTCGCAGATGTGGCGGCCGTTGTAGTGCCGCATCAAATCGACGTGGATGTGATTGTAGTGATAGACGTTGGCGCCCGGCGCCAGCACCGTGGTGAACTGGTCACACGCCGCCGACTGCACATCATGCAGGAACGCCTGTTCTTCCGGCGTGCCGTGCCAGCCGTACTGCACCGAAACCTTGTGACCGTCGGCGAGGGTGAATTCCGCCACATCAAGCGCGTTGCCGAAAGCATGTTCGGAAATATGCGCGTTGGGATCGCCGTTCATGCCGCGGCATGAATAGGCGGAAATCTGCTTGATCTCGACCACCGGCTGGCGGAACCAGCGCATTGCCGTCGGTTGAACCGAGGCTTCAATCCACTGGTCGAGCGCCGAGACGATCGGGCAGGCGAGTGTCGCCGCCGGTTTCACATCGACCGGTCCGGCGCCAGTTACCATCGGATCGCGTGGCGGCCCCAGCGGCGGGACCGGTTCGGCAACTGCCGGCGATTGCGGACGCGGCGAATAATTTGGCGGGTAAGACTGCTCCCCGGGCGGCGCCTCATCCTGCTCGACCGCTTCAGGCACTCCGGGTGCGCGAAGCGACAAGGGTGTCCCAGGCTGTGCTCCGTATTGCGGCTGTGCGTATGGAGGCGGGCTGTACTGCGGTTGGGCGTATTGAGGCTGCGGATAGTTTTGTGCTGGCGGCGCGCCATAAGGCGATTGCGACGATTGCAGCGGCGCTAATGTGTTCGACTGGACCGCGCCGGTTTGAACCGTACTCGGCTGTGTGATTGGCCAGCGCTGCGGCATCGAAGAATTCGACGAGGCAGCATTCGGGATCGCGCCTGGCGGAGTCAGTGCCTCATCGTTGTAACCGAGCGGTCCGCTATCGCCGAGCGACGATATCTTCAGGGGATAGGAAATGCCGCAGGCGCCGGGTCCGTCGATTGAAGCAATCCGCACACGGGTGGGCAATTCTTTCACCGCACCCGCACTCAGGCAAGAAGTCTCCGCATCGCGGCGCCACGGCTCTCGCTCGGCCATCATGTAATGACTGCAACCGGCGAGAACGATCAGCGCAACGATGATGGCGGAGCTGGTAAGGGACCGGCGTACTCCACGCGTCATGCACGAACAATGCGAGGAATTCCTTTAAGGACTGTTCAAGCATGTTGCGCGCAAACCGAGTAAGGAGTGCATTAACCATACCCCTTGATCCGGTGTCGCGTTTTGGGTCACATCGCGTGAGTGGAAGGTCCGGGATCATGGAAGGCAAGGCGAGATTTATCTTTCCGGTTCTCGCGACCGGTTTTGTGATTTTCATTGTCAGTAGCGTCGTGACGTTTACGAACATCGGCTTCCGCGCCGATTTTGTTTATCGCTGGCTTTCCGCCTTCGTCATCGGGTGGCCGGTTGGGGCGATAACTGCGCTGGTCGCCTTTCCGCATCTGCGCCGGGCCGCCTCAGGTATCGCCAGCCTGATTGAGTGGGCCTGATGCTGTCAGCGCTCGACCTCGCTCGCCGTATTGAAGACGGGACCCTGACGCCGCGCGCTGTCATCGAAATGTGCGCGGAGGCGATTGCCGCGCGTGAGGGTGAAGTCCATGCTTTCGCCGCTCTCGATCTCGAAATGGCGCGGCGTGCCACGGAGGACAAAGGACTTGCGGCACTGCCGTTGCGTGGCCTGCCGGTTGCGTTCAAGGATATTTACGACACGGCCGACTTTCCGACGCAGTATGGTTCGCCAATCTATTCCGGCAATCAGCCGCGCGCCGACGCAACGGCTGTCGTCATGACCCGACAGGCCGGTGGCATCGTTATCGGCAAAACGGTAACGACCGAATTTGCCTCATTGGTGCCGTCGGTCACGCGCAATCCACATAATCTCGATCATACGCCGGGCGGCTCGTCTTCGGGTTCGTGCGCGGCTGTCGCAGCGGGAATGGTCCCGATTGCCTTTGGCACGCAGACTGCGGGCTCGGTGGTCCGGCCGGCGTCGTTTTGCGGCGTTGCCGGGTTTAAACCGTCGTACCGGCTGATTCCGCTGGTTGGCGTTAAGGACGTGTCGTGGCATCTCGACACCGCCGGTGTGTTCGGTGCGGGCGTGGCCGACGTGGCGTTTGCGGCCGCCGCCGTCACCGGGCGCGATCTGCGGGTTGATGGCAAGAGTCCGGCGGCGCCGCGGATTGCGCTGACCCGTACACATCTCTGGAATGAAGCCAGTCCGGCGATGCAGAACGCGCTTGAGACCGCCGCGCGCGCCGCCGAGGCCGCTGGTGCAAAAGTTTCCGATCTCGCTCTGCCGCCAATCCTTGAGCAGGCGCACGCTGCGCAATTCGTTATCCAGGATTACGAGACGGCTCGCTCGCTGGCGTTCGAGTATGATCGCTATCGCGACAAGATTGATCCGCGGCTGCGCGATGCGCTCGACATCGGCAGCAGGATTTCCGCCGACGACTACGATGCGGCACGCCGCACCGCGAGCCGCGGCCGGCAGGTGCTGGCGGATTGCATGGCCGACTACGACGTCGTGCTCACGCCGTCAGCGCCAGGCGCAGCACCGCGAGGCTTCGCCACCACCGGCAATGCGATGTTCAACCGGCTGTGGACATTGACAGGCGCGCCATGTGTCAACGTGCCGGGCATGACCGATAACGGATTGCCGCTCGGCATGCAGATCGTCGGCCGCTTCGGCCGTGATCGCACAACGCTGGAAGCTGCGCTGTTTGTCGAACGAGCGCTGGGGAAGAACTAGCCGGCTATTGCTATTTCGCGCGTGCCAGCTCGATTGCAACGTAAAATAGACAAGCAGCTGTGACGCACAACCTGCTTTGCCGAATGCTTGGCGTCAACTACGTGCGATTGGTTGCGGTCTGGTGCTTCAAACCTGCTTGTCGTCGAACAGATACATGTCGACGCCGCCGGTCGCGAAAGTCTGCACGTCCGCCGCTGCGGCGTGGCCTTCTGGACTGGCAAAGGCGCGCTGGATCGCTGCCATGTCGTCGAAATGCAGGATAGCGACGAGGTAAATCGCCGATGGGCCGGCCGGTGTCGCGATCGGCCCGTTGCTGACTTCGTATTTTCTGACCCCGGGAATGGTATTGGCCAACGGAACGTGCTTCTCAAAATAATGTCTGTCGAATGCGGCCGGATCTTTCGGCGTTTTATACATGACAAGCAATCGAGCCATCGTCCGTTCCCCAGCAGTCCCGCGTTACGCCGCAGCGGTACGCGCCGCAGCCAGCGGATCGTAGTTGAGAATCGGCGCCAGCCAGCGCTCCATTTCAGCGAGCGTCATGCCCTTGCGCGCAGCATAATCCTCGACCTGATCGCGTTCGATCTTGCCGACACCGAAATAATAGCTTTCGGGGTGGCTGAAGTAGAGTCCGCTCACCGACGCGCCGGGCCACATCGCAAAGCTCTCGGTGAGCTTCACGCCGATACTGTTTTCGCCGTCGAGCAACTTGAACAGCGTCGCTTTCTCGGTGTGATCCGGTTGCGCCGGATAGCCGGGTGCCGGGCGGATGCCGCGATATTTTTCGGCGAGCAACTCGCTGTTGCTCAAGGTTTCGTCGGCGGCGTATCCCCAAAACTTCCTGCGGATGCGCTGGTGCAACCGCTCGGCCGCGGCTTCGGCGAGGCGATCGGCCAATGCCTTGGCAAGGATCGCCGAGTAGTCGTCGTTGGCGTGCTTGAAGCGATCGACCACCGCTTGCTCGCCGATACCGGCAGTGACCGCAAAAGCGCCGATATAGTCGGCCAATCCACTGGCGCGCGGCGCGATGAAATCAGCAAGCGCGACGTTGGCGCGGCCTTCACGGCGGGCAAGCTGCTGTCGCAACGTATGCAATGTCGCAATCGGCTTCACCCGCGCTTCGTCGCTAAAGACCAGAATGTCGTCGCCTTCGCTATTCGCCGGCCACAGTCCGAACACGGCGCTGGCCTTGAACCATCGCTCGCTGGCGATCTGCTTGAGCATGGCCTGTGCGTCGTCGAACAGGCTGCGCGCGGCGTTGCCGACTGTGGCGTCGTCGAGGATCGCCGGATATTTGCCGTTGAGTTCCCAGGTGGCGAAGAACGGCGTCCAGTCGATTGAGTCGATAAGCTCAGGGATCGGAATGTCTTCGGCCTTGAAGGTCCCGATCTTTGGCGGCACCGGAGGCTTGTAATCGCCTGACCAGTCCAGCTTCAGGGCGTTGACGCGCGCGTCGGCGAGCGACAGCCGCTGCTTGTTGTCCTGGCTGCGGGCGTGCGCGGTGGCGATACGAGCGTATTCTGCGCGGGTGTCGTTGATAACGCGCTCGCGCGTCTCGCGCGACAGCAGGGACGAGACGACACCAACCGCGCGGCTGGCGTCGTTGACATAGAGCGCCTGGCCCTGCCGGTAATTGGGATGGATCTTCACCGCAGTATGGACGCGGCTCGTCGTCGCTCCGCCGATCAGCAGCGGCACGTTGAAGCCTTCGCGTTCCATCTCGGCGGCAACGTGGCACATCTCGTCGAGCGACGGTGTGATCAAGCCGGAAAGACCGATGATGTCGGCCTTCTCCTCGATCGCGACCTTGAGGATTTTTTCCGCCGGCACCATCACGCCAAGATCGATCACTTCGTAATTGTTGCACTGGAGCACGACGCCGACGATGTTCTTGCCGATATCGTGCACGTCACCCTTGACGGTGGCGAGCACGATCTTGCCGCTTGAAGACGAGTGCGCGCGGCCGTCTTTCTCCTGCTCCATGTAAGGCATGAGGAAGGCTACCGCTTGTTTCATCACCCGTGCCGATTTCACGACCTGCGGCAGGAACATCTTTCCCGAGCCAAACAGGTCGCCGACGGTGTTCATGCCGTCCATCAGCGGGCCTTCGATCACAGCGAGCGGGCGAGGGGCGTTGCGGCGGGCTTCCTCCACGTCGATCTCTATGAAATCCGTGATGCCATGGACCAGCGCGTGCGACAGCCGTTTCTCGACCGGCATTTCGCGCCACGACAGATCGGCCGCTTTCTTCTCCTTGCCGTGGCCGCGATGGCTTTGGGCGAGGGCAAGGAGCCGCTCCGCCGCATCGTCGCGGCGGTTGAGCACGACATCTTCGCAGGTCTCGCGCAGCTCTGGATCGAGATCGTCGTACAGCGCCATCTGGCCGGCGTTGACAATACCCATGTCCATGCCGGCCTTGATCGCGTGATAGAGAAACACCGAGTGCATTGCCTCGCGCACCGGTTCATTGCCACGGAATGAGAAAGACAGGTTTGAGACACCTCCGGAAACATGCACGTGGGGCAGGTTTTCGCGCAGCCACTGCGCCGCCTCGATGAAAGCAACGCCGTAGCCGTTGTGCTCTTCCATGCCGGTGGCGACGGCGAAGACGTTCGGATCGATGATGATATCCTGCGGCGGGAAGCCGACCTGGTTCACCAGGATGTCGTAGGCGCGCGCCGCAATGCCGGTCTTGCGTTGAAGGGTATCTGCCTGACCTTTCTCGTCGAACGCCATGACCACTACGGCAGCGCCGTAGCGTCGCACGAGCTTGGTGTGCTCGATGAATGACTGCTCGCCTTCCTTCAGCGAAATCGAGTTCACGACGCATTTGCCCTGCGCGCATTTCAGGCCGGCTTCGATCACCGAGAACTTCGACGAATCGATCATGATCGGCACGCGGGCAATATCGGGCTCCGCGGCAATCAGATTGAGGAATGTGGTCATCGCCTGTTCCGAATCGAGCAGGCCTTCGTCCATGTTGACGTCGATGATCTGCGCGCCGTTTTCGACCTGATCGCGCGCCACCGCCAGCGCCGCAGTATAGTCGCCGGCGGTGATCAGTTTACGGAAGCGCGCCGAGCCGGTGACGTTGGTGCGTTCGCCGATATTCACAAACGGTATCTCGGGCGTCAGCGTGAAAGCTTCGAGACCGGAAAGCCGCAAACGCGGCTGAATTTCCGGAATGGTGCGTGGCTTTTTCCCCGCGACGGCCTTGGCGATGGCGCGGATGTGGTCTGGGGTCGTGCCGCAGCAGCCGCCGGCGATATTCACCAGACCGGCTTCGGCGAACTCGCCGATCTGCGCCGCCATCATCTCCGGGCTCTCGTCGTAGTGCCCGAATTCATTCGGCAGCCCGGCGTTCGGATAAGCGCAGATCAGCGTATCGGCGACGCGGCCGAGTTCGGCGATGTGCGCCCGCATCTCCTTGGCGCCGAGGGCGCAGTTGAGTCCAACCGACACCGGCGTCCCATGCGCTACGGAATTCCAGAATGCTTCCGGTGTCTGGCCGGAGAGCAGCCGGCCGGAACGGTCGGTGATCGTGCCGGACAGCATCAGCGGTACATCGATGCCGCGTGCCTCAAGTTCTTCGGCAGCAGCAAAAATCGCAGCCTTGGCATTGAGCGTATCGAAGATCGTCTCGATCAGGAGCGTATCAACGCCGCCGTCAAGCAGGCCGCGGATCTGTTCGGTGTAGGCGATGCGCAATTCATCGAAGGTAATTGAGCGGAAGCTTGGATTGAGCACATCCGGCGAGATCGAAGCGGTCCGGTTGGTTGGGCCGATGGCGCCGGCGACGAAACGTTGCTTGCCGTCTTCATCCTGCGCCTGCCGTGCGGCGGCGCGCGCCAGTTTGGCGCCTTCGAGATTCAGCTCGTAAGCAATCTCCGACATGCCGTAGTCGGCCTGGGCGATCGTCGTCGACGAGAAGGTGTTGGTCGAGACGATGTCGGCGCCGGCACGAAAATAAGCGAGGTGGATGGCGCGGATCGCGTCTGGCCTGGTGAGGATCAGCAAATCGTTGTTACCGCGTACCTCGCGGTTCCAGGCATCGAAACGCGCGCCGCGAAAGCCCTGCTCGTCGAGGCGCAGTGCCTGGATCATCGTGCCCATTGCGCCATCGAGCACGAGAATGCGTTCGGCGGCGAGCGCGCGCAGCGTCGTTTCAATCGTGGACTTGCGCATGGCCTACGCGCGCTCCTTTTCAGGCTGCAGCGGAGCGTCTGCGCCGGGTTCCTTGCTCGGCCGCACGCCAAGCAGATGGCAGATCGCGTACACCAGATCGGCGCGGTTCATGGTGTAGAAATGAAAATCGGTGACGTCGTTCTCGACCAGATCAAGCACCTGTTCCGCGGCGACGGCAGCGGCGATCAGTTTACGAGTTGCGGCGTCGTCATCGAGACCGTCGAAACGATCGGCGAGCCAGCCCGGAATCGAAGCGCCGCAGCGCGCGGCGAAGGTCCTTGTGGTCTTGAAGTTCTGCACCGGCAGGATTCCCGGCACGATCGGAATATCGATGCCGCTTGCGCGCACGCGGTCGAGATAGCGGAAGTATTGATCGTTTTCGAAAAAAAACTGTGTGATCGCGCGTGTCGCGCCGGCATCGACCTTGGCCTTGAGCATGTCGATATCGGCTGCGACCGAAGCGCTGTCCGGATGCCTTTCCGGATAGGCCGAGACTGAGACTTCAATGTCGGCGAGGCGCTTGATGCCGGCGACGAGATCGGCAGCGTTGCTGTAACCGCCGGGATGCGGCGCATAGCGCTGGCCGGCGCCGTCGGGCGGATCGCCGCGTAGCGCCACGATATGGCGCACGCCCGCTTCAGCATAGCCGCGGACCACTGCATCGACGTCATCGCGTGTCGCGCCGACGCAGGTGAGGTGTGCCGCCGGGGTGAGCATGGTTTCGCCAAGGATGCGTTTGACCGTGGTGTGGGTGCGCTCACGCGTCGAGCCACCGGCGCCATAGGTCACGGAGACGAAATTGGGATGGAGCGGCGCCAGCCGGCTGATCGCCTCCCACAGCGACTGCTCCATCTCCGCGGTCTTTGGCGGAAAGAATTCGAAAGAAACGCGAATGGGTACGCTCATTACGCCACCGCCTCGCGCGGCTTCGGCGCCGCCAGCATCATGCGTGGATCACGCGCCAGCCAGAGCGATACGGCGATCTTGCCATGAGGGCCCGGCGGCAATGTCTGCTGGCGGACGCTGTCGAGACCTGCGGCCTCCAGCCATTGCGTCACGGCTTCGGGTGCGAAGCCGAGCCGCCGGTGGGCATGCTCGTCGCGAAGAAATTCGAGGTCGTGCGGTGCGAAATCGATGACCAGCAGCCTGCCGCCCGGGCGTAACACGCGCACCGCTTCGCGGATCGCGCGCGGACCGTCGTCGAGGAAGTGCAGCACCTGATGGACGATGACGACGTCGAACGAATCCCGCGGCAGCGCGAGGTCGTAGATATCGCCCTGTCGTACGCTGCAATTTTTCAAACCGGCGCGATCGAGCCGTGTCCGCGCCAGCGCCAGCATGTCGAGCGATAGATCGAGGCCGAGGCCGCGTTCGATATCGCCGGCAAACAGTTCCAGCATGCGGCCGGTGCCGGTGCCGAGATCGAGCAGGGAGCGGATCGGCTTGTCGGCCAGCGCGGTGCGGATCGCGTCCTCGACTGCGGCGTCCGCAAGATGGAGCTTGCGGATGCGATCCCATTCGGCGGCGTGCTTGCGGAAATAATTCTGTGCAGCGGTGGCGCGCGCGGTGCGCACCGCGGCGAGCCGCTCGCGGTCGCGCGCAATCACCGGATCATCGGCATTGAGCTTGGCGATCATGGCGCGCGCGATGTCGGCCGGGCTGCCGCGCTCGCCCATCCGGAAGAACGCCCAGGACCCTTCACGAAATCGCTCGACCAGTCCGGCCTCGGCGAGAAGGCGAAGATGCCGCGACAGCCGCGGCTGCGATTGCCGCAGGATTTCGGTTAGCTCGGAAACGGTCAGTTCTGCCTCAGCCAGCAGCGCCAGGATGCGCAGCCGTGTCGATTCACCCGCGGCCTTGAGCATCGCGGTGAGGTCGGGAAATGAGAGGGCGTCGCTGTCCACAGCCAGTCGCTATCCAAAGGCCAGATTACACATAAAGATATCTTTATACGATTAAGTACATCATGGCAAGGTGGGATATATCCCAAGCCTGATGATGGATACAGGCGGGCGGTTAATTCGGGGCTAGCGGGGAACGGAGAGTATTCAGCTAGCCGTCTTCGGCCCGCGCGTGCGAATTTAGGGAATGGCCCAAACAAAAGACGCCGCAAACCCATTCGGCCTTCGCGAAGGTGAGGTCATCGTCGATCTGCCCGATCATTTCGATGCCTCGCTCTATTTCATCGGCCGTATCCGCACGCCGTGGCAGAGCCGCGACCAATGCCCGAAGAACGGGCGGGAGTCCGACGCGATCTGCACCATCGTGTTGGACCCACGCTGGGTAGCAGGCCTCAAGGGCCTGGAAACCGTCAGCCACGTGCTGGTGCTGTACTGGATGGACAAGGCGCGGCGCGATCTCGTGGTTCAGTCGCCGCGTCACTACGCCGAGGAGCGTGGGACATTTGCGTTGCGCTCGCCGGTGCGGCCCAATCCGATCGCGGCGTCAGTGGTGCGGCTTGTCGGTATCGACGGCACCACTCTGTCGGTCGTCGGGCTCGATTGTCTCGATGGCACGCCGCTACTCGATATCAAGCCGTATTTTGCGTCCACCGATTCTGTGCCCGAGGCACAAGTCGGCTGGCATGCGGAACGCAAACGCTGAACGCGCTTTAGAACAGCGGCGGCAGATCGCCGAGCGGAATCATTCCGAGGTAGACCGAACCGTCGGAGACGCGCAGCGGCAAAACGATAGCGGGCTTTTTATCGATTTCCGTAGGTTGGCCCATTTTGTTCAAGCTATCGATGATGCTGGTGTTTGCGGTGTCACGAACCGCATTGCCGAGTCCTGGCATCAAACGGTCGAGTGCGCTCAGTGCCTTGCCGCCGCTCTTGTCTCCGGAAAGCTGGTTGAGGCCGCGGTCGATGGCGCGATCTATTCCGAGCTGGGGGACGATATTTTGGACGCCGGAGATGGCGACCCGGATCAGGCCTTCCAGCTTGCCATCGGCATTCAGTGTGAGCGTCCCGACGCCGACAATAATTGAATCCGTGCGCTCGATTCGCAAATGCTTGATTTCTATGCTGCCGCCTGCCGCCTGCATCTCGCGGAAACGCTGGGCCCACGGCTTTGGCGCCAGATCCTTGAAACCTTTGAATTCGGCGTCGATGTCGCCTTTCACGGGCCCGGCGAGCAACGGATGGACCGTCGGCGCTGTCGCTTCAACAAACTGGATCAGCGTCTCAATCACCGGATTGCTGTTGAGAGAACCGCCGACGATGCTGGTACTGACTTCCGCAGAGTCCGCGGTGAAGATGGTCGTGGCTCTGGAGTCGGTCGCTTGATCGACCCGTGGATTGTCGACCGCGACAGTCACGCTTTCGGGTGCGGGCGGCAGGCCACGAAGGGTCATTTCCGCGCTCGACCAGTTGGCGGTGAAAGTCGGTGGCTGCCCCGGCACGGACAATGTCAGCGGCCCGTCTACGCGCGCGACCAGCTGCGTCGGGTGATAAACCTGCGCGGTGAAGGTGATGTCCTTGGCGCTGACGGCAAATGGCGGCTGGTTGCTGTTGATCTGCGCGCCAGCCTGTACGCAATGCGCCTGGATACGGAACGGAAAGCCGGTGATGTCCTGCGAGCCGCAGGTGTAGATGCGCCCGGCCGCAGCTTCGCGTTGCTTCCAGCCGGCGAGCGTGCGATCCGCCTCCGCTGCGGCGTAGTACCAAAGCCAGCACCAGCCACCGACTATCGCAATCAGGACAAGGACGGACAGGACGATTGGCAGAATGCGGCGGCGCGGCGCAGGGTGCCGCCCCGGCGTCCGCCGCGCTGTCCGCTCTCTTGGCCGCATCATGCCTAGTGGGGATTCGCCCGTCATTCTCTTTTCTCGCCCGCCAAGTGAGGCGTTTCAAAGACAAAATCGTCCCTATCTGTTAGGCGAGCGGAACTGAAAGCAGGAGTCAACACGGCGGATGAACCCGGCCGACCAGCACGGCAACGACGATCTCTGGGTGTTCGGCTACGGCTCGCTGATGTGGCGGCCTGGCTTCGACGTTCTGGAACGCGTCCCGGCCAAACTCATCGGAATGCACCGCTCGCTGTGCGTCTATTCCTTTGTTCACCGCGGAACCCCGGAGAAACCCGGGTTGGTGATGGGGCTTGATCGCGGCGGCATGTGCCGCGGCGTTGCCTATCGGGTCGCCGCCGCCGACCGTGACGCAACGATCGCTTACCTGCGGGAGCGTGAGCAGGTGACGAGTGTCTACCTGGAGACAACGCGGCGAATCGAACTTGAAGACGAGACGCGGCGACAGGTCCGCGCGCTTTGTTACGTCGTCGATCGCGGCCACGTGCAATATGCCGGCCGCCTCAGTGTGGATGAGTGCGTGCATTATGTCCGGCAAGGTCACGGCCGTTCCGGGAACAATCGTGACTATGTCGTTGAGACCGTCCGTGCGCTCGAAGCCCTTGGCTACCGCGAGACCGACCTGCATTTGATCGCCGACCGTCTCAAAGGTATTCACGAAGCCGCGCCGTCAACGACTGCCGGATCCTGATTCAGCAACGAGACGCGCCGTCGCTTCTTCCAGAACGCTTTGCAGGCGGGCGAAAAATACCTTCCGGTCGAGCCCGGCTGGAATCGGGTCAAGCGCCTGAACCAGAATAGTGCCAGGGCGGCGGCGCAAGGAGCGGCGTGGCCAGAACAGTCCGGAATTGAGGGCGAGCGGAACGCAAGGCACGTCAGCCTTGCTGTAGAGAAATGCGACGCCCGGCTTGTAAACCGGCTCGGCGCCCGGCGGCCGGCGGGTGCCTTCGGGAAAAATGACAAGCTGCCGACCCAAGCCGAGCGCTTTTTGCGCTCTTACCGTCATCCTTGAAAGCGCCGACAAACCCGCGCTGCGGTCCACCGGAATTAGCCCTGCCTTCCAAGTGTACCAGCCAAACAGCGGAATCCACATCAGTTCGCGTTTGAGAATGTAAATCGGCTCGCGCAACACGGCATAAAGCGCAAAAGTCTCCCACAGCGATTGATGCTTGCAGGCGATGATGCAGGCGCCGGCCGGAATTTTATCGAGATCGCGCCATTCGACATCGATGCCGGAAATAACGCGCAGCAGCCACAGGCTGGTCCTGCCGTAAGAGCGGATGAACTCGCGCAGGATCTGATGCGGCAGGAGGAGCGTCGGCAGTGCCACGATCATGTGCACGATCAGGTTCAGATAGAAGAGGATGTTGAACAGGATAGAACGGGCGATGATCGATAACTGGGACACTGCGCGCCTGTCAGAAGATCGTAAAATCGTGCACGGCGGCGACGTGGAAGCCGTTGTCATCGATGGCGGCAGTGTCAAACCGCATGCGCACTTTGGCAAAAAGATATTTGAGATATTCGCTCAGGACGAGCTTCGCGGTGTCGCTGTTCGACCACCACGGTTCGATCCGCAGGCGATCGGACACGACCGGATAGGGAATGAGCGTGTCGTCGGGAAGCTGATTGGCGAGCTCGGCCAGCGCGCGGGGCATGTGATAGGCCGACGTCACCACAATCAGCGAGCGGAAGTTGTGGCTGTTGGCCCAGATCCGCGACTGCACCGCATTGCCCAGCGTGTTGAGCGCCGAATAATCCAGATCGACGCAGCAGGCCAGCAGGCGTTCGTAGTTTCCAGTCTGGTGGGCAATGTCGCCGGTTGTCGTGCCGGGATTGACGCCGGTGATGAGGAGCCGTTTGCCTCTCCCGGAAGAGAGCAGTTCCAGTGCGTCGTTGACACGTGACGTTCCGCCGGTCAGCACCACGATGCCATCGGCGTTTTGCGCGAGCGGGACCTGCTCTTCAGGCAGCAAGAGGACAACGAACGCGCCGAAGCCGAGGACGAGTGCAACCACGCCAAGCATTACCAGCTTGACCACAAGCGACTGCATGCGTCGCGTTCTGACTGCACCCCTGAGGCTCGACATTCCTGCGCGTCCCAGCGCCCTGGTTGATCAATCTATCGTCGCCAGCGTCCGGCTTACGGTGTAGCGGGAAACCAGCGCCGTCACCACGGCCATCACTGCAATCTGACCGAGAATGGCAAGGTAGCCATCGACTCCTATCGACAGGCTGCCGAACAATGCAGCGGCTTCGTCTCCGCGCGGCGTGCCGGCAAGCCAGGCGCGCGCCGCCTCGATGCAGCCAAACAGCAAGATTGCGGCGCCGCCGCCGATCGCGCCACCTTTGAACCCAAGCATGAGAAAATGGCGCTGAAATTGTCCGGCGATAAAATCGTCGGTTGCACCCACATAATGCAGCACTTCGACGATCGGCCGGTTGATAGCCATGGCGCCGCGAGTCGCAAATGTCACAGACAGCACGGTGACCACAAGAACGAGGCCTAGCACGGCAAGGCCGGCAATGACCGCGGTCCCAGCCATGGTTCGCATGCGCTCGACCCAGCCGCGGTGATCGTCGAGCGTGGCAGGTCGGCACCTGCGCCGCCAGTGCCGTGCGCACGGCGGCAAAATCAGGCGTCGCGCCGGGCACCAGCTTGACGACGATCAGGCGCGGAATCGGCAGGTCGTCGAGGCGAAGCCCCGAGCCCAGCCATGGCTCGACGAGCTGCTCGGATTGCGCTTTCGAGTAAGGCTGGACCTCGGCGATACCGTTTGCGGCGCGCACCAGCGCTACCGCCTTGTCTACGTCCGCCTCGATGTCGCGGCCGGGTGCGGGGCGAACCTGGACCGTCACTTCGCGCCCGACCTCCGATTGCCAGGTGCCTGCGGTGCTGACAACCAGCATCGCCGCTCCCGTCGTCAGCGAAGCAAGAAACGTCATGATGGCGACGACTGCTGCGAGCGAGCGTACTGCGATTGAACTTTTGGGGACGATAGATTGTGTGCCGCGCGGCACACGCGCCAACGCTGGTGCGGCGTCGCGGTCGTCCCACGGTTCATGCATGACATCCTGATCAGTCGTAGACATGCAAACGTCCATCGTGAAGCACCAGCCGGCGCGCGTCGAACTCATCCATCAAGGCAATATCGTGTGTCGCAATCACGACCGACGTGCCCGATTTGTTGAGTTCGATAAACAGGCGAAGCAGGCGTTGGCCAAGATTGGGATCGACGTTACCAGTCGGCTCGTCCGCCAGCAGCAACTGCGGCCGTGCGATCACAGCCCGCGCAATTGCGGCGCGTTGCTTCTCACCGCCCGATAAAATGGGCGGCATGGCACCAACGCGGTCGCCAAGACCCACCCAATGCAGCAATTCCACGACCTCCGACCTGTATTCGGACTCATCCTTGCCAAGTACGCGCAAGGGCAAGGCAACGTTTTCGTACGTGCTCATGTGGTCGAGCAGGCGAAAGTCCTGAAATACCAGGCCGATGCGGCGTCGCATGGTCGCGCGGCTATCCTTGCTCAGCGTCGCGGTGTCCTGGTCAAACATCGTGATCAGGCCGCGGGTCGGGCGCAGCGCCAGAAAGAGCATCCGTAACAGGGAGGTCTTGCCGGCGCCCGATGGTCCGGTCAGGAACTGGAATGACCCAGCGTCAATCCGGAAGGTGAGGTCGCGCAGAATTTCGGGACCGAGCCCGTAGCGCAAGCCGACATTCTCGAACCGGATCACGTGATCCCTCCGCGGTACAGCCCCGTTTAGGACGGTCTCGCTTGGTTTCCAATCCGTTAACGGATTGGCCGGTAGGTTTGCCCCAAACGAGACGCGATACCGATTCGCCAATGCTAATCGTTTGTCCAACGTGCGCGACATCTTACGACGTTGAGGCTGCAACATTGCAGCCTGACGGGCGCCGGGTCCGCTGTGTCCGCTGCCGGAACGTTTGGCTGGCCGAACCAAGCCATGCCGACAAGCTAATGGCGGCTGCCGATGCGCTTGGCCCGGTTCCCGAGATGGCTGGCGCCGGCGAAACCGCTGCAGAAGCCGAACAGGCAATATCAGGAGAAGCTGAGGCCTCGTGGGAAGAATCCGCGATCCGGCAGGCGGAAGACGGCGACTCCTATGTTCCGCCATCCGAATCTCCTTCCGAGCCGGAGCCAGAGCCGGCGACCGAGGAGACCAGCACGATCACCGAAGTCGATGCGCCGCCGATCGTGCCGGCTGATCTCGACGAGGGTCAGCCACCGATCGAAGTCGACGTTGAGGACAACGACGAGCCCGCCGAGGACATCGAGACCTATGCCGCCCGCAAGGAGAAAGGCAGCGTCCGGAGCCGGTTCTTGCGGTGGCCGCTGTCACACTTGCAAAGCGGCGTGCTGGTCTTGCTGATTGTCGATGCGCTTTTGGTCGGGTGGCGTGACGAGGTCGTTCGCGTCATGCCGCAGACGGCATCGTTCTATTCGATGCTGCGGTCTGAATGTGAATCTCCGTGGCATGGCGTTTGATGGCGTCGGCATTACGGCGGAGCAAAACGACGGCGTGCCAACTCTTGTTGTCGATGGAAATATCATCAACAACGGTGGCAAAATGGAAGACATGCCGCGCCTGAAGTTCGTAGTCCGCAACGCGTCCGCTCAGGAAGTCTATTCCTGGACAACCGCGCCGCCGCACCCGACACTGTCACCGGGAGAAGTGATTGCTTTCCATAGCCGTCTCGCTTCGCCGCCGGTGGAAGCTCACGACGTACTGGTGCGCTTTGTCACCCGCCGCGACATCGTCGCTGGAGCTCATTGAACCATGGCGCGCATCCTGATCGCCGAGGACGAAGAGACATTGCGCGCGCTTTGCGCGCGGGGCCTGACAATGGAAGGCCACGAGGTCAAGACCGCCTGCGACGGCGGCGAAGCGCTCGATATACTGACGAGCGAGCAAGGGAAGTTCGATCTTCTGCTCACCGACGTGCGGATGCCGATGATGGACGGCATTGCGCTGGCGCTGGCCACGGCGCGTGATTTTCCAAAGCTGACGATCCTGATGATGACCGGCTATGCCGACCAGCGGGAACGCGCCCACAATCTCGAGGCTCTGATCCACGACGTCATCGCCAAGCCGTTCACGCTGGCGACGCTGCGCGAAGCCGTGAATGGAGCGCTGGCGGCCCACGCCGCTGCCTAATTACCCGTCTTCAATCGTCGGAATAAGGCCGAGGTATCGGATCAGCCTTCGGTTTTGCATCCGCGGTCTGGAAATCCGGCGCAGGCGAATCCAGATTGAACTGGATCATGCCGCGGCGGATCGCTCGCCGCTCGGAAAACACATTGAATAATGTCTGGGCGTCACCGTTGCGCACCGCGCGCGTCAGCGTCGACAGATCCTCATTGAAGCGGCCGAGGACCTCCAGCACGGCTTCCTTGTTGTTCATGAAGATGTCGCGCCACATCGTCGGATCGGATGCGGCGATGCGGGTGAAGTCGCGGAAACCGCCGGCGGAATACTTCAGGATTTCCGACTCGGTGACGTGGCGGAGATCGAACGCGGTGCCGATGATGTTGTAGGCGATCAGGTGCGGCACGTGGCTGGTCACGGCCAGAACCAAGTCGTGATGTTCCGGCGACATGATCTCGACGCTGGCGCCAAATGCCTTCCAGAACAGCGCCAGCCGTTCGACGGCGGACGCGTCGGTGTCTTTTGGTGGCGTCAGGATGCACCAGCGATTGATGAACAGCTCGGCGAAGCCGGCATCAGGCCCGGAGTCTTCGGTGCCGGCGACCGGATGGCCCGGAACGAAATGGACGTTGTCGGGCAGGTGCGGCGCCATATCGCGGACCACGGCCGCTTTCACCGAACCCACGTCGGAGACGATGGCGCCGGCTTTGAGGTGTGGTCCGATTTCTTTCGCCACTGGTCCGCAAGCGCCGATCGGCACACAGACGATGACCAGATCGGCATCTTTGACGGCCGCAGCAGCGGTATCGACCACTTCGTCGGCAAGGCCAAGTTCGCGGATGCGCTGGCGCGTCGGTTCGGACCGCGACGTTGCGACAATCGTCTGGACGAGGCCAAGCCCTCGGGCGGCGCGCGCGATCGAGCCGCCGATCAGGCCGACGCCGATCAGGGCGAGACGATTGAATGAGACCGGCGGCGCCATCACGACCGTCCCAAAAATTCCTTCAACGCAGCCGACAACGGCGCGGTTGGCTTCCTCGGTGCCGACCGTCATGCGCAACGCATTCGGTAATTTGTAAGCGGTGGTCTGGCGCAGGATCAGGCCGCGTGCGGTGAGAAACGCGTCGGCGTCCTTCGCAGTTTTGCCCTTGGCATCGGGAAAGTGGATGAGCACAAAGTTGGCGACGCTCGGCGTCACCTTAAGGCCGAGGTTGCCGATCTCCGTCATCAGCCAGTCGAGCCATTTGGTGTTGTGCTCGCGTGATCGCTCTTGATGCTCCAGGTCTTGGATCGCGGCGACGCCTGCGGCAATCGCTGGGCCGGTAAGATTGAAAGGTCCGCGAATGCGATTGACGGCGTCGACAATGTGCTCCGGCGCAAACATCCAGCCAAGCCGCAACGATGCAAGTCCGTGGATCTTCGAGAACGTACGCGTCATCACCACGTTTTCGGACGTTGCCACTAGTTCGATGCCGGCTTCGTAATCGTTGCGGCGACGTACTCGGCATAAGCGGCATCGAGCACGAGCAGCACATTCCGCGGCAGACCGCGATGCAGCCGCTTCACCTCGTCGAACGGCAGGCAGGTGCCGGTCGGATTGTTCGGATTGGCGAGGAATACGACCCGCGTCCGTTCCGTGACGGCGGCGAGGATCGCGTCGACGTCGGCGGTGAAATTCTTTTCCGGCGCGACGATCGGCTTGGCGCCGGTGCCGAGTGTCACGATCGGATAGATCAGGAAGCCGTGCGTGGTGTAGATCGCTTCATCACCATCGACCAGGTAGGCGTTCGCGAGCAAATGCAGTAGATCGTCAGAGCCTGAGCCGCAGACGATGCGTGCGGGATCGAGCCCAAACACGCGGCCGATGGCTTCCCGCAAATCGCTGGCGGAACCGTCCGGATAATCTTCAAGGTGATCGGCGGCAGCCTTGTAGGCCGCGAGCGCCTTCGGGCTCGGCCCGAGCGGGGTCTCGTTCGATGACAGCTTGGTCACCTTGGCCACGCCGGGCGCGCTGCTCTTGCCGGGCACATAGGCCTCGATGTCGAGCACGCCGGGCCGCGGCTGCGGACGCATTCCACTCATTTCGCTAAAGCTCCAAACTCATCATTCCTTCCCAGCTAGCGGGAAGCGCTTTTCTTGTCGGGGACCGTATAGCGGGTCGCGTGACTGCCGACGAGGGCCGTGGACCGGATCGAGGCTCCAGCCTTAATGAGCGCCTGCGAGACTGCATCGATGCCGCCGCGCGCGACGGAAATCAGCAGCGCCGCGCCATCGAACGCGCGATCAGGTACCGCGATGACATCGGCAAGCTCGGCGAGCCTGTCGATCGACGCGGCATTCCAGCCGGACACCCGCAGGCTCCAGACTTCTGTTTCCGTGACCATGGCGTCGGCAGCGGCGCGGGACAAAGCAAATACCGGCATGCCGGCCGGATGATTGGCACGCTCAACGAATGGCAACCGTGCGATGATCTTCGGCGCGGCGTCGAATTCCAGCGCCGCCCACCACGGGCCGGCGCCCGCGGTGGCAAAGGCCGGCACCAGACCGAGATCGCCTTTTGAAGCCGACACCGCGGCAACCACATTCGCCGCGCCGGCATGGGGCACGAATGGCACCGTGAAGCCGAAGTGGAAGCGCGCAGAGTCGCGCATCATCGCGTCGCCGGCCGAAAGATCGGCGTGGACTTTGAACGGCGCCTGCACGTAAGTGAACGTCGAGATGATCACGCGCCAGATGCTCTCGGCGGTCTCGAGCGGCAGGTTGCCGCGATGCCGTTGCACCAGCCGGCGCATCATTTCCGCCTCGCGGGCGGGCCGGAACGCCGAGCCGCTTTCCTCGGTCTTTTTGACGGCGATCAGGGTGTCGATGATTTCACCGCGTTCGAGCAAAAGCTCGTGCATCGCGGCATCGATCCGATCGATATCGCGCCGCAGATCGGCGAGTGAAATTTCTTTCTGGCGCGGCGGCTTGGGCATGGTTTGGTCCGGCAATCGGCCTGCAATCGGCGTGATTGATAGGTGCCGTTAAGCCCGAAATCAAAGAAAACGTTGACTCCGACCGGAACGGGCCTATTTACGCCCCTTTGAGCGCCCGGTCGCGGGCGACCGACGCCGGGAAGCGTCGCTTTCAGGGACGGATAATGGCCGACGCCAGCGCCACGCTCGACCTCGCCGACCGCACGCGCGAAGCGGATCAGCCGCATTCGCTGGTGGCGCGTTTTGGCGCGGACAAGCCGTTGCGGCTCGACGCCGGCGTCGATTTTGCGCCCTGGCAGGTGGCCTATCAGACCTACGGCAAGCTCAACGCAAACCGCAGCAATGCGGTGCTGGTCTGCCATGCGCTGACCGGCGATCAGCATGTAATCAATACCCATCCGGTGACCGGCAAGGCTGGCTGGTGGGAGACCATGGTCGGCCCCGGAATGCCGATCGACACCGAGCGCTATTTCGTCATCTGCCCCAACGTGGTCGGCGGCTGCATGGGCTCGTCCGGGCCAGCTTCGACCAATCCGGCGACCGGAATGCCGTGGGGGCTCGATTTTCCGGTCATCACCGTGCGCGACATGGTGCGTGCGCAGGCGATGCTGCTCGATCAACTCGGCATCGAGTCATTATTTGCGGTGGCGGGCGGCTCGATGGGCGGCATGCAGGTGCTGCAATGGGCGGCGAGCTATCCGGAGCGCGTGTTCGCGGCGCTGCCGATCGCGGCGGCGACGCGTCATTCGGCGCAAAATATCGCGTTCCACGAAGTCGGCCGTCAGGCCGTGATGGCCGATCCGGACTGGCGCGGCGGCCGCTATTTCGCCAGTGGCGTTTATCCGCGCCGCGGTCTCGCGGTCGCGCGCATGGGCGCGCACATTACCTATCTTGTCCGACGCGGCGCTGCACCGAAAATTCGGCAGGCGATTTCAGGATCGCGACAATCCGACGTTCTCGTTCGATGCCGACTTTCAGGTCGAGTCATACCTGCGGCACCAGGGCATCACGTTCGTCGAACGGTTCGACGCCAACTCGTATCTCTATCTGACCCGCGCGATGGACTATTTCGATCTTGCCGCCGACGACAACGACGTGGTGGCGAATGCTTTTCGCAATACGCCAACACGGTTCTGCGTGATCTCGTTCACCAGCGACTGGTTGTTCCCGACATCGGAATCGCGCGCCATCGTGCACGCGCTCAATGCCGCGGGCGCGCGCGTATCGTTCGCCGAGATCACCACGGACAAAGGTCACGATGCATTCCTGCTTGCTGAGCCGGAATTGTTTGCCATTGTCCGCGGCTTCCTCGATGGCGCGGGAAAGGCGAGGGGCCTCTGATGCTGTCGCGGCTGAAATATGATCGCACCATGGCCGAGGCCGCGCGCGGCCCCGGCGGCTCGCGCGTCGACTTGCTCGTCGTTGCCGGCATGGTCGATCCCGGCGCGCGCGCGCTCGACGTCGGCTGCGGCGACGGCGAACTGCTGCGGCTTCTGGAAACGCGCGGCGTCGACGGCCGTGGCATCGAGTTGTCGCGCGAAGGCGTGAACGAATGCGTCGCCAAGGGCCTTGCCGTGGTGCAGGGCGACGCCGACACCGACCTTGCCAATTATCCGAACGATGCCTTCGACTTCGTGATCCTGTCGCAGACCTTGCAGGCGACGCGCCAGCCGCGTGTCGTGCTCGAGCACATGCTGCGCATCGGACGCCATGGCATCGTGTCGTTCCCGAATTTCGGACACTGGAAGATCCGCCTGCAGATATTCTTCGGCGGCCACATGCCGCACACCGACAATCTGCCCTATGCGTGGTGGGAAACGCCCAACATCCATTTCTGCAGCATCAAGGATTTCCGCGAGCTATGCGACGCCGCCGGCGCGAAAATAGAGCAGGCGGTTGCGCTCAACGCCTGGGGCAGCCGGATGCGGCTGAAAATGCCGTGGTGGTTCTGGAATCTGTTCGGCGAACAAGCGGTGTTTCTGCTAAGCCGGCGCGACGTGATGCTTCTGCCGCGGATCTCCTCATATAATGTCGCGCGCGTTGCCGCCCGCTCTGGCGCGGGCCCGTAGCTCAATGGTCAGAGCTAGCGGCTCATAACCGCTTGGTTGGAGGTTCGAGTCCTCCCGGGCCCACCACCCAGTCCAGCGCTCGGAGATATTTCCCGATTCTCCGGCTACTTGCGCCGAAATTGGCGGAGTTGTTCGCGACGCTCCGTGTCTCTGCAATGGCACCCTTTTGTTTCGAGGGCCTTTCCAGCGGCTTTGTCTCTGCCTGAAAAAATTCGTTTCCCGGAAACAGAGACTTTGGTTCGAAGAGAGACGGTTCGAATGTGGAGCTATCGGGGAGAAAGCCCCAGCATTTCGTTTTGGCGAGGCCATTCAGTCGACAAATCGGTCAGCCGGTTGACGCCCGTGCCGTAAGGCAGTCGGCCTTCTATAGCTGCCGGCTCGAGGACACCGAGGACGGGCGCTCGCCGGGGCGATTTAGGGCGTTGAGTTCGGCTTCGATATCCGCTCCGCCCACGAACAGGGCACGGGAATGGTCATCTCTAATGCCATCTGTCCGTAGGCCTTGCCTTGCGGATCAATGCGGCGGGACGCCATTCCCCCACCTCCTAGTGCATCGCTGATTAGGAAATTCAGGGCATTGAGGCCGGGCGCTTCGAACCGCTCTGCCGGGCCGCCGACCAGATGACCGAGATGTGCGACGACGCGTTCCGGCGTTAGCTCGCGCCGAAGTAGAGGCATGTATTCGGGCTTACGGGCGATGATCGCGATATTGGAAGAGTTACCTTTGTCTCCAGATCTCGCATAGGCAAGTCGGCCCAGCGGTAGATCGACCATCGTCTCGTTCGGGAAGGTGTCGGGCGTCACGATGACGTGAGGAGCGGGCGGGAGGTAACCGCCGTCAATCGGCACTTCGACCTCGATAAAGGGACAATCACCGATCTGCAGCCTCGGGCGCCCGACGATTGTCTTGTCCAGGAAAAAAGTGAACAGCCGAACGACGGGCGTTGGCTTGGGCCGACCCGAGTAAATGCCGGTCGTTCCCGGCGCGAAACTCAGCCCTATCGAACCGATTTCTCTGGCGAAGATTTCGAGCGCCTCCCGGTCGGTGTGTTCGACGACGAGCCGCAGCAAAACCTCCCGCGACTCCCGGGCTGCCGATTTTTCACCATAGGAGGCTTCCGCACCGAGAGCCTCGATGTGAGTCGCAGTGAAATCCTGCAGCCCACACTCCGCAAATATCGTTCGAGAGCGCACGATCAGGGCCTCGGCAGTCCGTTCCGCCTTCCGTGCTGCGCGTGGACCAACAATCGAGACGGTCGCCACGGCCCGGTACCCGTCCTGGTAGGTGGCAGACACTTTGTATTGCTTTGTCGGCGGCCATCCCCGTGCATTCTCGACTTTGACCCTATTGGTGCCAACCTGTGTGAGATGAATGTTGGAAAAATCCGCCGTCACGTCGGGCAGAAAGTAGGCGGCTGGATCGCCGATCTCGTAAAGCGCTTGTTCGGCAACCACCGCCGGCACGATCAAGCCGCCCGTGGCCTCGGGTTTGGAGAGGACGAAGCTCCCGTCGCTTCGGCACTCCGCTATGGGATAGCCGATGTTGTGCCAATCGGGCACGCTCTCCCAATCGCTGAATGTACCGCCTGTCGCCTGCGGACCGCATTCCAGGATGTGGCCAACCAGGCTTCCGGCGCCAAGACGATCGTAGTCGTTCGGCGTCCAGCCGAACTCGTGCATCAGAATGCCGAGCGCCAGTGCGCTGTCCACGCAACGGCCGGTAATCACAATATCGGCGCCACCCTCGAAAGCCGCCTTGATGGGAAGCGCGCCCAGATAGGCATTGGCCGTTAGCAAGCGCGGCGGCAGGCTTTCACCCGAAACAATTTCCCTTAAGTCTCCGCCGCGAAGTTTTTCGATGAGGGGTATGACGTCGTCACCCTCCACCATCGCTACTTTTAGTGAAAGGCCAAGCGTGCTGACGATGCTTTCGAGCGCGCGCTTGCAGCCTGGCGGATTCACGCCGCCGGCATTGGTGGCAACCTTCACGCCTCGGCGGGCAATCTCGGGCAGAACACTTTTCAAATAGTTGATAAAATCTGCAGGATAGCCGGCCTCGGAATCCTTCATACGTGCCCGGGCGAGAAGCGACATCGTCACCTCGGCCAAATAATCCATCATAAGATAGTCGACACCGGCGCCGATGAGCTGACCAAGAGCACGTGGGCTGTCACCCCAGGCGCCGGAAGCGCCGCCAATCCGCACGAGCCGTTCCGGCATCTCAGCTGTCCTGCCTCCAACGCGGCGGCCGCCGTTCCTTGAAAGCCGCCAACCCTTCCGCCGCATCGCCTGTCAACGCGGCTACGGAAATCAGTGTTTCGGCGAATGCCAGCGCCTCCGAGAAGGCCATTTGTTCCATGGCTGCTATGGCATATTTGCCACGGCGAAGAGCAACAGGGGACATTTCGCAAAGCTGGTTCGTCAGCAAGTCGATGCGCGCATCCAGTTCTTCGAAAGGCACCACATAATTGGCGATACCGATCTCATAGGCGCGCAGCGCAGTGATCAGATGGCCGGTCAAGCAAAGTTCGTTGATATGGCGCGCGCCGATCATGCTGCGCATAAAGACTAGAACCTGCATAGGAAACACGCCAACTTTCGCCTCGGGTAGTCCGAAACGCGCATGATCCGCCACCACGGCGAGGTCACAGAGCGCCATCAGACCCATGCCGCCGGCTACACAGTCGCCGTTAATGCGGGCGATGAGCGGTACTCCCAGACTTCGAACGACGCGAGCCAATTTGCCGAAGTCCGTCATCGGCTCTTCCAAACCGAGCGTAAAGGTGCCAACGCCGGCGCTAAGGTCCGCGCCAGCACAGAACGCTTTTCGGCCAACACCTGTTAGAACGATGCATCGCAAAGAGCCGTCTTGCTGCGATTCAACGATTGCGCTTTCAATCCCTTTAAGGACGTGTTTGCTGATGGCGTTGCGCTTCTCCTCGCGGTTAATCCAAATCCATAGTGATTGGCCGCGCCTTTCGGTCCAGATTTCGGGCTTGTCTTTGTTGTCAGGCATGCGCCAACTCTTCCGCAATTTTCAGTAGAGCGTCGGCAAACCGAATTCCTTTTCGGCGATAAAAAATCCAACACCGTTGCGCGCGAGGGTAATGCCACCACTAATTCGCATTAGAGAATTATATTTCGCTATATCGTATAGTAGCGAGGGCATTCACAGCGTCAAGTTGGGTCGCCAGTTGTCGGTCGAATTGGTAATGTTGATGCAACATCTACTGAGGCTGGATGCTGGGGTCCGTTCATGTCGAAGATCGTCGAGCGTACGTTGGACTTGCTGGAGCTATTTGAGAAGGAAAGGCGGCCGCTAACGCTCTCCGATATAGCGCGACTCCTGAAAATACCGATATCGAGCTGCCATGACGTTGTTCAGGCCATGCAGTCCCGGGGTTACATGTACGAGATCGCACCTCGCGCCGGGTATTATCCTACACTGCGCTTGCATGCGCTTGGCAAAGAGATTGGCGACAACGATCCGGTTTTGATGCGCACCGAGATATCGCTTCGATCTTTGCGAGACACACTCGACGAGTCCGTTTCACTTTTGAAAGTGAGCGGGATGAACGCGAGATATTTGCTGGTCTTCGAACCAACTCACCCGCTCCGTATTCTAGTCAAGGTCGGCGATAGCATACGCAGCCTTTACGGCACATCCGCAGGAAAAGCACTATTGGGGGCTTTAGATGATCGCGCGCTCACCGCCTATCTAAGATCGGTGAAGATGGTGCCGCTCACCAAACACACGATTAAATCCGCAACGGCGCTGCACAAGGACATCGACCTCGGTAGAAAGAGGGGATGGTATTTGAACCGGGAAGAGAGCCTGAACGGCGTAACGACCCTCTCCGTACCGTTTAAGTGGAACGCATCGCTGTACATTGTGACAATCGCTGGTCCGTCTTCGCGTATCGACCAAAAACTTGAAAGTGTAGCGGGCCTCCTTATGGAGGTTTGCCACCGCCTGGGAATGCAGTCGGCTGCGGCTTAGGCGGTGTCGAGGGAGCCATCATATCTGCGCCACAGAATCGTTAATGTTGTTTTAGGCATTTGCGGCTAATTTCGTTATACTGAATTATCTTTCGCTATGGCAAAATCAAAAATTCGTTACTGAGCAGTACCGTAAGCACGTGCTCGACGGACTGATACGCGCCCCACGCCAAATGCGCCGAGGTAGATCATGGGTGCTAGTGCGTCGATAATCGGAGAATTGGAAGCTGCGGTCAAAACCGGCAGTCCGGAAAAGCGGGTAGATACGCTTAGACGCGTCACAAACCTTTTCCTCGAAGGGTCAGACCGTCTCAATGAACAGCAAATCGGCGTGTTCGACGATGTTCTCGTTCACCTAGTCCAACGGATCGAGAGCAAGGCGCTGGTCCAACTAAGCGAGAGTCTGGCCCCAGTCACCAACGCCCCGATTGAAGTGATCCGCAGTTTGTCGCGTCATGACGAGATCACCATTGCAGGGCCGGTGTTGACCCAGTCGAGCCGGCTGTCCGAAAGCGACCTGATAGACATCGCCAAACACAAGGGCCAAGGCCACTTGTTGGCAATTTCGGGACGTACTTCGCTCTCGACGGCCGTAACAGACGTGCTGGTTGATCGAGGAGATGTGGCGGTTCACCATACGCTTGCGAGAAACTCCGGCGCGCAATTTTCGGAAGGTGGCTTTGCCGCCCTTGTTAAGAAATCACAGAATGATGAAAAGCTCGCGGAAACTCTTGGGCTGCGGCTCGATATTCCGCTGGAGTTGCTTCGGCGACTGTTAGCGCGAGCGACCGACCTGGTTCGCTCCCGGTTGCTAGCGGCTGCATCAACTGAAAATCGCGAAAAAATTCAGTCTGCGATTGCGAGCATTGCCAACGAAGTAGCTCGCGAGGCAGTCAAACCCCGCGACTTTGTGCATGCCGATAATGTGGTTCTCGAACTCAACAGGCACGGCAAGCTGAACGAGGCAACGCTCGTGGAATTTGTAAAGGAACGCAAATACGAGGAAATGACAGCCACGCTCGCACTATTTTGTGGAGCAAAGTCGGACCTCATTGAACGCCTTCTGAAAAACGTGGGTAATGAAGGACTTGTTATTGCCTGCAAGGCAGCAAAGCTCAATTGGACAACCGTAAGCCTCATTTTGAAGTCCAGGTTTAATCAGCATTCGGTTTCGGAGCAGGAGCTTCTTGAGGCCAAGGAAAACTTCCTTGAGCTGTCGCAAGCATCTGCGCAAAGAACCATGCGATTTATGCAGATTTAAAATGTGGCAAAGAAGACAGGCTAGTTGGAATTTCAACACTGTTGATCGACACCAGACGATGAGCAAAGAAGCCAGAAAAAGTATTCGCAGAGTTATTCGCCATGCGGGGGCGATACTTAGCGATGGCTCGATATTGAGTAAATGCACGGTGCTGGATGTTTCCAGGTCGGGAGCTAAAATCGAGTTACAAACACCGATTGAAGTCCCCGAGAAATTCATTCTGTTAATATCGAAAGGCGGCAAAGTGCGTCGGCAATGCCAAGTCGTGAGGCGGTCAGAAAGGGAAATTGGTGTTCAATTCGTTTTCTAGGGCGTCAAAGATTGGCGATTAGACCCGCTCCTTGCACGGAGCAGGCTGATGAGGCCACCTTGTCAATAATACCTATCTAGCTGACCGCATCTTTTCGAGAATTGTCAGCATTCTCCTGCAATATCTCGACGGTATGTTCGCCAAGGTTCGGCGCCAGCCTCCGGATAGATGCCGGCGAGCGGCTGTATTTTACGGGGTGGCGGCAGACTATCAATCTGTCTTCAGTTGGATGCTGCATTTCCTCGAAGAACCCGACCGCCTTTAGGTGGGGATCATCGAAGAGGTCTTCAATCGCGTTGACGGGGCATGCCGGAATATCGATTTTATGCAGCACTTCGAGCCAGTCGCCATTGCAGCGCGCGAGCAATTGATTGGCCAAGAAACCCCCGACGTCTTCGGCATAGCGAGTTCGGCTTTCCTGCGAACTGAAGCGTCTGTCCGTATCCAGCAGATCGGGGCAGCCAACCAGCATCGTAAAGTCGCGCCAGTGACGGTCGGTATAAACCACCAATGACAGATGACCGTCCTTCGTCGCATAGGGCCCACGCGTCCGGGACAATAAACGCTTGTAGCCCATTGCGCCCAAGGGCGGCACAAAGGCTCCGCCGCCCATATGATCCGCCAGAACGAATTGTGCCATTGTCTCGAACATCGGCACTTCGATGGCCTGGCCTTCGCCGGTCATGGCGCGATGATACAGAGCACTGGTGATAGCATTTACAACATAGAGGCCTACGACCCGATCGCAGATATTGATCGGGCGCGTAACGCGGCGCTCCATCTACCGCGCGAAATAAACCGGCGATACCGGACGCCGCCTGCATAAGATCGTCGTACACGGCCTTTCCTGACTCCGGGCCGTCACTGCCATAACCGACCGCAGTGCAGTAGATGATCCGACTGTTGCTCGCCCGAACGCTCTCATAGTCCAAGCCTAGTCGCGCCAGGCCCTGCAGACGGACATTTGAGACCAGCACGTCCGCGCGATTTCGCCAATGCAAAGATGGCTTGTTTGCCGTTCGCCGTTTTCAGGTCAAGCACGACGCTCCGCTTGTTGCGATTGGCCTGCAGGAATAGTGGTCCCATGCCGTCGTGACGCCACGGTCCGATCAGACGCATGGTATCGCCGCTCTGGACCTCCACCTTGACCACATCAGCACCAAGATCTCCGAGAATCTGCGTCGCCGACGGCCCCATCACGACCGTCGTGAGATCCAGCACGCGCACGCCGCGAAGCGGCCCAGTGGCCTGACTTTTGTCGTCCGGCCAGACGCTCGCTTTATTCGCCAAGGTAGTCCTTTCTCGCACACACGGGCCGACGCGCCTCTCGACCGCGGATCGGTAGGTTGGTGACAAGCTTTAACGCTTGACATTGTCACTTTACCGTCGAAAATTCGCAGTGTCGAAATATTTTTCGCTATATCGAATATGAGAAACCACCCCAAGTGGAAACGCCCGGATCAGGGAGGCGTCTGCCTGACGCAGATTTACGATGTACCGACGCGCACCCGCGGCGACTGCAGCAAAATGCCTGGCCGCAGCGACATTTTTTCTGCTGACATTTTTTGAAGGAGCACGGGCCTTTGAACTCGTGAGCCCGGCCGTCAAAACGGATCAGCCGTTTCCCGAGCGCTTTACCTTCAACGGTCTCGGCTGCCAGGGACAGAATATTTCACCACCGCTGAGCTGGTCGAATCCACCCGACGGCACCAAGAGTTTTGCATTAATGGTGCATGATCCTGATGCGGCGACCGGCGGCGCCGGAATTTGGCATTGGGTGGTCATCAATATTCCCGCAACCGTGACCTCTCTCGAAGAGGGCGCCGGCACGGCCGACGGAGCGAAGCTGCCTCCTGGAAGCCGTCAGATCAGCAATGACTATGCTGGATTCACGAACTCGCCCGGCTGGGGCGGGCCGTGCCCGCCCCCAGGAGCCAAACCTCACACCTACAATTTCACCCTGTACGCGCTCAAGGTCGAGAAGTTGAACCTGCCGCCAAACGCCACGAGTTCACATGCGGGATTTGTGGTGAACCTCAATGCGCTGGACAGAGCCGGGCTGACAATTACCTACGGCCGTCCGCCCCGCCTCTGAGCCGTTGCGAACTGGACAGGTAGCGATAGAAAAAAGCGCGAGGAAAGTATGAAAACACTGGCACTCATCGCCGCGATTGTATTGAGCGCGATGCCGGCGGAGGCGCAGACAAACTATCCGAATGACAAGCCCATCAGCATCATCGTGCCATTCGCCGCCGGTAGCGGCACGGATACCCTGGCGCGCATCCTAACCAAAAATATGACAGAAGGTGACTTCAAAAACGCCACCTTCGTAGTCGAGGATCGTCCGGGAGCGGACGGCATTATTGGTGCATCGGACGCGGCAAAGTCCGCGCCCGATGGCTACACTTGGTTCCTCACCACTAACACCACGCACTCGGTCAATCCGTACATTCACAAGACTCTGCCATACGATCCAAATAAGGATTTCGCACCGATCGGACTGCTCGGTGAAACCGCGCCCGCTCTTCTGACATCGGGAACCAATGCCGTAACCACGGTCAAGGAAGTTGTCGAACTGGTTAAAAGCAAACCGGGCGAACTAAATTTTGCTGCGACAAATACCTCGAGTTTTGCCGCGGCACAAATGCTTGAGCGACGCACCGGCGGCAAGGTCGTAATCGTCAAATACAAATCCGCCCCAGAGGCTCTCACGGACACTATGTCCGGCACCATGCAATACTTCTTCGGCGATCTCGCGTCTGGCGGAGCGTTAGCGCGGTCCGGAAAATTGAAAGCGCTTGCCGTGCTCAGCGAACGAAGACTGCCGGGCTTCGATCAAGTACCGACCATGGCCGAGGCCGGCTATTCCGGCATGGAGATCCCGATTTGGATCGGAATGTTCGCGCCAAGAGGCACGCCTGCGGAATTGGTCGAACGCATTAGCCGGGCCGTTGTCGTGGCCCAGGGTAAGCAGGAGTTCATCGACGCCCTGGCGAGGGGTGCCGTCAATGTCCGCAGCACGACGCCGGCCAGTTTCGCCAAATATGTGGGTGAGCAATATCAAATGTGGGGCAAACTCGCCAAAGAAATCAACCTCGAACAGGAATGATCCTCTCGTCCCTGAGAGCCCATTTAACATTTAGGCCCAAAATGAAATACGTACTTCGTCCTGAAGATGTGCCGTCATACAGCCCGGCTAACCACAGCGGAACAAAAAATCACCGCTTGGTCGCGCCAGGCGTCAATGGTGCGCAATATATGGAAATAATCTATGGCGACATCGAGCGCCACGCCGGAGCCGTAGCGCACGCGCATCCCGACTTGGAACAGGCAACCTACATTATCGAGGGGGAAGCCAGCGTCGAAGTCGACGGCGTCAAGCACAGCGTCTCCGCCGGCGATCTGCTGTTCTTTCCGGCGAAAGTGTTCCACGACATACAGGTGATCAGCGAGCGCATCAAATTGCTCGTCATTTATGCGCCGCCGTATGGCGAGAATCCTACAAAGGTTATTAGGCGCGTCCAGCCAACCGAGGGTTTAAGGTAAGGGGCGCTGGCACACCCGCAGCGTACTCATACCAATAAGATGGCGCGCGTCGCTTGGCATTGCTCGCCGGGTGGCACCTATCGAGCGCCGTACGGAGATCCTATTCGCCGCGGTGCGTGTGGCAGTTCATGGCCCTTAGCGGACGTGCCCCGAGAGCCGCCAATCGGTCGCTTTAGGGGGCAAAGCGGACCTGAAACACGGAGTTTGCCTGGCCAGAGACCGGTTCGATCCCGACTGCGTGCCTGGCGCGCAGTTCGAGTCCTCTCAGGTCCACCACTCACTCCGGCGCTCAGAGATATTTCCCGAATTTCCCGAATCCCGCTACTTGCGCCGAATTGGCGGATTGTTAGTGAGCTTCGTGTCTCTGCGATTAGGCCGTCAGAGCTTGAGGCTCTTTTGGTCGCTCTGTCTCTGTTCGAAAAAATCCGTTTCCCGGAAACAGAGACTTTGGTTCGAAGAGACGCGGTTCGATGTCAGCATTCCCCTGCTCGTCGCGGGAAACGCCGGCGCTCAGGCGGCGATGAAGCCAACAGACAGTCAATATGGCCATATATAGTGTCGGCTTTCTAGGCGCGGGCCCGGGGAGGAGTGCCACTTTCGATGACGCGCTATAGCGGCATCATGAGATCGCAACGATCTCGACGTCTTGACCCGACGCGTGGACCTCATCCCCGACCGCCTTGCCCAAAAGCAATCTCCCGATCGGAGAAACGAATGAGATCGACCCTGCATTGGGCTCGGCCTCATCTTCTCCCACGATGCGATATGTTTGCACGCGCCCGTCGGCGCGTTTGAAGGTGACTTTGCTGCCAAAGGCCACGATGCTGGTTGAGGTAGGATCTGCAACGACTTGAGCCGTTCGGACTCTTTCAGCTAGGTAACGCACGTCGCGTAGTGGGCTTGCAGCTTGCCGCCGTCGCTCGTTTACATCATCGATCTTCTGAGCCGCTTGATATGCCTCGCGGGCAATATCGAGTTGTGCCTGCAGGGCCGTTAGGCCGGCAGCGGTGACAAGGTTCGGATGAGGCGAAATCGGTCGATCGGGCAGAATAGCTTCCGATGCAGTTTCGGCACTGTCTTCCTTTTTGAAAGCAACGCTCACTTCGAACCCCTTCTACGCCTAGTGGCCGGAAAGCCCGAGCATCTGGTGTTGCTTTGACCATTGAGCAGGCAGGTCAGTGAGACGAGCAACACCCATGCCGTGCGGAAGTCGACCGTCAATGGCCGCCTTGACGAGATCAGGCGCGAGGAACGCAAGCGAGATCGTCATGTTGACCTTGCGTGCGCTGCAGCCCTCCCGCTTGGCAATCCTTTCTGCGCTGGACATTGCATCGTTCGTTGAGTTCGTCGAGCCAACGTCGTCCGCGAGCGATCGATGCGACCAATGTTGCGCGGTTTTCCGATCGTATCGGGCGAGTATTCTCCCGCTGAGTTCCCTTCGGGCAACAGGATTTCACGACGCCGCGTCGCCGGGACTTTCTCCCAAGCCACGCAAAGAGGTCTTTGGGTCGCTGCATCCCGGTCGGAACTGTCAGGGTGGGAGAGGTAAATGATAAGCTGACCCGTCTTAACTTCAACTCGGGCAATGTGCTTGTCGATCAGCTCCCGATCGTCATTCGCCTCTATCGGCTTTAGATGTTCTCGAATGGACTTGATCACGAGCGCCTCGATCTCAATAGCTGGCACTCGGTTTATCGATCCGGCGCGCTCTGCCATTCCAGTGAGCAGGGCCGAGGACAAGTAATATCGGTACTTGGTGTTTCCCTTGCGAGCGTGGCTCGGACCCATTCGATTGCCCCGGTCGTCGAAGAGGCGACCGGCGAGCAAAGCCGGCGATCGCACTCGGCTGACCGTATGGTTGGATGCTTGCTCGCTGAGCTTGGCCTGGACAGCTTCGAAAAGTTTCCGGTCAAGGATGGCAGGCTGCTCACCCTGCAGCACCTCGCCCTTGAAGCTGACCTCTCCGATGTAGAAGCGATTACGGAGTAAGTAGGCGAGGGGCCCACGTGTAAACGGTATCGCCGCCGACTGTTTTCCCGGTCCTGAGCTTGCGGAGCTTGCTGACGATGCCTTGTTTGCGTAGCTCCGCCATTAAAGGACCGAGGCTGCCGAGCTTCAGATAGCAGCGGAATATGGTTCGGACCCGCTCAGCCTCCGCCTCATTGACGGTGATCTTCCGATCCTTGGTGTCATAGCCAAGCGGAGCCATCCCGCCGACCCAAAGCCCTTTCCGCTTTGATGCCGAGATCTTGTCTCTGATCCGTTCGGAAGTGACCTCGCGCTCAAACTGGGCGAACGACAGCAGTACGTTCAGGGTCAGTCGGCCCATCGAGGTGGTGGTGTTGAATTGCTGTGTAACCGAGACAAATGAAACATTGTGCTCGTCGAAGAGTTCAACGAGCTTGGCAAAGTCCGCCAAAGATCGGGTCAGGCGATCGACTTTGTAGACGACGATGATGTCGATCCTGCCGGCCCGGATATCCTCCAGCAACCGCTGCAACGCTGGCCGATCGGTATTGCCTCCTGAGAAGCCGCCATCATCGTATTTGGCTCTAAGGAGGGTCCAACCCGCGTGGGCTTGGCTTCGGATATAGGCCTGCGACGCATCATACTGAGCATCGAGTGAGTTGAAGTCCTGTTCGAGCCCTTGGTCGGTCGAGACGCGGGTATAGATCGCGCAGCGAACCGTTTTTGTGGATCCGGCCTTCATGCTGACGCCACCTTCGAAGGCTTATCGCGTAGACCGAAGAACCTGGGTCCGTTCCAACGCGTCCCGGTTATCGCAACGGCAATCTGAGAAAGGCTAGCGTAGGTCTTGCCGTTCCAGGCAAAGCCGTCGGCGAGGACAGCAACCCGTTGCATCTTTCCATTCCACTCACGGCCGAGAATCGTTCCGGGGCGTAAGTCTGTAATGCGTCGCACGGAATTCACGGCATTCTGACCGGCCTTCTCAGGTGAGCCAGAGCGATCCAGCAAACGCACACTCTCACCGTCCAACTCACCCAATCGGTCCGCTTGCAGCCGGTACGCAAGAATTCGAAATAGCAGATGGCGAGGAAGGTGAGTGGGCGCAGCCCGCCCGACGACTGTGTGCCAACGGGTACGGAGTTCGCCGACGTCCAGATCACGCAAGCGCGTGACCTCGATATCGAGTTGCTGTCGGTTCGGCACGGCCGAGCCGATCATGACGCGAGGCATGGGATTCAGGCCTAGCGGCTGTTGGACTGTCGAGCAGCAGTTCGAGCGTCTGCCCCGGCACCTGTGATCCTGATAGACCCGATTGCCGTCAGCCTTTTTCGATACGAGCTTTAGCTTAAGCCGCTTACGGACGATGCCGGCCAGAAAGCCGCGTACCGAATGCTGCTGCCAATCGGTGGCCTTCATTATCGCGCCAATCGTCACGCCTTGAGGCGACTGTAACATTGCAATCACGCGCGACTGCTTTGAGCCAGGATTCGCGCTCTCGGGCTTGGTACTTCCGACCTTGCCCTTGGATGGCCTGGTCGGGCGAATAGACGCCTTAGATTTTGCGTTTGATCGCTTCGTGGTGGTCCTTGTCACTGAGATCCCTCGTGTGTTGATGACGGCTTGGCGCCGCACCAGCGTAGCCCCACCTCGGCGATCAAGCCGGCGGGGCAGGATCTCAGGGCATCCCTAGAGGCCCAAGTCGGGCACAGTACCGCTCATGTCGAGGCCGATTGCCAGTCTTTTCTGGCACTTAAACACGGACGATCTCGGCCGATAATTGCGGGAGAAATGGGCCGGTTCGCTAATTGCGCACTCTCTCCGAGAAACGAGCGGACTAAGCCGCCGAGACGGATCTCATCAAGTCTTCAGGCAGGATGACTTTGGTTTCGGCAGGAAGCAGGAACAGCTGATGGATCCGTTCGCCGTTCCAAAGGAAGCAGTAGTGCTCGGTTTGTGACGCTGGCGGAACGAACGCGGTGGGCCGCATCACAACGGCTAGAGGATCGTCTTTTCCGCGCGGCCCGCGCACGAGCACGCCGTGAGATTTGGTGGCACGCGCATTTGCGACAAGACTTTTCAACGAACGGTCATCAAGGTCGAGATGGGTGAGATCCTGCAGCGTCGCCTTAATGGGCCTTATCGGAAGGATGACATCCGTCTGGATTTCACCGCCTCAAATTTTATCGCCATCGGTCGCACGACGGCGTAAAAAATCCTTAGTAGCGAATGCTCGGCAGCGACATGTCCGGCGTATTATGTTGCAGCGGGAAGCAAGTCTCGGCTCTATCAAAACATTCGCTTGTGCCGTTACGATGCGGTCAGCTGGAGGGGCGGCCCGCTAACGGTGCCCTTCTGTTTTCTCTCCCGGACGACGGCGACCGCACCGCGGCTCGTCTGTTAGCCCCCGGGGCTGTCCGTCAAGATGTAGCCCATCAGGTCGCCCACGTTGTGCTCCAAATTTCGGATGACGTCCTTGACGACGTCTCCGATCGAGATCACGCCCACGATCTTGCCTGCGTCCAGCACTGGTAGATGGCGGAAGCCGCGCGCAGCCATCATTGCCATGCAGCCTTCCAGTTGGTCGTCCGGCTTGACCGTCACCGGGTCGCCCGTCATCACTTGGCCCACCGGAGTCTGCTTCGCGTCGAGCCCGGGCAGCAGTACTTTTATGGCGCAGTCACCCTGGGTCACGATACCGACCAGTACTTCGTCGTCGATGACCAGCACCGACCGGACCCGGTTGTCGCGCATCTGGCGCAAGGCTTCGACGACCATGTCGCCGGAACGAACATGGATCAGTGCGCCACTCTTCTCGGCCAGAGCGTCTTTGACTGTGTTCATCGAGCTCCTCTTGTGGGCCCTGTCCTGGCCCGCCTAAGTCGTACGCATTGAAGGTTAGCGCCGGCTCGTTCAGAAAAATTCGCGAAGGCGAAGAAATCCTAGTCGTCAGAACGGTTTCAGCACCACAAGTAGCACGATCAGTATCATGATGATTGTGGGTACCTCATTGATGATCCTATAGAACCTCTCCGATTTGTGATTGTTGTCGGCGGCAAAATCGTTGCAGTACCGAACCAGCATTCGCATGCGCAGCGGAAAGCACAAGTACAAGCAAGATCTTTGCCCAGAGCCACCCGGGTAGGTGCCCGGTGTAACGAGAATCGGCGATGAGCCACGCCAGCCATAATCCAAAAACGTAAGTCGCGATCATCGCGGGATTGATGATGCCGCGAAGCAGCCTACGTTCCATCACTTTGAAGGTTTCCGATTGCACAGACCCTTTCTCTGCGGCGCAGTGATATACAAACAATCGCGGCAGGTAGAGCATCCCCGCCATCCAGGCGATCACCGAAATGATGTGGAACGCTTTAATCCACGCATACATCATTCACGAATTCCAGACCTCCAGGGTGAGCAGGACTTGCTCACGCAGCAGTCGCGCCGTTCCGCGTCAGGAAAGATTGTTTCCAAACGGTGAGTTCATACGAACTATGACAAGGTTGAGGACGGCCGCAAACGTTACCCAAAGCAGATACGGTAGCAGCAATAAACTTGCATTCGACGATACTGGTTCCAGGCCAAACATTAGAGCTACGATCGAAAGCCAGAAAAAGACCACCTCGATCAGAGCCCAATCGGGTCTCTTGAGGTAGAAGAAAAGCGGACTCCAAAGCATTTGCAAAACTATGTTTATGCCGAACAAGACGGCAATATGCAGATGGATCTGGGGATCGGACGAATTGCTCCATGCGAGAACGCCAGAGCAAGCGGCTAAGCCAAGGATAACTGCCCATGCCGGCCCGAAAATCCAATAGGGCGGATTCCATGCCGGTTTGCGGAGTTTGCGGTGCCAAGGTTCGATAACGGTCGCCAGGCCACCGATTCCGAAAACCAAAATCGCGACAATGACCGCAGCAACGATAGGGGGCATCATTGTTATCTCTGAAGCGATGGTTCTGCCGTCGAAAGCGACATCCACCGCTCTGCCGCATCGATCGCAAGCACCCATAGACGATCTGCAGGATGTCCGTGGTGTAGGGCCTTTCCAATTTCGCAGATTGCCAAGAATGCATCTGCTCGACTCTCTTCGATTTCCAACGGTTGTTCTTGATCAGCATGCGTCAGACCGAGGAGCTCATTGAGCATTGGCAGCGCGATCTGCGCGGGCTCATGTTCCGCGGCCCTCAAGATTTCGATTACTCTGGTGGCTTTCTGAAATTCATTCATTTTCCGGTACCCGCGCTCAGGTCGGCTGCGCAATGGCATTTTCTTCTCTCACTTATAAGGGCAGGCAGCCTATAGAATTGTCAAGGTGTCTTGACGTAATCTAAATGCTACGCTTCAATGTCTTGAAGGATCGCTTTAGTTGGGTTGCCCGCACGATGCGGCACCGTTCGCTTGATTAGATGGCTGGCACTATCGGCCCAATTAAGCCAACTCAGCTACGAAAACGCCGAGATCGCCGTGGCGCTTTACGATTTCAATGTTCGACTCAGCGGCGGCGGAGAGCACCCACTCGCCGACTATCGAAGCAAAGTTTTGTTGGTTGTTAATGTGGCTTCCGGATGTGGATTTACGCCACAATACGAAGGCCTGCAGGTTCTGTATGAAAAATTTCGACCTCATGGCTTTGAGGTGCTTGCGTTTCCTTGCAACCAGTTTGGCGGTCAGGAACCGGGCGAAGACACGGAAATCGCGCGGACTTGCAGCTCAGACATTCGGGGTGACTTTTCCGCTATTCGCTAAAATTGAGGTCAACGGCAACAACGCGCATCCCCTCTACGCCTGGCTCAAGCAACAGAGGCCCCGGATTTTTAGGTAACAGCATAAAATGGAATTTCACTAAGTTCCTGGTTGATCGCGTCCGGCACCGTACGATCGCGATTTGCACCGATGACAAGCCCGCAAAGTCTCGCGCGTCATGTGGCCAATTTGCTCTAGGCCTTTTTTGCCGAGTGTATATCGCTGATGACTTCTCGAAACCGCCACAAAGAGCCCGAAGCCGGACAATTCTCAGCAACACGGCCGTCTCGAGCCGCGAGCTCTCACGCATTATTGTCGTCGGCGGAGGAGCCGGGGGGCTTGAGCTTGTCACCCGCCTTGGCGATACGCTCGGACGGCACGGCCGCGCAAAGATCGAACTCGTTGAAAAATCCCGCACCCATCTCTGGAAGCCTCTTCTGCATGAGGTTGCCGCAGGCAGTATGGACGTGTCGCGACACGAGGTCGATTATCTCGCGCACGCGTACTGGCATGGATTTGGATACCGTTTCGGTGAAATGATCGGCCTCGATCGCGGGCAGCACCTCGTGCACCTTGCAGCCAATCACGATGAAGACGGACGCCTGATTACGCCCGAAAGGTCCATTGGCTACGACACGCTTGTGATTGCAATTGGAAGCGTCAGCAATGATTTCGGAACGCCAGGCGTCAGCCAATACGCGATCTGTATCGACACTCCCGAACAGGCACAGCGTTTCAATCGCCGCTTGATAAACGCCTGTCTGCTCGCGCATACTCAGACCGAACCGGTTCGACCTGGCCAACTTCATGTCGCGATCATCGGTGCCGGCGCAACTGGTACGGAACTTTCGGCGGAACTGCATCGAACCGTACGCGGTGTCGTTGCCTTCGGCCTCGACAAGATCGATCCTGACAAAGACATCAAGATAACTCTTATCGAAGCGGCCGATCGCATCGTACCGATGCTACCACAACGCTTGTCCGACTCCACGGCGCGGCTGCTCGGAGAACTTGGTGTCGAAGTTCTAACCGGCGCCCGTGTAACCGAGGTTCGGGCCGATGGTGTGCAACTCGCCAGCGGCAAATTTGTCCCGTCAGAGTTGGTTGTATGGTCGGCGGGGGTACGTGGTCCGGCGGTATTGAAAAATCTTGATGGACTTGAGACGAGCGCGGCAAGTCAACTTGTCGTGCGCCCTACGCTGCAGACGACGCGCGACGAGGACATATTCGCGATGGGGGATTGCGCCTATTTCGTTCCGGACGGAGCATCGCAGCCAGTCCCGCCCCGGGCCCAAGCAGCACATCAACAAGCGTCTTATCTGGCAAAGCTCATTCGCCGCAAGCTGGCTGGCAAACCGACCGAGCCATTTCGGTATCGTGATTTTGGATCACTGGTGTCGCTGGGCGAGTTCAGCACCATCGGCAGCCTCATGGGTTTCGTCGCTGGGAAGGGTATGCTTGTGGAGGGATATATTGCTCGCCTTATGTATCGGTCACTCTACAAGATGCATGAGATGGCGCTGCATGGTCCATTGAAAATGGCGCTCGATACAGCCACGCGTTTCCTCACTCGGCGCACCGAACCACATGTGAAACTGCATTGAACGGTGGTCGAAACGAAGTGTGCGAAAAAAATTATTGCGCGAGAAATGACTGAACCGGCGGAAGCGAGAGAAAAGGCGCTTCCTCTTGCGGGACGTGACCCAACTCCCGGAATGATACAAGCTTTGCATCGGGCAGATTTAGAAGGTAATCGCCGGCGTTCCGGAATGGTATTAGCGCGTCCTTCTCGCCCCAGATTAAAAGTGTCGGAGTAACAATGCTTCGGAGCCGCGGCACCGGATCCTGAAGAATGCTCTGCTCCATCCGTTGAATCATCGCCCCCCGGACGCCGGGGGCGAGCAACAGATCGTAATAGCGGTCTAACGTTTCCTCGGTCAGAGCGGTCGGGTCGCCGTAAGCCGTGGCAATATTCATGCGAACCAGCGCTTTGGGCAGAACATAGCGGAGCAGTTTGATGGAGCGGGGTACCGTGGGCTTCTCGCCGTAGGCAACCCCAGGAGTTGCGAAACCATCCGGCGAAATCAGTACTAATTTCCGGACTCTTTGCGGGTATGCGGCGGCAAATTTCCATGCGATGCGGCCGCCGATTGAGTTACCAATAAAGCTGGCTTTATCGACGCCGAGACGGTTCATTAGCGCCTCAAGTAATGAGGTCGCTCGCTCATCGGTGTAGTCGCCGGTTGAATCTGGTTCGGATAGGCCAGAACCAGGCAGGTCAAGACGAATGACGCGGTATTCTCGTTGAAGCGCCGATGCCCATGGTTCCCAGGTGTGTAAACTCGATCCGAAGCCATGGAGCAGGATTATCGTGGGCGCCGCTTTGGCTCCGCTGTCGCGCACGTGCAGATGCATCCCCAATATTTGTACGATGTCTCCAGGCGCTCTGAGATATTTTTCCTCTAGGATGCCGCGATCTTTATCGGGCGTCCAAGGCAAGAGAACGCAGCTGATCAACAACCCCGAAAAGAACAGAAAAATCAAAAGAGTGGAAAATTTCACGCGAGCGGTCCCGGTTTAATCATTCTCAGTCACACTGGGTCGAAGCTATAAGAACTTCTTTATCCTGAAATCTTACCGCCGCAGTCTCAGGCATGGCTACACGCGCGCGCGATCACGATTTGCCACTTTTGACTTTCGTCTTCTTGCTAATCTCTGTTTTCTGCTTCGTTTTTCTGTCGTCCCTATCGTTTCGGTCTTTAACGTTCTCCTGAAGTTCGGGTGCAAGCGGTGCATGGTTGAGGAATGCAACGAGCGCGACGCCGCCAATCGTATTGCCGAGCAGCGTCGGCAGTAGAAAACGCAAAAAATAATCTGGCCAGCTAGCGTGTCCAGCGATCACTAAAAATGACGCCTCCACCGAACCGGCGATCACATGCGGCAATCGAGCCACGGCGACCACATAGGTTATTAGTAAGATTACAAATAGCCGCGCCGAGCGCGCACTGGGCAGAAGCCAGACCATCATCGCGATCAGCCAGCCGGCGAATATGGCCTTTAGGATTTTGAAGCCGATTGGTCCGGCGAGAATCTCTTGGCCATTCTCAATCATCGCCTGACGTACTGGATCGCTAAAGAGGTGCTCGGGCGATATCAAGAAGGCAAAGGCAAGCGTACCGACGAGATTGGCGGCGAGAACAATGCTCCACATTCGCAATATGGACAGAAATGTTTTCAGATCGCGACGTACCATCAGCGGCAGAACCGCTGTTAGCGTGCTCTCGGTGAATAACTGCTGTCGGCCAAGGATGGCGATGACGAAACCCACGCAGTAACCGGGGCTGTCGATAAGCCGACGCCATGGCTCATCCGGAAGGGTCGCCTGGATGAAGGCAAGGGTCAGAAGCGAAAAGCCCATGGACAAGCCGGCCGCAAGCCCGGACCACAGCAACGCGACGTTGCGGCGACGCAATTCGAGCTCGCCCTCTTCGCGCACTACTTCATGGATGACCAGCGCCTGCGGTGATGCATGCTCCGCGGCCTGAGTTTGCTCATGCTCGTCGAGATGGCGGGACTCCGCGCCTGCGGTCGCTTGATTCATAGTTCCAGCCTGTCAGTGCCGCGTGATAGACGCTGGCTCAGTGTGGCTGGCCGCCCTTTAGCTGCCCGTAGACGAGCCCGCTAAAATTGCCGAGCAATGATGCGCGCGCAGTTGAGGAAAGTGCTTTGTCCGTGGCCACGATAGGGCAATAAGCTGCGGTCAGAGCATTGACGATATCGTCATCCGATGCGCCGCTTTTTCTGACTTCTGGCAAAATCGAATCAATAACAGGCAGCATGTTCGTCAGATCGACGCCATTCAATTTTTCGTGCAACGGGCCGCATGCAGCAGAGAGTTTGGGATTTTCAATGTCGGGCATCCATCGGAAAGATTCGCCACTTAGAAGTGTCTTTGTCTTGGATCGCAGGTCGGCCACTGTACCGGCTTCGGCATTGGCTGGTGCCTTGTTACCCCATGATGTGCGAACGTAATTGACGACCGCGGCAATGTCGGGGTCGGTCATGCCCATTCCCACTGCTGGCATCGGTGCAAGACCATGCGTTGCTTCGAGGCCGCCTAGCACGACCTGGATTACGTTTTCAGGTCCCTCAGCCGTCACTGCGGGATTGCCGACGAGCGCTGGGATAACGCCCGTGACGCCTTTGCCTTCAGGGCCGTGGCAGAAGGCGCAGGAACTCAGATAGATCTCGCCTCCAGCGCGCGTCGCTGGTTGGGCCGATTCCGTGGCGGCCGCGGCGGGTTCGTTGGTCGTCGCTGTTTTGACGTAAGCGGCTATCGCACCAAGATCATCGTCCGATAGATAGTGCAGACTATTGTCGATCGTCTCGCGCATCGGACCAAGCGCCACGCCCTTTCCAGGTGCCGCGCCCGATTTAAGAAATGTGACGATCTGTTCGTTGCTCCACGCCGCTATGCTGTCATTCCCGGCCGCCGTGAGGTTCGGAGCGAACCAGCCTTCGATCTCGCCGCCCTTAAGCTTTCCGCTCCAGTCGGACGCCCCGAACACGGCATGGCGATTGTGACACTCGCCGCAGTGACCCAGTCCTTCCACCAGATAAGCGCCGCGATTGACTTGATCGCTATTATGCGAATCGGGAGAGAAAGTGGCCGCCTTAAAAAATGCGGTTCGCCAAGCCAGCAAGCTTTCACGAATATTGAATGGAAAAGCTAGTTTCAGCGGTTGCCGCGGAGAGTTTTCGGCCGATAACGAAAACAAATAGGCTTTGATTGCCAGTACGTCGTCGCGTGAGATCTTGGTAAACCACGGAAATGGGAAGACGGGATAGAGATACTCTTTTTCCCGACCGATCCCTTCGTGCATCGCGCGATAGAAATCGTCATCGCTCCATTCGCCAATGCCAGTGGTCTTGTCGGGAGTTATATTCGGCGTTGAGATTTCGCCGAAAGGCGTAGGCATATAAAGGCCGCCAGCATACGGCTTGCCGCCCGGCGCGGTGTGGCAAGAGACGCAATCACCAGCCCGCGCGAGATATTCGCCGCGTTTGATCAGTTGTTCGTCGGCTTGCGCTTGATGACCAGCAATCAGAAGTATCGCGGCAAAGCTGACCACTGTCGCGCCAGATATTCGAGACACAAAACGGCCCATCAATTTAGAAAAAAATTGCATGACAACGGCCTCGCGTATGCGGCGTGCCGCTAAAAGCGCAGCCGCCAATCAACGCAAAGGCGCCGTCAAGGTTCCTAGACAGTTGATGCTTGCGGAAGCTCGCCCAGGCAAGATGGTTGAGTAAGAGGAAGTGCCCCGTATTGGGGGATTCTCATCAAAGACACTCTGACGTTACATGCCAAGTGTAAATTTATATAGACAATTCGGTGGCCTAGAGGCACCCTATTCTCCGACCGATGTCCAAACGGGCGATAGATGCTGGAACGCACCTCGGACTTGTCCCCGAAATCGGCTATCGCGGCCGAAAAACCTTTTTTGCGGGTGCTTTCTGGCGGTCGGGAAAAGGTGCCTCCAGTGTGGATGATGCGGCAAGCAGGCCGCTATCTTCCCGAGTACCGGGCGCTGCGCGAGCGGGCTGGAAGTTTTCTCGACCTTTGCTTCAATCCTCAACTTGCTGCGGAAGCCACTCTACAGCCGATCCGACGCTTCGGCTTTAACGCGGCTATCCTGTTCTCGGATATTCTCGTCATCCCACACGCGCTTGGACAGCGAGTTCCAGTACGTCGAAGGTGAAGGCCCACGGCTTAACCCGCTCAACGATGCTGCGGCCTTGAACAGCGTGCATCGAGAAGCGGATGAGAGCACTCTTGCTCCAATCTTCGACACCGTCCGCCGTGTCAAAGCGGAGCTACCATCCGATGTTGCATTAATCGGGTTCTGTGGAGCGCCGTGGACGGTGGCCACATACATGGTGGCCGGATGCGGGACAACTGATCAGGCGGCGGCTAAGCACCTAGCGGCATCTGAGCCTTTCGCGTTTGGGCGGCTTATCGACAAGCTTGTTGATGCGTCAGCCAAGTACCTTGTCAATCAGCTCCAGGCCGGTGCCGAATGCGTGCAGATTTTCGATACTTGGGCGGGCGGTCTTCCCGCCCGTGAATTCGACCTCTGGTGTATTCAACCTACCAAACGTCTGGTTGATAGGGTTCGCGAACGGTACCCTAGCGCGAAGATTATCGGGTTCCCGCGCGGCGCGGGTGAAAAGATTCCCGATTATGTAGATCGGACCGGCGTGGATGCAGTCAGCCTCGAGACGGCAATAGATCTAAAATTTGCTGCCGAAGATATTCAGTCTCGTGTGCCTGTGCAGGGGAATCTTGATCCGAAAATCCTAAGGGTCGGCGGTGGATCTCTTGATCGTGCGGTTGACGACGTCATGGCGGCGTTCGCCGGGGCGCCGTTCATCTTCAATCTGGGGCACGGCGTTCTGCCGCAAACGCCCATTGCGCATGTTGAGCGGATGCTCGCGAGAGTCCGTCGGAGTGGGCGCGGGTGAGACACGACCTCAAAACGCAGCGGTGGCGCGTCGGAACACGGGGCTCGCCGCTTGCACTGGCGCAAACCACCGCGGTTTGCGACCGTCTGTGCAAGGTGCATGGCTGCGCGAGCGAAGATATCGAAATCAGAGTTATCAAGACTACTGGCGATCAAATCCAAAATCGACTCCTCGCCGAAGTTGGCGGCAAAGGCCTTTTCACCAAAGAAATCGAGATTGCACTCGCTGCCGGCGAGATCGACTTCGCGGTTCATTCGGCAAAGGACATGCCTACGGCTTTGCCCGAAGGTTTGATCATCGCCGCCTATCTCGAACGTGAAGATCCGCGCGATGCCCTGATTAGCCGCAATGAATCGGAATTGAGACAGTTGCCGCGGGGTGCGTGCCTTGGCACAGCATCGCTGCGTCGAGAGGCTCAGGTCCGGCGCTTGCGGCCCGATATCGAGATCCGCCCGTTGCGCGGCAACGTGCATAGCCGGATCCGCAAAGTTCATGACGGCGAAATCGACGCCACGGTTTTGGGTCTCGCCGGTCTTAATCGGCTTGGTATTGCCGGTTCGGCGACGCAGGTCCTGCCGATCTCCGATTTTCTTCCCGCGGTCGGACAAGGCGCCGTCGCGATCGAAACTCGCGCGGCTGATATCGAAACGCGCCAACTGCTCGACGCAATTAATCACGCCCCGACGGCTATTGCCGTAACTGCGGAGCGTGCATTTCTCAAGGTGCTCGACGGATCGTGCCGTACTCCGATCGCCGGTCACGCCGTGGTGACGGGCGATCGCATTGAATTTCGCGGTATGATTTTTCAACCCAACGGCGCAGCATCGCAAGAGACGGTTCGGATTGGAACGATTGCTGACACAGCAGAGCTCGGGGCCGACGCAGGTGCGGAATTGAAAAGCAAAGCCGCTGATCTTGTCATGGCTAAAGCAGGATAGCCCCGCATGCTTCCGGTCTATCCATTCTCCGCGATCGTTGCCCAGGACGAGATGAAGCTCGCATTACTGCTGGCGGCGGTTGATTCCTCCATCGGCGGAGTGCTGGTGTTCGGTGATCGCGGTACCGGAAAGTCGACCGCCGTGCGTGCCTTGGCGGCGTTGCTTCCGCAGATGAAAACGGTGGTTGGTTGCCGATATCACTGCGATCCCGCCTCGAATGGTGCGATGTGTTCGGAGTGTCACAAGCGTTCGGAGAGCGGACGCTTGAAGACCGAACTCGTTCCAGTTCCCGTGGTTGACCTGCCGTTGGGTGCCACCGAGGACCGTGTGGTCGGGGCTTTGGACCTTGAACGTGCGCTGTCGCAAGGGGTGAAGGCCTTCGAGCCTGGACTGCTTGCCCGTGCCAATCGCGGTTTTCTTTATATCGATGAGGTCAACCTGCTCGAAGATCATCTCGTCGATCTTCTGCTCGATGTGGCGGCCTCCGGCGAAAACGTTGTCGAGCGCGAAGGCCTCAGTGTCCGGCATCCAGCGCGCTTTGTGCTAATCGGAACCGGCAATCCGGAAGAAGGGGAACTTCGCCCGCAGCTCCTCGATCGCTTTGGCATGTCGGTTGAGGTTAAGACGCCGACCGAACTTGAATTACGTGTCGAAGTGGTCCGCCGCAGGGACGAGTTCGAGCGCGAACCTAAAGCTTTCCGCGAGAAATGGGAGGCGGCCGACAGCAAGTTGCGGCGTGACGTAGTGACGGCCAAAGCTCGGCTGAACGCCGTCGTTATTCCTGATGCTGCGCGCGAACGGGCGGCGAAGCTTTGCATGAGCTTAGGTACGGACGGATTGCGTGGTGAACTTACCCTGATCCGCGCTGCCCGTGCGCTTGCGGCTCTCGATCGGAAGTCAAAAGTTGACGATACGCATCTGCGCCGGGTTGCGTCATCGGCGCTTCGTCACAGGTTGCGGCGCGATCCTCTTGACGAAGCGGGCTCAACAATTCGCGTTGAGCGCGCGTCCACCGATCTTTTTGGGCCATGAGACATAGCCCAACAAACTTTGTACCGGAAAATGACGCAGCGCTTGGAGCGAGCTTGCTGGCCGTTGATCCGTCCGGCCTTGGTGGCGCGGCCGTTCGATCAGCCTATGGGCCTGCAGTCGATAGTTTTTTGAAGCTCCTGCATAGCCTGCTGCCGTTGGATGCGCCGTTCCGGCGTCTACCGACGCAGGTGTCCGATGGACGGCTGCTCGGTGGCCTTGACCTTGCGGCGACCTTGCAGGCCGGCCGGCCAGTGCTCGAACGCGGTCTGCTGGCGGATGCCGATGGAGGTTGCATCGTTCTACCGATGGCGGAACGTTTGCCTTTGACGATGGCGGCGCGGTTGTGTTCGGTACTCGACAGTAAGGAAATTGTTGTCGAACGCGATGGCTTTGGCTGCCGAATTGCGTCACGCGTGGCGGTCGTCGCGCTTGATGAAGGTAATTCCGAGGACGAACATCCTCCTGCGGCTCTGCTGGATCGTCTCGCCTTGCACCTTAATTTTGCAGCGGCGCATTCCGACGAAAATTGCGATGTGCCGTTCAATAAAAAACAGATCGGCACAGCGCGGTCGCTCCTGCCTAGAGTGGTTGCCAACGAAGCGATGCTGCCCGCCTTTTGTCATGCAGCGGCCGCGATCGGGATAGTCTCCTTTCGGGCCCCCCTGTTTGCGTTAAAGGTATCGCGCGTGCATGCAGCTTTGGCCGGGCGCAGTTATGTCTCGGAGGAAGACGCTGTCGTCGCAAGCCGGCTGGTGCTGGCGCCGCGCGCCACGGTTCTGCCCGCACCGGAGTCCTCTGATATGTCTTCCGAGGAAGAGTCTGATCAAGATCAGCAACAAGACCCCTCCGGAACCAATGCGGCCGGCCCGGAAGCCGCTAAAGAAGAATCCACCGCCACAGAAAATGGCGATCTTGAAGACATCATTTTGGCCGCGACTCGTGCCGCCGTTCCGGCCAATCTCCTCGCACGGCTGCAATCAGCTAGTGCATTTCGCAGTTCTTCAACATCATCCGGCCGGGCCGGCGTGCAGAACCAGCCGGCGCTCCGAGGCCGCCCTGCTGGGACCCGGCGCGGCGAACTGAAAGCTGGGGCGCGCTTGAATGTCGTCGAAACCTTGCGCGCCGCTGCGCCATGGCAAAAGCTGAGGAGACAGCAGTCCGGCAACGGACGCGTGCAGGTTCGCCGTGACGATTTTCGTCTCGCGCAATTCAAGCGGCGTAGCGAGTCGGCGACGATCTTTGTGGTGGATGCGTCCGGCTCGTCTGCGCTACATCGTCTTGCCGAGGCCAAAGGTGCGATCGAACTGCTACTGGCTGACTGTTATGTCCGCCGCGATCAGGTTGCGCTCGTTGCGTTTCGCGGCAAAAGCGCGGAGCTCATCTTGCCGCCAACGCGCTCGCTCGCACGTGCCAAGCGCTCACTCTCTGCTTTGCCTGGCGGGGGCGGTACGCCCATCGCGCATGGGCTTGATGCAGCCCATACGCTCGCCGATGGACTGCGCCGCAAAGGATTGGCTCCGACAATCGTTGTCCTGACTGACGGACGGGCCAATATTGCGCGCGATGGCAGTCCTGGCCGCGAGCGGGCCGAGTCCGATGCGCTTGCGTCTGCCCGCGCGCTGCGTGCCGCTGGACTTGCGGCGCTGGTCATTGACACTTCACATAAACTCCACCCTTCCGCCGAGCGGTTGGCATGCGACATGGGGGCGCGGTATCTGCCGCTGCCCCAGGCGGACGCCAGGATTTTGTTGCGCGCGGTTCAGTCGGTTTCACCCGCCAACGTCGCGTGGTGAACGAAGCATCTGAATCCAATATTCGAGGTTCTCTAGATTTGTGCGAACGATTATCCCGGCGCGATATGATGAATACGTGAGGAAAATCACCGTGCTTTTCTCCCATCGGCTGCATCTACCTCCGGCATTGTCGGGAGAACGCAGGACTATCGGAAGCAAAGCAGGCCAGCTCAGCTATTATACGGCGGGGCCTCAAGCATCCGGCGAACCTCTGCTTCTGATCCACAGCATCAACGCGGCGGGTTCTGCTTACGAGGTGCTGCCGCTCTACGAACACTATTGCAATAGCCGCACCGTTTATGCGCTCGATCTTCCCGGCTTCGGTTTCTCCGAGCGGGGTGATCGCGAGTTATACACCCCGGCTGATGACCGATGCGATCCATGCGATGATCGTGGAAATAAAGCGTATCCATGGCGAGGCGCCCTTCGATGTTCTTGCGCTTTCGCTTTCTGCCGAATTTCTGTCGCGCGCTGCGCTAGAAAATTCGCAGGCTTTCCGAACCATGGGGCTGATAAGCCCGACAGGTTTCAATCGGAGTACGCCAGAACAGGCGCCTCCTGGCGGAACGCGAGCAATGCCGAAATTGCGAAGGATATTGTCGCTAAGTGGACGCGTCGCTTATGATTTGCTCACCACAAGGCCGAGTATTCGCTATTTTCTTAAAAAGACTTGGGGATCAGATCGGATCGATGAGGGCTTGCTCGAATACGACTACCTGACAACGCACCAGCCAGACGCCCAATACGCGCCATACGCGTTCGTGTCGGGTTATCTGTTTAGCCTCGATATCCAGTCAGTCTACCGCGCGCTCGAACTTCCGGTGTGGATGGTGCATGGCGTGCGCGGCGATTTCCAAGACTACTCGAAAGTCTCCATTATTCGCAGCACGACAGAACTGGACCATTCAGGTTTTCCAGACCGGTGCACTGCCGCATTTCGAGTCGCCCGGAGAAGTCACACGATCTTACGACGGCTTTCTCGCTGGCTTGTCTCAACGTGTAATGTCTCCGATCAACAGTGTACCTTCCAAAAAATATAGCGCTTGAAAGATGCGCTCATGGGCAAATTTGAGCCACCGACGGACAGAGCGCCTACTGGCCGCCGCTATTCGAGACCCCTGCGTCGCCCGCCATCGTCGGGAGGTCTTTCATGGGACAGGGATGGTCAGGATTGGCCGAACCGTCAGGCAAGTCGCTTTGTGCAAACAGCGCGGCTACGTTGGCATGTCCAGTCGATGGGCGCCGGTCCTGTTCTCCTGCTGCTGCACGGGACCGGCGCATCGACGCATTCGTGGCGCGACCTTGCTCCGCTGTTGTCGCGGAGGTTCAACGTGGTTGCAGCGGACCTTCCCGGGCACGCTTTCACGGAAACGCCTCCGGATGATCGACTTTCGTTGCGCGGTATGGCGGGCGAGGTAGGCGAACTGCTGGCCGCGCTCGCCATTGAACCGGCACTGGTAGTGGGCCACTCGGCCGGTGCCGCAATCATGATTCGCATGACGCTCGACGGCATTATTGCGCCACGCGGTTTGGTTAGTCTCAACGGCGCGCTGTTGCCGTTCCGTGGTTTGGTGAGTCAGTTCTTTTCGCCTTTGGCAAAGCTCATGGCGCTCAACCCATTGGTGCCGCGTCTTTTTGCCTGGCGCGCGTCCGAGCGCTCAGCGGTAGAGCGTCTTATCGACAACACTGGCTCGACGATCGATAGCGACGGCATTGAATTCTATCGCCGACTGGTTTCAGATCGTCGTCATGTCGCCGCCGCGCTTGCGATGATGGCGAATTGGCGTCTTGAACCGATGGTTCGGGATTTGCCGAAGCTGAACTGCCCGCTTCTGCTAGTAGCCGGTGGCACAGACCGGGCGGTTTCTTCAGATGAGGCATTCCGGGTACGCGAGTATTTGCCTAAGGCGACCGTCAATTACCTCCGCGGCCTAGGACATTTGGCGCACGAAGAGGAGCCGGAGAAAATCGCACATATTATTATCGAGTGGTCATCATCACTCGATCTCCAGCCGAACGGCCACAGGTCCTGAAAACCTGGGCGGACCCGGCATCTCCTTTTGCGAAAAATTCCTTTTTGTTGAATAGCTTGAGGGCCGGCCGGCACGTCATTTGGCGACTGGTCCGCCCACCAAACTGGATCGGGGAAAAAGAGTTCTCTAGCCAACTGTCAGTTTTTAATTACACTGCAGTGTATGGTGAAGTTTACGTCTGACTTGGCGCATTTCATGGGACGGCCGCGGTCGTCGCGGCATGGGCGCCCTCACGCCGTGGTCATAGGGAGCGGATTTGGCGGTCTGGCCGCTGCCGTTCGCCTTGGCGCGCGAGGCTACCGCGTCACCGTAATTGAAAAGCTCGATGCGCCCGGCGGTCGTGCCTACGTCCATCGGCAGGACGGCTTCACCTTCGACGCAGGTCCGACCATCATTACCGCGCCTTTTCTCCTCGAAGAGCTCTGGCGGCTGTGCGGCCGTCGTCTCGCCGATGACGTCGAGTTGCAGGCGGTATCGCCGTTTTACCGTATTCGTTTTGATGACGGAGAGGTGTTCAACTACAGCGGCGATCCCGACGCAATGCGTGCCGAGGTAGCGCGACTTAACCCCGCGGATGTCGATGGCTACGAAGAATTCATGCGGGTGAGTGAAGTCGATTTTCAAGATCGGCTTCGAGAAGTTCGGAGACATACCGTTTTCATCCTGGACCGACATGGCGCGTATCGTGCCGGCCATGATCAGCCTGGCCAGTTACCGGACAGTGTATGGGCTGGTGGCATCTTACATTCGCGATCCGCGTTTGCGCGTGGTTTTGAGCTTTCACCCTTTGCTCATCGGCGGCAATCCTTTCACGACCACTTCGATCTATTGCTTGATCGCCTTTCTGGAGCGCAAGTGGGGTGTCCATTTTGCCATGGGCGGCACCGGACGTTTGGTGCAGGGACTGGTCGGCCTGATCGAAAGACAGGGCGGCGAGGTACGTTGCGGCGAAGAAGTGACTGCGATCGATGTGCATGAACGGAGCGGCGTCCGGCGTCCGGCTCGCCTCTGGCGAGACGATTTCGGCCGATATCGTCATATCCAACGCGGACGCCGCCTGGACATACCGGTATCTCCTGCCGCCCGAGATCACGGCATCGCTGGAGCGACCGCCGTATCGAGCGTGCGCGCTATTCGATGAGCCTATTCGTCTGGTATTTCGGAACACGGCGTAAGTATCCCGACGTTCCGCATCATTCGATTCTGCTTGGTCCGCGCTATCGCGAATTGCTCGACGATATTTTCGACCGCAAGGTGCTGGCGTCGGACTTCAGTCTCTATCTGCATCGGCCAACCGCGACCGATCCTTCGCTCGCGCCCGAAGGTTGCGACGCATTCTACGTGCTGTCTCCCGTTCCCCATCTCGGCAGCGGTGTTGATTGGCGGGAAAAGGCCGACGTCCTATCGTCGCGCGCTTATGCGCCGCCTTAGCGAAACAGTCCTGCCCGATCTTGAAGCAAATATCGTGACGTCGCGCGTTACGACGCCGCAGGATTTTCAGGACAATCTGCTGTCGTTCCGCGGCGCGGCCTTTGGGCTTGAGCCAGTGTTGACCCAGAGCGCCTGGTTCCGGCCGCATAATCGCAGCGAAGAAGTCGCCAACCTTTTCCTCGTCGGCGCCGGCACCCATCCGGGCGCCGGGTTGCCCGGCGTGCTTTTGTCTGCACGTGTTCTCGACAAGGTAGTTCCTCATGCGCATGCCTTTCGCCTGAAGCCGATCATGCAGCGGATATTGCGGCGTGCCGCGCCATGCTACGCGGCGGTTCCCGCACGTTTTTTGCAGCTTCCCATGTGTTGCCACGGCGTATCAGCGAACCGGCCACTGCGCTCTACGCTTTCTGCCGCGTGGCGGACGACGCGGTCGATCTGGAGGGCGGCAAGGCCGCAGCGCTTGCGCGCCTACGCGAGCGCCTCGAATTTGCTTATAATCGGCGACCTTTTTCCACTGCGGTGGATCGCGCTTTCGCCGAGGTGGTCGATCGTTTCGGTATTCCTCGCGCGTTACCTGAAGCGTTGCTCGAAGGGCTGGCTTGGGATGCCGAAGGCCGCCGCTACGAAGACTTTTCCGAGCTGAAAGCTTACGCCGTACGCGTTGCGGGTGCCGTCGGCGCCATGATGTCCGTACTCATGGGGGCGCGCACGCCGCAACTTCTGGCGCGGGCCTGCGACCTTGGCGTCGCGATGCAACTCACCAACATCGCGCGCGACATCGGCGAGGATGCGCGGGAAGGCAGGCTTTATTTGCCGAAACAATGGCTGCGGTCAGCGGGCATCGATCCGGGCGCATGGCTCGCGCGTCCGGTGTTCAGCGAAGCGCTTGGCATGGTGGTGCAGCGGCTTCTCGACGAGGCCGATATTCTCTATGCGCGCTCGAGATTGGGAATTGCCGGCTTACCGTTCGCCTGTCGTCCAGGCATTCATGCGGCACGGCTTCTCTATGCCGAGATCGGCCGCGACATCGAGGCGCGTGGCTGCAATTCCGTCTCGCACCGCGCGGTGGTGTCACGGCGGCGTAAAGCGATGTTGTTGGCGCAGTCGGTTGCCGCGCTTGTCAGGACGAACCGGAGTAAGGAGGCCGATCCGCTTCCAGAAGCCCAATATCTCATCGACGCGGTCGCCGCCGCATCAGGCCCGCGCGTCACACATGGCGAGGCCGCGAACGGCGCTTTGATCGTGCTTGAAAAGCGGATGGTGTGGCTTATTGAACTTTTTGAACAGCTCGAACGCCGCGGGCAACTCGGCCGTAGTAGCACCTGATCGCGGTGGCGCGACATCGTGCGTTCAATTCATAGGATCCAATATGGATGGATCGCCATGGCTTGGTTTCATCGAAATGGGCGTCGTTCTGATGTTTGGCGTCGGTTGGGGCATCCTGGAATTGGTCGGCCTTCGGCTTGATCGAAAGCGCAAGCAAGAGCATGGGCGCAAAAAATCCGATGGCCCAGCGGAGTGAATGCGTCTGCGATTGCCACGGTCAGCGCAATCGGCGCGGCATGCGGAATGGCAGCATCGCTTTTACCCAGAGCGAGCGGAACCGGTCGAGCGACAGACTCTCGTGTATTGCGAATGCCCGCTCGCCTAGCACATGAGTCGAAATCAGCGAGCGTGCATAGAAGGGGGCGCTCTCCAGCGTTTTCACGATACGGACGGATTTTGCGTCGTCCGCACGGGTTTGTCGCACGATATTCCATCCGGTCGGTGGCAATTGGACCGACGGCGGCCCATCGAACTCTTCCAGCGCGCCGCTAGGACTGAACAAAAGCGCCAGAGATTCTGCCGCTCCACCGCGTGGTACTACATCGTAAAGTACAGCAGTGCCGCGGCGCAGATCGGCACGCGACCAGTTCCACGAGTGGAAAGCATTCTCGATCGGTTCATCGCCATAGTTGGTATCAACATAGCCCGAACCGTGCCAACGCAAGCTTGGCTGCGACATCAGGACTTCAACATGTGCGCAAGGCGCTATTGGCTGCCAGCGATGCCGGCCGGCGGCATCGAGAGAGAATGTTTGGGTTGAGAGTGCTTTTGGGTAAACGCGCACTGTGCCGCGCAACGACGACGGTATTGGAGCCGTTACTTCTTTGATCCGGATGGTCAGAGCGTCTCCACTCCAGGAGACATCGCTTGGACCGATCGCAATTGACGAGGCGTTCCGGTGCAGTCGAGCGCGGCTGCGCTCGGTCATCGACCAGCACTTATATCCTGTGTCGTAAAACGCGACATTCAATGCGCAGTAGTTAAGGGGATCGCCGCCTCGCTTGCGGGCCAAGGCGTAGTAGGGCGAGAACACGCTGCCGACGAACGCGATGATGGTCAGTCCGTGCCGGCCGTCCGCGCTTAACGCATCGATGTACCACCAGGCATAGCCACCGTTCGGAACCGGCGCATCGAAGCGAAATCCGCCATTACAGCTTCCGCTGCCAAGCGTCCGGAGATAGCCGCCATCGGCACGCCCGGACCCGGATGCGTGCTTCCCCCCGCCAGATAAAGGCCCGGTAGGCGGGTTCGGGAGGCTGGTCTCCGGAATGAGGCCATCCATCCGTGTGAAGCAGGACCGTAAAGCGCTCCGCCGGTTCCCGGATAGAGGTGCTCGAAATCCTGTGGCGTCGTCACCACCGTGCTCTGGCTGCGCCGTTCGATCTGAAGGCCGCAGCGCTCCAGGTGCGCGAATGTGCGCTCTTCGCATTGGCTGATCTCCGGTGTATTGGCGCTTATCGCATCACCGTTTGGCGGCGCGTTTACGAGACAAAACAATCGCTCCGGTTTTGCAGAGGGAGTACCGACTACATCTGCGCCGGCATCGGTGCGATCTTGCGCGCACACGTAAACGGTCGGCTCCATCGGCAGCTTTCCGTTACGGATGCGATTGAATTCATCGGCATAATCGCCGGAAAAGAACACGTTGTGGCGGACCAGCGGAAAGCCGTGCGCCGGTGCAGCCATCGTCCAGGTAATCGCGGACAGCGACCGCCCGGCGCGCGGTATCGCCGACACCTCGTCGGCGACTTCGTGGCCAAGCCAGCCGCTACTTAGCGCTGCCGAATCGGCATTGATGAGCACCGTATCAGCGCGGATTTGCTCGCCGCTAGCGAGTGTCACTCCAGTAACTCGCCCCCCATTGACGATGACATCGCGAACTTCCGAGCCAAATCGCAGCATCGTGCCGCAACGGGCGGCAAGCTTGGCGAGCGCCTGAGCGATCCGATGCATGCCGCCTTCAACGAGCCAGACGCCGTTACGCTCCACATGTGCAACAAGCATGAGAGTTGCGGGAGCCAGGAATGGAGACGATCCGCAATACGTCGCGTAGCGGCCGAATAATTGGCGTAGTCGCGGATCGCGGAAATGTTCGCCAAGTGCATTCCACAAGTTGACGAAGGGGCTGATCTGCCAAAGATCGCCCAAACGGCGGATGCCGAAGGACGCGACCAGTGAGTTTAGGCTCGGCCGTGGCGTGCAGATAAAAGTCTGATCGAGCGAGTTGTAAATTCGCTGCGCCCGATCACAGAAATCGCGATAGCCGCGCGCTTCTTGAGCGCCGGCAAAATCGCCGATCGCGTCTGCAGAGCGGTCGATATCGGTAAAGAGGTCAAGCCGTTCGCTCGCGCTCCAGGCGTGGCGCGCCAGGACTTGGGTCGGTTGCAGAGTGACGTAATTCGATAACGACGCCCCGGCTGCGGCGAAAATTTCTTCGAATACATGCCGCATGGTCAAGACGGTGGGACCGGCGTCAATGCGCATGCCGTCGATTTCGATCTGCCGCATTTTGCCGCCGGGCTCGCCGCTGCGTTCGACCAGAGTTACCGCAACGCCGCGCGCCGACAGAAGCGCCGCGGCTACCAGCCCGCCGATCCCGGCGCCGATGACTACGACGCTGCTCCGCCGGCATCTGCAGCTCCCGTCAGAAAACAGATTGAGCTTTTATCCTAAGTGTCTATAATACATGACACCTATGAATGACAATTATATCTTACAGTCGGAGGGGGTCGCCATGGATGCCGTAAGTCGGATCGAACAGGCGCTTCAAGCGGCTATTTCCCGCGCGGAAATCCCAGGCTGTCCACCGAGCCTTGCGGCGGCGATGCGCCACGCCGTGTTTCCCCGCGGAGCGAGAGTTCGTCCGCGATTGTGCCTCGCGGTGGCGGCCGCTTGTGGCGACGATGAGCCGACGTTAAGCGACGCCGCAGCCACGTCGATCGAGCTCCTGCATTGCGCGTCTCTAGTCCATGACGATCTTCCTTGTTTCGACAATGCCGCGACGCGGCGCGGCCGATCCTCTGTTCACCGCGCTTTCGGTGAGCCGCTCGCCGTGCTTACGGGCGACGCCCTGATCGTGCTGGCCTTCCAGTCGCTGGGCCGATTTGCCCACCAGCCGCAGCGGCTCGCGCTGCTGTTGCTGACCGTTTCGCGCTCGGTCGGCGTGCCGTTCGGTATCGTCGCTGGGCAAGCTTGGGAATGCGAGCCGCACGTCGATATCTCGCATTATCATCGCTCCAAAACCGGAGCCCTTTTTGCGGCCGCCGCGATGGCCGGCGCAGCAGCAGCCGGCGCCGAAAGCGAACCTTGGCGAACGCTCGGCGAGAAACTCGGTGAGGCCTATCAGGCGGCCGACGATATTCGCGATGCTGCCGGCGATTCGGACGAAATCGGCAAGCCAATCGGGCGCGACGCAGCCCTTGGCCGGCCCAATGTCGTTCTTGAGCTTGGTCTCGCAGGCGCGGTCCGGCGACTCGAGCATCTTGTAGACGAGGCCATCGCCGCCATTCCGGCGTGTCCCGGTGCCGCGGATCTTAAATCGCTTGATCCTGCTCGAAGCCAAGCGGTTGTTGCCGAAGAATCTCGCGCAATACGCGGCATAATGCGGGCGGCTGGCAAGCACGCACCTGCGCTCAAGCGGGACGCAGGACAGCTTGCCGCTCTCATGGCGTGACCGCTGGTTTGCCTGGCGCGACCGGCTCCTCGCAGATTCGGCGCTTTCAGCGCTGGGCTGCCGGATTTCCATTGACGCGAAATATTGCAAGAAAACGGGCGCAAACGCTGTTCGATCTATGTGCGGGGTTTGTCTATTCGCAGGTCTTGCGGGCCTGCGTTGAACTGCAACTCTTCGACATACTCGCGGAGCGGCCGCAAACTGTCGCGGAATTGTCCCGCAGACTCGCGCTCACTACCAAGGCGGTGATGCGGCTGTTGAACGCAGCCACGGCGCTTCGCCTTACTGAGCGCCGCAGCCGAGGCCGCTTCGGCTTGGGCGTACTCGGTGCAGCATTGCTTGGCAATCCGGCGATTTCCGCGATGGTCGAACATCACGCGCTACTCTACGACGACTTGCGCGATCCCGTTGCGCTGCTGCGCGGTCGCCAGCCGACGACGGCGCTATCCAAATACTGGCCGTACGCATTCGCGGACAAGCCAGACCTGCTCAAGACGGAAGAGGTCGCGAGGTACAGCGCGCTGATGTCGGCGTCGCAGTCGCTGATCGCCGAAGACGTAATCGAGGCATGGCCGTTTGCCCGACATCGTTGCCTGCTCGACGTTGGCGGCGGCGAGGGCGCCTTCCTGACTACGGTCGCGGCGCGCGCGCCAAATTTGAAGCTCATGCTTTTTGATCTGCCGGCGGTCGCTGAACGTGCTCGGCAACGGCTCGACAGTGCAGGACTTGCGGACCGAACTGCCATATCCGGCGGTGACTTCTTCACCCAGCCGCTTCCGCGCGGTGCCGACATCGTCACGCTCGTTCGCGTTTTGCACGATCACGATGACGCCGACGCTGCCGCGCTGTTGCGAAATATCCGTGCGGCGCTCCCGGACCACGGCGTGCTTTTGATTGCCGAGCCAATGCCGGGTATCGATGGCACGGACATGATCGGCGACGCTTATTTCGGCTTCTATCTTCTCGCCATGGGCAGCGGACGCGCCCGATCCGCGGAACGAGCTTGCACCTCTGTTGCGGGAGACCGGGTTCGACGGCGGCCGCGTGCTCGCGACGCGAAGGCCAATGCTGACAAGCGCGGTGATCGCACGCCCTGTGAATGATCGGAAATTAGGCGTGAAGCCTTATTGACAAGGATTTTCGTAAAGATATTCTTACATTTCAGAGTGTCAGTCTAAGATTGACGCTCTCGGGAGGCCCCAATGCAGGCCACAGCCGTCACCTTCGCAGAGCCGGAGCAATTAGTGCTCCGGACTTTAGATTTGACACCGCCGACCAGCACTGACGCCGTCGTCGAAGTCGTGTGGAGCGGAGTGAGTACCGGCACGGAGCGGCTGTTGTGGTCCGGCCGCATGCCGCCTTTCCCGGGCATGGGATATCCGCTTGTTCCGGGATACGAGTCTGTCGGCCGCGTAACGCATGCGCCGGATTCTTTCGGGCATTGAAGTTGGCCAGACCGTCTTTGTGCCAGGCGCGCGTTGTTTCGGCGAGGTCCGGGGCTTGTTTGGCGCCGCCGCGTCGCGCGTCGTTGTGCCCGCGCAAAAGCTCGTTCCCATCGATCCGCAGCTCGGCGAGCGCGGCACCCTGCTAGCGCTAGCCGCCACCGCCTATCACGCATTAGCTGCGCCTGGCGCCGCCAAACCGCAGCGTATCGTCGGTCATGGCGTGCTCGGACGCCTGCTCGCGCGGCTGACCATTGCAACCGGCGGTGCGGCGCCGATCGTCTGGGAGCGCAACCGAAAGCGAATGGCGGCGCCTTCGGCTACGCGGTGGTCGATCCCGCCGACGACCCGATACGCGACTGCCATGCCATTTACGACGTCAGCGGCGACTCCCAACCTGCTCGATGCGCTGATATCGCGGCTCGCACCAGGCGGTGAGATCGTCCTCGCGGGCTTCTACAGCGAGCCGCTGTCATTTGCGTTCCCACCCGCATTCATGCGCGAGACGCGTATCCGCGTGGCCGCTGAGTGGCAGCAGCCGGATCTGATCGCCGTGCGCGACCTTGTCGACACCGGTCGGCTTTCGCTCGATGGCCTCATCACCCATCGCGAGCGCGATAGGCGCGCCGCGGCGGCCTACGGGATCGCGTTCGACGATCCAGCCTGTCTCAAAATGATCTTGGATTGGAGAGCGTGCTCATGAACGTACTAGCGAAAATCAGCCCGACAGAGCAGCTGCGGGCCGAAGCAGCGATCGAGCCCGATCCGGTCGCGACCGGCGAGGTGACGAAAGCCACGCAGATCATCGCGATCTACGGCAAGGGCGGTATCGGCAAGAGTTTCACGCTCGCCAACCTGTCTTACATGATGGCGCAGCAGGGCAAGAAAGTCCTGCTGATCGGCTGCGATCCAAAAAGCGATACGACGTCGCTGCTGTTCGGCGGCCGCGCCTGCCCTACGATCATCGAGACCTCAGCGAAGAAGAAACTCGCCGGCGACGAAGTAAAGATCGGCGATGTCTGCTTCAAGCGCGACGGGGTTTTCGCGATGGAGTTCGGCGGGCCGGAAGTCGGGCGCGGTTGCGGCGGACGCGGCATAATTCATGGCTTCGAACTGCTGGAGAAGCTTGGGTTCCACGAGTGGGGATTTGACTTTGTTCTGCTCGATTTTCTCGGCGACGTCGTCTGCGGCGGGTTTGGCCTGCCGATCGCGCGCGACATGTGCCAGAAAGTCATCGTCGTCGGATCGAACGATCTGCAATCGCTTTACGTCGCCAACAATGTCTGCTCGGCGGTCGAATATTTCCGCAAGCTCGGCGGCAATGTCGGCGTTGCCGGCATGGTCGTCAACAAAGACGATGGCACCGGCGAGGCCGCGGCATTTTCCGAAGCCGTCGGCATTCCAGTTCTTGCCGCCATCCCGGCGGACGACGATATCCGCCGCAAGAGCGCGAACTACCAGATCATCGGCCGGCCCGGCGACCAGTGGGGGCCGCTGTTCGAGCACCTGGCGCACAACGTCGCGTCGCGCCGCCGGTGCGACCCAAACCGCTTACCCATGACGCGCTGCTTGGACTTTTCAAGGGCGACGTTGTCGGTCGTGGCGTTGTGCTCGATCCGGCGACGAACGAGGACATGTGCGGCAAGTCCGTTGTGGAAAAGAAGTCGCTCGAGGTTGTTTACGACGCCGTGTGAGCAAGACTTATGAGTCTCGACGATCCCATGCTGAGCGAAAACCGCACGACCACTGAGGTTGTCTACGACCCTGCTGCGTCTGCCGACGGCGAATGACGCGCAGCGATGCTTCGAGCAGTGGCGTCGCGCCGATCAATCCCGCGGCGGCACAACAGGATGGGCTCGGCTGCCACGCCGGCAAGAACGAATTGCGCAAGGCAGCGGCGGCTGCCGGCAAAAGCGAGACGCTCGCGCGTTATGCGGCCGATTATCCTGCCGGTCCGCACGATCAGCCGCAAAGCATGTGTCCGGCCTTTGGTTCGCTGCGTGTCGGCTTACGGATGCGCCGGACCGCGACGGTGCTTTCCGGCTCGGCCTGTTGCGTTTACGGACTGACCTTCACGTCGCATTTTTACGGAGCCCGCCGCACCGTCGGCTACGTTCCGTTCAATTCCGAAACGCTGGTCACCGGAAAACTGTTCGAGGATATCCGCGAGGCCGTTTTCAAGCTTGCCGATCCGGCGCTCTACGACGCCGTCGTGATCATCAATCTGTGCGTACCGACGGCCTCGGGCGTGCCGCTGCAGCTCCTGCCAAAGGACATCAATGGCGTCCGCATCATCGGCATCGACGTTCCCGGCTTTGGCGTGCCGACGCACGCAGAAGCAAAGGATGTCCTGGCCGGCGCGATGCTCGCCTACGCACGGAGGGAAGCAGAGCACGGTCCGGTACAGGCGCCGCGCGAAAAGCGCGAGCGAAAAGCCGCAGTGTGACTTTGCTCGGAGAAGTATTTCCGGCCGATCCTGTCGGCATCGGCATGATGCTCGATCCGCTCGGGCTTTCTGCCGGCCCGGTCGTACCGACGCGGGAATGGCGGGAGCTTTACGCCGCACTCGATTGCGCAGCCGTCGCGGCCATTCATCCGTTTTACACCGCTTCGATTCGCGAATTCGTCGCGGCGGGCCGCACGGTCGTCGGTTCGGCGCCGGTCGGGCACGATGGCACCGGCGGCATGGCTCGATGCAATCGGTACGGCGTGCGGCGTTGCCCGCGAAAAGATAGCGGCGGCGCAAAACAAATTTCTTCCGCTGATTCGTGGCGCGCTGGAAAAATCGCCAATCAAGGCCCGCATCACGCTTTCGGGTTACGAGGGCTCGGAACTGCTGGTCGCGCGGCTCCTTGTCGAGAGCGGCGCCGATGTTCCTTACGTCGCCACCGCATGTCCGCGCACGTCATGGTCCGATGCCGATCGCGAATGGCTCGAAGCAAAGGGCTCGCGAGGTCCATTTCCGCGCGTCGCTCGAGCAGGATATCGCGGCCGTAGACGAGTTCAAGCCCGATCTCGCCATCGGCACGACGCCGGTCGTGCAGCACGCCAAGAGCTTTGGCGATTCCGGCACTTTATTTCACCAATCTGATCTCGGCGCGGCCGCTTTTCGGCGTCGCCGGCGCGGGTTCGCTTGCCCAGGTGATCAACGCCGCGATCGCCAGCAAGCCGCGGTTCGATCGGATGAAGGAGTTTTTCGACGGCGTTGGCGAAGGCTTTGCTGCCGGCGTTTGGGAGGATACGCCGAAGGATCGCCCGGAATTCCGCGAACGCTACAAACGGCAGATGGAACGCCAGGCGAAGGCGCGCAAGGCGCAAGAGGAGCCGGTCTGATGCTGGTCCTCGACCATGATCGCGCCGGCGGCTATTGGGGCTCGGTCTATGCTTTCACCGCGATCAAAGGCCTGCAGGTCATCATCGACGGTCCGGTCGGTTGCGAGAATCTGCCGGTCACATCGGTGTTGCACTACACGGATGGCCTGCCGCCGCACGAATTGCCGATCGTGGTCACGGGCCTCGCCGAGGAAGAACTCGGTCAAAAAGGCACCGAGCAGTCGATGAAGCGGGCGCACAGCACGCTCGATCCGGATCTCCCGGCCGTCGTGGTGACTGGATCGATCGCCGAGATGATCGGTGGCGGCGTTACGCCCGAAGGCACCAATATCAAGCGCTTTCTGCCGCGCACCATCGATGAGGATCAATGGCAAAGCGCCAATCGTGCGCTGTATTGGCTATGGAGTGAATTCGGATCGAAGAAGGTTCCCGATCGCAAACCGCGCAAGGAGGGCGAAAAGCCGCGCGTCAATATCATCGGCCCGATCTACGGCACCTTCAATATGCGTTCCGACCTCGCCGAAATCAGGCGGCTGGTCGAAGGAATCGGCGCCGAGGTCAACATGGTGTTCCCGCTCGGCAGCCACCTCGCCGATGTGGCGAAGCTCGTAAACGCCGACGTCAACATCTGCATGTATCGCGAGTTCGGCCGCATGCTGTGCGAGGCGCTCGGCCGCCCCTATCTGCAGGCGCCGATCGGGCTGCATTCGACGACTAAATTCCTTGCTCACGCTCGGCGAACTTCTCGGTGTCGATCCGATGCCATTCATCGAGCGCGAGAAGCATACGACGATCAAGCCGTTGTGGGATTTGTGGCGGTCGGTGACCCAGGATTTCTTCGGCACCGCGAGTTTCGCCGTCGTCGCCAATGAGACCTACGCACGCGGCTTGCGGCATTTCCTCGAAGAGGAGATGGGCTGCCATGCACTTTCTCATTCGCGCGGCGCGCCGGCGTAAAGCCGGACAACGAGGCGGTGCGGCAAGCGGTGCGCGAGAAGACGCCGCTCGTCATGTTCGGCAGCTACAACGAGCGCATGTATCTCGCCGAGATCGGCTCGCGCGCGATCTACATTCCGGCATCTTTTCCGGGCGCCATCATTCGCCGTCACACCGGTACGCCGTTTATGGGCTATGCCGGCGCTACCTACGTCATCCAGGAAGTCTGCAACGCGTTATTCGACGCGCTGTTCCACATCCTGCCGCTAGCGTCCACGCTCGACCAGGTCGAGGCCACGCCGTCGCGGCTGCATCAGGAATTGCCGTGGGACGAGGATGCAAAAGCAGCGCTCGATGAAATGGTGGACGCGCAACCGGTTCTGGTGCGGATTTCAGCGGCCAAGCGCCTGCGCGACGCTGCCGAGCGCGAAGCGCAACGCGCGGGCGAACATCGAGTGACTTCGATATGCGTGTCGCAGGCGCAAACGGCGATCACGCATGGACGTGCAGCATGAGTAACAACGCTCTGGGTATATCCGAATGAGAAGGAGATCTCCCATGGCTGATAAGCGTCGTTGGCGAAAACGATCGATCGCAGCGATCGGATTGTGGATCAAGCTCAATTCGCTCTGATCTTTGTCGTCAGCTTTCATGGTCGATGGCAGCTGCGCAGTCTTTCGAATTGCTGCTGCCATGGACATGGGCGCGGAGGTTCAGGTCGGACGACAAGAGGTGGTTTATCGGGCGGGCTTGGGAAGATGCCGAGCACGTTCACCGAGCTTGTCGTTCATGGGTTAGTTCGCGAAATTCGCCCGGCAGGTCCGGGTGGAGAGCCCGTCGCGGCGAAATTCGTCACGACGGTTAAGCCGCACGGAATTTGCGGCAACGGCCGAGAGGCCAAAACTGGAGGTGACTATGCCTGATGGTCCTAGACGCGACGTGTCGCTGTCGGGACTCACGGAACCTGAAGCACGTGAGTTCCACAGTATTTTCATGACAAGCTTCACCATCTTCATGGTGATCGCCATCGTCGCGCACATCCTCGCGTGGATGTGGCGGCCATGGCTCCCGGGTGTCGGCGGTTACAAGACCGGCGCACTGGATACGGTCACGCATTGGGCCAGCGCGTTGCTGACCTTCGTTTCATAAGGAGGGAAATATGTGGCGCATGTGGCTTCTGTTCGATCCGCGCAGGACGTTGGTCGCTTTATTCACGTTCTTGTTCGGATTGGCGCTGCTGATCCACTTCATCCTTCTCAGCACGGACCGTTTCAACTGGCTGGATGGACCGCATGCGGCGAGGGCGGCGGCGGCACAAATGTCGCCGATGCCTGCACCGCACTAGGTGCAAATGGAACGGGCGAACTCGATCCTCCGCGATTTCGCCCGTTCCTGAATTCTGTAGAAATCCAATCAACCTCCCGGCAGGAGGAACGACCATGGCGATGCTAAGTTTTGAACGAAAATATCGTGTGCGCGGAGGCACCTTGATGGGTGGCGACCTCTTCGATTTCTGGGTCGGGCCCTTTTATGTGGGCTTCTTCGGCGTCACGACGATCTTCTTTGCGACGCTCGGTACGGCGCTCATTGTTTGGGGCGCCGCGATCGGGCCGACCTGGAATATCTGGCAGATCAGCATCGCGCCTCCGGATCTCAGCTATGGGCTCGCGCTTGCGCCGCTTGCCGAAGGCGGTCTTTGGCAGCTCATCACGATTTGCGCGCTCGGCGCCTTTATCTCTTGGGCGCTTCGCGAAGTCGAAATCTGCCGCAAGCTTGGTATCGGTCTGCATGTGCCGGCGGCGTTCAGCGTCGCAATCCTTGCCTACGCAACGCTCGTCGTTATCCGGCCGTTGTTGTTCGGCGCCTGGGGCAACGGATTTCCCTACGGCATCATCAGTCATCTCGATTGGGTGTCGAACACCGGCTATCAGTACCTGCACTTTCATTACAATCCGGCGCACATGATCGCCGTAAGTTTCTTCTTCACGACTACGTTCGCGCTGGCGCTGCATGGCGGTGTAGTTCTGTCGGCGATAAATCCGGAGACAGGCGAGCCGGTCAAGACACCGGAGCATGAGAACACGATCTTCCGCGACATCATGGGTTATTCGATCGGCACCGTCGGAATTCATCGGCTCGGCTTGTTCCTGGCGCTTTCCGCGGGGTTCTGGAGCGCGGTGTGCATCGTGATCAGCGGACCGTTTTGGACGCGCGGCTGGCCGGAATGGTGGGGCTGGTGGCTCGACCTTCCGATCTGGCAATAGCGCGAAGGGGAATCGTCATGGCCGAATATCAAAATATCTTCACGCAGGTTCAGGTGCGCGGACCAATCTACGCCGGCATTCCGGTGCAGACCGGAAGCTGGAACAGGTTGGGGAAGGGTAGCTTTTCCTACTGGCTCGGCAAGATTGGCGACGCGCAGCTCGGTCCGATCTATCTTGGCTTCACGGGTGTTGCCTCGCTCATGTTCGGGTTTGCCGCTTTTGAAATCATCGGGTTGAACATGTGGGCCTCGGTGAACTGGGATCCGATCCAGTTTATCCGACAGCTGCCGTGGCTGGCGCTTGAGCCGCCGCCGCCGAGCGCCGGCCTCTGCATGATCTGTCCGTTAAACGAAGGCGGCTGGTGGCAGATAGCAGGATTTTTTCTTACGACATCGATCTTGCTGTGGTGGGTTCGCACTTACCGCAGGGCGCGCGCGCTCGGCATGGGCACGCACGTGGCGTGGGCTTTCGCCGCGGCGATCTGGCTCTATCTCGTGCTCGGGTTTATTCGCCCGTTGTTCATGGGAAGCTGGGGCGAAGCCGTACCGTTCGGAATTTTCCCGCATCTCGATTGGACCGCGGCGTTTTCGATCCGCTACGGAAATCTTTTCTACAATCCGTTCCACATGCTCTCGATCGCGTTCCTTTACGGTTCGACGCTGCTGTTTGCGATGCATGGCGCCACCATCCTGGCGGTAAGCCGCCTCGGCGGCGATCGCGAGATCGAGCAGATCGTCGATCGCGGAACGGCCGCGGAACGCGCCGCATTGTTCTGGCGCTGGACCATGGGTTTCAACGCGACAGTCGAATCCATCCATCGCTGGGCTTGGTGGTTCGCGGTGCTTTGCCCGCTCTGCGGCGGCATCGGCATCCTGCTCACCGGCACGGTCGTCGATAACTGGTTCCTTTGGGGCGTAAAACATGGGATTGCGCCATCTTATCCCGCGGTGTTTCCGCCCGTATCCGATCCGTCGCTGCTGACGGGAGGCCACCCATGAGCTTCGGAACCTTCGGTTCGCGGATGGTGGTGGTCTATACTTGGCGTGATTGCGCTGTTCATCGTGGTCGGCACTTTCCAGCATCCGCCAGTGCAAACTCATCCAGCGCGGCTATCGCGGCACCGGTATGGTCGAGGTCTACGATCCGGCGAAACTCGCGGCCCAGCAATTTGCAAACCAGCTGCCGCAAATGACGCCGCGTGCGGACGCCTCGGGGCAGACCGCCGGTCAGTCCTTTCAGAACGTCCAGGTTCTCAAGGATGTCGATTCTGCGGAATTCGTTCGCTTGATGACTGATATCACGGCCTGGGTCGCGCCCGTTCAAGGCTGTGCCTATTGCCACGCCGACGGCGAGCCACTTTCGTCGGACAAGCTTTATACGAAGGTGGTCGCCCGTCGCATGTTGCAAATGACGATGCATATCAATGGCGATTGGAAAAACCATGTTGCTGAAACCGGTGTCACCTGTTTCACCTGCCACCGTGGCGAGCCCGTGCCAACAAACATCTGGTTCAAGAACGGCGGGCCTCCCACAGTGCAAGGTGCGGACGGCGACCGTACCGATCAGAATTGGCCGATCGCGGCAAATGGCCTGACCTCGCTGCCGTTCGATCCTTACACGCCGTTCTTGGACCAGAGCTAACGACGTGCGCGTTGTTTCAGACGTCGGCGCTTCCTGAGGGCGATCGTCACTCGATAAAGCAGACCGAGTGGACTTATTCGCTCATGATGAACATATCGGAATCCCTTGGCGTCAACTGCACATACTGCCATAGCAGTCGATCGTTTACCGATTGGGAGCAAAGCACGCCAGCACGCGCTACGGCGTATTATGGTATCCGCATGGTGCGCGACCTGAACAACAACTTCCTGGGCCCGCTGACGAGTACATTTCCACACGAGAGGCTTGGCCCACTTGGCGACGGCCCGAAGGTAGACTGCGCGACTTGTCACCAAGGCGTTTACAAGCCGTATGTTCGGTGCGAGCCTTCTCAAGGATTATCCTGAACTCGCCGGCACTGCTAATGCCCCGGCGAGCGGGCGCAGCCAGTATCGGGGACAACGCGATAGGACCCGTGTTCTACGCGTGGCCTTCGACTTTGTGGCCTCATGTTAAACCGTGTTAATCATGCACGAATGACATTCGGCGTCGCGCGACACCGACAGACTAATGAGTGCGCTGCGCTGGCGGTCGCGCCTTTGTCGCTCACGCAAATCATGCGAGAGCGCACACATGACTTCATGCGCGAGCCGAGCGGTCAGGTATCATAAATAGATATCCTGCGTGGCAATGCGAGCCGTAATGGCTACGCGCTTCTGTTGCGTAATCTGTTGCCAGCTTATCGGCAGCTTGAGATTGGAACTTGATAAAAACCGACACATACCTGCCATCGGCGCAGCTGCGCGTCCCGAGCTTTACCGTACCGCAGCGCTCGCATCCGATCTGTCACATCTTGCTGGGCCATGACTGGGAGACTGCATTGCCGCTCTTGGCGGTCGGAAGAGATTACGAGCGGCGAATTGCGGTTTCTGCCGAGGAAGGTGGCACCCGTCTTACTCGGGCATGCCTACACGCGCTATTTTGGCGATTTGAATGGCGGCCAAGTCATGAAACGATTGCTGGCCCGCTCATTGGGGCTGCAATCGCAAGAGCTTTCCTTCTATGATTTTCCGCAGATTGAAGAGACTAGCGAAATTCAAAGAACAGTATCGGCGCGGGCTTAACGATAGTGCCACATCGATTCCCGACATTGGAGGTCCGTGGTCAGCGAGGCGATCATGGCTTTGAGCTCAATATCGCCCTATCCGAGGCGGTCGCGCAGACGCTGGATGCTTGAGTCTGACAGTTGAATCAATTTTTGCCTGACATCTCCGTAAAGTAGTTGCGGAATGCGAATATCCACATTTTCGAATTGTGCTTTAGCCGGCTTTCCTTGCACCTTCATTGCCAAGCTGATCGTGCAACAGATGCCGGTGCATGTTTACGCTGTCCTCTGCGATCGTGATCGTTCGGAGGCGCCATCTTGATCTGCGGTACGCTACAGCAGTAGTAGTCCCTTGGGGCTCAGTGCGTCGCTTACGGCCATTTCACAAGGGGCGGCAGCGACGACAGTATCGAATCGACATTGCCGCCGGTGCGCAGCCCGAAGATGGTGCCGCGGTCGTAGAGCAGATTGAATTCGACGTAATGGCCGCGGCGCACGAGTTGTTCCTCACGTTCGGCATCCGTCCACGTCTTGGCGAAATTCCTCCGCACGAGGTTCGGATAGACACCGAGAAAGGCGAGACCAACGTCCTTTGTGAAAGCAAATGCCGTCGTCCCAATCGTTCTCGAGATAATCGTAAAAGATGCCGCCGATGCCACGCATCTCGCCGCGGTGTTTCAGGTGAAAATACTCGTCGCACCATTTTTTGAATTTCTCGTAGGCGCGATGCCAGCGTGCGAGTCGCAAGGCTGTCGCATCGCGGCGTGAAATGCGATCGTGTCAGGATCTGTTTGCTTCCGCCGACTATCGAGTACCGGCGTCAGATCGGCGCCGCCGCCGAACCATGATTTTGTCGTCACGACGTAGCGCGTGTTCATGTGCACCGCAGGCACGTGCGGGTTATGCATGTGCGCGATCAGCGAAATCCCCGTCGCGAAGAAATGCGGATCTTCGACGGCGCCTGGAATGTCTTTGCGAAATTCTGGAGCGAATTCGCCGAATACCGTTGAAACATGAACGCCGACTTTTTCGAAGACTCGGCCCTGTCATCATAGCCATCACTCCGCCGCCTCCTGTGCCGCCGCCGTGGTCTGTGCGACTCCATGGTGTTTGCACAAAACGGCCGGCCGGCCGGTCGGCGAGTGGTGCGCCGGCAGGCACAGCGTCCTCGACTTGCCTCGAAAGCAGCGACGATGCGGTCGCGCAACGACTCGAACCATTCCCGCGCCTGTTTTTTGCGCTGCTCGATCTCGGTATTACCCATCGCTTCTGCGACGGGGCAGGCAGGACAAAGAATGTCATGATCAATTTATGCGTTTTCAGTCGGTCGTATTGCTTGCGTGCCAGATCAGGTGTTGCAGAAGCTCTGAACTACGCGTCACAGAAGTGCGCACGCTGTCGAGCATTCCCTTCATTTGCGTTGTGTCGGCGCCGTAGGTAATTTCCAGCGCCGCGAGCTGAGCGTTCTCGATGATTGATGCCAGCAAGTTTTGATAAATGATTTGGTCATGAGAACTCAGCCCGCCTCCGGTAACGCGGGGACGCTCGATAACCCCTTCCTGAAATCGGCGGCGAGCCGTTTCGGCTGCCTTGCGTTCAGTGACGTCGGTAAACAGCAAGACAAAACCGAGGGGTCGCTCGGGCGCCGAGAATACCGGATCGGCGCGTACCATGAGGACCTTGGTCGATCTTGAATCGATTTCGAGGCTGACCTCGCCGCGCCAGGACCGGCCTTCCTTTAACATGCGCCAGATGTTGGTTCGAAACTCGACAGGCTCGGCGAAGAACTGCGGTAAATCATCGACCCGAGTGATATGCGGATGGCCGGGATGCAAGAGGCGTTCGAATGCTTCATTAGTAAGCAGTAGACGGCCATTGGCGTCCGCAATGACAACGGGTTGATCCGACAGGCGAACCTGCCGGCTAACGTTTTCGAGTTGATCTTGTGCGATCAGCATTCCGACCGACCGGAACTGCAGGGCGACGTCGGCGACCGAATTCGCCGATCAGACGTGCCGCCGTCAAGTCCGCCGGAGTCCAGGGATCCGATGTCCCTTCGACCATTTGGTGCCACTGTGCAAACGAACGGCGGGGCGATAGCTCGGACGGGTCGTTGCCGATAATGACCGGTTTGTAGGGATCTCCACCCCAAGTCACAGTACGAACCCGCTCCGGACGAAACCACATTAGATAATCGTTTCTGCGAACTTGAGAGCGGGACTGCAACGAGCCCACTGGCTACGCCGATAATCGGCGCAAACTCCGGTTCGTCGAGACCAAGCGAGGCTGTAGATATGACGGGCGCGCGCGGCTTTTTATCGAGCCACGCCGCGATTGCGCGAATTTCCTGTGTGCCAGGGACTTCGCCCGCGCTGAATACTTGCCCATCGTAATGGAGGGCGGCGCCAGCCGCTGACAGAGGCTGCAGCAGAGATTGGCTGCCGTCGAACAGGGCGCTGCGCCAGTCGCCGTCGCGCGAAATAGCTTCGATCAGACGCTGCTCGATCCGGCGAACGGTCAACTCCGACTGTGCCTGGATGAAACTTTCGAGTGCGGCGATGCGCGTGCCGATGGTTTCGGCGAGAAGTTCGCAAATGGCGCGTATTTCAAAGTGTATAAATCGCGGCACGTAATGGTGACAAGCGATCAATCCCCACAATCGTCCGCCGACCATGAGTGACACTACGAGTGTCGCGCCGACACCCATGTTTTTGAGATATTGCACGTGGATCGGCGAATGACTGCGAAGAGAGCATAACGACATGTCGAGATCGCGGCCGGTCAAGGGCGACAGTCGCGGCGTCAGGGCGCGGGCACATATCCGACATCGACGAGAAGGCGGACGCGATTTCTCTCATAGAGGCGGCGAGCGATCTGCGGTATGTCGGAGGCCGGGTAACGATTGCCTAGAAATGCTTCGAGTTCGGATTTTCGTCTGCTCCGAGAAAACCTCACCGTGTCCGGCTTCGTCGAAGCGATAGACCATGACGCGGTCGTAGCCGGTCAACTCCTCGAAGATCCGCGCCGTTTCGTCGCATAATATCCGCAGTGAGGCGGCGCCCAAGATTGTTTGAATTGCTGTATCGACGTGTCTCGAGAGGTCGACCGGCGCTCCTGCCGGTTCGAGTTCGATGATCAACCCGCCTTCGGGCGGGCGGTGCAGAAGGCCATCGCAGTCCCGGCCGGGAGTGCCGACGCGGCAGCGCACCGCGATTGGGATCGCGTGCAACGGCTCGCCAAGATGCGGCTTAATACGTTCACAGAGATCGCCAGGGATATCCTCAAGTCTTCCGTCCGACGATTTCGCCGTTGAGACGGAGAAAGTCGGAGGTGTTGGCGCTGGCTTGGATGACGATACAGTCTGGCTCGCGGACGACGAGCAGTGCGCCGTGCGGTTGGATCGAACCGGGCAGCTGAATCTGTTCCCGCTCGCAGTTCGAAAGATCTGCCTGCCCGAAAGCAGGCATCGGCAATGGAAGTGAGGCCAAGTGAGATTCTCCCGGAATCAATCACCCTTGTTTGCAGTCGCGTCCACATCTCCTTCCAGGCCGTAACGGTTGAGCTTCGCGTAAAGACTTTGCCGGCTCAGTCCAAGAATTTCTGCTGCGGCTGTCCGATTGCCTTCGGCCAGCTCAAGAGCCGCCTTGACGTAATGTTGTTCTACCACACTAACGGTGTTGCGCACGAGTTTGCGCAACGGGGTCTTGCCGACCTGCTCGCTGATTGAAGCGAGAGAAGTTCGAAGCGTATCGCTACCCGGACGAGACCTGCAGTCGGCGGCTGACGTCTCGTACGACGACCGCGATAGCTCGGGAATCGGTTTCCCGATCGCCCGCGGCGGAAATTTCCACCTCAGTCTCTGTGCCGAGCTCGCTATGAATGATGGTGGAAAACATGCGCACGTACGGCTGCGATTGACGTGTGACAACAATACGGAAACGTCGGCGCCTGGCCGCCAAAGCCAGCGCGATAGCCGCTCGCCAATGACCGAATTCTTCGATCCCACTTCAATCAGATCGAGAAAGGCCTGATTGGTCGCTGAGAATAACACCTTCCTGATTCAACACCACAAAGCAATCTGGAATTTGCTCGATGAGTTCTTCAACAGACGGCGTTTCGCTTCGCTGGCGACCGGCCGTGCAGCGCCGACCGGTGCCAGTTGAATGACGAATAAGGGCCACGGCTCCGATGTTACGAGTGTTGCGCGAACCATCCACGACTGCCGCGCCTGGCCAATGTGAACGATGATACCTGGCGCTTTGCCTTGATCGCGAACCCGCGTCAGCATGGCCTGGAGCAGTGCCGCGGTCCTGCGGGGAAAGCATTGAAAGCAATTCCTGTCCGGCGACGGCGTCACGCGACCGGTGCGGAAGCTCCAAGGCTTGGAGCGCTGCCGGGTTCGCCTCGACGACCCGCAAATTCGACGCCTTAACGATAAGGACCGCCTCACTCGACGCATCGAACAAAAGCCGGTAGCGGGTTTCCACTTCCCGCAGTTTCCAATGATCGCGCTCCATGGCCTGTTGCGCGGCGATGAGACTGGATTGCAATTCCGCAACGGCTTGCAGGTTTTTGCCGATGGCGAGCATCCCAGCCCGGCCGCCGAGCAGTACCGTGGTATACTCCATCGGGACTTCGAGGCCGCTGGGAAATCGCTGTGTAACTTGGCGAAACGCCGAGATGCCGGTCGACTTGGCATCGTCGAGTATGCGCTGGACATTGGAATTGCCTAGGCTCGCGACCGTATCGGTCCAGGGCCGGCCGAGCCACGATTTCGCATTTTCGGTCGCCAGCGAACTGGCGAAAGTCGCCTCACGGATGACGCCCTCGGCATCCAGCAAAAGAGTCACATCCGGCTGCAGGTTGGTAGCGGTCGTCATGACACTAGTAGCCATTAATCCAGAGTCTCTTGCTCGGCGGTAACGGTGCCACGCGATTCCCGACCTGTCAGGGTTTTTGGACAGTTGACAGGAAATGTCAATAAAGCCCGTCACCAAAATCTGTGGCATTCTGCCTTACAGTCAATGACTTAGGCGGTTGGCGTTTTCTTGGGCACACACTTCAAGGCCGAATATCGCCCTTTTTAGGACACCTCGCCGACTGACAATCATTTCTGATAGACGGAAATGTCAATCTAGCTTAACAAGACTGCGGATTTATTGCCTAAATTCGAAGAAGAGGTGCTCGGATGAAGGACTTGATTATCAACGCGATCGTGGCCGCTGCCGTTTTGTTGCCGGCCGACTTTGCGGCGGCTCAGGACGCAACGAAAGGTGAGCAGGTATTTAATCAATGCAAGCTATGCCATCGCATCGGCGACGGCGCCAAGAACTTCATCGGGCCAGTGCTCAACAACGTGATCGGCCGGCAGGCTGGCACATATGAGGCTTTCAACTACTCGCCGCTGATGAAGGCTGCGGGTCAAAACGGCCTTGTGTGGAGTGAGGACTTGGTTGTCCAGTACATTCTCGATCCGACCGCTTTCTTGCAGAAATTCTTGACCGACAAGGGCAAAGGCGACCTTGCAACCGGTAACTCGCTGATGACTTTCAAGTTGTTGGATGAGCAGCAGCGCAAGGATGTCGTTGCCTATGAAGCAACGTTTCTCGCCCAAGAAATAAAAAAATAATTTAGTTTCGCCACCGCTGTGCGAGATCTGCAATGTGAGCCAGTAGTGCGCCGGCAAGCCAAGCAGCTGTCCAGATCCAGGGTGATGCCGTCAGCGCACTGCGCAGCGCCAAAAGTAAAAGCGCGCCGGCAAGTAAGGTTTGTCACTAAACCGGCCGAGGGAATTCCGCGGCCGGTCGCAATTTCGATACGTCAGTAAAACAATCGCCTCGATCGCCATAACTGCAAGGATCGAGATCGACAACTCGTCCGCTAGCAAAAAGCGTGTCATGGCCCAGCAAACGGTACGTTTAGCGTAATCACGGACCAATTGAGAATTGTCGCAAAAGACACCCACGCCAGATAAGGCAGCAACAGCGCGCTTGCCGTTTTCGAATAGCGCGGCAATGCGATAATCATTAGCAGGATCGATAGCCACAATAACCCGGCTTCGGGCAGTGCCCAATCCGGTCGCTTGAGACGAAAGAACAACGCGCTCCACAACACATTAAGGAAGCCGTTGAGAGCAAATAGAGCGACCACGCCGTCGCGGCCACCGCGGTTTGGCGCATTGCGCCATGCGAGGTAGCCGGACATGGCGCAAAGGCCGAAGATCAACGTCCAAGCTGGACCGAATAGCCAGTCAGGTGGCTGCCAACTTGGCTTCTTCGAGGTTGATGTACCACGGTCCAAGATCGGTCATCAGTGCACCGAGCATGGCAACTGCCATGGCGGCGAGGGCAGCGACAAAAATCGGTTTCCAGGACGGCGCCGGCTTTGACGATCATGCGGGAACTATACCGGTCAGGTGAGCGATGTTCTTGAAAAATATTCGCATATGCGCGAGCGGACGCGCACGCACTAGTTCTTTGTTCATATAGGCGTCCCAGGTGAGCTGCTGAACATCGCGATCCTCGCAGATGCTCACGAACCGTTCCCGCCGTCGATCGCTGGAATACCAGTAACGCTGCATCACGCCGAGGATCCAGAATACACCACCGTGTGTTCTCATGAAGCGTTTACGAGCGCTGCGCAGCGCACGACCGTCGCCGCTCTCGCAGAATTCATCGACAGCAGCGGCTGCAAGCCGTCCGCCCGTCATGGCGTAGAAAATTCCCTCGCCCGAGGCGGGCGCAACGACGCCTGCGGCATCGCCGGCCAGCACGACGTTGCGGCCGTCGTCCCATCGCGGTAACGGACGCAAGGGGATTGGTGCTCCTTCGCATCGAATGGTCTCTGTCTCTTGGAGCTCAGCGACGCCGCGGAGCGTCCGGACGGCCTTGCGTAGCGAAAAGCCCTTATGTGCCGAGCCGACGCCGACGCTTGTGGTGTCACCGTGCGGAAAAATCCATCCGTAGAAATCGGGTGAAAGTTCGCCTTGATAGTATACGTCGCACCGATTGCCATCGAAGGTCGCAGGATTGCCGCGGGGCGAGCGGATAATCTCGTGATAAGCAAAGACGTATGGCATCTGATCAGCGCCGGCTATCGTCTGGCGTGCCACTGCCGACAGGGCGCCGTCTGCGCCGATTACGGCGCGTGCGCGAACTGCGTTTCACGCTTTCACCGTTCTTCGTTTGATATTCTACAATTGCCGTACCGTTAGTATCGCGATCCAGCCTTTTGAATATTCCAGTTCGGCGCTCGGCCCCGGCCACGGTTGCTCGCTCGCGGAGCCATTCGTCAAAAACCTCGCGATCCACCATGCCAACAAAACCTCCATCGATCGGCATGTCGACTTGACGATTGGAAGGAGCGACGATACGCGCGCCTTTCGCTCGCGCCACCAGCAGAGTTTCCGGAATCAAAAACTCTTCGATGAGGCGAGGCGGAATGGCGCCGCCGCATGGTTTGATACGTCCTGCACGGTCCAGAAGCATGACCGATCGGCCGCTGGTGGCAAGATCGGTGGCGGCTGTTGCGCCTGCGGGCCCCCCGCCGATAACCACTGCATCGAATGTTTCAAAACTCATAATCAACTCCGCGCCGCATCGGGAAGCGACTGCGAGATGACGCTGGCCAGGCTTCCGCTCGCGTGAGCTTTATTGTCAGTGAAGACCCGACTTGCCAGCAACGCCGACACCAGGAACAGAACCGCCTCGCCTGCGAAGACAGCGGCGTAGGCCGCAGACGGCGAGCCGATCAGGAAACGCGCCAAATCGCTTGCCGCAGTGCCGACAAATCCTCCCAATCCAAACGCGATCGCTTGCGCCGCTCCCCACAATCCCATGCGCAGACCCTCGCGCGACTTTTGTCCAGAATTGACCAGAGACATCATCGATCCAATTGCAGCGACGGCGTAAATTCCGTTGGCGAATCCAAGTATGAATACGGCGCTGCGCAATGGTGATGCCGACACCAAACCTGTCGCCGCGAGATTGATGAGCGCTATCGCCGAAGCAATGCAGCCGCCAACTGTCCAGATCCGCATCGCCGCAGACCGGCGTCCTACCGATCGACATACTGAGAACGGCCACCATCGTCATGCCCGCAAGGACGCCGCCATGCTGAATGCTCGCAAGCATCGTCGATTCACCGGGAGTCATTGCGAATACCGATCCGGCGAACGGCTCGAGTATCAGTTCAGGCGCGCTATAGGCCAACATTGAGACGAATATAAAGACCGCGAAGTGGCGAGACCGTGCCTCCGACCAAACTTGCGCGAGCGCAGAAACGAACGACGTCTCGCGGGCGGCGCCGTCGCTTGTCGCGCCGGTGTCGCTCACGAATTTGCGGACCCTCGACCGTCCAAATGGCGATCACCGTTACCGCGAGTGCTATGGCCGAAACAGCCGCAGCGACTGCGATTAGACGAGTTGGTGAGTATGGATCGAGCAGATGTCCTGCGATCGCTGTGGTCACGATGAATCCCATGATCATCATGACCCAGACGATGGTCGCCGCCGCCGCGCGCCGGCGCTCGTCAACGCGTTTTGCTAGCAGAACGAGGAGGGTTGTTCCGCATGCGCCGACGCCGATGCCGATCAATCATGAAGGACAGCACGGCGAGGGCGATACCCGCCCACGGATTTTCCTCATCCAGGCGGTGCCGGCCGCTGCACCCAGACCGCCCAGCGCGAGTACAGCCATTCCACCGATGATCCAAGGTGTTCTGCGGCCGCCGCAGTCGGAGCCGTGGCCAAGCCGCGGCCGCAATATCTGCATCGCGTAATGAAGCGCCACTAGCGCGCCGGGAAGCATCGCCGGCAAAGCGCAGTTCAACCACCATGATGCGGTTGAGCGTCGATGTTGTGAGCACGACGACAGCGCCCAACGCGGCTTGAACCAGGCCAAGCCGGACAAATCTGAAACCATGACAGGGAAGGGGGACTCATTGATCCCGCTGCATCCGTTGGACAGCAGGGCAAATGCACTCACCAGCATGCCAAGGACATAAAGGGTGACGCCGGTCGCACTGTACCAAGTCGCGCGTTCGCGCGGACTGCGCAGCAGACGCACCATCAGTTCAAGCTGAACGATAAGCAGTACTGCGACGATACCGGCATGGATGCGGTTGCCCCAAGTGAAAAGAAACGCGATCACGATCACCTGCGGCACCGCCATGACTGCACATGCCAGCCGCGCGGCATTATCGACGCCCAGGCGCACTGGCAACGATCCGATGCCCATGCGTGTGTCGCCCTCGACGGACTTGAAGTCGTTGAGCGTCATGATGCCGTGGGCGCCGATGCTGTAAAGCAGCGCCAGAACGATCACGCGCCAATCCGGCAACGCCGCCGCCATCACGGCCGCGCCGGTGAACCAGGGCAACCCTTCGTAGCAGAGGCCGACGGCGGCATTACCCCACCAGCCATTGCGCTTAAGCCGAAATGGCGGTGCGCTATAAGCCCACGCAAGCGCCAAGCCGAAAACCGCGGCCGCGAAGCCCCAGGCGCCGAGCGCAGTCGCAACGAGCAAGTGAGAGCACCGTCCATCCGATCGCGATATAGAAGCCCCATCGTCCAGGCATCCGGCCAGAAGGTATGGGACGGTTTGGCTCATTGATCGCATCGACATGGCGGTCGAACCAGTCGTTCACGGCCTGGCTGGTGCCGCATACCATGGGACCGGCGAGAAGAATGCCGGCGGCTATTGCGGTCCAGCGATATCCTTCCGGCAATCCCGAAGAAACGACACCGCAGCCGAATGCCCACATCGGCGGAAACCACGTTATCGGCTTGAGTAGTTCTACGACGGTCGAAAGGCGCGGGGCGGGCATGATGCAAACTCTACTGCTTCGGAGATTTCGCTCTCGTCCGACGTATCGGCGATGCCAAAGCGACGAAGCTTCACGTACAGGCTTTGCCGGCTCAGACCGAGCATGTCGGCAGCCGATGCGCGATTGTTTCCTGTCAGGTTCAGGGCCGCCTCAATGCAGAGCCGCTCGATGACATCTGTTGTCTCGCGGACCAGATCCTTGAGCGGAACGCGGCCGATCAACTCGGTTAACTGGTCCGCCGATCGCGGCAATTCCCGATCCGAGCGCGGCGTTGCCGGCAATCGCCGCCCGACGTCGCGAATGGCGAAGCCAAAGTTGGTGGTGGTGTCTTCCTGAAGCGGTACCGCCGAAACTTCAACGTCTGTCTCGGCGCCGTACTCACCGCGAAGGATGGTCGCAAACATGCGTATGGGTTCGTTCTGACGCAGATTGGAGATCAGGACATTAAGATCGATCCCAGGCCTGCCGAGCCACCGTTCCAGGGCTTCGCCGCGTGCCTGATCTTCGCTGGTCAATTGTGCCATTTCGGCAAACGCGGCATTAGCTGATAGAACTCGCGCACCGCGATCAACTACTACCATGCCATCGGGTATGGACTCGGCGAGCCTGAGAAGTTTGTCGTCGGTCTTTTGTAGGCTCAGCGCGGGATCGTCGGCAGCCGGAATCAGACGAACCAGGATCATCGACGACGTGTCCTGACGGAAGAGCGATGCCTTGGCAGCGACGTATCTGCCACTCTTTATCAGTCGCGCATGGACATCGCTGCCGCGACCGCCGGCGCGAACGTCGCTTAACACTGCTCGCATACGCTCTGCGGTTTCGGCGTCGAAGCCCTCGGGGAATATCCGGCCGATCATTCGTTTTGCGTCGCTATCAAAAAGCGCGATGGCGGCCGGATTGGCTTCAATGACCTTGTGACTGCTCGCTTCTAGAACGAGCGCAGGCTCTGATGACAATTGGAAAAGTAGCCGGTAGCGCGCTTCAACCTGGCGCATGCGCGCATAGTCGCGCTCCATCGACATCTGGGCTTCAACTAATTTCTGCTGTAGCGCGGCCAGAGACCGCAAATCGCGGCCCAGCGCGACAAACCTGTTTGCGCGTCCAAGCCGGACGGCGGAGTAAAGCACCGGCACCTCGCCGCCGTATACCGATAGATGATGAAGCTGGCGCCAGCCTGATTTCCGACGCGTTGAAGCTTCGTGCAGAAGCGCCGCAATCTTCGGCTGGCATTCGGCTGTTACTGTGTCGTTCCACGTGCCGGCCGAACCAACGTCCATAGCCGTCCAATTCCGCAGAAAGGTCACTTTTCTGAAAGGTTACGTCCTGAATCACGCCGTCACCGTCGACGATGAGGGCAATATCGGTGGCGGTCACTATGACGTCGGCTGCAGTTTCGACGTTGAGACTGCCCAACGTTTGCTTTGGGGCCTTGAAAGACTTCACCTAGTTCCGAAGCCTCCAGCTGGAGTAATTTCTCCACCTCGGTCTTCATCCCTCAACTCTATTGTCGGCTCTTTCAGTGCAACTAGGAGCGATCGTTCAGGCCCACCAATTGTTGGGCTTGAAGCGCTCCTTGGCTTGCGTCCGTTGCCGTGAGATCCGCCCCCACGAGCAATGCCAACTCAGGGTGCTCGATGAAAATTTGACCGTGTACCATGATTCCAATCGATCGATTCGGCAACTCGCGCCGGATCATCCGGATACGAGAAGCAAGTGCGTCGAGTTGCTTGTCTCCGCTTACCAGGAACTCGACTACGTCGAACCATTCCCCCCGGATCACTTCGACGAACTCTCTCGAGGTCGGTTCTGGTTCGATCCAGGCGTCCCAGCCGTCTCGGCGAAAGAACTCCGAGATCAACACAAGACAGAACATTGTGTAACTTAGGTCGTGTTTCTCGCGGGGCGTTGGTGCGAGCAAGGCACGCCAACCCGTTTCCCGACGTTTTGCTTCTGCGCGGAATTCTACACTGTAGTTCCGCAATAACTGTTGTAAGCGCCATAGTCCCAACGTCGCCTCGGCAAATCCGCACAGATCGTTAGTCCACATCCTGCGCAGATGAGCCGCCGCGGGGGCGAGCAGTTGAAGATAAATCTCCTCCAGCGTATGGCCCTGGGCGCGTAGCATATTGATACGCACGGTAGGGTCGTCGCTCGCTCCGGCCAGCACTTGCTCCGCCAAAGCGGCCGCGTCACTCGACGCCACATTGCCCCGATCGACCACGAGAGCTGATGCCGAAGACGCGGGCCTTGTGTGGGCGACGATTAGGCTTGGGATAATCCGGGTTTCAATAGTGCGGGTGAGATTACAGAGCGCATTCGCGCTCCTGATAGGCCCGTGGCTAATGGGGGCCAAACGCGGGCGCTCGATTTGCTCTCGCACGTCAGTCATGGACTTACCCTCCCCGAAATCTAATTCCTCATTTGTCGGTGCGTCAATATAAATTGACGTCTTATATTATTGACACTCAAAAAGCTCAGGCTTAGGCTTTGATCGTCGGCTTAGTGGACGGGACCCCGCGATGAGCCATCCGAAACCAGTCAAGCCAGTCGTGATTGCGGCGCGCCCGGTGGAAGGTCATCCGGTGCCTCCAAGAGAGGCACCGACAATATCGCACCATCCCGGCCAACTGTTGTCAATTACACATTACAATTCTCGTCGTGAAAAGTTTACGTCGGTGGGAAAGGACCGACCGCCCGTTGCGCCGCTTTATACCGTCGAGGAACGCAGACGTCGTGATGCTTCGCGCTGGACGATCGTCCAAGCCGCATTGGCGCCGATCCAATTTGTCATCTTCCTTGTCAGCCTATGCTTGGTGATCCGCTACCTTGCGACCGGCGAAGGCCTCGCGCTGGCGACTGGATCGGTGGTGGTCAAGACGATCGCGCTCTATGCGATTATGATCACCGGGTCGATCTGGGAACGCGAGGTGTTTGGCCGCTATCTCTTCGCGCGGCCATTCTTTTGGGAGGATGTGTTCAGCATCCTCGTCCTTGCGCTGCATACGATTTATCTGGCTGCGCTCGCTTCCGGCATGCTCTTACCGCGCGATCTGATGCTGGTCGCGCTCGCCGCCTATACAACCTACGTGATCAACGCCACGCAATTCCTGCTTAAATTGCGTGCGGCGCGGCGGCAGCAACCCGTGATGAGCGCGAACACTATGGGGTTCGCATCGTGAATGCGATCCCGAAATTCTGCGCTAGTACGTCGTTCGAAGGCGAGAGCGCGGTGTTACGACAGCGCGGACAGCGCGAGGTGTTCTGCGGACTGACTGGAATCGTCTGGTTGCACCGAAAAATCCAGGACGCATTCTTTCTCGTTGTTGGCTCACGCACGTGCGCGCACCTTATTCAGTCGGCCGCGGGCGTCATGATTTTCGCGGAACCTCGCTTTGCGACTGCGATTATCGACGAGCGGGATCTGGCAGGCCTCGCCGACGTCAACGCCGAGCTCGACCGGGTTGTGCATGAGCTGCTGCAACGGCGGCCCGATATCAAGCTGCTGTTTCTGGTCGGCTCTTGTCCCTCTGAAGTCATTAAGCTCGATCTCTCTCGCGCCGCCGCTCGGCTTTCGCAGGAACTTTCTCCGCGTGTGCGGGTGCTGAACTATTCTGGCAGCGGCATCGAAACGACCTTCACCCAAGGCGAGGACGCCTGTCTCGCCGCGCTTGTTCCAGAGCTTCCGCAAGCAAGTCCAGACGCCGAGCCATCTTTGATCGTCGTTGGCGCGCTTGCGGATGTCGTTGAAGACCAGCTTCAACGAACGTTGAGTGAGCTGGACATTCGTCCGGTGAGCTTTCTCCCCGCTAGGCGCGCGTCGGACCTGCCCCCTGTAGGTCCGCGCGCGTCCTTTTTGTTGGCCCAGCCTTTTCTGGCCGATACGGCGCGGGCGCTTGAACAGCGTGGAGCCAAACGCTTGGCTGCGCCTTTCCCGCTCGGAGTTGAGGGCACGACGGCATGGCTCCGTGCCGCCGCCGACGCTTTCGCAGTCGATCCGGAACGGTTCGAGGCTGTCACGGTTACGGCCCGTGAACGGGCCGTTCGCGGACTGGCGCGTTATCGTGACGTTCTTTGCGGGCGACGGATTTTCTTCTTCCCAGATTCCCAGCTCGAAGTGCCGCTCGCGCGCTTCTTGGCGCGGGAACTCGGCATGGAGCTTGTGGAAGTCGGCTCGCCATATCTGCACCGAGCGCATCTTGCGCAGGAGCTTTCGCTGTTGCCGCGAGGCGTACTCCTTAGCGAGGGACAGGATGTGGATAAGCAGCTCGACCGTTGCCGCGCAGCGCGGCCCGATCTCGTGGTCTGCGGCCTCGGTCTGGCCAATCCGCTCGAGGCCGAAGGCCTTACGACCAAGTGGTCGATCGAACTGATATTCACGCCGATCCAGGGCTATGAGCAGGCCGCCGACCTTGCGGAGCTTTTCGCGCGCCCGCTCATCCGCCGCACGATGCTGGTGGCCTGACAATGAAACTCACGGTGTGGACATACGAGGGCCCCCCGCATGTCGGCGCGATGCGCATAGCGACGGCGATGAAGAACGTCCACTATGTGCTGCATGCGCCGCAGGGCGATACCTACGCCGATCTTCTCTTCACGATGATCGAGCGTAACGACAAGCGCCCTCCGGTAACGTACACCACCTTCCAGGCGCGCGATCTCGGCAGCGACACCGCGGAGCTATTCAAGACTTCTGTGCGCGACGCTTATGAGCGCTTCCGGCCCGAGGCGATGATCGTCGGCGCGTCGTGCACGGCCGAGTTGATTCAAGACGATCCGGGCGGTCTTGCTCGCGCACTCGATCTGCCAATTCCTGTCATCCCGCTCGAACTGCCGGCCTATCAGCGCAAGGAGAATTGGGGCGCGTCCGAGACATTCTACCAGCTCGTTCGCGCGCTTGCGGGACCGCACGCCCCGCCGCCGGATTATCGGCGGCCGAGCGCGGGTGCCGGGACAGAAACCGCGCTGCAATCTGCTCGGTCCCACGGCGCTGGGTTTTAGGCACCGCGACGACGTCCAGGAAATAACAGCGCTTCTCAAGCGCATGGGCGTGGAGGTTCATGTGGTCGCTCCGCTTGGAGCAGCACCCGCCGACCTCGCCCGGCTCGGCGACGCGGATTTCAATGTCGTGCTTTATCCTGAAATCGCCATGCAGGCGGCAAAATGGCTGGAGCGCACTTTCAAGCAGCCGCTGGTGAGCACCGTTCCGATCGGCGTAGGCGCGACGCGGGCCTTCATCGCGGAAGTAGCGCAGATCGCCGGCGTTGACGCGGCGCCAGTGCTCGAGGCGCAATCGTCCCGTCTGCCGTGGTATTCGCGCTCGGTCGATTCGACCTATCTCACCGGCAAGCGCGTTTTTGTGTTTGGCGACGCGACGCATGCCATCGCGGCGGCGCGTGTGGCCCAAACCGAGCTTGGCTTCAAGGTCGTCGGGCTTGGTACCTATGCGCGCGAGTTTGCCCGTGAGGTGCGCGAAGCGGCCAAGCTTTACGACGTCGAGCCGCTCATCACCGACGATTACCTGGAAGTCGAAGCCAAGGTCGCGGAACTGCTTCCTGATCTCGTGCTCGGCAGCCAGATGGAACGGCACATAGCCAAGCGCCTCGGTATCCCCTGCACGGTCATTTCGGCTCCCGTTCACGTTCAGGATTTTCCAGCGCGGTATTCGCCCCAGATGGGTTTCGAAGGCGCCAACGTGATCTTCGACACGTTCGTGCATCCGCTGATGATGGGTTTGGAAGAGCACCTGCTCGGGCTTTTCCGCGAAGATCGCGAGTTCCACGGCGACGCCGCGCCGTCTCATCTTTCGACCGCCGGCGAAGCGGCGAAGCCACGGTTCGCCGCGCGCGCCTGACCAGGCGCCGATTGTGCTTCCGGCGGCGTTGTCCGAATGGGCGCCAGAAGCCGAAAAGGAGCTGTCCAAAATTCCGTTTTTTGTGCGCGGCAAAGCCCGCCGCAACACTGAGCGCTTCGCCCAGGAGCGAGGCCTCGCCACAATCACAGTCGAGACTTTGTACGATGCCAAAGCGCATTTCGGCCGCTGACCCGACGCCGATCCGAATCGTCGTCGTGACGATGGACAGCCATTTGGCCGGAGCGGCGACGCGCGCGCGTGACACGCTTCGTCGCGAGTTGCCGGGCCTCGAATTCGATGTGCACGCAGCCGACGAATGGGGCAACGATCCGGCGGCGCTCAAGCGCTGTCTCGACGATATTGCCCGCGGCGACATCGTGGTTGCCACGATGCTTTTCCTTGAGGATCACATCCGCGACGTGATGCCCGCGCTCGTCGCGCGCCGCGACAGCTGTGACGCCATGGTGTGCAGCATGTCGGCCGGCGAGGTGGTCAAACTGACGCGGCTCGGCCGCTTCAGCATGAGTGAGGAAGCGATCGGCGCGATCGGCTGGCTTAAACGGATGCGCGGCAATCGCAGTGGCACCGGTTCGAGCGGCCAAGGCCAGATGAAGATGCTGCGGCAATTGCCCCGGCTGTTGCGTTTCGTTCCCGGAAAGGCGCAGGACGTCCGCGCCTACTTCCTTTCGCTGCAGTATTGGCTCGCAGGCTCGGAAGAGAATCTCTCCAACCTCGTGCGGATGTTGGTCGAGCGTTACGCCGACGGACCGCGTGCGCATCTGCGCCGCGTCATGCGTTCGGCGCCTCCGGAGCGCTATCCGGACATTGGCCTTTATCACCCGCGCGCCCGGCAACGTGTCTGCGAACGGCTGGAACATCTGCCGCGTAAAGCCGGCAACGGTGTCGTCGGTCTCTTGCTGATGCGGTCCTATGCCCTTGCTGGCAATACCGAGCACTACGATGGCGTCATCGCCGCGCTCGAGGCCAAGGGACTGCCGTGTCATTCCGGCATTCGCCAGCGGCCTTGACGCGCGGCCGGCCATCGAACGGTACTTTATTAAGGGCAACCGCCCGATCGTGGATGCAGTCGTTTCGCTGACCGGCTTCTCGCTGGTTGGCGGTCCGGCCTACAACGACGCCAAAGCTGCTGAGGAAATGCTGGCAACGCTCGACGTGCCCTACATCGCGGCGCATCCGGTCGAATTCCAAACCCTTCAGCAATGGCAGAGCGATGCAAGGGGACTGACGCCGGTCGAAGCCACCATGATGGTGGCCATTCCCGAACTCGACGGTGCGACATGGCCGATGACCTTTGGCGGCCGCTCGTCGGCAACCGAAGACGAACGGCGCCGCGATATGTCGGTTCATCCCGAACGTGCGGCGATGCTGGCGGCCCGAGTTGCGAAGCTCGTTGCTCTCCGCCGCACCGAGCGCGCCGAGCGAAAAATTGCGGTCGTGCTTTTCAACTTTCCACCAAATGCCGGCGCTACGGGTACGGCCGCCTATCTCTCGGTTTTCGCGTCGCTTCATCACACCCTCACGGCGTTGAAGAATGCCGGTTATCGCGTCGACGTGCCTGAATCCGTCGATGCGTTACGCGCGCGGCTTTTGGAGGGCAATGCTGCACGCTTCGGCGCTGACGCGAATGTCGCAACGCGTATTACGACCGACGATCATGTGCGCCGCGAGCGCTGGCTTGGCGACATCGAGCGCCAGTGGGGTCCGGCGCCCGGCCGGCACAATACAGACGGTTCGAGCCTGTTCGTGCTGGGCGAGCAGTTCGGCAATGTGTTTGTCGGCGTGCAGCCGGCGTTCGGATACGAAGGCGATCCGATGCGTCTGCTTTTCGAAAAGGGCTTTGCGCCGACGCACGCGTTCGCCGCCTTCTATCGGTGGCTTCGCGAAGATTTCGGCGCGCACGCCGTTCTCCATTTCGGCACCCATGGCGCGCTCGAATTCATGCCCGGCAAGCAGGCCGGTCTTTCCGGCGAGTGCTGGCCGGATCGGCTGATCGGCGATTTGCCGAATTTCTATCTGTATGCGTCGAACAATCCCTCCGAAGGCACTATCGCCAAGCGCCGTGCCGGCGCGACTCTGATTTCCTATTTGACGCCGTCGGTCGCCAAGGCGGGCCTTTATCGTGGCCTTATCGACCTCAAGGCGTCGCTGGAGCGATGGCGCGCACTCGAGCCAGACACCGATGCCGATCAGCGCGCTTCGCTCGCTGACCTTATCCAGGCTCAGGCAGCGAGCGTGGAACTTGCAATCGCGGCCCCGGGCTGGGGCGACGCTGCTGAAGCGGAAATCGAGCGCGTGCGCGTTGCCTTGCTCGAACTGGAATATACCCTCATTCCACACGGGCTACACGTCATCGGTCAGCCGCCGAGCGCGGCTGAACGGGCCGAAACACTCGACGCGGCAGGGATCACCGACGCCGGCTCCCGCGCGGCGCTCGATGCGCTGCTTGCTGAGGATCACGAGACGCCATCAATCGTTCACGCGCTCGATGGTGGTTACGTCCGCCCGGCGCCGGGCGGCGATCTCGTCCGCAACACCGACGTTTTGCCGACCGGCCGCAATCTTCATGGCTTTGATCCGTTCCGTATCCCGAGCGCATTTGCGGTTCAGGACGGTGCCCGCCAGGCCGAACGGCTATTGCAGCGGCATCAAGCCGACGGTTTGGGATTTCCCGAAACCGTCGCCATCGTGCTGTGGGGCACCGACAACCTGAAGACCGAAGGCGGCCCTATCGCGCAGGCGCTCTGGCTCATCGGCGCCGAGCCGCGGCATGACAGCTACGGTCGCCTCACCGGGGCGAAGCTTGTTCCGCTGGAGCGGCTTGGCCGTCCGAGGATCGACGTGATGATGACCCTGTCAGGCATCTTCCGCGATCTTCTGCCGCTGCAAACGAAACTGCTGGCCGAGGCCGCGCTTCTCGCTGCAAGTGCCGACGAATCCTCCGACATGAATTTCATGCGCAAACACGCGCTCGCTTATCAGGTGCAGCACGGCGGTAATCTTGAGCAAGCGGCATTGCGTGTATTCGGCAATGCCGATGGCGCCTACGGAGCCAACGTCAACCAGTTGGTCGATCACGGCGGCTGGAAGGACGAGGACGAACTGGCCGAGGCTTATGTGCGGCGCAAGGGCTTTGCCTACGGCGTCGACGGCAAGCCGTCGCGCCAAGATGCTGTGCTGACGCATCTGCTCGCCAGCGTCGATGTCGCTTATCAAAATCTCGATTCGATCGAACTCGGTGTCACTACGGTCGATCATTATTTTGATACCCTTGGCGGCATCAGCCGCGCTGTCCGCCGCGTGCGCGGGACGTCTGCCGCCGTGTTCATCGGCGATCAAACGCGCGGTGACGGCATGGTGCGTACGCTGTCGGAGCAGGTTGCGCTGGAGACGCGCACCCGTGCGCTCAATCCGAAATGGTATGAGGCGCTTCTGGCCCACGGCTATGAAGGTGTCCGGCAGATCGAAGCGCAGGTTACGAACACGCTGGGCTGGTCGGCGACCACCGGACAGGTCGCGCCATGGATTTATCAGCAGCTGACCCAAACCTACATTCTCGATCCGGATATGCGCGAGCGGCTTGCCGCGCTCAATCCGAAGGCGTCCGCCAAAGTCGCAAATCGTCTGATCGAAGCACACGAGCGCCGTTATTGGTCGCCCGACAAGGCAACGCTCGAAGTTCTGCGCCGTGCCGGTGAAGAGCTGGAAGACAGAATAGAAGGCATCGGGTGGGAGTGGCAGCATGAACGTGGCAATCAGAGCCGTTTCAAGTCATTCCCGCGCCGATGGCGACGGCAGCGTTCAGGTCCAGATGGATCCGAACGTCACAATCGGCAACGCCAAGGTCTTTTCCGTCTACGGCAAAGGCGGCATCGGCAAAAGCACGACGTCGTCGAATCTTTCGGTGGCGTTTTCCAAGCTTGGCAAGCGCGTGCTGCAGATCGGCTGCGACCCGAAGCACGATTCCACATTCACGTTGACCAAGCGCCTCGTTCCGACCGTCATCGACACACTCGAATCGGTCAACTTCCACACCGAAGAGCTGCGGCCTGAGGATTTCGTCTACGAAGGCTACAACGGCGTGATGTGCGTGGAGGCGGGCGGTCCTCCGGCCGGTACCGGTTGCGGCGGCTACGTTGTCGGCCAGACCGTGAAGCTTCTTAAGGAGCATCATCTGCTCGAAGATACCGACGTGGTGATCTTCGACGTGCTCGGCGACGTGGTTTGCGGCGGCTTTGCTGCGCCGCTGCAACATGCAGACCGTGGAATCATCGTCGCTGCCAACGATTTCGACTCGATCTTCGCCATGAATCGCATCGTTGCCGCGATCCAGGCGAAGTCGCGCAATTATGCAGTCCGCCTCGGTGGCGTCATCGCCAATCGCAGCAATTCGACCGATCAGCTCGACAAATACAATGACAAGACCGGTCTCAAGACGCTGGCGGTTTTTCCCGATCTCGATGTCTTTCGCAAGAGCCGACTCAAAAAGGCGACGCTGTTCGAGATGGACCCGTCGCCGGAAGTGGAGAAGGTGCAGAGCGAGTACCTTCGCCTTGCGGCGTCGCTATGGGCGGGTTCCGAGCCGCTGGCGGCCACGCCGCTAAAAGATCGCGACATTTTCGATCTTCTCGGTTTCGACTAATTGGAAGCAAGCTGATGACGAGTATTTCCTACGCCGAACGTCGCGTCGAAATCGAAAATTACTTCGATCGGACGGCCGTTGAGGCTTGGACGCGCCTGACGTCGGACGCTCCCGTCAACCGCATTCGCGCGACTGTGCGCGCAGGACGCGATGAGATGCGGCGAACGTTGCTCGGCTGGTTACCCGCACGACCTCGGTGGCCGGCGCCTTCTCGATGCCGGATGCGGCACCGGTGCTTTTGCAGTCGAGGCGGCACAGCGCGGCGCCGAAGTCGTCGCTGTCGATCTGTCACCCAAGCTCATTGGCCTGGCCCAGTCGCGGGCATCGGGCGGGCAGGGCGGAGGAAGCGTCGTATTCTTTGCAGGCGACATGCTTGCTCAGTGCTCATGGCGACTTCGATCACGTCGTCGCCATGGATTCCCTTATTCACTACGGCACCGAGGACGCGGTCGATGCGATCTCAGGGCTTGCGTCGCGGACCCGACACTCGCTGCTATTCACTTTCGCCCCGCGAACTCCTGCTTTGGCAGTAATGCATGCGGTCGGACGGCTTTTTCCGCGCGGCAACCGGGCGCCGGCTATCGAGCCGATAGCGGAACAGGCGATCTGCCGGCTGATCGGCAGTCGAGCCGAAGCTTAGAGCCTGGAAAATCGGGCGCAGCCGGCGCGTCCAAAACGGATTCTATACGTCGCAGGCACTGGAGCTGGTCCGCTCATGAAGACGCTCTCGGCCAATCTTGCACGCGGTTGGATGAAGCTCGGCGTTCGCTTTCTGCCGTTCGCCGATGCGGCGACGGAACAGCTTCCGATCGAACGCCTGCTGCGCCTGTCGTTGTTTCAGGTCTCCGTCGGCATGGTGGTTGTCCTCCTTAATGGCACGCTTAATCGCGTCATGATCGTCGAGCTTGGTGTTCCAGGCTGGCTGGTCGCCATCATGGTTTCGTTGCCACTCGTTTTCGCTCCGTTGCGCGCGATGATCGGTTTCCGTTCCGACAACCACTTCTCTGCGCTGGGATGGAGGCGGGTCCCGTATATCTGGTTCGGTACGCTGCTTCAGTTTGGCGGTCTCGCTATCATGCCGTTCGCGCTGATCGTTCTGTCTGGCGACGCCGATGGTCCCGCATGGATCGGCAATGCGGCGGCAGCATTGGCATTTTTGCTGGTCGGCGCGGGTGTGCACACGACGCAAACTGCCGGGCTCGCTCTCGCGACCGATCTTGCGCCGGAGGAAGCGCGACCGCGTGTCGTTGCATTTCTTTACGTCATGCTGCTGATCGGAATGGTGGCAAGCGGAATTGTGTTCGGCGAAGTGCTCGCCGATTTCCGGGAATTCCGCCTAATTCAGGTCGTCCAAGGCGCGGCCGTAGTGACGACCGCGCTCAACATTATCGCGCTGTGGAAGCAGGAGCCGCGTGATCCCGCGAGAACCGCAAAAGATCGGCCGCGGCCGACGTTTCGCGAGTCTTGGGCTGAATTCCGCCGCGAAACCAACTCGACGCGGATTTTCGTGACGGTCGCGCTCGGCACCGCGGCCTTCACGATGCAGGACATTCTGCTTGAGCCTTACGGTGGTCAAATTCTTCATCTCACAGTTGGTCAGACCACCGTGCTCACTGCGGTATTCGCCATCGGCATACTTGCCGGATTTGCCCTTGCGGCGCGAGCGCTCCGCTTGGGCAGCGACGCTTATCAGCTTGCGGCTTTCGGCGTTCTCGCCGGCGTAGCCGCCTTCTCATGCGTTATCTTTTCCGCGCCGCTTTTATCTCCGCTCCTGCTGCGCATCGGTACGGGACTTATCGGATTTGGCGGCGGCCTGTTCGCAGTCGGGACCTTAACGGCGGCGATGCAGCTAGCGCGCAACGGGCAATGCGGTCTGGTGCTCGGCGCGTGGGGGGCGGTGCAAGCGACTGCAGCCGGAATTGCTATCGCGCTGGGTGCGGGATTGCGCGATGGGGTTTCAAGCTTGGCGGCCGACGGCCGGCTTGGTCCGGCGCTGAACATGCCGGCCACCGGCTACAGTTTTGTCTACCACGTCGAAATCGCATTGTTGTTCGCCACCCTGGTCGCGATCGGTCCGCTCGTGCGTCGCGCGCGCGGATGCCATTCGCGGCCATCATCAAAATTTGGGCTAGCCGAGCTACCTGGCTAGTCCAACAAAGCGCGGAGGTTGTCATGCACACGGGTGCTATTACCGGCTACATCGATGTCGCCCAGATCGTGCTGTATACATTTTGGATCTTTTTCGGCGGCCTGATCTTTTATTTGCGCCGCGAAGACAAGCGCGAGGGTTATCCGCTGGAATCCGATCGCTCGGGCCGCGTGATGGTCCAGGGCTTTCCCGCGATGCCCGGTCCGAAAACTTTCTTGATGAGCGATGGATCGACAAGAACGGTACCCAGCACAAAGGCCGATCGGCGCGACGCCCCCGTGGTGCCGCTCTTGCCATGGCCGGGGGCGCCGATGGAGCCTACTGGCAATCCGATGAAAGATGGTGTTGGTCCGGCCTCTTACGCTGACCGTGAC
>CAWECH010000014.1:0-46995 GCA_963807565.1 uncultured Alphaproteobacteria bacterium | reverse complement strand
ATTGAATTGATTGGACATACACATCAAGACATAAATTTTCGCTATTTTGTTTGTAAATTTTCTAAATTGTAAGTTCCATTCTATGCTCGTCGATTGCCTTATGAGGCGTGGCCTACGCATTTAAATTACCATAACGTTTCAGGAATGTCTGTCTTAATCTAGCCTAGTGGGCTAGATAAACAAAAACTAAAGGCTTAACTAAAGTTGAATTTGGCACTAAACCATAGTACTTGTATGCGACGGTTCGATGCTAAATTCAACTTAAGCGTTAAACTTTTGCTTCATCCGGCTAATACAGCTCAGTGTCCTGATAAAAACCGCTCAACCTCGGTAGTATTTATGTTTTTTCTTGATGCTTCACCGTTTTCCTGGGACTCGGCGGAGTTCCAGACGCGAGCGTGATGACGGGCGATCGATACACCTCCTCGTTCGTTGGATGATCACGGACGTCCACCTCAAGTCCTTCGGCCCCGTCGCCTTCAGTACGCAGGCTACCAAGCTAGTAGGCGTGCGCCAGTGCCTATCGTGACAGCCAAGCGATACCGTGTGAATAGCCACGAGGAGCAGCAAATTGAAACTTTCAGTGCATCGACTGGCAGGGGCGTAGGGAGAAAATAACTCCGAGGGAGGCTTTTGAGCATTTTGGCTCTCAATAGGTCTTATACATTTTCATAAATTTATGCAGATTTTCATCAAGATACAAAACCATTCTTCTCGTCGACCCGCCGGCGAACCTCGGTGAGGCCCAATCCCTTGCAATAGAAATCGAGCGCCGCGTCGAGATTGCGAACGCGCAACATAGTGTGCAGATACCGCATAAGACGGCCTCACTGTTTTCGCTAGAATGAGCTTACTCTAGGACAACGCGCTCGGGATGAGAAAGATGATTGCGCCCGATCTCAACGCGGCAATGGCTAGTCTCGACGATCTGATTGGCGGCGCCAAAGTCGTCGTGCCATTTACCGGCGCCGGCATCTCTACGGAGTGCGGCATCCCGGACTTCCGCTCGCCGGGCGGAATGTGGACCAAGAATAAGCCGATACCATTCGACGAGTTCATGGCGAGTCAGGAGGCGCGTAACGAGTCCTGGCGGCGCCGTTTTGCCATGGCCGACGAGTTCGGGGGTGCCCAGCCAGGGCGTGGGCATCGCGCACTGGCTAGCCTCTATCGCGCCGGCAAAGTGCCCGCCATTATCACTCAGAATATCGACAATCTGCATCAGGCGTCGGGGTTTTCCCCGACAGATGTCATCGAGTTACATGGCAATACGACTTATGCCTCCTGCCTCGACTGTGGGGAGCATTACGACCTGCCCTGGGTGCGGCAGCGGATGGATGAGGCCAATGGTTGCGCGCCCGACTGCACGTGCGGCGGCTACATCAAAACTGCGACAATTTCGTTCGGTCAGGCAATGCCCGATGCCGCAATGCAACGCGCCCAGGACCTTGCACTCACTTGCGATTTGTTTCTGGCGATCGGTTCATCGCTGGTGGTTTGGCCTGCTGCCGGCTTTCCGTTGATGGCGAAGCGTAACGGTTCCCGACTCGTCATCATCAATCGCGAACCGACCGAGTTCGACGAGATTGCCGATCTTGTCGTGCGCCAGGACATCGGGACGGTGCTGGAGCCGTTCATCGTGCATTGATGCGACTTTGTACACAGGTTGTGCGGCTTTTCATCAACTGTTGCATTTTTGTCCTTCCCCACTCGATGCCGAGTGTTATCTTCGTTTCAAGAGATTCGTGAGCGCCCACTCGGGCGACAGCACCAGAAGCGGCAGCCTCGGCGTCATGGCGTCGGACGGAATCGAACCAAAAACAATCAGCACCGGGATTCGGACCCGATGTCGATCTCAGTGATGAGTCGGCGGGGACGGTCATCGAGGTGGCTGGAGTCATCAAATGGTTTGATGTTGCCAAAGGTTATGGCTTCATCATTCCAGACAGTGGCATGGCCGACGTGTTGCTGCATGTGACCTGCCTTCGCCGCGATGGCTATCAGACTGCTTACGAAGGCGCGCGCATTGTTTGCGAAGTGCTGGCGCGGCCAAAGGGCCTGCAAGCTTTCCGTGTCATCTCCATGGATGAGTTGACTGCGATCCACCCGGCGCAGATGCCGCCGCCGCGAACCCATGTTACTGTGACCCCAACAAGCGGTCTCGAACGGGCACAGGTCAAATGGTTCAATCGGCTTCGCGGTTTCGGGTTTGTGACAAGGGGCGACGGGACTGCCGACATATTCGTCCATATGGAGACGTTGCGGCGCTTCGGCATGACGGAGCTGCGTCCTGGCCAATTCGTGCTGGTGCGTTTCGGACCCGGCCCGAAGGGTCTGATGGCGGCCGAAGTTCGTCCCGAGAGCGGGCCGCTCGGTCTGACCTCTCACTGAATTCCACATCGTCGCGTACTAGCCGCATCGCGGCGGGCCTGCTGCGGCTCGCTGCGGCGTTGCTGCTCGTCGCTTGCAGCGTCCTGGCTGTTCCCGGACCGGCACGTGCCGCTGGGCAAAGCACGCTCGAAATCGTCAGCGCGTCAGGCGTGCATGCGTTCGACGTTGAACTCGCCACGACCGAGGAGGAGCGGGAACGCGGCCTGATGTTCCGCAAGGAACTGCCCCAAGGGCAGGGCATGCTGTTCGATTTTTTTACCGATCAGCCGGTCTCATTCTGGATGCACAACACTTACGTCTCACTGGACCTGATATTCATTCGCAGCGATGGCCGGATCATGCACATCGCGGAAAATGCCAAGACCCTGTCGGACGATCTGATTCCGTCCGGCGCTCCGGTGCGAGCGGTACTTGAAGTGATTGCCGGCACGGCGCGTCAACTTGGCATCAAGCCGGGCGACAAGGTCATCAACTCGATTTTCGGCAATAGCCATTGAGTTGCCGACCGGTTCTGCGCGCCTTGCTGGCAACCGGCGAACGATGTATCCAGAGCCGCAATTGGCTTATTTTCACGTTATCGGGGTATGGCGCAGTCTGGTAGCGCGGTAGTTTTGGGTACTACAGGTCGCAGGTTCGAATCCTGCTGCCCCGACCAGCCACTCTGCCGGCACGATAGGAAAGAGTCTCAGCGATGACCGCCCGGATTTACAAGCCAGCGCGCACCGCTATGCAGTCCGGTACGGCAAAGACCAAAGAATGGACGCTCGACTTTGAGCCGGAACAGCCGCGGATGGTCGAGCCGCTGATGGGGTGGACGAGTTCGGGCGATATGAAGCAGCAGGTGCGGCTGTCGTTCGACACCAAAGAGGAAGCGATCGCCTACTGCGAACGAAACGGCATTGCTTACCAGGTTTTCGAATCCAAGCCGTCGCCGCGAGCGCGAATGTCCTACGCCGACAATTTCTCATTCACGCGGCGCAGTCCCTGGACGCATTAGACGGACGTGTGCTTCACGCAGTGGCGTGCGCGCCTGGCTTCTTGGAAGCGGTAGTTCGCTGGCGTAGCAGCGACACGAAGCGCTCTTCCGGCATCGGTTGTCCGAGCAGAAAGCCCTGGCCGTAATCGCAACCCATCGCGACTAGCGCGAGTGCGGCGGATGCCTTCTCGATCCCGACCGCGACAGCGATGCTGCCGATGCTGTGCGCAAAGTCGATCACGGTCTTGCACAGCGGTGCATTGGCCTTGTCGGAGCCGGCGTCGGTCACCAGCGCGCGATCGAGCTTGAATTCGGCGAACGGCAATTCTTTCAACCGCGCCAGCGATGTGTAACCGCGGCCGAAATCGTCAACCGCGAGCGTGACTTCGAGCGGCTGCAGCTCCTTTGCGATTTCTGCCGCCTGTTCCGGTGCGGCAATAATCTGGTCCTCGGGAATATCGATAGTGAGGCCCGGCCACTTTTCAAATTTTGGCCGATAGCTTTTGACGATATCGGCAATGGGTACCATCGCCAGCACGTTGAGAGGAATGTTGACGGAAAGCCGGAGGTTCACGCCAACTTTGCTGAAATTGCTATTGGCGGACAACGCCTGCGCCAATGCCAGTTCAGACAAAGTGGCGATACTTGCCTCGCGCGCCCCCGGCATGAACGCGCTCGGCATCAGAATGCCGCTGGTTGGATGGCGTACCCGCGCAAACGCCTCCACTCCAGCGAGCTGCTTTTTTCGCAGATCGATCTTCGGCTGATACCAAAACTCGAACCACTTCTTCTCCAGCGCTTCATCAATATCGACCCGACCGGCGAGCGCAGGGGGCTCACCAAGCTTGAGGTCTTGAAGAACCTTCAGGATGGCATTGGTCTCGAACGGCTTTTTCAGTACCGGGAGCATCTGCAAACTGTTCTGGTCGCCGATGCTTTTGACGTGGGAGAGCACCGCCGAACCACGGTTGCTCATTAGCTGGATGTGGCCGCGATAGCCGATCCGGCTCAGGCCCAGCACACATTCGATCACATCCTTGGATTCAAGGGGGATGTTCAGGAAGACGAGTTCCGGCGCGCGCTGGCTCACCGCAGCGCAGACGGCGCGGCTGTCCGGAAACTCCTGTGTGTCGAGACCAGTGCCATGAAGGACGAGCGATAAAAACTGCCTCGTGCTGCGGTCGGTATCGACCACGTAACAAAGCGGCGGGCCGCCGACAGCGTTGGCCGGAAGTGGTGTTGCTGCTGACTTGTCCAGGGGTTGCGCCGGAGCTGCGGTCATTGCCAATTCCAAGCGCCAATCTCGATATTCAAAAAAACATTGGTGGAAATTTGTTAACTGCTGGTTTCAACCTGAACGGGATGCCCCTTGGAGCCGGCTAATGGGTCCGCGAAATACGTTGTAAACGGGCCGCCGAGTGGACAATGACTCCACGGCGTTTGCGCATGTCACCCCCAAATTCCGCGCGGTACTCCCTACTGTGACAAGCCAACCGTTGTGGTAGCTTGCCGGCCAACTGCTTCGCCGCCAAAGCCTGCGCGGCCGATAGGCAATTTCAACGGGAGAGGACGATGTCTAAAAAGAATTCCGGCCCCAAGCTCGACCGCCGCAAGTTCCTTACCGCTGCCGCTGTCGCCGGGGCGACCGGAGCCGTAGCTCCGGCGAAAGCGGCCACGCAGTCCGGGCCGGATTCGCCGCCACGGAAACCTTCGGCTTTGCCGCCGAACGCTTATGTCGCCGCCAATGAGGCTGGCAATCCGCCGATGCCGCAGGGCGAGAGCGCGCGGCCTGGTTCGGATTTCATGGTCGACGTCATCAAGTCGCTCGACATCAAGTACCTGCCGGCCAACCCGGCTTCGAGCTATCGCGGCATCCATGAGTCGCTGATCAATTACGGCAAAAACACCATGCCGGAGTTCCTCACGTGTATGCACGAGGAATCAGCAGTCGGCATGTGCCATGGCTACTTCAAGGCGACCGGCAAGCCATTGATGACCCTGGTTCACGGCGTGGTCGGTCTGCAGCACGCCACCATGGCGGTCTACAACGCCTGGTGCGACCGCGTTCCGGTGCTGGTCCTTGGCGGCAACGATCTTGATGCTGCGCATCGCGCGCCCGGCGTGCCGACTTTCCATTCCGGCCAGGACATCAACGTCATCGTACGCGACTACACGAAGTGGGACGATAATCCGGTCTCGGCGCAGGCTTTCGCGCAATCGTTCGTCCGTATGTACAAGATCGCGACGACGCCTCCGTATGGTCCGGTGATGATGTCGCTCGATGGCGGCTTGCAAACCGAGCCGGTCCGCGACTACGGCCAGCCGCTGTACATCCCGAAATTCTTCGCGGCGTCCCCGCCGGCGGGTGACATGGCGGCGGTGAGGGAAGCGGCGAAGCTTCTCGCCAATGCCGAGCGTCCGGTGATCGTGGTCGATCGCGCTGCACGCACGCAGCAAGGCGTCGATCTGCTCGTGCAGCTTGCCGAACTGCTGCAGGCGCCAGTGGTCGATCAGGGCAACCGGATGAACTTCCCGAATACCCATCCGCTGAGCCGGCCCGCTAACGTGATCAATCAGGCCGATGTCATTATCGGTATGGAGCTCTCCGATTTCTGGGCGACGGTCAATGGCTTCGTCGACAACGACTCCGAAGGTTGGGGCAAGAATGTCAGCAAGATCAAGCCGGGCACCAAGCTGATCAGCATCAGTTCGGTCGATACGCTGACCAAATCAAACTACCAGGACTTCCAGCGCTTCCAGAGCATCGACATCTCGATGCCCGCTGACGCCGAAGCTACGCTGCCTGCCTTGATCGAAGCGTTGAAGTCGGCAATCCCCAACGATCGCAAAGACGCGATGACCAAGCGCGGCAATGACATCAAGCAAGCGCACGCCAAAGGTCTCGAAAATACCAAGCAGGCCGCCGCTATCGCCTGGGACGCGCAGCCGATCAGCACCGCGCGCCTGCTGACGGAGACCTACGCCCAGATCAAGGACTTCGATTGGTCGCTGGTTTCCACCGCGGGCAACACCAGCAATTGGGCCAATCGGTTGTGGCCGATGGAGAAGCATTACCAGTGGCTCGGTGCCTCCGGCGGCTACGGCGTCGGCTATGGCGCGCCGGGCTCGATCGGCGCGGCGCTCGGTAACCGCGATCTTGGCCGGTTCTCGGTCTCGATCCAGTCCGACGGCGATTTGATGTACGCACCCGGTGTGTTCTGGACCGCGGCGCGGCACAAGATCCCGTTGCTGGCGGTGATGCACAACAACCGCGGCTATCACCAGGAGGTCATGCACATCCAGCGCATGTCCAACTTCCGCAATCGCGTCGCCAATATCGGCAACGACATTGCGCCGATCGGCACCAGCATCATGAATCCCGATATCGCTTATCACGATCTGGCGAAATCGATGGGCTGGTGGGCGAAGGGCCCAATTACCGATCCGGCCGATCTTGGCCCGGCCATCAAGGAAGCCGCCAACGTGGTCAAAGAAGGTCAGCCGGCGCTGGTCAACGTCGTCACGCAGCCCCGCTAAGGAGAAAGTTCATGCACTTTGTTCGTTTGTCCGTGGCGTCGTTGCTTGTCGCCGTTGCAGCAAGTGTGGCCGGCCAAGGCGCTGCGCTTGCTGATGGTGATGCTCAGAAGGGCAAAGCTGTCTTTCTGAGAATGGGCTGCTGGCAGTGTCACGATTACAATGGTCAGGGTTCGGTCGCGACCTCTAACGGTAAGGTCATCGCCCGAACGGAATTGCCGGTAGACGCTTTCATCTCGTTTGTGCACACGACGAACGGCCAAATGCCGCCGTTTCGGTCGCAGGTTGTCTCCGACGCCGACCTGACGGATGTCTACGCTTACTTGCAATCGCTGCCGGCGCCGAAGGCGGTGAGCGATATTCCGCTTCTCAATAGCGCGACGCGATCGCAATAGAGTCCCGACATCGAGAAGGGGAATGCGATGAGCAGCAAAGGTCAAATGCGGCTCGGCGCCTTCTTCAACCCGACGGGGCATCACGTGGCATCGTGGCGGCATCCGCGCGCGCAAGCGGATGCCGGCATCAATTTCCAGCACTATCTCGAGATCACGCGCACCGCCGAGCGCGGCAAGTTCGATATGGTGTTCCTGGCCGATAATCTCGGCGTGCGGCAGGCCCATATGGAGGCCTTGAGCCGTTCGGCACAGTACATCGCCAACTTTCGAGCCGATTACGCTGCTGTCGGCGCTTGCGACCCACACCAGCCATATCGGTCTCGTTGCCACCGCTTCGACGAGTTACAACGAGCCGTTCCATGTCGCGCGCAAGTTCGCCTCGCTCGATCATCTTAAGCAACGGCCGCGCCGGCTGGAATCTGGTGACGTCGGGACAGGAAAACGAAGCCCGCAACTTCAGCCGCGAAAAGCACTACGAGCACGGCGAGCGCTATGATCGGGGCCGCGAGTTTGCCCGTGTCGTGATGGGGTTATGGGATACCTGGGACGACGACGCCTTCGTTCGCGACAAGGAATCCGGCCAGTTCTTCCATCCCGGACAAGCTGCACGATCTCAATCACCGGGGCGAGCACTTCTCGGTGCTGGGCGCGCTGAATATTCCGCGTAGCCCGCAGGGGCATCCGGTCATCGTGCAGGCTGGCGGCTCGGACGACATGATCGCGGTCGCTGCGGAATTTGCCGAAGTGATCTTCTGCGCACCGCTCACGCTCGAGGCGGCGCAAAAATTCTACGCGACGCTCAAGGGCAAGCTAGCTGCCTATGGCCGGACGCCCGATGAAATGAAAATCATGCCGGGCCTGAGTTGCATCATCGGGCGCACCGACGCTGAAGCGGAAGAAAATTATGAGCGGCTTAATTCGCTCATTCATCCGATCGTCGCCCGCGAAATCCTGTCGATGGTGCTCGGCAACGTCGATCTGTCGCCGTATCCGCCCGATGGGCCGCTGCCGGAAAATCTGCCGCGCTCGAACGCCAGCTTGCAAATCTTCGAGCAGGTCACGTCAATGGCGCGGCGCGAAAATCTCTCGATCCGGCAGGTCGCGACACGCGTCGCCGGCGCCCGCGCCAAGGCGGTGGTACGCGGCTCGCCGACAACGATCGCCGACTATATGGAAGAATGGTTTCGCAAGGATGGCTGCGACGGCTTCAATATCATGCCGCCGTTTCTGCCCGGCGGGCTCGACGATTTTGTCGAACTGGTCATTCCCGAATTGCAGCGGCGCGGGCTGTTCCGTACCGAATATGAGGGGAAGACCCTGCGCGAAAACCTCGGCCTCAGGCGGCCCGAGAGTCGCTACGTCAAACAAGCAGAGAATCTGCCCGCGGCGCGGGCTGCTTCAGGAGGCTGAAGGTGATCGGCGTCAAACGTCTCGGCCATGCCACGCTGACCTCTCCCGATATCGAGCGGCAAATTGCCTACTACACCGATGTGATCGGATTGACGCTGGTCGAGCGTAGCAAGGACCGCGCTTATCTTGCTTCGAAGCTTGGTCTGGAGGCCGTGGCGCTGGAGTCCGGCGGCATCAATGCACTCTCAGCACTGTCCTTCCAGGTCGCGCCAGGTACGGATCTCAAAGATGTCGAGCGCGGACTGACCGAAGACGGCGTCAAATGCCAGCGCGCTCGCGGGATTTCTCCCGGCATCGCCGAGGCGGTCGTATTCACCGACCCGAAGGGCACCCGGATCGAGATTTTTTCCGACTACGCCTTTGCCAAGGACGACGGCGGCACTGCGGGAATTGCGCCGTTGAAGCTCGGCCACGTGGCGTATCGGGTCGATGATGTGCAGAAGATCGTGAAGTTCTATTGCGACGTGCTGGGCTTTCGCGTTTCGGACTGGCGCGCCGACGATTTCGCGTTTCTGCGCTGTAATACCGACCACCATACGGTGAATTTCGTCTACGACGCCGAGCCGCAGCTGCATCACATCGCCTTCGAGGTCAAAGATTGGGCGGAAATTCAGCGCGCGGCCGAGATGCTGGCCAGGCACGACATCCATCTGGTGTGGGGACCGGGACGGCACATCATCGGCCACAACATCGCAATCTATCATCGTAACGCCGACAAGGTCCGCGTCGAGTTCTTCTGCGAGATGGATCTGATGAAGGACGAGTCGCTCGGCTATTTCGATCCGCGGCCGTGGCATCAGGACCGGCCGCAATATCCGAAAGTGTGGGGACCGGAAACGCTGCGAAATTATTGGGGCTACGGCTCGGAGCGAGTTATCCGCGGCTATCAGACAGTCGAATAAACACGATCTCGTGAGTTTTGAGCAAGCGCATGCCCGGCCAATTGTGATTGGCGCGTGTGACGCCATCTACCTTACAAGCGCTGCATAATTACGCGGAGGAGACCAATGGCTTTCAGCAAATGGGTGGGTATCGGTGCGGTGCTCGCAATTCCGTTGATCGGTTTTGCCGGAGAATTTGCGCGTGCTGCCGAGCCAGCCGTGGTCATTCCAGCTCCGGCTGTGGACGAAAAGGCTCCCGCCGATGCGCTTGAAACGATTGTGCTGGCGGGCGGCTGCTTCTGGGGCGTTCAAGGCGTGTTTGAGCACACCAAAGGCGTCACCCAGGCCGTATCCGGTTATTCCGGCGGCAAGAAGGAGACCGCGCATTACCAGATGGTCGGGACGGAAACGACCGGACATGCCGAGTCGGTTCAGGTGACTTACGACCCGAAGCAGATTTCATACGGCAAGATTTTGCAGATCTATTTTTCGGTCGCTCACAATCCGACCGAACTGAACTATCAAGGCCCCGACAGCGGCCCGTCCTACCGATCAGCGATCTTCGTCGCCAACGACGAACAGAAGCGCGTTGCCGAGGCCTATATCGCGCAACTCGATCAGGCGCATGTCTTCAAGGCGCCGATTGTCACCAAGCTTGAACCGCTGAACGGCTTTTACCCGGCCGAGGACTATCACCAGGACTTTCTGGTGCTGCACCCGAATTATCCGTACATCGTGATCAACGATCTGCCGAAGGTCGATAACCTCAAGCGCCTGTTTGCGACCGAATATCGCGATGCACCGGTCACGGTCATGGCCTCAAACAAGCCCAGCCAATAGGCGCTCCGGTTCCACGGACGCGGGAAATCGCCATTTTCCCCCGCGACTTATGGTCTATAGCCACTGACAACCCCTTGCAGTATCGTCTGTAACAGAGACGTGACGCGAAGACGTCAGCTCTGAAAACGTGAGGAAGCTCAAAGGGGAGGGTAGCCATGGCTATGGCAACGACGGCGGGGGCGCTGTCCGACAGTGAACACAGCGCGCAGCTAAAAAAAGCGGTCATCGCATCGACGGTCGGCACCGCGATCGAATGGTATGATTTCTTCCTTTATGGAACCGCGGCCGGGCTTGTGTTCGGCAAGCTCTTCTTCCCGAACCAGGACGCGCTGACGGCGACGCTGCTCGCGTTCGGAACATATTTCATCGGCTTTATCGGCCGGCCTATCGGCGCAGCGATCTTCGGTCACTACGGCGACCGCATCGGTCGTAAGGCGACCCTGATAGCGACGCTGCTTTGCATGGGCCTGGCGACTTTCGCCATCGCCTTTGTGCCGACCTATGCCGATATCGGCATTTGGGGCGCAGTCATTCTGACTGTTCTGCGCACGATCCAGGGCATCGGCGTTGGCGGTGAGTGGGGCGGCTCTGTGCTGCTGGCGATGGAATGGTCGCGTACGCACGGCCAGCGAGGGCTTGTTGCTTCGTGGCCGCAGTTCGGCGTGCCGTGCGGCCTGCTGCTGTCTAACCTTGCCATTCTTGCCTTCAGTACATGGGCCGGCGCGGATTTCCTGACCTGGGGCTGGCGCATACCGTTCGCGCTCTCGATCATTCTGGTCGGCGTCGGTCTGTGGATCCGGCTCGGCATCCTTGAGACGCCGGTATTCCAGAAGCTCCTCGACGAAGATAAAACCGAAAAGGCGCCGATTCTCGAGGTCATCAGAAAGCAGCCGAAGGAAATCCTTCTTTCAGCGCTGCTGCGCATGTCTGAACAGGCGCCGTTCTATATCTTCACTGCCTTCGTGTTCGCTTATGCGGTGGGCACGCTGAAGATGGACCGTAACTTCATTCTATCGGCGGTGTTGGTGGCGGCCTGCGTGTCGTTCTTTACCATCCCGATTTCCGGTCACGTCTCCGACCTGATCGGGCGCAAGAAGATGTACCTGATTGGCGTCGTTGCCATCGGGTTGTTCGGCTTCCTGTACTTCGGCATGGTGGATACGGCGATCCCATCGGCGGTGTTTATCGCCATCGTGATCTCGCTGATCCCGCATGACATGCAGTACGGCCCGCAAGCTGCGCTAATAGCGGAGGCGTTCACACCGCGGCTGCGATACAGCGGCGCATCGCTCGGCTACCAACTGGCCTCGATCATCGCCGGTGGGCCGGCGCCGATCATCGCAACCGCGCTGTTCGCGACCTATCACACCGGATACGCGATTGCGATTTACATCGCGGGGTGTTCGCTGATCAGCGTGATAGCTGTGGCGTTCATGCCCGACTACACCGGCAAGGACATCTCTGCCGAATACGACTCGAAGTAAGGCGCGATCTTTGGGAGCCAGCCGCCGGCGTTATTGCTGGCGGCTGGCCTCTTCTTTTGGTGGATCATCTTCCGCTAATTCGGCACAGCGGCCTTGACGATTGGTCCCCAGCGTTCGGTTTCGAGTTTGATCCATGCGGTAACGTCTTCCGGCGTACCGCCCGACGCCTGCATGCCAAGTTCGTCGAGATGCTGCTTCCCCGCGTCGGTGGCGATGTACTCGTTGACGACGGCGTTGATCTTGGCTGTCACCTCGGCTGAGGTGCCGCGCGGCGCAACCACTGCATACCAGCCGACCAACTCGAAGCCAGGAAATCCCGATTCTTCCAAAGTCGGCACATCCGGCAAGCGTTGCATGCAAATCTTGCTGGTAATGGCGAGGGCGCGGACCTTGCCGTCGATAACAAAGCCCAGAGATGTCGTGACGTAATTGATGCTGGCTTCGACCTGACCGCCGATCAGATCCATATTTTGTTGAGTGGCGTTGTTGTAGGGAACGTGGACCATGCCGGCGCCGGAAAGTCTGTTCAGCATTTCCAGCGTGATGTGCGGTTGCGAGCCAATGCCGATGCTGCTGACGCTGACCTTGCCCGGATAAGTTTTGGAGTAGTCGAGCAGTTCAGCCAGCGTGTGCACCGGCAGTTTTGGGTTGACCAGCACCAGCATCGGCGCTTTGGCGATGAGCACGATCGGGATAAAATCGTGGTCGGCATCGAAGGGCATCGATTTGTAGACAAACTTGTTCTGCACGGCGATGCCGGGCGTTTCGATCAGTAGGGTATAGCCATCTGGATCAGCTTTGGCGGCAGCCGCAGCGCCGACATTGCCGTTGGCGCCCGGCCGGTCATCGACAATGACCGGCTGATGCACCTGTTCCGACAAGGCTTGGCGACGTGCCGGGCCAAAAGATCGACGCCGCTGCCCGCCGAGAAAGGCGAAATGACCGTGATGGGCCGTGAAGGCCAAGACTGCGCGGTCGCGCTGTCTCCGATGGTTGGCAGGGTTAGAACGCCTGCCAGGCAGAGAACGGCTGCGGACCTCATTTTCTTGGCTAAAACACCGCGCCGCTTTGGGGATCTATCAGGTGCATATGATCCATGTTGGCGCAGAGCTTCATGGGCTCGCCCGGGCCGGTGGCGCTGCCGGGATCGACGCGGCCGCAGACCTCCTGGCCGTCGATGGTGAAATAGACCATCGTTTCCATGCCCATCGGCTCGACGACATCGAGCTTTGCGGCGAACTGACCCTGCTGATCGTCGCGCCGCTGCTCGGTGATGTGCTCCGGCCGCAGTCCAAACAGCAGTTCTTTGCCAATCGCGGATTTGCAGGGGCCGGATTTCGATTCCGGAATCGGCAAGCTGACGTTATCGGACAGCCGCACGCGCATGCCGACGCCGTTCTGTTCGACGCGGCAGCGGAGAAAATTCATGGCCGGCGAGCCGATAAAGCCGGCGACGAATTTCGTCTTCGGGTGATGATAGAGGTCCTGCGGCGACGCGATCTGCTCGATCACGCCGTTGTTCATGACAACGACGCGATCGGCGAGCGTCATCGCCTCGACCTGGTCGTGGGTCACATAGATCGTCGTGGTCTTGACCATCTGGTGGACGCGCTTGATCTCGGTGCGCATCTGCACGCGCAGTTTGGCGTCGAGGTTCGACAGCGGCTCGTCGAACAGGAACACTTTCGGATTGCGCACGATGGCGCGGCCCATGGCGACGCGCTGGCGCTGGCCGCCGGAGAGCGGCTTTGGGCTTGCGGTCGAGCAGCTCAGTGATGTCGAGGATGCGCGCGGCGTGATCCACGCGCTTCTTGATCTCCTCCTTGGGAAATTTGCGGAGCCGGAGCCCGAACGACATGTTCTCGAACACCGACATGTGCGGGTAGAGCGCGTAGTTCTGAAACACCATCGCGATGTCGCGGTCTTTCGGCGGCAGATCGTTGACGACGTGCCCATCGATATAGATGTCCCCGCCGCTGATCTCCTCGAGGCCGGCGATCATTCGCAGCGTCGTCGATTTACCGCAACCGGACGGTCCGACCAGCACAACGAATTCATTGTCTGGAATATCGAGGCTGATGTTGCGGACGACTTCCATGTCGTCGAACCGCTTGACCACATTACGCAACGATACGTCCGCCATGCTTGAATCCTTTTCAGCCCTTCGTTGCGCCGGCGGTCAGGCCCGCGATGTAATAGTCCATCAGGAATGCATAGATCACGAGGGGAGGCGCCGCTGCCACCAGCGCGCCGGCCATCAGCATTCCCCATTTGTAGACGTCGCCGCGGATCAGGCTGGTCACAGTGCCGACGGTGAGGACCTGCTGGTCCGCTGAGTAGAGGAAGGCCATCGGATAAACGAAAGCCGCCCACGATACGGTGAAGGCGAAGATCATCGCCGCGATGATGCCAGGCAGCGCCACCGGGATAAAAATCTTGGTGAGCATCTGCATGTGGCCGGCGCCGTCGATCAGCGCCGCTTCGTCGAGTTCTTTCGGAATCGACTGGAAGTATCCGATCATGATCCAGGTGCAGAACGGCACCGTTAATGTCGGATAGACCAGAATCATGCCCCAGTAGGAATTAAGCAGCCCGACGGCTTTGACGATCTGGAATAACGGGATGAACAGTAGCGTGTCGGGGACCAGATAGGTCAGGAAAATGCCAGTCGCCAGGATGCTCGAGCCCCAAAACTTCATGCGGCCGAGCGAGAAAGCCGCAAGCACGCTCACCACCATGGTGATCGCAACGACGCTGACGGTCACGATGATGGTGTTCTTGAAGAAGATCAGGAAGTCGGTTTGCGTCAACAGAATCCTGAACTGATCGAGCGTAACGCCGTCGGCAATGATCCACGGGTTGGTCGCCATGTGCGCCACCTCGGCGTCGCTCTTGAGGGCGGTGACGACCATGTAATACGGCGGAATCAGGAAGAAGATCGCGAAGATGACCAGAAAAAAATAGGACGTGAACAGCGCCCAGCGCCGGTTGCGGCTGAGGCTGCCGCGCAGGCTGACGCTTCGTCCGGCTGGCGCGGTAACTGCGGCCGTACTCATCCGATCTCCCTGCCGCGCTTGCGCACGCCGCGCAGGATCAGGATCGCAGCGATACCCAGGATCGGGAACATGAACAGCGATGTGGCCGCGCCGAGCGGCAGATCGCCCGAGCGGATGCCGAGCATGAAAGCATAGGTCGCGAACACATGTGTCATGTTGCGCGGACCACCCGCCGTCATGATCTGCACGATGTCGAAGTTGGCGAAAGTGACGATCAGCGAGAACAGGACTGTGATGGCGATGATATTGCGCATCATCGGCAGGGTGATGTGTATGAATTTTTGCCAGGCGTTTGCGCCATCGATGGAGGCGGCTTCGTAGAGCTGCTCCGGCACCGATTTGAGCGCCGCTAAATACATGATCAGGAAGAACGGCGCGCCGTACCAGACATTGACCAGGATGACCGAGAAGCGTGCCCAATAGGGATCACTTAGCCATCCAATTCCATTGAATCCGAGACTTTCGAGAATGTAGTTGAAGGCGGAGTGGGTGGGGTCGAACAGCCACCACCAGCCGAGCGACGAAAGCGCCAGCGGGATGACCCATGGCACAAGGAGCATCCCACGCCATTTTCGCTGACCCTTGGCCGGTAGGTTATTGATAAGATGCGCGGTGATCAGTCCGATCAGTGCTTTGAAAAACACCGCGCTAAGCGCGAAGATCGCGGTCTGCTCGACCACCATCCGGAACACATCGCGCGACAGCAAAAACTGGAAATTGCCGAGGCCGATAAAGCGCGTCTGCGTCTTGTTCAGCATCGACAGATAGATCGAGTAGAACGCCGGGTAGACGATGAGGCAAGCAACGATCAGGATGAGCGGCAGACACATCAGGAAAGCGATGGTCGATCGCCGGCGCAAGAACAGCCGCAGGTTCTGGTTTGCGGATGTTTTTACGCGAGAGCGTTGTAGCCCCGGCGACCATGTCTGGACGGTATCTGCCATTTCACGCTGCTGGTCCTTTCGGATCAGCCTCCCATCGCGTTAGGCCCGTGCCGGCCCCCCAAGGCTGGCACAGGCAATGTTGGCAAATGTCAGTAGTTTAAGCGCGCAGAGTCCCTTCGAGCTCGTTCTCCGCCCACTTGATGACGTCTTCGAGCTTTTCGTTGCCTTGCGTGAATTTGGCGACCATGACCGTATTGATTGCCTGATTGTAGATCTGCGCGCCGACTTCGGACCGCGCCGGTGAGCCTGCGATCGATGTCTGCTCGTCGCCGCGCGGCGGGTAGCCGTAAACGGTGCCGACCGGCGGCTCGACGGTCTGCCATGTCGGCAGATCGTACATGGTTTTGAATGACGGCAGGTCGTAGCCGTACGAAGCCGCAACGAGCTGCGCGATAGCTTCTTTCTGCGAAATATAGAGCAGTAGATCCTTCGCAGCCGATTTGTTCTTGGAGAAGCTCCACAGCCCGTAAAACTGCGGCAACTGACCGACGAAGCGACCCTTTGGGCCTTTCGGCATCGGATGGGTCCAGCAGTCCGCAGCTACGCTTGGATTGTCGCGCTTGGCGACGGCCCAGGCGCTCGGCGGATTCATGATGCCCGAACCCTTGCCGGAAATCAGCCAGCGATTATTGCCGGCGTCGTCCCAAGCGTAGACTTCCGGCGGATTCACCGCCATCAGCTTCTTCATGTACTCCAGCACGGTGCGGGTTTCGTCGGAGTTCACCTTGATGTTGTCTTTGGCATCGACCAGCACAACACCGAACGAATTGAACAGCGCGCCAACCCAGTCCACCGCGTCGCTCGATTGTCCCATCGGCAGACCGACCGGAAAGCCGGCGGCCTGGAGCTTTTGCGCCGCCGTCAGGTAGGTGTCCCAGTTCCAGGTGTCGGTCTTTGCCTTGTCCCACTTGGACTCATCAGCCGGGAACAAGTCGGTCACGTCGATGCCGGCATGCTGCTTGTAGAGACTGATGCGCGAGCAGCAGGGCTTCACCTGACTGCCGACCGCGGTCGGGATGCCGCGCCACGTGCCTTTGATCTTGGCAAGATATTCGGCGACCGGGCTGATCGTGCCGTATTTCGACGTCAACTGGCCGATGATGTCGTCCATCGGTTCGAGCACGTTCTGATGGATGCGAATGTTCCAGTCGCGATGAGACATGATGTCGTGGCCGGTGCCGGCCTGCGCTTCGGCGGCCGCGGTCAATTTGTCCTTTTCACCCTGCGAGGTGATGTAATCGATTTTCACCTCGACATTGTTTTTGGCGCCCCATTCGTTGCAGAGTTTGGTGAGTGTGTTGTTTGCGCCGGGAACCCAGTGATCCCAGCAGCCAAGCGACAGCGAACCGGCGGCGAAGCTGTCTTTGACGTACGGCGCGGCAATAGCAGCGACCGAACCAAGCGCAGCGGATTTTAAAAGATTGCGACGAGACGGACGAGTTTTCAGAACAGGTTCCATCGTTTCCTCCGATGGGACTGCCAATGGTTGTTCTGTTTTTTGCTGGCGTCAGAGAAAACATACTCTGATCACGGTAGGGCGGCTAGTAGACCTTTGATGCAATAGGCCGTTTCTTTTGCGGCTTTTTGCCCACTTTGCGCGGGATGGTTGGGCTATAGGCCGAGCGCGTGCGGCAGCCAAAGTGAAATCGCGGGGAAATAGGTCACGAGCAGAAGCACGATCAGCATGACTCCGTAGAACGGCCATATCTTGCGCATGACCTCTTCGATGGTGGTCTTGCCGACAGCGCAGCCGACAAACAGGATCGCGCCGACCGGTGGATGACACAGGCCGATGCCGAGATTGAGCATCATGATGATGCCGAAGTGCACCGGATTGACACCGAAGTTCATCATCACCGGCAGCAGGATCGGCGTGCAGATCAGAATCGACGGAGCCATGTCGAGCAGGCAGCCAAGCACCAACAACATCACGTTGATCAGCAGCAGGATGACGTACTTGTCGCTAGAAATTGTCAGAAAGAATGCCGTAATTTTCGCCGGCATCTGCGTCAACGCCATTATATAGCCAACGCTAGATGCGCAGGCGATCAGTGTCAGGACCATCGCTACGGTACGCAGCGTACGATGAACCAGGCCCGGCAGATCCCGCCAGCGATAGTCGCGATAGATGAACATCGTCACCAGAAACGCCCAGACGCAGGCTACGGCGCCGGCTTCAATTGCGGTGAACACGCCACCGAGGATGCCGCCGAGAATGATGGCCAGCGTGATCAAGCCCCAGAGCGCGTCGAGCGTGATCTTGCCCGCTTCACGAAGCGGCACGCTTTGGCCGCGCGGATGACCGTCGCGATAGGCGATGACGAGGCAGAGGACGACCAGAGAGAAGCCAAGCAGGAGTCCGGGCATAACGCCGGCCATGAACAGGCTGATGATGGAAATCGTGCCGCCGGTGGCGAGCGAATAGATCACCGCGTTATGGCTGGGCGGCACCAGCAGCGCCTGCACCGAGGCCGTAATCGTGACGTTGGTGGCGAAGACGCGCGGATAACCGCTCTTCTCCATCTGCGGGATCATCACCGAACCGATCGCGGAGGTGTCGGCGACGGCGGAGCCGGAAATGCCGCTGAGAAAGGTGGTGGCCAGGACATTGACCACGGACAGGCCGCCGCGCACGCGCGTGAATCCCACCAGCACGTCGGCGAAGGCGACGAGCCGTCGCGCCATACCGCCTTCGGCCATGATGGCGCCGGCCAGCACGAAGAACGGGATAGTCAGCATCGCGACCTTGCTGACGCCGTCGGATATTTTCAGCATCACCGCTTCGAGCGGAATTCCGATCCATAGCGCGCCGGCGATCGCGGCGAGCGCTAGCGAATAGGCGATCGGCACGCCGATGAAGAAGCAGAAGAACATCGTGATCAGGAGAACGGCGACGTCCATGGTCGTTATGCCGGTTTAGTGGTGATGCTGGTTTGCGACATCGGGATCGGGCGGCATGCCAAGGGCCAGCCGTTCGATGACGAAAAGCAGAAGGATCGCTCCGCCGACCGGGATCGGCAGGTAGGTCACGCCCACGGATAACGATGGAAAGTCGGCGATGCTGTTGTACCAGGTCGCAGCAACCAGCTTTTCGCCGTAGACGACCATGAATAGAGCCATGGTCGCGACGAGAAGCTCGGCCAGAACCTCCGCGAACACGCGAAGCGGATTGGGAAACTTCAGGACAAAAAACGAGACGTTCATATGCAGACGGCGGCGATAGCAGGCCGCCGCGCCAATGAACGTGACGACGATGGTTAGCAGAACGGCGGCGGGCTCCGGCCAGGATGCGGCGCTGTTGAGGACGTAGCGGGTGAATACTGCCCACGGGATCACCGCCGAAATCAACACCAGCGCCGCACCAGCAACCGCGACGCAAATCCAGTAGAGCGCGTCCATTAGCGTGCGATAGAGATGCGCCATTAGTGCTTCCGAAGCGGGAAGGCGGTTACCGGATCACGAAACGTCCTGGATGCGCTTGATCATCGCGGCGTATTTAGGCCCGTACTTGTCCCACACCGGTTTCACCGCATCCTGGAAGGGCTTTTTGTCGGCGACCTCAATGATCTCGTTGCCGGCCGCCTTGGCCTTTTCCATCGCCGAAGCTTCGTACTTGTTCCAGAGATCGCGTTCTTCAAGCTGCGCCTCGCGGCCGAGCTTCTTCAAAAGCGGCCTGATCGTCTTTGCTCAAGCTGTCCCAGGTCTTGCGCGAGAACACCAGGACTTCCGGCACGATCAGATGCTGGGTCAGGGTGAGGTGCTTTGCCACCGTGTAGTGATTATCGAAGACGTAGCTCGGCGGATTGTTTTCGGCGCCGTCGACGACACCGGTTTGCAGCGCGCTGAATACTTGATCGTAGCCCATGGCGACGCCATTGCCGCCAAGCGCGTTCATCATGTCGACAAACATCGGATTACCGATAACGCGGATCTTCAAGCCCTTGAGATCGGCGATGGTGTGAACCGGCTTTTTGATGGTGTAGACGCTGCGCGCGCCCGCATCCATCCAGCTGAGCGCAATGAGGCCAGCTTTGTCATTATTGGTGACTTTGTCGAGCAGTTCGGTGCCGATGTCGCCATCGACGATCTTCTGCATGTGAGCGGTGTCGCGGAACAGAAACGGCAGATTGAACACGTTGAGTTCGTCGATCACCGGGCCGAGTGTTCCGACTGAGACGCGGGCAAACTGGATCGCGCCGATCTGCGCCTGCTCGATAGCTTCTTTTTCGCCGCCGAGCTGCATCGCAGCAAACATCTGAACGCTCAGCCGGCCACTAGTAGCGGCCTCGAGCTTTTTGCCGAGGCTCTCGACCGCCACGACCGTCGGATAGCCCTCCGGGTGAACGTCGGAAGCCTTGAGGGCAAGTTTCTGTTGTGCGTGGGCTGGTGTCTGCAATGCGAAGCCGACAGCGGCGGCCGCGCCAAGCCCCATCGTCGTTCTACGACTGATGACAGTTCTGCGATTCATCGTATCTTCCCCCCGATAGTTTTGATTTTGTTTGAGTATAGTCACCACGCGGCGCGCCGTCGCTAATAACTTCGTCGGGAGGGTCTATGAAATCGGTTCTCGTCACGGGCGCAGCCGGCGGCATCGGCACCGGCTCCGGACGCTGCTGGACGGCGTCTATCCGAACATTCGCTGGAGCGACATTCGCAGACCAGCCGATCTGGCGAGCCACCAGACATTTGTGCAGGCGGACCTCGCCGATCTAGCGCAAGTCGAGAAGCTTGTGGATGGCGTGGACGGCATTGTTCACCTCGGAGGCGAATCGGTCGAACAATCCTGGGAGCGTATCCTGCGCGCAAACATCGTCGGCTGCTACAATCTGTTCGAGGCAGCGCGGCGGAAGAAAGTGCAAAGGGTCGTCTTTGCGTCGTCGAACCATGCGGTCGGATTTTATCCGCGGCAGCGCAAGATTGGCGCCGACGAACCGGTCCGGCCGGATTCGCGCTATGGCCTGAGCAAGGCGTTTGGTGAGGCCATCGGTTCGCTTTACGCCTACAAGCATGGACTGCGCGTGACGTGTATCCGTATCGGCAATTTCGCCGATGCACCGGTCGACCGCCGGCGGCTCGCGATCTGGATCAGTCCTGACGATCTGGTGCAACTGATCCGGATCGGTCTCGAACATCCCGATTTGCGTTACGAGATTTTCTTCGGCGCCTCTCACAACGAACGAAGCTGGTGGGATAACGAGGCTGCGTTTCGCTACGGCTACCGACCAAGCGGGAAGGGCGAAGACTTCGCCGCGCAGGCGCTGGCGGCGCAACGGGACATCGCGCTAGACCCGATCGCCGATTGGTATCAGGGCGGGCCGTTTTGCAGCGATGAGTACGACGCCGGATTTGATCCAGCGTCGACTTGAAGTTTGTGAGCTTACCGGATTTGAAACACCAGCTTGCCGCGGAAGTGGCGCGACTGACTGAGCCGATGTGCCTCGGCGGCTTGCGAGAGCTTGTAGAGCTTAACCTCCGGTGCCTTGATCGCGCCGGCTACGAACAATTCGGCGATGCGCTCCATGGCCTTGCGGGAACGCGGCACCGGTGGGCGCAACGCCGTGACATCGCTGCGGTCGGGCTTTGGCGCTTCCATACCTGAAGCGATAAAAGCGGCACGGCCGCCGGGCTTGAGCACGGCAAAAGATTGTTTGGCGACGTCGCCGCCGACCGTATCGAACACTGCGTCGCAGCCGTGGACGACCCGCGTGAAATCCTGCGCGTTGTAGTCGATGACCTGATCGGGTCCGAGACTTTTCACATAGTCCATATTGGCGGCGCTGGTCGTCGTGATCACCTTGGCGCCGAGATACTTTGCGAACTGAATGCCGAAGCCGGCGACGCCGCCGGCGCCGCCTTGGATCAGGATAGTCTCGCCGCGCTGAAGCTTCAGGGTGTTTTCGATGGAGTCGATGGCCGTCAGCCCTGCCAGTGCTAGCGCCGCCGCGTTGATATGCGACAGCGCGTCCGGCTTCTTACCGACGAGGTCGGCTTTGATGACGATTTTCTCACAGTAGGTGCCTTCCTTGCCGGCTGCGATCACACCGAACACCGCGTCGCCGACCTTGAGGTCCGCACCTTCGCCGACTGCGCTGACCACGCCGGAAAAATCGCGGCCGGGAATCTGTGGAAATTTCGCGTTGGCATGACGGGCGTAGTCGCCGCTGCGAAACTTCCAGTCGGCGGCGTTGACGGTTGCAGCATAAACGTCGACGACAACTTCGCCCGGTCCGGCTGCGGGGTCGGGCAAGTCGCCGTATTGCAACACTTCCGGTCCGCCAAATTTTTCGAGATAGGCCGCTTTCATTGGATAACTAACTCCCTGTAAGCCTTTGAAACTATTGGCGACCCCAGCAGGATTCGAACCTGCGACCTGCGGATTAGAAATCCGCTGCTCTATCCGGCTGAGCTATGGGGTCGTAAGCGTTTTCCGAACCGGGTGCATTTCGAGCACCCCCTCCGAAACCCGTCGTGATCTTAGCACATCAAGGATGCGCTAGCTCCGATCCGGCTGCGCGAGGCAGGGCTTATCAGCACGGGGCGGCGGCTATCAATACGGGAACTAACGAAGTGTTAAATCCGCATGCCTTACGGTCAAGTGCGGCCTCCCGCATGGTGGGAACGTCCTATGCACGCGATCTGGCAACGCTTCGGTACCGGCGCGTGGCTGACGCTTTCGCGGATCCGTGGCTATTCAATTATCGTTTTGATTGTTTATTGCGTGGCGTCTGCCTTGTGGATTGCGAGCGCCCATAATCTCGTTGACCGCAACAACAAACCAATCGGAACTGATTTTTCCAATGTCTATGCTGCGGGCATCCTGGCCGACACTGGCAAGCCTGAAGCGGCATATGATTGGCCCAGCGAGCATACGGTTGAGCAATCGCTTTTCGGCCAGGATACGCCGTTCTTCGGCTGGCACTATCCACCCCAGTTTTTGATGGTCGCGGCGGTTCTTGCGTTTGTCTCGTACGGTTGGGCGCTCGCACTTTGGATGGTCACGACGCTATCTGCGTATGTTGTGACGATCAGGGCGATCCTGCCGCAGTCGGTCGCCGTTCTGGCGGCGCTCGCGTATCCGGCGGTGTTCGTCAATCTGGGCCATGGCCAGAACGGATTCCTGACCGCCGCTCTGCTTGGCGGTGCTCTGGTCTTGATGGACCGGCGTCCTGTCGTGTCGGGAGTATTGATCGGCTTGCTGGCCTACAAACCGCAATTCGGTGTGTTGCTTCCAGTTGTGCTGATCGCCTCGGGACGATGGACCGTTGTTGGCGCGGCAGTCTGTACCGTGTTCGTCACGTGCGTTGCGACGCTGGCGCTGTTCGGTACGAAAGTCTGGATTGCTTTCGAGGCCTCCGCTGGTTTGACGCGCCGCATCGTTCTGGAAGAAGGCAGTACCGGTTGGGAAAAGATACAGAGCGCGTTTTCGGCAGTTCGCATGTGGGGCGGCAGCGTCGATCTGGCGTATGCGGTGCAGGGTGCGCTGGCGTTGAGCGTCGCCGCGGGACTGGTGTGGTTGTGGCGCAGCGAAGCGAGTTTCGATCTTAAGGGCTCGGCGCTTGCCGTCTCGGCGCTGCTCACAACGCCTTACGTGCTCGACTACGACCTGATGCTACTTGCTGTAGCAATCGCTTTCTATGTGCGACACGGCCTCGCGCGTGGCTTCCAACACTTTGAAATTTCGCTCCTGGCGTTTGTCTGGATTGTGCCGCTGTTCTCGCGCCCGCTCGCGGGAGTGACCGGGATTCCGTTGGGGCTCATTGCGCAGGTCGTGCTTCTGGTTGTCGTATTCCGCCGCGCCTGGCGCGAAGTGAGCCCATCACAGGGGGGTGTTCTTCTTGTCCCAGCTTGATCGCGTTCGCGAAGAAATCGAGGAGATGTTTCCGCAAGCCTCGTGGCTGCGCGGACGTTCGATTGCGGTGCTGCTGCCCTGTTACAATGAGGCTGCCGCCGTCGCCGACGTGGTCTATGCCTTCCGACGCGCTTTGCCCGCCGCGCAAATCTACGTCTACGACAACAATTCCACCGACGACACCAGCGCCGCGGCGCAGCGTGCGGGTGCCATCGTTCGCACCGAACCCTATCAGGGCAAGGGAAACGTGGTCCGCCGCATGCTGGCGGACGTTGATGCAGACATTTACGTTCTGGCCGATGGTGACGCGACCTACAATCCGGACGCTGCCGGTCAGCTCATCGACATCCTAGTAACGCGCAATCTCGATATGGTCGTCGGTTCACGCGCTCCGGCGGAGGGCGCCTATCGGCGCGGTCATGAAGCTGGAAACCGGTTCTTCAACCTTGCCATCCGCCGCCTGTTCGGACCGGGTTTTTCAGACATCCTGTCAGGCTATCGCGTGCTATCGCGCCGCTTCGCAAAGTCGTTCCCGGTGACTTCCACTGGTTTCGAGATCGAGACCGAGCTTTCGGTCCATGCGCTCGATCTGAAGATTGCGACCGCCGAAATCCCGCTGCGGTATGCGGCACGCCCGGCTGGATCGCACAGCAAGTTGCGAACCTATCGCGATGGCTTCCGAATTCTTGTCTGCATTTTGCAGCTCTACAAGGAACTACGTCCGTTATCGTTCTTCGGGACAATAGGAACCGGCCTGATGCTTGCCGCCGTCGGCTTGGCGTTGCCGTTGGCGCAGACTTATCTGCAGACGGGCCTTGTTCCTCGTCTGCCAACAGCCGTGCTGGCGAGCGGCCTCGTTCAGCTCGGAGTGCTCAGCTTTGCTATCGGGCTGATCCTCGATTCGCTTGCACGCAGCCGGCGCGAAGCCAAACGCATGCGCTATCTCGACCTTCAATCGGTTGCGGAGAAGCCGTAACAGGCGACCGTACAATCTGACGCCGGTCGGATCGGCGTTAAATATTCCAATAAACCCAGCGATTTATCGAAGGCGGCGCTGGCGTATATTGGCGTGCCGCCACCTTGCCGTGAACGTTTCGCGAGCCAACAGCAACTAACTCCGGCACCCGGGCGCGCTAGCGCGCGCCGGTGGTTGACGTTGCGCGCTACCGTTTCCGGTTGCGGCTGCTAGGTTGCAAAATGTTTAGCTTTCAAACGCGCGTTCGGTCACGGCTTCGACACGATCTTTGCTTCCACTTGGCAAACGGGGTCAAATCATGACCCTTGGGAGGACTTCATCGATGTCTGCGCTTTTTCGCGCCAGCTTCGCGGCAGTAGCCGCGGCTGCGTTGCTGACTCTTGCGTCATTCTCCGCGCGTGCAGCCGACAAGGCATTTACCAACGACGACCTCGCCGACAGCGCGATCCAGCTTGAGGCCAAGATCAAGTCCGACGCCGGCGCGCCAACGAAGCCTGTGGCGCAGATCCGTAAGGATGCTGATACAGCTTTCACCAAAAACGATTTCCGCAACGGTATGACGCTGTTGGGCCAGATCGTTGCTGCCGAGCCGAACGACGCAACGTCGTGGCTGCGGATGGCTCGCACGATCATGCAAATCCGGCCGGCCAACAACGATGAGAAGGCGGCGCTGCTCGAGAAGGCCTCTACGGCTGCTTACATCGCCTATGAGAGCACGACGAATCGCAACGAAGAAGCCGACAGCCTGGCGCTGCTCGGCACGGTTATGAGCCAGCGCCAGATTTGGCGGCCGGCGCTGGATGCGCTTCGGCTTTCGCTGGAGTTGCGCGAGACAGCCGACATCCGGACCCAATATGAGCGGCTGCGGGAGCAATACGGCTTCCGGGTGCTCGATTACACCGTCGATGCCGATGCGGCTTCACCGCGCGCCTGCTTCCAGTTCTCGGAAGACCTGCCGGCGCGCACGGATTTCTCTCCCTTCGTCGTTCTGGCCGGCACCGACAAACCGGCGCTGTCCACCGCGGAAAAGCAGCTTTGTGTCGAAGGGCTGCAGCACGGCAGCGACTATACTGTGACGCTGCGCGCCGGCCTGCCGTCGGTGGTCCACGAAACGTTGTCGCAGACCAAGGATTTCACGATCTACGTGCGCGACCGCCGCCCGGCCGTGCATTTTTCCACGACCAACTACGTGCTCCCGCGGACCGGTCAGCGCGGCATTCCGGTCATCAGCGTCAATTCGAAAACGGTTGCCGTCGAAATCTATCGGATCAGTGATCGCAATCTGATCGATACGATCGAGGGCACGCGCTTCGGCCAGACCGATTTTCAACGCAGCCTCGCGCCATATGACATCGACACTCTAAAAAGCTCAGGCGGCATGCAGGTCTGGCAGGGCGACCTCGCTGTCGACAACTCGCCGCTCAATCAGGACGTGACTACGGCGTTTCCGGTCGATCAGGCAGTCGGCGACCTCAAGCCTGGCGTCTACGTCATGGTGGCGCAGCCGAAGGAGCTGAAGACCAGCGACAATTACGACTCGCTTGCGACCCAATGGTTCATTGTTTCCGATCTCGGCCTGTCATCGTTCTCCGGCAACGACGGCATCCATGTCTTCGTCAATTCGCTGGCAACGACCGATGCCAAGAACGGTATTGACGTTCAGCTCATTTCGCGCGGCAACGAAGTGCTGGCGACGCGCAAGACCGATTCCGCCGGCCACGTGCTTTTCGAAGCCGGTCTCGCCAAAGGCGAGGGGGCGTCAGCACCGGCCCTGCTGGCGGCCACTGACGCCAAGGGTGGCGACTACGCATTCCTGAGCCTGACGTCGACGGCTTTCGACTTGACCGACCGCGGTGTGTCGGGCCGCCCAGCGCCGAACGGACTTGATGCTTTCGTCTATGCCGAGCGTGGTGTCTACCGATCCGGCGAGACGGCTTACGTCACCGGCCTGCTGCGCGACGCACAAGGCGCCGCTGCGCTCACCGTGCCGCTGACATTTATCGTGGCGCGGCCGGACGGCGTCGAATATCAGCGCACGCTGATCCAGGATCAGGGGCTCGGCGGCCACGCGCTTACGCTGCCGCTCGCAGCCTCTGCGCCGACTGGCACCTGGCATGTGCGCGCATTTACCGACCCGAAGCGTCCGCCGGTCGGCGAGACGACGTTTCTGGTTGAAGACTACGTGCCGGATCGGATCGAATTCGATCTGAACGCGACAAGCACCACCATTTCGCAAAAGTCGCCTGCCTCGTTCAACGTCGCCGGCCGTTTCCTCTATGGCGCTCCTGCCTCGGGTCTCGACCTTGAAGGCGACATGACGATCGGTGTGGCCAAGGAACGCAGTGGCTTCCCCGGCTACCAGTTCGGTCTCGCCGACGAAGACGTTCAGGCGGTCCAGCAGACGCTCGACGATCTGCCGACGACCGACGATTCGGGCAAAGCCAGCTTCAACGTGGCGATCGACAAGCTGCCATCGAGTACGCGGCCGCTGGAAGCCAAAATCGCCGTGCGCATGGCGGAGCCGGGCGGACGGGCGGTAGAGCACACGGTGACGCTACCGGTTACGGCCGGTGGCAACATGATCGGCATCAAGCCGCTGTTCAGTGGCCGCTCGCTCGGCGATGGCGCCAATGCGACATTCGATGTCGCAATGGTGGCGCCGAACGGGAGCGCGATTGCACAAAGCGGATTGCACTACGAGTTGCTGCGCATCAGCACGCATTACCAGTTCTACAAACGCGATAACGAGTGGCATTTCGAGCCGGTCAAAACCACTCAGCGCATCGCCGACGGCAACGTCGACGCGACGCCAGACAAGCCTGGCCGCATTTCGCTGCCGGTGACGTTCGGCCGCTACCAGCTCAACGTCTCAAGCCCCGGCGCACGAACGGCACGACGAGTTCAGCCACGTTCGACTCTGGCTGGTATGTCGACGCCAGTGCCGATACGCCGGACATGCTGGAAACGGCGCTCGACAAGAGCGAATATCGGCCGGGCGACACGATGACAGTTGCGGTCACCGCGCGTACCGCGGGCAAACTGACAATCAACGTCATCGGCAACAAGCTGCTGGCGAGCCAGACCACCGACATCAAGCAGGCCGGCGTTACGCAAGTGAAGGTCCCGGTGGGCTCCGATTGGGGCACTGGCGCTTACATCGTTGCAACATTGCGCCGTCCGCTCGATGAGACGGCGCAGCGCATGCCGGGCCGCGCCATCGGCGTGCAGTGGTTTTCGGTCGATCGCGCGGCGAGGACGCTGACAGTCGATATGACGGCGCCGGCATTACTGCGGCCGAATTCAGCGCTGCAAATCCCGATCAAGATCGGCGGGCTGAAATCGGGCGAGGAGGCGAGGGTCACCGTTGCCGCAGTCGATGTCGGCATCCTCAACCTGACGAACTACAAGCCGCCGTCAGCCAGCGACTACTACCTCGGACAGCGTGGGCTCTCGGCAGAAATCCGCGATCTCTACGGCAATCTGATCGACGGCATGCAGGGCACGCGCGGCCAGATCCGCACGGGCGGCGATGAAGGCGCGCAGTTGCAGGGCAATCCACCGAGCGGCCCTCCGATGGCGGTGTTCTCCGGCATCGTCAATGTCGGAGCCGACGGTACTGCCCAAGTCTCGTTCGATATTCCGGATTTTGCGGGCACCGTTCGACGTCATGGCCGTGGCCTGGAGCAAGGACCGGACCGGCCAAGGCGACGGCTGACGTGACCGTGCGCGATCCGGTGGTTCTGACGGCAACGCTGCCGCGCTTCTTGCTGCCCGGCGACCGGTCCTCGTTGCACCTCGATCTCGACAACGTCGAAGGCCAGGCGGGCAACTACACCGTCGCGGTGTCGACGGCGGATGCTGTCGTTGCGGGTGCCGGTGCGACACAGACTTTGCCACTGAAAGCCAAAGAACGTGGCGCACTGATCGTACCGATTACCGCGAGCGCCGCCGGCACCGGGGCTGTCAAAATTAGCGTGAACGGGCCGGCGGGCTTTGCGATTGAACGGAGCTATACGCTCCCGGTGCGGCCACCGGCGCAAATTCTCGCGCGCCGGACCGTCAAGTCGCTCGCCAAGGGCGACAGCCTGACGGTGTCGAACGATATATTCGCCGAACTGGTGCCGGGCACGGGAGCGGTCTCGATCTCGGTCGGCTCTTCGGCGGCGCTGGATGCGGCAAGCCTGCTGGCCGCGCTCGACCGCTACCCGTACCGATGCTCGGAGCAGATCACGAGCCGCGCATTGCCGCTGCTCTATATGAGCGAACTGGCGAGCGAAGCGAACCTTGCGCTTAACAGCAACGCCGATCAGCGGGTTCGTGAATTGATCGAGGCGCTGCTGACGCGGCAAGACTCGACTGGCTCGTTCGGCCTGTGGGGTGTCGGTGGTGACGATCTCTGGCTCGACTCCTACGTCACGGATTTCCTCACCCGCGCCCGGGAAAAGAAATTCGCGGTGCCGGAGACCGGGTTCAAGCTCGCTCTCGACCGGCTGCGCAACGTCGTTTCGTCGACGACTGAACCGACCAAGGATGGCGGTACGGGTCTCGCCTATGCGCTCTATGTGCTGGCACGCAACGGTGCGGCCCCGATCGGCGATCTGCGTTACCTCTCCGACGCACGGCTCGACACTTTGACGACGCCGATCGCCAAGGCGCAGGTCGCCGCGGCCTTGGCGCTGATGGGCGACCGGGCGCGGGCCGAGAAGGTCTATGCCGCAGCACTTTCCGCGCTCGGCACCAAGCCTGACGACTTTGCTTACAACACGGACTACGGCTCGACGCTACGCGATGCAGCAGCAATCGTGACGCTGGCGTCCGAGGGTGGTGCCGCACCCGCCACCGTGCAGGCTGCAGTCCAGCGTGTTGAAGACGCACGCGCGCAATTGCGCCCGACCTCGACCCAGGAGGACGCCTGGCTACTGCTAGCGGCAAGCGCGATGGCGAAAGACGCGGCCAATCTGGCGCTCGACGTCAATGGCAGTGCCACGCAGAAGCCGGTTTACCGGACAATCCGCGCCAGCGATCTGAGAGACCCGTTCCGTATCACCAACCAGGGCGGCAACGACGTGCGGGCGGTCGTTACCGTCAGCGGCGCTCCGGTGACACCAGAGCCAGCGGCGTCGAATGGCTTCAAAATTGAGCGACAAACCTTCACGCTCGATGGCGATTCCGTTGATCCCGCTCACGTCAAGCAGAACACCAAGCTGGTGGTGGTACTGAAGATCACTGAAGCACAACCGCAATTCGGCCGGATCATCGTTGCCGATTATCTGCCGGCCGGGTTTGAAATCGACAACCCGCATCTCGTCTCGTCCGGCGATACCGGGACGCTGCCGTGGATCACCGACGCGGTTGAACCGGTCAACACCGAGTTCCGTGACGATCGGTTTACGGCGGCGTTCGACCGCAAGCGTGGCGATGCGCCAGTGTTCACGGTGGCGTATGTCGTGCGCGCCGTGTCGCCGGGCCAATACATCCGGCCACAGGCGAGCGTCGAGGATATGTACCGGCCGGACCGCTACGGCCGCAGCGAGACCGGCAACGTCGAAGTGACGGCTGGCAAATAATGCGAGTTCGCCGCGTCATTGCTGGAGCGCTGCTCGTCGTCCTGACGGCGAGTAGCGGCTTGGCATGGTGGGTTAAATCGCTTGGACCGCCGCCGCTCGGCCAAAGTATGCAATTCTCGTCGACCGTGCTTGATCGTAACGGGCGGTTGTTGCGCGCCTACGCGACAAGCGATGGCCGCTGGCGGCTGCCGGAAACAGTTGGCGCTGTCGATCCGCGCTTCTTCGATGTGTTGTTCGCCTACGAGGACAAGCGGTTCCGCAGCCATCACGGCGTCGATCCGCTGGCGATGCTGCGTGCTGCCTTTCAGCTTGTCAGCACCGGGCATATCGAATCCGGTGGCTCAACGCTGACCATGCAGGTGGCGCGGCTGCTGGAGCCGCGCAACAGCCGGACATTCATCGCGAAGCTTCGCCAGAGCGTGCGCGCCATCGAACTCGAGCGGGCGCTGACCAAAGATCAGGTGCTCACGCTCTATCTGGAGCTCGCGCCGTACGGCGGGAATATCGAGGGCATTCGCGCTGCGTCGCTCGCCTATTTTGGCAAGGAGCCGAAGAAGCTGACACTTGGTGAAGCGGCGCTCCTTGTCGCGCTGCCGCAATCGCCAGAATTGCGCCGGCCGGATCGTGCGCCGGATGTTGCACGCGCCGCGCGCGACCGTGTGCTCGATCGTTTTGCCGCGACCGGCATGGTGCCTGCCGACGAGATCGCACTGGCCAAAGCTGAAGCTTCTCCGAGCGCCCGTTACGCCATGCCGCTTCTGGCCCCACACGCTTCGGACCACGCGGTGTTGAGGTCACCGGACGCGCGCGAGCATCGTCTGACGATCGACGCTGCGATCCAGAAAAATCTGGAGGCGCTGGCGCGTGACCGCGAGCGCATGCTGGTGTCCACGCTTGGCCCCGGCGTCTCGCTGGCCATTCTCGCAGTGGACAATGCGACCGGCGAGGTTTTGGCCCGCATCGGCTCGCCGGATTATTTCGATCCGCATCGCGCGGGGCAGGTCGATATGACCCAGGCACTGCGATCGCCCGGCTCGACGCTCAAGCCTTTCATCTACGGACTTGGCTTTGAGGACGGCTTCATTCATCCGGAAACGCTGATCGATGACCGGCCGGTGAGTTACAACGGCTATGCGCCAAAGGACTTTGACTCGACGTTCCAGGGCACGGTGACCGTCCGCAAGGCATTGCAGCAATCGCTCAATGTTCCAGCGATCGCCGTGCTGGATATGGTCGGGCCAAATCGTCTTACCGCCCAAATCTCGCAGGCCGGTGCGTCGCTGGTGCTTCCGGCGGGAGAGGCGCCCGGGCTTGCAATCGGGCTTGGTGGTGCGGGCATCAAACTTTCCGATCTTGTCATGCTTTACGCCGGTCTCGCCAGGCTTGGGACCACGCTGCCGCTTAGCGAGCAATCTGCAAGCGTAGCGCCGCAAGCGAAGCGGCTGATGGATCCGGTCGCCGCCTGGTATGTCGACAACGTGTTGCTTGGTTCGCCGCCGCCGGAAAACGGCGTAGCAGGCCGTATCGCTTACAAGACCGGCACGAGCTACGGCTATCGCGATGCGTGGTCGATCGGCTTCGATGGCAAACACACGATCGGCGTGTGGGTAGGGCGTCCTGACGGTGCGCCGGTGCCTGGCCTTGTCGGGCGTCAGGCTGCGGCGCCAATCCTGTTCGATGCGTTTGCCCGCCTGGGCGCTCCCGCGGCGTTACCGCGCGCGCCGAAAGGCGTGCTGGTGACAACGAGCGCAAAACTGCCGGGGCCGCTCAAACACTTCCAGTCGGGCCGCTTCGGCGGGGAGGCGGCACAGGCGTCGCTCCATATTCTCTATCCGCCTGATGGCGCACGGCTTGATATGGCGCATGGCGGAGCGGATTCGGTGCCGCTCAAAGTCACCGGAGCTGTCGCGCCGCTGACAGTCCTGGTGAACGGCGTGCCGGTCGAGAAATTCGATCAGGGGACCCAAGGGGCATTGTTCTTTCGGCCCGACGGACCGGGATTTTCCCGTGTCACGGTAATCGACTCCGCAGGCAGTATGGGCAGCGTTTCTGTGCGCGTGGACGACAGTTCGATACTGCGCGGAATTGTCCGCACGGTCAGCGCGGGCTGTTCAATTTCTCCTTGCCAAAACAAGCCCGTAGCGGGCTCTGCTCAATAGGCCTCTGAGGCCGTATGCAATCCTGCGGCGCTTTCCCGGCGTCGGGGATTTCTCTATGGTCGCCCCTCGTTAAGGGCTATCGGCACAGCATGAGTACGAGCAGCGCGGCATTTCCCTGGCCGGCCAATGGCCTTGGCCCGGTCTTTGATTTTGCTGTGGCGTCGCACCGGCGAGCGCTCGGCGTCTTGCTGCTTATTTCGCTGTGCCTTTTCCTGCCCGGATTTTTTCATATTCCGCCCGTTGATCGCGACGAAGCCTATTTTGCACAAGCGACAAAGCAGATGATCGAAACCGGCGATTACGTCGACATCCGCTATCAGGACGACGTCCGCTACCGGAAGCCGGTCGGCATCTATTGGCTGCAGGCCGCCGCCGTGAAAACGGCCGAGGCTTTGGGCGTACACGACGCACAAACCACGATCTGGCTGTACCGGATTCCGTCGTTGATCGGTGCAGTCGGTGCGGTGCTTGCGACATACTGGTGCGCATTGATGTTCGTCAGCCGCAGCGGTGCCTTCCTCGCAGGCCTGATGATGGCGACGTCGGTACTTCTCTCGGGGGAGGCGCGGCTCGCCAAAACCGACGCGATGCTGTTGTTCACGATCGTCACCGCGATGAGCGTGCTGGCGCGCGCATACATGTTGCCGCGCGATACGGGACGAGAGCGGCTGGGTTGGCTGTTGCCGCTGGTATTTTGGTCAGCGTTGGCCGCAGGAATCCTGATCAAGGGCCCGGTCAACCTGATGATTGTCGGTTTTCCCGCGGTCATTCTGTCAATCATGGAGCGGTCGGGCCGCTGGTTACTGGCGCTTCGTCCGCTGACTGGATTTTGCTGGCTGCTACTGATCGTTTTGCCGTGGTTCGTGCTGATTTACGCAAGAGTCGGGAGCGCATTTCTTGTCGGATCGGTCGGTCAGGACATGCTCTCGAAACTCGCCAGCGGGCAGGATGCGCATGGTGCGCCGCCTGGCCTTTATTTCCTCCTGTTCTTTTTTACTTTTTATCCCGCCTCGATTCTCGCACCACTTGCTGCGCCCGCAGTCTGGACCGCGCGCCGCGAGCCTGCTGTCAAATTCTTGCTGGCGTGGCTGTTGCCGTCCTGGGTCGTTTTCGAGCTGGTTGTGACCAAGCTGCCGCACTACGTGCTGCCGCTCTACCCAGCGATTGCCATTCTCATCGCCGGCGCCATTGAATCAAAAGTGCTGTCGCATCGGCTGTGGCTGGTGCGCGGTGCGGTGTGGTGGTTAATCGGACCGATCATCATCAGCGTGGGTACCGTCACGCTCGCGATTCTTCTGGCCCGCGATCCTGCGATCCCGGCTTGGCCATTTTTTGCGGTGGCGACTGTGTGTGGCCTTTTCGCCTGGCTGCTCTACGAGGACGACGGTGCCGAACTAACGATGTTGCGTGTAACTGCGAGCGGCATATTGCTGGTGATCGGCGTGTTCTCCATAACGCTGCCCTGGCTCAAGCCGGTATTTCCCAGCGTGACCCTGGCCAATATTCTGCATGGCGCCAGTTGCAAGGATCCCGTCGCGGCGAGCGCCGGTTATGAAGAGCCGAGCCTGGTCTTTCTCGCCGGGACGAGGACCCGTTTGACCGATGCTTCCAGCGCCGCGGATTTCCTCCTGCAAGGCACCTGCCGTTTCGCGTTCATCGAAGTGCGTCAGGAACGCACTTTTGCGCTTCGCGCCGAGGCGATTGGGCTGCGCTACGAACGAGGGCCCAATGTCGAGGGCTACAATATCAGCCGGGGACAGCGGATCAGCATTGCGGTCTTTCAATCCGCAAGTGCGCCATGACCGCGCAGACGGCCGCGTAACGTGTTGAGCAATCTCGCGCAATGGTGGCGCGTCTTATGCCGCCCGCCAAAGGTCAGACTTGCTCCGCCGAAAGCCGGCGAGTTCGTGGCAATCGCGGTGGTGCTTGTTGCGATTGTTGTGTCGATGTTCACGTTCGACGCCGCAGCGATCAATTGGGCGCGTGGACTGCCACAGTGGTTCGATGACCTGTTTGAGCAGATTACCGACTTCGGGCTTTCGGGGTGGTTTCTGTTTCCGTTCGGCTTCGTGCTGCTGTTTCTGGCGGCAATTACCGCGAGGACACTGACACAGAGGACGCGAGCGGTGTTGGCCGCGCTCACTGTGAGGTTTGGCTTTCTGTTTCTGGCGATCGCAATTCCGGGGCTGTTCGTCACCCTGGTCAAAGGCTTGATCGGTCGTGCCCGACCCTATGTCGGTGGGCACGACGATCCATTTGCCTACATGCCGTTCACCTGGCAGCCGGAGTACGCCAGCATGCCGTCCGGTCACTCCGTCACCGCCGCTTCGGTCGCGATTGCAATCGGCGCGATCTGGCCGCGCACACGCGGTATTTTGTGGATCTACGCCCTGATCATCATGTTCAGCCGCGTCGTGGTGATTGCGCACCATCCAAGCGACGTGATTGCCGGCGCGCTGGTCGGGACGGTTGGCGCGGAATTAGTACGCCGCTGGTTTGCTGCTCGCGGGCTGCTGTTTTCGCCAATTGATCTGCACGCTTTTGCCGGGCCATCGCTTAATCAGGTCGTGGTAGCGGTCAGCGAAAGCCTCTTCCGGCGAAAACCCGTTGAAAAACCTCAGATTCCGCCCAGTTGAACCCGTACCGGATGGGCTTTAGAAGCTTCCCGCATGTCGCTGAGCAACGGGCCCGGTCCCGCCATATCCGTGGTCGTGCCGGTGCGCAACGAAGCCGGCAATGTCGCGCCACTGATCGCCGAGATTGCCGCGGCGCTGCAGGGGCGTGCGTTTGAGATCGTCTATGTCAACGACGGCTCGCAAGACGGAAGCGAAGACGAACTGCGCGCGCTAATGGCGCAGCATTTCTGGCTGCGGCAGATCCGGCACGCGCAGTCGTGCGGCCAATCGGCTGCGGTACGCACCGGTGTGAACGCGGCTCGGGCTCCGGTCGTTGTGACGCTCGACGGCGATGGTCAGAATGATCCGGCTTTCATCCCGGCACTGATTGCCGCGCTTGAGGCTGGAGGAACACGGTGCGGGCTCGTGGCCGGTCAGCGTCTCGGCCGCAAGGATACCGGGTTCAAAAAACTGCAATCACGTATTGCCAACGCGGTGCGCAATGCCGTGCTCAAAGACGGCACGCGCGATACCGGTTGCGGCCTAAAAGCATTCCGCCGCGACGTGTTTCTCGCGTTGCCCTATTTCGATGGCCTGCACCGCTTTTTGCCGGCGCTGATACGGCGCGATGGGTGGACGATTGGATATGTCGACGTCGTCGACAGGCAACGCCGGCATGGTATCTCAAACTACGGATTTTTTGATCGACTCTGGATCGGAATTCTCGATCTCGCGGGAGTGTGGTGGCTTATTCGCCGCAGGAAACGCGTTCCGGACGCGCAGGAGGTGACCCTTGCTCATTGATCTGGCGCATGCGGTCGGCGGCTATTTGCGCGATGTTTTCATCATCAATCTCGATTGGTGGGTCGTACTGGGCTTTGCCGCGCAGGGTCTCTTCACCATGCGCTTTGTGGTGCAATGGCTCGCGTCGGAACGGGCAGGGCGCAGCGTCATTCCGCTGGCGTTCTGGTGGTTTTCGATTGGCGGCGGCTTGTTGCTTTTGGTCTATGCGCTTTACCGCAAGGACCCGGTGTTTATCGCCGGACAGGCGTTCGGCGTGTTCGTCTACTTGCGCAATCTCTATTTCGTCCTGCGCGAACGAAAGCAGGCTGCCGCAGCGGTCTAACGGTCGCAGCGGCAAGTCCGGACGGCAGCAAGGCGACTCCTGCGCAATTCGGACCCTTGAGGTCCTGTAATGCGTCCGTAACTAGGCGTATCGGGATCGCGCTGTGGCGCTGGCGGGTCACGATGGCCGCTTGTATTGTCGTTCATACCGGTGTCTCTTGGATGTTGTATTTGCCGATCATTACGCCGTTACCTCGGCAATCTGCGCGGTCGTCAACCCCTTGACCTTGCAGCAAGATCGTTCTCAGATGTGGTTCCTCTGCGCGTGCCGCGGCATTGGGGTTCTGGCGCGCCATTCACGCTGAAAGGCCTGATCATGAAACGTTTAGCTACGGCATTCGCTATTGCAACGATGTTCGTGTTCGCGGCCCAGGCGGCCAGCGCGCAGACGCTCAAGGCAGTGAAGGACCGCGGCCAGCTTGTATGTGGGGCAAACGGCACGCTCGCCGGCTTCGGCATGCCAGATGCGCAGGGCAACTGGACCGGGTTCGACGTTGATTTCTGCCGCGCGATTGCGGCGGCGATTTTCAACGATCCGACCAAGGTCAAATTCGTGCCGCTGACGGCGGCGAACCGAATCACCTCGCTGCAATCGGGCGATATCGACGTTCTGTCGCGCAATACGACCTGGACAATGTCGCGCGACACGACACTTGGCATCGATTTCGCAGCGATCCATTACTATGACGGGCAGGGCTTCATGGTGCATAAGGCGCTGAAGGTCAGCTCCGCCCTTGAGCTCAACGACGCTTCGGTCTGCGTACAGCAGGGCACCACGACCGAGCTTAACCTCGCCGACTTCTTCCGCTCCAACCATATGTCGCTCAAATCGGTGACTTTCGCGACCGCCGACGAAGCGATCAAGGCTTATGACAGCGGCCGCTGCGACTCTTACACGACGGACTCTTCCGGCCTTTACGGCGAGCGCGTGCTGCTGAGCAATCCGAACGACAACATCATATTGCCCGAGATCATCTCCAAAGAGCCGTTGAGCCCGGCCGTGCGTCAGGGTGACGATGCCTGGGAAGATCTGGTGCGGTGGGTCCATTACGCGATGGTCGATGCCGAAGAGCTAGGCGTGAGCAAAGCCACTCTCGATGACCAGATGAAATCCGCCAATCCGGAAACCCGGCGTTTGCTCGGCGTCGAGGGTCAATTTGGCGAGTCGCTCGGTCTTACCAATGACTGGGCGGTGCGTATCATCAAGTCGGTGGGCAATTATGGTGAGAGCTTTGAGGCTACGGTCGGTCAAGGCTCGCCCTTAAAAATCGCCCGCGGCCTGAATGCGCTGTGGACCAAGGGCGGCCTGCAATATGGCATTCCGGTTCGCTAGGACTTGACGATCCGCAGGCGCCGCGCGGGCCAGACCGGTGAGCGTCGATGACCGATGTCGCTCGGCCGCCGCAGCGGCATGACGGTCTGTTCCGCAGCATCGCGCTGCAAACTGCACTTGTCCTCGTCGTCGTCGCTCTCGCCGGCGGCGCTGCTTACAACGCAGCCGTAAATCTGGCGCGCGCCAATATCGCGCACGGATTCGGCTTTTGGTACAACACCGCCGGATTCGACATCAGCCAGACGCTGATCGAGTTCTCTTCCAGTGCATCGACCTTCGGCCGCGCTTTCTGGGTCGGCCTGCTGAACACGTTGCTGGTATCTGCGCTCGGCATCGTGCTTGCGACGATCATAGGCTTTGTCGTAGGGCTGGCGCGGTTGTCGCGAAACTGGCTGGTGGCGCGGCTTGCCGGCGGTTATGTTGGACTGATCCGCAACATCCCGCTGCTCCTGCAAATTCTGTTCTGGTACAACGCCGTCCTGAAGGCGTTGCCGGAATTGCGCGGTAGTATCGCGCTGCCGTTCGGCGGCTATCTAAACAATCGCGGACTATTCCTGCCGCGTCCTGAATTCGGCGAGCGCTTTGACGCCGTGCTCATCGCGTTCCTGATTGGCGTCATCGCTGCGAGCGTACTTCACGTTCGGGGGCGCCGTTTACAAGACCGTACCGGCAAGCAAGCGCGGACGCTTTGGCCGGTTCTGGCCGCAATTATCGGCCTGCCGCTCGCCGCGTTCGTGCTGTTCCGTTTCCCGCTTTCATTTCACAATCCCGACCTAGGCCGCTTCAATGTCCGTGGCGGGCTCGAAATCCTTCCCGAATTCGCCGCGCTCCTGCTCGCTCTATCGGTTTATACCGCCGCGTTCATCGCCGAAGTGGTGCGTGCGGGCGTGCAGTCCGTTTCGCACGGTCAGGTCGAGGCCGCGCAGGCGCTGGGCCTGCGCTCGTCGACGACGTTGCGCTTGATCGTGGTGCCGCAGGCAATGCGCGTGATCGTGCCGCCGCTGACCAATCAGTATCTCAACCTGACCAAAAACTCCTCGCTCGCAGTCGCGATCGGCTATCCCGATCTTGTGCAGGTTTTTGCCGGCAGCGTCCTCAACATAACGGGGCAGGCAGTCGAAGTCATTGCGATCACAATGGCCGTGTATCTTTCGATCAGCCTGGTCACGTCGTTTTTGATGAACCTCTACGGGCGCTCGGTTGCCCTCGTGGAGCGGTGATGGCTATGTCCGCCTACACCCCTCAATATTTTTTGCGGCAAGCACCGGCGGAACGCCGCCCGCCGCCAATAACGCGAGCCGGGGCGCTGGGCTGGCTGCGCGCCAACCTGTTTTCGTCACCGCTCAATTGCGTGTTGACGCTTCTTTGCCTGCTTCTGATCGCGTGGGTCGTGCCGCCGGTGATCAGGTTTCTCCTTGTCGACGCAACATGGTCAGGGGCCGATCGAACAGCCTGCCTCGCGTCGCCCGGCAATCCGGAACCGGGCGCATGCTGGGCCTTTATCCGCGTCTGGTTCTCTTACCTGGTCTATGGATTTTATCCGCTTGGAGAGCGCTGGAGGGTTGATCTGTTCTTTATTGCGCTGGCATTCGGCATCACCTGGATGCTGTGGCTATCGGCGCCGCGTCGCAGCCTGGGTGCGATCTACTTCTTTGTCGTGCTGCCGATACTGTCCTTTATCCTGCTCCGGGGCATCGTCTCGATCGGGGATACTGCGGATTCCGACCGATTTGTGGGGCGGCGTCCTGGTGACGGTGGTGCTGGCGACCATTGGTATCGTGGTCTCGCTGCCGGTCGGCATTCTGCTTGCGCTTGGGCGCCGCTCGAAAATTCCCGTCGTCCGCGTTCTCTCGATATCATTCATCGAATTCGTACGCGGGGTGCCGCTGATCACCGTGCTGTTCATGGCCAGTGTGATGCTGCCGCTCTTCGTTCCTGAATACCTGGCTCCTGACAAATTCGTGCGCGCCTGGATTGGTGTCGCGATGTTCGCTTCTGCCTATATGGCCGAAGTCGTGCGTGCCGGCCTTGCCTCGATCCCACGCGGCCAATACGAAGCAGCCAGTGCGCTGGGACTGCCGTTCTGGCGGATGATGGCGCTGGTGATCTTGCCGCAGGCGCTGCGTGTTACGTTGCCGAATATCGTCAATACCTTCATCGCGCTGTTCAAGGACACATCGCTGGTTTTTGTGGTCGGGATCTTCGATTTTCTGCGCACGATCGAAGCGGCGCGCGGCGATCCCAACTGGGCGAGCCCGATCGTTTCGACCACCGGCTATGTTTTTGCAGCAATGTTCTATTTTGTGTGCTGTTACAGCATGTCGCGCTACGCGCGGCGCGTCGAAGCTGCGGCTGGAGCGCCGTTCGGGACGAAGAGGGCGATGATGGCGCAACGAATTCCGAAGCCGGCAGCCAACGCCCCGATGTCGCGGTCGAGATTATCGGCCTCAACAAGTGGTACGGCGAATTTCATGTGCTTCGCGACATCAACCTGAAGGTGATGCGCGGCGAGCGTATTGTGATTTGCGGCCCGTCCGGCGGCGGTAAATCGACGATGCTTCGCTGCGTCAATCGGCTGGAGGATTGGCAGGTCGGCCGCGTCATCGTCGATGGCATCGAACTTACCGACAATCCCAAGCAGATCGTGGCGGTTCGGCGCGACGTCGGCATGGTGTTTCAGCAATTCAATCTGTTTCCCCATCTGACCGTCATGGAGAACTGCACGCTGGCGCCGATCTGGGTGCGCCGCATGCCGAAACAGGAAGCCGAAGCGCTCGCCATGAAGTTTCTGGAGCGGGTCAAAATTCCCGATCAGGCGCAGAAATATCCGGCGACCTTGTCCGGCGGTCAGCAGCAGCGGGTCGCGATTGCGCGAGCGCTTTGCATGAATCCGAACATCATGTTGTTCGACGAGCCGACGTCATCGCTCGATCCGGAGATGGTCAAGGAAGTTCTCGACACCATGGTCGAGCTGGCTTCAGACGGCATCACCATGCTTGTCGTCTCGCACGAGATGGGATTTGCCCGGCAGGTTGCCGACCGGATCATCTTCATGGCTGACGGGCAGATCGTCGAGATCAACAAGCCGGAAGGCTTTTTCACCGCGCCTCAACACGAGCGCACCAAGCTTTTTCTGCAGCAGATTTTGCGCTGAAGCGGCGTTCCTCAAGTTGTTACGATGTCGGCCTGGCTTATTTGGCAGAAGTTACTTTCGTTATACTTTGCGTCGCCAAGATTTTGCCCAAGATTACAAAGCCGTAATCTCTTGCGATTGCTTTCTCTGTACAAAGCTTAACTTGAATCGCCGCGGCTCGAGGCCATTATCCACGCACCAGACATCTGTGGAGGATGACATGCTCAAGCCAGTGATTGCCGCGACGGCAGCTCTCGCCATCGCCGGTTCTACCTACGTGTATGCGCAGCAGCGTTTTGACGGCCATGGTGGTTTCGGCAACGGCGGTCCCCGCGCCGAGCACCAGCACCGTCATCTCAGTGCGGACGATGTAGCTGCATTCGGCGACGCGCGGATCGCGGCGCTGAAAGCCGGCCTCGAACTCACCCCCGACCAGGCGAAGAACTGGCCGTCGTTCGAGCAGGCTCTGCACAACATGGTTCAGTTGCGCGTGCAGCGTATCCAGGCTCGTCAGGCGGCGGCAGGCAGGGGACGCAAGCCCCGAATGCCAACGCGACCAGCCCGTTCGACCGGATGTCACACCGGGCGGATGCAATGACCAAGCGTGGCGCCGCGCTCAAGCAGATCTCTGACGCCGGAGCACCGCTCTACCAAAGCCTCAACGATGCGCAGAAGGCCCGCTTTACGATGCTGGCGCGTATCCTGCGGCCGCACGAACACCGGCACGCCATGAATGACGGCGGTCAAAATGGCCAAGGCTGGGGTCACCGGCACTTCGGTCAGAACGGCCAGGATCGGCCCAGGACGGCCCGGGCTGGGGTCGCCGCCACTTCGGTCAGAATGACCAGGGCGATGGCCAAGGCGACGGTCAAGGCTGGGCGTCACCGGCACTTTGGTCAGAACGGCCATGGCGGAATGCGCAACATGAGCAACGACGATCAGGACTCCAAGCTCTAGTTGATCGCGATTACCGGGCGCGTCCTGTTTTTCACGCCTCCCCGCAGGGCGCGCCAATAAGCGGAAGCCGCAGGCCACACCCGCCTGCGGCTTTCGCGTTTCTGCCTAGCGTGTCACCGGGCCATCTGCTTTTTTCCAGGCGGCGATGCCCCCCTGGATATGGCAGGCGGTGTTGATGCCGGCGTCCTGTGCCGCCTGCACCGCCATCGCCGACCGTTCGCCAAATGCACAGTAGAACACGATCCGTTTGCCGGTCGCAGCAGCGAGTTCGTGCAACATGCCTCCCGGACTGACGTTTTGCGGCAAGTCAGGGTAGGGCGCGTGCAGCGAAGCTGGGATGATGCCATGTTTTTCGCGCTCGCTTTTTTCGCGCAGATCGACGAGCGCGACATCCTTGCGGCCGGGTAATGCCAGTGCGTCAGCAGCAGTCAGTGCCCAGCCCTTGCTGGCGACGATCTCCTGATGCAAGCCGACGTGCATGTTTGCCGGCACGGCGACATCCATCATCTTCGGATTGGGCAGATTGAGGTTATTCATCAGGTCGACGTATTCGTCGACCGATTTGACCTTGAGCCGCGGGTTGAAAAGCTTTTCCTCGCCGATGGTCGACACCGTCTCGCCCTTATAGTCGTGGGCGGGATAGACCAGCGTCTCATCGGGCAGCTTCAACAGCTTGTTGAAGATCGAATCGTATTGCGCGCGCGGGTCGCCATTTTGAAAGTCGGTGCGCCCGGTGCCGCGGATCAGCAGCGTGTCGCCGGTGAAGATGCGGTCGCCGTACAGGAAGGAGTAGGAATCGTCGGTATGGCCCGGGGTAAACAACACATCGAGCTGCAAACCCTCGATGGCAATACGATCGCCTTCGGCGACACGCATCGACACGACATCTGCTTTGGTGTTCTCGCCCATCACGGTGATGCAATGGGTCTGGTCGCGCAGCGCGCCCAGGCCGGTGACGTGATCGGCGTGCAGATGCGTATCGGCCGCTTTGACCAGTTTAAGGTCAAGCTCACGCACCAGCTGCAGATACCGCTCGACCCGCTCGATGACCGGATCGATGATCAGCGCCTCGCCGCCGTGCCGGCTGGCGAGCAGGTAGGTGTAGGTGCCAGACGTGCTGTCAAAGAGCTGACGGAAGATCATGGCGCAGGATCATAGCAAGAATTGCTGCCGAATCCACGCCTAATGGATATTCCTTCTATCGCCGCCGCATCACCGCCGATTCCAGCCAGGAGATTGCGAGATATATCAACGAGGAAACGACCGCGAGCAGGGTAACGGCGGTCATGACGATATTCATTTTGAAGATCTGACTGCCGTACTGAATCAGATAGCCAAGTCCCAAGTTTGCCGATTCGAATTCACCGACGACGACACCGACCAGCGACAGGCCGGCATTGACTTTCAACGTGGCGATGAGCGTTGGGATGCTCCCGGGCAGGACCACCTTTGTCAGGATCTGAGCCTTGGTCGCGCCGAATGTCTGCGCGAGCTTGATCTTGTTCGGATCGATGCCCTGGAATCCGCTGTAGATCATGAGCACGGTGATAAACAGCGAGATCGCCAGCGACATGCCGTAGATCGATAGCGTTGCACCAAGCCAGACATAGAAAATCGGAACAAAGGCGGTCTTCGGCATCGCGTTGGCGACGACGAGGTATGGGTCGAGCACTTTGTACAGAATGTTCCACCACCACAGCGCCGCGGCGATCGCAGTGCCAAGCACTATGGCGGCGGTAAAGCCGATAACGGTGGCTGAAACTGTTGCCCAGGTGTGAGCGATAATGCTGGCCTGCTGGGGCGTCGCGCTGAGCATGCTCAGGAATGTCGGCCAGATCGCTGACGGGTAGCTTGTAAACAGCGGGTTGACGATATGATTCCGCGGCAGGATCTCCCACAGCACCATGCAGGTCACGAAGATCGCAAATTGCACGGCATGAACTGTCCAGCGGTTACGTCGTTCGCGTCGCAACCAATCGCGGTACTGCGGGCTTCTTTCGCGCCGGTCCCACGGCTTCAGCGTTCGACATTGATATCGAGCTCCTGCCAGAGCGTGTTGAAGTATTGATTGAATTCAGGACGGCTGCGGGCCGCCAAAGGCGTCGGCCTTGCGATATCCGACGTTCCAAAATCAATCGCGTGATTGGACTTGATGCGCCCAGGACGCCGCGACATCACCACGACACGCTCGGCCATGCTGATCGCTTCACCGATGTCGTGCGTCACCAGGATCACCGTTTTTGCTTCGCGCCGCAGTATCCCGGTTATCTCGTCGGCGAGTGCCAGCCGCGTTTGCGAGTCCAGGGCGGAAAACGGCTCGTCGAGAAGGACCACATCTGGCTCGGTGCAGAGTGTCCTGGCCAGGGCGACGCGCTGGCGCATACCGCCGGAGAGCTGACGCGGCAGGTGATGGAGGAACTGGCCAAGCCCATAGCGCTTGAGCAGCCGGGTCGCGCGTTCGTACGCCTGTTGTTTCGGCAGACCCTGGATTTCCGCACCCAAAACTGTGTTCTCGAGGATTGTCCGCCACTCGAACAGGTAGTCCTGCTGGAGCATGTAACCGATCTTGGGGTTCGGCCCCGCTACACGCTGGCTGTCCACCAGCACGGATCCCTCCGTCGGTGTGACGATGCCGGATATCAGCGAGAGCAAAGTGCTTTTGCCGCATCCGCTCGGTCCAATGATGGCGACAAACTCGCCGGGTGCGACCGAGAGCGAGATATCCTTCAGGGCCTCGGTTTCACCCTCGAGGCCGAAGTAGCGCAATCCGACATTGCGTAACTCCACTTTCGGCGTGACATGTGAGGCTGCCGTCGCCGGCACAGGCTATTTCGCCTTGGCCGCGAATTCGGTCACGACGAGGTCGGTGAATTTTACGCGCTTGCTGTCATCCAGCACGTGACCGTGGATCAAAATGTCCTCGAACCGGTCGATTGCCTTCGTTTCTATCACCGGCGAGGACTTCCAGATCTTGAGTTTCTGATAGCGCTCCGCGGCCGCGACCATGGCCTGCTGGCTGATGCCCGGGAAGTAGCCGGAGATTGCCTTGACGATGTCGGTAGCGGAAGCTGCGGCTGTCCATTTCTGCGCGCGATAAATCGCATCGGTCCAGCCCTGGATGATTGCTGGATTGTCCTGCAGATATTTGTCGGTCGCCATGAAAGACGTGTAATCGGCAAATCCGACCGTCTCGCCGACGGAGGCCAAAAAGAAGGCTTTGCCGTCAAGTTCGAGCTGCGAGGCGTCGGGTTCGATAAAGATGGCGAACTCACCCTGGCCGGAAAGCCAGGCGCCAACGCGCGCCGGGACCGCGAGATTGTTGAGGAGCTTTACGTCGGTGTCCGGATTGACACCGTTCATTCGCATCGCCTCTTCCAGGAACAGCAAGGGTGTGCTGCCGGGCCGGAAACCAAGCACCTCCTTGCCCTTCAGCATGCTCCAGTCGAACTTGTCGATCTTGGTGCGGCTCATCAGCATGAAGCCGTCCGTCGCGGTAAGTCCGCAGAAGATGCGTACTTTCGTCGTCGAATCGCTGTTCGCGACATAAATCGTAGTCTCTGGCCCGATCAGGGCGATATCGGCGCTACCGGAGATCAGAGCGGCGACCGACTTGTCACCGCCATTCGCCGTTGTGAGCTCGACCTCGAAGCCTGCATCCTTGAAATACCCGTTCGTTATCGCAACGTAGGCGGGCGTGTAGAGAAGCGAACGCACGACTTCGTTGTAACGGATTTTCGTGAGAGGCTTGTCTTGTCCGAACGCAACGGAACGACTTACGGCAGCTGCACCGATTGCAGCGATAGCGGACTGAATGACGTGGCGGCGGTGCGGGGATTTGATTGTTGGCATGGAGTAATCCTCTGACGATTTGGAATGGATGTCTAGGCGCAACTGATGAACCGATCGTGGCGATGCGCGTATAAGCAAACGTCAGGATGCGGCGATCGCAATTGCCGCGAGATTTGTTAGCCGCGTTCGATGGGAAGATCGGGACGGCCGCCCCATTCGGTCCACGATCCGTCGTACAAACCTTTGGCGGTCCTGCCGATGGAATCCAGTGCAAAGGTAAGGATTGCGGCGGTCATTCCCGAACCGCACGACGTAAAAATCGGCTTGTCGAGATCGACGCCGGCGTCTTCGAACGCGGCTTCAATGCGGTCGCGGGATGCCAGCGTGCCGCCGTTAAGCACACGGTCAAACGGTACGTTGAATGAACCCGGCATGCGGCCGGATCGCAGGCCCGGCCGTGGTTCGGCGGCTTTGCCGGCGAACCGTTCGGCGGAGCGGGCATCGACGATCTGCACGCTCTTGTCGGTAACCGCCATGCGCATGTCGGCAAGCGTGGCGACAGCGCCGACATTCATCTCCGCATTGAACTTCTGTGGCGCGCGGTTGCCTTCACCGGCTTCGAGCGGCCGGTTTTCGGCTTTCCATTTGGGCAGGCCACCGTCGAGGATGTAGACGTTCTTGGCGCCGAATATGCGGAACGTCCACCACACCCGCGGCGCGGAATAAAGGCCGACGCTGTCGTAGATCACGACCGTCGTATCGTTGCCGATGCCGAGTGTACCGGCCACTTCGCCAAACTGCTTCGGGCCCGGCAGCATGTGCGGCAATTCCGTCGAATGATCGGCGACGGTGTCGACGTCGAAGAAAACCGCGCCGCGGAATATGCTCCTTGAGATATTCTGCGCGCGCATCTCGCTTTTGCAGCACAAGGTATGAGCCGTCCACCACCACGAGATCGCGGTCTTGCAAATGCTCGGCAAGCCAGTCGGTTGAGACGAACCAGCGGCTCTTTGGCGGTGAAGCGGAATCGTTATCGGGTCTCAGCATTTTGCACTCGTTCAATAACGCGCCGCAGGGTCGTGAGGTTCATTCGTAGGGGACTTTGATTGTCGACTTGCGTTCGAGCCAGTCTGGCACCGGCAAGCTCTTCTCACGCAGGAACTGCGGGTTGAACAGCTTCGATTGGTAACGCGTGCCGTAGTCGGCGAGAATTGTAACGATGGTGTGGCCCGGTCCGAGTTCTTTGGCGAGCCGGACCGCACCCGCGATATTGATGCCTGATGAACCACCGACGCACAGGCCTTCATGTTCCAGAAGGTCGAAGACAATCGGCAGCGCCTCCGCATCCGGAATCTGAAATGCGGTGTCGATCGGAGCGTTCTCGAGGTTCTTGGTGATGCGGCCCTGTCCGATGCCTTCGGTGATCGAGGAGCCTTCCGATTTGAGCTTGCCGGTTGTGTAGTAGCTGTACAGCGCAGCGCCCATCGGATCGGCGAGCGCGATGCGTACAGCGCTGCTGCGTGCCTTGAGCGCCATACCGATACCGGCAAGCGTGCCGCCGCTGCCTACGGCACAGACGAAGCC
>CAWECH010000013.1:0-107466 GCA_963807565.1 uncultured Alphaproteobacteria bacterium | reverse complement strand
TCACGGTTGTGATCTTGGAGGCGCGGACTTCTGCGGCTTCATCGACACGGCCGTGACGGAACACGCTTGCGTAGAGGTCATGGCTGACCGCGCTGGCGCCTGAAAGCGTCAGCCCGGAGACCACCGCCAGAATCGTGGCGAACGCGACCGCAGCGATGAAGCCCTTCATCAGATCGCCGCCGACGGCGTGAGCGAGATGGATCGCGGCATATCGCCCCGCCAGCAGCGCGCCCTTGGCCTCGTGATAATTCGGGATTTGTGCAGACCATCACGATAGCGCCGAAGCCGATGATGAAGGTCAGGATGTAGAAATAGCCGATCAAAGTCGTTGCCGAAAACACCGACTTACGGGCTTCCTTGGCGTTACGAACGGTGAAGAAGCGCATCAGAATGTGCGGCAGTCCGGCAGTGCCGAACATCAGCGCCATGCCAAGCGAAATCGCCGAGATTGGGTTGGCGACTGCAGCGCCAGGAAGCAGAATTGCACGCATGGCTTGGGTGCGTCTCGACCGCCTTCGCAACGAGTGCGTTGAAATCGAAGCCGAAAGCCGACAGCACCAGGAGCGACATCAGCGTTGCACCGACCAGCAACAGGCCGGCCTTGATGACCTGAACCCAGGTCGTCGCGATCATGCCGCCGAACGTGACATAGATCACCATCAAGACGCCGACTATGACAACGGCGGCCGCGTAGGGCAGGCCAAACAGCAGTTGGATCAATTGTCCGGCGCCGACCATTTGCGCGATCAGATAAAACGCGACCGTGACGAGGGTTCCCGTCGCCGCCAATGCGCGAATAGGCGTGGCGCTCAGGCGATATGAAACGACGTCGGCGAAGGTGAAACGGCCAAGATTTTTGAGTGGCTCCGCCATCAAGAACATGATGATCGGCCAACCTACGAGGAAGCCGATCGAGTAGATAAGGCCATAGTAGCCGGTGCTAAAGACCAGCGCCGAGATGCCGAGGAACGAAGCCGCAGACATATAGTCGCCGGCGATTGCAAGACCGTTCCTGAAACCGCTGACTCCGCCTCCTGCGGCATAGAAATCTTTCGTCGTGCGGGTGTGCTTTGACGCCCAATAGGTGATGCCAAGCGTCAGGACGACGAAGGCCGCGAAGATGACAATTGCGGTCCAGTCGATGGGCGTCGAAGGGGCGGCCGTTCCTTGCGCGTGTGCGGCGCCGGCGAAGATTGTGAGGGCTGTGCCAAGAAGGCCAGCTTTGTTGAAGCGGTTCATTAGTTTCCCCCCTTGGCTTTCGCAACGATCGCGGCCGTTAGATCGTCGTATTCGGCATTTGCGCGTATCACATAGATGCCGGTGAGAACGATCGCGGACAGGATGATCGCGACGCCGAGTACGATCCCGATCGTTGAGCCGGCGAATTTGATGGCGATGACGCTCGGAGCGAATGCAACCAAGGCGATGAAGCCGTAATAGATCACCAGCATGATGATCGACAGCGTCCACCCGAACGCATGCCGCTCATGAACGAGTTTTATGAAGTTCGGATCGCTTTCGATCCGCTTTAGCGCCGCATCATCCATCGATTCCTCCCCGTGAATTGTTAGCCGGACGGACTCGGTTGCCGATCCGATCCGCCCATTGTCTCAACGGTAATCCGGGGCTCGTGGGGCTGTCTCTCCGCCGGAGGTCTTAAGCCGAAAGTCGGGGGTAGGGCGGCGGGCGGGAGCAGGACGGGGCCGAGACAGCCAACGAATGATTAAGCTTACCAAACAATTCACCCGCTAACTTGCCCGGATATAAACGAATTTCCGCCGCTGGTTCCCTAGAGTTGCCGGCAGAATTGAACCTGCGCGGATCGTTTGATGCGTCGTTCTGCTGCCGTGGCGCTGCTGTTGGCTGTGTCTGCTTCGCCTGCTTTTGCACAGCGCGAACCGCAGATTGTCATTCCGGGTCGTCCGGACGTGCCTGTCATCATCAATGGCATCGACGCTTCATGGGGAATTGTTGAGGGCGAGTTCGGGCTTGACCGGCCCGGAGCGATGGCGCCGGTCGTTATTTACCGCCCGCTCGAGGTCGCTGTTCCGTACGCTGCGCCCGGCTACTTCCCGCGCGATAATCGCAAACCCGGCTACGGCCGGCTTGAGATCGTCCCGCCGCCCGGTGCGCCGAAACCGCCGCCCGCACCAAGCTACTTCCGGAGTTGGTCGAGCCAGTCGGCTCCCGGCCCGGTTACCGATTACGCCCCATATCCGGCGCCGCCAATTGTCTACGCGCCGAACATCGACGTCGATCCGAATGGGAAAGGTCCGCACCATCATCATCCGTGATCGCCAAACGTTTCGGCAGTTCGATTCCGGTCTGCCGCAATCCGCCTCCTCATCGGGGCAGCTGTAGAGGGAGTATCATGTCGTTCCATCGTTCTCTGTTCGTGGCTGTCGCCACACTGTTCGCCGTCGGCATGGCGCCGTCGGCCTTTGCCCAGTGCTGCGGCGGCTATGCCCCGGCGCCGGTCTATAGCCAGCCGGCGCCTTGCGGCGGCTGCGGCACTCCGGTCTATGCGCCGATCGTGTACGCAATTCCGGTGGCTCCGGCCCCCATCAATGTCGGTTGCGGCGTCTGCGGCACGCCGACTGCAGCCGTGACGTTCATTCCGCCGGTTGCTCCGACGCCGGTTCCGGCGTGGAACGGCTGCGGCGCCTGCGCTCCGGCGCCGGTGACCTGGAATCCCTGCAACACCTGTGGCGTGCAAACTCCCGTCTATACGCAGCCGGCACCGCTCTACGTCGTCAACCAGGGCCCTGATTATTCGGGTGCAGGCATGATGGTGCCGTTCCGCACTTATGCGCCGCCTGCGCAATACGCGCCGGGTCCGTATATGCCGCCGTACGCGCATCGCTACTTTCCGCGTCCGTATTATCATCACGCTTACTATCATCCGCGCATGTATTACGGCTCGCGTCCGTACTATCCGCACCACTACTGGCGCGGTTAAGCCGATAACAAAAATAGATGTGATGCAAAGGCCCGCGCGACGCGGGCCTTTGTTTTTGAATTAGCGTTTTCAGATCAAGCTACCGCGCGGTTGGCGATGTAAAGCGCAAGCGCAGTTGCGTTTGAGACGTTGAGACTTTTGATCTCGCCTGGAAGATCGATCCGCGCCAGCCGGTCACAAGTCTCGCTGGTCAGTTGGCGCAGCCCTTTGCCTTCGGCACCGAGTACAAGCGCGAGCGGCGTTCGCAATTCGAGCGACGCGAGTTCGTCCTTGGCATCACTGTCGAGGCCGACAAGAAGAAAGCCGCGCTCCTTCAGTTCAGCGAGACCGCGCGCCAAATTCTGTACAATGACGATCGGCACCAGCTCGAGCGCGCCGGAGGCGGATTTGGCGAGCACGCCGGTGGCTTCAGGGCTGTGCCGGGCTGTTGTCATAACGGCGGCAACAGCGAACGCTGCCGCCGTGCGCAGCATCGCGCCCACATTGTGCGGATCGGTAATCTGATCGAGCACCAGCACGATGCCGTTCTCCGGCAACTCGTCAATCGCGGGCGAGGGCAGGGGATCGGCTTCGGCGAGCAATCCCTGATGAACGGCGTCCGGCGTGAGCCGCGCCACCAGCGCATCGGGTCGTACCAACTCGGGCTCAAGTGGCAGTTTGATGCCGTCCTCGTTGAGACGGCGCAGGGCGTTCTCGGTGACCAGCAATTTGCGGATGTGGCGGGCCGGATTGTTCAGCGCCGCAGTGACAGTATGCCAGCCGTAGAGAATAGCGGGTCCGCCGGGTTCCCCGCGTACCCTGTCCCGCCGCTGGTATTTTCCGCCGGTCTGGCGTCGCGGCGGGTGTGACTTGTGCTGCCATTTTGACTGCGGTGGCCGTTCACGCATGGCCGCTTCTGTCATGAGCCCAACAGCTTGGCAATTCCTAGGCAATTAGGCCATTTTCGATTGACTAGTCGATGCGACCCAACCATATAGCGCCCTCGGCTGGGCGACCGGCCGACGTCCCGCAATCGGGTCGTGGGAGAGTGTCCCGAGTGGCAAAGGGGGCGGCATTGCCTAACCCCTTGTTACCCCTTAGGTAGAGCGCCCTTGGGGGAGAGTGTCCCGAGTGGCAAAGGGGGCGGACTGTAAATCCGCTGGCTTACGCCTTCGTAGGTTCGAGTCCTACCTCTCCCACCACGGCTCTGCCGATTGGTAGCGCCCGCTTCCGTGCGGAGCGTAACGGCGATCTTTTTAAGCCATCTTCATGCCGCCGCCGGAATCGCGAAGTGAGTTTGAGCCCATGCAGCGAATGTCGTCGGCTGCTGACCGGAGACTTTGTTGGCAAGAGCGATAGCGTCGCGCGAATCCGAACCGAGATACGTGTGCGCTTCGAAGTAGGCGAGCATCGCTGCGATGCCCTCAGCGCCCGGGAACCAGCCGGCAAAAACCTCGCGTGGGACTTGCTTGAACGAGAGCGCGTTTCCCTGTCGACTCAGGATGGCGATGATCTCGTTGAAGCTCAGGAAATCGCCAACCAGCGGTAAATGCTCACCGTGGCCCGCGAGTTCAGGCTGCGCGAACGCGCCGGCCACGATGCGGCCGAGTTCGGTGATGTCGCCCATGTGAATGACGCGCCGCTGCGGATCAAGCGGCAGCGTCCAACCTGCCGAACCATCCGGTAGTTTCTGCGGGGCCATGAGGCCGACCAGGTTTTGGTAGTAGAAGGGCGCGATCACGAAGGTGTGGTGCACAAATCCGGCTTCGCTCACGATGCGCTCGACTTTCGCTTTCGCGGTGAAGTGCGGGACATCGATCGTGCCGCCGCTGATCGTCTCCACGTTGGGCAGCGTCGACCAGACGAAGTGGTCTATGCCAGCATCTTTCGCCGCGTTGACGGCGGCGATCGCCTGCCTGGGCTCGTCTGCACCTGCTTCCCAGGAATTGGTCACTATGAAGACGCCATGTGCTCCGGCGAATGCCGCTTTAAGCGTTTCCGGACGGCTGAAATCGGCAAGAACGACTTCGTCGCCTAGCTTCGGATGCTTCGCCGGATTGCGCGTTAATGCGCGCACTTTGAATTGACCACTTGCCCGCAATGCGCGCACGACAGCGCTGCCTTGCTGACCGGTCGCGCCGACAACGGCGATGAGCTTCTGCGTATTCGACATGGTGTTTCTCCAATGAGAATTTTTCGAGCGATGCCTCACGCAACGAGCGTGCGGCGTTCTTTTTTCCGGAGGCGGGTGTCACACCACCTGCCTCCGGACCTATCCCGATATTTTCCGCGCCAATGAACCGGATGCTCAGGCGGCTAATTTGATCGTGTTGATCTCGTTGATAGAGCGTCGCGCATTGTCCACGGCGTTTTGTCGAGCCTCCGGGCTGACGTTGACACCCTCGGCGCGGATTACAGTGACGTCCTTCAGCCCGATATGGCCGAGTACGCCGTTCAGATACGAGACGCTATGTTCGAGAAGCTTGGCGGGGCTCTCACCAGAATAGAAGCCGCCACTTGATGTGGCGACGATGACCTTCTTGCCCGCGGGCACGAGTCCTTCCGGGCCGCGCTCGGTGTAGCGGAACGTCTTGCCAGCTACGACAACCCGGTCGATCCAGGCCTTGAGTTGTGTCGGAAGACCGAAGTTGTACATCGGCGCGCCGATGACCAGCACGTCAGTTGCCAACAGCTCTTCTATGTAGCGGCCGCCCAACGCCAGATCCTGCCCCAGCGCGGGACTCTCCACGGGTGCTCCCTGAAACACCGCGAGATGTGCGGGCGAAAGATGCATGGCGGGCTCATTCGCAAGGTCGTGATAGGTGACTTCGGTGCCGGGATTTTGCGCGACATACGCGGCGACGATCTCGGCGGTCAGAGTCCGGCTGACCGAATTCTTGCCCAAGATGCTCGAGTCTAAATGAAGAAGTTTCATGACAAGTCTCCGTAAGTTGATCTCTGGTGCAGAACCCGTTCTGCAATGCACTGAGAATATTGGGAGGCATGTCCATCGGAATAGACGATTAATTCCGATGCATTATATCGGCAATACCGATATAGCGGAGAACCAGATCGACACGCTCCACTACAGGGAGTTGTTCGCAATTTCAAATACTTGAATGCCGTCCAGTGCGCCGCGCTTTCCCGTGCGGAGTCCAGCTAGTCCTCTTGAGTTGTCGGTTGTATGTCCCTTCCTGAAAACTCAGTATATCTCAATTCATCCCATCGGCTCTGCCGATGGAAATCTCAGCGGGTGACTCATGCTCGATGGCGTTTCCCTCGATCAGTTGCGTACCTTCATTGCCGCCGTCGATGAAGGCAGTTTCTCCGCGGCGGCACGTAAACTGCTGCGCTCACAATCCGTCGTCAGCGAGACGGTCAGCAATCTCGAAGATCAGATCGGCGTGCCGTTGTTTGATCGCTCTGGGCGCTATCCCAAGCTGACGCCGGCCGGTGTGGTCCTGCTCGCCGATGCCCGTGGCATCATCACCAACGTGGATCTGTTGAAAGCGCGCGCCAAGGGCATGGCAGTGGGCCTCGAACCGGAACTGTCAGTCGTTATCGACGTGTTTTATCCAATCGATGCGGTCACGCAGATCGCGAAAGAGTTTCGGCAGCAATATCCCGGCGTTGCTTTGCGTGTGTACGTGGAAGCGCTCGGCGCCGCCATTCAACCCGTCCTTGATGGGCGCTGCAGTGTCGGCATTGTCGGATCGCTTCCGGAAATTCCCAACACGGTCACCAGTGAGCGGCTGCCGGGAATATCGTTTTTGATGGTCGTTGCCCGGGAACACCCCTTGGCGTCCTATAAGGGAAAAATTCCGAAAGAAGTGCTGAGCAAACATACGCAAATCGTCCTTACGGACCGTTCTGAGCTTTCCGCCGGGCGCGAAATGGGGGTGATGTCGCCGACCACGTGGCGTCTCGCTGACTTGTTCGCCAAGCATCATTTTATTCTCAACGGCCTTGGATGGGGCGGCATGCCGCTGCACGCCGTTCGTAAAGATCTTGAAGAAGGACGCCTCGCGATTCTGCCGATCGAGGACGTCCCGCCGGGTGGGCTGGAACTGCAGATGTCGGCGGTATGGCAAACCAAGTCACCGCCTGGCCCCGCAGGGAGGTGGTTCATCAATCGCCTGAAAGAAATTCCGGTATTGGGCAACGATATCGCAAAGCCGAGCGGCGTTTCAAAGCGGCGACAATCACGGCGCTGAGAACGCTCAGCAGCAGAACAATAGGTCAGCGCATATCGCGCAGGCTCGGGACTGACGGGCTTTTGTTTTTGCGACGGCAGAGCGAAGTTCAGAGGCGCGCGCCCGGTGGCAAGGCTGTGCAGAGGTACCTGCACGTTTCAGGATTCAATCTATCTTTATTGCCGATGGATAACATCTAAATAAATCGTCTTTTACGATGGAGAAGGCGACCGTAGTTTCAAGGCATCGTCAACCTTGAACACGGAGACTTCTCATGAGTGCAGCTTCAATCGGATCGCAACGGACATCGCGCCGCATCGGCGTTTGGGTGCTGCAGATAGTTGTCGCAGTTGCTTTCTTTGCCGCCGGCGGCTCCAAGTTAGCCGGGACGCCCTTCATGGTGCAGTTGTTTGCCCAGATCGGCCTTGGCCAGTGGTTCCGCTATGTCACCGGCGTTGTAGAGATCGTCGGCGGTCTGGCCTTGATCTACCCGGGCCTTGCTTCACTTGGCGGCCTTTGGCTCGCAGCCACGATGTTCTTCGGCACGTTGACCCATCTGTTCGTGCTGCACACCAATCCGGTGCCGGCGATCGTGCTTGGTCTGCTCAACGTGACCATCGCTTATCTGCGCCGGGATGAACTCGCGTCCATTCTGCGCGCCATCATCAATCGTGCCTGATGGCTGCCCGGATAATGCAGCGGCATAAAAGGAGATCGAAAATGCTCACCCACGCAGTGTCCGCGCGCCAATCGCTCGCCGAACCGTTGTCCCGCTCGATCGTGATGCGCACGCGCGGACACTTGCATGGGGCCGTCACACGCCTCGTCAGTCCGGATGATCTTGGGCAGCTGATCAAGCCGTTCGTTTTCCTGGATTACTTTGAGGCCGAACCGGCGAACGCTCCCAAATTCGGTTTTCATCCCCATTCGGGCATCGCAACCCTCACACTCATCTTGTCCGGCCAAGCCTTCTACAAGGAGACAACCGAACGGGAAGGCGTGATCAATACCGGTGGCGTTGAGTGGATGCGCGCCAGCAGTGGCGTTTGGCATACGGGCGGCATTTTTGGCAACGCGCGCATTAAAGGCTTTCAGCTCTGGGTGGCGTTGCCTCCGGCGCTCGAGCTTGCCGAGCCGGAGAGTCGAATATCTCGATGCCTCTGCCTTTCAGTTTTCCGGTCCCGCGCGTGTCATCGCCGGCGCGTATGACGGGCACAAGAGCGTCGTCGCTTCCCCCGAGGGCATGACCTACCTCGACGTGCGGCTTAGTGCGGGGGAGCGTTGGGTCTATCAGCCTCCCAAAGGTCACACCGTTGCTTGGATCACGGCGCACGAGGGAACCTTATCAGTGCCGTCTCGCGTATCGGCTGGCGAACTCGCGGTGTTCGAAGAAAACGAGAGGCCGATTGAATTTGAAGCCGTGACGAACACCGGATTTATCCTCGGCTCTGCGATCAAACATCCTTACGATCTCGTCACCGGCCATTATTCAGTGCACACCTCGGCTGCCGCACTTCGCAAAGGCGAGGCAAACATCGCGGTGCTCGGCCGCCGGCTCAACAATCAGGCCATGGTGGAATGAAAATCTGGCGACTGTTGCAGCGGCACGCAGCATAAAGCTGCTATGCATTGATACTCAGTCGTGCATTGAGACGACCGTGATTTTAAGTGCCGAGGCCGGCTAGCTTTTCGGTCAGATAGTTACCGAGCACCTCGACGCGTTTTGGCAGCGGTCCCTCGGGTGGCGTCATCCAGTAAACAGCACCGAGCGGGATTGACCAGTCAGGCAGCAGTCGCTCCAGCAGACCAGCGTCGAGCGCCTCGCGCAGAAAAAATTCCGGGAGAATACCGAGTCCTGTGCCGGCGATCAGCGCGGGCATCATGGCATCGCCGTTGTTCACGCGAAGCGGTCCCGATGGCCGCACGCTGGCAGATTTGCTTCCCTTCGTGAAACGCCAGACCTCGGCGGTCATCGTATAGCCGTAGTAGATACATCGGTGCTGCGCGAGGTGGAGCGGGTGCTTGGGTCTGCCATGCCTGTTGAGGTAGGTGGGCGATCCGACAAGGTAGCGCGGCATTTCACACAGCCGCTGCATAGTGAGGGAAGCGCCAGGCTGGACGGCGATGCGGATCGCGGCGTCGAAACCTTCTCCGATCACATCGGTCATCGCATCACTTAGATGTAGATCGATTGATATATCCGGGTAGGCGGCAAGAAACGCCGGAAGCAATGGGGCAATGTGCAGAATACCGAAGGAAAGGGGGCCCGCCAGACGGACCAGCCCTTTTGGCGCTTTGACCTGAGCCTGAGTGATATCCTCGGCTGCTTCGCCCGCGGCAAGAATGTGAGCGGCACGGCCCACGAGTTGCCGGCCGGCATCTGTCAGTGCAAAGCGGCGAGCGGTGCGGATAATCAGCCGCGCGCCAAGCCGTGACTTGATCCTGCCAATCGCCTTCGAGACGGTTGCCTTCGAAAGCCTCAATTCAGAGGCTGCTTCGGCGAAAGAACGACACTCCGCAACTTTGGCGAAAATGGCGAGGCCTTCCAAGTCGGGCAGCTTGGGCATGGTTGTAGATATCGAAACCTTGTGTTTCGATAGTTTCTATTTCTGAATTCAACGGTTGTCCATAAAATGGGCTTCGTCGCGTCCGCCATCGAACGATGGCTGCGGCTGCGGTCCAAAATTGCTGACAACTGCTCGGGAAACCAATGGAATTACAAACGCACGGAAGAGGGTATCCGGTCACATCGAGGTTGCTGGCGTCATCTGCCGGCCTTGGCTGGTCCACGGTGTCCGTCGAACTCCGTGCCCATGGAGTGACTGAAGCGCCGACGGTCATTCCGCAGCACGTAGAAATTTGTCTGGTCGTCGCCGGCAACGAAGACAGCGTGGTAAGGCGAACCGAGGCGGGACGCTGCCAGGAGGCAATGGCGGAAACCGGCGCGATCTGGTTGAGCCCTGCCGGCCTTGGAAAGGAAATGTCGATATCGGCGTTCATCCCCCAAACCTTGCATCTCTATCTGCCTGCGGGGCTGTTCGATCGATTGCAAGAGGATTTCAAACTGCCCCGCATGCCGGCTAAATCGATCCGGTATCTCGCAGGCATTCGCGATGGGGTAATCGAGCAGATAGGATACTCGATCCTCTCCGAGCTTGCTTGTGAAACGTCCACCAGCCGCATGTTCGCCGAGGCGGCGTCTTCTATGCTCGCGGCCAGGCTCATTCAAAAGTATTGCGAAGATGGGATCGGCAGATTCTCGGATTCATCTTCTTGCCGGCCCGACGATATATGGCTTCGCCGCGCTCTCGACTTTATCGGGGCAAACCTCGAGGAGGAAATCACTCTTGAGAAACTTGGCGCAATCTCGGGCTATAGCCCTTTCCACTTCGCGCATAAATTTTCGCTCGTCATGGGCGTATCGCCGCACCGCTACATAAGCCGCCTTCGTCTCGAGAATGCGATGGCGCAGCTGATGGCGGATAAATTGCCGTTGGCGGAGATAGCGCTGAATGCGCGCTTTTCCTCGCAAGCCAGTTTTACTCGGGCGTTTCGCCGTTCAACCGGCATGACGCCTAACCAATTCCGGCGGCGCAGGCTCTAGGAGCGACGAGATCTGCACTAGAGCATCCAAATCAACCGTTCGTCGCTTGCGGCTGGCAAAACGATCCGTGTCAGCGAGGAGACGTGCCGGTATTTGAAGAAAATCGCCGCCACGATCAGGAACCCACGCTGACGTCGCCTCCGGTTGCGACACCACGGAAGTTCCACGTACCGGACGCGCGGAAGCTGCTAGCGGTGCCAAACGTGTCCTCCAGGAACTGGACGTAACTGATTTTGCCGTTTGTCACTTTGACGAGCAGAGCGAAGGGTGAGGTAATGTCCTTGCCGAGCGTGCGCGTTTTGTAGGTAAAACTTCCAAACATCGCGACGCTCTGTTCATTGGCGATTACGTCTCTGACCTCGAATGCTTTTGTCTCCCAAACTCGGGCCATGCCATTGAACGCATCAACGATACTCTGTGGGCCATGATTGGTGCCCGTCCATGGCATCACTTTGTGCAGTTCGGGATTGTCAAAGTTCAGCGAAACATAGGTGACATCTACAGCGGTCAGGCTGCGCACGTGTTCGATGCTGGTCGGGTTTGAAATGAGCGATTGCAACAGTTCAAGCGGGGTTGCCATCAAAGCCTCCTGTGTTTTTTTATCGGCGGTGCAGGCGATCAATATGGTTGGGCGCTCTTCCAAAGGTTGTAAAGATCAGACGGCCCGACCGCGCTTTTGCCGCGAGGACTTTCACAAGAGCGGCAAAAATGTCCGCAAGCACGGTAAAGACAGGACATCGCTCCGATGCTTTCGTCTCCGTCCAGGGCCTTTTTCTACTTTTGCCCCTGCCGCGTTTCACAGGATGGAAGATGAGTGCCAAAACACTAGAGCAAGACCGTAATGAGAAACTGATCCGCGGATTGTACCATCTCGCTGAGGCGGACTCCAAAGACACAAAACAGTTTGTCTCACTTTTTGCCGATGGCGGTTATTTCTACGACGTGTCGGCCGGAAAAAAATACTACGGCGCGGACATCGGCGTGACGGTCGACATCTATGCCGCGGCCTTTCCCGATATGCACAGAGAACTCTACAGTTTCTACATCGACGATAACGTCGTCGTTGTGGAGCTGTCATTGAACGGGACGCATAACGGCGATCTTGTGACGTCGAAGGGAACAATTCCCGCGACGGGAAAGAAAATGCAAGCGCCATGCTGTGACGTCTTCCACATAGAAAATGGGAAAGTGACTTCATTTCATTGCTATCTCGCGGCCACCATTATTTTGGCGCAGCTGGGACTGGCCTGAGCTGCGGCGATGTCTGTTGGCGCACGCGGCCGTGCTAGCGCACGGGTGAAACGAAATATCTTGATGGAGCGAATGCAAACCCATTCTCGACGCAGGGTCTATCCGCACGGCCGTCGCGATTTCTCGCGGGCAACTCTTGGGGCGCCGATGATCGAACGCAGGGCCTTCGACGAACTTCCCAGCGAGGATCTGGGCTGGTTGAAGGCCCGATGTCACTTTTCTTCGCACGACGATCCGTTAAAGAGAACCTGGGGTTGCTTGTGTGTCTGGACCGACGATGAGATTGCGCCGAATTCCGGCTTTGCTCTCCGCGCGCACGCCGATCTCGAAATCATCACCTACGTGCGCGAAGGTACAATCACTCACCGAGATGATCTCGGCAACGAAGGCAAGATCGAAGCCGGTAATATCCAGGTCGTAAGCGCCGGTACGGGAATCCGCCACGCCGAATACAACCTGGAGCAAATTCCGGCCCGAATTTTCCAAATATGGATCGCGCCGATATCGCGGGGCGGTTCGCCCGCCTGGGGAGCTCAGCCGTGTTCTGCTGCTGAGTGTGCCGGCCATTTCGTGGCGCTCGCGAGCGGCTTTGACGGAGACCACGATGCGGTGCCTATCCGTGCTCGTGCCAGAGTGCTGAAGGTTAAGTTGAGGAGCGGGGAGTCCATCAATTATCCGCTTCCCGAACAGCGGCGAGCATACCTCGTACCCTCGTCGGGCACCGTCGATGTCAATGGCGTACGAATTTATTCACGTGACGGCGCCGCCATTGAAGACGTTTCCAGCATATGTATCACGGCCATTGAAGATGCAGACGTCGTCATGGTCGATGTTCGTAGCGACGCGAACAGCGGCGATTGAAATTGCGCGGCTGATATCGGGGAACCGGCCATGACAGGATCGGCAATGGACCGATTATCATCGGACTCTATCGTGGTGCATCCACTCGATCCTGAGGACGCGGCGATCACCGCGGCCATACGCAGCATGGCTAGTTCCACCAAAGGCCTGCCGCGGGGAACCGAAACACGCAAGCAATTCGACGCTCTTATGGAGAACGTATCACCGCACGGAGACGTGGCGTTCGAAGCGGACACTCTCGGTGGCGTGCCTGGTCATTGGGTTCACCCGGTGAATTGGCGGTCGGATGAGGTGATCCTTCATCTTCACGGAGGATGGTTCAATTTTGGCTCCGCGAAGGCCTTCCGGCATCTCGTCGGACACATCGCGGCGAGAGCAGGAGCGAGAGCGTTTATCCCGGAATATCGGCTCGCTCCTGAACATCCTTTTCCAGCAGGAGCGGACGATGTGCTCGCTTGTTACAGAGGATTGGTTGAAAGCGGCGCTCACCGGATCGCCGTTACGGGAGACTCCGCAGGAGGCAACCTCGCGTTGGGGCTTGCTTCACGCCTTACTAGCGAAGCCGCCTTTGTGAGCGAGGCTCTTGTCGCTGTTGCTGCCTTATCGCCAGTGACTGATCTTGCTCTGACAGGCGAAAGCTATATTACGCGTGCGGATGCCGATCCTTTTTTTACGCGCGCGCAGGTCGCGGTGTTCGTCCAATCTTACCTCAAGAGCACCGAACCGACCCATCCGCTGGCGTCGCCGCTCTATGCCCGATTGTCCGGGATGCCTGCGGTTTCTATTCACGTCGGCTATGACGAAGTCCTGCTCGATGATTCACTGCGGTTTTTTGAGCTCGCGGTTGCTGCCGGAGTTGATGCCAGCCTTGATGTATGGATTGGGATGCCACACGGTTTCCCCGGAAGTGTGGGAAAGTTGAAGGCAGCGGCAAAAGCACTGGATTCTATCGGTGCTTTCCTTGCTGAGAATTCTACGGAGGCGCGCGGGCCAGTGAAGCTCTCAATTGAAGTCACGGCGAAGCGCCGAAAACTCAATGCCATTGCCGGCGGTGGTCGCCGCAAAAGTGGTCAAAACAATCGCAAGTGAGGGAAAGACATAGGGCAGGCCGTCCTGCTTGCTTGCCGCTCCACTTTCTCGCGAGCCGCTTGGCTCACCCAAGTGATGGAGCAGGCACATGAGCATCTTGTACTATCTTCCCTTTATTGGGCGCCTGTTCATCGGCCTTCCTTTTCTTGCAAGTGGCCTCAGCAAACTCGCGGGTTACGCCGGGACCATCGCGTTAATCGAGTTGTCAAGCCTTCCATTACCACCGCCGCTCGCTTTCGCCGGGGCCGTCACCGTCGAAATCGGTTGCGGCCTTCTGATTATTGCCGGCTATCAGACTCGTGTCGTTGCGTCGGTGCTGGCGTTGTTCTGCCTGGCCACCGCAGCGTTCTTTCATGCGCACTTCAACGATCCCAACCAGACATTCCACTTCATCAAAAACCTGGTCATGACAGGCGGCCTTCTTCAGGTCGTAGCCAACGGCGCCGGCGCAATCAGCATCGACAACCGGCGTTCGAAGAACCACGGGTGAACTGGCTACGCCGGCTAGCCGGCCGATACCAACGCGCTTCGGAAGCCTGCGCCGCGCCATTCATCGCGTCGCCAATATGATGAAGGCCTAAGGGATCGTGATGCACCGAGCTTGTGTTCCCTCAGCCATCAGTCGTCGTCATTTCATACTGACTGCTGCGACCGCCGCCGGCGGCCTGATGGTCGGGATTATCGCCGCTCCGGGCAGCGCTCGCGCTGTGGCGATCCCGGACCGGCCCTGGAGCGACAATTCCTATGCGCCGAACGAAATCGACGCCTGGATCGCCATCGATCCGGATGACTCTATTTTGATCCGCTATCAGCGATCGGAGATGGGGCAGGGCAGCATGACGGCGCTGCCGATGATTATTGCCGAAGAGCTGCAATGTGATTGGTCAAAGGTGCGGATCGAATATGCATCGTCAAACCGCAATGTTCGGGAGAACAGAGTCTACGGCGACATGTATTCGCACGGCAGCATGTCGGTTCGTGAGTTGCAAAAGAAGATGCAACAGGTCGGTGCCAGCGCCCGTGAGCGCCTCATCGCCGCCGCGGCGGCGCGCTGGAATGTTTCGGCTTCAGAGTGCGTCGCGGCGCAGAGCGTGGTGACTTACCGGCCTTCGGGCCGCACGTTGCGCTACGGCGAACTCGCAACGGATGCCGCGAAGGTCACACTCACCGAAGAGCCTGTAATCAAAACGCCTTCCCAGTTCACGTTCATCCCCCGGTCGCTGCCGCGATCCGACGTGACGCACAAGATCGACGGATCGGCCAAGTTCGGAATGGATGTGCAGGTCCCCGGCATGGTCTTTGCCGCCATCAATGCTTGTCCTGTACGCGGGGGCAAGCTCAAGACCGTCGATGAGTCGGTGCTTTCCGGCGTGCGGGGCATTGTCCGGACGGTGAAACTGGAGAATGCGGTTGCCGTTGTCGCTGACAGCTTCTGGCGCGCCAAGCAGGCGTTATCCCGTCTGCAGCCCGAATGGGATGTCGGCGCCGCGGGGAACGTCGACAGCGAACAGCTTTCGAAGGAATTCCGCGCGGCGTTGACCGAACGCATGGTGACCGCGCGCGATGACGGCAATGTCGATAAGGCGATGTCGGGTGCGGCCAGGACGTTTGAGGCTATCTATGAGACGCCTTACCTGTCGCACTCGCCAATGGAGCCGATGAATGCGACCGTGAATTTACAGCCCGACCGGCTCGACGTCTGGGTAGGAACGCAGGATGCCGAGGCAGCGCTCCACGCGGCGGCAACCGCCGCCGGTTTGAAGCCGGAGCAAGTCTACGTCCACAATGCATTCCTCGGGGGCGGTTTTGGCCGTCGCGATGCAAGCGACGAAATCGCGCAAGCCATCGCCATCGCGAAAGTTGTCGAACGCCCGGTCAAGTTGATCTGGACGCGGGAAGAAGACACCCGCCAGGACAGATTCCGTCCACATGCGGTGGTCGGCTTCAAGGCTGCAGCGGGCGCTGATGGAATGCCGGCGGCATGGTCGATGCGTATCGTAACCTCGTCGATCCTGAAGTCGTACGGCATTCCGTTTCCGGCCGATCAAGCCGAGCCGCCCGCCGTCGATTGCCTGGCGAACAACGGTTACAACGTCCCGAACACGCGCGTCGAATTGCTCATCAAGAATACCCATCTGCCGGTATGGTTCTATCGCGCGCCCGGTGGCAATCAGAATGTCTTCGCCATAGAAAGCTTCCTGGACGAGATCGCGTCGGCGAGTGGTCTCGATCCCTATCGCATGCGGCGTAAGCTTCTTGAAGGTAAACCGGACTGGCTCAAGGTGCTGGATACCGCCGCCGAGAAAGGCGATTGGGGCAAGCCGTTGCCGAAGGGCAGCGGGCGCGGCATCGCCATTTGCAATTTTACCGACAGTCTTTGCGCACAGGTCGCCGAAGTTACTGTGAAGCCGAGCGGCAACTTGAAGGTTAATCGGGTCACTGTCGCGCTGGATACCCGTCACATGGTCAACCCGCAGACCGTCGCCGAACAGGCTGAAGGCGCTGTGATTTTTGGTTTGACCGCGGCGCTGTATGGAAAGATCACGATCAAGAATGGCGCTGCAGTGCAAGGCAATCTCGACACCGTGCGCATGGTACGCTTCGTAGATGCGCCGAGGATCGACGTGCATCTGGTGCCGAGTGGTGGAGAAATCTGGGGTGGCGCGGGCGAGCCCGGCGTCCCGCCAATCGCCGCCGCGTTGGCAAATGCAATCTTCGCTGCAACGGGCAAGCGTATTCGCACACTTCCGATCATCGATACGGATCTCAGTAGATCGGGGTAGCCCGGTGCACATGGCGCGTTCGGACGAATTGTGAGAGTTGACCTGACGGAGATATGGATGAGTGACCCCCTCGCTGTGAAGCCGCAATCGATCAAGCGCGCCTATGACTACGTTGTGATCGGAAGCGGCGCCTCCGGAGCAATCGTCGCGGGCGAGCTTTCGAAGACCGGCGCCGAAGTTCTCGTGGTCGAGGCCGGCGGCGAGGATGCCGGACCAACCGTCACTAATCCCAGCATCTGGTTCTACAACGTTGGCGGCCCCTTCGATTGGGCGCTGCCGATCGAGCCGGTGCCGCAACTGAACAACCGCCGCTTCAACATGGCGCTCGGCCGGGTGGTCGGCGGGGGTAGCTCCGTTAATGCGATGGTGTGGACGCGCGGCTCGGCGCGCGACTACGACGCGTGGGAACGTAATGGTGCTGCAGGGTGGGCATTCAAGGATGTGCTTCCCACGTTCAAAGCCCAGGAAGATTGGGAAGGCGGCGCTAACGAGTGGCGGGGTATCGGGGGGCCTGTCCACGTCCGCAAACCGATCGATCCGCATCCGACAGCGCCGGTCTTTCTCGACGCCGCGCAGAAAATGGGCTTTGCGATCGTTGACGACATGAACGGTCCAGTGCGGCCGGGGGCCGGCTACATCAATATGAACATCGGCCGCGACGGTGTGCGGGCGAGTTCGGCTCGAACCTTTCTGCTGCCCAATCTCAACCGTTCAAACCTCACCTTGCTGCTTAACACGCGTGCCATCCGCATTCTCTTCGAGGGCGACCGTGCGCGCGGGGTCGAGATCGTCAGCGGTGACGTGACGCAAACAGTGGAAGTGACGCGTGAGGTGATCCTTGCGGCAGGCACCATCCATAGCGCCCAGCTGCTGATGCTATCGGGGGTGGGCGACGCTTCGGAGCTTCGAAAACTTGGGATCACGCCGGCCGTCAATCTTCCAGGTGTCGGCAAGAATTTACAGGACCATATTCTCGTCTCGGGTGTGGTCTACTCTTACAGTGGAAAGGTGGCCGACCGTCCGGCAAACAGCGATGGCGTGGAAGCCGAGGTCTATCTCTCAAGCGGCGTCGACGACAACCCGATCGATATCGCGCTGATCCTCGAACAATTCCCGGTCGCAACGCCAGAAGCCGCGGCCCGGTTTGCTGCGCCGCCGAAAGAAGGTTTCACGATCGCGCCCGCGCTTGTCCAACCGACAAGCCGCGGGCAAGTGCGGCTTGCAAGCGCGGACTGGCGCGATGCGCCGATGATTCAGGCCAACTACCTCGGAACCGATCACGACATAAATGCGCTTGTGAGGGCCGTCGAAGTGGCGCGGGATTTGGGCCGTCAGTCCGCGTTCGATCCTTTGCGCGAAGCGGAAATCGTTCCCGGTCCCAAGGCGACCAGCCGCCAGGACATGATCGATTTCGTGCGGACCGCCTCGGCCAGTTTTGGCCACGCCGTGGGCACTGCGAAGATCGGTACGGATGCCGACGCTGTTGTGGACAGCAGGCTTCGAGTTCGGGGGGTGCGAGGGCTGAGCGTGGCTGACGCTTCAGTCATGCCATCCATCATCTCGGGCCCTGGGACCAACGCACCGTCCTACATGATCGGTGGCCGCGCGGCTGAATTCATCAAAGCAGACATTTGATGGGTGAAGCGACATGCCGGCCGTAATCGACACCCATCATCACATTCTCCCTGATTTTTTCTTTCAGGAGACGAACGACGACGCTCATCCGGTCGGAGGTCTTGCACCAGCGCCGTGGGACGCGGAGGTCGATCTCGCATTCATGGATCAAGCCGGAATCGACGTCGCGATCACGTCCATCTCGACCCCGGGCGTCCATGTCGGAGACGACGCGCGTGCGCGCCGGCTCGCGCGGAGATGTAACGAACTCTCGGCGAACCTGATCCAGCGCTGGCCGCGGCGTTTCGGCAGCTTCGCTGCTCTTCCGCTTCCGGATGTGGACGGCGCTCTCGAAGAACTCGCCTATGCCGACGACGTCCTTAAGCTCGACGGTGTCGTTCTGTTCTCGAATTCGAACGGCGTCTATCTCGGCGACGCGCGCTTCGAGCCCTTGTTCGAAGAGTTGCAACGGCGGCGCATCGTCGTCTTCGTCCATCCAACGGCTTCGCCAGATCCGGCTGCGCATCAATTAGGGTTGCCGGACAATCTTATCGATTTCACCTCTGACACCACCCGGGCCGTCGCGCAGATGCACTACTCGGGTCGCTTCGCCCGTACGCCCAATGTCCAATACATCCTCTCCCATGCCGGGGGCACGGTCCCTTATCTCGCCGGCCGCTTCGCGATCGTCGACGAGATGGGATCCATCCCGGGCGGCGAGACCCGCGGTACTGCGGCCGCCACGTTACGCCGGCTTCACTACGATACCGCGCTTGCGTACGGTGCACCTGTGCTCAATATGCTGAAGGAGTTGGCCGGCCTCGACCATGTCCTGTTCGGCACGGACTACCCCTATCTACGCCACGACATGGCCGTTCGGAGCGTTGGAAATATTCGGCCGTCAGCGATTTTTTCGGCGCCCGAGCAGCTGGCCGTTCTTTATGGCAATGCGGAGAAGTTATTCCCGCGTCTGCGCGAGCGGCTCGCGCGCGCCGGCACCTGACGTAGTCAGGATACGGGACGCGGATTCCGTTTTATGCCCGGCTTGTGGTCATTTTGATCGCTCTTGCGATTTTTGCGGCGACCTAACGTTGGCACTTTACACATCGCGCCGGATAGTCTGAATTGACTTCGAGGTATGTTAAAGCTCTTCTATAAATGTCTAAATTCGGCATCTGCCGTGGAGGAAAGGAAAACACAATGATTAACGACATCGTCGACCTGGAGACTGAAGTTGAAAACTACGAGGCCTCCGACGAGGCGCTTGAGATCGCCGCTAATGCCGGCCAGGACGCACACTACACATTGGGGGCGTGCACTGGCCTCTCGGTTTGCGGGGCTTAATATTTCCCGGCCGAAATGTCTTCGAGCTCTGACTCACTGGGGGGCCTTCCGGTTACGGGAGGCCCTTTTTGTTGGAAACGTCATTTGGAGACGACCGCATGATCGTCAAATTAGTTCTCGCCCATGCAATCCTCGCCACAGTAGCGATCGCATCACCGGTGCTCGCGCAGAGCAGAGATCACACTGGCAGCATGCTGCCGAATTACTATACCCCGACATGCCAACAGGTGTGGGGGACTTGGGGCCCGTCGCAGAACGCGGCTTCGACGTTGAGCCCGCCGAACTTTAGCGCCGGTTTCCTCGGTGGTGAGCGCCGGATTGGCTCTAACTGACAGCGGTAATCCGGATTCACGTCGTTACTCGCCGTGCCCGCGGCCTGCGAAGGCCACCCCTATGACAGCATCAACGGCCATTAAACTCCATTTCCGGAGGTTCGATGTCGAGATCGAACGCCCTGGCCGTGCTCGCAAAGCCGCGGATGCAATCGTCCGTGTTGAATAGATCCATGGCGATATCGAGCATCATGGCATCGGCTGCCGTGATGCCTCCGGCCGACCAGGCTTTCAGCAGCGTTCGGGTCTCTGCATAGGATCGCGTCGGGCCCGCCGCCAGTCTTTTTGCCAATACCTCTGCTGTTTGAGCGACTTCCGCTTCAGGAACAACGTGAGAGACTATGCCCAACTGCCCGGCCAACGTGCCGGGAATAGGCTCGCCTAACATGGCAAAACGCGAGGCGCGGCTACGTCCGACGCGCTCGGCGAGCCGTTGCAACGCTCCGGCGATCGGCAACATTCCCGTTGTGACCTCGACACAGCGGAATACGGCATTATCGGCGGCGACGATAAAGTCGCAGTTGAGCGCGAGTTCGAAACCTCCGCCGAACGCGATTCCATGGACTGCAGCAATTGTCGGTACGCGGAGTGCCTCGATCGCGCGGTACGATTGATTGACCTCGGCGACAAAGGTGCGAAACCAGTTGATGTCCTTCCCGGGCCACTCCCGAACCTCGCCGCCGAAGCTGAAGTGAGGACCTTCTGCCTTGATCAGCACAACGCGGACATCGCTTTCGCTTGCGGCATGGACAGCCTGCCGCAGGCATTCAGAAAACCGCAGGTCGAGCCGGTTGAAGGGTGGATTGGCAAGAACAATACGCCCGACGCCATCGTCACGTTCGAACCTGATCGTCTGCATGGGGAAAACTCCTCTGAAAGGTTCGACCTATGCTGCGTGGGCTCGGTCGGTGACCACCGGGATCAGCAAATGCGAGGGATGGTCTGCGTCATGAAAGACGCTGTGCGTCACGGTCTCGCTGCGGCAGACGTGATAGGGGATGTATTCGACATTCGTCATGGCGCCGGTGCCGGTCGGGACGTCCATTGACGTGATCTCCAGACAAATCCGGTGGCCGGCCTTGAACTGGTTGGCGGTCGCAAGAATGTGGATTTGATACTCGACAATCTCGCCGGGCCGAACCGGCTCGATGGAATCGCGTGTCAATTTGTGAAACGGCTCACCAGGCGCGGAGCGCGCCGGATCGACCGCTCGATACGACGCCTTCAGCCAGCCGCGGCTTAGCTCGCGTTCCGGCAGATCCGCCGGAACGCTTCGCTCTCCCTCGCGGGCGGTGACAACGGACACGTCTGGTCCCACATCTTTGAGAACGACAATCCAGTTTGTGTCCGTCTTGTCGATCGCGGCGTGAAGCGTGAGACTGATCGGGCCGACGACGGTCAGATCTTCAGCAAGCGAATTGGTCATGTAGCGGAGCCGCTCCACCTTCGTGGTTTTCTTCAGCGGCATCTGCGTGAAAACATCAGGCTCGTTGGCGGCCTTTCCGGCCGGACGCGGTGGGTTCGTTGTCAGACGTTCCCAGTCATCGAGATAAAACTTGAGCCATCGGGTTTCGGGCAACGGCCAGTCTGCGCCGGTGCGCCATTCGTTCGCGCCCATCAGCCAGTAACGGACTGACGGCTCATCCATGATTCCGTTGTCGATGCCTTTCAGCCAGTGGTCGTACCAGCGGATGATCTCATCGTGATATTCGTGGAACGGCCGCTCCAGATGCGCCGGACCTGTGAAGACGAGTTTGCTCGGCGTCTTCACGTTCTGAAAATAATGTTGAGCACCGAGCCAATGCAGTTTGTAGGTATACGCATAGGCGCCGGAGCCGGTGTAAAATGGAATCTTGATCTTCTTGAAGGTCTCCTCTGCCGCCTCCACGGTCCCGTCGGGTTCCCACGGTGCAACCATGGATCGGTACATAATGAAGGTGCGCTGCCCCTTCTGAGTGAGAATGTTGTAGAGGTTGGCGTACATTTTGAAATCGGGGTTCGCCATCGCGGCAAGGAACAGCTCTTGTTCATTCGCTGGCAGATCCCCGGGGACATCGCGGTGCTCGTGCACCGTACTGAACACATCCAGCAGGTAAGGGAAGGTATGCAGGACGCCGCCCGGATAGAAATCGCGGAAGCCGAACATCCCGCCATACGCGCTGCACGCGTCGTAGGGGAAAATCGCCTTGAGCGCAGGATGGCCTTGCGCCGCCGCACGCCATTGTTCTCCGGCGTAACCCGATATTCCGACCATGCCGACATTGCCGTCGCACCAGGGCTGACGGCTGATCCAGTCGATGACGTCGTAATGGTCTGAGTCCTCGTGGCCATAGTGGCCCTCGGATTTGGCGGAACCACGCGGCTGAGCAATCACGTGGACGTAGCCGTTGGCGACAAATCTCCGGGTGTCTCCCGCTTCAAGCGGACCGAACCAGAGCGGAGCGTTGACGGGCTGGGCTGGCAACACATCGCCCATATCAGGGCCCTGCATGTCTTTGTTGTGCAGGGCGCACGCATAGAGCACCGGGTACGGTCCCGGGCCGTCAGGACGGTAGACGTCCAGCGCAAGATGAATTCCGTCCCGCATGCCGATGCGAATGTCACGTTCTTCAATCATGCGGGACGATCCTCGTACCGGCGCCGATGGCGACGAGAACGACTTCTGAATCTTCGATCGCCTCGATACGAAGCGACGGTTGATCTTGAATGACGCATCCGTCGCCAGCGTTCATGGTGTGGCCGTCGAGCAGAATCTTGCCGGTTGCCGGGACCAGATAGGCGCCGCGGCCATCGAGCCGATAGGTAATTGCCTGCGCGGCTTGCAAGGTGACACCCATGACCCGCGCGTCGCCGTGGAGCGCGAGCGCTTCGGCGTCGTTGTATCCGCTCGCCAGCACGACCCAGTGGCCTGCACGATCTTGCTTCGGGAATTCTTTGGTATCCCATCCGGGCAGGCCGCCGGGCGTGCGGGGTTTGATCCAGATCTGAAAAACCTTTGCTGCACTATCGTGAGCATTCCACTCCGCGTGGGTGATGCCGCTTCCCGCGCTCATCGCCTGCACGTCACCGGCTTTGATCTGCCCCACGTTGCCGAGACTGTCCCGGTGAGAAACCGTTCCTTCGCGTACGTAAGTGATGATTTCCATGTTGGCGTGAGCGTGGGTCGGAAATCCGGAGCCCGGAGCGATCTCGTCATCGTTCCAGACGATCAGGTTGCCGATGGGTTTGTGCGCGGGATCGCCGTACTCACCGATCCGGAAGTGGTGTCGCGCCTTTAGCCAGCCGGTATTGCTGCTGCCGAGTTCTGCTTTAGGCCTTACTTCGATCATGGCACCGCCGCTGCCGCTGCGATGGCGCCGACACTAGGCGGCGCCGCGAGGTGAGCAGAACGTACGAACCCGACGGCGGAGGAAGAAGCCGAAGACTGAGGGACACAGCGTTCCATACGTGGAACAATGGGCCCAACTCTGTAGCCTCGTCGAGCCAGGCGCTATGCATGATCTAAATGACGTTCAATTTTTTGCGGCAGTGGTAGAGCATCGCGGTTTCTCGGCGGCAGCCCGAGCGCTCAACCTGCCAAAATCAAGCGTGAGCCGGCGCATTGCCAGTCTCGAGGCCCACCTTGGCGTCCGTCTGCTGGTGCGCTCAACGCGAAGTGTCCGTCTCACCGATGTCGGCACTTCCTTCTACGATCGATGCCGTGCGATCCTCGCTGACCTCGACGAAGCAGAGCAGGACGTGGCCGCCGTACGTTCAGAGCCGTTCGGCCTCGTACGCATGAGCTGTCCGACTGGCCTGGCACAGTTCGCGCTGGCAAAAGCCTTACCTCCGTTTTTGGCCCGTTATCCCAAGGTGCGCCTGCAGGTGCTGGCCACGAATCGTCCAATCGACCTGATCGAGGACAACATCGACATCGCGATCCGGGCGCGCTTGCATCCCGCCGACGAGGCAACGACGATGCGAATGCTCACCAGGAGCGAACTGGCGTTTGTCGCAAGCCCGGCATTCGTAAAGGCGAACCGGGCTTCGATCGGCATAGACAATCTCCCGTCGCTGCCTTTCCTCAGCTTTCTCGAAGAACCGGCGCGTCCGACATGGACCCTTACCGGTCCCGACGGAGCAACAAAAACGCTCTCGTTCGATCCAATCGTAAGAACAAGCGATTTCGGGATCTTGCTCAACGCCGCCGCCGCCGGATTGGGGGCGGCGCTTTTGCCGTGCGAGTGGGTTGAAGATGACATTCATAAGGGACGATTGATCAGAATTCTGCCGGATTGGCACTCCGAGGAAATTGCCATCCATCTCGTTTTCGCGACCAAACGGGGAATGGTGCCGGCTGTGCGGGTGATGATCGATCACCTGGCCGCATATTTCAAATCTCGGCGAGGGCAGGGGCTGGTGGGCAAAAAAGCCGAGCGAACGCGCTCGGCAAATCCCCGTTCAAGTTAACGCTCGCAAGTTGCCCGGCCAGTTCGTTCGCGATCAAATCGCGCACGACATATGCCGACGTTGCTCCGCCGGATGTGGGCGAGTGCCAGTCAGCTTCGAGGCGCAATATTTCAGTTTCATCTTGCCCCGCCGCCGCCCCGTAAACCTGCTTCGAAAAGTTAATCCGCGTGTTGATTGCGATATTGCGCAGGTGTGGTGTTTTTGTGCCGACGAAACATCCGGTTGAGATGGCTCTGGTCTGAAAATCCGCTCAGAAGGGCGATCTCTTTGAGCGCCATGCGATCCTTGCGCAAGTGTTGGCACGCGCGTTCCACTTTGCGGGCCAAGACATAGGCGTGTGGGCGCACGCCATAGTGCGTATAGAATTTGCGCGCGAATTGGACCGGTGTGCAGTTGCAGATATTGGCGAGTTCCTCGAGCGTGATGTTTCTCGAGATGTTCTGTTCGATATAGTCTTCGATTAACCGTGCATGGACTGGCCTGAAACGTCCCTGTGAAGAGGGCAGTTTGAACTGCACCGAGGCGTATTTTCGCAAGATGTGCACGCTGGCCTGAAGCGCCAGAGCATCATAGTAGAGCCGTCCGCCGGGGCTCCCCGCCGAAACCTCCTCCACCATCCGATCCCCGATCCAGGTCAGGATAGGGTCTTCGACTTTGAGCAGGTCGTGGAGTTCGACGGACTGCGCGTCGCGATCGAACGCATCGCTCGCAGTCGTCGCCATCAGGACCGGTGAAATGTAGAGATGCGCGACATCGATATCCTGGCTCCATCGCCAGTGAGAGGCTTCGGCGCGCGTGAGCAGTGTTGTGACGCCGCGGCCGACGTGTTCCTGCTTCCAGGTGCCGGCGACGCGGCGGCTCATCGATGTGGTGCCGTTGCGGTAAAGGACAATGAGATAGTTTTCGGTTGGCGGCGCCCAGATATCGGATGGCCCGTAGCGAAACAGCCGTAACCGAAAGTCGGCCTTTCCTACCGTGGCGCTGTCCAGCATCAATTTGCCGGGGACGTAGCGCTCCACCTCCTCGACCGTAATGAGTTCGCCCATCGCGCGGCTCTGTTCGCTGGATTGCGGGAGAGTGGTTCCCCGCTTTTCTCTTTAATTGGCCGTAGGTTAAGCGCCTAGCATAGGCTGGTTTTGTCCTTTGCCAAGCGAGCCGGACCCGAAACTGGGGCCCCCGCCGCCGTGGGCGCCATTCAAAGGATTGTCGGTTTCGTTCAAGCCTCAAAAGGCCTCGCAGTGATCCTCTGCGCCTCGTCCTGGCCTGCCGCGGAGCGCCCGTCGCGCTCGAGCGCCGGGCGACGGAGGTGACCGTGTCACGAAAACGAGCGAAGAGCCACACACGAGGTCGCAAAGTTCATTCGACCGAAGCGAAAGCGCGCGGCGGTCGGGCTCGCAAGACTCGCGCGGAGCTTGAGCGGAAGCTTAAGGCGTACAGAGGGGAGATCGCCCGCGCGCGTGAGCGCCTTGCCGAGGCGACGATGCAGCAAGCTGCCACCTCCAGGATGCTGCGGCTCCTCTCGAATTCGCCGATCCAGTCGGTGCTCGACGCGGTGGCCGAGAATGCCGCGAGCTTATGCGACGCGAGTAACGCCAGGATATGGCGCCTGGAGGACGACCATCTTTGGCTGGCGGCCTCGCACGGGGAAAGTTCGGCAACAATGGACGGCCGCGAAGGTCTTCCCGTAGACCGAGACACGGTGACTGGACGGGCTGCATGCGATCGCCGGACGATTCAGGTGCATGATATCGCCGCCGAGGATCGCGAGTACCCGCTCGGCAGCCGGCTTGTAAAAGACCAGGGCTGGCACACCACGCTTGCGACGCCCTTGTTGCGCGAGGAAATCCCGATTGGGACAATTTTAGTACGGCGAATGGAAGTGCGGCCGTTCTCCAACAAACAGATCGTGCTTCTCGAGACCTTTGCCGACGAAGCGGCGATTGCGATCGAAAATGTGCGCCTGTTCGAAGCCGAAAAGCAGCAGACCTTGGCGCTTGCTCGTGCCAACCGGGATCTCGCAGAACGTGAAGCTAAAATTCGGCGATTGGTCGAACTCCAACATCATCGGAGTTTTCATCTGGGATTTCGACGGTCGCATTCTCGAGGCTAACGACGCGTTTCTTCACATGGTGCGTTACGACCGTGAAGAACTGGTCGCGGGCCGCATTTATTGGTCAGAGCTGATGCCGCCCGACTGGCGCGACCGCAACAATCTAAGAATTGAGATGCAAAAGACCGGCGGACACCTTCCGCCGTTCGAGAAGGAGTACACGCGGAAGGATGGCACCAGGGTCCCAGTTTTGATGGGTGGAGCAACATTCGAAGAGGGCGGTGACCAGGGTGTAGCCTATGTGCTCGATTTGACCGAGCGCAGGCTCGCCGAGCAGGCATTGCGGGAGAGCGAATCGAAATTGCGCGACTACGCGGAGACCGCTTCCGATTGGTTTTGGGAGATCGGTCCGGATTACAAGTTCACGCTGCTGACCGAGAATGCATTTGGTTCACACGCGACCGATCGAATTGGCACGGAGTGCTGGGATCGCGCTCTCGATCTTGAAACGGAATCCGAGAAGTGGCGGATGGTCCGGGCGACCCTCGATTCACGCAAGCCGTTCCGCGACTTCGTGTATAGCGTTTTGGGCGGCAACGGCTCTCCGATGTACGTGAGGACCAGCGGCAAACCAGTGTTTGACGGTGATGGGGAATTCCGTGGCTATCGCGGCACCGGTACGGACGTGACAGCGCTCATCCATGCGGGAGAGGAGCACGAGAGATTGCGCCAACTCGAATCGGACCTCGCGCACATGAACCGTCTAAGTATGATGGGAGAACTCGCCGCCTCGCTGGCTCACGAAATCGCCCAGCCAATTGCTACTGCACGCAACAACGCACGCGCGGCAACGCATTTCCTCGAACGGAGCCCGCCAGATCTGGGTCAGGTCGGGGAGGCGCTCAACGCCGTCGTGGACGACGCCGATCGAGCCGGCGAGATCCTTGACCGTATCCGGGATCACATCAAGAAAGCTCCTCCGCGAAAGGAACGTGTCGATCTTAACCAGGCGATCACTGACGTGATTGCGCTGGCGCAGGGAGCAATCGTGAAGAATGGCGTCTCGGTGCAAATCCGCTTGGCTGAGGAATTGCCCCACGTTCAAGCAGACCGCGTCCAGATTCACCAGGTGATTTTGAACCTGATCCTGAATGCTGTCGAAGCAATGAGTTTGTTTAAGAAGGGCGTGCGGGAGTTGGCGATCAGTACCGAGCAACTCGAGGCAAGTGGAGTTGTCGTTGCCGTACGCGATTCCGGGCCGGGAATTGATCCAAAAAATCTCGATCGCGTTTTTGACGCCTTTTTCACCACCAAATCGAGCGGCGTCGGGATGGGATTATCGATTTGCCGGTCGATCATACACGCCCATGGCGGTCGGCTGTGGGCGGGCGTCAACATGCCTCGAGGTGCGACATTTCAATTCACGCTGCCGAACGCGGAGGAGCGCTCATGACTGTTCCTCTGGCTCAAAAACTTCGCGAAGACACTCTCTCAGCAGATTTTCATCAAGTGGCTTCCCGAGGTAGCAAACGACACCGTCGTTCATGGCGCGCGTCCGGTCGATGTCGTTCGGGTAGGCGGTCACGAGAATTGTTGGAATTGGGTGACCTGTATCGATGATGCTTCTGTTGAGATCGAGCCCCGTCATTCCAGGCATTTGGACGTCGGCAATCAGGCAAGTTGTCTCGGAGAGATGGGGCGAGGCGAGGAAATCGGCTGCGGAAGAGAACACCTCAACCGTATAGCCCAATGATCTCATGAGTTGTCTCATGGATTCGCGAAAGAATTGGTCGTCTTCGACGACCGAAACCAGGGCTCTCGGCATACAGCCTCCGGGTGCGCGATCGTCGCCGTCGCGCGGGCGATTAAAAAACGCCGCATCAACCCACGCTGCACCCTGCACCCAAGAACGCTGCGAGGGCAATGCTGTCGTCATGTAAACGTTAGCTTAGGCTTGGGTGCGGAAAGTTCCGGGTTTATATTACTGAGAATATATTTCTCTCAGCACATAATATCCGAAAGACCTACAACGATTACCCCTTTGTGCGTGACGGTCATGTCTGACGCAAAATCTACTGTTCTGGTCATTGACGACGATCCAAACTTGCGCGCGTCGATCGCCCGTTTGTTGCGATCACTCAACATCGATGTAAGGCTATTTGAGTCCGTTTCAGATTTTCTTAATTCAGCACCACCGGATGGCCCGGCCTGTTTGGTTCTCGACGTGAGATTGCCAAGCGGAAGCGGTCTTGACCTGCAGCGGGAGCTGGCGGCGACGCACCGCGGAATCCCGATCATCTTCATGACAGGACACGGCGATATCCCGATGACCGTGCAGGCGATGAAAGGTGGCGCTATCGAGTTTCTGACCAAGCCGTTCCGCGACCAGGATCTGCTCGACGCCATCAGGCTGGGACTTGCTCTCGACCGTAACCGGCTGGACGAAGTAGAGGCGCTCACTGCGCTGAAGGAACGCTTCGGCTTGCTGAGCCCCCGGGAGCGAGAGATCATGATTCAGGTCGCGTGTGGCCGCCTCAGTAAGCAAATCGCGGGGGACCTCGGTATCGCTGAAGCCACGGTAAAAGTTCATCGCAGCCGTTTGATGCGAAAGATGAAGGCCCGCTCCCTTCCGGCGCTCAGCCGAATGGCGGACAAGCTCAAGCTGGTTCCTGAGGAGCAGCAACGGTTTTGAGCTGCGGCACCGTGACTGCCCATGCCGGTTGTAAACTAACGTTCAGGCCCGCGAAACCATTGTGATAGTCCGCGCCACCCGCGTGCGATAGCTCACAGCATTTCAAGCCTTCAGATTAGGCGTCGCTAGTGCTTGGCAGCGCTTGGGCAACGGGTGGTTCGTCCGACGCTTTTGTGACGTGCCGCCGGTTTTTACGTTTGGCAGACCTCTATCTTCGGCGGCAACGTCGTGATGTTCCAGCTGACTTCTTCACCACGTTATTCGCACCGTCACGATGCGCATCGCGGAGTGATGAAACTGGCAATTCGTCGGTACGAACCGGCCCCACGGGAGATTTTGCGATGAGTAAACGAGTGGCCGACGTAATAGTCGATACGCTGCAGGCGGCGGGCGTAAAGAGGTGTTACGGGATCGTCGGCGACACGCTTAACCGCATTGCGCATGCCATCCATGAGAGCAAGATCGAGTGGGTCCATATGCGTCACGAGGAGGCGGGTGCCTTCGCGGCGAGCGCGGAAGGACAGTTCACCGGGGAACTGGCGGCCTGTGCCGGTTCCTGCGGCCCCGGCAGCCTCCACTTCATCAACGGTCTCTACGAAGCCAACCGCAATCGTGCGCCGGTCGTCCTGATCGCAACCCAAGTGATACGGGCGGACATTGGCTTCAACATGATCCAAGAGGTCGACTTCGCCCAAGTGTACAAGGACTGCAGCGTATTTTGCGAGATGATCATCACGCCGGAGCAAGCCCTCCGCAAGACAGTCGCGGCCTGTCAGGCGGCGCTGACCAAGCGCGGCGTTGCGGTGCTGGTCGTGCCGGCGGATATCTCCAACGCCGCTGCCCACGAGGAACGGCCGTATACCGTCCATGCCCGGCGACCGATCATTCGCCCGAGTGACGCCGACCTCGACGAAATCGCCGCCATTCTCAACAGAAGCAATTCGATCACGATCTATGCCGGCGCCGGCTGCGCCGGTGCACACGACGAGGTGGTCGCCACTGCCGCGCGGCTGAAGGCGCCGATGGCCCACACCTCACGAGGTAAGGACTTTGTGGCGCACGACAATCCTTACAATGTCGGCATGAGCGGCATGATCGGCGGAGCTGCCGGCTATCATGCGATCCTCGACTGCGACACGTTGCTTCTTCTCGGCACGGATTTCGCGTGGGCCCAGTTTTATCCTGACCGCGCCAAGATCGTTCAGATCGACCTCGATCCCACCCATATTGGTCACCGTCATCCCGTTACGTTCGGCGTAGTCGGTGACATAAAAACGACTTTGGAGGCCCTGTTGCCGCGCTTGCAGCAACATGACGACGGCAGCTTCCTGGCATCCCATGTGAAGCGCCATCAGAAGGACGAGGAAGCGGCGGCGGCGGAAACCGCGGGTTCCGACTCAACTATTTCTGGCACCTACCTGACCAAACTCATCAACAAATACGCAGCCAAAGATGCACTGTTTACTGCGGATGACGGTACAGCGCTGGTCTGGGCGCTACGCCACATCGAAAGTTTCGGCACACGGCGGACCTTCTCCAGCCTGCTGCACGGCACGATGGCGAGCGGGATGCCATCGGCAATCGGGCTGCAAAAGTGTCAACCCGGTCGGCAAGTGGTTTGCCTCGCGGGCGATGGCGGGTTCTCCATGTTGCTCGGCGAACTGCTGACGCTTGTGCAGGAAAAGGTGCCGATCAAGATCGCCGTTTATAACAACGGCAAGCTTGGATTTATCGACATCGAGCAGAAGTCAGCCGGCTTGATACCGTTGTACACGGACCTGAAGAATCCGGACTTCGGCGAAGTTGCGAAGGCGGTCGGACTTTGGGGACGCAGCGTGGCGAAGGCAGGCGACCTCGAGGATTCGATCAAGACCTGGCTCGCGCAGCCTGGGCCGGCGCTTCTGGATGTGAAGGTGAATCCAATGCAGCTGGTGATGCCACCTTCGCCCTTTGTGTCTCCCGAAGCCGTGGTCGGGATGGGTGTCTACACCGCAAAAGCAATCCTGCAGGGCAAGGGCCGCGACGTCTGGGAAATGATGGTGGAGAACATTTGACCTCGCGCCAGAAGGGCTAATGCGCTCGGATTCGCGAAAACATTTTAGCCGCACGGCAACGCGCGGCAGGGAGGTCGTCATGATCGTCGCGAGCGTTGATGACTATCGCAGACAATGCAAAGCGAGACTTCCCCGCTTCCTCTACGACTATATCAGCGGCGGTTCTTACCAGGAGAACACGCTGCATGCGAATATGGCGGATCTGCAAGCCACATTATTGCGGCAGCGTGTGCTGGTCGACGAATCCCATCTTAACTTATCGATCGACTTGTGGGATCAGAAATTATCACTCCCGGTCGTCCTCGGACCAGTCGGCATGGCCGGCATGTATTCGAGCCGCGGCGAAGTCAAAGCTGCCAAAGCAGCGAGAGCGGCCGGGATTCCATTTACGCTGTCGACCATGGGAGTGTGCGATGTGCATGAAGTCGCGCAAAAGAACGGCGCTCCTCCCTGGTTTCAGCTCTACATGCTCAAGGATCGCGGTTTTGTCAAAAGCGTGATTGAGCGATCCGTCGCCGCAGGGTCGAAGGTGTTGGTGTTCACTGTCGATCTTGCGACCCCCGGACGGCGCTATAGCGAAGTCCACGACGGGATGGAAAAGGATCCAACGCTCTTGGGGATGCTTGGATTCTTTGCACAGGGTGCGACGCACCCTCGCTGGGCGCTCGATATCGTTACCAAAGGCTGGCCGCTGAAGTTCGGCACTATCGCCGAAGCAATGCCCAAGGGCGTCCCGTATGGAAAATTTGTTCACGACAATTTTGATGCATCGACGACCTGGAAAGACATCGAATGGATACGGTCGATCTTTCCCGGGAAGATGATTTTAAAAGGCATCCTCGATCCCGAAGATGCCAAGCATGCGGCGCAGACAAATATCGACGGGATACTGGTGTCAAACCATGGTGGCAGACAGCTCGATAGCGTGACGTCAACCATTCGGGCTTTGCCGAAAGTTGTCGATGCCGTTCAAGGCAAAGTCCCGGTGTTTATGGATAGTGGCATTCGCTCAGGTCTCGATGTGCTGAAAGCGCTCGCGCTAGGTGCCAAGGCCTGTTTCGTGGGGCGGGCCTGGGCATACGCATTGGGAGCGGCCGGCGAAGCAGGGGTGCGAAACATGCTGGAGATCTTGAGGGAGGAACTCGAGGTCGCCATGGTTCTAACCGGCTGTACTGATGTCAGCCGCGCCACTCCAGACTTGTTGCTCAAGAATTGAAGCGTCGCGACAACCGCATCTCTGGTCTCAAATGAAGAAAACTCCAACCATCAATAGACGCGATTTGCTCCGCGGTGCGAGCCCGACTGCGGTCTTGATGATCTCGGGAGCGGCCACCACGGGCAGCGCAATAGCGCAGACAACGACGACTGCCGCGAATTATGTGCCGACGTTTTTTAACTCCGTCGAGTGGAGCTTCATAAAGGCTGCAGTCGATCGCCTTATACCAAGCGACGGGCCCGGCCCCGGCGGCCTGGAGACGGGAGTGCCCGAATTCATAGACCGGCAAATGGAATTACCGTACGGCCACGGGGCCTATTTCTATTTGCAGGGACCGTTTCAGCCCGATGCGCCGGCGACCTTGGGCTATCAGCTACGTTACACGCCGCGAGATTTGTATCGATCGGGGATAGCTGCGGCGAACGCCGCTTGCCTGAGCGCCGCAGGCAAAGCCTTCGCGGATCTCTCGTCCGACGAGCAAGACCGCTTTCTCGCCGCGCTCGAGAAAAATCAGCTTCAACTTTCCGGCCCGCCGGCCGGGGCTTTCTTCGCGCAACTGTTGGAGAACACACGCGAAGGTTATTTCGCTGATCCGCTGTACGGCGGCAATCGCGGTATGGCCGCCTGGAAATGGATCGGCTTTCCCGGCGCGCGCGCGGACTTTACCGACTGGATCGATCAAGCCGGGCAAAAATATCCTTACGGACCGGTCGCCATCAGCGGAGCGAGAGACTGATGGCGGATCGAAAAAAGCGCGCCGACGCTGTCATCATCGGTTACGGCTGGACCGGCGCCATCATGGCGAAGACGCTCACCGACGCCGGCCTGTCTGTCGTCGCGCTTGAGCGCGGCCCGGCGCGCGACACTTCTCCCGACTTCGAATATCCGCGCATCGTCGATGAGCTGAAATATGCCGTGCGTGGCGATCTGTGGCAGCCTCTTGCCAAAGAGACAGTCACGGTCCGTCACAATCTCAATGAGGTGGCCGCGCCTTATCGTAAATACGGCTCGTTTGTTCTCGGCAACGGTGTCGGCGGTGCGGGCGTTCACTGGAACGGTCAGCTGTGGCGAGCATCGCCGGAAGACTTGCGGCTGCGAAGCCACATCGAGGAGCGATACGGCAAGAATTTCATCCCCGAAGACATGGCGATTCAGGATTATCCCGTCACCTTCGAGGAGCTCGAACCTCACTTCGATCACTTCGAGAAAGTCTGCGGCACGTCCGGCCTCGCCGGCAACCTTCGGGGCGAAATCCGTCCCGGAGGCAATCCGTTCGAGGGCGCAAGAAGCGATGAATTTCCAACGCCGCCATTGCCTCCGATCTATGTTGCCGAGCTTTTCGAAAAAGCCGCGGCGGAGCTTGGCTACAAATCCTTCCCGCAGCCGTCAGCAAATAGTTCGATCGCTTTCACCAACCCTTATGGCGTACGGCTTGGCCCCTGCAATCTGTGTGGCTTCTGTGAGCGCTTTGGCTGCTTCCTTTATTCGAAGGCATCACCGCAAACGACAATATTGCCCATTCTTGCCACCCGGCCGAACCTGGAGGTCCGGACCAGCGCTTATGTGACGCGGATTCTTCGCGATAACACCGGAAAGACGGCGACAGGTGTTGTCTACATCGACCAAGACGGACGAGAAGTCGAGCAACCCGCCGATATCGTCGTGCTCAGTGCATTTCAAATGCACAGTGTCAGACTACTTCTGCTGTCTGGAATCGGCGTTCCTTACGATCCGGTGAGTGGCGAAGGCATCGTCGGCAAGAATTACGCCTATCAGATGTTGAGCCAGACGGCCGCGTATTTCAGCGAAGATGTCGAAATCAACCCGTTCATCGGAGCCGGCGCTGCCGGACTGCGTATCATCGATGAATTCAATTCCGACCATTTTGACCACGGACCTCACGGTTTCATCGGCGGCTCATCGATTTACGCCGGCGCCACGGGCGGCCGCCCGATAGAGCAAATGATGACACCGCCCGATACGCCAAAATGGGGAAAGGAATGGAAGACGGCGATACGCAAGCACTACCGCCATTCGGCGCCGATCGGGGCGCAAGGCTCCAACATGTCTTATCGCGACCGCTATTTGTCGCTGGACCCGACCTATAAGGACGGCCACGGCCTCCCACTGCTGAGGCTGACCTTTGACTGGCATGACAACGAATACAAAATGGCCGCTTTCAGTGCGGCACGCGTGCAGGAAATAGTCCGGGCCATGAAGCCCGCGCAGCAGGCGACTTTGCTGATGCGGCCGGGCGACCACTACGACGTTCGCATCTACCAGAGCACGCATACCACCGGCGGTGCGATTATCGGTTCCAATCCGTCGAATAGCTTCATCAACCGTTATTCCCAGAGCTGGGACGTGTCGAACCTCTTCGTCTATGGCGCTTCCGCTTTTCCGCAGAATATCGGTTACAACCCGACCGGCTTGCTCGCCGCACTCGCTTACTTTTCAGCCGCCAAGATTCGCGACACCTATCTCAAGTCGCCCGGTGCCCTGGTGCCCGCATGAGGTGGCGAACCGCCATTGCGTGTGTTGGCATCGCTGGCGTTTGCGGCCTGTTGGGCGTTATGGGCCTCTCTTACCTGGCGGATAGATCGGCCGGAGAGGCAAATCTCGTTGCTCCCGAGCGCAGCCCGACGCTGATTGCTCGTGGGGAATATCTCGCCAAACTCGGCGATTGCGCTGCCTGCCACAGCGTGCCCGGCAAGCCACCCTTCGCCGGCGGTCTACGAATGGCGATCCCGATCGGTGCCATCTACACGACAAACATTACGCCAGATATCGTTTATGGCATCGGGCGATTCAGCCTTGCTGACTTCGATCGGGCGTTGCGTTTTGGCGTGGCCGACGGACACTCGCTCTATCCGGCGATGCCGTTTCCCTCGTACGCAAACACCAAGCCGGAAGATGTCGCGGCGCTTTACGCCTATTTCAAATACGGTGTGACTGCAGCAGCAACGCCGAATATTACAAATGACATCGTGTTTCCGTTATCGATGCGCTGGCCGCTCACGTTCTGGCGTCTACTGTTCGCGCCGAAGCCTTTGCCTTTCGAGGCTCAAGCAGGAAGCGATCTGGTCATCGCGCGCGGCGCCTACTTCGTGGAAGGTCTCGGACATTGCGGGGAATGCCACACGCCGCGCAACCTCGCACTGCAGGTTAGGGCGCAAACGCCGTCCCAAGGATCAGCCTTCCTTTCCGGAGCTGTGATCGAGAATTACTTCGCGCCGAACCTGCGCAACGGCGGTCCGGATACGCTTGGCGGCTGGAGCGAAAACGACATCTCCGATTTTCTAACGACGGGCGCAAATCCACGCGGCATCGTCTTCGGTTCGATGACTGACGTTATCGTCCACAGCACGCAATTTTTGAGCCCCGAGGATGCGGTTGCGACAGCGCGATATCTCAAGACACTCGGCGAGGCAGAGGGGCAGCCACCAAAGTCCTTCGCCTATGACGAGACGGAACACCAGGCATTAAAGCATGGCGATGCGAGCAAGCCCGGCGCACTCCTTTATCTTGATAACTGCGCCGCCTGTCATCGTCCCGACGGTATGGGGTACGACCGCGTCTTTCCAAAGTTGGCTGGCAATCCCGTTGTCGAAGCAGCCGACCCGATTTCGCTGGTTTCGATCGTGCTGGCTGGTTCGCAGACGCCGCGCACCGGGCAAACGCCAGCGCAATTCGCTATGCCCGCTTTCGCTTGGCGGCTGAATGACAGGGATGTCGCCGACCTGGTCAATTTCATCCGTAGCAGCTGGGGGAATTCGGCCTCCGCAACTGGTCCTGGCGATGTCGCCCACGTTCGCAAAGCCGTCGCGCCGTCCGCGGAGCACTGAAGCATGTGTCTGCCCATCACTGAAGGAGAAGAACACCTATGCGTCTGATCCATTTCGAGAAAGGAGGTGTATCAGGAATTGCAGCAGATGATGGCTCGGGATGGCATGGCCTTACGGAGCTCGATAACGATTTTGTGGCCACCCTGCCTGAACTTATTACGGAAGGCGCAGATCTGTTGCATGTGGGGAAAGACCTTCTGCCCATGCAGCCAATCGATTTGGATGCAGTGCGGCTACTTCCTCCAGTACCTAGGCCGCCTAAAATTATTTGTGTCGGTCTCAACTACGATGATCATCTCAAAGAAAGCGGACTCAAAAAGCCGGAGTATCCAGAAATTTTCGCGCGCTTCGGGACGAGCCTCATCGCTCATCGCGAACCCATCAGGCGGCCGCGCGAGTCATCCGCGCTCGACTACGAGGCCGAGCTCGCCGTGGTGATCGGCCGGGGAGGGCGCCGTATCAGCCGCGACAAGGCCCTCGATCACGTTGCGGGGTACTCCCTGTTCAACGATGGAACGCTGCGCGATTTTCAGCTGCGAACGCCCCAATGGACGATGGGCAAGAATTTCGATGCCACGGGGGCGTTCGGCCCTTGGCTAGTGACGCCCGATGCCTTGCCGCCAGGGGCCCGCGGGCTGCGCATCCAGGGTCGGTTGAATGGCCAAGTGATGCAGGATTCGCGCACTGACCTGCTCATCTTTGGCGTCTCCACATTGATCGAATTGATCAGCGCCGTCATGAGTCTCGAGGCCGGTGATGTGATCGCTACCGGAACCCCCGGCGGCATAGGAGCGACGCGCAAGCCACCTGTTTACATGCGCCCGGGCGATGTTTTCGAAGTGGAGATCGAGGGCATGGGCATCTTGAGCAACCCGGTGCAGGACGATTGAAAAGAGCCCGGAGAGATCATCCGATCTCACGGAGAAGGCGCCGACAGATCGACCGCCTGAAACGCTCATCGAAATGGAGCCAATCCGATGCGATACTCCGATTACAAATGCTTTCGGTTCCGGTTTGATTCAGGCGTTGCATTCGTCAGCATTGATCACCCGCCGATAAATCTTCTCGATGAAGTTCTGTCAGAGGAATTCGACAGACTCGGCAGGGAGCTTGAGACTGATGAGAGCGTGCGGGTTGTGGTCTTGCAAAGTGCGCTTCCTGATTTTTTTATAGCTCACTCTGGTTTAGGCCGGGTCGGCGCCGCTTCCAAAACGGTGTCCAATACGCGCAGCTTCCGTCTTACTCAGATGATTGGCGAGCGGTTCAGGAACATGCCCAAGGTAAGCATCGCCAAAATCGAGGGACGGGCTCGAGGCGGGGGAAGCGAAATCGCGTTGGCCATGGACATGTGTTTTGCCGCTGTTGGCAGGGCGATCTTTGGCCAACCGGAGGTGGCCGTGGGACTCGTTCCCGGCGGTGGCTCGACGCAAAGATTGCCGCGGCTTATCGGGCGAGGACGCGCCTTGGAGGTGCTCTTGGGTTGCAACGATCTCTCGGCGGAACTGGCAGAACGTTACGGCTATATCAATCGAGCATTGCCAGCGGACGAACTGACGCCCTTTATCGAGCAGCTTGCGCACCGCATCGCTTCATTTCCTTCGCATGCAATCGCCCATGCCAAGGCGGCCGTTGATATGGGAGCGTTTAGTTCCATGGCAGAAGGACTTCTGGTGGAAGCACATGAGTCCGATCTGAGTGTTGCTAACGAGGTGACGCAAGCGCGTGTGACAGAGGCATTAAAGGTCGGCGCCGAAACTTATGAGGGCGAACTGGAGATGGCGTTTTTATCGAGACTTTCGCCGGCGAGATAATCTGAACTGAAGGCGATGACGTTCTCGAGATGGCTTGTAAGCCATGGTTTAGTGCGAGCCGCTTGCGTGCAATCGACCGCGCCCGTTTAGAACCGTTTAATTATCAGGCTGCACGTGGTGGTTACTCCCTGCGGCGCCGCAGATCGAGGACACGCAGACATGCTTCAAGGGTTTACAGTTCCTCTTACGCCCGGCGGAAAATCCCCACTCGCGACTCTGCCGCCGTGGCACTACTCGAGCGATTGTCTTGTCGTTGAGTACTGGGCTGATCCGGCCGCCATCGCTGCACTTCTCCCGCCTGGCGTTACTGTCGACGAAAAATCCGGCGGGCGGTCATTCTTCTGGTTCCTCGACTGGCAGTTCACGGCCTCGAACGACGAATTGACCGACCCAGCGCGTTATCAGTACCGAGAGGCCTTTGCCTTGGTCGAAGCCGTCTTCGAAGGCACACCAATTAACTACTGCCCATTCATTTTCGTTGACAATGATGCCGCGATTGCGCGCGGCTGGTCTCAGGGTTTCCCGAAGAAGCTGGGGAGCGTCTTCCAGACGCGCAGCTTCTCTGCGCCCAGCCCTGCCGCAGCGCCGCTTGCGAAGGGAAGCCGCTTCGGCGCAAGCCTTACGGCCCATGGAGAGCGCCTGGCAACGGCGCGAATCCAGCTTGAAGAACAAGTTACCGATCCGTCGAAAGTCTTCAATCGGCCGACGGTAATGCGCCGGTATTTTCCGCAACTTGCCAAGGCCGGTCAGCATAAGCCGGCGGTCGACGAATTGACGATGTCGCTGACAGACAATCTCGCCATCGTCGATGTATGGGCCGGGTCGGCAGAGCTGCGAATGCCCGAAGTGCAGGGCGAAGAGATGCATCTCATTGGGCCGAAGCGAGTAGGCCGAGGCTACCGCCTCGGGATGGCGTACTCTGTCACCGATCTACGGATTCTGAAAAACTATGCCGCTTAGCTACCGCCGCGAATAGCGTCGCTGGCTCGCGGGCGAGATGGGCATACCGGATAGGTTTCCAACATGAGCAGGACCGCGGCCGACTATATGGCAGAGGCGCTCGCCCAGGCGGGTGTTAGGCGCATATATGGCGTCGTAGGCGATTCACTGAACGGCTTCTCTGACGCTCTACGCCGCCTCAAGACCATAGACTGGATTCACGTACGCCACGAGGAAGGCGCGGCTTTCGCGGCTGGCGCCGAGGCCCATCTCACAGGCCAGCTCGCGGTCTGCGCCGGCAGCTGCGGACCCGGCAACCTGCACCTCATAAACGGTTTGTACGACGCGCATCGCAGCAACGTTCCAGTGTTGGCAATCGCAGCACACATTCCAAGCAGCGAGATTGGCATCGATTATTTCCAGTCTACTCATCCAGAGATTCTGTTCAAAGAATGCAGCCACTACGTCGAGCTCGTGTCTCACCCCGATCAGCTTCCGCAAGTTTTGCTGCGTGCGATGCGCGTCGCGGTTTCGCAAAAGGGAGTTGCGGTCGTTGTGCTTCCGGGAGACGTAGCACTGAAGCCGCTGAAGAAGCCGGTCCCAAACTGGCTGTTGCCGTCAGCGCCAATCACACGGCCCAACGAAGACGAACTGGCAGCTTTGTCCCTGCTATTGAATGACAACGATCGTGTAACCTTATTTTGCGGCGCCGGCTGCAAAGGCGCCCATGACGAAGTTGTCGAACTCGCTCGTAAGCTGAAAGCGCCAATCGTTCATACGCTGCGCGGCAAAGAGTACATCGAATATGACAATCCATTCGATGTTGGCATGACCGGCTTGGTTGGTTTTGCGTCCGGCTACTGGGCGATGAAGGAATGCGACGCCTTACTGATACTGGGAGCGGATTTTCCGTACCGCCAATTCTTCCCGGAAAATGCGGTGGTGGCCCAAATCGATATCCGCGCGGCTGCGCTCGGAAACCGTTGTCCCCTCGATCAGGGCGTCCTCGGATCGGTAAAAGACACGCTCAAGGCGCTCCTTCCGCTCGTCAACGAGAAAACGTCCTCTACCCATCTTGACCGGGTGCTTCGTGACTATCGGAAGGCGCGCGCCGATCTGGACGCCCTGACGGAAAGCGGGCCGAACAGCACGGTGATTCATCCGCAGTATCTCACCCGGGTTGTGAGCGAACACGCCGCGGACGACGCAATCTTCTCATGCGATGTCGGCACGCCGATTGCGTGGACCGCCCGCTATTTGAAGATGAACGGGCGGCGGCGGCTCGTTGGTTCCTTCAACCATGGGTCTATGGCGAATTCCATGCTTCATGCGATCGGCGCTCAAGCTGCGTTCCCGGACCGACAGGTCATCTCGATGTCCGGCGATGGCGGCTTCACCATGATGATGGGCGAGTTCGTCACGCTCCTTCAGGCGGACCTGCCGGTGAAGATCGTCGTGCTAAACAATGGCACGTTGGGATTTGTCGAGCTCGAGATGAAGGCGTCCGGTTTTCTCGACGTCGGCTGCGATCTGAAGAATCCGAATTTCGCCGAAATGGCCCAGGCGATGGGTATCAAGGGCGTTCGCGTCGAGTCTCCGCAGCACCTTCCGGCTGCGGTTAAGGAAGTTCTCGCGCACAAAGGACCGGCGTTGCTCGACGTGGTCAGCCCCCGTCAGGAACTGGTAATGCCGCCGACCACGACGCTCGATGAAGCGCATAAGTTTGGAATGTTCATGATCAAAGCCGTCCTCGACGGGCGCGCCGGCCAACTTATCGATTTGGCGAAGGTTAATCTTACGCGTTAATTGCACAGGCCAACGCCATGCCTCTTTACACGATAATGACGCAGAGTGGCGTGCTGAACGACAAGGCGAAGGTCGAGCTCGCCGGCGAAGTGACAGCGTTTCATTCCGAGTATGCCGGCGTTCCGAAGAACTGGGTCCACATCGTTTTTCAGGAGTATCCTCCTGGAAACGGGTTCACGGCAGGGGAGCCGGCAGCGGCAGCATCGCTCACGCTTTTGATCCGTTCTGGCCGTTCGTCCGAATACAAGCGTGGCATGCTCAAACGCCTCTGGGAATTGCTTCAGGACGCAACGGGTGCGCCCGATGACCAGATCGTTCTTGGCATTCAAGAGGTTCCAGCCAGTCAGGCGATGGAGATGGGACAGATCATGCCGGATGTGGCCACTTAAAACGCGGCACGCTGAAACGTCTCATGTGGATAGCGCGGAGAAGTGCGATTATAACGCGGGCGACGGGTCAGTGAATAACACAGCCATCTTTACAGCTTTCGCAGCACTGGCCGGTTCCGCCATAGGCGGCCTGACGTCGCTCGCGTCGGCTTGGCTTACCCAACGCCATCAAGATCGGGCCAAATTGCGCCTGCAGGAAAAAAGCAGACGGCAATCACTGTACAAACAATTCATCAGCGAGGCTTCGAAGTTGTATGCTGACGCTCTCTCGCATGACAAATCCGACATTTCGGCGCTCGTAAGTATCTACGCTCTGGTCGGTCAGATGCGCCTTCTCTCAAGTCTCGCCGTCGTGGAAAAGGCAGAGGCCGTCATTCGAATGATCGTCGAAACTTATTTTGCGCCGAACAAGACGTTTCTCGAATTCCGGGGCCTGATCGAAAGTCACACAATCGATCTGTTGCGCCCTTTTACGGACGAGTGTCGCGCCGAGTTGCAGTCGGTCTCCGATAGCTGAAAGCGTCCCGACGCCAAGCCGCCTAAACCATGGTGTAGCCCCGTAAAACCATAGGGGCGGCGGTTGCGACGGGTGTGCAATGGATCGCCGTATCTCAATTCTTCACATTGACGGTAACATTGGCGTTTCGAGCGGCGAGGTTCTTTTGTGAAGTTCTCCCACCATGCCGCGCCTCACGTCTCGATCTGCCGATGTTGAGCGAGTTGGCACGCTTGCTGCGCGGCCATGTTCTTGAAGTTCGCTCGCGTGGGGACAGCTGAATCGACGAGACTCGGCATGCGATATGGCTTCTTAGCGGGCATTCTGATTGGCGCAACTCTGCTTGGCGGCTGCAATGGCGGTGTTTTAGACCCGCAGGGACCGATTACCGGCGCTGAGCGGCAAATCCTGTTCAATTCGCTTGGCATCATGCTGGCGATCGTTATTCCGACAATCCTCGCCACTCTGGGTGTCGCCTTTTGGTTTCGGTCTTCCAATCATCGCGCCCGATATCAAGCCGAGTTTAAATATTCAGGACGAATTGAAGCGCTTGTCTGGTCGATACCCGCGATGACCGTGCTCCTGGTCGGCGGTGTCGCCTGGGTCGGAGCGCATGACCTCGATCCGCGAAAGCCCATCAGCGCAGACGCCAAGCCACTCGTCGTCCAGGTGGTCTCACTCGATTGGAAATGGCTCTTCATCTATCCAGAACAGGGCATCGCCAGCGTCAATCATCTGGTCATCCCGGCAGGAACACCGGTTCGCTTCGAGCTCACCTCATCAGGAGTGATGAACAGTTTCTTCGTGCCGCAACTCGGCAGCCAGATCTACACGATGTCGGGAATGACGACGCATCTCGAGCTGCAGGCTGACAATCCGGGAAGCTATCCGGGTCTCTCCGCGCAGTTCAGTGGCGACGGCTTCGCCGATATGCACTTTGTCGCGGATGCTGTAACGGCGCAGCAATTCGACCAATGGGTAGTTTCCGCCCGCAATGCTGGTCCGGCGCTCGACTCTCAATCTTATTCCGATCTGGCGAAGCCAAGCGCAGCGGTGGCGCCGTTTACGTTTCGCGCCGTCACTCCCGGTCTGTTTGATGGAATAGTGACGGCCGAAACGGAGATCGACGATCCGACCCGCCGCATCTGTCTGGCGTCACGGAGTGTAGAATAATGTCTCCTCTCGGCAGGCTTACCTGGAGCGCCGTTCCGTTCGACCAACCCATCGTGATGGGCGCGACGGGTTTCATGGTCATCGCCATCGCGTCCGTTGTGGGATGGGTCACGCTGAAGGGTTACGTCCCTTACCTTTGGCGCGAGTGGATTACATCCGTCGACCACAAACGTATTGGGGTGATGTACATCATATTGGCGCTGGTCATGCTGCTGCGCGGATTTTCCGATGCGATCATGATGCGCGCGCAGCAGGCCGTTGCCGCCGGCGGCGCGCAGGGATATCTGCCGCCCGAGCATTTTGATCAAATCTTCTCGGCGCACGGCACCATCATGATCTTCTTTATGGCGATGCCGTTCGTGATCGGCCTGATGAATTTTGTCGTGCCGTTGCAGCTCGGCGTGCGCGACATGGCCTTTCCGACGCTGAACTCGATTGCGTTGTGGCTGACGGCGTCTGGCATTCTCTTGACGAATGTTTCTTTGGCCGTGGGCGAGTTCGCAAAAACCGGCTGGGTTGCGTACCCGCCATTAAGCGAATTGCGCTTTTCTCCCGGAGTCGGCGTCGATTATTACCTTTGGTCGCTGCAAATTTCCGGGGTTGGCACGTTGATGACCGGAATAAATTTTGTCACCACGATCCTCAAGACGCGCGCCCCGGGAATGAGCTACATGCGCATGCCGGTTTTTTGCTGGACCGCGCTCGCCTCAAATCTTCTTATGGTTGCCGCGTTCCCGGTCCTCACCGCAACGTTCGCGATGCTTCTGCTCGACCGCTATCTCGGCTTTCATTTCTTTTCGGTCGAGGGTCAGGGCAATCCAATGATGTACGTGAACCTGTTCTGGGTTTGGGGACATCCGGAGGTGTACATCCTGATCTTGCCCGCATTCGGCGTTTTCTCCGAGGTGATAGCAACTTTCTCAGGCAAACCGCTTTTCGGTTATCGCTCGATGGTCGCAGCGACCATGGTGATCTGTGTTCTGTCCTTTATGGTCTGGCTGCATCATTTTTTCACGATGGGGGCTAGCGCAGACGTCAACGGCTTCTTTGGCGTCATGACGATGATCATTGCGGTGCCGACCGGCGTCAAAATATTCAACTGGCTCTTTACGATGTACGGTGGAAGGGTCCGCTTTAGCGTGCCCGTTCTATGGTCGATCGGCTTCATGGTGACGTTCGTCATTGGCGGGATGACCGGCGTCCTGATGGCGGTGCCGCCCGCCGACTTCCAGCTGCACAACAGCCTGTTCCTGATCGCGCACTTTCATAACGTGATTATCGGCGGCGTCGTGTTCGGCGTCATGGCCGGGTACAATTACTGGTTCCCCAAAGCCTTCGGCTTCATGCTCGACGAACGCTGGGGCAGGCGTGCGTTCTGGTGCTGGCTCGTCGGCTTCTACGTCGCATTCATGCCGCTATATGCACTCGGCTTGATGGGCATGACGCGGCGCATGCAGCACTATGACAATGTCGATTGGCGGCCGTGGCTGGTGGTGGCGGCTGTCGGCGCCGGGATCATCCTGCTTGGGATCGTGTGCCAAGTCATTCAGCTCGTTGTGTCAATTCGTGACCGCCGCCAGCATCTCGCGCCTGGCGATCCATGGGATGGCCGCACTCTCGAATGGTCAACCGCTTCGCCGCCACCGCCGTGGAATTTTGCAATTCTTCCGCACGTCCACGGTGCCGATGAGTTTTGGAATGCCAAACAGCTCAAGCAGGCCAAACCCGATGAGCCATCCGCGCGGCGCGATTACAAATCGATCGAAGTGCCGAAGAACAGTCCTATCGGCTTCATCAATGCATTCTTCGCCGTTGTGACCGGCTTCGCCTTGATCTGGCACATTTGGTGGATGGCTTTATTGGGCCTGACCGGCGCGGCGCTCGCCTTCCTGATGTTCGCTTTCCGGGAGGAGGAGGAAATGGAGATACCCGTCGACCGGATCGTCAACTTCGAATGGCGTCATCACGCGGAGGTCGAACAGTGAGTTTGGCAGTTACCGTCGGCGATATAAATCCGGAACTCATGGCCGCTAGCGAGGCTGGCCCGGCGCCGAAACGGATAGTCGTCGCGTTCGGATTTTGGATCTTCCTGCTTAGCGACATTGTGATGTTTTCGGCCTTGTTTGCCGCCTTCGCTGCGCTCAAGCATTCGACCGCCGGAGGTCCAGCCGGTGCAGGACTGTTCAATCAGGCGACTGCGGCGATAGAGACCGGATGCTTGCTGGCCTCAAGCTACACGTGCGGGCTGATGTCCTTGGCAGTCGCCGCACGCCGACGCGCCAGCATTTATTTTTTTGCTGCGCTGACATTTGCCCTTGGCGCCTGTTTTCTTGCCCTTGAAATCCGTGAGTTTGCTTCTCTGATTGCCCAAGGAGCAACCCCGCAACGTAGCGCGTTCCTGTCCGCCTTCTTCACACTTGTGGGGTGCCACGGGCTTCATGTTGCGGCGGGGCTGATCTGGCTTGTTGTGATGATGTTCCAGATTGTGGTCCTCGATCTCCGCGCAACCGTCACGCGCCGTCTGCTCTGTTTTTCCCTGTTCTGGCACGCCCTCGATATCATCTGGGTTTGGCTGTTCACGGTCGTTTATCTGATGGGAGCCTACCTATGACCGACTTTCGGTTTGATCGCGCCCCGGGAGATCGGCCAACTCAGACGACCTTCGAAGAGGAGGCTTCGTCCGGCCCCTTCATTTACACGGTCGGGCTCGCCCTTGCAGTGCTTCTGACGATCGCGTCGTTCTGGGTGGCGAATACTACGTTGCTTTGGGCGCCAGGCGTCGCGCTGGGGCTTGCCGTATTGGCGATTGCCCAGATGGGAGTACACTTGGTCTTCTTTCTTCACATCACAACCGGGCCGGACAACACCAACAACGTTCTGGCTCTGGCCTTCGGCATCCTTATTGTTACTCTTGTCGTTGCCGGATCACTCTGGATCATGGCAAACTTGAACCAGAACATGATGCCCGGGCCTGAGCTCATGAATTTACAGATGCAGCGCTAGCAAGTACGGCAGAGCCGCCGATCCACACGGTTTCCGGTGACGCGTATGTCTGCGCCCTCCGACGTTACTAGTTCTTCGCCAGTACGGCCTGCTCAAATTGCGTTGGGCTTTGCCACTCTGGCGCTGGGGGGGTGCTCGGGAGGTGCGCCGTCGTTTGTATTGTTCGGAGCTTTCTTCCCCGCCTGGTTGCTGTGCGGCACTCTCGGAGTTGTTGGTGCGGCAGTCGCGCGTGTTGTATTTGTTGCCACCGGTGTCTCGAACAAATTACCTTATCAACTCTTCGTTTGCACCGCGATCGGGGTTATGACGGCCATCTTCGTGTGGTTCATCGGCTTTGGGTACTGAAGTGAAGGCGGCGGGGCAAAAGGGCAAAAGCGGTCACGGTCGAACGATCTCGCTCGCCATTATCATTGTCGCGGCCGCGGTCGCTCTCTACGCCCTTCACGAAAGCAATATTCATCCGACCACAAGCGACAGTTCGCTTGACGCAGATGTCGTGCATGTAGCGGCCGCGGTCGGTGGGCGCATACTCGAACTTCCGGTGACGGAAAACGCGCGTGTCGCCAAGGGCGATTTGCTGTTTCAGATCGATCCCTATCCCTATCGCTTGGCTGTCGAGCAAAGTACCGCCGAACTTGCCGTTGCCACTTCGAACGCAGGTGTTGCAGCCGATCAAACAAAGAGTGCGCAGGAAAACCATGATTTGGCTGCGCGTACGCTGGAACGGCTTCGGCCGCTGGCGGCCAACGGTTACGTACCCCAACAGCAGCTCGATCAGGCACAGGTCTCGGAGCGAGACACCGCGACGAAACTCGTACAGGCCCAGGAATTGAAGGCTGCAGCAGATGCAAGCGTGCGAGCCCGAACAGCGGCTCTCGGCATCGCCCAGCGTCAGTTTGACGACACGACGGTGCGGGCGACCCATGACGGTCTCGTTGTCGGTCTTACCATTTCGACGGGTGAAATGGTTGCGCCCTCGCAATCGTTGTTCACATTGATCAACACCGAAGAATGGTTTGCGGAAGGAGACTTCCGGGAGACCGACCTCCGGGCCATCAAGATCGGCGACTGCGCGACAGTGTTTTCCATGATCGATCGTGACGTGCCGGTCAAAGGTGTTGTACAGGGCATCGGTTGGGGTGTGACGGACCAGGACCGCATCAACATTCCGCGCTCGGTTCCTTATGTCGAGCGTTCCCTCAATTGGGTGCGGGTTGCACAGCGTTTCCCTGTTCGTGTTCGCCTGGAAAATCCGCCGCCGGAATTGATGCGGCTCGGAGCCAGCGCGGTGATCGAGGTCAAGCATGGCCGCGCTTGCCGCTAACGGGTCCATGTCCATCAGCGAATTTGTCCGGCTCCTCGCGCCGCGGCCTGGACGGCTCGAGTTTGCAGCACGTTTGGCGCTGATATCGGCCTTGACTGTGCTCATTGCCGAAATCTACCGGACACCGGAGCCGGCGCTGGCCGCGTATATTGTGTTCTTCCTCAACCGCGAGAACCGCACCCTTAGCCTGATCCTGAACGTAGTTCTCACTCTGCTCATAACCGTCATCATCGGCCTTGTTATTCTGGTCGCGATGCTCGTGCTCGACAATCCCATGTGGCGTGTTGTGAGCATGGCTTTGATTTCGTTCGGTCTCCTGTTCCTGGCCTCGGCCAGCAAGCTGGCGCCTCTGGCGAGCACCATTGCGTTGATCATCGGCTATGCTCTTGATGAACTGGGACTGATTCAGGTCGGGGAACTCGGAACGCGAGCACTGCTTTATGCATGGCTATTCGTGGGCATTCCTGCTGGTATCTCCATCATCGTGAATTTGCTGCTGGCGCCGCCGCCGCGGCGTCTCGCCGAACGTGCGATAGCCCAGCGCCTCACGTTGGCGTCGGCCATGCTGCGGGACGGAAATCAGGCCGTCCGTGAAGACTTTCGGGAATGTTTGCGCGAAGGGACTCACGAAATTTTCGAATGGATCGGTTTGGCGAGTCGCGAGAAAACATCACCACCGGAAGACATCGCAGCGCTCAAACAAGCGGCAGGTTCGACGATCGTCCTGCTCTCCGCCATTGATGTGATGGATCGAAATTCAGAAGCAACGCTTCCCGCGGAATTGCGCGGAGACCTCGCCAAGACACTGGACGATATGGCTGTGATCCTGACCGGCGGCGGCTATCCCACCGAGATCGTCTGGAGCGCGCCGGAGAGCGATGCGCCTCTTAGTCCGCTCGCGCAAGCGGTTCTTGGCGATATTGAGGATGCGGTCGTTCATTTCGCTGAGCCGAAGCGCCCCGTGGTGTCGCGCGAATTGCAAACCGGTACGACTGCGGTCGAAACAAAAAAGAAAGAGGGCTTCTTCACCGAAGACGCCTTCGCCAATCCGGAGCATGTTTACTTCGCGGCGAAGACGACCGGAGCCGCGATGTTTTGCTACGTTCTGTACTCGCTGCTTGATTGGCCCGGCATCCATACCTGCTTTCTCACGTGCTACATCGTTTGCCTCGGTACGACTGCCGAAAGCGTCGAAAAACTTGCGTTGCGAATTTCGGGATGCCTCGCCGGCGCCGCTATCGGCTACGCGGCGATGATCTTTCTTATCCCTGATCTCACGTCCATCGGCGCTCTCATGATTGTAGTGTTCCTAGGCGCTCTTGCGGCGGCCTACGTCTCGGCCGGGGGGCCACGTATTTCTTACGCCGGCTTTCAGATGGCCTTCGCCTTTTTCCTGTGCGTGGTCCAGGGATCGTCGCCGGCTTTTGACCTGACGACCGCGCGCGACCGTGTGATCGGCATACTCATCGGCAACTTGGTGAGCTTTTTTGTGCTCACCAGCTTCTGGCCGATCAGTGTCGGTAAGCGGATTGATCCGGCGATTTCCGCTTTATTGCGTCGGCTCGGAATGATGATGACTGAGCCTGAGCCGGCGGCGAGGCGCAATCTAGCCTCCGAGGCGAGCTTCTCTTTGGCGGCGATTGAGGACGATCTGAGTTTGGTAGGCTACGAACCGGAATTTTTGCGGCCGCCGGCAAAGTGGCTTTCGGTTCGGCGCGAGACAGCGCGAGAAATTGGATTGATCGAAAGTGCGCTGCTGTTGACCGCGAATGCGGGGCTGGCGGAAGCGCAGCCGATTGCCGGCCGCCTCGAAAGTCTTGCTGATCGTTTCGCAACCCCCGACGCTGCGCAATCTGCAAATGCAGTCGACGCATCGGAGCAGCCAAAAACATCACCGTTCGGGTCTGTGATCGACGAGAGTATGCGCCGGCTGGAGCGAGCGAAGCTCTGAAAAGCAGTACGATAGAGGACGGCAAAGCTATGTGGCGGCGTGTTGCGTTGATTACGCCTGTGTTGCTTTGGCTCCCGTTGGCCGCTTGCGCGACAATGGATCTTAACTTGGCGCCCGAACAGGCCGATGCGCCATGGACTCCGGTTACGACGGGGCAGGGTGAGATTGTTGCCGGTTCCGCACCGGCTCCGGGCCAGCCGAAGTCCGGCAGTTACATTTTGCCGTCAAATCCTGATGCCGGAGTAATACCGCCTGCAACCTCGGATCTTGAGCGCCGCCAGCTCTACACTCTGCCGGAACTGATCGACATCGCCCAAAGCAACAATCCGACGACGCGCAACGCCTGGAATGACGCCCGTAATGCAGCGCTCGCGGCGGGGATTGCAGAAAGCACATTTCTTCCACTTGTCTCGGCCGGAATCGTCCAGGGTTGGCAGAAGAGTCACAGTGACTCGACTCTCCTCGGCGCTCCCTCCACCAGCGACATCAAAGCTCAAGGAAACGTCGAAGTACTGTCAATCCAATGGTTGCTTTTCGACTTCGGCCAGCGCGCAGCGCGCCTGGATGCGGCCAATCAGCTGTCGGTTATCTCCAATATCGCCTTCACCCAAGCCCACCAGCAGGTCATCTATAATGTCAGCTTGGCGTTCTACTCCTATGGGGCCGCGCGTACGCGCCTGGCTTCGGCGTCGAAATCCCTGAAGGACGCCGAGGAGGTGCAGGCAGCCGCTGAAGACCGCTACAAGCGGGGCATCGGCACTGTGGTCGAAGTCTCACAGACCCGGCAAGCCACGGCGGAAGCCCGCCTTTCCCAAGTTCAGGCGGACGGCGCTGTCCAGAACGGCTACCTGGCCTTGATCTCGGCAATAGGCATTTCCCCAATGACGCAATTGGCGATTGCCGATATTTCCCGGCGTCATCTGCCGCCGTCGCTGACCGTTCCGATCGAGCGTTTCGTCACCGCTTCGCTGGCGCGGCGGCCGGATGTTCTGACCGGCTACGCGGCGCAGAAAGCCAGCCTCGCGAATCTGCGTGCAGCCGAGGTTGAATACTTTCCGAAAGTATTCTTTTCCGGCAATGGCGCTCGACTGGCTGGCAGTCTGGATATCACGGCCGTTCCGGGGTTCGATCAGCAGTTGCCGATCGTCAATCTCCCGAACAATCAGCTTGGCACGTCAATTCGTCAAACGAGCACCACGGCGCTGATTGGCGCCACCATGCCGATCTATGACGGTGGCGCACGCGCTGCGCTACTGGAGCAGGCGCGTGACAACGTCGACAAAGCCAGTGTGACTTTCACACAAATCAGAAACGAGGCGACCCGCCAGATCATCGTGGCGAGAAACACGCTCAAAACAAGTCTCTCCGCTTACAGCGCCGCGACGGCGCTCGCGGCGGCAGCGCAGACTACATTCGACTCGGCACTTGCGGCATACCGGAATGGCGTCGGCTCAATATCCGACGTAACGATCGCAGAACGGCAACTGTTGGCAGCCAAGAACACCGCCACGGACGCTTACAGCACTGCCTTGTCTGCGGCTGCGACACTCGCGCTGGCGGCGGGCTCGCTTGGTGGGCCTCCTGGCTAGACCAGCGCACCCAAGTGGAATATTCGCGCCAAAGAGCGCTACGACTTGGCGAGTCTCTCGCGCAGTTCCTTGTTTTCCGCTTCCAGCTGGGCAATCCGAAGCCCTACCGGCTCCAAAGCCTGGCGCAATTCGGCTTCGCTGAACCGCGGCGTGATGTGCTGCGGGCAATTCCAGTTGAAGCCTTCGAGATGCAGCACGACGGCGCGTTCGATCTTCGCCTTGTAGTCCGGCATCGCAAGAGCCTGCCGCCAGGGCAGGGTCGTCGCCGAGGTCGCGAAGTTCGATGCGAGCGTAGATCTTGAGTCGGCGGCGGTTCGGATAGTCCATCATGAACAGCGCTGCGCGGTTATTGGCAGCGGCATTGCCAACACTGATGTATTGGCGGTTACCCCTGAAGTCGGGAAACGCGAGCGTCTTGTCATCGATAACGTGCAGAAACCCAGGCGGCCCGCCGCGGTGCTGGACGTAAGGCCAGCCGGTCTCCGACACCGTCGCCATGTAGAAGCTGTCACGGCCCGCGATGAACTGCTTCTCCGCATCGGTAAAGCGGTCGAAACTGTTGCGACCCTTGAAATTCTCCCAGTAGTCGCCGCTGCCGTTGGCCCGTTGCGCCGCCTTGACGCTCGGCGTCACCGCGATATCCAGAAATCCATCCAGCATTGCCTATTCCTCCGCTCTCCAGCCCATCGTAGGCGCTTCCGGATTTGGCAATAATAGTCTATCTATGGAAATGATTATTCCATTTTTCGTAATAATCTATTTCGCGGAAGGAATCCATGGATCGCCTCGAAGCCATGTCAGTGCTGGTAGCCGCGGTGGAAACCGGAAGTCTGTCAGCCGCCGGGCGCAAGCTCGGGATGCCGCTGCCGACCGTGAGCCGCAAGCTCTCGGAACTCGAAGCCCATCTGCACACGAGATTGCTTAACCGCACGACGCGCAGTCTGACGCTGACCGATTCCGGCAGCGCCTATGTTGAGGCGAGCAGGCGGATTCTCGACGAGGTTGGAAATGCCGAACGGTCGGCTGCCGGCGAATACAGCGAGCCAAGAGGACATCTCGCGGTCACGGCACCGATCGTTTTCGGGCGGCTGCATGTTCTGCCGGTCGTTGCGGAATTTCTCGCTAAATTTCCGCAGATCGACGTGCGGCTCCGGCTCTCGGACCGTTATGTGCATCTGATCGACGAGCAGGTCGATGTCGCTATCCGCATCGGACAGCTGTCCGATAGTGGCTTGGTGGCGACGCGTGTCGGCGCAGTGCGCTACGTTATTTGCGCAAACCCTGGTTACCTCGAAAAACACGGCGCGCCGAAAACGCCGGCGGACCTTTCGACGCGTGACTGCATTACCTTCGACGACGCGGCGACCGCTACCGTCTGGACTTTCGCAGCGCGGGGCGGGCGGAAGATGGTGCAGTCGGTTCACATCCGTTCGCGACTTTCGGTCAACAACGCCGAGGCCGCGATCGATGCTGCGATTGCGGGTGTCGGCATTACGCGTGTGCTGTCTTACCAGGCCGCTGAAGCCGTATCGCGAGGCAGGCTGAAGATCGTGCTCGGCGCGTTCGAGAATGAGCCGCTGCCGGTGAACCTGGTGCACGCGGGGCAGGGGCTGTTGCCGCTGAAAATCCGGGCGCTGCTCGAATTTGCCGCGCCGCAGATCCGCCGGCGGCTCGCCGCGCTACCAACGGCGCTTCAATCCCGAGCACCGGATAAGCCGGGGCGAACGCGGTGAATAAATCGTCAAAGAATCCGGGCTAAATTAAAGCGTAAACCGATCGCGCAGATGGTCGAATAAACCTTATTTTTAGCCTGTTATTTAAACTGATCTTAGACCCTGCGGCGTAAGTTCGCATTGCACGGCGGGAAACAGGGCCCGTCGAAAACAAAATAAAGTTGGGAAAGGCGTCATGATGAAAGCCGTCGCAAAGACGGTCGAGCCCGCCGATCGTGAGGCGCGCTTCGACCACGTTAGGCCGCACTATCTTGAGGCGCTCACTTTGGTCGAGCGTCTGCACCGTCGGCTGCTCGACGTAATCAAGGATGAATTCGACCGCCGCGGCCGCGCCGATATCAATTCGGTGCAGGCGTTGCTGTTGTACAATATCGGCGACAAGGAGCTGACCGCGGGCGAACTGCGCACGCGCGGTTACTACCTCGGTTCCAACGTCTCCTACAATCTGAAGAAGCTCGTCGAGATGGGCTTCCTCGATCACCAGCGCTCGCGCGTCGATCGGCGCTCGGTGCGCATCAAGCTGACGGATCAGGGCCGCGAAGTCCGCGACATCGTGGATGCGCTCTATCAGAAGCATGTGCGCACGGTCGAGCAGGTCGGTGGCATCAATGCCGACGAGTTCGGCGTGCTCAACAAAGCACTGCACCGGCTCGAGCGGTTCTGGACCGACCAGATTCTTTATCGGCTCTAAAACCCAACAGCTTTCGCCAGAATTTGTGTTGTACTGGCGTAACTTTAGCCCCGGCGCAAATGCCGGGGCTTTTTTGGCTTTTGCCGACGGGTTTTCCGCGCCGTGTAATCTTTCCGAAAACGTGATTTTCCAAGGTGACCGGTCACAATATTGCCGGTCAGGTAGCCTAGTTTTGATGACTGTGACCGCGATTGGTCCTTTTGGCCGCCGCCGGCCGCGTGCTAAAGCGGGCGCAGGGGCCGATGTCAGGACAGTAGTGAACAATGAAGAAGTCGGGCTCGTTTGATGGCAGCCGCAGGCGCCTCAACCGCCGCGCAATTCTCAAGCACGTTGGCGGGCGCAGTGGCGCTGACCGGCGCTTTTGCCCGCGGTGCGCGGGCGGAGGACGCCGCGCTCGACGCCTTGATGAACGACAGCAATGGCCAGTTCGGCCAGAACTTCGATCAAGGCTCCCGCACCATTGCGATGCCGAAGGCGACCGCACCGACGCTGTCGCCCTCTACGGCCCAGATCACCGAGCAGGCGATCAAGACCTACGACGGCATTGTCGCGCGTGGCGGCTGGCCGACGGTGCCGCAGAGCGGCGAGCTGCATGTCGGCGTGCGTGACCCGAGCCTCGTGCAGTTGCGCCAGCGGCTCGCCGCGTCGGGCGATCTCGATCCAAATGCAGTTGCCGCCGATAACGACATTTACGATTCCTATGTCGAAGAAGCAGTGCGCCGGTTCCAGGCGCGTCATGGCCTCACGATCGATGGCGTCGTGCGCGGCTCGACGTTTGCAGCGATGAATATTCCGGCGGCGACGCGGCGCGATCAGCTCAAGGTCAATATCGAGCGCCTGAAGACGCTGACGACCAACTTGGGACCACGTTACGTCGTCAATAACATTCCGGCAGCGCGCGTCGAAGCCATCGAGAATGGTGTCGCCGTGCAGCGCCACACCGCGGTGGTTGGCAAGCCAGATCGGCCATCTCCCGACATCAACAGCAAGATCGTTCAAGTCAATTTCAATCCGTTCTGGACGGTACCGGTTTCGATCGTGCGCAAGGATTTGATCCCGCTGATGCAGGACAAGCCGGATTATCTTACCGACAACCACATCCGCATCTATGACGGGCAGCACCGTGAAGTGCTGCCGTCGCAGATCAACTGGTATTCGGAAGAGGCGGTGCATTACACGTTTCGGGAGGATCCGGGCGATCACAATTCACTCGGCCGCATCCGCATCAATTTTCCGAGCCAGTACGGCGTCTATATGCACGATACGCCGCTGAAAAATTTGTTCGGCGGGGATTTCCGTTACGATTCTTCAGGCTGCTGCCGCGTGCAAAATGTGCAGGAGCTGGTCGGCTGGCTGCTCGAAGGCACCAAAGGGTGGGGGGCCGATCACATCGCCGAGGCGATCAAGTCCGGCGAACAGATCAACGCCAACCTCACCAAGCCGATACCGCTGCATTGGGTTTATGTCACCGCGTGGTCGGCGTCGGACGGTGTCGTGCAATTCCGCGAGGACATCTACAACCGCGACGGCCTTGGCGTGCCGTCCGTCCAGGCGGAAACTAAGCTGTAGCGGATTTGCTTCGCGTCTATCCCGGCAGGCGCAGGAGCTTTGCGGCGGTGCCCCCGAGCATTGCGACTTTGTCGGCCGAGCTGAGTTCCGGCGTCGCCATGATCAGAGCGACCGGGTCTTTCGACCAGTTAAATCCATAGTCAGTGCCGATCATGATGTGATCGCGGCCAACCACGGTGGCGAGGTGGCGTAGCCCCTCGGGCGTGAAGACCAGCGAGTCCACGTAGATCTGTTTGAGATATTCAGTCGGCTTCTTTTTGAGCGTGACGTCTTTGCAGCGGAACGAGAAAGTCTCGCACACCGCATCGGAACGATCCGGGTAAGACGCCAGATACCCGCCGCCGTGAGCCGCGCAGAGTTTCAGCTTTGGAAAGCGGTCGAACACGCCCTCGAAAATAAGATGCGACAACGCAATGGTTGTTTCCAGCGGATTACCGATGGTGTTGTCGAGATAACCCTTGCCGCGCAGGCGTTTCTCGACACCGGTTGCGACCGCGCTGTCCTGCGGATGCATGAACAGCAGCGCATCGAGCTCCTCGCACTTCGCCCAGAAGGGATCGAAGCGGGGTGAGGATAATTCCTCGCCCTCGACCGTTGGGCCGATCGCGCCACCGACCAGGCCCATCTGCTTCATGCCGGTTTCGAGTTGCTCGGCCGCAAGTTCCGGGAACTGCAGCGCAACGCTGGCAAAGCCGACCAGTCGGCTGTTCGAGGCCTTGCAGGTCTTGGCGAGATTCTCGTTCTGCACGTCGATCAGCCGGCGCGCGAGATCGCGGTCTGCGCCGTACCAGAATTCGTTGATGCTCATCGCCTCGACGTCGATGCCGGCCGCATCCATGGTGGCAATGCGATCTTCCATCGGCGGATTGTTGAGCTTGTTATCCAGGCTGACGCGGAAGCGCTTCTCGATCGGCGTACCTTCAAGGACAGCCAGCGCCTCTGGAATGACGCAGTGGCAGTGGACGTCGACCACGCGCACCTGTTTGCCGTCGACCTCAACCTTGCGCCGTGCTCCGCCGGGATTCGCCTGCGCAAAGGCGCGCCGCATGCCGCAGCCGGGACAGAAGCCGGTGGCTGCCGCGGCACCAGCCGCAAGTCGCAGGAATGAACGGCGGGGCAGTGACGTCATTGGCGCGTTCCTCACTCGTCTTTTTTAGGCGGCCACCCTAACCGGCCCGGCCAGCCCGTGTCATACCCGTTTTGCAGGTGCAGGTTACGCTTGCTCTTGATGTAACGCAGCTTCCGCAATCCTTTAATTAACTTTTCACGAGAATCAGTTATCTCTGGCGTGCGATGATGACCTGCATGGTTGTGATCTGATGGGTGGTTCGGCATATCCTGATCAAGGATGCCATCGTTCGCCGCCGACGCTCGCTCTACCTCCTGCCTTTCCTCCTAGCTCGCTAAAGCACGATCGTCCCAAACCTTCGCGTCTTCACGCGAGGGTGCTCATGACTATTCCTCTTGATACAGCAAAAGGAGTAAGACCTTGGGTAAGCACGCCAGTAACAAGAAGCGACGGCGAGATGCGCGTGGAATTGAAACTGCTGAAATCATAGAATTCCAAGGTTCGAAGTTCGAACACGAACGCGTTCTTCCTCCTATCAAGCCTCTCAACCCAACGCAGGCGGATTATCTCGATGCCCTGCGTTCCAGCCCACAGGTGATCGTCCTTGGGCCCGCTGGCACCGGCAAGACCTGGATTGCCGCAACCCACGCTGCTGATCTTTTCCGAAATCGGCGAATAACAAAGATCATACTGACGCGGCCGAACGTGCCATGCGGGCGATCACTCGGATATTTCCCAGGATCGCTGGAAGACAAATTCGCGCCGTGGGCAGCTCCTGTAACGGAAGCCATTAAAGAACGGATTGGGAAGGCTGCCTATGAGATCGCCTTGAAGAGAGGCGATATCGAAATGGTTCCTTTCGAAGTCATGCGCGGCCGGTCGTGGAAGAATGCTTTTATATTGCTGGATGAAGCGCAGAATGCCTCGCCCGCGGAAATAAAAACGTTTTTGACGCGGATTGGCGAAGACTGCACCGTCGTGGTCAATGGCGACGTCAGCCAATGCGATCTTGCTCAGGAAAGCGGCTTGCGCGCGATTATCCATTTGATCAAATCGCAGGCGCTTCCTGTCCCCATGATCGAATTCACCCGCGAGGAGATCGTTCGGTCCGGCGTTTGCGCCATGTGGGTTCGCGCATTCGATCGGGCAAATCTCTAGGCTGAGATGAGAGTCGGCTTTGCCGAGCAACTTTCCGGATTTCGTTTCGGCGTTATCCGGAGTACGCTTGAAGGATGCCGTTCTCTCTAAACCTTTATCACGACCAGATCGTTAGTGGCGGCGCGAGCAAGGCGCCGCTGCCAGCGTTGCATCGCCTGCTGTACGTTCGCCACGGCCGTGTCGAGATCGGTGGCCAGGTGATGAACGCCGACGAAGCGACTTATCCCGACGGCACTGTCGCAATGAAATCGGCCGGCGAATGGTGTCAGGTTTGGCGCTGGGAATTGGCGCCCCCGAATGCCGCGCCCGCGCTGCTCGAAGGCGACGGCGTATTCTCAAGCCTGCGCATGTCGCGGGTGATTACGACCTTGCCAATGCCGGAAGGCGGTCATTGGCTGTTTCGTCTGGATCGGATCGTCACCGGTCCCGGCCGCGTTGCTGATCGTCATCAACATCCCGGCCCAGGTATCCGCTGCCTACTCGAAGGTACATTCAATGTGCAGCAGGACGCCGAGTCATACCGCGATCTTGCCCCCAACGATGCGTGGTGGGAGACCGGCTCGGACACGGTGATCGCCTGGAGCTCGCGGCAAATAGCGGCGAAATTCCTGCGCGGCATGGTGTTGCCGGTGGAGTGGGAAGGCAAAGTCACCGGCACCTGGCTTTCCGGCAAAACGCCGCCGCCGGGGAACTGGAAACTTTACCTCGACCGGGTCATCGTCGTTTAGGGCTGAGGCGCGCCTTGGACCGCTTTCCTGATATATCCTCGGCTGGAAACGATTCAGGTCAATGTAATGTCAGATGAGCGTCCGTCTCAGCCTTTTCGGCCCTTTTCAATGGGCGCTCAGTTCACTGTTCAGCAGGGACCGGCCTATCAACAAGCGCCGCCCGCTATCTCGCCGCAGGTGCGGCTTCAGCAAGCTCTGGCCCTGCACCAACAGGGGCATTTGATCGCAGCGGAGCAAGGCTACAGGGAAGTTCTACAGGCTGAGCCGAACCACTTTGACGCGATGCATCTCCTGGGCGTACTCGCGATGCAAACTGGACAGGCCGAAAACGGCGTGGAGCTGATCACAAGGGCAGTCGCGCTTAATCCGAATTCCTGGGGTGCCTACAACAATCTCGGCAACGGGCAGCGGGACCTTGGCCGTCTTGACGCTGCCCTTGCCAGTTTTGACCGGTCGATCGCGCTACAGCCGGACTTTCCCGACGCGCATAATAATCGTGGCATCGTGCTGCGAGAGTTGATCCGCATGGATGATGCCGTCGCCAGTTTCGACAGGGCGATCGCATTGAAACCTGATTTTGCGGAAGCGCACAACAACCGGGGCACCGCGCTGCAGATGCTGCAACGGGCCGATGAGGCGTCCGCGAGTTTCGGCGCAGCCATCGCCCTCAAGCCCGATTACGCGGAGGCGTACAACAACCGCGGGAACCTCGCCAAGGACGCTGGAGACCTCGAAGAAGCAGTAGCGGATTTTGACAAGGCGCTTTCGCTGCGGCCCGATTACGCAGCGGCCTTTTACAACCGCGGCATCGCGTTGCAGGAACTGAGGCGCTTTGACGAGGCGCTGACAAGCTTCGACAGGGCGATCGCGCTCAAGCCCGACGCCGCGGACGCGTACAACAACCGCGGCCTTGTGCTGCAGGAACTGCAGCGGATCGATGATGCTATCGCCAGTTTCCGCAAAGCTGGTGCGCTCAGATTGAATTACGCCGAGGCGCATCTCAACCAGAGTCTCTGCCTGCTCAAGGCCGGACGCTTCGAAGAAGGCTGGCGCCTTTACGAATGGCGAAAGAAAGTCGAGCAGCCGTTTGGCGACCGGTCGTTCGCGAAACCGCTGTGGCTTGGAAAAGAAGATATTTCGAATCGAACCTTGTTGCTTCATTGGGAGCAAGGGTTTGGCGACACCATCCAGTTTTGCCGGTTTGCCGGGCTGCTCAAAGCGCGTGGCGCAAACGTTGTGATGTCGGTGCAACAACCGCTGTATCGTTTGCTCAGGCATATGGATTCAGGAATTGAGATCATCAACGACAACGAAGTCCCCGCTTCGTTCGATTACCATTGTCCGTTGATGAGTTTACCGCTCGCTTTGGGAACCACGTTGGCTACGATACCGGAAGCGAAACCTTATCTTTTTTCCGACAAGGCGCTGCGTGACTCCTGGCGTGCCCGATTGCCGTCAAAGACCAAGCCGCGGGTGGGAATTGTCTGGAGCGGGGGTTCGAAGCACAAGAACGACCGCAACCGATCAGTTGATTTGCCGCTTCTATCGTCTCTGTTTTCTGCGGACGCCCATTGGATTGCTCTGCAACAGGAACTCAAAGACGGCGAGGCCGCCTTGCTTCGGCAGGAGCGCGTCGAATTCTACGGCGAGGCGCTGACGGATTTCTCCCAGACGGCGGCGCTCATTGATAACCTGGATTTGGTCGTCACGGTCGACACCAGCGTTGCCCACCTTGCTGGAGCGATGGGAAAGCCGGTATGGATCCTGTTGCCGTATAATGCGGATTGGCGATGGTTTCTGGGCCGCAACGATTCTCCCTGGTACCCCGAAGCCCGGCTGTTTCGGCAGGACGCGACACGGTCATGGGCAACCGTCATTCCGCAAGTCCGTGGCGCATTGGACGAATTCGTTAAGTCCTTCTGACTCCTCAGCGCCGGAGGGGTCTCGGGCCGATTTCACCGGACCTCAAACCGAGCTATATTGAGGGAGTCCCCGTGGAGGACGCGCCATGAATATCGAAGCCCGCCAGATCAACCGCACCGCCAAGACCAAGCTCAGCATCGTCGACTGCGACATTCATCCGAAGAGTTCGCTGGAAGACTTGCGGCCTTATCTGAGCAATCGCTGGTGGGACTACGCGATGACTTATGGGGCGCGGTCGCACCACGGCTACGTCAAAGGCTTTCCTTATCCGAAGGGCCAGCCGCTGGCGTCACGCCGCGACTCCTGGCCGCCGGACGGCGGTCTGCCGGCGAGCAATTATGAGTTCATGCGCGAGCAGTACCTCGATTTCTACAGCATCGAGTCTGCGGTGATGAATCCGCTGTCGCCGTCGGGGCAGGGCGAGCAGAACGACGAATACAGCGCTGCGCTGGCGTTTGCCGCTAACGAGTTCCAGCTCAATCATTGGAACAAGCTCGATCCGCGGCTCAAGGCTTCGCTGATCGTGCCTTATGAAGATCCTGAAGCGTCGCGCGCGGAAATCCGCAAGCGCGCCGGTGACAAACGCTTCGCCCATGTGCTGATGCTCACTCGCACGAGCGAGTTGATGGGCCGCCGCCGCTACTGGCCGATCTACGAGGCGGCCTGCGAGGCCGGCCTCCCGGTCGGCGTGCACGTGTTCGGCTATAGCGGTCGCGCTGCGAGCAATACGGGCTGGCCGTCTTTCTATATCGAGGAAATGACCGAACACTCCAACGCCTGTCAGGCTCAGGTCGTGAGCTTAATCATGGAGGGCGTGTTCGAGGCGTTCCCGCAGTTGAAAATGGTCTTCATCGAAGGCGGCTTCGGCTGGGTTCCATCACTGGGCCACCGGATGGACCGCAACTGGAAGCGGATGCGCTCCGGCCTGCCGCATCTCAAGCGCAAGCCGTCGGAATATATGCACGACCATTTCTGGGTCACCACCCAGCCGATGGAAGAGCCGGACAGTCCGGCGCATCTCGCCGACATCATGGAAGCGATCGGTTTCGACCGCATCCTGTTCTCGTCGGATTATCCGCATTGGGATTTCGACGATCCGTTCGTGGCGCTGCCGGCGAGCCTCGGCAAGGAGAATTGCGAACGGATTTACTCCGGCAACGCCAAGGCGCTTTACGGCTTCGCCTGATCTGGCGGCGTAGGTAGACCATGGTGGTTGTGCCAACCGGCACGGAAGCGGCACGCGCCTTCATCCCGGCGAAGGACTTCGATTTAAGCAAAGCCTTCTACGAAGCGCTCGGTTTCAAGAAATTGCTCGATGGCGATGTCGCTATCTTCGCCGTAGGCGCAAGCGCTTTCATTTTGCAGCGGTATTACAAAAAGGAATGGGCCGAAAACTGCATGATGCAGATGATGGTCGATGACGTCGACGCGTGGTGGGAGCGCATCGAGTCTCTGCAATTGCCGAAGGTATTCGGCGTCCAGGCGCCAAAGGCTCCGGCAATGCAGCCTTGGGGATTGCGCGTGGCCTACGTTTATGATCCCACCGGTGTGCTTTGGCACGTCGCCGAACGCCGCGAAAATACGCCGGCGGATTAAGTATGAGCGGGGGAGAAAACACGATGAACGTCCATCTCGTCGGCAGTATCGGTCTCGATACTGTCGAAGACGTGTTTCGCACTGTCGGCAACGAGCTCGGGCCGCATCTTGCAACGGGTGCCGGACGGCGAAGTTGGCGGCCGCAAGCTTTGGATCAGCTGGCAATATCCGCTGCTGCGCGCCAGTACGTTCCTGCGGCCGGATCCGTCCGGCAAAGTGCGCCCAACCAATCGCTTTGCGTTGCTGACGCTGGCCGAAGGCGTTGCGCCGGCGGACGTGCGTTTCGGCGAGCTCGGTTATGCGCGCGAGGCGCGCGCTTCTTATCTTGATTTCGTCGCCGCGCGCGACAATGGCGAGCTGCCGAAACACGTCCGGTTCCAGGTTTGCCTGCCGACGCCCTTTGCCGTCGTCAGTTCGGTGGTGATGCCCGAAGTGCTGCCGGCGGTCGAAGCGGCCTACGAGAAAGCGATGATCGCCGAAGTCGCTGCGCTCTGCCGGCATATTCCGCATCGCGATCTCTGCATCCAATGGGATGTGTGCAACGAGATGGTGGTGTGGGACGGCCAGAAGACCGACGCAGTCCCCGGCGATGAAACGCATGACGCGATCATTGCGCGCATGCAGCGGCTCTGCGCTGCGGTTCCCGACGACGTCGAGCTCGGCCTGCATCTATGTTACGGTGATTTCGGCGCCAAACACTTCGTCGAACCGAAAGACGCCGCCGCGATGGTCGATTTCGCCAACGCGCTGTCGCGCGGGATTTCCCACAAGCTCGCCTTCATCCACATGCCGGTGCCGATCGAGCGCAGCGACGACGCGTTCTTCCAGCCGTTTCGCGATCTGAAACTTTCAGACGGCACCGCGCTGTTTCTCGGCGTGGTCCATGCCAAGGACGGCGTCGCCGGAACCAAGGCGCGGATTGCAGCGGCGCGCCGCTATGCGCCGGAGTTCGGCATCGCCACTGAGTGCGGCATGGCGCGTGCCCGCTCCGAACAAACCGTTCGGGAGCTTCTGAAAATCCACGCGGCGTGTTGCGATAGCTAGGAGTGTAGCGATGTCGCGGAGTGTCTATCTCGTCGGCAGCGTTCCGATGGCAAGCGCGGGGGAAGTCTTTGCCAAAGTCAGTGCAACACTCGGCACCAGGATCAAGCGGCTGCCGGACGGCGAGACCGGCGAACGTGGCGACTGGATCAGTTGGCTTGAACCGGTGTTCTCAGGCCATCCGGCGTTTCAAAAATCGGGTGAGTTTTTCCGCATTCATGCGACCGGCACGGGACGAGAGCGTTATACGCTTAAACCCGGCGTCAAACTTCAGGACGTCCGTTTTGACAATCTGTTCTACGCCGATATCGCGAAACAATCCTATGCCGAGTTCAAGCGGCTGAAAGATGCCGGCAAGATTCCCGCTGGCACGAAATTCCAGGTCGACCTGGTGCCGGCTCACTCGGTGATCTGGCTGTTTCTGGTCGATGCGCTGCATGCCGCGATCGATCCGATCTATAACGACGCGCTCAAGCGCGAGATCGACAAGATCGCCGCGGCAATCCCGCACTCTGAGCTGGCGATCCAGTTCGACGTTGCGTCTGCGGTGTTCGCACGGCTCGAACGCAACGAGGCGTCGAGCTACGGCCGCACCAAGGAGGAATTGCAGGACACGTTCGCCAATATCCTGGTCGAACTCGGTGACCGCGTGCCGCACGACATCGATCTGCTTTATCACCTCTGTTACGGCGACTCCGGTCATAAGCACGTCGTCGAGCCGACCGACACGGCCGACATGGTGGAATTCGCCAACCGCGTGTCGCGCCAGATCAAGCGGCCGATTGCGCTGATCCATATGCCGGTGCCGCGCAATCGCGCTGACGACGCGTATTTTGCTCCGTTGCAGGGGCTCGCACTCCGCCCTGAGACCGAACTCTGCCTCGGCCTCGTCCATCACACCGACGGCGTTGAAGGCACCCGGCGCCGGCTTGCCGCCGCGAAACGCCACGTACCACCTGCTGTGGCCGATTTCGCCATAGGCACCGAGTGCGGCTTCGGCCGGCGCGATCCGGCGACGGTTCCGGAACTGCTTCGTATCCACGCCGCCGTCGCCGACGAGGCTTGAGGTAGCAGGACGGCGGCAGACGGTTTTCGGCGTCGGAGCGCAGTGGCGAAAACGCCGCCAAAAACCCACATCTAGCGGCGTTATCCGCTGAAATATCCCATTGCTTGCGCCGCCACGCTGGAATCGTCCCGGTGTGGGGTGTATTTAGCGGCTAAAGGACCTTTTCCCGTCAGGAGTGCGCATGTCGGTATCCCCCAATGCCAAAGCGGCAGACGAGGGCTTTTTCTCGTCCTCGCTAGCCGAGACCGATCCGGAAATCGCAGACGTGATCGCGCTGGAGCTTGGCCGGCAGCGCGACGAGATCGAGCTGATCGCATCGGAGAATATCGTCAGCCGCGCCGTGCTTGAGGCGCAAGGTTCCGTGCTCACCAACAAGTACGCGGAAGGTCTGCCCGGCAAGCGCTATTACGGCGGCTGCCAGTTCGTCGACATCGCGGAGCGGGTGGCGATCGAGCGGGTCACCAGGCTGTTCGGCTGCGGCTTTGCCAATGTGCAGCCGCACTCCGGCGCATCCGCCAATGCCGAAGTGTTCATGGCGCTGATGCAGCCCGGCGACACCTTCATGGGGCTGAACCTCGCCGCCGGTGGGCATCTGACCCACGGCTCGCCGGTCAACATGTCCGGCAAATGGTTCAAGGTGGTGCCGTATGGCGTGCGGCGTGACGATAACCTCATCGATATCGACGAAGTCGAGCGGCTGGCGAAAGAGCACAAGCCGAAGGTGATCGTTGCCGGCGGATCGGCTTATCCGCGCATCATCGACTTCCGCCGTTTCCGCGAGATTGCCGACGAAGTCGGCGCTTACCTCATGGTCGACATGGCGCACTTCGCCGGTCTCGTTGCCGGCGGCGCGCATCCGAGCCCGTTCCCGCATGCGCATGTGGTGACCACGACCACCCACAAGACGCTGCGCGGTCCGCGTGGCGGCACCATTCTCACCAATGACGAGGAGCTGGCGAAGAAGCTCAACTCGGCGGTGTTCCCCGGCATGCAGGGCGGACCGCTGATGCACGTCGTCGCCGCCAAGGCGGTGGCGTTCGGCGAGGCGCTGCGGCCGTCGTTCAAGACTTACGCGAAGAGCGTCGTCGAGAATGCCAAGGCGCTGGCCGAAACCCTGAAAGCGCGCGGTCTCGATATCGTCTCCGGCGGCACCGATACGCACCTGATGCTGGTCGATCTGCGCAAGAAGAAGCTGACCGGCCGGGTCGCTGAGGTCGCGCTCGGCCGCGCTCACATCACTTGCAACAAGAATGGCATTCCGTTCGATCCGGAGAAGCCGCTGGTCACGTCGGGCGTGCGGCTCGGCACGCCGGCCGGCACGACGCGCGGTTTCGGCATCGCCGAATTCCGCCAGGTCGGCGAAATGATCTGCGAGGTGCTCGATGCGCTGTCGAAGAACGGCACCGATCAGGATGCGCCGGCGGAAGCCAGCGTGCGGGAAAAGGTCCGGCGGCTGGTGAGCCGTTTCCCGATCTACGAGGGGTAGGAAGCGGATGCGCTGTCCGAGTTGCTCGAGCCTCGATACCCAGGTGAAGGATTCGCGGCCGACGGAGGATTCCTCGGTTATCCGCCGCCGCCGCGTTTGCCTGACCTGCAATTTCCGCTTCACGACGTTTGAGCGCGTGCAACTGCGCGAACTCACCGTGATCAAGCGGGCAGGGCGCCGGGTGCCGTTCGACCGCGACAAGCTTTTGCGCTCGATCCAGATCGCCTGCCGCAAGCGTCCGGTCGATCCGGAACGTATCGATCAGGTGGTGTCGAAGATCGTCCGCGAGCTTGAAAGCATGGGCGAGAGCGAGGTCTCGTCCGAGACCATCGGCGAGACCGTGATGGCGCATCTGCGCGATCTCGACGACGTCGCCTATGTCCGCTTCGCCTCGGTCTACCGCAATTTTCGCGAAGCCAAGGATTTCGAGACCGCGCTGGCCGAACTGTCGGGCGAAGAAGCCGCCGAGCTTGCCCGCAAGTGAGCGGGGCGGCAAAGCCTGCGCCCGACGATCTGCGATTCATGGCGCTGGCGCTGTCGCTTGGCCGCCGTGGCCTTGGGCAAACCTGGCCCAATCCGGCAGTCGGCGCGGTCATCGTCAAAGACGGAGTCATCGTCGGACGCGGCTGGACCCAGCCCGGCGGACGGCCTCATGCCGAAGTCGAAGCGCTGCGGCGCGCCGGTGATGCGGCGCGCGGCGCGACGCTCTACGTCACGCTTGAGCCATGCTCGCATTTCGGCAAATCGCCGCCTTGCGCCGATGCCGTCATTGCCGCTGGAGTCTCGCGGGTGGTGGTCGCGATCGAAGATCCCAATCCCGAAGTTGCCGGGCAGGGTAATGCGCGGCTGCGCGCTGCGGGGATTGCCGTTGATATCGGCGTTGGTGCCGACCAAGCACGACACGATCATGCCGGACATATCCTGCGCATGACGAAGGGACGGCCGCGCGTGCTGCTCAAGCTCGCGATTTCTGCTGATGGCAAGGCCGGCGCTGCCGGCGGCAGGCCCGTTGCGATCACTGGCGAAGAGGTGCGCGAACGCGTGCATCTGCTGCGTGCGGAAAACGATGCAATCATGGTCGGCATAGGCACCGTCTTGGCAGACGATCCGATGCTGACGTGCCGGTTGCCGGGAATGGCCGGGCGATCTCCGGTACGGGTGATCGCCGATAGCATGCTGCGGCTGCCGACCGAATCCGAACTGGTGAAAAGCGCGTACCAAACTCCGGTTTGGGCGCTCTGCGGCATGACCGCACCCGAGCAGGCAGAGTTCGCGTTGCTGCCGCTCGCTGTCGAGGTGCTACGTTCTCCGGACAGCACCGATCCGCTCAATCTGTCGGACGCGCTCGGCTTTCTGTCAGCCAAAGGAATTACACGGCTAATGGTGGAGGGCGGCCCAAAGCTGGCTGCGGCCTTTATCGCTGCCGATCTGGTCGACGAGGCGGTGCTGTTCCAGGCTCCGATGCTGGTCGGGCCCAAGGGAATCGACGCGCTTGCATCGGAGGCCGAGGCGGCGCTCTTTACGCGGCTCAAGAAGGTCTCAAGCGAGCCGGTCGGCGGCGACCAGCAGGAAATCTACCGGCGCGGGTAATTGGATGTTTACGGGCATTGTCAGTGACTTGGGTGAAATCCTTGAAGTCGAGCAAAAGGCCGAAGGCCTGCGCCGGCTGACAATCGCCTGTAGCTACGACCCCGACACTATAGATGTCGGGGCCTCGATCGCCTCTTCGGGCATCTGCCTGACCGCGGTCGGCCGCGGCCGCACCGGCAACCGATCGTGGTATTCCGCCGATGCTGCGGCTGAGACTTTGAGAATGACCACGGCCAGCGGCTGGCAGCGCGGCACCAGGCTCAATCTTGAGCGTTCGCTGCGAATGGGAGACGAGCTTGGCGGCCACCTCGTCAGCGGTCATGTCGACGGCGTTGCCGAATTGATCGAGCGCGAAGACCTGCCCGACATGGCGCGGCTGAAGCTCCGCGCACCGGCCGCGCTGTCGCGCTTTATCGCGCAGAAGGGCTCGGTCGCTCTCGATGGTGTGTCGCTGACCGTGAACGAAGTCGAGGGCGACACGTTCTCGGTGCTGATCATCCCGCATACGCTGAAAGTCACGACGATCGGCACGCTGAAGGTCGGCGACCGCATTAATATTGAAGTCGATCAGATGGCGCGCTATGCCGCCCGACTCTTGGAAGCTGCACCGCGTTAGGCGTGCTCAGATGGGAATTGGAGAATAAGAATGGCCGGTCCACGGCGAAGCAAGACTATTGCCGCTAAAAGCAGCTCCAAAGGCAGCTCGAAAGGCTGGTGCGCGTATTCTGATCGTCGAGGCGCGCTACTACGACGACATCGCCGATGCGTTGCTGGCGGGCGCAAAAAAAGCGATCGCCGATGCCGGTGCGCAGTTCGACGTCATCAGCGTGCCCGGCGCACTGGAAATTCCGACTGCAATTGCCATTGCAGTCGACGCTGCACAGCGCAAACGCAAGCCTTACGACGGCGCGGTCGGGCTCGGCTGCGTGATCCGCGGCGAAACCATTCATTTCGATATCGTTTCCGATCTGTCAGCGCAGGGGCTGATGGAGCTTTCGGTGGATCTTCGCTTTCCGATCGGCAATGGCATCATCACGGTCGAGAATGAGGCGCAGGCTTTTGCTCGCGCGCGGCTCGAAGAGCAGGACAAGGGCGGGGGCGCGGTGCGGGCTGCCCTGGCGCTAATCGAAATCAAGCGAACGTTGGAAAAGCGCTGATATGGCGAAAGCCTCGCCCAAGGACTCCGGCAAGGTCAACCAGCGCGGCGCCGCGCGCCTTGCCGCTGTGCAGGCGCTTTACCAGATGGATCTCGCTGGCACAGGGCTAAACGAGATCATCACGGAGTTTGCAAACCATTGGCTGGGCGGCGAGGTCGAAGGCGAGGAATACCGCCCGGCGGAAGCGGCCTATTTCCGCGATATCGTTGGCGGCGTGGTGCGCGAGCAGAGCGTGCTCGACCCCAAGATCGACGCTGCGTTATCGCGCGGCTGGCCGCTCAAGCGCATTGAAACGGTATTGCGTGCGGTGCTGCGTGCGGGAGCTTACGAACTCGCTTGTCGCCCGGACGTGCCGGCGCGCGTGGTGATGTCGGAATATGTCGATGTCGCCGGCGCCTTCGTAGACGACGATGAGACCGGCATGGTCAACGCGGTGCTCGATCAACTCGCGCATGAGATGCGTGCCGCCGAGTTTGCCGGGAGGTAGCAGTGGCTGAGCAGGGATCAGCCGAAGACGATCTGATCGCGCGTTATTTCAAGCCGCTGGCGACCGCGCCGGGCGCGCTAGGTCTCACCGATGATGCCGCGATCCTGACGCCGCCGCCTGGCTGCGATCTTGTGCTCACGACCGATGGCGTCATCTCCGGCGTGCATTTTTTTCCGCACGATCCGCCCGGCCTGATCGCACGCAAAGTACTACGGATGAATTTGTCCGATCTCGCGGCCAAGGGTGCGAAGCCCGCTGGCTTTCTTCTCACGATCGCGCTGCCGCCGCGAACCGAAGAAAAATGGATTGCGTCGTTCGCAAAGGGCCTTGGTGAGGACGCGACCTATTTCGATTGCCCGCTGCTCGGCGGCGATACCGATCATACCGAAGGGCCGCTTTCGGCTACGGTCGCGGCGTTCGGCACGGTGCCTCACGGAAAAATGGTACGGCGGTCAACGGCGAATGCCGGCGATGTTGTCGTTGTCACCGGCACGATCGGCGACTCGGCGCTCGGCCTGCTCAAGCAGAAAGACAACATTCTGCAAAAACGCTGGCAGCTTACGAATGAACAAAGCGACGAGCTCAAGGCGCGCTATCTGCTCCCGGAGCCGCGTGTCGAATTATCGGAAGTAGTCTTGCATTACGCTTCAGCAGCGATGGATGTGTCCGATGGGCTTGTCGGCGATCTTGCTAAACTATGCCGCGCATCGGGCGTCGCCGCGGAAGTCGATGTGAGCCGCGTGCCGCTTTCGGAGGCGGCGCAGGCGGCGCTTGCCGCAGATCCCGCGCTGATCGAGACGATCCTGAGCGGCGGCGATGATTACGAAATCCTGCTGACGCTTCCTCCGGAGAAACTTCCGGCGTTTCGGGCCGCAGCCGATCATGCGGATGTGGCAGTGACCGAGATCGGCCGCATCATTGCCGGAGAGGGCGCGCGTTTCTTGCGCGGCAGCCAGGAACTTACTTTCGCGCGGCCATCGTACAGCCATTTCTGATCAAGAAGTGGAGAGCCTCAATCGAAGTCAGCGGCGATCAAATGGGTCACTTTGGGCGTCCCGTCCATGTGAAATCGCAGCACGTTCTCCTGGATCAAACGATCGGCATTCGTCACCCGCTCGTGCTGACGCAAATGCTCCATCCATGAGCCGACCACGAATGTCTCCACCATCCTGCCGGGTTCGGCCGCATCTTCGAAAACTCCCCAGCGAAACGCTCCGTCCCTAAGACGTTCCCGCCGTAGCGGTTCGATACTGTCGAGAAACGCCTCGCGATCCTCCGGCCTTATCCGGTATTCGACTGTGACAAGGACCGGACCTCGATCCTGGTCGACCTCGTCCGCGACCTCCGGTGTTGGCCAATGCATCGACGGAGTGAGGTCGATTGAGCCGGCGGCCTGCAGCTTCCAGGGCCACGTGACGATGATCGCCGCGGCGGCTCCGGCCGCAGCAATGAAATGCGCTGCCGGCAGACCAAGGATCGCTGCGAGCTTGCCCCAGACGGCGCTGCCGAGCGTCATGCAGCCGAAGAACACCGTCGTGAAAAGCGCAAGGCCGCGGCCCCGAACCCAATCGGGCAATGAGGATTGCGCCGAGACGGTCAGCGTTGCGAGGACGGCGATCCACGAAACACCGGCGAGAACGCTGGCGGCGAGCGCGGTGACCGGATCGCGCGCCAGACCATACAGTACCAGCGTCAGCGCGGTGCCCGCCATTCCGCTTGCTGCGAGCCAGTTTGCTCCAAGCTTCATGCGCAGGCGCGGCATAACGAACGCGCCGCCCACGGCGCCCGCGCCGATTGCCCCGAGCAGGATGCCGTAGAGGCTCGGCCCGCCCGCCACTTGTGTCCGGGCGACGAGGGGCAGCAGCGCCCAATAGGTGCTGGCAAACAGAAAGAAGCCGGCGGCTTTAATCAGGGTCGCCCGCAGCGCCGGGCTGTTTCTCGCATAGCGAAGCCCGGCTCCGACCGCTCCGGAAAAACGTTCGGCAGGTAAAGACGTGTGCGTGGCCTTCGCGGGTTTCCACCATACCAGCGAACCAATCACGCCAAGGTTCGAAACGGCATTGATCCAGAATGGAGAGAGGATGCCGAAGCTCGCGATGGCCACGCCGCCGAGGGCCGGACCTAACGCGCGCGATATGTTGACGCCGACGCTGTTGGCGGCGACCGCCGACGTCAGATCATTTTTCGGCACGAGTTGCGGCACCACCGATTGCCAGGCGGGAACCGTCAGTGCTCCAGTTGCACCAATAACAAACGTGAAGACCAGAAGGCTTGTCGGCGTGACCAGCCCAAGGCCCACCATTGCGGCGAAGATTGCCGAGGCGACGGTGGTCAGGATTTCAAGCACGATGAGAAACTTGCGCTTGTCAAAAATGTCGGCAAAGGCGCCCGCCGGTATCGCAAACAGAAACACCGGCAGTGTGCTCGCTGCCTGCACCAGCGCAACCTGCAGCGGATCGGGATCGAGGCTGGTCATCAGCCAGCCAGCTGCGGCGCTGTACATCCAGCCGCCGATATTGGAGACGACAGTGGCGGTCCAGATGACCGTGAACGCGCGACTGTGAAAGGCTGCGGAGAGGGAGGTGGGCTTTCTTTTCGGCCCCGCATCGGCGGCACTACTCATCGCGCTCTCCAATTTCGATGCGCGAATTTACTCGACAGCGTTGCAGCCGTCGATGTTAGATCGGCCACGCGGAGGCGCTATGGCCGGGCTTTCGAATTTGCCGGAATTGGGTGTCGTTCTATGGCGTGCCGCTGGCGCGGGCGCTTATGGCTGCCGTCTTTCTCTATAGCGGTCAGGACAAGATCAGACATTGGCGGGCAGGCGTTGAAGAAGTCGCCGGTCTCGGTATGCCGATGCCGCAGTCTATTTGCCGCCGCAACAATCGTGGTTCAAATCGTGGGCGGCCTGTCTGTACTTTCAGGAATTGGCTTGTTTTTTGGCGCGGCCGTTCTCGCCTTGTTTACCGCTGCGGCGACGATTCTTGGACACCGCTTCTGGCTGCTTCACGGTCAGCCCGCGAAGCAGGAATTGACAACAAGTCTTGAGCATTTGGCGATTGTCGGAGGGCTACTCCTCCTTGCTGTGAGCGGCCTGCAACAGCTTTGATACGCGCGTAGTGGCCGGCCCAGCTGGTGTTCATTCGTCCATGTCCGCGCCGTTTCGCGAGACGGCGGGCAGCTGAAGCTGACGGGCCTTCAACTCGACGCCGGCCAGAAATTCATTGATCGAGCGGCCGTATGGCGTGAGCCGATAAATGACGTGCGGCGGACTGGTGCCCTTGTCTTCCCGTTCCAGCAGCGCGAGCATTTCAAGTTGTTTGAGCCGCGCCGACAAGACTTTGGCCGAAACGCCATGCAGCTGGCGCTGCAGTTCAGCGAAGCGCATCGTTTGCGCCTGCCCAAGCAGCCAGACGATATGCACCAGCCATTTCAGCGCGAGAAAATTGAGGACGGGATCGAGCGGGCAGCCACTCGACTCGCTGGGCGCTGAGGATGTTTCCGGCCATTGTGCGATTACTCCGAGGTAACTTCTTTTCTTAGGAGAGCACATCGACTACCTCTGATTAAGTCACAAAGATGAGCGCGAGTCATGGTTGCTACCAGTGCGAAGCCGGCAAGACGTTACTGCCTAACTGATCATTATGTTGGCGATGTCATCGAGACATAGAGATGGTTCGGTAAGATGGGCGGCAAATACAATCGAAGAAATTAGCGGCACGATTTGGCCTTTCGGCCTAAGTCGGGGCTGTCTGGCTATTACGCAATCTTTGGCCGATCCAATCATACCTCGGTAGCATTGCGGCCCAAAGAATGATGCAGCAGTATTTGATTGATCATAATCAGCGGAGGAGATGCAGATATGCCGAAAGCAGACGCAGTTCCGGGAAGGACGCTACTTTCTCCCCAAGATCATACGTTGATGATGATCGATTTTCAGTCGCAGATGGCATTTGCGACCAAATCGATCGATCCGGTCGCGTTGCGCAATAACGCGGCTCTGGTCGCAAATGCGGCGCGTATCTTTGGTGTGTCCTTCATCCCGACCACCGTCGCGGAGAAGACGTTCTCGGGGCCGATGTTCGATGAGATCAAGACTGCCTTTCCGAAGGCGAAGTATTTCGATCGCACCAGCATGAATACCTGGGAAGATGCTGCGGTCGTTGGGGAGGTCAATCGCATCGGCAAGGGCAGGCTTGTGCTCTGCGGCCTCTGGACTTCGGTTTGCATCGTCGGTCCGACGCTGTCCGCCATTGATCAAGATTTTGAGGTCTATGTGATCACCGATGCCTGCGGCGATGTCTCTGAGGAAGCCCACGAGCGGGCGATTGAGCGAATGATTCAGGCTGGTGCCCGGCCAATGACGTCGTTGCAGTATTTATTGGAGCTGCAGCGGGATTGGGCGCGGAGTGAGACCTACGCCGCAACGACCGGACTCGCGCGCACATATGGCGGGGCGTATGGTCTTGGCCTGATTTACGCAAACGCCATGCTTGGAGGCCACGCCAGCGAAGCCGGATCGGCGTGATCCAGCGAGAAATTCGCGATGCGAATTTATATTGTAGCCTTGGCCGCAGGGATCGCTGTTGGTTTCTTCTACGGCTGCCTGGGCGTTCGTTCGCCGGCGCCACCGGTCGTCGCGCTCGTCGGTCTGTTTGGAATATCGATCGGCGAGCAGATTTTGCCGGTTGGCCAACACCTGCTTGCAGGTCATTCTGTCAGGGCTGCCTGGACGCGGGCGTTTGCCCATCATCACATATTTCGGATCGTTGCCCGGCCGTCACAAGCAAAGCTTAACATCTGATCCCGGCAAATCAGGAGATGCTTCATGACCACCGTCAAGACCAAGGATGGCATCGAGATTTTCTACAAGGACTGGGGCAAAGGCCAGCCCATCGTCTTCAGCCACGGCTGGCCGCTGTCCGCGGATGACTGGGACGCGCAGATGCTGTTTTTCCTCAATCAGGGATACCGCGTCATTGCGCACGACCGCCGCGGCCATGGCCGTTCGACGCAGACCGGCGATGGCCACGACATGGATCACTACGCCGACGATCTTGCCGCTGTGACGGCGCATCTCGATTTGAAGAACGCCATTCATGTCGGCCATTCCACCGGCGGCGGCGAGGTTGTGCACTACATTGCGCGCCACGGCGAAAGCCGGGTGTCGAAGGCGGCCATCATCAGTGCGGTGCCGCCGCTGATGGTGCAGACACCGGCCAACCCGAAGGGGCTGCCGAAGAAAGTATTCGACGATTTCCAGGTGGCGCTCGCGGCCAATCGCTCGCAATTCTACCGCGATGTCGCCGCCGGCCCCTTCTATAACTACAACAAGACTGGCAAGCCCGCCGAAGCGACCATCCAGAACTGGTGGCGGCAGGGCATGATGGGCGGCGCGAAAGCGCACTACGACGGCATCGTCGCGTTCTCGCAAACCGATTTCACCGAAGACCTCAAGAAGATCAATGTCCCGGTGCTGGTCATGCACAGCGAGGACGATCAGATCGTGCCCTATGTCGCTTCCGGGCCGCTGTCGGCAAAGTTGCTCAAGAACGGCACGCTGAAGACCTACAAAGGCTTTCCGCACGGCATGCCGACGACGGAAGCTGAAACGATCAACGCCGATCTGCTCGCCTTCCTGCGGAGTTGATCTGGACAGGTGTCAGTCATGGCTGCTCCCGACGTTATTCTTCACAGTGGATTGTTCACAACGCTCGATCGTTCGAATCCCAACCCGAGCGCCGTTGCAATTACCGGCGGCGTATTCACCGCCGTCGGGCATCGCGAAGACGTGATGCCGCTCGCGGGACCGTCGACGCGGATCATCGACCTGATGGGCCGACGCGTTCTGCCGGGCCTGATCGATAATCACCTGCACATCATCCGCGGCGGCCTGAACTTCAACATGGAGCTGCGCTGGGACGGCATCCGCAGTCTCGCCGATGCGATGGCGATGCTGAAGCGTCAGGTCGCGGTGACGCCGCCGCCGCAATGGGTCCGCGTGGTCGGCGGCTTTACCGCGCATCAATTCGCCGAGAAGCGGCTGCCGACCATCGAAGAGCTTAATGCAGTCGCTCCGGATACGCCGGTGTTCCTGCTGCATCTCTATGACCGCGCATTTCTCAACGCCGCCGCGCTGCGTGCGGTCGGCTACACCAAGGACACGCCGGAGCCGCCCGCCGGCGAGATCGTGCGTGACGCGAACGGCAATCCGACCGGATTGCTGCTGGCAAAGCCAAACGCTGCGATCCTTTACGCGACGCTCGCCAAAGGACCGAAGCTGCCGCTCGAGTATCAGATCAATTCAACCCGCCATTTCATGCGCGAGTTGAACCGTCTTGGACTGACGGGTGCGATCGACGCCGGCGGCGGCTTTCAGAATTATCCGGACGACTATGCCGTCATTCAAAAGCTCGACGCCGCTAATCAGCTTACGGTGCGGCTCGCCTACAACCTCTTTACGCAAAAGCCGAAGGGCGAGAAGGCCGATTTCCTGAACTGGACCAAGACGTCGAAATACAAGCAAGGAAACGATTACTTCCGCCACAACGGCGCCGGCGAAATGCTGGTGTTTTCTGCCGCCGACTTCGAAGATTTTCGCCAGCCGCGGCCGGATATGCCGGCGGAGATGGAGGGCGAGCTTGAGGATGTCGTTCGCATCCTCGCCGAGAACCGCTGGCCGTGGCGTCTCCACGCCACTTACGACGAGACGATCTCGCGTGCGCTCGATGTGTTCGAGCGGGTCAATCAGGATATTCCGCTCGCCGGTCTGAACTGGTTCTTCGATCACGCCGAGACGATCTCCGACGAGTCGATCGACCGGATCGCCGCATTGGGCGGCGGCATCGCGGTTCAGCACCGCATGGCCTATCAGGGCGAATATTTTGTCGAGCGTTACGGCTTCGGCGCCGCGGAAGCGACGCCACCGATCAAGCGGATCATGGATGCCGGCGTCAAAATATCGGCCGGGACGGATGCGACGCGGGTCGCGTCATACAATCCGTGGGTGGCGCTCGCCTGGCTGGTGACCGGCAAGACCGTCTCTGGCTTGCAAATCTATCCGACGCGCAACTGCCTCGATCGCGAGACCGCACTGCGGATGTGGACCGAGAACGTCACCTGGTTCTCCAACGAGGAAGGCAAAAAGGGCCGCATCCAGGTCGGCCAGTTTGCCGACCTGATAGTGCCGGATCGCGACTACTTCTCGTGCGCCGAAGACGAGATTGCCGATACGACGTCGCTCCTGACCATGGTCGGCGGCAAAGTCGTTTACGCGGTTGAGGACTTCGCGAGGTTCGATGAAAGCGAGGTGCCTCCGCCGATGCCCGATTGGTCGCCGGTTCGTACGTTCGGCGGCTATGGCGCTTGGCGAGACCCAAAGGCCAGCGCGGCGTCGCAGCAACGGCTGGCGATGCTCTGCAATTGTGCGGGCGCCTGTGGCGTTCACGGCCACAACCACGCAACCGCATGGTCCTCTCGGTTGCCGATCTCTGATCTGAAATCGTTCTGGGGTGCGCTTGGGTGCGCTTGCTGGGCGGTATAGAGGTCAGATGATCAGCAATGCGGCTTGGGGACTCTTGGGGATTGCGGTTCTTGCCGTTTCGCCGGCGTTTGCCCAGACGCGCTCTTGGGAGGGTGCCGTCTTTCCCGTGCAATTCGACTCGCAGGGCGTTCGTCACTGGTACACATATGGATATTACGGCCCATTTGCGCCGCCATTATCGGAACCGGGCCGCAATGGGATCCGCGATCAGGCGCATCCGCCACGTTTGCAGGTGACGAAGCGACCCGACTGACATTAAGCGGGCGCCAAGAGAAGGACGGGAGAGCCATTTCTGGCAAAGGCGCGCTATAGTGGCGGTCCAAGGAACACGAAGAAGACCGCCAGAGAAACGCCATGCACGATGTAACCGCCCTAAAGCCTGCGACGACCGCGCCGGAAATCGAAACCAAGCCATACGTCGGCAAGAACGCCAATCCGCGTTACGCGGCGCTCTACCGGCACTTTCCAACCATTGACTATCTGCGCCGCGGGGCACGCCGCCGGCTGCCGCATTTTGCGTTCGAGTATTGCGACGGCGGTTCGGGCAAAGACGATCTCGGCATCAGGCGCAACTGGGCCGGGCTCGACGCCGTCGAGATGGTGCCGCGCTACGGCGTTATGCCATCACTGCCGTCTTGCGAGGTTGAGCTGTTCGGCCGCCGCTACGCCGCGCCGATTGGCGTATCGCCGATGGGCGGTCCCGCCATCGTCTGGCCGGGCGCCGACGAGTATCTCGCCCGCGCGGCGCAGAAGGCGCGCATTCCTTACACGCTCGGCACGGTCGGCTGCTCGACGATCGAGCGCATCGCCGAGCTTGCGCCCGACGTGTTCTGGTTTCAGCTTTATCGCGCGGCCAAAAACAATCACGCTATCGGTTTCGATCTGGCGAAGCGCGCGCAGGACGCCGGCTGCCACGCACTGATGCTCACGCTCGACGTGCCGGTGCGCACGACCCGGGCGCGCGAGGTTGTCGTTGGTCTTGGCGGCGCGTTCAATCCCGATCTGACAAAGATCGTGCAGATGGCGATGTCGCCGGCCTGGACCATGGCGCTGCGCAAGAACGGCATCCCGCGGTTTTCCAATCTGCGCAAATACGCCGGCGAAAACACCTCGATCAACGACATGATCGCATTCGCGCGCCGCGAGATGGGCGGCGCATTCACCTGGGATGAAGTTGCGCAATATCGCGACCGCTGGAAAGGCACCCTGATCGTCAAAGGCGTCATGCATCCGGAGGATGCCGAGAAAGCGGTCTCGCTCGGCGTCGACGGCATGTTCGTGTCGAACCACGGCGGCCGTCAGATCGATGCGCTTCCGGCGCCGATCGATGTGCTTCCGGCAATTGTGAAGCAGGTCGGCAAGCGCGCCACTGTGCTCTACGATTCAGGCGTGCGCAGCGGCACCGATGTGGCGCGCGCTTACGCGCTCGGCGCCGATGCGGCGTTCGCCGGCAAGGCATTTCTGTGGGGGCTTGGCGCGCTCGGCGAGGAGGGCGCCTCCCACGTGATCGACCTGTTGATCGAAGAGACCCAGGCCGCGTTCGGTCAACTTGGCGCAAAAACTCCGCAAGAGGCGCGTTCGGTGGTGATCCGCCACAACGGCGCAATGCACTTCTGATCTGCACAGGCGGTGTAGCCCCGCAAAGCCGCAGCCGCTACAAGAAACGGCTTTTTCAAGGATTCTGCCCGTGGCCGCCGTCGCTGAACCAACCGCTGCGCAACCGGTGATCGATGTCACCGACGATCGGCTTGCCGCCCGCAACGCCGTGGTGCTTGCCGTGGCGCAGGCGCTCGCCGGCGGCAACAACACCGTCATCGTCGCGACCACCTCGATCATTGCTTCGATGCTGGCGCCGGATCCGAGTCTGGCGACGCTGCCGATCAGCTTCATGGTCGGCGGCATGTGGCTCGGCACGCTGCCGGTTGGTGCGCTATCGAAAGCGTATGGCCGCCGTTTCGCGCTTCAGATCGGCTCGATCTTCGGCGCGCTGTCGGGCTTCATCTCGTTGTCGGCGGTGCTCACAGGTTCGTTCTGGCTGCTGCTGGCCGGGACGGCGTGCGGCGGTCTCTACGCCGCGGCGCATCAGTCCTATCGTTTTGCCGCGACCGATACCGCAAGCCCGCAGTTCCGGCCCAAGGCCGTGGCGTGGGTTCTCGCCGGTGGCGTGTTTGCCGGCGTGCTTGGACCGCAGCTTGTCATCTTCACCAAAGACATCTGGCCGACCTATCTGTTTGCCGCGACCTTCATCGCTCAGTCTTTGTGCGCGATCGCAGCGGCCTTCGTGCTGACGTTCCTCAACGTGCCGCGGCCCAACGTGTCGCATTCGCTCGCTGATGGCCGGCCACTCTCGGCGATCGTGGCGCAGCCTAAATTCCTCGTCGCAGTGGTTTGCGGGCTCGCCAGCTACACCATGATGAACATGGTGATGACTTCGGCGCCGCTCGCCATGGTGATGTGCAATCACACGGTGAGCGAAGCGGCGCTCGGCATTCAATGGCACGTCATTGGCATGTATGCGCCGAGCTTCATCACCGGCTCGCTGATCGCGCGTTTCGGCGTGCGCCGCATGATGGCGATCGGGCTGACGCTGATGGTCGTCGCCGCCTCGATCGAACTTGAGGGTATCGCGATCTGGAATTTCTGGGTCGGCCTGACCGTGCTCGGCGTCGGTTGGAATTTCGCCTTTATCAGCGCCACCACGCTGGTCACCGAGTGCCACGACCCGCACGAGCGCAACAAGGTGCAGGCGTTCAACGACTTTTTGGTGTTCGGCTCGATGGCGCTGGGTTCGTTCGCGTCCGGTGCGCTCTTGGCGCACTACGGCTGGACCGCGGTGAACGACATGGTGTTCCCAGTCATCCTTGTGGCGGCTGCGCTGCTCACCTGGGGCTCGCTGGCGCAGCGTCCGAAAGTGGCCTAAGGCGCTTCATTGTTTCAGAATGAGAGAAAAGGAGGCCTTTGAGTGAGGCCTCCTTCTCGAGCTTCGGGCGCCAAAGCGCTCAGGAAATACAGTTAGCGTTGAGTACCCCACGAATTGGCGGTCGGCGGCACGGTGCTATTATAGATGCTGCGCACCTGCGGACGAATGACTGGTCTTCCCGGCGCCTGCCACGATCCAAACGCCTGCTTGCCGTCGCCATTGTAGTAGGACGGGAACAGTGTGCCGGTGTGATCGGTCGACTGCGCGAACGCCGGGGCGGCGATAGTTGTAGCAATCGCAGCGGCAACAAGAGTGATTTTTGATTTGGTAAACATGGTTTTCTCCCTCATGCAGAGCTGAATGCTCTGCCGAAAGAGATGTGGCCGACCTCAAATTCCGGTATGGACGATTTTTGAAATAGACTTGTTTATGGCGTCGAATAATAGGCACCGATCCGGATCGTTATAACTGCAATATCGAAGTCTGTTAGCTTTAAGCTGTTGCGAAGCCGGCCCGCCTGAGCAAATCCATCTCTGCTAAAAGTGCATGGGACGCCGGCGCAAGCCTGCTGTCGTACAAGACAGCTATCACTATGGATGGCGTACCTTGCCATTCCTACATCCCTCAAGGGCTTAGTTGGCCCACGGAGACAACACATGCGCGGAAGCCAGTTTGCGCAACTCAGTGTTTTTGTTGCTGTTGCCCAGGAGGCAAGCTTTACCAAAGCCGCCAAGCGGCTCGGCCTTTCCAACGCGACGCTGAGCCAGGCCGTCCATGCCCTGGAAGAGCGGCTGGGCGCGCGATTGCTGAACCGGACGACGCGCAGCGTGTCGCTGACCGAGGTGGGAGAGCGCCTGCTTACACAGATAAGGCCGCTGCTGGATGGTTTTGACGCGGCGCTTGAATCGGTGAACGAGCTTCGTGACCGGCCGGCTGGCCATCTGCGGCTGACGGTATCGCCCCCGGTCGCAAAATTCATACTGGCGCCGGTGCTGGCGCGCTTCATGAAGCAATATCCGGACATCACCATGGAATTCAGCGTTGGCACGCAGTTCATGGATATTGTCGCGGGACGATACGACGCGGGATTTAATCGCAGTGACTATATCCCGCGCGACATGGTGGCCGTACGCATCAGCGAAAACATACGCTACATCACGGTGGCGTCGCCGGGCTACTTGAGCCAGCACGGGCAGCCCCGAACACCTGCCGATCTGGCCAACCACAACTGCATACGATTTCGGCTTCCGGACGGCGCGCTCCTGCCGTGGAAGTTTAGCGCCAACGGCAAGGCGTTCGAGCAGCACGTTGTCGGATCGTTCGAGACCAACGATCCCGATGTGGTGAACTGTGCTGTGCTCGGCGACATGGGCATTGCCTACACGATACAGGAGTATGTAACTCCATTTCTTGCAGATGGGCGGCTGGTGCGCGTGCTGGAAGAAAACATGATGCCGCCGGATGGCGCTTTTTTCATGTTTTATCCAAGCCGCCGGCAAAACCCCGCCGCCCTGCGGGTGTTGATCGACTTCCTGCGAGCAAACAAACGATCGCATGGAGACGATGAAGCCCACGAGCCTGCCAAACTAGCGGCTGCGGGCAATTCTCGATCTGATACCTCGCCGCGCTAATTTCTCCTTCGCGTCGGCGAGAGCAAGCGCCAGCCATTCTTCGCTGATCTGCTGGTTTGACACATAAGCCCAACAGCTCAGGCCGATCCTCGCCGCAAGATGCGTAAAGCCGCTTGCGAGTTTTTGAGCGGAAGGAACCGCGCAACTCATGGCGCTCTCCGTCTGTTCAACACTCCGCGCGGCCCGGGAGTCGGCAGGCGTTTGACCTGCGGCACCACCGGGCGCGCTGCGGATTGCTGATCACTGCCGACTATTAGCGATGATGCCGAACCGGCGTAGGCGCGAACGCATAGAGGTGATCGTATCCGCCGGCGACTTGCCGGGGCTCAGCGACCAGCCCTGCCGGCGGGATCGCCACCGAACGCTGCTTTACGGCGCCGGGGCCAAAGGCAAATGGCAGCTCGTTGCCGGTACCATCGCCCGGGTTATACGACTGCGCGAACGCTGGCGCGGTTGCGCCCATGGCCATCAACGCGGCGGCGAGTGCGAAAGTGGTTCTCTTCGTCATGATATCTCTCCTAAATCTCAACCAGGCGGTTTGCCCGTTGCTATGAGGGAGAGATGGTCCACCGGGCCGCCTTTTTAATTGCACGTCGGGCGAATGGACTATTCGCTGGGACCACACAATGAAACCGGGTATTTTTGCTAGGATAATCAATGCGCTAAGGCGGTTTAAGGCGAGGGTTTCCTTCTGAATTTGCCAAGCGAGGGAGACGAAAATTTCCGAGCTGAGGGGCACGCGTTTTATGCCCGGTCGAGCCCGCAATTCGCACCAGAAAGGGCCCTGGCGGAAAAGCGACATCCGCGAAACACGCCGCTAATGCAGGTGCTTCAGCTTGTCCGGATTTCGCACGATATAGATTGCAGTGATCTTGCCGTCTTCGATGTCGAGCGCGGTCGTCTGCAATTCGCCGTCGGCCTCCAGTGTGACGAAGCCGGGTAATCCGTTGATAAAACCGGCACGCACCAATTTCGAACCGTGCTTGCGAAAAAGAGCTGCCAGACCCTCGTGAAACTTCATGACGGCGGCGAAGCCGACAATCGGGTTCATGGCTGCGGGCCGCTTGCCGCCGCCGTCGGCATGCGAACTGACGTCGGCTGCGAGCATTTCGCCAAGTGCTTTCATATCGCCGTTGCGCGAGGCCGAGAAAAACGCCTCGGCGAGCGCAAGCGCGCGCTGCTTCTCGACCTGGAAGCGTGGCCGCTCCTCACGGATATGGGAGCGCGCACGGCTGGCGAGTTGCCGGCAGGCCGCGGCATCGCGCTCGATGGTCGCCGCGACCTCGTCGAATTCAAGTCCGAACACGTCATGCAGCAGGAAAGCCGCGCGCTCGAGTGGCGAAAGCCGTTCCAGCGCCAGCATCAGCGGCAAGGTGACGTCGTCCTGTTGCTCCTCTTCAACGACAGGATCGGGAAGCCAGGGGCCGATATAGGTCTCGCGCTTGTGGCGCGCCGATTTGAGCTGATCGAGGCAAAGCCGCGTGACCGACCGGCGCAAGTACGCTTCCGGCTCGCGCACCTCGCTGCGGTCGGCGCGCATCCAGCGGATGAAGGCTTCCTGCACCGCATCCTCGGCGTCGGCCACCGAGCCGAGCATGCGGTAGGCGACGCGCATGAGCTTTGGACGCAGCGGCTCAAAACTCGCCGCTGCGCCCGCTGCATCGTCGTGGCCGAGGCCCGCCATCACGCGGCGGCTGCTTTCGCGGCGACGGCTTTGATCGCTGCCGGATCAGCAAACAGGCCGAAGCCGACAGCAATGCGGTTCCACCCGTTGATGACGTTGATCATGAGCGTCAACTTGATCTGCTCTTCTTCGGTGAAATGAGCCTGCAGGTTTTCGCGGGCACTTTCCAGCTCTGGTCCTTCGGAGAGCCGCGTCAGCGCGTCGGTCCAGCCGAGCGCGGCGCGTTCGCGGTCAGTGTAGCACGGGGCTTCCCGCCAGGCTGACAGCAGGTAGATGCGCTGTTCGGTTTCGCCTTTCGAGCGGGCGTCCGCCGCATGCATATTGATGCAGTTGGCGCAGCCGTTGATCTGCGAGGCGCGGATCTCCACGAGATGCACGAGGGTCTGGTCGAGGCTCGCGGCGACGGCTATCGAAGCGTTGAACCAGCTCTTCATCTGTGCCGGTGCAACAGCGAAGGGATCGATTTTGGCAGTCATGATTGGAGCTCCTTCTGGTGGGTTCCGACACCATGACGAGCCAGCAATGGCCAGTGTGACATCCCGCCGAAGTTTCTTAGGCGCCGCCAAACCTGCTGATCGGCTCGCTGGTACGCCGTCCGAAGCCGGCATAAGCTCTTGAAAGAGACCGTTTTGTTCGGGAGGATATGCGCATGGCCAAAGCGATGCGTAAGACGCGTAAGCCCGCCAAATCCGCCGCCAAATCATCGGCTCGCCGCAAAATCGCGGCGCGGGCCAAACCCAAAGCCAAAGCGGCAAAAAAGAAGCTTGCGCCGAAAAAACAGACTTTCGTCGTCAGCCATCACGGTCCCGGCGCGTTTGAGCACGGCCTGCGCCGCTATGCGCAGTATCGCGATCTCGGCATCGCCGCCGCGACCAAGGGTCTCGCACGTGCCCATGTCATCAAGTTCGTGCCGCCGTGCGATCCGGCCGAAGTGTCCAAGCTGCACTATCACGACGTTGAGTTTCAGATGGTCTACGTGCTCAAGGGCTGGATCAAAAGCGAGTTCGCAGGCGAGGGCGCCGTAATCATGCGCGAAGGCTCGTGCTGGCTGCAGCCGCCGAGGATCGAGCACAAGGTGCTCGACTACTCCGACGATTGCGAAGTGCTGGAAATCATCCTGCCGGCGGATTTCGAGACGACGGAACTCGAATAATCATCGCGTAACTTTTTAAAGACGTTCCAGACGCGGTCCCGAGACCGCGTCCGGTTCGTCTTCAACTTCAGCGACGGTGCGAATGGCGGTGCGTCGTACCGCTATCGTAGTTCGGTGCGTAGGCGTAAATGCCCGCTCCGCTATAGGGCGAGGAATAACCAGCTTCCGCCCTGTTTTCCGCTGTGCCGGTCGTGTAGGCGCTTTGCGCCAGCGCGGCCGAGGTTGCGCTGAGGACAAGCGCCATTGTCAAAATAATCGTTCTCGGGGTCATGGTCTTTCTCCTGAATTCTGTGACATGCAGAGGCCTGATGCCGTGCTGCCTGATGGTCAGGAGATGCGTTTGATCGACCCAATCTTCAATTGCTCATTTGTGCATGCACTGTTCAGTGAAATCGCATAATACGGGCGTCAAATTTTACGGAAAATTTTCATCGGCACTGCAAACTGATCGCGCCCTCGTCTTCGAACAATCATTCGATCGGCAACACGTTCGAATATTTGACTTGTTCCAGCGCAAAGCTTGATTCGATCGAAGCGACACCGTCGAGCCGCGTCAGCTTCTGCTTCACAAAGCGCTCGTAAGCCGCAAGATCGGGTACGACAACGCGTAACCAATAATCGCGCGGCCCGGTCATCAGGTAGCATTCGAGCACTTCCGGCCAGCGCGCGATCGCCTTGGCGAATTGGTCGAGCGCGTCCTGTTTCTGCCGCTCAAGCTTGATCGAGACAAATACGCTGACCGGCAGCCCCACCGCACGCTGATCGAGCACGGCGACGTAGCGCGAGATCACCCCCTCGCGTTCCAGAATGCGCACACGCCGTAGACACGGCGATGGAGACAGCCCGACCTTGCCTGCGAGGTCGGAGAGAACTCATGCGGCCATCGGTCTGCAATTGAGCCAGGATTTTACGATCGACCTGCGTCCAGATTTGATTTTGGCATATTGTGTCACTCTGAGTCGCTCTCCATTAGCGTTATACGCCAATATTGGAGCTGCATTACAGTTGAAATAGGCAGATTTCGCCTCCGGTCCGAGACGATAATGATGTGCGTCGGGACGAGGGAGAGACAGCAATGCTGGCTGACAAGAAAGCTATTTCTGCTGATCACCTCCAAATCCTCACCGCGCTGGAACGCAAGGTGCTGTGGCTGGCGACGTGGACCATCCACAACGCCAACCATCTGCGCGAAAGCAGCGATGGCCTGAAAGTCGGCGGCCATCAGGCGTCGTCGGCGTCGCTCGCGACCATCATGACGGCGCTGTACTTCCACAGCCTGCGTCCGCAGGACCGCGTCGCGGTGAAGCCGCACGCATCGCCGAACTTTCACGCCATCCAGTATCTGCTCGGCCGCCAGAGCCGGGAAAAGCTCGAAGCGTTCCGCGGCTACAAAGGCGCGCAGTCCTATCCGTCGCGCACCAAGGATATCGACGACGTGGATTTCTCCACCGGCTCGGTCGGGCTTGGCGTCGCGCAGACATTGTTCTCGTCGCTGGTGCAGGACTACGTGCGCGCGCATGGCTGGGGCTTGAACCGCCCCGAAGGCCGGATGATCGCGCTGCTCGGCGATGCCGAGCTCGACGAAGGCAACATCTTCGAGTCGATCCTCGAAGGCTGGAAGCAGGGGCTGCGCAATTGCTGGTGGATCGTCGATTACAACCGGCAGAGCCTCGATGCGGTGGTGCGCGAAGGACTGTGGGAGCGCTACGAGAATCTGTTCCGCAATTTCGGCTGGGACGTCGTCGTCCTCAAATACGGCTCGCTGCAGCAGGCGGCGTTTGCCGAGCCGGGCGGCGAAGTGTTGCGCAAGTGGATCGATACCTGCCCGAACCAGCTTTATTCGGCGCTGGTGTTTCAGGGCGGCGCGGCGTGGCGCAAGCGCCTGACCGACGAGATCGGCGATCAGGGCCCGGTGTCGCGCCTGATCGACTCGCCGCAGCGACGATGAGCTGGCGCGGCTGATGAACAATCTCGGCGGCCACGATCTCTCCGCCATCATCGAGGCGTTCGACGCCATCGATCACGACCGTCCAGTTTGCTTCATCGCCTACACCATCAAGGGCTTTGGCCTGCCGCTCGCCGGCCACAAGGACAATCACGCCGGCCTGATGACGCCGGCGCAGATGGAGACGTTCCAGAAGCTGATGAACGTGCGGCCCGGCCACGAATGGGATTTGTTCGAAGGCCTGGACCAGCCGGCGGACAGCATCGAGCAATTTTCTCGCCGCTGTGCCGTTTGCGAAAGGCGGCGAGCGGCGTTTGCAGGCGGCGCGCATCGACGTGCCGGCCGAGCTCAAAGTGCCGATCCAGCCGAAGATGGCGACGCAGAACGGCTTCGGCGCGTTGCTCAACGAATTGGCGCGCGGCGACACGGCGCTGGCGTCGCGCATCGTCACCACGTCGCCCGACGTCACGGTGTCGACCAATCTCGGCGCCTGGGTGAACCGGCGCGGCCTGTTCGCGCGCGAAGCGCTCGCCGACACCTTCAAGAGCGAGCGCATTCCCTCGACCTTCAACTGGGATTTTTCGCCGAAAGGCCAGCATCTCGAGCTCGGCATTGCCGAGATGAACCTGTTCTGCGCGCTCTCGGCGCTCGGCCTGTCGCACAGCATCAATGGCGAGCGATTGCTGCCGGTCGGCACGCTGTACGATCCGTTCATCGCCCGCGGCCTCGATGCGCTCAACTATGCCTGCTACCAGGATGCGCGTTTCATTCTGGTGGCGACGCCATCGGGTCTGACGCTGGCGCCGGAAGGCGGCGCGCACCAGTCGATTGCAGAACCGCTGATCGGGATGGCGCAGGACGGCCTTGCGTCGTTCGAGCCGGCCTTCGTCGATGAACTCGCCGTCATCATGGCGTTCGCGTTCGACTACATCCAGAAAGACGGCGACGGCGCAGCGTCCGAGCGCAACTGGCTGCGCGACGAGACCGGCGGCTCGATTTATCTGCGGCTGTCGACGCGGCCGATCGAGCAGATCGAACGTCCGATGACGCCGCAACTGCGTCAGGCGATTGTCGATGGCGCGTACTGGCTGCGCGAACCGGGGCCGAACTGTCAGGTCGTCGTTGCCTACACCGGCGCCGTCGCTCCGGAAGCGATCCAGGCGATCGGGCTGATGGCGGAGGATCGCCGCGATGTCGGATTGCTCGCGGTGACATCGGCCGATCGCCTTAACGCCGGCTGGACCGCGGCATGGCGGGCGAGGGAGCGCGGTCTGGTTCATGCCCGCTCGCATATCGAGCGGCTGTTCGCCTCACTGCCGCGCCATTGCGGCATTGTCAGTGTGGTCGACGGTCATCCGGCGACGCTCGGCTGGCTTGGCGCGGTCGCCGGTCATCGCGTGCGTCCGCTCGGTGTCGAGCATTTCGGGCAAACCGGTTCGATCGAGGATCTCTACGCCCACTACGGCATCGATGCGCGCGCCATCATTGCCGCTGCCGAAGCCATCGCGCCGGGCCGGCCGATCCGGCATCTCGGCGTGGTGTAAAAAAACTACGAATCCAGCACGCTCGGCGCAAACAACTCTTCCATCGGCATGACGCGAGGCGTCAGACCTTGCTGGTTGGAGTATTTCGCCGCGGTTTCCAGCACTGTCCGGTTGGCCTTCAGGCCGTACGTAATGAGTGGCGTCGCCAGCGCCTTGCGGTATTCCGCAGGCACCAGGCCGGTTTCGAGATGGTAGATGACGTGCTCTCGCCGCTCGGCTTCGACGATGGCATTCGCCGCGATGAAAGCTTTGAGGATGTTGATTGCGACCCACGGCTCGCGGTCGAACAACTGCGCGCTTGATCGCCATGCCATGATTGATCGGATAGACGCCGGTTTTCTTGTAGTAGCGCGCGGCTTCGGCTGCGGGATCGGCGAACAGCGGTCTTGATGTCGGGATGGTTCTCAAGGTCGACGTAGCTTCGATCAATCATGTCGACGCTGTCTTTGCGGAAATAGGCCATGTAGGCGTCCAGCTCGCCGGCGAGCAGCATCGACGCGATGCTCTTCTCCGGCGGAATCTGGTTGATGGTGACGCCGGGCGGCGCCTTGAAGCCGATCGCGCCGGCATGGCTGCGCTCGGGCACCCGCTCCATAAAGAAATTCATGTCGCTTGGCCTGACGCCGAATTCGCTCTCGAGCACGCCGCGGGTCCATAGTGCAGCCGTCTGTACGTATTCCGGCACGCCGATCCGCTTGCCTTTGAGATCGGCTGGACCGCCAATCCCAGCATTCTTCCGCACCAACATTGCGGTGTGATAGAAGCGCCGCGTGGTGAATACCGGGATGCCGATGAAGCGCTCATCGCCCCGGCTGCGGATCATCATCAGCTCTGACATCGATATTTCGGAAACGTCGAACTCCGCGAAGCGAAGCTGCCGCCAGAACATCTCCGCGGGGCCAAGGACCGTCTTGATGAAGTCGACGCCTTCGATTTTGACCCGCCCGTCGATGATCGGCCGGGTGCGCGGATTGTTGGTAATGGCGAGACTGAGCTGCAGATTGGCCATGCGTTCTCCCTGGGTATTTCCATTTTTGTCGCAGCAACGCCTCGCGACGATGCTTCTGGAATAGTCTAAGCTAACAGAAAAGCGCGCCGCACGAGCGCGGGCAAGGGGAGGGCAATTCGCGGTGACATCAGTACGGAATGATTTGCGGACCGCGATTGTCACGCTCGCGCTGTGTCTCGCCGCGCCAGTGTGCGCGCCTGCCGCCGATGTAGCCTTGACGGTCGGCAAGGCCAACGCGACTTCGGATGCGATTATTCCGGTCAACGTCGGCGACAAGCTCGGCATCTTCAAAAAGCACGGACTCGATCTCACCATCACCGACTTCGGCGGCGGCGGAAAAATGGCGCAGGCGATGGCCGCGGGTGCGATCGACATTGGCGATGGCGCTGGCACCGAGATGGCGTTCGTGGCCAAAGGCGCGCCGATGATCGCGGTGTGCGAAAGCACGACCAATGCGCCGTTTCTCGGCATCGGGGTGCCGTGGGATTCACCGATCAAGGCGCTGGGAGATTTGAAGGGCAAGGTCATCGGTGTTTCGAGCACCGGGTCGTTCAGCGACTGGTCAGGCCATGAGCTGGCGCGGTCGCAGGGCTGGGGCGAGGGCGGCGTGAAGACCGTTGCGATCGGCGGCGGTACCGGACCGACTTTGGCGGCACTTCGCGCACACCTAGTCGACGCTGTGATTGCCAACGCAACGCAGTTTTTTATCTACGAGGAGACCAAAGAAGGGCGCTTCATCGCGCCGGTCTCGAGCTACGAGGGTAATGTCGCCTCGGGCACGCTGTATGCCTCGAACCGGCTGATCGCCAGCAATCCGGATGCGATCCGCGCATTCATTGCCGGCTGGATCGAAACAGTCGCCTACATGCGCGCGCACAAAGCAGAGACGGTCAAGATTGAAAGCGAACTCGATCACTTCGACGAAACCGTGATGTCGCGCGAATACGATCTGGTCATCGGCATGTACACCAAGGACTGCCGCTTCGATGCGGAATCGCTTACGACGCTCAAGCGCGCGTTCGGTGAGATGAAGCTTCTCGAAGGCGATGCCGATCTGTCCAAGCTTTATACCGAAGCGTATTTGCCGAAATAAACCATCATGCCGATCATCGACGCACAGGTGCACGCCTACGAACGCGATCATCCCGGCCGGCCGTGGCACGCCGTGCTGGCGGGGCCGCCGGAGGTCACCGGCGAGCAGATGGTCGCGGCGATGGATGAAAATGGCGTCGACGGCGCGATCCTGATTTCTGCGTTCACGATGTACCGCTACGACGCGAGCTATGCGGTCAGCGTGCGCAACCGCTATCCGCAGCGCTTCGCGCTGATCAAGCCGGTCGATCCCGGCAATCCTTCGGTCGGAGAAGTCATCGCGGACTGGAAACGCACGCCCGGCGCCGTCGCTGTCCGCATGCTGCTGGTGCGCGGCGGCTACAATCAGGATCCCGCCGATCCCGGACTGAACCGCGTGCTCAAGGAAGCCGCGCGACTATCGATGCCGGTCAACCTGCACATCGCCGGCCGGCTCGATCAGGGCATCGAGCTGATCCGCCGCAATCCCGACACGCAAATCATCGTCGATCATCTCGGGCTGGTGCAACCGTACGATCCGCCGCCGCCGCAACATCCTTGGGCCGAGTTGCCGAAGGTGCTAACGCTCGCCAAACTTCCCAATGTGGCGATCAAGATCACCGGTGCCTGCACGTTATCTCATGAGGCCTTTCCGTATAACGACATCTGGGACCCGGTCTGCCGCGTGATCGATACGTTCGGTCTCGACCGTGCGATGTGGGGCACCGACTGGACGCGTGCGGTGAATCTTCTGACCTTCAAGCAAGGGGTCGAAGCGTTCCGCGTTACCGATCGCATTTCCGAAAGCGACAAGGTCAAGCTGATGGGGGGCACCGCGGCGCGCATCTACGGCTGGTCTCCGCAGCGGGGCTAGCCGTTGTTGATCCGGAGCAAACGGATGCTAGGGCGCATCCTCGCTCGGAATAACGCGGTGAATGAGCGCGAGCAGCGCCGCGACGAGGCAGCCGGCAACAATGCCGAAGGTCAAATCCTTGAGCAGCGTCAGGCCGAAAGTCGTGATCAGCACCAATCCGGTGCGCCAGTCGGCGAGCAAGGCGGCGAACTCCCGCTTCTCCGCCATGTTCCAGCACACGACGACGAGCACGCCGGCCAGCGCCGACAACGGAATGAAACTCGCCAGGGGCGCCAGCGCCACCATGAAGACGAGAATGAACGCGGCGTGCAACATTCCGGAAAGCGGGCTGCGTCCGCCGGCGCGGATGTTGGTCGCCGTACGTGCGATCGTTCCGGTGACGCTGATGCCGCCGAACAATGCGGACGCCATGTTGGCGATGCCTTGCGCCACCACTTCCATATTGTAGCGGTGCTTTCGCCCGGTCATACCGTCGGCGACTTTTGCGGACAGCAGACTCTCGACGCCGCCGAGCAGCGTAAATGACAGCGCCGCGGGAAACACGTCGATCAGGCGCTGCGCCGTGAACAACGGCAGATGCGGTACCGGCAGAGCCCCGGGAATGCCGCCGAAACGGCTGCCGATGGTCTCGACCGGCAATTGCAAGATGTGCGCCGCCACGGAAGCGCATGCAACGGCGAGCAGCATCGCCGGGAAGGTGGGCCGCCAGTGTTGCAAGCCGAAGATCAAGGCGGCAGAGCCGACGCCAAGGGCGAGAGCTGATGGATTGACCGTCTGTAGCGCCTGACCGAGCGCAGCAAGCTTGGGAAGCAGCGGCCCCGGTTCGGCCCCGGTGAGCGTCAGGCCGCCGAGGTCCTTCAACTGGCTGGCGAGGATGGTGACAGCAATGCCGCACGTGAAGCCGACGGTCACGGCGTGCGGAATATATCGGATCAGTGCACCAAGCCGCAGAAGCCCAACGACTGTGAGCATTGCGCCTGACATAAAGACGGTGATCAGCAGGCCATCCAGTCCAAATCTCGCGATGGTGGCGGACACCAGAACGATGAAGGCGCCGGCGGGACCGCCAATCTGAAATCGGCTGCCGCCGAGCGCCGAGACCAGAAAGCCGCCGATGATCGACGTATAAAGGCCGCGCACCGGTTCGACGCCGGACGCCACAGCAATGGCCATGGATAATGGAAGCGCCACCACGGCGACGGTGAGCGCGGCTGTGACGTCACTGCGAAAGGCTTCGAAGCTGTAGCCTTCAGCAATGAGCGTAACGAGCTTGGGGCGGTAGAGATGAGCTGTGGCAGAACCGTCAGGCATTGCGGGAGGCGATGTAAGTCAACGCCCGGTCGAATGCAAATTCTCTTTAACTTTGCGGGCGCTCACTCCTGGATCGTAATTCCCGCCGTGCGGATGACGCCGGTCCAGAGCGCGAGCTGTTCGGCGATGAATTTGCCCATCGCGGCGGTATCGAGCGTCGATGGCTCGACGAAAATCGCTTTCAGCTTGGCCTGCGTGTCCGGCTCCCCCATCGCGGCGACGACCGCGCGGTTGAGCTTGTTGCGGATCGCGGCCGGCGTTTGCGGCGGCGCCATCAGCGCATAGAACGTCGCCGCGGTGAATCCTTTAACGCCGCTCTCGTCTACAGTCGGAACGTCGGGCAGGAGCGCAACGCGCTCCGGCGCCGCCACCGCGATGATCCGGATGTTGCCGCCATTGTAGAGCGGCATCGCGGTGCCGACGTCGCAGAACATGACGTCGACATGGCCGCCGGCAAGATCGGTGACCGCGGGCTCGGCGCCGCGGTAGGGAACGTGCACCAGGTCCGTTCCGGTCCGGCTCTTGAACAGCTCCATGGTCAGGTGCGTCGTCGAGCCGTTGCCCTGAGAGGCGTAGCTCATCTTGCCCGGGTTTGCTTTGGCGTAGGCGATCAGGTCGGCGACGGTTTTGACCGGCAGGCTGTTGCGCACCGCCAGGATGTTGGTCCCCATCGCCATGATCGCAACCGGTTCGAGGCGCGCCGGATCGTACGAGAGATGCGAAAACAGCGCCGCATTCGCCGTGATCGTGTTCGGCGGCGTGGCGAGCAGCGTGTAGCCGTCGGGATCCGCGTGCGCGACCGCATCGGCCGCGATATTGCTGGCGCCGCCGGTGCGGTTTTCAACGATGAATGTTTTGCCCCACAGCGTCTGCAAATGAGCGGCAATGATACGGGCCGACAGATCGACGCCACCGCCCGCCGCGACAGAGACGATGATCCGCACATCGCGGTTCGGGTAATCGCCTTCGGCGGCGAAGACTGGTGTCTGGTTTGCCAGCAGGGCAGTCAGGCCGAGGAGGGTGGTGCGCCTGTCAATCGCGCGCATGATCAATCACTCGTTCTCAGAAATTGACATTTTCGTCTCTACAGTCGCTTCGATATCGATTTTGCCAGCGGGCGTCCAATGCCGCTTTTCGCGGCGGCGTGTTTTCGGGACGCGCGTCGTCTAACGAGTGCCGACGGTCTGCATGTTACTGGGGATCTGCGAAATATTATTCGAACCGTCCGACCAGATCGTTGGATTTGCAGTGTTCTGAACGACGATCGTGCCAATGTCGCTGTGGTTTTGGATGGAAATGTATCCGTTTGCTGACGACTCCTGAAGGACGTCCCCTGTGGAATTGAATATCAACGTCGAATTGCGCAAGTAATTGTTACCGTTCCCAGGGCCGTCCAGGTGAAATCCATACCTGTTTTCGTTTGCAACGAGATGATCGAACGTTGTGCCAAACGCCCCGTATGGGCCGCTCTGCACGTGAACGCCCGTGTCGTTTCCACTGGCGGTCACGTTCTCTCCGGAAACGGTAATGTTCGATGTTTGAGCATGGATGCCGATACCGTTGGCGGCGTTGTTCGTGACCACGACGTTCCGTAACGTGAGATAGCTGGCGGCCGACGCGGGCGGCGCGACGCTGATGCCGTCGCTGGTGAAATGAGTTGCGACGCTGTCCAAAACGGTCAGCTGTCCAGCGCCGGTAAACGCGATACCGCTTCCACCGGAACCGCCGCCGTCAAGTTGCACACCGCTGATGGTCACCGGGCTTGCCGTGACCGTAATGGCGGCTCCGCCGGAATCTGCGGATATCGCGGCCCATCCGTGACCAAGCAAGGTTATCGGCTTCGCAATGGTGACCGGCCCGTAGAAACCGGGACCGAGCACATCGACCACACCGCCGCTGGCGGGCAACGCTGCGATGGCAACTGAGAGGGAGGCGCAGGGTGCAGAGTAAGTGCAGGGATTAGCGTCGATGGCATTGTTGCCGCCTGAGACGACGGCGCGGGGCACCTGGGCTTGCGCCGACGATGCGAGCACTGAAAAGAATGTGACGGCGCACAGGACTATGGAAGAGATTTTGCTCATGATGACTGCCCCCTGTTGCAACTTCCCGACTTGGTGGATTGGAAAGTTGTCTTGGCAGACTGTAATGGCGCACGCGTGAAAAGCCGAGACCGTGTTATTTGTAACGGCGATCGGTGACAGCGGCTTAGCCGCGATGGGACGGCCGGGCAGGCCAGCCGCAAGCCCCGGAACGCTGGCTGTCAGAGCGCGCTATCCGTCAGGAAGTGTGAAACAAGAGGATCAAAACGTCTGAGGCGATCAGCAGCGCCGGAGTCGCGAGAAAATCCGAACCCGTCGCGCACGACAATCGATCGAGTCTGATCGGCCCTCCGGCGTCATGAACCCGAGAGGCGTCCTTAGTTCCTGTCGCACACGTAGCCGTGCGATTTGAGCCATTGATCGCAGAGATTGCTGGCGAGCCAGGCGCGGGCTTCCGCTTCATTGCCGAAGCCGCTGACGACATCCGTCGTGCCGTCCTGGAGCGTAAAGCGAAAGCCCCAGGTCCGGTCTGTCGGTATTGGCGTCGGATCGAAGGCGAGCTTCGTCGGCGCGTTATTGTCCTCGCAGGAAAAAACCATCTGCGTTCCGTCCCATGTAAAAGCCCTCGGCGAGCGGAGACCGCCGGGCCCGAAAGGGAGTTGTTGGTGTTTGTGTGCGCGTCTTCTGATCGAAGAATCATCGCGCGGCAACATTCATTGCTGCATTGCAGCAATGTCAGAAATACGGGCTAGGGCCCACTTGAGAGAGTTTGGTATTTGTTGGGCTAGGATGCCAGAATATGCTGATTATAAAGGGATTCAGCGATTTTTTCGGCGCTCCGCAAACTCTGCCAGCCGGTCGTATTCGACCGCGATTTCCTGCATGCGTTCTTTTAGTTCGGATGCGGTCATGCCGTTCGCCTTTTCCCGAGTCTCTTGCGCACGGCGCTGCCAGTAGCCGGGATCCCGCAGATCGTCATCGGTTGGACCATCGCCAAGCAAGCGTGTGTTTGCCAATAAAAAGGCTCCGCGCGACCGGGGCTGGGGGGCTGGGTGTCGCGCGGAGCTTTGCCACCGGGTTCAGGTCGTGCGGCGAAACTACCCGGTCAGTGTACTCAATCGAGGCAGAGCGGATACGTTCCGGAAGATCCGCGAATATTTGGAGGCTGAGGAACGTTTGGCGGCAGCCGGCTTTGGGCCGAACCGTGAGCGACTATTTCGGCGATGTGCCAGAGCTATTGGCGGGCCGGACTGCACCCCACGGGTCAGCGCGGGTAGCGGGGGCCTTCTTGATTTCTGATGCCGCTTTGTAGGCTGCATCCAGCTCTTTCTTGTTTTTCTCTTCCTGCCGCGCTTTGGCAGCGGCGGATTCCGCATCCTCGGCATGGGCAATGCCTGTGAACAATACGAGCGCACACGCCGATATTGCTAAGAACTTCATGACGCGCGTTCCTGCCTGACTTGTCGGCAACTATAGCGTGGGACGCCGCCGACGTGGGCAATTTTATCGTCTCCACCTCTATGATAATAGTCTCTATACCATTGACATTTGATCTAGGATTAATTACCTGAGTTGCACTCGCTCATCGTGAGGGACGTCACCGCGGACGACGGACTGACGGAGCGGGCGCGGGTTCTGTGGATGGAGGCTCGTCACTTCTGTTCGCAGACGGCCTGGGCATCATGCCCGTCCGGCACGTGTTCGGACTGCGAGGTGCTCGCTGCACTGGCGCTGGAGAGGTGGTGGGCGGAAAGCCCATTGCCGTTTGCATCCGGTGATTCCAGGAAGCGCTGGCCCGGGCCGGGGTGGAAGGCAACTTCCATCAATCCGATCGTGGAGCACCGAAAGGTGAGCGGCCCTTGTCATGAGGACCGCGGCTGTTCCCGGTAACGGGTGCAGTTCTCTACCGGACTTGCCTGGTAACAGGTGGAGTCCACCGCACCGTTCGGTGCTCCGCTTCCCTCGCTTATCGGGGGGAGCAAAAAATGAAATGCCCCGCGTGCTTTCGGGGCGAGGTTTCGTACCGTTTGAACAAAAACCCGGATGCTGATGCATCGCGGGAACGGTGGAACGCGTCATTGCGAGCCATCAGGGCGTTTACGCCCGTCATCGACGGGCTATGCGAAGCAAATCAGCGTTTGTGCCAGCGGCCCCTGGGTTGATTCATCAACGCTCCTCGCGGTGACACAACAGAAAAGGCGTCAGCAAGATGAAAAACAAACGTTCGACCAATCGCAGCTTTCCCGGACGGTTGACGCTCGAAGATTGGATCGCGCTGCCGGATATCGGCCGCCGCGATATGATCCTTCGCGCGGAGTGCGAGTTGCTCGCGTGTCACCGGCTCTGCGCCAGCAAACAATGCCAGCGGCATCGCACTTGCTGCGCGGACAACTCGGCCGGATGCCAACGCGGTCTCTGGCAACGCGCGCGGTCCAATTCGACGCCGTCGCTGCGCCGGGAGCTGTCACGGCTGAAAGATCTCATCGGCCTGCGTGGGCAGGGGCGCAAGACTCGCAAGAACACTTCAGAGCGCGCCTTCTGGACTGCAGGGATGGACGGCCCTTGGGACGCGCCGGCGAATCCGCCTTGGCGGCCGACAGCCGGGCCCGGGACATCTCGGGCTCAGGTCCGTGGCGGCGAGGCGACTTTGGCCCCCACGGTTGGCAGCATCATTCAACTGCGCCCAGCAGGAAAACTTCAGCGGTGAGGGGGATAAAAGGGGCCCCGCCGTTGCATGGCGAGGGGGTTTCGGGTTATTCCCGCGACAAATTCCGCCCCAAATGCGCGTTTGCGCGTGCCGGGCATCTTTCTCACGGGCCGGCGTTCTGTTTGGCCCCTTTAGCGACAACCGGGGTCGATACAATGGAAACTCTTTGGCTCATCGTTCTGTGCGGCGTCCTGGCTATTCTTTACGCCATCTGGGCAACGCGCTCGGTGCTGTCGGCGGATGCCGGCAGCGAGAAAATGCAGGAAATCGCTGCTGCGATCCGCGAGGGCGCGCAGGCGTACCTCAAGCGGCAGTATTCAACCATCGCCATCGTCGGCATCGTCATCTTCCTGATCGTCGGCTATTTCCTCGGCTGGCTGGTCGCAATCGGCTTCGCCGTCGGCGCGATCCTGTCGGGCGCGGCGGGCTTCATCGGCATGAATGTCTCGGTGCGCGCCAACGTGCGCACGGCGCAGGCCGCGACCAAGTCGCTCGCCGGCGGTCTCGAAATCGCATTCCGCGCCGGCGCCATCACCGGCATGCTGGTCGCGGGTCTCGCGCTGCTCGGCGTTACGCTCTATTTCGGCTTTCTGATCGGCACCGAGCACATGGCGCCGAATGACCGCGAAGTCATCGATTCACTGGTTGCGCTCGGCTTCGGCGCGTCGCTGATCTCGATCTTCGCCCGCCTTGGCGGCGGTATCTTCACCAAGGGCGCCGACGTCGGCGGCGATCTCGTCGGCAAGGTCGAGGCCGGCATTCCGGAAGATGATCCACGCAACCCGGCAACCATCGCCGACAACGTCGGTGACAATGTCGGCGATTGCGCCGGCATGGCGGCTGACCTGTTCGAGACCTACGCGGTCACTACCGTCGCCACCATGGTTCTCGCCGCGATCTTTTTCGCCAAGGCCGGCGGTGCCGGCTTGCTGAACATGATGACGCTGCCGCTCGCAATCGGCGGCATCTGCATCATCGCCTCCATCATCGGCACCTTCTTCGTCAAGCTCGGCGCCAGCCAGTCGATCATGGGTGCGCTGTATAAGGGCATGATCGCGACCGCGATCCTGTCGCTTGCCGGCATCGCGCTCGTGATCAATTATCTGATCGGCTTCGGCACGCTGCCCGGCGTCAGCTATACCGGCTTGACGCTGTTCTTCTGTGGCATCACCGGCCTGGTCGTGACCGGGCTGATCATCGTCATCACCGAGTATTACACCGGCACCAATTTTCGCCCGGTGCATTCGATCGCGCAGGCCTCGGTGACCGGTCACGGCACCAACGTCATTCAGGGGCTTGCCATCTCGATGGAGTTCGACGGCAATGCCGGCGCTGGTGATCATCGCCGGCATCCTGGTCAGCTACAATCTCGCCGGCCTGTTCGGCATCGCGATTGCGGTGACGACGATGCTGGCGCTGGCCGGTATCGTGGTCGCGCTCGACGCCTTCGGCCCGGTTACCGACAACGCCGGCGGCATTGCGGAAATGGCGGGTCTGCCGAAGGAAGTACGCAAGTCGACCGATGCGCTCGACGCCGTCGGCAACACCACCAAGGCGGTGACCAAAGGCTACGCCATCGGTTCGGCCGGCCTCGGCGCGCTGGTGCTGTTCGCGGCCTATAATGAAGACCTCAAGTTCTTCATCTCCGGTTCGGCGCAGCATCCGTACTTCAAGGGTGTCGCGCCGGATTTCTCGCTGACCAATCCGTATGTCGTTGCTGGCCTGCTGTTCGGCGGCTTGCTGCCGTATCTGTTCGGCGCAATGGGCATGACCGCGGTGGGGCGTGCGGCGGCATCCATCGTTGAAGAAGTGCGGCGGCAGTTCAAGGAACGACCCGGCATCATGCAGGGCCGGGATAAGCCGGACTACGGCCGCGCCGTCGACATGCTGACCAAGGCGGCGATCAAGGAAATGATCATTCCGTCGCTGTTGCCGGTGCTCTCACCGATCGTCGTCTACTTCTTGATCTACTTCGTCGCCGGCGGCGGCGCGGCCGGCAAGTCGGCAGCGTTCTCGGCGGTCGGCGCGATGCTGCTTGGTGTCATCGTCACCGGCATCTTCGTTGCGATCTCGATGACGTCGGGCGGCGGCGCCTGGGACAACGCCAAGAAGTACATTGAGGACGGCCATTACGGCGGCAAGGGCTCCGATGCGCACAAGGCCGCGGTGACCGGCGACACGGTCGGCGATCCGTACAAGGACACCGCGGGCCCCGCGGTGAACCCGATGATCAAGATCACCAACATCGTGGCGCTGTTGCTGCTCGCGGTGCTGGCGCACTGAGTACGGGCGACGGACTTACACTAATGCGTCATGGCCGGGCTTTGTCCCGGCCATCTCGTTTTCTAGGTACTGAGTCTAAGGATCGGATGCCCGTCACAAACGCGGCCATCCGACAATGGCGGAGGAGCTTTTGAACCTACGATCCCTTATTCTGGATCGTGCGGAAGATGTAGCCGATGAAGGTGTTTTCGGTGCCGCTGGTCGGCGTCGTGCGGCTGATGAAGTCGAACAGCTTCCCGTCTTTCATGCCGTATTCGGCGAGCCGCTGAACTCTCCGGTTCCGGTCGAAATAAACCGCCACGACGCGCTGATCAGTGATGGTGGTCTGCATGAAGGAGGCTGGGCGATCAGCGCGCTGCGAGATGTAATAGAACGCTTCGCCGCTGACGGTCGCCACGGTCGAGGGCGTGCCGAGAACGAGCAGCACCTGTTCCTGCGAAGCGCCGAGCGGGATTTGCTCAAGCGCGTTGTCGGGCAGCACATAACCGCGCTGGAAGGTTTCGTTGAGTCCGAGACAGCCGCTCAGCAGAAACGCAAGCGAAACCGCTGCGACGGAAACCGTCGCCCGCCGCTTCCAGGCACTTTGCTTCGAGATGCCCCGCACTATCGAACAGCCCATCTTGCGCAGAAACGCCGCGTGCCGTACGCCGAAACCCCGCGATTGGCAATCGGCCTGCATCCGCGCGTGTTAAGGAACCGGTCTATCCCCATGATACTAGCGGGGTTTCGTCGCCGATCCCAAGCCCATATTGTCGCCACCCTTTATGGCGCCGTCGTGGCGCAGGCGCGATTGCCGGCGTTCTACGCGGATTTCGGCGTGGCAGACACGGTGGAGGGTCGATTCGACCTTCTGGTACTCCACCTGGTGCTGCTATTGCGCCGGCTGGGGCAGGAGTCGGAGTTGCGGCGGAGCCTCGGCCAAGAACTTGGACAAGAGGTATTCGGCGCGTTTTGCCGGGACCTCGATGCCAACTTGCGGGAGATGGGCGTCGGCGACCTGGCCGTGCCGAAGCGGATGCAGAAGTTTGCCGGGGCATTTTACGGCCGTCAGGCGGCTTATCTTGAGGCGATTACGTCGGCGGAACCTCGGGCCATTGAGAACGCGCTGGCGCGCAATATCTTTGCCGGTGACGCGAGCGGGAATGCGGGTCGGCTGGCGGATTATGTGCGTGCCGTCGTACGCGGGCTCGATGCCCAGGCCGACGAGGCCTTGAACCGCGGCGCGCTCGAATTTCCGGCGCCGAGAGACCTGTAGAATGGGCGAAAAGAAATCAGACAAGCACGTTGTCATGCCGTGGAGCTTTCCGGTTACCGTTGAGGACGTTCCGGAGGAAAACGCCCGGCACTTCAATTTTACAGCGGATGCCGAAACGCGCGCCGCTGTCGCCAAAGTTGCCAGCTTGCGGGATTTGCCGCGGCTCTCGGCGACGTTCGATGTAACGCGGCGCGGTAGCGAAGCGCTGCATGTCGTCGGCAAGATTTCAGCGACGGTCGGCCAGAACTGCGTGGTAACGCTTGAACCCCTGAACAGTGAGGTGGAGGAAAACGTCGACCTGGTCTTCGCCCCGCCATCGCCGATGGTCGAGCAGCAGGCGTCCCACGATGACGATGAGAGCGCCGCGAAGCGCGTGCGCCGTAACCTCGATGGCCCCGAAGCACTGGTTGATGGGGCGGTCGATCTGGGAGCGCTGGCGATCGAATTCCTGATTTTGGGGCTTGATCCCTATCCGCGGAAGGAAGGGGCGGTTTTCCAGCCGCCAGAGGACCTTAAGCCGGAGCCCGGTCCGTTTGCCGCGCTTGCCGGACTGGTGGGTAAGGAGCGCAATGGGCACTAACCCCGGTTGTGTCAGGGCACCGAACCGCTATTCTCGCGGCCGCGCCAGCAAACCCCCACAGACACAAGACAAAAGGACCGCAAGGTCATTGAATGCCAGATAAGGTCCGCATTGCGCTTGATGCGATGGGGGGAGACCACGGCCCCAGTGTTGTCGTAGCCGGCGCCGCCGTGGCGCTGTCGCGCCATCCCGAATCCACGTTCGCATTTTTTGGCAATGCGGCGCAGATCGCGCCGCTGCTTGACGCGCGGCCGGCGCTCAAGGCGGCGTCGCGCATTGTGCACACCGAAGTCGCGATCAAGATGGAGGACAAGCCGAGCCAGGCGTTGCGCTATGGCCGCTGGAAATCCTCGATGTGGCTTGCGATCGACGCGGTGAAGAAGGGCGACGCCGACATGATCGTGTCGGCCGGCAATACCGGCGCGCTGATGGCGATGGCGAGGTTCAATCTGAAGATGCTGCCGGGAATCGACCGGCCGGCGATCGCGGCGCTTGTGGCCCACGCTGCGCGGTGAATCCATTGTGCTCGATGTCGGCGCGTCGATCGGTGCCGAGGCCGAGCATCTGGTCGATCTGGCGGTGATGGGTGCGGCCACCGCGCGCATCCTGTTTGGCATCGATAGGCCCCGCGTCGGCCTGCTCAACATCGGTGTCGAGGAAGCAAAAGGCCTCGAACAGGTGCGCGAAGCCGGTCAGATGCTGCGCGACGACCAGTTGCCGGGCATGGATTACGCCGGTTTCGTCGAGGGTGATGATATCGGCAAGGGCACGGTCGATGTCGTGGTGACAGAGGGCTTTGCCGGCAATATCGCGCTGAAAACCGCCGAGGGCACGGCGCGGCAGATCGGCGAATATCTCCGCGGCGCCATGAGCAACTCGTTGCGTGCCAAGATCGGCTACCTGTTCGCCCGTCCGGCATTTGCGCAGCTGCGGGAAAAGATGGATCCGCGACAGCGCCAACGGCGGCGTCTTTCTCGGCCTCAACGGCATCGTCATCAAAAGCCACGGCGGTGCCGATGCCGAGGGCTTTGCCGCTGCCGTCGAGCTTGGCCATGGCGTGGTGCGCGACGAGCTTTTGGCCAAGATCACCGCGGCGCTTGGCCGTCCCGGCAAGCCGGTGTTGCAAGCGGCCGGCGGGGCCGCGTCGTGACCGTCCGCCGCTCGGTTATTCTCGGCTGCGGGAGTTATCTTCCGAGCCAGGTTCTCACCAACAGCGATCTGGCGCTGAAGGTTGACACCTCCGACGACTGGATCGTGCAGCGCACCGGCATCCACGAGCGCCGGATCGCCGCGAAGGGCGAAATGACGTCCGACCTTGCGGTTCATGCCGCGCAAGCGGCGCTCGCCCACGCCAAGGTCGATGCCGCCTCGATCGATCTGATCGTGCTGGCGACATCGACGCCGGACAATACGTTTCCGGCGACCGCTGTCGCCGTGCAGGCGGCCTTGGGCATCACCCGCGGCGCGGCGTTCGATCTGCAGGCGGTCTGCTCCGGCTTCGTCTTTGCGCTGGCGACGGCCGATAGTCTCCTGCGGTCGGGGTCATTTTCACGGGCGCTGGTGATCGGCGCCGAGACGTTTTCGCGCATTCTCGACTGGACCGATCGCACCACCTGCGTGCTGTTCGGCGACGGCGCCGGTGCGATCGTGCTTGACGCCCAGGATCAGCCCGGGACGCGCGACGATCGCGGCGTTCTCACCACCCATTTGCGCTCGGATGGCCGGCACAAGCACAAACTCTATGTCGACGGCGGGCCGTCATCGACCGGCACTGTCGGATATCTGCGCATGGAAGGCCGCGAGGTCTTCAAGCACGCGGTGGCGATGATCACCGACGTGGTCGAGGACGCGTTCAAGGCCACCGGCTATGGCGCCGATGACGTCGACTGGTTCGTTCCGCACCAGGCCAACAAGCGCATTATCGACGGCTCGGCGCACAAGCTCGGCATCGCGCCGGCCAAGGTCGTCGTAACGGTCGATCGCCACGGCAACACCTCAGCGGCGTCGATTCCGCTGGCGCTTTGCGACGCGGTTGCTGACCGCCGCATCAAGCGTGGCGATCTTTTGCTTCTCGAAGCGATGGGTGGCGGCTTCACCTGGGGCGCTGCGCTCGTTCGCTGGTGAGCGCCAAAAGTCCGCCAAAGCCCGTTGACACATCTGCCGGTCCAAGCGAATATTGTAGATAATTCAGCACGATATGATGATCGACGTTTGATCGATCGCCGTGCTCGGGGCTGGCGATGACGGGAAAGACGGTTACGCGTGCCGATCTGTGCGAGGCGGTCTACCAAAAGGTTGGCTTGTCGCGCACCGAATCCTCCACACTCGTAGAGCTTGTGCTGAAGGAAATCACCGACTGTCTGGAGCGTGGCGAAACCGTAAAGCTGTCGTCTTTCGGCTCTTTTGTCGTGCGCAAGAAAGGCCAGCGTATCGGCCGCAATCCCAAGACCGGCAAGGAAGTGCCGATCTCTCCGCGCCGCGTCATGGTGTTCAAGCCGTCCGCGATCCTCAAGCAGCGGATCAATAACGAGCCGGATGGCGGCGCCGCGCAATAATCGGCGTATAACGGAAGTCGCCGCATAAGGGATTCGGGAATTGGAAAAAGCGCCCGACGCTTTCCGCACCATCAGCGAAGTCGCCGAAGAAATTGACGTGCCCCAGCACGTGCTGCGGTTCTGGGAGAGCCGGTTTCCGCAGATCAAGCCGATGAAGCGCGGCGGCGGACGCCGCTATTACCGTCCCGACGATATCAAACTGCTGCGCGGCGTACGTCATCTGCTTTACGGCGAGGGCTACACCATCCGCGGCGTGCAGCGCATTCTGCGCGACGAGGGCGCGGCGTTTGTTCAGGACGTCTGGCGCGCCGGCGCTGCGGCGCCGCCGCCGCAAGCCGAGGAAGATCAGGTCGAGGAGGAGTTCGCCGAGACTGCGGAGGACACTGTGGAGGAGCGGGCAGAGCCCGATCTTTCCGCGTTCACGCTGTCGCCGCCGCCCGCGGCTCCGGCCGAGCGCCGCGAGCCGACATTTGCCGCTCCGCCTGCGGCCGTTGCCGCACCGCCGCCGGCCGCAAAACTGAACCCCGCCGCCGCGGCCAAATTGCGCGCCGCGCTGGACGAGCTTGTCGCCTGCCGTACGCAGCTCGATGCGGCGGTGTCAGCGGCTGAGGCGGCCGCGACTGCGGCTTGACGCGGGGTCCGCGCAAATCCATCACCGAAGGGCTCGAAGCGTCTTCCGCCGGTCGCCGTCTTTGGTTATTGATTTGTCATGAGAATCTGGTCGGAGCGCCGAGATTTGAACTCGGGACCCCCAGTCCCCCAGACTGGTGCGCTAACCGGGCTGCGCTACGCTCCGAACAGAGGGCCGGACTATAGTCAGCACACCCCCATGTCGCAACTCAGCATGCCGCAACTCACACGCTTTCGAGCCAAAATTCAGCAAGCAGCGAGACATCGTGAAGCGCATTTATAGTGCGGCCAAGAACTCCTGGCGCGGAATTGTCGACGGCGTCTCGACCGAAGCTGCCGTGCGCGAGGAGACCGTTCTTCTGGTGCTGGCGATTCCGCTGGGCTTTTTCATCGCGCCAAGCGCGTCGTGGTACGTCGCCATGATCGCGTCGCTTCTGGTCGTGCTGGCGATCGAGTTCCTCAACACCGCCATCGAAAAGCTTTCCGACCACGTCACTCCGGAACATCATTACGACATCGGCCGGATCAAGGATTTCGGTTCGTCGGCGGTGTTCTGCGGTCTGGCGCTTGTCGCCCTGATCTGGATAGCGGCGCTCTGCGTGCGCCTTGGGTGGCTGTAGCTCCACGTTATCGCGGAGGTATGATCGCGAGCCTGCCGCTCTCCAATAGCGCGCCACAGCGGAAGGTGGCGAAGGGATCAACCTTTTTCGCATACGGGTCCGTGTCGACCCACGGATCGGTATTCCAAGTGTAGTAGATCACGCCGTTGAGGCGTCCGGCGTCGGCATATTTGCGAAATTCGGCCAGCATTTCCCGCACCAGAACGACGTGACTGGTGTCGTTGGCCGGGCATCGCGTGTCCGGAAAAGCGAATCCCCACTCGGTGATCCAGCACGGCTTTCCCTCTGGACTGTTGGGCGGACGACATTCTGCGAGTGCATATTTTGCCAAGCGTTCGGCGCGAGCGGCGGCAGCGCTCGGATCACCCGGTTTGTCTTGCGACGGATAGACATGGATGGCGTACGCATCGACCAGCGTGTCCAGCCCATGCGCCCGCATGAAATCAAGCGTGGCATTGACGCTGACTACGTCTTCAGGTCTGCCAAGCGGCCCGTCCGGCTGAGCGAAATCGGCGAGGCCGGCGGTCAGGATCGGCGTATTCCGATTGAGCCTTGAGTGATCGCGAACCTCTTTGAGGATTTTCAGCAACTTCAAATATCGAAGGTAGCCGACCGCGATCTGTTTGGCCTCGGGATCATGGTACAGATCATCGAGCCCGAATTGAACGCCCGGGCCCGGAAGTGGAAACTCGGCGTTGTACGCCGCCCAGTTGATCTCATTTCCCAATTCAAAAGCAGCAAGCTTGATTCCCGAAGCCTCAAGGCGCGCCAGCATCCAACTGAAATAATCGCGGAACTGCTCGAGGTCGACATAGGACAGCGGATGTCCTTCCCACATTTCCGGAAATTTTTCCGGCTGATAAGGCCGCGTCGGAGCTCCACGCAGATAGCCGCCGAATTCTACAATCCAATCGATTTGAATGCCGAGCTCGTGCGCGGTGCGCGCAAACTCAAGACCTTTCTCGTCCTCTCCGATGTTGGCGCGGATAAGTTTCACCCCGGCCATTTTCATGTCGATCAGCAGCGAATTTTGCTGTGCGATCGTGAGACGCTCGGAACTGCCGAGGGTTGTCCCGATGAGCAATTCCGATGCGTGGGCAGCGCCGGCGAAGAAAAGCGCGATGCTCAAGGCTACTAACGACCAGCGGGGTCTGATCAAGAGCCGTTCCTTGCTCATGTCCTGAGTTCACCTGGGGCGCTGCAGCCGCTGTCTGTGCTCTGAACAGATAACGCGACAAGGTCGCTGCGCCGACAGCCATCTTGCTGTCTGCGGCGTTCATTCGTTTTAAGGTTACTTGCCGCGTGATTGCTTTGTTCGTCGCGAAATCGGTAACGCGATTTTAATGGGGCGAGCCTAGCCTCATTACGATCCGGCAAGTTTGCGCGGACGGTTTTGCTTGCGTACGTGGGAGCGGAAACAGCACATGCTCAAGAACACCCAAATTCTGCCAAAGGGTACGCTCGACACCATCAAGCGGTCGCGGCCCATCTATACCATTGGGCGCAAGGTCCGCTTCGCCGTGGGTGAGCTTCTTGGTTCGCGAGAGGTGCCGGGCCTGACCGGACGCACGCATTACAACGATTTCATGCTTGTCTCTACCGATCCGGCGGTGGTGGAGCTTGCGTCCGCGGGGCCAACCAATTTATCGATATTTTCGAGCGCTCGTGCTCGGAGGCCGGCCGTGACCCAAGCACGATCGGCGAAGTGCTCGAAGTCGGTTGTGGTTATGGCCGCATTGTTCGCGAATTGCGAAAGCGCATGCCGGCGGCTCGCGTGCATGTGTCGGACGTGATTGACGGGGCGGCTCAATTCACCGCAGCGGAATTTGGCTGCTATCAGATGCCGCCGCTTGAAGATGCCGGCGCCGAATACAATGAACGGTTCGATCTGGTTTATTTGCTCTGGGTGTACACGCATCTCCGCCGCGATTTGGTAGCGGCCAATCTGCGCCGCTTGTCGGCAATCCTCGAACCAGATGGCGTTGCGGTGATCACTCTGCACGGCCGCGGTTCGGCGGAAATTGCAGAGCGCTACAACCAATATTGGTTGGACAAGGCGCGCGTGTTGAACGCGCTCGATCGTGACGGTTACTACTACGAGAGATATCCCTACTACTACGGGGAGTACGGCCTAACCTGGTTCACTCGTCCGACATTCGATGGGCTGATTGCCGAGGTGGCGCCCGAACTCCAGGCTGTCGCTTACCACCCGTTGGATCTTGAGGGTCATCAGGATGTGGCCGTATTTCGCAAGGTAGCAAAGCGGCCGTCACGTCACGCCGACGAGCGCGCGCAGAACGTTCGGGCTCCAGAACACGCAGAAGCCTAGCTGCTGCTCGACCGCAGCTTGTTTGCAGTAAGACCCGCGAGAAGCGGCTTGCTCACACAGACGCCAACTTGATCGGATCGGCCTGTTGGCCTGTCCGGCGACGTCCTCGCTGCAAGCTCAAGAACAATTGGTTGAATGCCGCGTCGGGCAACGTGAGCGCGAGTAGGTAGCCGGCCATGCCTTTGAATAAAGAATAACGGCCGCTTCCGTCACGCGTTTGCGACCAAAGCCGGATCATGGCGAAGATCCGGTAGCTCTGCGGATGCCTGCTGCGAAGCTCGCGCCAGAGTTTCGCGAACATACGCTTGGCCTGGATGCCCTGCAGCATGCTCGGCGAATCCGCGCTCGCAATGCGGTAGTTGTACAACGGCTTTGCCACTTCAATGCCGTGATATCCCGCTTCCGCAAGCCGCAAATTGAACTCCCAATCCTCGTAACCTTGACGCATCGTCTCGTCGTATCCACCGACTGCGCGCCAGGCCTCCTTGCGGAAGACCAGAGCGTTCGATGAGGTGTTGGTGAATAGAAGATCGAAACGATTGAAATACCGAGGTATCACCCGCGTTTCCGCGCCTACATATCGTATGTGCGTGACGATCATGGCGACATCGGGCGATGCGCCCGCAAGCGCCGGAATTGTCTCGGCGAGAAATGTCGGCTCGATGGTGTCGTCGCAATCAAGCGGGAAGACGATATCTGCGCGGGCCTCGCGGATGCCGATGTTGCGCGCCGCGGGCAGGCCGCGATTTTCCTGATGGATGACCCGAGCCTGACCTTCCAGAGCAGCGAGCTTGCGCAGGGTCAGTTCATCGGTCGAACCGTCGTCGACGATCACAATCTCGAAATTTCGAAATGTCTGGTGCGCTAACGACGCCATCAGGTCGTCAAGAAAACGCCCGCCGTTATAGCAGGGCACAACTACGCTGACGGCGGGAACAGTGGCGGTCGTGGCGGCCGCTCCTTCCGAAATAGGCGTGGAGGTCATCATGGGAGGGTTCGCTAAACCTTCCGGAAGATTTGCGGCAATCAGCCTAATTTTTCCTTAAATGGCACGTCGGGTTCTTTGGCTTGGCGTCCGTATTTTGTTCACCACGATCCTTAAGCCAAAAATGCGATGTAATCGCTACTTTTGGCGGCATGAGCTCGCAGGTATCGGCTTTGAACGGCGCGCCCGGCGCGTCGCGCGTGCGGCATTGGCTTGGCCGGTTCTCTGGCCTGCTGTCGTTGCGTTTTTTTATGCTGCGCACCTTTACCGCCGGCGCAGCGGTGGTCAGCGGGCTCGCTCAGACATTCGTTTTCGCTCGTGTCCTGACCCCTCGGGATTTCTCGATCTACATCCTCATTGGCAGCTTTGGTGCGGCGCTGTGGATGTTGGATCTCGGCGCGTCGAAAATTCTGTTCGTACGGCAACGTGCGCGACATCTGGCGCAGCAGGCCGATGAGGATATCCCGGCGCAGTCGAACGCGGTCATTGCGCTTTACGCTCTCATTGTATTCGTTGGCGCGCTGCTTTGCTTTGCAATCATGGCGAGCGGGTCTTCGACCACGGCAGGGCAAGCCGCCGGATTCGCGGCGTTCTTCAGCTTCGTTACCTTCAATCTGGTGTGGTTTCCATTGCGCAATGTCAGCATCGCCGTGGATGAGTTCGTCACATTCGAAACTCTTGAGGTGATCCGGCGTGTCGTCCACTTGG
>CAWECH010000012.1:0-74735 GCA_963807565.1 uncultured Alphaproteobacteria bacterium | reverse complement strand
CGCCGGGGATTTCCGATTTCAGACCTTGATCAGACGATCAGGGCAGGAAGTCGCGGTGAGCACGGACGGCAACCATCCAGTTGCTCTGATTGCCCACGCTGGTCGTCGCGACCCGCACCGGCGAAAGCGGTCGTGCCAGGCGATCAGGCCGTTGAACGTCTGCGCGCTCATCAGCTTCTGATAGAGCACTTCCACGCCCAGGTAGAACGTCTTGGTCACGTCCCACTGTGTGCGCGAGCCAATGCCCCACGTCGACCAGTTGTTGTTGCAACCAGCCGTCGCGACAGCGAGTCGAGCCGACGCCAGCGCCGTTACCGGAACCTTCCGCCGAACACAGCATCGCGTTGGCACTTCCGCCGTACTTGATCTGCGTATAGGCGCCATAGACGTCGGAGTGCAGCGCCGGAGTCCAGAAGTGCTCGTAACCGGCGTTGACGCCAAAAGCCGAGGTCAGCTGACAGCTCGTCTGGGTAGCGGGAGCGGCAGCAGAACCACCGAACACGCAATCGCTGATCACGCCGTAGCCTTCGCTGCCGAAGCCTGCGTCGGTGCCGCTTGCCATACCCCAGTTGGTGTTCGGGGTATTGTCGACGTACCGAGTCGCACCCTGCGAGACGTTCACCTGAGCCTGGAACCAATCGCCTTGGGTGATCATCGGCAGGTTGAGCTTCAGACCGACGCCAGCAGCCCAGCCCCAAGCGTCGCTTGGATGCGCCAAGCTGGTAGCGCTCGGTGCAGTAGCGGCGCCTGCGCCATAGTACGACGCGTTGACCTCATGGAGAGCACCCATGACCTGGGCACTACCCCACGTCTGATCGACGCGCAGATTGGCGACGATATCCGGCATCTGCTGGCCGCCGTAGGCACCAGCACCAGGGGCTACAGCCGCGCCGCTACCGGCGACGGACTGCGCCGCCTGCAGTACCGGCAGCCGGGTAATCACCGGGAGTGATAGCGCCGCAAGTCGGGGTCGTGGTCGGCCCGGTCGCGACGCAGTTCGCGTCGATGATCTGCGTCACGCGGCGCGCTTCAGCGGAGATCGTTCCCGAGAAGCCACCACCGAACTGAGCGGTATAGGCCCAAACGAACCAGCCGCTGTCACCGGTATCCGAAGCCGGCAGATAGCCGCCGCGGTACTGCATGGCAGGCGCCGAGTAGAAGTCATAGAACGACTGCGACAGACCGGCAGTCATGCCCGCCCACTGGACGAAGGCGCGGTTGGCGCTGTCCACGAGGCTGAGCAACCTGCAGACCGATGTCGTTGGTATCCAGACCGACGGCGATATAGCCGCGGACCGTGCCGTATTCGGTCTGGTTACGAACGTCGGCGGTGATGTAACCGCGAGCCCGGAACCCAAGGTTATTGGTCGACCGTTGCTGCGCATTGGCGTTGAACGGACCCCAAGTCATGTTGCCGTTACCGCCGTCGAAGCTTCCGCGCGAACCCAGCCGCCGACCTTAATGCACAGGTCAGTGCCAGGCATATAGTAGAATCCTGCCCCGTAGAGGCTGCAGACCTTCACGTATTCAAAAGTTGCAGCTCTCTTTCGCAGCGAAGCCACAGCTTCTCGTGCAGCGAAGTAGCGCTGTCTCTGAGCAAGCCATGGGTATGCAGGCGGTCCGCAATAGTCCTGAACTCTATCGTGACGCATCGCTATCAAAACGGCGCGTTTGTCGCACGATCGGAAGAAGGTAGGTCAGGGTCTTACATCGTGACCTATAGCCATTCAAAACGCGGTGCAGGATCGCCGCAGAGCAGACGCCTGATCGCATCGCATCGTCAGTGAGCATCGGCAACTTGTTTCGGGCTTCACTCCGCTCATAAGCGCCGCAGCCCAGTTGACGCCGGGACCATCGGCAACCGTCGCGAACAGAAGTTCGGCGTCCGTCGTGGCCGGGCCGGCCACAGCGCGCCACACTCGGTCGCGGAGCGGCGGGAGCCGGATGCGCGAGGAAGGTTTGGGTCTAAAGGTGGTCAATGGGGGGTGGGGTCTGTATTGAAAAACCCTTCCGTCACCGACTTCATTGACTATTGAAAAATCTGACTTTTTTGCTTCGACGCGATCGTAACGAAAAAGAGTTGTTTTTCGGTACAGTAGCGCTACGTTCCGTTTCGACAACGGAGTGTCCATCATGAAGCGCGCTGCTATCTATTTAAGGGTTTCAACCGCCGATCAGACGACTGCCAACCAGGAGCGTGAGCTGCGCGAGATCGCGGAGCGCGCCGGCTGGAAAATCGTCAAAACCTTCAAGGACCACGGCATCAGCGGCACAAAAGGACGAGATGGCAGGCCACAGTTCGATGCTCTGCATCGCGACGCCAATGCCCGGCAATTCGACGTAGTCATGGCCTGGTCCGTCGATCGCCTAGGTCGCAGCCTGCAAGACCTCGTCGAGTTTTTGGCCCATCTCCACGCGGTCAAGATTGATCTATTTCTTAAGGCGCAAGGCATCGACACCACTACGCCCGCTGGCAAGGCGATGTTCCAGATGATGGGCGTCTTCGCCGAATTCGAACGCGCCATCATTCAAGAACGGGTGCGTGCCGGCCTCAAACGAGCCAAGGATGAGGGTAAGAAACTGGGGCGGCCGAAGATTGCTCCCGATCTGGAAAAGCGCATCCGCGCTGCCCTAAAAGAGCGAGGCCGAACCAAGGGCGTCCGTAAGATCGCCGAAGAATTTGGTGTCAGTCCTAGTACGGTTCAAGGGATTAGCCGCCCTTTAGAAAGCGCCGTCGTCTAAGGCGACGGTGAGCGTGCTTGGCGGCCGCCCCAACGGCTCCGGCGTGGTGAGCGGCGAGCCGGGTTGTTGGCCGTATTACGTTTGCTTCGCACGCGCGCGTAAAGGGCCGCCGCTTCGATCATCCCCGCCCTGGGAACGCACTCAACACGGAGGAAAGTCGGTCGGATTTCTCGCATTCTGATCCTGACGTAAGTGCAACGTTCTACCGTATCACCAGCCCCGGTGCCTCGACACCGTGCGGTGAACCGGGCCGCTGACTTCGCCGCTGACCGATCCAGCGGAAATACCGTGGAAACCCGCCAGAAGTCGCGCGGCAGACCACGCGGTTGCTCACCGCTTCCGCCAACCGGTGTCGAGGCAGCAGGGTAATAGACGAATTCGAGCAACTGGTCAGGGGTTAACCCGAGGCGCTTCACTCGCGGCGCGCCTGCTGGCCACGGTGGCAATAGTAAACGCGCGAAGTGGTCAGGAAATGCTCTAAGACCGGAAGGAGCTACCCGTATAGCTCGTCGTCTAAGCAAACGCCTCTGTGATTAGTTCTGTCTGTTCTAGCGGAAAGAACGACAGCGTCGCACTTGACAAAGCCGGCCGTACTGCGATCAGGCAGCCAGAATTCTCTAATGATTTCTCGCGCGCGGGGGCGCGCACGCCCGCGTAGTCAAGTCCCGTCAAGGTCGGTGGTTTTGCGAACGCCTCCTCTTGCGGCGCTCGATTGTCGTTCCTAAATCGCAATTGCCGAGCGGGAAACTCGCCGGCGGGCCATAGCGCCGTTCCTACCAAGAGACGTTGTCCGCTCTACGAAAAAGAGCGGGGAAAATCTTCGCCCAAAGACCGGGCGGGAAGTCGATTGGGAAGGAACGATGGCAATGGCAACGCAAAGCCCTGAACTCCGTGATGTACCACTGCGGTTGAGTTGGAAGTGTGATCTTGCGCTTCTAAACAAGCTCGGTGTCCGACCAGAAAGTCACCAGCAGGAAGAAACGCTCCGCGGTGTCGTTGGAGCACTTCTCCAAGCTGCCGAGATCGATCGGTGGCTGTCTTATTCTCGCAATCACAACACCTACTGTGGCCTGCGGCGCTATTACGGACCGGGCTTTACCCGGCGTAGTGTCGTCAGCGCCGTGGAGGCACTGGACCGCGTCGGTCTGGTGGAGCACCAGCGCGCGTTGCGCGGATCGAGAGGACGTCAATCGAGGCTGCGCGCGCTGCCGGTCTTGATCGAGCAAGCCGAAGGCCGCCCCTGCCGCTACCAGTTGATCGAGCCTTTACGGCTCAAAGATCAGTCGAAACGTTTGATCGATTACCATGACACGGAGCGCACCGTGTCGTTGCGACGCGATCTCCAGGCTATCAATAACGCTTTGGCCGACATCGACGTCGCATTACCAGACGCCCCCTGCACTGGGAATCATTACAAGCTCGACAAAGCCGTCGCGTTCACTCCGCAGCCTTGCCTTCACCGGGTCTTTCTCCGGTCGTCGTGGGATCGCGGTGGACGTGCAGTCGGTTGGTGGCAGTCCGTGCCCGCGCTTCATCGCGATCAAATGCTTCTCAATGGCGAGCCGGTGGTACGGCCGGACTACAGCGCCCTACATGCGCAGATGCTTTACGCCGAGGCCAGGAAGCCGGTCGTCGGTGATCCGTATGAGGTGCCGGGGTTCTCGCGTGAACAAGGAAAGGCTGGTTTCCAGATCGCGGTGAACGCCCGTAACCGGCGCAGTGCGATCTTGGCCCTGGTCAAAAACGAACAGATGGATTGGCGTCGCGCCGCAGAATTGTACGCCAACGTGTGTCGGCGGAATGCAGCGATCGAAAGGGCTTTCGGCACCGATGCCGAAGTCCGGCTGATGCGGATCGACTCTGATATCATCCTGGAATGCCTCCGCATGTGCATCCGGGCTGGCATCCCAGCCCTCCCAGTTCATGACGAGTTGATTGTTCCTGTGCGCCACGGTGATCGTGCCGTCGAGATCATGATTGGGGCATTCGAGTCGCGGGTTAAGCCGATCACGCCTTGCCGGGTTAAGTTCGACGTGACGTTCTTACATAACGGAGATACGGAGAGAGCTGCTTCGGGTCGAATTGCCGTTGATCCCTTTCCAGAGACCACGAGCGCTCCTTGAGCCGGCACCACAGTGTTCCTGCTCTTGGCTACGTAGACAAAACCTGCGTCATTTGCACGGCGACGATCAACCAAACCAGATTCTATTTCGTGGCATCGACTGTAATATCGTATTATACGATATTTATTAATCGGAGTACGTTGTGCCCCACGCCGCGTTGACCGCATCGTTCGTTAACAGATGCTCGTGTCCACCAGGAGTCAGGCGCGTCGATTTCTTTGACGACACGCACACTGGCTTTATGCTGGAGGTCAGGTGCTCCGGCGGAAAGACTTTTTACCAACGCTACCGTGACAGCCGCGGCCGGCAACGCCAGTTCAAGATCGGATCACCAGCAGCAGTTACTTGCGCGCAGGCACGACGTAAGGCTCGGGCTATCCTTGCTGAGGCAACACTCGGCGGCGATCCGCAAAAGAAACGTGAAGAACTGCGCTCGATTCCGACGTTGAGCGAATTTGTACGCGACTCTTATTTACCCTTTGCAAAAAGCGCAAAACGCAGTTGGCGAACCGATGAGACCCTACTTCGGTTGCACATCCTGAAGCGCTTTGGCCGGTTTGCACTGGATGAGATCACTGATCAGCAGGTCGCGGATGTTCTGAAGCGCCTGCGAGATGAAGGATATTCAACTGGGACAACGAACCGAGTCCTCATTCTTCTGAGATACATGTTTAATCTTGCCCAAAAATGGGGAATTCCTGGCGCCGATATGAACCCAACCAAAGGGCTGAAAACTGCTCCCGATGCTTGTCGAGAGCGATTCCTGACCTTGGAAGAAGCTCAGCGGTTGTTGGCCGTGCTCGATGAAGACGAGAATCAAGTCGCGGCGCAGGCGATCAAGCTCCTGCTGTTTACTGGCGCTCGTCGCAATGAGATTACGCATGCAAAGTGGGAACACGTTAACTGGGAGCAAGGAACGTTGCTCGTGCCGCGGTCTAAGTCCGGCCGTCCGCGGTTGATTCGGCTCAATTCACCGGCACTGGACGTCCTGCGCAAAGCAACGTCATCGGAGGACAACCCATACGTTTTCCCCTCGCAAGTAACTGGGAAGCCGAGTCCGTCGCTTCATTTTCCGTGGAGCAGGATTTGGAAAATGTGCGGATTGCTGGATGTCCGCCTTCACGACTTGCGACACTCGTTCGCCAGCTTTTTGGTGAATGAGGGCGTTTCACTCTACGTGGTTCAAGGGTTACTCGGCCATACCCAGGTTCGGACCACGCAACGCTATGCCCATCTCGCGGATGAAACCCTAGCCGGCGCGGCTGAGCTTGTCGGACGAGTTGTAGCTCCGCCCGCTCAGTCTGCAGCCCTACCCGATTCTGCTTGTTCCTGCTGCGGCGTAAATACGCGCCCGGCACAGTCAGCGTGAATCCACCATCCGGCAATTCCTCAATCATTAGCCCGGTGGCTTTTAGCGCTTTGAGGATTCGCGACTCGGTAACCGCTCGGGGTTTGTTTATTCCCGACTCAATGCCGTAGACGCCGCGTTGCGTGAAACCAGCTCGCGTCGCCAAATCTGTCTGGGTCCAGTTGAGGACAGCTCTCGCTGCTCGCATCTTGGCTCCGATCGTGGAGAAGACGGGTTCTCTCGACATCTTTTCTGGTGTGGATTTCTTGGCTTTCATGACTTCACGCAAGAAAAAATCCCCGGCGGAGCTTGCCGCCGGGGATTTCCGATTTCAGACCGTGATCAGACGATCAGGGCAGGAAGTCGCGGTGAGCACGGACCGCAACCATCCAGTTGCTCTGATTGCCCACGCTGCTCGTCGCAGCGGCCGCACCGGCGAAAGCGATTGCCGCCGGCGACGAGACCGTTGAACGACTGCGCGCTCATCAGCTTCTGATAGAGCACTTCCACGCCCAGGTAGAACGTCTTGGTCACGTCCCACTGAGTGCGGGAGCCAATGCCCCATGTCGACCAGTTGTTGTTGCAACCAGCCGTCGCCACAGCGGCCGCGCCGACGCCAGCGCCGTTGCCGCTACCTTCCGCCGAACACAGCATCGCGTTGGCGCTTCCGCCGTACTTGACCTGCGTGTAGGCGCCGTAGACGTCGGAGTGCAACGCCGGAGTCCAGAAGTGCTCGTAACTGGCGTTGAAGCCAAAAGCCGAGGTCAGCTGACAGCTCGTCTGGGTCGCAGGTGCAGCGGCAGAACCGCCGAACACGCAATCGCTGAGCACGCCGTAGCCTTCGCTGCCGAAGCCTGCGTCGGTGCCGCTCGCCATACCCCAGTTGGTATTCGGGGTATTGAAGACATAGCGAGTCGCACCCTGCGACACGTTCACCTGAGACTGGAACCAGTCGCCCTGGGTGATCATCGGCAGGTTGAGCTTCAGACCGACGCCAGCCGCCCAGCCCCAAGCATCGCTCGGATGTGCCAAGCTGGCAGCGCTCGGTGCAGTAGCCGCGCCTACGCCATAGTACGTGGCGTTGACCTCATGGAGAGCACCCATGACCTGGGCACTGCCCCACGTCTGATCGACGCGCAGGTTGGCGACGATGTCCGGCATCTGCTGGCCGCCGTAGGCACCGTCGCCTGGCGCAACAGCGCCCACGGCACCCGTGACTGCGAGAGCCGGCTGCCGTAGAAGCAGCCGGGTAGGCAGCCGGGAGCGATCGCGCCGCAAGTCGGTGCGTGTCGCCGGCCGCAACGCAGTTCGCGTCGATGATCTGCGTCGTACGCCGTGCTTCAGCGGAGATCGTTCCCGAGAAGCCGCCACCGAACTGAGCGGTATAGGCCCACACGAACCAGCCGCCGTCACCCGTATCCGAAGCCGGCAGATAGCCACCGCGGTACTGCACGGCAGGCGACCGAGTAGAAGTCATAGAACGACTGCGACAGACCAGCAGTCATGCCCGCCCACTGGACGAAGGCGCGGTTGGCGCTGTCCACGAGGCTGGCAACCTGAAGACCGTCGTCGTTGGTGTCCAGACCGACGGCGAGATAGCCGCGGACCGTGCCGTATTCGGTCTGGTTGCGAACGTCCGCGGTGATGTAACCGCGGGCGCGGAACGCCATGTTGCTAGTCGTCCGCTGTTGCGCATTGGCGTTGAAAACGGCCCCCAAGTCATGTTGCCGTTACCGCCATAGAAGGCTTCAGCGCGAACCCAGCCGCCGACCTTAATGCACAGGTCAGTGCCAGGCATATAGTAGAATCCTGCCCCGTAGAGGCTGCAGACCTTCACGTATTCGACCGGCTTGGCCTTGACGGGAAGATCAGCTGCTTGCCCCGCAGTTACCGCAACCAAACCGGCTGCGGAGCCGAGGAGGAGGCTTTTTACCATCTTCATATCGAACCTCCGATTGTTTGCCATGGGAGGGATCCGTCTAGGCCGGGTGCTTCCACCCTTAAGAAGGTCCCCTTCAGTCCCCAATTCCTGCTTCGGTCTTCCCAGTTCCCCAAAAGGACCGGAGCAGTTCGACTTGGGGTTCCCCCCTCCGTCGTGCCGTCACCTTAACCAAGGAGTTCCGACACGCAACGAAGAACGGCATGTTTCGAAGGCTGTCCCTGCCGTTTTCGGCGAGGTGTTGCGTAAAAAACACGCATTTGGCGACGGCGGCGGCAATCCAATATCGCCTCCTAATCGCAATATATTCGAGGAAAACCAAAAGGTTATATGATTTTACGGCCGGCCAATCCGAAGACCGATGGTAATTTCGGGTGATCCCAACCGGACGATCGTCACGTCTCGCAAGCGCCGAATCGCAGGGGAAAAAGCCAAAAAAGCGCCTCTAAAAGAATCAACGACAATCGCAGTCGATCGACGCGTCAATATTGGCGAATAAACCCTTCAAATACGGCACTGACAGAGTTGGTTTGCGGCCGAATTCCGCGTCATCGCGCGATCTCTTTGCGCTTTCTGATACCGGCCTATCGGAGCGCAAGCCTCAGAAACCCGACAGACGCTTCCGGAAGTCGCTTTTTCGGATCGCTCTTCTAAGAGTGGCGGAGAGGATGGGATTCGAACCCATGATACGGCTTTAGACCGTATAACGGTTTAGCAAACCGCCGCCTTCAGCCACTCGGCCACCTCTCCGATCGCGAAACTGCTAAGGCTCGAAAGCTTCTGCGTCAAATACAGCACGCAATTCAAGCGTTTTTCCGGCATGTTTGTCGCGTCGAAAAATAAGTCGCGATCTAACCAATAAGGTTCACCGCAACGGGCTGAATGTCATGAACCGAAAAGAAAGGCGGGCGGCGGGACGACATCAGAAAAAAGCAGCAGCCGTCCCGGAACGTGCTGAAGAGCATGAAGCCCTCTGCAAGGCGCATCTGGCGGCCGGCGAATTGATCCCTGCTCTACTGAGCGCACAGCGCGCGCTGGAGTTGCATGAAACGCCCGAAATCAGGGGGCTTTTCACACATTGTATTCGACAACTTCGTTTCACTTCTGAAAACGAGGCGCTGCGCAAATTGTTGTTGCGTGCGGTGCGCGAAGGCTGGGCGCGGCCGCGCGATCTCGCTCAGGTGAGCATTAGCGCCATCAAACTCGGGGCCGCGAGCGAAAGATCTGATCGCGCGCTCCAATGCAGCGTGGCCTGAACGTTTGGCCGTCGGGGAGATGAATGCCGCGTCAGGCAGCAGAGCGTTGGCGCGCGATCCGTTACTGCGCGCATTGCTGGAAACCGATCTGGCGTCTGATCTCGATCTCGAACGTGTGCTGACCAATGTCCGCCACGGCATGCTGGCATTGCGCGATACCGGCGATCCGCTCGACAAAGAACTGCTCGGCTTTTATTGCGCCGTCGCGCGGCAGTGCTTCGCCAACCAATATATTTTCGCCATGACTCCGGATGAAGCGGAGCAGGCGCGCCGGTTGCGCGAAACTTTTCAGACCGCGCTGGTCGAGGAAAAACCTTATCCGGTTCTCTGGCCCGTTATCGTCGGCGCATATTTCCCGCTTCACAGAATAGCGAATAGCGAAGCGACTACTCACGCGATCGTGGCCCGAAGCCGTGCGCAATTTGATCGTCCAGCAAGTTGACGAGCCGCTGGAGGAACGGCGCATCGCGAGCAACCATACCGGCGCTGACCAGCATCGACAGTGACGTGTCGCGTGCGGTGCGCGCCCAATACGAAGAAAATCCCTATCCACGCTGGGCGAAAACGGGTCCGCCAGTGCAGCCGGCTGTTCTCTCCGATGCCCGGACTGCGCTGCCTCAGGATGTGCTCATTGCCGGTTGCGGCACCGGCCTGTCCACGATCGACCTGGCGCGGCAAGCGCGCGACGCGCGCATTCTCGCAATCGATCTGAGCCTCGCAAGCCTTAGCTACGCCAAGCGAATGGCGCAGAATTTCGGCATCGCCAACGTCGAGTTCGCGCAAGCCGACATCACGCAACTCGGCTCAATGAGCCGAACGTTCGATTTCATCGATGCGTCCGGGGTGCTGCATCACCTCGCGGATCCCTGGCAAGGCTGGCGCATTCTGCTGGCACGGCTGCGCCCGGGAGGCACCATGCAGGTCGGGCTTTACAGCGAACTGGCGCGCCAGAATGTCGTCGCCGCGCGCGCGCTGATTGCTGCGCGCGGCTATCAACCGACCACGGACGGCATCCGCCTCTCCCGGCAGGACATCATCGCCAGCCCCGACCCGTTGGTGAAATCGGTTTCGCAGTGGGCTGATTTCTTTTCAGCCGACGAATGCCGCGATCTCTTGTTCCATGTTCAGGAACATCGGATTGGTCTGCCCGAGATCCGCGCGTTCCTTGCGGAAAATGGCGCGCAATTCTCCGGATTCATTCTCGATACGCCGCAATGCAGCGGTTCGCACAGCGATTTCCCGATCGTGCCAGCATGCTCGACCTCGACTGCTGGCACCGCTTCGAAACCGAAGCGCCCAGCACCTTCAGCGGCATGTACAACTTCTGGATCCGCAAGCCCTGAGACCGCCTGACGCGAGTCGCTGCTGACAAGAACTTGCTTCAGGCCGCCAGCGCCGGCGCGAACACAGTCGCCGCAGGCTGCTCGTAATTCCCGCGCAGCCAATCGCGTGCTGCGCGCTGCGCAACAGCAATCTCGGCATCCGTCATCTGATCGGCAACTTCGCGCCGCAAGCGGATTGCTTCGGTGTTGCCTTTTACGGCTGCGAGATTGAACCACTTGTGCGCAGAGACGAGATCGATCGGCGCATCGCGGCCGATCGAATACATCATGCCGAGTTCGAACAGCATGTCCCCTGATGCAGGCCCCTCACCGAGCGGCGCCACATTGCTGTCGAGAATTTCAAACCGAGCCATCGTGAACTCCCCTGTCCCCAAGATCCTGTGCGCAAGTCCTGTTCGCTTGCGCGTTCTGTACGGCTAATTTTCCCCAGCCGACGTGCGGATAATCATCGGAAGATTTGAACGGTGGTTTAAGCAATGCGATGAATCGAATCTGAATTGCTGAGGCGGCTGGTGCGCTTGCCGAAACGCTGTGTTAAGCACGCACGCGCGTCGCTTCGGCCGGAATCCAGGAAACCCCTTAAAAATGGGCGTTTTCGCACATACCGGCCATGCTTTCGGATTTACAAACGCAGGGAGACGAGATCACGATGAAAACGTTTCGTTTAGCAGCCGCTGCGCTTTGCTTTTCAATAGTCACCGCGCCGGCTTTTGCCGCCGATCCCGATCGGCACCTGGTACACCGCCGACAACGATAGTCAGGTCCGCATCACCAACTGCGGCGGCGCACTGTGCGGTACCCTGGTATGGCTCAAGGAACCGAACGATCCCGCCACCGGCCGTCCCAAAGACCGACAAGAACAATGCCGACGCCAGCAAGCAGAGCCGTCCGCTGCTTGGCGTGCAGATCGTTCTCGGCATGAAACCAAGCGGCACGCCCGATCAGTGGTCCGGACAGGTTTACAACGCGTCCGACGGCAAGACTTACTCCGGCTCCTTCACCATGACGGGGCCGACACCGCCGAACTCAAAGGCTGCGTCATGGGAGTGATTTGCAAATCTCAAACCTGGACGCGGGCCAAATGACCGGCCGGCCAAATAATTTGCCGGCCACGTGATCGCCAAAGCCAAAGATGGCCGGCACCTATGTCCAGCCCGGAACAGGATACTTTCCAAAGCGCCCTGGCTGCGCTGAGAGCGGGAAATATCGGCGAGGCCGAGCAGCTGCTTAAAAGCGTGTTGAGGACACAGCCGCGCCACGGCATGGCCCTCAACGTCCTCGGCCTCGTCCTGATCCACCTCGGCAATTTCAGCGAAGCGGAAAGCGTTCTGCGCGCCGCCGTGGAAGAGCAACCCGGCTCCGATGCCGCGCTGCGCAATCACGGCATTGCGCTTACCGGGCTCGATCGCGCGGCGGAGGCGTTGCCGTGCTTTGCGAAAGCATTGGCCGTCAATCCCAACGCTGCGGAAACCTGGAAAGGCCGCGGCACGGCTCTCCTCGACCTGAAACGTCCTGAAGAAGCCATCGCCGATCTCGACAATGCGCTGCGGCTAAATCCCCAATATGCGGAAGCATTCTTCGACAAGGGCAACGCGCTCCGTACACTGCACCGGCAGGACGAAGCGCTGCTTGCATTCACCCAGACTCTTTCGTTCCGGCCGGATTTCGTCGAGGCGTGGCTCGAATCTCGGCAGCCTCACCGCCGAGCTCGGACGGCACCAGGATAGTCTCGATGCTTTCGATCGGGCACTGGCGCTGCGCTCCGATCTTGCGGACGCCTGGCTCGGGCGGGGCAACACGCTTTGCGCCATGAAGCGATACGATGAGGCAATGCACGCTTATGATCGGGCGCTCTCGCTCAATCCCGATCTGGCCGCGGCATGGCATGGACGCGGCACCGTTGCCCGCGACCTTTACCATTACGGCGAAGCCATCACCGCTTACGACAAGGCAATTACGCTCAAGCCGGACCTCGCGGAGGCGTGGCTCGGGCGCGGGCTGGCGTGCGAGAGCCTCGGCCGCATCGGTGAAGCCACATCGGCCTATAAAACCGCGACCGAATTGAAACCCGGTTTCACAGAAGCATGGATCGCACGCGGCGCGGCTTTGATGGAAGCCGGGCATGCCGATGATGCGCTTGCCATGACCAACCATGCGCTCGCGCTCGATCTCCAATTCCGCGCACGCGTGGTTTGCAAAGGCCAAGATTTTTCTTGAAACGAACCAGATCGACAATGCGCTTGAGGATTTTGACAAGGCGCTGGCACTGCAACCGGACTACGCCACGTGCATCTCCAACAAAATATTTGCCCTGTGCTTTTCCGATACTGGGGGATTTGCCGAGCAGCAAAATGCGCAACGCGAGTGGTGGACTCAAATCGGCGCGCCGATCGCAGCGCGCTTCCCTCCCCGCCACAGTAATACGCGTGAGCCAGACCGGCGCATCCGGCTTGGCTACGTATCGGCGGATTTTCGCACTCACTCGGCGGGCCTGTCATTCAAGCAGGTCGTGTGCACTCACGACAAAAGCCAATTCGATGTCACCTGCTACTCAGCGGCTTTCGCCGAGGACCATGTCACTGCCGAATTTCGCCACACGGCGGATCGATGGCGCAACATCGTGCAGATGTCTGACGATCAGCTCTGCAAGCAGATCGATGACGATCAGATCGACATCCTGATCGATCTGTCGGGCCATTCGAAAGGCCATAGACTATCGGCTTTCGCGCGAAAACCGGCGCCGATTCAGGTTTCCGGTTGGGGATATGCGACCGGCACCGGCCTTAAAACGATCGACTATCTTTTTCAGGATCCGGTTACCTGCCCGCCCGCCGTCCGTCATCTCTTCGCCGAGAAGATCTTCGATCTGCCCTGCGTGATCTCAATCCAGGCACTGCCCGGCGACGTACCGATCTTTCCGCCACCCGTTACGCGGAATGGATATGTCACTTTCGGTGTATTCAACCGCGTCACCAAGATATCCGACGAAGCCACGGCGCTTTGGTCGCGAATCCTCCATGAAGTGCCAAGCGCGCGGCTTCTCCTGAAGCATCTGGCGTTCGACGAAGCATCGGTGCGCAGGCGGATCGCCGACCGATTTGCGGAGCACGGAATAGCCGCCGATCGCATGACTTTCATGGGCGGCACCTCCCGTGCGGACCATCTCGCAGCTTTCAAGGACGTCGATATTTCACTCGACCCTTTTCCGCAGAACGGCGGGATCAGCACCTGGGAATCGCTGCAAGTCGGCGTTCCTGTGATCGCGAAGCTCGGCAATACCGTCGCGAGCCGCGCGAGCGGCGCCATTGCCTGCGCGATCGGCCTGAGCGATTGGGTCGCAAATTCGGCCGACGAATATCTCGAAAAGGCGGTGAAGTTCGCAGCGATGCCGGGCCACCTTGAAATGTTGCGGACCAAGCTGCCCGCGATGATCGAGGAGTCCGGGGCTGGCAACAGCGTCAAATACACGAAGGCCGTCGAGGCCGCTTACCGCAAAATGTGGATCGATTACTGCGCATCGCCCGATAAACGCGCCTGACGCGCACGCTGTCCAACAGCACGGCCCTTACCTTCGGATCGTTGACATCGACTTGTGACGCGCATCATGGCGTCCAAGGATAGCGCCATAAAAAACGGCGCCATGGATTTACTCCACGACGCCGATTCGAGTTTTGGGAGGACACCGCTACAAACCGAAGGCGACGGCGAGATGCCAGAGGATCAAGTCCACTAGCGGTCCGCCAGGGTGAAGAGCGGTTTACCCGATCTCCGCCTCTACTGTTGAACTTGCGCTCAACAACGAGGCTTGACCCGTCGTCTCGCCGACGCCTTCGTCGGTCACCTGAGCCGGCGCGTCTTGGGAGATCGAAGACCTGCCCGAGACGTCAGCCGGCTCGTGTGACGCGACCCTCAACTATATGAGTCGAGGATCGATCGCGGTGTAGAGTTACTTCTTCTTCCGAGACTTTTTCTTCTTCGGAGCTTTCGCTTTTCTCTTCTTAGCCATTGCTGCCCTCCTAGCTTTGAGTGGATGGCTATTAACGCTGCAGTGCAGTCGCGAATCGACTTGCACTGCATCCCGATTACTACAGACGAAAAAAAATAACAGTGACTCCACTTGATATTGTGTGTAACTGCCCCGTCTCTCATCTTGATTAGACGCTCACCTTCATCGCTGACGAACCGACGCCGCAAAAGTTTTTGCGCTCTGCACCAATTTGCGCACAAAATTCATCACATCGCAGAAGTGCCGATAAAACAGGCGTTTCTTCATTGCCAAAATTTTTGCAATCCTTGCCGGCGCAAACATTATGTTCTTCGCTGCAAGGCGCATCGGCGTGTGAAAATCAGGCGCGACAGCACACATTCGCCGCATCAAAATTTTTTTGCACTTAAAGTCGTTTCAAGCGCCCTTGGGACCCACCAACGCACAAAAACGCGCGAATCGCACACAAGTGATTCGGTCTAGCGGCTCCGTCACCGCGTGCGTTCGACGCCGCAGCACGACACGCGGCGGAGATTCGAGTTCCAATTTTTTGGTGATTGATGATTGCGCGACGTGGAGTCGTGCAACGCAGCCGTTCGTCTAAAGACCGAGCCGCTTCCTTAGGAGATCGTTGACGGCCTGCGGGTTGGCCTTGCCACCCGATGCCTTCATGACTTGCCCGACGAACCAGCCGATCGCTTTTGGGTTGGTCTTGGCGTCTGCAACCTTGTCGGGGTTCTTCGCAACGATGTCGTCGACGATCTTTTCGATCGCCGAGAGGTCGGTCACCTGTTTGAGGCCGCGTTGTTCCACAATCGTTCGCGGATCGCCGCCTTCGCTCCAGATGATCTCGAATACATCCTTGGCGATCTTGCCGGAGATCGTTCCATCACCGATCAGGTCGAGGATCGTGCCGATCTGCGCCTCACTGACTGGCGAAGCCGCGATGCTCTTGCCTTCCTTGTTGAGCCGTCCGCCGAGTTCATTGATGACCCAATTGGCGGCAAGCTTGGCATCGCGCCCGTCGCCGTGGCGCCTTGCAATGGTCTCGAAGTACTCGGCGGTGTCGCGCTCGGCGATCAATACGTCCGCGTCATAAGCCGACAGCCCATAGTCCTGGACGAACCGCGCCTTTTTGTCATCGGGCAGTTCCGGAAGATCCTTGCGCAGATCGTCCACCAGGGACGGTGACAGTTCCAGCGGCAGCAAATCGGGATCGGGGAAGTAGCGATAGTCGTGCGCTTCTTCCTTGGTGCGCATCGAACGGGTCTCACCCTTGTCGGGGTCGAACAGCCGCGTCTCCTGTTCGATAGTGCCGCCATCTTCGATGATTTCGATCTGGCGGCGCGCCTCGTGCTCGATGGCCTGCCCGATGAAACGGATCGAATTGACGTTTTTGATCTCGCAACGGGTGTTGAACGGATCGCCCGGCTTGCGCACCGAAACATTCACGTCAGCGCGCAAGTTGCCCTTCTCCATGTCGCCGTCACAGGTGCCGAGATACCGTAAAATGGAGCGTACCTTTGCGACATAAGCCTTCGCCGCATCGGCCGAGCGCAAATCCGGCTTCGACACGATCTCCATCAGCGCCACACCGGCGCGATTGAGGTCGACCAGCGACATTGCCGGATTTTGATCGTGAATGGACTTCCCGGCGTCCTGTTCGAGGTGCAGCCGCTCGATGCCGACGCGAACCGTCTCGCCGTCCGGCATATCGACGACGACTTCGCCTTCACCCACGATCGGGGACTTGTATTGGCTGATCTGATAGCCGGGCGGCAGGTCTGGATAAAAATAGTTCTTCCGGTCGAACACCGACTTCAGATTGATCTTGGCATTCAGCCCAAGCCCGGTGCGCACCGCCTGACGCACGCACTCCTCATTGATGACTGGGAGCATGCCTGGCATCGCCGCGTCGACCAGCGATACATGGGAGTTCGCTTCGCCACCGAATTCGGTTGAGGCGCCGGAAAACAGCTTGGCTTGCGATGCGACCTGGGCATGGACCTCCAAGCCGATGACGACCTCCCAGTCGCCGGTCGCACCCCTGATCAGCTTCGATTTATTGACCGGCGTACCCATTGCTCTTCGTTTCCCAAAACGGGCTTACGCGCTTTCCGTGCAGCCGCCTTGCCATATATATTGCGAAAAAACCGTCAAGGGAGGACTGGATTGAAAAGGCTGGCAGTCCTTATCGTTTCCGCGTTTGCGCTTATAACGACCGCCGCCGGCCCCTCATGGGCGCAGGAATGGCCGTCGCATCCGGTGAAGATCATTGTTGGCTTCTCGCCGGGTGGCAGCGCCGATCAATTCGGCCGCCTGATCGCGCAGGAGCTTTCGGATGCGTTCAGCCAGCAATTCTTTATCGAGTACCGTCAAGGCAGCAGCGGCACCATTGCGGCAGGCCTCACCGCGCGTGCAACACCGGACGGCTACACGCTCATGATCGGCGGCTCCGGGCCGCATATCACCAGCCCCGCGATCAACCCCAATATCGGCTACGACCCGCTCAAGGACTTCACCCATATTGCGATGATCGGCGCCGATGGCTTTGTGATGATTGGCAGTCCGGCGCTCGGCGCCAAAAATATTCTGGACGTCGTCAAGATCGCAAAACAGAGGCCGGGACCTTTGACCTTCTCATCACCAGGTCCGGGCTCGCTCGGCGAGCTGTTGATGCTGCAATTCCGCCGTGAGGCCGGGATCGAGTTCACACACGTGCCGGCACAGAATTCCGGGCTCATGGATGTCCTCGGTAGCCATATCGACATGGCGATGGGCGGCCTTATGACATCTGGCGAACAGATCAAAGCCGGGAAAGTCGCCGCCCTTGGCGTCACTTCCACAGGGCGCAATCCGGTTTACAACGATATCCCGACCTTCATCGAACAGGGCTTTCCCGACGTGCACGGCGACACCTGGTTCTGGCTGACCGGCCCCAAAGGTCTACCGCCCGGTATCGTCGAGAAGTTGAACAACCAAATCCGGCTAGCCTTGAAGAAGCCAAATGTCCGAGCGTATTTCCAGGACCACGCGGCGCTTGCGATGGATGCCGACGTCGCCGGCGTCAACAAGTTCCTGGCGGGCGAAGTGGCCTACTGGGGTGCCTTGGCCAAAGCCAATGGATTGACGGTACAATAGACACGACAAGGAGCGCGATCATGGATGCCATCACAGACAAGGACAGCCTCGCGGCGGAACTCACGGAGCCACGCGCGCGCATCGGCCTGATCATTCCATCGGTCAACCGCATGACCGAGCCGCAATTCAATCACTACGCGCCTGAGGGCCTCGGTGTGTATGTCGCCCGTGGCCGTGTTGCTGGCGAGTTCAGCAAATCGGTGGCCGATCTTACCGACGAGATTGCCCACGCAGCCAATACGCTGGCCGACGCCGGGCCTGATCTCATCGTGTTCCACTGCACACACACCTCGATGAAGGAAGGCACCGACGGCGAGGCCCGGATCATCGGCCTTATCGAAAAGACCACCGGCATCAAGGCGCTGTCCACATCGAGCCTGGTCAAGGACGCCTTGAAACTTCTTGGACTGAAAAAGCTCGTGCTGCTGACGCCCTACATGTCGAACAAGGAGATCATCAATTATCTGAGCGGCGCCGGAATCTCAGTCGTCAGTGACGTTGCACTCAAGTGCAAGACTGCGGCCGATTTCGAAGCGGTGACGCCGCAGCAGTGGCTTGAACTCGCACGCGAAAACGACACCCCGGAAGCTGATGGCATATTCCTGAGCTGCACCAACACGACACAGATTGAGGCGGTGACCGCAATCGAACAGGCGCTCGGCAAGCCGGTGGTCAACAGCAATCAGGCGGTGCTTTGGGGCTGCCTCAAGCGGCTCAAGGACAAGCTCGGAGACAAGGCCGAAGCGCCTGAGCTGGGCCGGCTGATGAGAGACCTTGATGCATGAAGTGACTGCTCATGCCCCGCGCTCGATTGCGTTTGCCGCGGCTCTGACCACTCTCACAGCTTGCGTGGCCGTCCCCGCCCGCGCGCAGGACGGCGATGCGGGCAGCTACCCAAGCCGCCCGATCCACATCATCGTCCCGTTCCCGGCGGGCGGGCCTACCGACATTCTCTGCCGGATTATCGCCCACGAAATGTCGGCATCTTGGGGCCAGGGCGTGGTGGTCGAGAATCGGCCCGGCGCGGATACGGCGATCGGCGCCGAGGTCGTGGCGAAAGCCGACCCCGACGGATACACGCTGCTTGCGGCGATGGACTCGACGATGGTCCTCAATCCGCTGCTGAAGAAGGAACTGCCATACGATCCGGTGCGGGACTTTCAGCCGATCTCGCTCGGCGCGAAGAATATCTCGCTGCTTGAGGTTCGCGCCGATTCCAGCGCGGAAAGTGTGCCCGATCTGCTCAGCATGCTCAAAGCCAGGCCAGACAAACTCAACTTCGGCGCCGGCACGACAAACGGCCGACTGGCCGCTTTGCTGTTCGCAAAGCTGACCAACACCGCCTTCGCCATCATCCCGTATAAAGGCAGTGCCGATACGACGCAGGGGCTACTAACCGGCAGCATCGATTTTGCGATCGACGGCATCGCCTCAAGCTATCCTCTGATCACAAGTGGCAAGTTTCGGGCGCTCGCCAAGTTGACCGATCGGCCGTTTACCCAAATGCCAGATCTTCCTTCGCTAGCAGAAGCGGCTGGAGTGCCTGAGCTGGGCGACATCTCAACCTGGATCGGCTTCTACGCGCCCGTGGGGACATCGAGCGAAATCGTCGGCAAGCTGCAGCACTTCATCGCAACGATCTATGCCGATCCGGTGGTGGCAAAAAGGCTCGACGAAGCCGGGATCATTCCGGTTTCCAGCACGCCCGGCGAACTTGCCGCCTATGTCCACAGCGAGACCGAGCGCTGGGGCAAGGTGCTTCACGAAAGCAACTTTATTGTCGAATGATGCGCCGGCTCAGTAAGCTTGGGCGAGGATTTCACGCACGGCCTCGGCGGTCGCCGGCCGCGGTGCGGTGATTTTTCCGGCAGCGACTTCTCCGGCGACAAACTCCGTTTTGCCGCTGTCGAAACCGATCTCGCGGAGCCGCTCGGGGATCGGAAATTTTCGCAGCATGTTCGCAATGGCTTCAGAGGGATCGCCGCTGACCAGCGCATCTTCCAGACGAGCTTTCGCATCTGGCGCCGCCTCAAGATTGAAGCGCATGACGTGAGGCAGGATGATCGCGTGCGCCTCGGCATGCGGGAGACCGAGACCGCCGAGTACGTGCGCGAGCTTGTGCTGAAGCGCAGTGCCAGCGCTGAGCACGGTGCCGGCGAGCCATGCGGCAATCAAGCAATCGGATCGTGCCGGCCGGTTCGAACCGTCAGCAATCGCCGCCGGCAGGCTCCGCCCGATCCGCAGCATCGCTTCACAGGCGAGGCCGACGGTGACCGGCGTGCGGTTATCGATCCACAAAGCTTCGACACAGTGGGCGATGGCATTCATGCCGCTCGAGGCGCTTACCGCCGGCGGTAATCCGAGGGTCAGATCAGGGTCGTAGATAACGGTGCGCGGCACGACCTTGGCGTCGCGGACCGTGATCTTCCGCTCACCATCGGTCATGCCGAGGATCGGCGTCGCCTCCGATCCGGAATAAGTCGTCGGCACCGCGATGATCGGCAACGCGGTTTCGAACGCGATTGCCTTGGCAAGCCCGATGGCCGAGCCGCCACCGACGGCAATAACGCCATCGGCCTTCGTATCGCGCGCCGCTTTCAGGCCGCCATCGGCTACCGCCTTTGGAACGTGAATGACCGCCTGCGCATGCAGAGCAGCCGCACGTGCCCCAAGGATCTCAGCGACTGTCTTGCCCAGCCGCTCGCCGCTTCCGGGCGTAGCAACCACGAGAGCGCGGCTGATATTGAGCCGCTGTGCTTCATCTCCAACACGCGCCAAAGCGCCGGAGGCAAAAATAACGCGTTGTGGCGGGACGTCGTGGGTGAAGGCGTCTTCTGCCTTCACTGCCCCTCGCGCCAAATGCCGAGCGCTTCCTGTGCCGGCCGGTCCGAGATCGAGAACAGCACCGACTCTTTTTCGGCATTGTGCTGGTAGCTCTTCCAGGACGGCACAACGAAGACGTCCTGCGGTCCCCACTCCAGAACCTTGCCATCAACCGTGGTCGTGCCTTTGCCTTCGGCGCAGACGAAGATCATGCCGTCGGTCGAGCGGTAGGGCTCGCCCTTGAAACCCTTCGGCAGCATCGAGAGGTACGCCCCCAGGGTCGGCAGCACCGAACCGCCGGTCACCGGATTGGCATAGCGCACGCGCGCACCATGACGCTTGTCGATCTCACCGGTCTGCATCATCCGCTCGACGATCGGCCGGGTACGCTTGTAGGTGTAATTGATCACCGGGGTACGGCCCATGGTCTTGGTGCCGTCCGGCAGCACGCCCGAGCCGTAGAAGTTCAGCGAGTCGCCGTCGCCGCGCTTGGTCTCCTGCGTCGCATCGTCGAAGTGCTCGGCAAACGACGCCTCATAGAAATTGACCACGGGGAAATCGAGCACATCGAGCCACAGCATAGCCTTGTCCGACGTATTGCCGTGATCGTGCGGCGCCCAGTTCGCGGTGATCACGAAGTCGCCCGGCGACATGTAGGCCTTTTCGCCCTCGACCGCCGTATAGGCGCCCTCGCCGTCCAGCACGAACCGGATGGCTGAAGACACGTGGCGGTGAGCCGGCGCAACTTCGCCCGGCAGGATCATCTGCACCCCGGCGAACATGGTGTTGGTCGCCTTTGATTCACCGTGCATGGCGGGGTTTTCCAGGATCAGAACCCGGCGCTCGGCCTCCTCGGCGGTAATCAGGCCACCGGATTCCATAACCAGCGATTTGACGTCGTCGAAGCGCCAGACATGCGGGATGCAGCGGGTTACCGGCTCATTGGTCACGACGCTTTTCATGACCTTCCAGAGCGGCGCCATGTCTTTTTTGCCGATGCGGTCATAGAAGGCCTGCCGCATAGCTTCGATATTGTGTTTCGGGTCGTGGGCTTCGGCCTTAATCGCAGTAGCAACCGCCATGGCATCCTCCATAGAAATCAAAAGTCGTGATTTGACGGCAATATAGTCAAAGCCGGGGCTAACGGAAATAGCGCGTAAACCAGCAAAAAGCGGGCCTGCCATGCGAGCAGGAGCTGCCCTCACCACGGGATTGTGCCCGTCAGTTGTTAGTGGCGCCGCCATCCACGGCGATGGTCTGGCCGGTGACGAAGTCGCTGTCGGCCGAGGACAGAAAGACCAGCGCGCCCAATAGGTCTTCCGGATATTGATCGCGTTTGAGCGCGCGGCGCGCGATAGAGGGCGCTTGCGAGTGCTCGAGGTGCTGGGGGTTTTCCTTGATGACGCTGTCGCTCAGCGTGAAGCCCGGCGCGAGATTGTTGACGCAGATATTGTACTCGCCGAGTTCGCGCGACACCGAACGGGTAAATGCGGTTACCGCGCCCTTCGAAGTCACATAGTGCGCGAAATTCGGGATGCCGCGGGCGACGGTGCCCGAACTGATATTGATGATCTTGCCGTACTTCTGCGCGATCATGTGCGGCGCAACGTGCTTGGTCATTAGGAACACGCCGCGGATATTGACCGACATCACCTTGTCCCAGAGACCGACATCGATGTCGGTCACCGGCTGCTCCTTGAGCGGCGCGAACAACGCGGCATTGTTGACCAGGATGTCGATCTTGCCGAACCGCGCCATGGTCTTTGCAACCAGTTCCTTGACCGAGCCCTCATCGCTGACATCGGTGACGGCGCTCGCCACCGAATTGGCGCCATGCTTGCGCGCCAGTTCTTCGGCGAGATCCTTCCCGTCGGCAACGTCGGTAATCATCAAACGCGCGCCCTCGGCGGCAAGACGCTGGGCATAGTGCACCCCTATGCCCTTGGCCCCTCCGGTGAGGATCGCTACGCGGCCGTCGAGACGTGCCATGATTAATGCTTCCCGCTAAGCCGGCGGACGTATTTTTCGAAGCCCGCGAGCTGCTGCTTGACGATGTCGATTGTCGGCTGGTCGTTCAGTTCCAGCGTCTTTTCGTCGAACTTCTTCGCCGCGAATGTCACCAAGATTTCAGGCTTGCCGAACAGATGGGCGTCGATCGAGGTCAGGCATTGCCGCAGGTGGTATTGCATGCGGCCGCCGCCCAATACGCCACCTGCGCAAGATTGGATCGCGACCGGCTTGTCCTTGAACGGGACTTCCTTCATCCGCGAGACCCAGTCGATCGCGTTCTTCAGGCCGCCAGGAATGCTCCAATTGTATTCCGGCGACACGATGATGATCCCATCGGCCGAACGGATCGCATCTCCCCAGACTTCCGCATCCGCGGGAAAGCCGCTGCTATTCTGAATGTCGAAATTGTAGATCGGTATTTTGTCCCAAGCAGGCGCGGCCTTGATCGACATTCCGGCGGGAGCCAAGCTTGGCAATTGACTGGCAAGAGCGGCGTTGAAGGAGCCTTTGCGCAAGCTGCCGCAGATGGTGATCACGTTGACTGTTTCGGCCATGATTATCCTGTTCGCTGCAATGCAATGAGTTTAAGTGCCGGAATTTAACGTCACAAGCGCGCCGGGGGGACGCCAGCGCGCTTTAGCAATTCCGTCAGGCAAGATGCTAGTTGCTCAGGATCGGATGATCCTTCGACGAGCCAGCGCCAGGCAGGGTCTGCACGAATGCGTAGATGTCGGCAATGTCCTGATCCGAGAGCACGGCACCGGAAAACGCCGGCATGTCGTCCGCGGGATTGCGGATTTGCCCTTTGAAGCCTTCAAACGGCAACTGAGTGTGCGCGAGGATCGGCGCCGGGCCGTTGTAAGCCCCGCCCTGCCCTGACCGGCCGTGACAGGTGAAGCATCCATCGGCAAGGAAAATGCGCTTGCCTTTGGCAGCATCGCCGGCCGGAGCCGCATCCTGTGCCAGCGCCGTACCGAACACGCCCGCGCACAAGGCGGTGACTGCAACTACCGTCACCGCGATATGCTTTGACTTGATCATGATTGAACTCCTCAACGCGGATCGGTGACGACGTCAACCACGGCGGTCTCGCCGGATTTGACGACCTGAACAGCACGCTGCAGCGCCGGCGCCAGATCCTTCGGATCGGTAATCGGTCCTTCGCCATGAACGCCCATGCCGCGCGCGATGGTGGCGTAATCGATATTCGGATCCTTGATCGTCGTACCGATATCCATCTTGTCGACGCCGCGGCCATGACGCGCTGCCATCGCCACGAGGTACATATACTCCTGGTGATAGGCGCGATTGTTGTGGACGATATAGAGCATCGGAATCTTGTGATGCGCCGCAGTCCACAGCGTGCCGGGGTTGAACATGAAGTCGCCGTCGCCGCCGAACGCGACGGTGAAGCGGCCCTGTTTCTTGTTGGCGAGCGCCGCGCCGAGCGAAGCTGGCAGATTGTAACCGATGCCTGCACCACCCGAGCCACCATTCCACTGGTAAGGCTTGGTGAAGTCCCACAGCCGATGCATCCAGGACAGGCGGATCGCGGTGCCGACGACCGACCAATCTTCACCCTTAATGGCGTCGTAAACCTCAGCGCACATACGGGCGGTCGTAATCGGACTGGAGTCCCAGCCGATCGTTGCATCGGTCTTCGATTGCTCGACCATCGCCAGATGCGTCTTGGCGAGTTGCTGCCCGCGTTCGGCGAACGCAGCCTTGCGGCCATCGTCGGTGAGGCGCTTCACCGCCTCAGTCAATGCCGGAAGTGACGACTCGGCGTCGCCCGCGATGTCGAGATCGACGTCCTGCCAGCGGCCGAAATCCTGATAGTTGGATTTCTGGAACAGGTCGCGGGTACCAAGCGTGATGATCTTGGTGTCCTTCTTGTAGGCGGGCTTCGACCGGCGCTCGATACGGTCGCTAAAGTGCGTGAGTGTGCCCCAGAGATCGTTCATCTCCATCGCGATGATGACATCAGCCTGTCCGATCAGACCGCGGCGGAAGCTCTGGTTGAGCGGATGCCGCGACGGGAAGTTCATGCGGCCGGCGTTATCAATCACCCCGCATTGCAGGGCTTCGGCAAGCGCCACGAGGTTCGCCATGCCCGCCGGTGTGCGCGCGACGCGATCGCAGACAATGAGCGGGTTCTGCGCATTGACCAACATCTTCGCTGCTTCAGCGATTGCGGCAGGATCACCCGCTGGCGGTATGACCGGCGCGAACTTCGGAATTTGTAGATTGGCGCCTTCCGGTATCGGGTTTTCCTGCAACTCGGCATCGAGCGCGATGAACACCGGCCCCATCGGAGGCGTGGTCGCGATCTTGTAGGCACGCGCGGTCGACTCGGCAAAATGTTGCAACGAAGCGGGCTGATCGTCCCATTTGGTAAACTCGCGGACGATCTGGCCAATGTCGACGCCCGAATGGAGCCACTCAGCGCCCGGGGCGCGCTTATCCGCCTCCATGATATTGCCGCCGTACACCAGGACAGGCACCCGGTCGCACCAGGCGTTGTACATGGCCATGGTTGCGTGCTGCAGGCCAACCACACCGTGGCAAGCCATCGCGGCGGGCTTGCCGGCAATCTTGGCGTAACCTTGCGCCATGTGCACGGCAATGTCCTCATGCACGCAGGTGATGATTTCCGGCTTGTTGTTGCTGTGATTGATGATCGCTTCGTGCAAACCGCGATAGCTCGAAGCGCAGTTGATAAACATGTACTCGATGCCAAGCGAATTGATCACGTCGGCCATGAAGTCGCCACCACTGGACGACTGATTGACCGGATCACCCGATGGCGGCAGTGATTCGGCCGCAACCTGGCGCGGACCCGGGAGCGACGCTTTGGCTTTCTCCAGTGGCGCTGCCGTCATCGCCGACGCTGCGACCGGCGGCGTTACCGCAGCAGCGGCACCCACAAGACCCGCACCTTTGAGGAAATTACGGCGATTGGCGTCAGCAGGCTGACGGCGTTTAGACATCGGATCCTCCCAGAAAAAGGCCGTTAAAACTGGCGAATTGGCCGGATTATTGACGCGGATTCTGTTCTCGCGCTCGCGTTACGTCAAGCGCGGTTAGACAAGGGTCAGCCATGTCCCTCGAATGGCCAGCTAGCTGCGTGGCCAGTTCATCATCGACGGGGCCACAATGTAGCGCCAGCTCCGCGGCGCCTCTTTCAAAGCGCTCTGCTTTGCCATGAAATCGGCATAGGCCTTTACGCCATAAATGCCAGCGCCAAACTCGTCCTTGATCTCGCGCAGGACTGCCTCGATCACCGGGCCGCTGAGAGCTGTCGACGGTTCATGCGTCAAATAAATCTCCGTTGCCCGGCGCGGATCGTCGTGGATGAGGCGCGCGGCCTCGTCCATCGCCTTGTCGACCACGTCCGGAATTTGCGAATGTGCATCGACGTAGGCTTGCGTTGCGCCCATCACCAAGAACGAACCTTTGCCGTCAAACACGTCCTGAGAAGTCAGAACCGAATGCACCTTGCCGCCGCGGAGCGCGAGTTGCGTATAAGGCGGCGAAGCGAAATAGGCAGTCACCATGCCCGCCCCGTCAATCATCGCACTCAGAGCCTCCGCTGGCGGCAACGCAACGATCTGCTCATCGAAGCGACCCGGTTTGTTGAACAGTTTTGCCGCCTGCATTTCCAGCACGAACATCTGCGGTGCTGTCAGTGACGGCATCGCGATGCGGTCGGTCGGTCCAAGATCAGAAATCGTCGCGACATTTGGCCGGCCACTCAGCAGCGTCAGCGGCATAGTGGTCATGCCGGACACGATGACGACCTGTTGCGGGGTGCCTTTGTCCTGATCCCAGGCTGACAGCAAAGGCGCGATGCCAAACGGCGCGATATCTATGGAGCCCGATTTGATCGCATCCAGCATCGGCCCCGATCCGAGCAGGCGCTGGTAGCTGGGCTTGACGTCGAGATGCGCCGCCTTGGCATATTTCTCGACGAGCTTCAGGTCCTCACAGATATAGACCGGCAGAAACGCCAGCCCGAAGCCGATGCCGATCCTGACCTTTTCTTGGGCAAGCGCAGGGAGCGACATAAGCGACAGCGCAAGAAACGCCGCGATGCTGCGCACAAAATCGCTCCGCCGATGCGTTGCCCCGTTCGAGACTATAGATCACTCGACCTTGCCGCGTAAGAGTCCCGGCAAAAGAGCCGCGCCAAGGTCACGGCGTATTTAAAAAATGCGCCCTCAACTTTTCCCTACCGGCGAGTGCTGCCGGCAAATCATAACCATTGACAATGGCAAGGCGGAAGCCGCCCGGAGGCATTGCGTGTTGCTCAGGCGGGCGGTCTTCATGAAACGTGATCTGTACACTGGTGACACCGGGAATGTCTTTGACCTCCTCGACAAGCACCGCTGGCGGATGACGGTAGCGCCGGCCGTTCGGACCGAACAACACGACGCTATAACCTTCGCTGCGGTCGTCGTCGAAATCCCACTCCCCGGTCTCGTAGAGTCCAACCAGCGCATCAACCCAACCCGGACCATAAAGATCGGGCCATTGGTCGGAGAAACGCAGGTGCGCTTCGATGATCGTGCCGCCGATGGTCTCGAGATTGAGCATGCCAGTATAGCCGGCAAGGTGGTTCTTCACCCATGCGCCGCACTGCGCCTCAATTCCGGCATCGGCTTGGGCATGCACGACCCAGTAGTCGAACGTGCCTTCACCCGCCGGCTTGCCGGTGACATGACGCCACCAGCGCGGCTCCCCGCCGACAACGGCCACGTCCGACGAGACGTGGCGGCCATCAAGCAAGGTCATCCAGAAATGGCCTGCCGTGTAGTGGCGGTCATATTCGGCTTGTGAATGAATGACGCGGCTGCCGATGCCCATGCCGCGCAAATTGACGATCGGCTTGGAGAAAACCGGAAAGCTCGGCGGCGTTGTACCGTGTGGTCCGGCATCGAGGTTTTGGCTCTGCGCAACGGCGAGCTTGTCGTAAACCCAGCGATTAGCCGGATACCACTGCCAAGCGTCACTATCTTCAGTCGGAATTTTGGCGGCAGTTTTGACGTGCGCGAAATACTGCAACCGCCATGGATCGGCTTCGCAGATCGGCATCGGTCCCTAACCTGCTCAGTCGTCGTTCTTCGCTGGTCCCGTCCAAGACAATGCATGCACGCTGAACATGCCGTCGGACCACACCTTAAGTGGCGACCAGCCAGCGCCGCGGGCCAACGCGTGAAATGACTCGATTGTATATTTGTAGCTGTTCTCGGTGTGGATCGTTTCGCCGGCGCGGAAATCGATTGTCGTGCCGTCCACCTTCACCTTCTGCCGGCGCATGCTGGCCAGGTGCATTTCGACCCGCTTCTGCTCGCTGTTGTAGAAAGCATGATGCTCGAAGGCGCTCAAATTGAAATTGGCGCCGAGCTCGCGATTGATGCGCACCAGCAGATTGAAATTAAATTTGGCGGTTACGCCCTCGGAGTTGTTGTAGGCGCGGTACAGAATTTCCTTGTCCTTGATCAGATCGACGCCGATCACAAATACCGCGCCGTCACCGAGCAGCGCACCGGCATGGCGAAGGAATTTGCAAGCTTCGTGCGGTTCGAAATTGCCGATCGTCGAGCCCGGGAAGAAACCGACACGCGGAAGCTTCGCGATCGCCGGCGGAAACTTCAGCTCCTGCGAGAAGTCGCCGACCAGCGGCTGCACCGTCATGCGCGGAAAATCGCGGCGCAACTGCGCGGCATCCTGCTCGAGGAAATCGCCGGAAATATCGACCGGAACATAGGCCTCGACCGTCGCCGCAGCGCCGAGCAGAATGCGCGCCTTGCGACTTGAGCCCGCTCCGAATTCAACCAGCGCACATCCGGGCGGAAACAGCGACGCAATTGCCGGAGCGTTGGCTTTAAGAAGGCCGAGTTCGCTGCGTGTCGGATAGTATTCCGGCAGATGCGTTATGCGCTCGAACAGCGCGGAACCGGCAAGATCGTAGAAGTATTTCGGCGGCAGCTTTTTCGGCTTCGCCGTCAACCCTTCGATCACGTCGTTGGCGAATGCCTCCGACGATGCAGTCGACCCCGCGCGGGGCGCGGTCCGGACAACTCGCGTCATGATTTTCTCAGTGTTCGTATTCTGCGAGGCGCAAGCCGGTGAACTGCCAGCGCGCCGTTGGATAGAAGAAATTACGATAGCTCGGACGGCTATGACCGGCGGGAGTCGCCAGCGACGAGCCGCGCAATACCAGCTGATTTACCATGAACTTGCCATTGTATTCGCCAAGCGCGCCCGGCGCGGCCATGTAACCGGGATATGAGGTATACGCACTGCGTGTCCATTGCCAGACAATTCCGTAAGCATCGGAAAGTGCGCCGCTTTTTGCCGCGACCTCCCATTCGCCTTCAGTCGGAAGATGTTTGTTGGACCAGCGCGCGAAAGCGTCTGCCTCATAATAGCTGACGTGACAGACCGGCGAGGCCGGATCGATCGGACGCAAGCCGCCGAGCGTCATCGCATGCCAGACGCCATCTATTTTCTGCCAATAACCCGGCGCTTCCCATCGTTGTGCTTCAACTGCGGCCCAGCCATCCGACAACCAGATCGTCGGCGTCGTGTAACCGCCGTCCGCCATGAACTCGAGCCACTCGCCGTTGGTCACCAATGACGGGGCCAGCCGCACCGGTCGCAGCACCACCTGATGGGCTGGCTGCTCATTGTCGAAGCAAAAGCTATCGCCGCCATGCCCGATCATGTGAATGCCGGCGATTTGCGCGCCTGCGGCGGCGCTTGTGCCGGACGACCGCGGCCATTGCCATTGCGGATCGTAAGCCGGATTTGTTTCGTTATGTGAGAATGCGTGCAGGATGTCGGTCAGGAGCAGTTCCTGATGCTGCTGCTCGTGGTTCAATCCGATTTCGATGATCGGAATGAGCGGTGTCAAATCCTCGGCGGTTTCGATCAGCGCACAGACCGCTTGATCCACATGCGCGCGATACTCGCCGACTTCGCCGGCAGTTGGCCGCGTTATCAGCCCGCGTTGTGGCCGCGCCTTCCGCGGCCCTGCGGCGACATAATAAGAGTTAAACAGATAAGCGAACCGATCGTCGAAGATCTTGTAGTCGGGCGAATGCGGGCGCACCAAAAACTGTTCAAAAAACCACGTGACGTGGGCGCGATGCCATTTGGTTGGACTTGCGTCCGGCATCGACTGAATAACCTGGTCCTCGGGTGAAAGGAATGCGGCCCGGCGCTCGGTTTCAGCCCGCACCGCTACGATAGGCGGCCAGCCAAGCCGAACGTGGATCGCTCGGCGGCAGCCCCGGCGAATTCAGGCTTCATCGGCCGATGCGGCCGGACGAACACGCTCGGAAACAGCAATGCGCGGCATTATCGGGTTCGCAAAAGCTAGGGATTTACCGTGGAATCGCAACCGCCGGAACCATAATCAGGCTCCAAAAGCCTTAGTTCCATAAAATGAGCGTCTTGCCGAAGAGTACAAGCGATTCGGACTAGCCTAACAAGGATGTGATCGTGGACCGTCCTTCATGAGGCGGACGCCGAAAAATCCCGCTAACGTCCGGTACCGACTTGTGGTTTTGTACCTCGTACGCGCCCGGGGGACACCTATGAAAAAACGTATCGCGAAAAAGCGCCGTGGCGCGATGCTGCCGCGCGAGCGCACCACATTTTCGGCGATCGTCGACCGCCCGCCGCTCAAGTTGCCGAACAACAAGCGGCTCATCTTCTGGAGCATCGTCAATCTCGAAGTCTGGGACATCGGCAAGCCGATGGCGCGCCAGGTACTGGCGCCCCCTACCGGCCAGACCTTGTTGCCCGATGTCCCGAACTGGAGCTGGCACGAATACGGCATGCGGGTCGGCGTGTGGCGGTTCTTCGAATTGTTCAAGCGCCACAAGATCACGCCGACGCTCGCGATCAATGCGCGCGTCTGTGAGGACTATGCCCGCGTCGCGCAGGAAGCAAAGAACGAGGCGTGGGAGTTCATGGGGCATTCCTATCAACAGGGCCCGATCCATCACGAGCCTGATCAGAAAAAAATGATCGCGCGCTCGCTCGACGTGATCGAAAAATTCACCGGCAAGCGTCCGGTCGGCTGGCTCGGACCCGGCCTGACGCAAACATTGGAGACTCCCGATCTGCTGGCGAAGGCCGGCATCAAATATATCGGCGACTGGGTTTATGACGACGAGCCGACGACGATAAACACCGCGCACGGCCCGCTGGTGACACTGCCCTATACGATGGAGCTCAACGACATCCCGATGATGGCGGTGCAGCACCACGAGGCGGAATATCTTGTACAAGCGCACGATCGATCAGTTCGACCGGCTGTACGCCGAAGGCGAGCGCCGGGCTAAAATCCTAGCCCTCGCTATTCATCCCTATCTCAGCGGCCAACCGCACCGTATCAAATATCTTGAAGCGATCTACGATCACGTGCGCCGGTTCGATGGCGTCGAATTCTGGACCGGCGAGGAGATTTTGCAGTGGTATCTGAAAACGCAATGATCAATCCGGTCATGCGGCCTGTTCATTGCTCTTGCCATTTTCACTGCGCTCGCCGCGCCAGCGTCTGCGCAGAAGGTCACCATCGCGGTGGTCCCGAGCGTACCGGGTGGCACAACCTACGTCGCGCTCGACAAAGGTTATTTTCGTGACGCCGGTCTCGATGTCGAGATCGAGCGCATCGACTCGCTCGGCAAAGCGGTTGCGTTCCTCGCCACCAATCAGGTGCAATTGGCGCAAGGCGGCATCAATGCCGGCTTTTACAATTCCGTGGCACAAGGTCTGCCGGTGGTGCTTGCGCTGGAAAGCGGCTCGTCGCCCGACCTACCACCAACATCATCGTCCGCATCCGACCTGAAAGATCAAATCCGCACACCCGCCGATCTCAAAGGCCGCACCGTCGGCTTAAGCTCGCCAGGTTCGACCTCGATGTACGAAGTTGCCTCCGTGCTGGCGTCGGCCAAGCTCGAGCTGAAGGATATCGAGCCGAAGAACCTCGCCTTCTCGCAAATGGCGGCCGCGATGGCCAATGGCGCACTCGATGCCGCCATGGAAGTCGCGCCTTTCACCGAGCGCATGATCGAACAGAAAGTCGGCGTGCCATGGATCGATCCTGACGATTACATTCATCCGCTGCCGATGAGCAGTGTCGGCTATATCGTCAACACCGATTGGGCGCAGAAGAACCACGATACGGCGAAGAAGCTGTTCGTCGCGCTGGCGCGTGCCGGCCGCGATTACTGTCAGGCCTATCATCACGGCCCGAACCGCGCCGAGATCATCGATATCTTCATGAAGAACCGCATCGGCACCGATCGCGATCTGCTCGACCGCATGGCATGGCAATCGCGAACGCCGAACGGCGAATTCAATGTCGCGAGCATTGTCGACATGCAGGCGTTCTTCAAACGCGAAGGCACTATCGACAAGACTTCTCCCGCGGAGAAGCTGGTCGATCCGAGCTACGCCGCGGACGTCGCCAAAGAGCTTGGTCCGTTCGAACTCATCAACAAGGCAAGCCCGCTCAAGGGCTGCCGCTAACGAGAGAAGCAATGCCGAAATCAGTCCGCCGCGTCGTTACCGGCCACGACATCGACGGCCGCTCGACCTTCATCATCGACGGCCCTACCCCGCACGTATTCAGCCGCAGCAAAGGCAGCGCCATCGTTCACGAGCTTTGGGAAACCACCGGCACGCCGGCGGACAATCACGGCAGACAAGGACGCCATTGCGCGATCCCATCGACTGCTGCCGCCGAAAAACGGATCGGTGTTCCGGGTGATTGAATATCCGCCGGACAGCGAACGGCTGGCGGCAATCGCGCACGAGGAAAAGCTGCCGGACGACGGCTCCGGCCGCGCCGCCGCGATCCGACCGCAACAATCCGCGCCATGCGGGTTTTCACAAGACCGACAGCATCGATTACGCCATCGTGCTGTCAGGCGAAATCTACGCGATGATGGACGACGGCGAAGTACTGCTAACGGCCGGCGATGTGCTGGTGCAACGCGGCACCAATCACGCCTGGAGCAACCGGACCAACGACCCCGCAGTTGTCGCCTTCGTGCTTATCGATGCCGACCCGGTTTAGCGCGACTCGTCCAGTTCGGGCACTTTGAACTCTTCCCAGCCCGGAACGTCGGCAACATCATAGAATTTTTCGCCAAACGGACGCGTCGCGTCGATGCCGATCTGCGACGCGATGCGCATGGTGCGGTCGCGGCTCAGATCGACCGACGGATCGGACGGACCGGCGGGAACGTTGTCGACGGTGATCACGTCGCGCGCCGGCTGGACGCGGAACGCCAGCGCCCATTCGACATCCGTCGACGAATGCACGTCGATGTCCGGATCGACAATGATGGTCCACTTTCGGCCGGATATTGCTCGACATCGCGTTGAGGATCACCTGCCGCGCCTCGCCGGCAAAGCGCGGCTCCATCGAGATCACGACATAGAACGACACGCCGGCCGATGCGCGCACCGACACCTGCTTGATGGTCGGGAACTGGCGCTTCAACTGGCGCAGAAACGACGCCTCGAACGGGATCTGCTTGAGGATGTGATTTTCGGTCACCGGTTTGCCGGTGAGCAGTCCCTGAAAGATCGGCTTTTTTCGGTGGGTGATCGCGGTGATCTTGCGCGACCGGCTTTTGCGACGGCCGGGTATAGTAACCGGTGTATTCGCCGAGCGGACCTTCCAGCACCGTGGTGTTGAGATCGACCTCGAACTCGATCACCACTTCCGAAGTCGCCGGCACCATCACGTCGCAGGTCTTGCACTTCACAAGCTCGATCGGCGCACCACGCAGACCGCCGGCCAGCGCCCAGTCGTCGGTGGTGTCGGGCACCTGCACCTGACAGGTGTAGGCGATGATCGGATCGACGCCGATCACCAACGCCGCCTTCGGCACGATGCCGAGCTTCTTGCACTTCGCCAGGTTCTTGCCGAAGCGGTGGAACGGCTGCGCCGAGTACGACATCGTGTCCTTGCCAAGGATAAGGAAACGATAGTGGCCGACGTCCGGCATGCCGGTTTCCGGATCTTCGGAAACGACAATGCCTGGCGTGATGTAGGGACCGCCGTCCTTCGGGCTGTATTGCGGCACCGGAAAATTGCGGATGTCGATGGCGTCGCCTTCGATGACCTCTTCGTGGCACGGCGCAGCCCCCTTCACCGTCACCGGCGGGATCGGATTATCGAGTCCGTGCAGGACCTTGTCCTGAATGGTGTCCTCGTCAGCCTCAAACGCGAGCAACGCCTTTTCGCGGTTCGAATAAACGCCGGCGACCATCGGATAATCGGTGCCGTTGTTGTTGAACATGATCGCCGGACCGTTGCGGACATAGCTCTGCTTCATCGCCTTGCCGACATCGTTCAAGGCGACGGGCGATTGATGTCGATCAGTTCGCCATGCTGGCGCAGAACATCAAGAAACTGACGAAAGTCCTGAAACGGCATTCTCTATTTCCTCATTACATCACGTCGCCCATGACGACTTCGCCCTCGTTCGGCGGGCGCTCGTAGAACTCTGCGTTCATCCGGCTGGGCAGCCCTTCGCGCTTGAGCGTCTCTTCGAACTCCTTGCGGATCGCAGGGTCTTCCTGGTGATAACCGATGGCGCTGCCGCCTTTGGAGAGTTCGATCGCGCCATAGTCCATCAGCTGCTCGCCGGGCACGCCCGGCTTGCGGGCGCGCTGATTGTTCGGACCATGCCACGCGCTGATGCGCAAGCCTTCTTTGCCGATGCCGAAGTGCTGGTGATACCAGTCACCGCTCATCGGCGCCGCCGAAACCAGGCCGACCGGTTCGTAGTCCTGCCGCAGAATTTTATCGGCTTTGCCGTTTTTCCATGGCGTTGTACCGAGCGCTTCCGGCCACGTGTACGTGTAACCCTTGCCTTTGACGCAGACGAGCACTGCAGCGGACGCGTGCTTGTGCGCCTTTGAATAACGCCCGGTCTCGTGCTGGCCGATCCAGAGATAGAAACGGTTCTTCGCCATCGCCGGCTCGACGCGGCGATAGCCGGGCGAGCGCCGGTTATCGAGCGGCAAGTCGCAATTGACGATATCGGGAATGAGATTGGTGCGGCGCATCGCCAATCCGCGGATCGGATCGGGCTCGAGATCGTCCTTCGGCTTGAAGAAATCTTCGGCGCCGGAAAAACGTTCGCTGAACGTGTACGGGCAGTTGAACACGAAATCCATGTTATCGAGCACGTTCATCACGTTGGGCGCCGTGGTGCCGCACAACAGCAGCGCCGGCGAACTCGCCGCGTTGATGATGCGATGAAAGGCATTGAGCGGGATCGTGAACAGCGACCCCTTCTGCCATTCAAAAACGTGCCGCCTGCTCTGCCCTTCCTGCCACACTTCGGTGGTGCCGCGGCCTTCGACCACCAGCACGACTTTTTCGTATACGTGCCGTTCGACATTGAGCGCGCCTGCGCCCGGCACTTCGACGACATAAAGGCCCCACAGGCCTTCCGTGCCGAACAATTGAATGTACGAGCCGCGGCCTCCGAGCCGCGGCCAGGTCACCAGCGGCAGATCCTGCACGCGGCGAACGCCGATGCCGCGATAACAGGGCACGCCTTCGGCCTCCATAAAGCGGTCGTAAGGCAGCGGCTGCCGCTTGAACTTGCCGTAGCCCGCGTTTTCGCCGGCCTGCGGCTCGTGCCAATGAACTTCGTCCGGTGTGTCGTGCATGGATACACTTTATCCAATGAGGGCACGTGCGCCATGCGGAGTTTGTTGCCCTCAATTTGTTACAATGTTACATTCACCGATATCGCTGCTGCTACACAATGCGTGAGCGAGCATGGGCTGGTTTCGGGCGAATAACAGATTGGGCGGCCGGCTGGCGTTATTTACGCTGGCGATTCAGCTGTTTCTGTCGTTCGGGCATATTCACCCGGACGACATTTACGGCTCGCTGAAAGCGCCATTCCCGACGCACGCCTACTCACATTCCGCAGCGGACCAAGGGCTAATCGTCAGCAATGATCAGTCGGCCCAGATCACCGACGATTTCTGCGCAATCTGCGCCAGCGTCTCGCTCCTCGGCAATTCCATTGCGGCAGAATCACCCAAGCTTGCGCTGCCCGATCTGCAAACCGTTGAGCGCGCCGCCCGCGTAATCACATTTGTGATCGCACCAGACCGCGCCCCCTTCCAATCTCGCGCTCCACCCGTCGCCTGAAAAATCGGTCGTTGCTGAACTTGATTCGTCTCGCTCCTGTGGAGCCTTGGCGAAACTTCCAAGCATGAACGCGGGTTTCGTTCGTTCCTAACGACAATACCTTTGTCGACATCCCGCGACAGCACGATCGCCTGCTGGCCGTTTTAACGTTGCCTCCAGCATTCAGGATAGTGGTGTCATGTCTGCTCAAATCTATCGACTTTGCCGCGCTGTTTTGGTGTGTGCTCTTGCACTGATCGCTCTTGTCGGCTGCTACGACTTCGCATTCTCGCAGAATGCTGCGCCAACCGTCGCTCTTCCTGAAGTCAGCGTGATCGGGGAAAAACAAAAACCGAAGCCAAAACCGCGTCCAGCAGCGCGAACCGCAACAACGCGGGCGGTTGCGCCCGCCCAGACGCCAGCTCAGCAGCTTGAGGCCAAGAGTAACGCTTTCGATCAGAACCGCAGCAATCTCTATACGACCATAGGAACGACATCGAACACGATCACAAGCCAGCAGATCGAGGCTTTGCCGCAAGGCAGCAACACCACTGTCGAAAAAGTTCTGCTTCAGGCACCTGGCGTGTCGCAAGACTCGGCGGCCAGCGGGTCGTTTCATGTTCGCAACGACCACGCCAACGTGGCAGTTCCGCATCAACGGCGTCATGTTGCCCGACGGCGTGACCGGCTTCGGCAGCTTTTTGGACACCGGTTTGATCGGTAGCTTGTCGCTGGTGACGGGCGCGTTGCCGGCCGAATTTGGGATGCGCACCGTTGGCGTAGTCGACATCACGACCCGAGCCGATGCTTTTAACAACACCGGCAGCGTCAGCCTTTATGGCGGAAGTCGCGGAACCATTACGCCAAGTTTTGAATATGGCGGAATATTTGGCGGAAACTGCCAGGCCTCGGCAACGACCGAACAAACCGCCAGCATCGTGGTCGGCGAGCGATTGTTTCCCGGGAGTACAGTATTTCTTCAGTGGCCGTTATTCGCAGACCACCGAAGGCATCGAGAACCCGCTACCCTCTTTGAATGCGATCCATGACTTCTCTCGAGCAGGAGAAAGGCTTTGCCTACATGTCGACGTTCGTCGATCCCTCGACGCGGCTCAGCCTGATCACCGGCACGTCTTACAATACGTTTCAAATTCCCAATGTTCCCGGACACCGCCAACTATCCGATTGTATTTCCGGCGGCCGCCATTCAACTCAGCGCTGCTTAACGAAAACCAGACCGAGTTCACCCAGTACGCTGTGCTCGCGCTGCAACGTTCAGCGCCCGGTTTTGATGGGCAGCTCTCCTATTTCACCCGCTACGACGACTCTGCACTTCATTCCGGACCCGACCGGCGACTGCTATTGAACGGGATTGCTTCTGACATCAGCCGGCAGTCTTATACCAACGGCATTCAGGGCGACGCTCCTACGTGATCAATCGCGGCCCATACCGTTGCGCGCCGGATTCACAGTCAGTGCCGAGAAAGCCTGGGTCGATAATTCATCGACCGTCGTGCCTTGCATGGCTTGCGATGGCACCGATACCGGCGCGCCAACAACAATTACCGACGATGTCGTCAAAGCTCGGCTGGCTCGCCGGCGTCTACGCTCAAGACGAGTGGAAAATTACCAACCAGTTGACCATGAATGCCGGTCTGCGCTTCGACCAGATGTGGCAATTCACCGACGCCAATCAGTTTAGCCCGCGGCTCAGCTTTACCTACAAGCCGTTCGAAGACACGACACTTCCATGCCGGCTATGCGCGCTACTTTACGCCGCCGGTTTTAGTCGAGGCAGCGCCGGCCAATATTGCGCTGTTTAACGGCACGACGCGGCGCGCCGGCCAGCGGTGGAACCAGCCCGGTGCTGCCGGAACGTTCGCATTATTTCGATGCTGGTGTCGATCAGAAATTCAAGTTCGATTGCACATCAAAGGCGGAACGGGACTGCGCCACGCTGGATATTGGCGTCGATGCTTACTACAAGATCGCAACGGATCTCCTCGACAACGGCAATTTCGGCCAAGCTTTGGTGCTGAGTGCCTTCAACTACCAAAAAGGCATCGCAGAGGGCGTTGAATTCAGCGCGAAATATCACAACGGCAACTTTCAAGCGTACGGCAACCTAGCGGTCAGTCAGGAAAAAGCGACGAACGTCGTTTCGAACCAGTATCCTCTTCGACAACACGACGCCACTCGCCGACCTCGGCGGCCTGACCGAGTCCCAGTACATCGCAACTCACTGGATTTACACAGATCACAGCCAATTCGTGACCGCATCGGCGGGAGCGAGTTACGCGTTCTGCGGCCGTCCGGCGACGGCGGCCGAAGCGTTCGGCGGTCCGGGCGCCATGTGGCCGGATTTCAACTCGTGGTGCGGCGTGCGCTTATCTGCCGACATGATTGCAGGCTCCGGCCTGCGCAATGGCGACGCAAACATCGGCACCGTATCGCCTTATAGCCAGATCAACGTCGGCGTCGCGCGTGAATTCAAACTGTTCGGCGACGACAAACCCGTCACACTGCGCTTCGACATCGTCAATCTGCTCGACAGCGTCTACCTCATCCGCGACGGCAGCGGCATCGGCGTGTTCGCGCCGCAATACGGCCCGCGGCGCGGTTTCTATGTCGGCATCTCCAAGAAAATCTGACGGCGCGCGAGCTGCACCGCTGAAGCAAAATTGAGGAGCTAAAGAGTGAATACACGATCAATTGAAGGGTTTAGTCGGCGTCACTGGAGAACGCGATTGACCGTATGCGCGCAATCAGCCCAAGATGCTGAAAAGTCACGTAGTTTTTCATTATTCCAAACTGAAAGCGAGCGACCACCGCTCTCGCACCGGAACGTAGAAATGATCGGTAAGACCAAGAACAACACTGCTCGTGCGCCGCGTCGGCGCGGTTTTGTCCCGCTGTTTCTGTGTGTATTCGCCGTTGGCCTCGCACTCGTTGCAGGCGCGCCAAACGTTTATGCCCAAAGCGCACCGGCGGCCTCCGCACCGCCAACTGCCCCTGCGGCACCCCAAGCCACAGCGCCAACTCCAGCGACGCCCACAGCGGCTCAACCGACACCAATGGCTCCGGCAGCCGAGCCGTCGACTCAATCATCCAGCGCAACCCCTTCTCCGGACGCACAGACTGGCCAGACAACGGTCGGTCGCGCTCAGTTGCCGCAAGACCTGTCGCCTTGGGGAATGTTCCTCAATGCCGACATTGTCGTGAAGGCGGTGATGATCGGGTTGGCATTTGCTTCGCTCGTGACCTGGACGGTTTACGTAGCCAAGACACTGGAACTGACAACAGCGCGCCGCGCGGTTCTCAAAGGGCTTCGTATCCTGACCAATGCGATGACGCTCGCTCAAGCGCATGAACAATTGCGTGAGAGCGACAGCGCTCCTGCGCAATTGATTCAAGCCGCCGCACAGGAAATCCGCATGTCAGTGAATGCTCGTGGCGATGGCCTAAAAGAGCGCATCGCCTGGCAGCTCGAGCGGATGGAAATGGCGGCGAGTCGGAAAATCTCGCGCGGCACCGGCGTGCTTGCCACCATCGGCTCCACAGCGCCCTTCGTCGGCCTGTTCGGTACGGTCTGGGGCATCATGAACAGCTTCATCGGCATTTCCAACGCGCATACCACAAACCTTGCCGTGGTCGCGCCGGGAATCGCCGAGGCTTTGCTCGCAACGGCATTCGGTCTCGTGGCCGCCATTCCCGCCGTCATGATCTACAACGTCCTGGCGCGTTCGACGGCACATTACCGGGCGCTGCTGGGCGATGCGTCGGCGCAAGTGATGCGGCTGGTTAGCCGCGATCTCGATCGCGCCAAATTCCCGCTGGCGCAGGCCGCGGAGTAGCACTGTGGCTATTCGTCTCGATCACGGCTCCGACGAACTGACCGAGGTCCACGACATCAACGTCACGCCGTTCATCGACGTGATACTCGTGCTGTTGATCATCTTCATGGTGGCTGCGCCGCTGGCGACGGTCGATGTACCGGTCGATCTGCCGTCTTCAAACATGGAGCGGCAGCAACGGCCTGACAAACCCGTGTTCCTCACCATCAAGACCGATCTCAGCCTTGCTATCGGCGATGACACGGTGAGCCCGGGCGATCTGCCGTCAGCGCTCGATGCCGCCACCGGCTCCAACAAGGACCAGCGTATTTTCCTCCGCGCCGATCGCGCGGTGCCATACGGCGATGTGATGCAGGTCATGAACCTGCTTCGCTCGTCCGGTTATCTGAAGGTCGCGCTTGTCGGGCTGGAAGCCCGGACAACGCAATGACCACCAGCCGGACGCTGCCATGGTTCGAGGACGACAATTCGCGCGATTTGCGGCGCTGGTCGTTTGCCGCAGCGATGGTCGTGGCTGTTCACGCGGTCGCCATCGGTACCTACCTGTTTTGGCACGAACCGGACACGGATATTGGCGACGACGCGCCCATCGTTTCCGTTGAATTGACCGCGCCTGAAATCGATCAGCAGGAGCAAGCCAAGGTCGACGCGCCGACACCGCCACAAGAAACATCGCAGGACGCGATCCTGCCCGAAGAGAAACCGCCTGAAAAAGTGGAACAGACCAGCCCTGCCCCTCGCACGACTGTGCGCACGGAGGCCAGCGCGCCGCGCATCGACCCATCATGGCAAAGCCTGCTCTTGAAACATCTCCAGCAGTTCAAGAGCTATCCCGCTGGTGCGCGCGAACGCGGCGAGGAAGGCGTCGTCCTGCTCGCCTTCACCATGGATCGCGACGGCAAGGTTCTGTCTCGCCGGATTGTGAGCAGTTCCGGCCACCCTGATCTCGATGCCGAAGTCATGGCGCTGGTCGAGCGCGCACAGCCGTTGCCGGCATTTCCAGCCAGCATGAGCGGAGATCAGCTCAGCCTTACGGTGCCGATCCGATTTTCATTGCGCTAAGCTCCCCCTGCCCTTACCGACATCTGCGCACTATGATGTACGATCCAATTTTCCCGGAGGAACCATGCGCACTAAACATTGCCTGACCGCGGCCGACGTAAAGAAGATGCTCGCCGCTTGCGAAGCCGAGGCTGTGAAGAACAAATGGGCGGTCGCCATTTCAATTGTCGATGACGGCGGCTTCCTGTTGGGCGCAATACGCATGGACGGCGCTTCCGCCATCACGTCGGAGGTATCGCTTGGCAAAGCCAAGACTTCGGCGATGACCAAGCGGCCAAGCAAGTTCTTCGAGGATCGCCTCAAGGAGCGCCCGGCATTCGCCGGATTTCCCGCAGGAATCCTGATCCAGGGCGCAGTGCCGGTGATGCACGAAAACGAATGCGTCGGCGCAATCGGCGTTTCCGGCGTGCAATCGCACGAGGACGAGCAGGTCGCTCAGGCGGGCGCAAGCGCGCTCGCCTGAGGAATTGTAGTTCGGGCTATTCTGCCGGAACGCCAGCTAGTTCGGGATGCGCCACCGGGCTCTTCATATCGAGCCAGAAGGTGGAGATTGCCGATACCAGCGCTAATCCGGCGAGCAGATAGAGCCCGCTGCCGAAGCTTCCGGTAAGATTCTTCACCCAACCGACTGCGGTCGGGCCGAAGAAGCCGCCGAGATTGCCGATGCCGTTGATCCAGGCGATGCCCGAAGCAGCCGCGGAGCCGGTGAGGAACATCGACGGGAAGGTCCAGAACGGTCCTTTACTGCCGTAGAGCCCGATCGTCGCAATCGTCATACCGACGACTGCCCAGCCGGTGCCGATCGTCATGCCGGCGATAACAAGCCCGACGGCTGCAACGACGCAGGCGAAGAACAAATTCCAGCGCCGCTCACCCATCCAATCGGATACCCAGCCCCACACCAGCATGCTCAACGCACCGAACGCGTAAGGGATCATGCTGACCCAGCCGACCTGCATGTTGGTCAGGCCGAGTTGCTTGACCATCTGCGGCAGGAACAGCAGCAGGCCAAGGCTCGCCGTGACGATGCCAAAATAGTTCAACGTCAGGATCAGAACCTTTGGCTCCCAGAACGACTGCCACAAGCTGACCTTGCGCCTTGCCTCGACCAGCTTTCGTTCGTTTTCCAGCGTATCGATCAGCCAGGCGCGTTCGTTGTCGTTAAGCCAGAACGCTTGAGCCGGACGGTCGGTAACGAAAAACAGAAAGAATACGCCGACGATCACCGTCGGGATCGCCTCGGCGATGAACATCCACTTCCACCCTGCGAGACCCCAGACACCGTTGAGTTCAAGCAGTGAGGTCGACAGCGGCGCACCGACCGCAACGGCAAGAGGAAGAGCGACTGTAAAACCCGCCATGATGCGGCCCCGATGCCAATCCGGGAACCAGTAGGTGAAGAACAGGATCATGCCCGGAAACAATCCGGCTTCAGCGAGACCAAGCAGGAAACGCATGGTGAGGAAGCTCCACGGGCCAACAGCAAACGCCGTTGCGCCTGAAAGAATTCCCCACGAGATCATGATCCGCGCGATCCAGATCCGTGCGCCGACTTTTTCGAGAATGAGATTACTGGGCACTTCGAACAGGAAATAACCCCAGAAGAATGCGCCCGCCGCCATGCCGTAAGTCGCGGCATCGAGCCCGAGGTCCTTGTTCATCGTTAGAGCAGCGAAACCAACGTTGATGCGATCGAGATAGCAAAGGAAGTAACTCAGGATCGCCAGCGGCAGCAGCCGCCAATAGACTTTACGCGCAGTCGATTGTTCGACCGTTTGGTCGGGCATGGTTTCCTCCCGCGGGTGTAACTCGGTTTTTTATTGATTGCCGTCAGCATAAACCGGCTATGGCTGCAATCAACCGCGCAATGCTGCTCTCTGAGCGGCGCACTTGTGCAGCGCAAGATTTCCCTCAATATCCCGCGCCTACACGGTCAGATCGCCGTAATGCGGCTCAAGAAGAAAGACGGGGAAATGTTCGGGTGGCGCAAGCGCATTGGTTATATCGGCCCCACCGTGATGGAGGTCGTACCATATGAATTCTACCGGTACGCGCCGGATGGCGTCGGCCTCGTCGGTGTCACCTGCAATATCGACGATTGGAGCGAAAAATATTTCGACCAGGCACTCGCCCAGGTGACGACTGCAGCGGCCTATCTTGGATCGCGCGCAGTAGATTTCGTCATTCACGGCGGTGGACCGCTGGTGGTCTCGCGCGGCAAAGGTTTTGAGGAAATCATCGTCAACGACATGCAAAAAGCGGCGGGTGTGCCTTGCACCACAGGCATCCGCGCGGCCATGGAGGCGCTGCACCATATAAAGGCACGACGCGTCGCAATGGCATCGCCCTATCCGCAACGCCACGACCTTGCGATGTCGGGTTATTTTACCGCGCATGGATTTGAGATCGTCCACGCCGAGGGCAAGGACGTGCCTTTCAAGCGACTGCAAAGCGTGACGCCCAACGAGATCAGGGAGTTCGTCAAAGGGGTTTATGGCCGCTCACCGCCCTGCGACGCGGTCTACATACCCTGCCCGCAATGGCAGGCCGGGCAAGCGGTCGATGACCTTGAGCGCGAGCTTGGTGTCCCGGTAATCACCTATTCGCACGCAAGCTTCTTTGTCGCATTCAAAACGCTCGGAATAACCGATGCGATCAAAGGCCAGGGCCGCTTGTTAGCCTCGCTTGCGGAGAAACCGTGAGAATCGTCGTGCGGTTAGCCGGTTTGGCCAGCCTGGCGTTCCTGGTTACGATTCCAGCGCGCGCTGAGGACGTAGCGAACTTCTATCGCGGCAAAACCATCGAATTCGCAATCGCAGGTGCCGCCGCCGGCGGCTACGATGTCGCCGCCCGCACAATAGCCAGCCGTTTGGGCAGCCACATTCCTGGGAACCCGACGGTTATTGTGCGCAACATGCCGGGCGCCGTCGGCCTGATCGTGACCAACTATCTCTACAATGTGGCGCAAAAGGACGGCTCGGTTATCGGAATGCCGACCAGCAACGTGATGCTGGAGCAGCGACTTAAATTGCTGTCGCCCAACGGCAATAACGTCAAATTCGATTTGGCGAAGTTCGCCTGGCTCGGTACCCCGCTTCAGGAGCCGCAAGTGACGTGGGTCTGGCATGAAGCGCCAGCCGCAAACGTCAGCGACCTCAAGCTGAATCCGATCTCGATGGGCGCCACAACGGCATCTGCCGATAATTCCATTTTGCCGCTGCTGGTGAACGAACTGCTCGGCACCAAGATGAAAGTGACGACGGGATATCAGGGCCAGAACGAGATCAACCTCGCTGCAGAACGTGGCGAGGTACAAGGCAACAACACCGGGCTATCCAATCTCACCGTCAACAAGGCGGATTGGATCCTGGATCATAAAGTACGCATTCTGCTGCAATTCGGGACCGAGCGATTGCCGCAGTTACCCGATGTACCGACCGTGATCGAACTAACGTCCGATGAGGCGGATCGCGCCGCGCTTCGCTTCTACACAATCAAATACAACATGGCCCGCCCGATCCTGATCCCGCCGGGCGTGCCTGCGGAGCGGGTCGCCGCACTTCAGGCCGCGTTCGAAGCGACGATGACCGACCCGCTCTATCTCGACGATGCCAAACGCATCGGTCTCGATACCAACTGGCTCGGCGCTAAAGCTTTGGCCGATCAGGCGCAAGCTATTGCCGATACGCCGCAGGCCGTCGTCGATCATCTGCACGACTTACTTGCTGGCGCAGGCGTCAAGTGAGTTGGTATTCTTCGCGAGGATCAATCTGGAGATCAAATGTTCAAAGCTAAAAGATCAATTGCATTTGCTCTGACGGTGGAAACGGCGGCCCTGTTGTTTGCGGGAGCGCACGCGGAAGAGGCCGTGACAATCAGGGTCGGAGCCACCAGTACCACCAGCGATGCGCCAATCTACATCGCCGACAAGTTGGGCTATTTCGGCCGTGAAGGCCTCACTGTTGCGGTCAGCAACTTCCGCTCTGCGTCCGACATGGTTGCCCCGCTCGGGACCGGCGAACTTGATGCCGGCGCGGGTTCGCCTTCGGCAGGGATGTACAATGCGGTGTCGCGTGGCGTTCGTATCAAGATCGTCGCCGACAAGGCTTCGTCCCCGCCCGGCTATGGCGCCACCAAAGTTCTGATACGGAAGGACCTGGTCGACAGTGGACGCTACAAACAGCCCAGCGACCTGAAGGGAATGAAATTTGCGATGAATGCACCGGGCGTGAGCAATACGGCTACGCTCAACGTACTTCTCAAATCGGCGGGGCTCGCCTACTCCGATGTCGACACGGTCAACTTGCCATTTCCGGATCACGTCGCCGCTTTGAAAAACAAAAGCGTCGACGCTTCGGCATCGGTCGAACCTGGACCCGCTATCGCAATCAAGAACGGATTTGCCGCGCTGCTCAAATCCGATGATCAGATCATTCCCTATCACCAGATCGCGGTCCTGCTGTTCTCGGAGAAATTTGCCGAGCAGCCCGATCTCGCGCGGCGCTTCATGCGCGCCTATCTCCGTGCGGTTCGCTTCTATAACGGAGCGCTGAAAGACGGCCATATGGCGGGACCTAACGCTGAGCAGGTCATCTCCATCCTCGCGGAAGCCACGAGCATCAAGGACCCGGCGATCTATCACGACATTACCCCAACCGGCATGAACCCGGACGGCAAGGTCAATGTGCAAAGTCTCGCTGACGATCTCCAATTTTATCGAGAGCAAGGCCTGATACAGGGCGACGTCAAGCTCGACCAGATTGTCGACCAGTCGTTCGTCGAAGCCGCAGTCAAGGAGCTTGGTCCTTACTCTCCGTGACACAGTCGCGCCGCGCTGGGACCCGATGCTATAACTCGTCCAAAGTCGGAAATGGTGGAGGAAATTGCCGTGCTCGCCCCTAGCGCATCCATGCAATCGCGTGTTGCCATGTATAATGACAACGCGCTCAAGATCGGTCTGTTCGGCGCCAACTGCTCGTCAGGACGCTCCGCCACCACGGTGCCGGAACGCTGGTCGGCGAGCTGGGAAGACTGCCTCGCACTCGCGAAGCTCGCCGACGAAGCGGGTCTCGACTTCATGCTGCCGATTGCGCGCTGGAAAGGCTACGGCGGCACAACTGATTTTCACGGCGCTACGCTTGAAACGATCACTTGGGCCGTCGGACTGCTGTGCGCCACAAAGCACATGACCGTGTTCGGCACGGTTCACGCACCGCTATTCCACCCGCTCATTGCGGCGAAAGAATTCGTCACCGCCGACCACATCGGCCAGGGCCGCGTCGGGGTCAACATTGTCGTCGGCTGGAACGAAGGCGAATTCGACATGTTCGGCGTGAAGCAGCGCGAGCATGATCAGCGTTATGACTACGCGCAGGAATGGGTCGACGTGATGACCCAAGCGTGGGAGCGCGACGACACATTCGACTTCGACGGGAAATACCTCAATATCAAGGCCGCGCGCGCATTCCCCAAGCCGTTCGGGGGAACGCGTCCCTTGATGATGAACGCCGGCTCGTCCGGCGCTGGACAGGACTTCGCACTCCGCAATTGCGATGCGTTCTTTGTCGCCAGCGCCGGAACGCGGCAATCCCTCGCCGGCAATGCCGCGAAGGTGAAAGAAGTCAAATCAGCCGCCCAGGCTATCGGCCGCGATATCGAACTCTTCACAGTCGGCCAGGTCGTCTGCCGGCCGACGCAGAAAGAAGCCGACGAGTATTTTCACCACGTCGTTATCGACAACGCCGACTGGGGCGCGATTGACGGCATGCTGGCAAACAAAAGCATGACGCCACAGACGATGGGCCAGAAGGAATACGAGGAGAAGCGCCGCTACTTCGCAGGCACCGCTGTTGGCGGCTACCCATATGTCGGCACACCCGACAAGGTCGCCGACGAGCTGGCCACCATCAGCCAAGCTGGCATGCACGGCATTGGCTTGTCGTTCGTCAATTTCCTCGACGAGGTACCCTACTTCTGCGACGAGGTGCTACCACGGCTCGAGCGCAAGGGTGTTCGCACCAAGCGCTGAGCCATTGGCGGCACACTCACCGGAACATGTTCGAGACTTCCTGCTCGGTCGGCAGCCGGTTATCCGGCGTCATCTCGTTCACCACTCCCGGCAAATGCTCACTGAGCGAAGCAAGCACCTGATCGCGCGACATCCCGCTGTGCGCGATCAGCGTCGAAATCTGATCAGAAGTCGAGAACCTTCGCCAGATCGTCGGATGAGATTGCCTTGTTCGGCCCAGATCCCACCCAGGTATTGGCCGTTCCGCCGTGACCACCCTGCTGGAGTTGCTTGAGCAGGTCGTTGAGACCGCCGCTCAAAACACTCCCGGCCGCGCCGCCGCCAAGGAGACCGCCCAAGCCGCCTTTGAGAATGTCACCAAGACCGCCGCCGGTATCTGTATTTTGCGCAGGCGGCACGCTCCTGCCTGGCGCCGATCCAGCAGGCGCACTGCCCGGCTGGCCGGTGAAGCTCTTGAGCGCCTTATATGCGAGCAGCCCGATCACCGCCATCGTGACAGGCGACATGCCGCTGCTGTTGGCGTTGCCGCGGGGGCCGTTTTGCATACCGTTGAGAACATCCATCAAGCCCATATTCGCCTCCATCGAGAATGACGATCAGATTGTGACAGCCACCACATTGCAGTGCGATGGCCGAAATATGTCAAAACGCACCGCGGAGCCGTCTGAAAGACCGCAAACCATTAAAATTTAAAACTCTTCGAGCAGTCGTCCGAGTCCCGGAATCTTGTCCATAATGCCGTTGGCGCGCAGTGCATGCCAATAGGTAGCAGTATTGATCGCAATCACCGGCTTGCCGAGCCACATCTCGGCCGCGGCTGCCAGACGGACCATGCTCAGGTTAGTGCCAACCTGAACGATGGCATCGACGTCTTTGCCGTCACCATTGAGTTCAATCAATTTTTCCCGAAGCACGTCCGGCGGCACCTCGGCAATACCAGTCCAGCTTTTGCACTGCAGACAAATGTCACGGACCACTTCGAAGCCCGACTCGGTGAAGTAACGGCGTACCTCGGCATTCGCGACTGGATAGTAAGGAGAGATGAAAGCGATGCGCTTGACGCCGCCGTAAGCTTTTAGCGCCGCGGTCGATGAATGCGATCCGACGCTGATCTTTACGCCGGCTTCCTTTTCCACCTTGGCGACGAATGCATCGGCGCCGGCGGCGCCCCCGTTAAACGTGACCGAGGACATACCCATTACGAGATAATCAGGTTCGCAGGTCATGACGCCGCGGACGGCGTCGAGAACATTGTCGCCGATGACGTTGATCCCCGCCATGAACGACTTGTTACTGATAGCCCTCGCGTTCGGCGTGAAGATCCGGCTGTAATGATTGGTGACGCCGGGCGGGCGCATCATCTCGAAATCAGGCTGCACTATCGTATTGGTCGAAGGCCCGATAACGCCGAACTTGCGCCGCCAGCCGAGAACATCTCGCATTGCCAAGTCGTCTCCTATCCCCCAATTTGACCCCAGCATATTACGTCACTGTCGGCGTCGAACAATGTCACCATTGCAAGCCGCGTAACCGCAGTCCCGGTAAAGCCCATGCAGCAGCTCGGCGATGCAGCTCTTCATACTGACGCCAACGCCGCACTCGCTGGACTGGCGCAGACGGCAGGTCTCGACCCCGCCGCACTGGATAGCGTCAGTCTCACTGGCAGCGAGCCGGCGCTACCTTCCTCATTCGCGATCGGCACCGGAGCGCAGGCAACGATCGCCGCCGCCGCACTCGCCGCCAACGAACTATGGCGGATGCGCACGGGACGCCGGCAAAAGATCAGCGTCGACATGCGCCACGCCGCGGTCGAGTTCCGAAGCGAGCGCTATCTGCAACTCGACGGCAAACCCTACGAGGAATATCACGACGATCTCGCCGGCCTCTATCGCTGCGGCGATGGACGCTGGGCGCGCCTGCATACCAACCTGCCCCATCATTGCAGCGGCTTGCTCGCATTGCTGAAATGCCCGCACGACAAAAAAGCCGTGCAGCGTGCGGTCGAAGGATGGCAAGCGGAAGCGCTGGAGACGGCTGCCGCCGAAGCCGGACTTGCGGTCACCGCCTGCCGATCGTTCGCCGAGTGGGATGAGCATCCGCAGGGCCGCGCCGTTGCCGCGCTTCCGGTATTCACCATCGAGCAGATCGGCGACGCGCCGCCCAAAGCCGCTGACCGCGGCAGATCGGCCGCTAAGCGGCATCAAGGTGCTTGACCTGACCCGCATCATTGCCGGCCCGGTCTGCGGGCGCACATTGGCTGCGCATGGCGCCGATGTGATGCTGGTGACGGCTCCGCACCTCGCATCGCTGTTCCCTCTCGTCGTCGATACTGGCCGCGGGAAATTGTCGACCTCGCTCGATCTGCGCCAACAGCACGCGCGAGAAACGCTCGCGGCGTTGCTTCGCAATGCAGACGTTTTTGTGCAGGGCTATCGCCCAGGCGGCATTTCACAATTCGGCTTTGGGCCCGAGGATGCCGCACGGCTGCGACCGGGTATTATCTATGTGTCGCTCTGCGCCTTTGGCCACGTCGGACCGTGGGCTGCTCGCCATGGCTTCGACTCGCTGGTGCAAACCGCGAGCGGTTTCAACATCGCTGAAGCGGAGGCCTTCGGCGAAACCAAACCCCGCGCGCTGCCATGCCAGGAACTCGACCACGCGACAGGATACCTGCTGGCATTTGCGACGATGATGGCGCTTGCCCGCCGCGCCGAGCGCGGCGGCTCATGGCATGTCCGATGTTCGCTGGCGCAGACCGGTCATTGGTTCCGGCAGCTTGGCCGCGTCAACGGCATGACGTGTCCCGATCCCGAGTTTAGAGACGTCGTCGATTGTCTTGAAGACTCACCCTCTGGTTTTGGCCGTCTTACCGCGGTTCGTCACGCAGCAGCGATGAGCGAGACATCGCCGCGCTGGGACCGGCCATCGGTCCCGCTGGGAACCGATTCACCGGCGTGGCCGCAATAGGATCAGAGGCCGTAAGACTTCAGATTACGCTCGATCCGCGCGAGCACCGGCGTTTCGCCATGCCGAAATTTTTCGCGAGGTGATTTGCTCGTACATTTCGATATAGCGGCGCGATAGTTCCGCAACGAGGTCGGCTGGCGCTTCCGGCAGCTTTGCGTCGCCATAGGGGTTTGAGTTCTTGATAAACCACAGGCGCAGGAACTCCTTGTCGAAATATTCTGGCTCCTCACCCGCTGCAAACCGCGACTGATATGAATCGAGCTTCCAGTAACGCGACGAATCCGGCGTGTGAATTTCGTCGATCAGCACCAGGTTGCCGCCCTCATCGGTGCCGAATTCGTATTTGGTGTCCACGAGGATCAATCCGTGACGCGCGGCGACTTCCTGACCGCGAGCGAACAGCTTCAGCGCCGTCGCCTTGATGCGTTCGAACAGCTCTGGAGTGATAAAACCCTCGGCGATCATCTGTGCCGGGGTCAGCACGCGGTCGTGCCCGGCTTCCTTGGTCGTCGGATCGAATAGCGGCTGCGGCAGCTTCTGGTTCTTCTTCATGCCTTCCGGCAACGCCAGGCCGCCAAAATCACGCTGGCCTTTCCCGTAACGCGTCCAGATCGCCGTGTCGGTGACGCCGGTAAGATAGCCGCGTACTACGGCCTCGACCGGCACCAGCTTGCATTTGCGGGCAACGGTAACGTTGGGATCCGGCGTCGCAATGACATGGTTCGGCACGATGTCCTTGGTGACTTCAAACCAGTGCGCGCTCACCTGGTTGAGCACCTGCCCCTTCCAGGGAATGTGCGCGATGATCCGGTCGAACGACGAATGCCGATCTGTCGAAATCAGCACCAGTCTGTCGCCGCGGTCGTAGATATCGCGCACCTTCCCGGTAACCTTCGGCCCGAGAAAATCGAAATTGGTCTCTTTAAGAATATCCATGCCGGATGACATTCGCTTATTGGAGGGCTTTCAGGCCGAGTATTTTTGCGATGACCGCAAGATGATCCTGCTGCTCCTTGACGCTTGCCGAAAATTCTTTCGGGCCTTTTACGTCCATAATCGTCCCGATGTCGCCGACACGCTGCTTGATAACAGGATCGTCTGAAACAGCTCGGATATCTGCCGCAATGGCTTCGCGCGCGCTATCGGAAATGCCGCGCGGGCCGAAAATCCCGCCGACGCTTTCAAATGTGAGATCGGGATATCCGACTTCAACAGCAGTAGGAATTTCGGGCGCCGTCGGCGCACGCTGTTTGCTGGTCACCGCAAGCACCTTGATCTTCCCGGCCTTCATCAACGGTTGCATGATCGCGAAGGAACCCGAAAGCACCTGAATACGCTCCTGCGCAAGATCGTTCGGTGCTTGCATGATGTCGCGATAAGGCACTTTGACGATGTCCAGGCCGCGTTCCTTGATCCAGCCAAACAGCAAGAAGTCGGAAATGCCCTGGGACGCCGCGGCATTGAGCTTACCGGGTTGCGCTTTCGCCAACTTGATCAGCTGGTCGACCGAGTCGATGTCCATTGAAGTCGGCACCGACACCGCCAGCACAACGTCGGACACACTGACAACCGGCACCAGATCGCGCTGGATATCGAGCGGCAGGCTGTCATGGTCATACGGAAGCACGGTGAATATGCCCGCCGGGCCGAACCAGAGTGTGTGGTCGTCGTCGGCAGACTTGAAAGCCTGCAACGACACCAAGCCATCACCGCCCGGACGGTTTTCCACCACGACCGGTTTGCCCCAGCGTTGCGACAGGCGGTCCGCGAACAAGCGCGCTGTGATGTCAGTGGCGCTGGCCGGATTGAACGGCAGAATGAATTTGACGGGCCGCGTTGGGTAAGCCTGCTGCGCCGCAACGGTCTCTGCGAAAATTACGCAAGCCGCAATGGCAAATGCCACCTTCACCGCCGCCCCGAAACACTTCATCAAATCTTCTCCCCCAGTCGGGCCGAATCGTTACGCATCCAATTCCTTGAAATAACGATAGATGCCCCACTGGCTGAATGGAATCCTGCGATCGGATGCAAGATAGGCCCTGACGCGCGGACGCTTGGCAACACGATCGCGTAGCGCGATCAGTCCGGGCACCCTCTTCTCGAATCGTTTCATACGCTTGGGAAAAGCGTAGCGCAGACCCTCGACGATTTCGAAGATCGAGAGATCGACATAGCTCAGCCTGCCGCCGACCATGTAACTCCCGCCGTTATGCGCGAGCACGCGCTCGAAGTAATTGAGGAACTTCGGCACGCGATAGCGCCAGAAATCCTGCGTGCGCCGCTTTGCGGCCGGCTTCTGCTCCTCGTAATATAACCAGCCGGATATCGGATGATGCGTATCGTGAATGTGCGTCACCATGTCGGCGACGGTGAGTTGCAGTTGATGCGCCCATAACCGGCCTGCTTCGTCGCCGGGCGCAAGTTTAAGCCGCGGACCGAGGTAGAACAGGATCAGCGCACTCTGTGCGATCACGAGTTTGCCGGCTTTGAGAAAAGGCGGCGCATAAGGCGGGCGGGCACTGCGCTTGTTTTCGAGCAGTTTCATCATCGCCGGCACGCCACGCTTGCCAGGACGTCGCGCAATATCGACGTAGTCGGCACCAGCTTCCTCAAGCGCGAGCCTGACGAATTCACCCCGGCCCTGGATGCTGGGCCAATAATACAATTCGTAACGCATCGTCCGCCCTCGCCCTATCCGGCGACCTTGTATTGCTCGTCGGTAACCGGCTCCATCCACTCGACGTGCTTGCCGTCGAGCGCTTCCTGCATCGCCACGTGGACCATGACCGTATCCGGCCCGGCGCCATGCCAGTGCTTTTCGCCCGGTGGAATCCAGACCACGTCGCCCGGACGAATCTCGCGCGCCTTCTGGCCCCAGACCTGCACGCGCCCAAAACCGGAAATAACCGCGAGCGTCTGACCCAGCGGATGGGTGTGCCAGTGGGTGCGCGCAGCCGGTTCAAAACGCACCATACCGGAGCGAATGCGTGCCGGCGCCGGAGCTTCGATGATCGGGTCCTGCCAAACCGTGCCGGTGAAAGAGTCTGCTGGCCCCCGGCGCGACGGCCTGGAGCCGGAGAGATGAATATCCATGATCGCCTTCCTCCAAATGCGGCTTTTACCCATACTTCGCGGATCAACGAGCAGCCGCGAAACGGTAAGATAGTAGAAATTTTGCCGAGATACTCTTGGTATCGCCGCATTCTCACAGGCATAGCAGGATCGCCTGCCGCCGCTCAGTCAGTGTAGTATGCGGGGTAACGCGTGAGGGGACATGTCGAGGCAACTGCGTAGCGTATCGTTGCGGCTACTCATCCTTTTGGGCTTGGGCCTTGCGCTCGGGGCCTGCTCAAAATGCGACGTGCCCACGCCGTGGGAACACCGGACCACGCCCGGCTCCTGCCACGACGGTCCGCAACTCCAATAACGCGAGCTAACGGTCGCTTGCTGCGGCCGATTGCGTGTGCTCTTCCGTCTGCTCTATCGCCTCGTCACCGTTCGGCGGTGATGCGCCACCCGGCAACAGTTCGTGGCGCGTACGCAGATAAGGATCGGCAAGCTGCCGCGGCGAGAGCCCGGTAAAGGCGGGTTGATTACGGCCGGTCCACCACGTCCAGATCAACCGGCATAGCATCGCCACCAGCGCGAGCTGAAACGCCAGACCCAGATACGCGGCAAAGCCGTTCAGTCCGCCGGAAAGACCGTGGCCGAAAAACAGGCCCAGGAAACCTGCGCCAAGAAAGCCCGACGCAAAACCGCCGAGCACGCCCGGGCGGTTAAACAATCCGCCGAGCGAACCACTCTGAATCCCCGGTGATGGATGATCGAGCGCTGCCATCACCACATACTTTGATACGGGAGGAGATGCGACGTAGCTCGGCAACGCGCTTCTGATGAAACTACTCTCACCCTTCAGTCGCGCGTCGACATCGCCGCTCCAGACCAACAATGCGGCCGCCATCATCGCGAATGCGGCGAGCTGCCGCAGCCACCAGACCGGCGATATCAGGTCTACACTTCCGTACACGGCGGCTCCGAACGCGTATCGCTTGAATGGCCGTTAGTGGTACGCGATAGCGACCGTTTCGGACCTGTCGCAAAGCGTCGCACGCGTCAACAGTGCAATGAGCGATTTGCGCAATTTTCCAGGCTTTTGCATTCATTCGTTGTCCGCAATATCTGCGTTGCAGAACAACGATATCCGACACGTACTAGTCGAGAGGTTCGACCCGCAAAATCTCGGCGCCGTGGTTATTTCCCACCCAAAATGTAACTGGTGTAGTCGAATTATCTACAAAGACGCGGCGAATGTTGGTTGGCCGAGGCAACAGATATTCGACCGCTCCGCCTGTTTGCGGGTCCATGCGCAACACGCGATCGCTCGCCATTCCGCCGCTCCATAACTCGCCATTCTTGTCCATAAATACGTCATACGGATAAGTGTGCGGCGTCGGCACGTCCCATTCGCGAAACGATTCAGTCTTGGTGTCGAACATGCCGAGCTTGTTGGCGGCAAACTCGGTGAACCAGAGCCGTCCTTTGTCGTCGAGCATGGTCCGCCGCGGCCGCGATTTTGGCGTCGGGGTCGGATAAATCGTCGCCTCCCCGGTCTTGGCATCAACGCGGCCGATATTCTCGTCGCCGAAATCCATGAAATACAGATTGTTCTGCGCATCGGCCGCCATCCCGTACGGCGCGTGAAGATGTCCTGACATGAACTTGAACGGATCGATCAACTCATATTGGCCGGTCTTGAGATCGAGCCGCATGATCGACTGCTTGGCGACCTCGTTGCTCCAGACTTTGCCGTCCACCTTCGACGACCTGCGGCATCACCATCGACTGTTGCGTGGCATTGTTATTGAGCGCTGCCTGGACCGGAAAAATCTGAAAGGTCCTGGTCGCCATATCGAACCTGGCGACTCCGGCCTGAAACATCATCGCGAGCCACAGATTGCCGTCGGCGTCCGCCTCAAGGTCGAGGGCCCCTGTTGGCGAGTCCGGCTTGAGTACCGGAATCGGATAATCGGTGTTCTTGCCGCTCTTTGGATCGAGTTCGCCGAGAAAATTCTCGACGAAATTGGAATACCAGACGTTGCCGTTGGCGTCGGTGCGTACGTCATGCGGCGCGATCGTTTTGCGCGGCAACTGATATTCCGTGATGACGACACGGGTGGCGCGGCCTTTAGGGCGCGGCAGAGTTTGCAGTTGGTACGGCCAGGTCGGGCCACCGCTCAAATTGACAGTCGCCAGATAGGCCGCAAGCTTGCGCACCAGATCGTCGCGCACATCGCGTTCGGCGAGCCGGTACTGAATATGCGCCTGCGTTGTGTTGTTGGCGTATTGCGCCATCCGCTTGAGCACTGGAACAAACGTTTCGGCATTGTAGGTCGAACGCACGATGCGCTCGAAGGTATGGCAGCTCATGCATTCGATCAGCGGCCGCTTTTGTTCGAGCGTGCCGGGCATGCTCGTGAGCCATTCGGTATTGGTCAGTTGTGCGGCGAGATCTGCTGTGCGCCGCAGCTTGATACCTACATCGGAAGAAGTGGCGCCCATGTTCGCCGTTTGCGGGCCGTCAAGGTCGTAACCGACCGCGCGGATGCTTAGCGTGTAGTGCCCAGGCAAAAGCCTGCCGTCCGGAAAATGAAAGCGGCCATGCTCGTCGCTCACCACTGTTACGATGATCGGCGAGCCATCTTTTTGCGCGCTGACCAGCACGCCTTCCATGGCGCCTTCTTCGGAGGACGAGACCGAGCCGGACAATGTCTGGGACATCGCCGGGCGCGCATAGGCAGAAAAGAAAAGCCGCGCTGAGCGCGCAGCGCCAAAGCCGGACGCATGAGCGGACGCCAAGTCGAAGCACGCTGTTCGTCACTGCTTCTGAAGGTAACACTCGATTTCGACCGGATCTTTCGCATCGCCCCCCGGACGGCGCTCGACACTCGCCTGCTTGTAGCCTTCCTTGGAGCAAGAGATCGTGATGTCCTTCGGATCGATGTCCTTGCCAAAGCCCGGGATCTTGTAAACCCCCATGATGTCGGTGCGGGTCACCAGCGCGCCGCGATCCTTCAGCGCAGCGGTCACCTTGGCGTCGGAAATACCAGGCCCATCAACCTCCCGCACAAACCCGAAATAGGACGGGCCGCTGTCCTCGTCGGTGTCGTCGTCACCAAACCCCACACCGCCGGCATGGCCCAAGACCGGAGCAGCCAAGGCGAGCGCCAGGATCACCGCAGCCTGTCGCCACACACGATCGAGCGTCATGCGGTCGCTTCCCAGATGAACCCTGCCCCGGCGCTGCGCTGGAACTCCCAGTGCCGACGCGCGCCGCAACCTATCGCCTCGGCGAACGGCTGAGAAGGGCGGACGATAGCGCTGATTGCAGCCGCTCTATTCAGGGTGCGCCTTCGCCGGACTCGGCCTGCCAGTACCATCCGGACATGAACCTGATGCACGCCGCACTGTATGGTCCGTTCTCGTTGCTCGGCGGACAAGCAGGACCACGCCCGTCAGGGCGTGCACGCAACTCTGCCGCTGCGGCGCGTCTCTCACCACTCCGTTCTGCCGCGCGTGACTGTCGGGCAGCACACCGCCGTCAATAAACTTGAGACATTCGGCGCTGAACGGAACATCGTCCGTGTCCGGGCATACCGAAGCGGCCTGCTGCTCAGATTCGGCACCCGCCGGCGTGATGAAGACGCGATGCCCCTGCTCGATCCAAAGCATCCCGACAGCAACGACGGCGACGTCGCAAGACCGATCCTGGAAAGCGCCATCTCGAGGCCTTGTTACTTGGACGGCGAGTGTCCACCACGGCATCAGCGAATAAATCACGTAGGGGATGGACAGCACCGGGAATATCCACACCAGCGACAGCGGAATTTTGTTGGTGATCGCGCTCCGGCAGCAGCATCGCGATGATGCCGAGCGCCGCTGCGATCAGGATGGTCGTCGCCGACCAGCCGTACCACAGCATGTTCGGGCCCTCGCCGCTTCGCGCCGCCTCGTAGCCCCAGACGATACGATCCGTCGCCGGGTGGAACGTGAACAGCGGATAATTGAAGTACTGGATCACGCAGTAAACGACGGGGCCGGTAATCGAGAACACCGTGGCAAATGTCTTGAACTTGCTTGACGCCGCCAATGACGATGCTGCCGGCGATGTTCGCGACGCAGTTCCTGTGGTCGTGCTCATGATGCGAACCCTCTGGTATTGTTGAGAACGTGGCCGACGATGAAGAGAAACCAGCACATCACGGCCAACACGAGCGTCACGCCTTTGCGAGCATTGTCGTATTCCGGGTTCTGCGCGTTCTTCCAGAAATACCAATAGGCCGGCAGCAGCACGAGGCCGAGTGTCGCAACGTGTTCCTTGAAATCGAAGAAGCCGCCGGTCTTGTAGTAAGTGCCCGGCTTCGAGCGGAATGCGTATGGCGATGCGGTACTTGGTGTAGATGTATGAGCCGACGATATAAGTGATAACCCACAGCACGCAGACAGCCGTCGCATATCCGGCGGCGGGCACCGCACGAAAGCGGGTGACGATGCCGCCGGCTGGTTGCCGGACCGGCAGCGCGACCGCCATCGCTTGATGCGTCAGCGCCCCGAGGAGGCCGACGGCAAGGATGAGATGGACGAAAAGCCAGATCGTCCAAAACGTATTGGTGGATATCCAGTCGTTCATTTCAGCTTCCTCCCATCCGCTACTTTATGGCGAAGCTTAGCGCATCGCGGACCGATATAAAGAAACTGAAGTCCAGCGTTCGCGCATGATCGTAATGCGCGGTTATGCGAGCGACAAATTTCCGCGATGCAGCAACGGGGCAGATCAAGTCCTATTCGAGCGGGGCGTCCAATCAAAAACGCCGATTGCGATCACTGCTGCTGCTTGACCTGAAAGATCACCGGCAGCGTGAACGTCAGCCCCTGATCGGCGACCAGCGGCGGCGGCGGCGGCACCGGATCGGACCGTTGTAACATGGCAATCGCTGCGTCATCGAACGAAGCATCGCCCGATCCGGCTACGACATGTGACGACAACACATGGCCCAGCCGGTCGAGGACGAAACTGACAACAACCTGGGCCTTTTGCATGGTCCGATCGACCGGATAGCGCTTGTACTTGTCGAAATGCGCGACCAGTTCCTTCTCCCAGGTCACTTTAGCGCGCACGGTGCTTTCGCCCGTGCCCAGCGAAGGCGCGACCGACCGCGTCGATTCCTGAGCGCCCTGGACGGTGGGCATGGCGGTCGCTTCGACCGCCAACGACTGCTCTGAGGGTGCGGCCTGGACCGTTAATGCCTTCTCGGTATCTTTTTGTGTTTTCGAGTTGGTTGGAGAAACGACACGATCCGGATCGTCAGTATCCGTCGGAACCGCTTTCGGCAGATTGCTCGGATCCAGATTCTCCTTCTGGGCGACGACTTCCGGCGAAGGGGCGGACGCATCTGTATCCGGCCCGACCGGCATGTCAGTGGGATCAATGCGCGGCGACATCAACTCAACACCGATCTCGATGGCCGGAGCGCCGAGTTCGTCGTCGGCGTCGGATTGCATGGTAGTCAGTGCCAGCGCGGCACAACCAGCGTGGATCGCTATCGCGCCAACTGCGGCGGCAATCCAGACGCTCCGTGTTAGATGCCGCGGGACTTCCTGTTCCATCGTCGTCATATAAAGATCGTCGCTCTGCTAGCTAGGGCTGAGCTGTATTGCCTTGCGACGCATCGCCGGGGACACCTTCGAGCGCGACCAAAGCGATTTTGTGGTAGCCACCGATGCGCAAGCGTTCGAGCACATCCATCAATTCGCCGTAGGGCACGCCGCGGTCGGCGCGCAGAAAAATCCGGCGATCCTTGCCGCCATCGGCCGCCGCATCCAGCGACCGAACCAGATCAACGCGCTTCACCGGGGTTTCGCCAATAGCAACGGCGAGATCGGATTTGATGGTGATGTAGGTCGGCTTGTCCGGCTTCTTTTCCGGGATTGCGGTGGATGTCGGCAAATCGACCGGCAAATCCACCGTCGATAGCGGCGCCGCAACCATGAAGATAATGAGCAGCACCAGCATGACGTCGATGAACGGCGTCACGTTGATGTCGTGCGCCTCATCGAAATCGTCGTCATCGTCGTCGAGATCGCCGAGTACGACAGCCATGACTTACTCCGCGGCACGCGACATGGCACGACCATGGAAGCGGTCGAGATCGCGCGATAGCAGACGCCCAATCGCACCCGAGCCGCGGCCAACAAGTTCCAGATAGCTCTTCGTCACCCGTGAGAAGTGATTGTAGATAATGACAGCAGGAATCGCCGCCGCGAGACCAATCGCCGTTGTCAGAAGAGCCTCGGCAATGCCTGGCGCAACAACGGCGAGATTTGTCGTCTGCGCTTTTGAAATGCCGATGAAGCTGTCCATGATGCCCCAAACCGTGCCGAACAGGCCGACGAATGGCGAAGTTGCACCGATCGTCGCAATGATGGCCATGCCGTAGCGCACCGCACGGGCTTCCATACGGACGATCTCGCTGAACCGCGACGCCGCACGTTCCTTGATACCGCCTTCCGCATCGCTATCGGCAGACATTCGGATTTCCTGACTGGCCGCAGCTAATAGAGCAGTGAGTACGTTCTGCGCCGGACCCAGCGCGACTTGTGCTTCATTCAGCGAGCGCGCATCGGCGATCCGCGCCAGTGCCGCCTTCATTTGCGCTTGCGCGCGCGCCATCTGGATGGTCTTGGCGATGAACATCGTCCAGGTGATGAGCGACGCGAACACCAGGCTCAACATGACCGTTTTGACGATGACATCTGCGTTTAAAAACATCGCCCACGGCGAGAAGTCACGCTGACGCGAGGATCCCGGTTTTCCCGCATCATCACCTGAGGACGAAATATCCGTCGTGGCGGGCTGAGGTTGTGCCGGCGCGGCGACAGGCGCCGATGAAGGGGCAGCGGGAATTGCCGCCGGAGCGGATGGACCTGCGCTTCCAGCCGGTTGTTGCGCCATCAAAGACGGCGCCGCCCGAAACAGAAGCGCAAGCGCCAAAGCGACGCCGCACAGTATCCGCAACGACATTTTCATAGCTCGGCCCAGTAACGGATGAGGTTGTGATAGATGCCGGTGAGCTTCACGACTTCAGCGTCGCCATTTCCGAGCCGCTTCACCAGTCCTTGAATTGCGTGGTCAAGATCGAAAATCATGCTGCGTGCGTGCCCGTCGCGGACCATGCTCTGCAGCCAGAAAAACGACGCCACCCGCGCTCCGCGGGTAATTGGAGTCACCGTATGCAGGCTGGTGGCTGGATATAACACCAAATCGCCTGCGGGCAACTTGACCTCATGAGAACCATAATAGTCCTCAACGATCAGTTCACCGCCGTCGTATTCATCAGGCTCCGACAGGAACAATGTCACCGACAGATCGGTGCGGATACGCAACCCGGTCAACGGATCGCCCCGCACGGCATTATCGACGTGGACGCCGAAATGCTTGCCCGTCGCGTAACGGTTGAATAACGGCGGAAAGATATGCCGTGGAATTGCGGCGGAAATAAACAACTGGCTCGCAGTTAGCGCCTTGATAACCCGCGCGCCGAGCTTCCGCGACACCTCGCCGTCCGGCGGCAGCTGCTCGTTGTCTTTTACCAATGCCGACTGTGCACCGGCCGTCGAGCGTCCGTCTTCCCATGCGACACCGTCCATGATGCCGCGGAATTCAGCCACCTCAGCCTTGCTCAGGACATTCGGCACACAAACGAGCATTCACTTCCTTCTTTAGAACTAGACTAATTCTATTTGGTGGCCACCTTTCCGCATCGCGGAAAGCGAACGGCGCAACCCTTCGATAAAGCGCGCCGTTGCATAAGTTGTCAAAGATGCTGTTCGCCAACCCTCCACCTTCACGTCAATCGAGCGCGGTCCCGCGCCAGCCGTCAGTACCGCGCGGACAACACGAAATACGCGACGCGGCCCGGCGCCTCCAGGACAAACGGCGTCGCGCTTTGATACAGAGCGTCGTAGTAAGTTTTGTTGAAGATGTTGTTGACGAACACCTTGGCCGTCCAGTGCTTGTCGAGTTTGTATTCGGCAAAGGTGTCAAAGCGCCAATAGGAAGGGATCGATGTCCCCTGGTTGGCGGCCAGCAACGTGCCGCCGTATATTTTGGATCGGTATACCGCCGACCCGCCGAGCTCCAACTTATCGGTTACCTGATATTTGTTCAGCAGGCTGAAGGACTGATGTGCCACGTTGGCGAGCGGCAGCCCTACGTTGGTGGTGTAAAGCGCAGGCTCCGGCATGTAGATGCCCGACAAATTCGATTTGGTGACCTTCGATTGCATCAGCACGAGGCCGCCGAACATACTCCATTTGTCGGTGATTTTTCCGGCCGCCTCGAGGTCGATGCCCTGGACGTAATAAGCGGCGCCGGCAGAAATACAAGAAACGCTGCCACTCGTCGCCGTGTACGGACAGTTCGCGGTCGCGGTCGCCGCAGTAACGTTGTAGGCCTCGCGCGCGTTATCCTTCGTGGTCTTAAACAACGCACCCGTCACCAGCAAACGGCGGTCGAACAATTCCCATTTGGTACCGACTTCTGCCGCCCTGTTCTGCTCCGGTCCAAAGATCTGGCTGGAATTTCCATTCAAAACCGGAGAAAGGCCGCCGTAAGCGGTGCTGGTACCGTCGAACTCGGCACCGACAGGGTTGCTCGATGTCGCATAGGCTACGTACACGCTGCCGTTAGGCAACGGCTTGTAGGTCAAACCCAGGTTAAAGTTCGGCATGCCGAAATTTGCTGCTTGCGCGCCGAACGTGGACGTGCCGTTGACGGTTCCCCAACCTGAGGTGTGTATGTTGTAGTCGTCGTAGCGGATGCCGCCATTCAGGATAACGATGTCGTTGTAATTGGCGGTATCGATTGCATAGACACTTTGGGTGTCGATAGCGATCTTAGTTGGCATGCCGACAAGGCTTGGCGGGCCAAACGACAGAAAAGTAGATTCGGGCTGGAAAATACTCACGCCGGTCAACGAACCAGCGCCGCTGAACCCTCCTGGTAACGCTTCCGAGCTAAGGCCAGCGTATTTATCGATCAGTGAGGTTTCCCGGTCGACTTCGAGACCGGTCAGCAGCGTGTGTTTAAATCCACTATTATAAAACTTGTAAGTTAGCTCGGACTGATTGGCGACGACGTCGGTGACCTGATAGCGGCTCTGTGGATTGGCTGTCAGTGTCAACGGAACAGCGGGAGCCGGAGGAGTAAGGGACGAGATCGGCGACTCCGGCAAGGTGCCGATGTAATTATTGAACGACTGTGAGTATCGCGTCTTGTCGGTGAAAAGCAGATCGGGCGCTAGCTCGACCTCGGTATTGAGCGTCGCGATGTCCTGTTGAACCCTGAAAAAATCGCGATTTACGAATCCGTAGAAATTGTTGCGATTGGCGCCGAAATCGGGATACGGGCCACCGGCTGTTGTCGTGAACGTCTGCCCAGCCACACCCGTTGCACCTGGCCGGTAGTATGGCACGCCGAAGTCCGGAATGCCGTGAAGATAGGTGTGGATGTAGTCGGCAGTGACTTTGATCTTTTCCGTCGGCTTCCACTTCGCGGCAACGAACTCACCATCCCGGTCATCGGTGGTGTAGGCACGACCGGCAACACCGGCGTCCTGGAACATGCCACCGGCACGAATGGCAAGCGTCGGATCGATGACCTGATTAACGTCCAGCTGGATGCGCTTGGTCGCGTCGGTGCCGAAGGTGGTATCTTCGTTATAAAAGCTTTTGTCTGTGTTCGCCTGTTTGGTCACGATGTTGATCGCGCCGCCCGTAGTGCCGCGGCCGGCGAACGACGAACCCGGACCACGCAGAATCTCGATCTGGTCGGTGAAGAAATTCTCGCGAACACTGACACCTGAATCGCGGACGCCATCGATGAAGACGTCGTTGCGGGCGTCAAAGCCGCGGATGAAAAAGCGGTCGCCGAACGCGTTGCCGCCTTCACCTGATCCAAGCGTCACGCCCGCTGTGCTGAGGATCGCCTGCTTCAACGTGGTGGCGTTCTTGTCCTCCAGATATTGTTTGGTAAGCACCGTGATGGTCTTTGGCGTATTGAGGATCGGCTCCGGAAATTTTCCGGAAGCCTGCAAATGTTGGGCTTCGTATGGCGACGCCGGATTGGCGTAGGGATCAGCATCCGGCGCGGCCTGGTTGGCGCTCGCGGCAGCGGCCTGTTTGGCCTGCTCCGCCTGCCTTGCGTGAGCCGCGCGCAACGCTGCACGCGCCCGAAGCTGCTCCGCGGTCGGTTTAGACGCCGGGGGCTTCTTGCGCACGACCGGCGCATCCACCGTTACCGGCGGCAGCGACGAGTTCCTGCGCTTCGGCCGCGGTGAACGACGCAACCGCGATCATGCAGCCGACCGTCACCTTGCGGCCAGTCCTGGCGTCGAAAACTTCCTTGACCAGATTTGCCCTGTCGAACGAGCGCAGCGAGCGCGGCGCTTTGACCACAGCCATTTTCACCCCCGATTAGAACCCCTAAAAAGTCCAAGAACTGCATGGACTTAGTCGTCACGAGTTCTTTATCGAGGCGAAATTTCGCGCGGTCAAATATTCGCCAAATAAATATCGCGATTGAAGATTTTAGTTATTCCAATTCATTGAACCGCTAGATTTTCATTGGAAAAATTTGAAAGTGGAAACCGCAGATCACATCAATTCCAGACAATCAAGCTGAGCCACTGAGAAAGCGGCGAAATCTGGAACGACGGTCGCACAAAAACTCAAGCCGCTTCAAACAATCCGTGAGTCAATTAGCAAGAACTACCTGGACGCGTGCGCCGGTGCGACATAACCGCCAACCGCTAGCGACATAACTCAACGTCCAAAACACCGTTCTCGCGGCGATATTCCGTAAGCCACCCATAACCACTCAATCGAGATTCGGCGGCTTCATCAGCGAGAACAGCTCGTCGACGGTATTGATGGCAGTCTGCCGCACGCGCTCATTATCCAGTGAGCCTGCGATCCGGATCTGCCGCACCACGGCGTGAATTTCGTCCCGAAAGTCCGAAAGATACCGCAGCGGATCCTTGGAATTGTTCGCGACGCGCGCGATCAGCCCGGTTATCAGGATTTGGCACGCGATCATTCGGCCATTCAATTCTTCCATCGCACTCTCCATCGCTCAAACGTCGGCGAGAGCTAGCACGAAAGAGATTTGATCTGAAAACAGATATCGTCGTGCGCCGAAAGCGACGACGCGCGCGGTTCACGCCGCCATGGTCTCTTTCACGGCGTTGACGAGCTGCTTGAGCGTGAACGGCTTCGGCAGAAACGCAAACTGGCCGTCGGCCGGCAGATGCTTCTGGAAAGCATCTTCGGCGTAACCCGAGACGAAAATGATCTTCAGCTCCGGATTCCGGGTGCGCAGTTCCCGCAACAGCGTCGGCCCATCCATTTCGGGCATAACGACGTCGGAAACCACGAGATCGACCCCGTCCGAGCGTTCCAGAACCTCGATGGCCTCGACGCCGTTGCCGGCCTCCAGCACGGTATAGCCGCGCGAGGCCAGCCCGCGCGCGTTGAGCTGGCGCAAGCCTTCCTCGTCCTCGACCAGAAGGATCGTGCCGGCGCCGGTGAGATCGATTTTTGCCGCGGCCTTCCCCTGTTCCGGCACAGCCGCATTGGCCGGGCGCGAAATGGCTTCGAGCTCATTGAGGAGTTCCGGCACCACGGCATTGGCATCGACCACGTGCCTCGGCAGGAAAACGCGGAACGTCGTGCCCTTACCTTCAGTTGAGTCGACGTAAACGAAAGCCGCCGCTCTGCTTGATGATGCCGTAGACCGTTGACAGGCCCAGCCCGGTGCCTTTGCCAACTTCCTTTGTCGAGAAGAACGGCTCGAAAATCTTGCCGACGATGGCAGCCGGAATGCCGGTGCCGCTATCGGTCACTTCGATCAGCACGTATTCCGCCACCGGCATGCCCTTGGCCTGGTAGCGTTCACATTCTTTGGCGGTGATGTTGGACGTGCGCACCGTGAGCCGGCCGCCGCCGGGCATGGCGTCGCGGGCATTGACCGCGAGATTGACGATCACCTGCTCGAATTGCGAGATATCGGCCTTCACCGGCCACAAGTCGCGGCCGTGCACGACCTCCAGGCTGACCTTCTCGCCGATCAGGCGCTTGAGCAGCATATTGAGATCGGACAGCACCTCGCCGAGATCGAGCACCTGCGGACGCAGCGTCTGCTTGCGCGAGAATGCCAGCAGATGCCGCACCAGGCTCGCCGCCCGGTTGGCGTTCTGCTTGATCTGCATGATGTCCTGGAACGACGGATCGGTCGGCCGATGCGCGTTGAGCAGGAAATCGGTCGCCATCATGATGGCGGACAGCACGTTGTTGAAGTCATGGGCGATGCCGCCGGCAAGCTGGCCGACGAGATCCATTTTCTGCTGCTGCGTGACCTTGTTCTCGAGCTCGCGCTGCGCGGTGGTTTCCAGCGCGTAGACGATCGCCGCTTCCTGGTCGCGCTCGGCCTCCTCGACCGCGGTGACATAGAAGCGGCCGAACCGCTCCGCCGCGCCAGCGAGCGTCGCATCGACCGGCGCGATGTCGCCCTTGCCTTCCGCCGCCTGCCGGATGGCGGCGTCGAGCGCCGGCCGGTCTTGCTCGGCAACGATGCTGCGGATCGAACGATCGGCGCTTTCGCCGTCGCCGCTCGCGCGCGCCCTGGAACAGCCGCGCAAACAGCGGATTGGTGCGGATGACGCCGCCCTGCTTGTCGACGGTCGCGATAGCCATCGGCGTATGATGGAAGAACCGCATGAAGCGAATTTCCGCCGCACGCTGCGGATCGCTGCCATCGCCACGGGCGCGATTGATAACCAGCGTTCGCGACGTTCCCGGTTCACCATCGGCGCCGAAGGCCAGCTCTGTGGTGCAGCCGGACCGGCAGCGTGCGCCCGCTTCGGGTACGCAGATCGAGATCCAGTACTTCGGTCTTTACTTCGCCGGGAGCGCCTCGCAGCATCTGTCAGCAGCGCCGCACCGTCGCCGGCGACAAGATCGGCGATTTTCAGCCCGCCGGACCCGACCTGGGCGAGATCCTGGTCGAGCCAGCCGGCCAGCGTCGCGTTGAGATAGACAACGTCGCCCTTGCCATCGACCGAGAAAAAACCAGCCGGCGCGTGATCGAGATAATCGATCACGTGCTGAACCGTCACGAAATGATCCTCCTGCCCGGCACGCTCCTGCGTGATGTCGCTCAACGACCAGACGGTGAGCCGGCTGTCGCGCTTGCCTTTGCCGAGCGGCCGGATGCGGAAGCGTAGCCACCGCGCCGGCCGGCCGCTCATGGCGGCAACGCGCACTTCTTCCTGCAAGCGCTTGCCTTCGCGCGCGGCCTTGATCAGCCGGTAGATCGCCTCGGACGCATCCGCATCGCCGATGAAAACGCGCTCCACCGGACGCAGGTCGTTGATATCCGAGGCGTTGACGAGGTCGAGGTAGGCGGGATTGGCATAGAGCACCCGCCCCTCCCCATCTGTAACAACGACGCCGTCGAACGCCCCGTCGACCACGGCTTTGACCAACGGGCTGACCGCGGCCGTCGATGACAGCCGCAAGATGCCGCAGGCGAGCGCAAACAGCGAGAAAACTCCGACCGTCGCGAGAACGGCCAAAAACGTCAGGATATAGGGCTCGGAGTTGTTGCGGCCGAGAACGACGATGCCGATGGCGGCAGCTACGAGCAGGGCCGCAACCAGCAATATGAGACAGGACGCTGCCGCCACGATCCGTACCGGCACTGCGGTCGACCCCGCCTCGCACCAGCGCGGCGTCAATCGCGTCGTCGCTCCGCGTGACGGTATCCTGAGTCGTCATTCGCCTTACACCGTCCCCTGACCGGCCTGCATTAAGTGCCTTGATTTGGCTGAATCGCGCAAGCGATCTTTGCATTTGCGCCCGCACGATTACCGCGTCACCAGCCGCCGCATCCGCATCAGGTAGCCGATGATTTCGGCCACGGCGCGATAGTGCTCTTGCGGGATCTCCTGGTCTATTTCCACGGTGGCATGCAGCGCCCGCGCCAGCGGCGGATTTTCGACCACCGGAATGCCATGTGATTCAGCCAGTTCGCGAATCCGGCGGGCGATCAAATCGACACCTTTGGCGACGCAGATCGGCGCATTCATGCCGCGCTCGTATCGAAGTGCGATCGCGTAGTGGGTCGGGTTGGTGATGATGATCGAGGCTTTTGGCACCGCAGCCATCATGCGCTTTCGCGCACGCGCCTGGCGCATCTGCCTGATCTTGCCCTTGATCATCGGATCGCCTTCGCTCTGACGGAACTCCTCCTTCATTTCCCGCAGCGACATTTTCTGCCGGTCGTACCATTGCCGGTACTGAAACAGGTAATCCGCAGCCGCGACCACCGCGAGAATCGCGACCACCACGCCGAGCATTTTCATTGTCAGCGATTGCGTGAACGGCAGGATCGCGACCGGATCGACGGCAATCAGGGCACGTATTTTGTCCCGTTGCGGCCACAGCAGCGATGCAATCACCGTACCGAAGACACCGAGCTTGATCAGTCCCTTGGCAAAATTGGCCAGCGCCTGCTTCGAAAACAGCCGGGCGAACCCGGCGGCCGGTGATATCTTCGACAGTTTCGGAGTGATCGGCTCGACCGTGAACAATATGCGGTGCTGAATCGCACTGCCGAGCAAAGCTGCAAGCGCCAGTAACAGGAATGGAATTCCCAGTGCGGACAGAACCTTGAGCGCGATACTTTGGGCAAAATGTCCGATGGCCGGCGCATCGGAAGGTATCTGGTATGAATTGGCCAGAATGCCGGCGAATGTGGTTTGCAGCGTTTGCGCCATCGGGCCGCCAAACACCATCACCGTCAGCGCGCCGCCGGCGATCATGAACCAGGTGTTGATTTCGGGACTGTGCGCTACGTCACCGCGCTTGATCGCGTCATCAAGCCGCTTCTGTGTCGGGTCTTGTGTATTTTCGCCGTCGTCTTCCTCGGCCATCGCGGCTCCTTAAGCGTGGGGCGCGAGCTGGTGCAGCACGCCCCCCGCGTAATCGAGGAACAGACCCATCATCGAGCCAAGCGCCAGCAGCAGGAACAGCAAACCGACCAGGATCGTTGCCGGCATCGCAACGAAGAACACCTGCATCTGAGGCATTAGCCGCGACAGCACGCCAAGCCCGATGTTGAACACGAGTCCAAAAACGAGGAACGGCGCCGACAGTTGAATGCCGATACGGAAGGCGCCTGAGACCGTTTTCGTGACCAGGCTCGCCACGTCGCCCACAGCGGGCACCTCGCCCGGCTCGAACAACGTGTAGCTGTCATTAAGCGCAGCAATGACGAGATGGTGCATGTCGGTGGCGAAGAACAGCGTGATGCCGAGCATGGTCAGGAAATTACCGACCAATGCCCCCTGTTCATTTTGGGTCGGGTCAACGGCGGTGACGAAACCCAGGCCCAGTTGCTGCGCAATTACTGAGCCAGCGACTTCAAGCGCAGAGATGGTCAGCCGGGCGGTCAGGCCAAGCACCGCACCGATGATGATCTCCTCGACCAGAAGGACGATCACCGGCCCAAGCGCGCTGGTGTCGATTTGATAAGCCGAGCGATGCAGCGGCAACAGCACGGCAGCGAGGACCATCGCAATGGTCAGCCGGACCCGCGCCGAAATATTCTGCTCGCCGAGGCCCGGCAACAGCATCAGCATGGTTCCGGTGCGGGCAAAGACCAGCAGGAAGGCGGCACCCACCGCCGGAAGAAACGAAACGTCGATGTTCACGGCGGCCGCCCGCTCAGCCGCCGGTTATATGAGCGGTAATCCGCATGAAGTTGGCTTGCAGCGCGTCGGCCATGAACGGAAGCGCTATCAGCATGGCGACGAAAATCGCAAGGATCTTCGGCACAAAGACCAATGTTGATTCCTGAATTTGAGTAAGCGCTTGCAACAGCGAGATCGCGACGCCGACAACAAGGCCGACCAGCATCAGCGGAGCGGAGACCAATAAGAGAGTTTTGATCGAGTCACGCGCGACGTCCAGAACTTCAGGCCCAGTCATACTTCCCCCTGCTCTCACGCCGCGGCGTGAAGCTCTAGATCGGCATCTTCAGGATGTCTTCGTAGGCGGCGATCACCTTGTCGCGCACCGACACAAGTGTCTGTACTGCAGTTTCAGTCTCGGCGACCGCCGTAACGACGTCGACCATGTTGGCCTTGCCCGCCGCGACAGCCTGCGTCTGCACATCCGACTTCTTCGCTGAGTCGGCAACAGAATTGATGACGTCCTTGAGAATGCCGCTGAAGCTCGGCCCGGCATTGTCGACCGGAGCAACGCTGCCGATTTTTGCCGTCTGATCGCCGATCCGCTGGAGCGCGGCATAAGCGTTGGCGGCTGCACTTGCTGGAATCGCCATGGTTCACCTAGCCCTTGATAATGTCGATGGTGCGCTGAAGCATGCGGCGCGTGGCGGTGATGATGTTCAGGTTTGCTTCATAGGAACGCTGGGCGTCCCGCATATCGGTCAACTCGACCAGCGAATTCACGTTCGGGTATTTCACATTGCCACTTTTGTCCGCGGCCGGATTGTCCGGCTCATGCTTGAGCATGAAATCGGTTGTATCCGGCTCGACGCGACCCAACTTGACGACGTTGGCGCCGATTGAACGATCCAACTCCGAGGTGAAAGTCACGATCTTGCGCCGGTACGGATCGCCGCCGGGCGTCTGCGAAACCGAGTCGGCGTTCGCCATGTTCTCGGAGATGATCTCCATCCGGCCAATTTGCGCATGCAGGCCGGAAGCAGCGATGGTCAGAGCCTTCATGAAGTCCATGATTCGCCGCCCTCAGGATTTGCCGATTGCAAGCTTGATGAGCGCGAGACTGCGTGTGTAGAGGCTCGCGACCGCTTCAAAGTCCATCTGGTTTGAGGCGACCTTCATCATTTCGTCTTCGTGCGTCACCGAGTTCCCGCGCGGGCGCACCGCATAGCGCGCACCGGTTTCGGTCGCGAATTGAGATCCGGACCCACCGCCCCCGGAAATGTGACCGGGTTCCGTCGTCGCGAGCGAGACCGAGGCTGCCGACAGATGGTTTTCGAAATCCGGCTGGGCGAGATCCTTCGCCTGGTAGTTTGATGTGTCCGCGTTGGCCACGTTTTCAGCGAGGACGCGCTGGCGCTCCTGGTGCCATTCCATGCGCTCGCGCAGCATCGAAAGAACGGGAATATCGGAGATCGGCATGGATTCTGCCCCAGGTTCCGGTAGGCAGACTTTGCCGACGCCATGGTTAACGGCTGGTTAAAGCTGGCTTTTTCGGGCTCCGGCCATTAATTTGCCGTTTACCATGCGAATGCTTGCTGGGTCGGCTTCGGGGACGAAATCGGCTATAGTTTTTAAGACTTTCTTAGGAATCACGGCGGCAAATGTTTCCGGCGCCGTTAACCATTGGGATTCCGATGGTCCGCCGGAACGACCCGGGGAGTTCGTCGCATGTTCGAGAGTTTGTTCGGTTCGGAGTTGCCATTGCCTGTGAGATTCTTTCTGGCATTCCTGATCGTGCTCGGACTGATTGGCGCGACCGCTTGGGCGGTACGCCGGTTCGGCAGCGGCCGGCTTGGCGGCGCCAATGCGCGCGGACGTCAGCCACGCCTCGGTGTCATCGACTATGCCAGCGTCGATGCGCGCCGGCGTTTGATCCTCGTTCGCCGCGATAATGTCGAGCATCTGCTCATGATCGGCGGACCGACCGACGTTGTAGTCGAAGCCAACATTGTTCGTGCCGTCGCTGCGAACCCGCGCGACGTCGGCGTGGTGCGTTCGCCGACTATGGACACCCTGCCGCGCACAATGCCACTTCCCGAACCCAGCAACGGCGGCTCCTGGCCACTGCAACCTGAACCGATCGCGCCGCAGCCGGCCCCGCGCGCAGCGCCAAAATTTGAACCGTTGCCAGAAGAGCCCGCCCCCGCCAGCGTTCCGCTGCAGCCTGTCGCAGACAGCCCGGCGAAGCCGCAACGCGACACGCTCGCCGCGTTGGCCGATGAACTTTCGGCGCGGCCCACTCCGCCGACGGTACCTGCCCGCAGCCGAAACCCGTTGCCGGCGCGCAAGCCGCAAGCTGAGGTGCGTGCCGAATCCCGCCCCGAGCCTCGCCTGCCCGATCCGGCCCCTGCTCCGGCGGCTGCCGTGGACGCGTCGACCGATCAAAGCCTCGCCGAAATGGCGCACCGTCTCGAAGCAGCGTTGCGCAAGCCGGGTGCACCGGCCAGCGCTCCTGCGCCGCAGGCAGCTGCGCCCGCAGAGCCGGCACCGCCACCCGCTCCGCCGCAGCGCGCTCCGCGTCAGGCCGACCCGAAGCCGGCACCGCGCGCCGACGCGAAACCGAACAAAGGCACCACGCTCTACGACAACCTCGAGCAGGAGATGGCAAGTTTGTTGGGCCGCCCACCAAACAAGAACTGAATGATCAAAATTTGTGGCCGCCGCGTCCGTTTCAGTACGGTGGCGGCCTCAGTAGCGGCACTTTTAGTATCGGCGACGCCGCTCGCCGCGCAGGACATCAGCATCAATTTCGGCCAGGGCGCCTCAGGCGGCGGCCTTAACGAGCGCATCATCCAGCTGATTGCGCTGCTCACGGTGCTGTCGTTGGCGCCTTCGATCCTGGTGATGATGACCTCTTTCACCCGGATCGTCGTGGTCCTGTCGCTGCTGCGCACCGCGCTCGGCACCGCAACCGCACCGCCGAATTCGGTCGTCATCTCCCTCGCGCTGTTCCTCACCGCCTTTGTGATGGGACCGGTGCTGACCAATGCTTACGACGCCGGCGTCAAGCCGCTGGTCGCCAATCAGATCACGGTCAACGAGGCCTTCGATCGCGCCAGCGTGCCGCTGCGCGGTTTCATGGAAAAGAACGTCCGCGACAAAGACCTGCAGCTTTTCATGGACATGTCCGGCGAGCCGCGGCCGAAGGGACCGGACGACGTTTCCATGCGCGTGCTGGTTCCGGCCTTCATGATTTCCGAACTCAAGCGCGCCTTCGAGATCGGCTTCCTGTTGTTTCTGCCATTCCTGATCATCGACCTCGTCGTGGCCTCGATACTGATGTCGATGGGCATGATGATGCTGCCACCTGTCGTGGTGTCACTGCCGTTCAAGTTGATCTTCTTCGTCCTGGTGGACGGCTGGACGCTGGTATGCGGATCGCTGATCCAGAGCTACGGCAGCTAGTTCCAGAGACCTAATTCCAGGCATCTAATTCCAGACTTGCCGCGCCGTCTCGACGACAACCTCAAGCTTGCGCTTCTGGTCGTCCGGTCCGAGCATGTTGCCGACCACGTCCGAGGCGAAGCCGCATTGTGGCGAAATCGCCAGCTGATCGAGCGGAATGAATTTGCTCGCCTCGCCGATCCGGCGCTTGAGCCCCTCCACCGTCTCCAGCTCCGCGACCTTGGTGCTGACCAGTCCCGAGCACAACGACTTTACCCTTGGGCACAAATCGCAGCGGCTCGAACGAGCCGGCGCGCGGTGTGTCGTATTCGAGCAGAAACCGGTGATGCGGCAATTCGCTGAACAACCGCTCGGCAATGGCGTCGTAAGCTGCCTTCGCGATGCCACATGCTGCGCTGGTTGCCGCGGCACAAATGGATCCCGAAAGTGACGCCGGGGTAATCGGCGATCACCGCAGCTTCCGCCTTTAGCGACCTGGCAAAATTCTGCATCGGGTCTTCGCCGCGCTTTCGCATCTGCGCCATGGTCGGCTCGTCGACATAGGCCGTGAAGCCGGGCGCATCGATATGGACGTAACGGCAGCCAGCGTCGACGAGGCTGGTGATGATCTGCCGCTCGATCGCCACCACGTCGGCGACAAAGGCATCCATGTCGCGATAGACCGCGGTTGAGCTTTCATATTCAAAGCGCTGCGAAATGCGGTCCGGGCCGATCAGCGACACTTTCGCGGGTTTTTTCGCGACCTTGCTGACAAAGCGGTATTCCTCAAGCGGAACATTATGGACGAGCGTCAGCCTCGTCTTCGCCGGACGCCGGTGCGACACCGCCGTGCCGGCGTGATGCATGGTCGGAATATCCCAGCGCTGTCCGGGCGCGGAACCTTCGACCCGCTGCTCATAGACTTTGAGCGTCGAAGGCGCGGCGTCGTAGCCTTCAACGGCGGCGCCGAAACTGTCCTGGAAATTCAGCCGGCGGATTTCACCGTCGCTGATGATGTCGAGCCCGATATCCTCCTGCAGCCGGACAGCCGCACGCACCGCATCATCCTCGATCGCGTGCAACGCTTCGGCTGTGATCTTGCCCTCGTCGAGGGCAATGCGCGCCTCCCGCACCGCCATCGGCCGCAGCAGACTGCCGACAACATCGGTACGGATTTTGGCGAGTTCCGGCTGGTTTTCACTCATACGGGGATACCTGTTGCATATCGTCGCTGTGGAAATAGCACACGCGACGACTGACATGATACAGAATGCGAAGCCGGATGAATGACATGAAGCGCGAATGCGCCGGCGACGGCTGGCGGACAATCAGCGCTGCGCGGTGCGTCCGGCAGCACGCGCCGGCGGAACAGGCGGGGCTGCGCTGCCGGCATCAAATCCTTGGCCAGAGCGGCAGAAATCGTTCGACGCGGAAGGCCTGGAATCCGGAACAGCCGGCGCATCCGGCCGGCGGCATCGAACTCGCATCCGGGTAACGCGCGTGCATGTCGCGCAAGAAGCCTTCCAGCGTGTCGACTGCGGCCGCAGCGTGAGCGATCGCGGTGAATTCTGCGCCACTTGCGCCTGAGGGCGCTGACGCGACCTGGAACGCATGCGCATCCGGTGTTTCCGCCATCTTCGCCGCGTATTTTTCGCGGAAACGGTCTAGCCCGAGGCTTGTCTTCACCCAGCGCATAGCCGACCTCGGCGCGCAGGATGTCGGCACGCTCGAGTTTCGTTGAGCGGCTGCCAATCCTTCCAGCGCTCGCCATACATCAATTCGATCTGCTCGGCGGATTCCCGCCACCGGTGCGCCGCCCAGTAGATATCGGAACGAAGCCGGATCGCCTCGCGGCCATCGATATTGCCGATCACCTCAAGCGCCAGATCGTGCCGGCCCATATCCGACAGCGCACGTGCCTCGAGCAACAGCCGCTGATTGCGCAATTCCTCGGACAGTTCCGCAGAGCGCGTCGAGCGCAGCGCCGCCAGCGCCCGATCGGCCTTGCGATTCATCAGATAGATCACCGCGAGGCGCGTCGCGATTTGTGCCCGCGCCGCACCTTGCAAACGATTATCGACCTGGTACTGCAACAGGTCGGCGGCCTGATCGAGCAGATCCACCGACACCAGCCGGTCGGCAAGACGGCGGATCATCTCGTCGCCGCGGCGGCCGATCGGCGTAAGTTCGCGAAAATCGTAAAACAACGCCAGCGCATCGATCGCCGGCATGTTGTCGCCCTGCCAGAGAGGAACAGCGCGTCAAAGGTCTTCGCCGCCTCCTGCTGGATGCGGCGCGTCAAGTCGGAGTTCGGATGCGCGGCAGAGCGGCCCGCATGACGTAGAACGAGTTGCGGTAACGGTTTTGCTCGGTGTAGAGCCGCGCCAGCATCTGCAAGGCTTCGATCTCGGTGTCGTCGCCGCGCCAGACCGTCGTCAGCGTTTCAAGTTGGGAAACCGCTTCGTCGCGCTTGAGGTCGCCGAGCGAATAACGCAGCAGCGTCTCGCGGAGCTGGCCCTGCGCCGCGGCCCGCCGATCCCAGGAGTTTGGCCGCTTTGCGGTAAGCGGCGAGCGCATCCTCGGTCCGGCCGACGCCCTCCGCCAGTCGTCCGATCAGCACCGCCATTGCCGGCTCGAGCTCATGCGGCACACCGATGGTCTGAAAATAGCAATACATC
>CAWECH010000011.1:0-58597 GCA_963807565.1 uncultured Alphaproteobacteria bacterium | reverse complement strand
GCTCCACGGGCTGTTGTCTTCCGTCACCTATCCGAGAATTTCCGGCACCAGCGTCTCTACCGATTTCGTTGAACTGCCGTCCCAGCTCTATGAACACTGGCTGGAGCAACCAGAGGTGCTGCGCCGTTACGCACGCCATTACCAGAGCGGCGAGCCGATGCCCGAAGAATTGCTGCAGCGGCTGGTTGCCGCGCGGAATTTCAACATGGGTTTCGCGACTGTCGAGTATGTCTCGTCCGCGCTGGTCGATCTGGAATTTCACTCCTTGCCTGCGGCGGACAATCTCGACGCCGCGGCGTTTGAGAAGAAGTCCCTGTCCGAAATCGGCATGCCAGCTGAAATCGGCATGCGTCATCGTTCACCGCATTTCGGCCATATCTTTTCAGGCGGCGGCTACGCTGCGGCCTATTACAGCTACATGTGGTCGGAAGTGCTTGATGCCGATGCGTTCGCGGCTTTCGAAGAGACTGGCGATATTTTCGACCCGGCGACCGCGAAGCGGCTTCGCGACACGATCTACGCAGCCGGCGGCAAGCAGGATCCGGCTGAAGCCTACAAGGCGTTCCGCGGCCGTCTGCCGAATGCCGATGCGCTCCTGCGCAAGCGCGGCTTCGCCGAACCGGCTGTTGCATGACCGACCTTCACACCGCAGGCCATAAGCGCGGGGTTGTTTGCGCCCCGCACGCTGCGGCTGTGGAAGCCGGCCGGGCGATCCTCGCCGAAGGCGGCAACGCGATCGAAGCCATGGTGGCGATGGCAGCGACCATCGCCGCGGTCTATCCGCACATGAACCATATCGGTGGTGATGGGTTCTGGCTGATCCGGGAGCCATCGGGCCAGGTCCGCGCCATTATGGCGCCGGGCCCCTCCGGCCGTAACGCACGGCCGGAGCTTTATCGGGACTACGAAACGATCCCGCAGCGTGGCCCGCTTGCAGCACTTACCGTGCCTGGCGCTGTCGGCGGCTGGAAGCTGGCGATGCAGGCTGCCAAAGCGAACGGCGGATCACTGCCACTCGAAGTACTCTTCACCAGCGCTTACGGATATGCGCGCGACGGCTATCAGGTCACCCGCAGCCAGGAACGGCTGACGCTGGAGTACCTCGACGGCCTGAAATCCGTCCCCGGATTCGCCGAGACATTCCTCGACGACGGCAAGGTGCCTGCTGTTGGCGCCACGCTGAAGCAAGAGAAGCTCGCGGCAACGCTCGCGCATCTTGCCCATGCCGGCCTCGACGATTTCTATCGTGGCGACATCGGCCGCGAGATTGCCGCCGATCTCGATCGCATCGGCAGCCCAGTGACGCGCGAAGACCTGACCCGTTATGAGGCGCAGGTAGCCGAGCCGCTGCATGCCGATCTTTCGGTAGGCACCGCCTACAACACCGATGCACCAACGCAGGGCATCGCGTCCCTGATGATCCTGGCGCTGTTCGATCGCCTTGGTATCACCGAGGCGGAGAGCTTCGATCACGTGCACTGCCTCGTCGAAGCCACCAAGCGCGGCATCCGCGCACGCGACCGCGCCGTGACCGATCCAAACTTCCTCGCACACGCACTCGACCGCTATCTCAATCCGCGGTTCCTCTCCGGCGAAGTCATGAAGATCGATCGCCGCAAGGCGGCGCGCTGGCCGCTGTCGTCAGGCGACAGTGACACGGTCTGGATGGGGGCAGCCGACACGTCCGGCCTCGTCGTGTCCTATATCCAATCGCTGTATTGGGAGTTCGGCTCCGGCTGCGTTTTGCCGGCAACCGGCGTATTGATGCAGAATCGCGGCGCGAGCTTTTCGCTGCAAGGCGGCGCACTCAATCCGCTCATGCCGGGACGCCTGCCAATCCACACGCTCAATCCCGCCCTTGCTGTGCTCAAGGACGGCCGCATCATGGCGTATGGCTGCATGGGCGGCGACGGACAGCCGCAAACCCAGGGTGCTCTTTTCACCCGCCACATCATGTTTCGCGAGCCACTCGATCAGGCGATCGACCGGCCACGCTGGGTGCTTGGCCGCACTTGGGGCGCGGCTCGCACCGCGCTTCGTCTGGAGGCTCGCTTCGACGGCAATCTCATCGATCAACTCGCTTCCGCTGGCCACGAAATCGATGTGCTTACTGAAGATTACTCAGACATCATGGGACATGCCGGCGCAGTTATTCTGCATAAAGATGGAACCTGCGAAGGCGCGCATGATCCACGCGCCGATGGTGGCGCTGCGGGCGTGTAATGACCGACCTTTCTCTTTATCGCCGCTGAACAATCCGCTTCTAATTCAACGCAATGCAAATTGCGCAATGCAGCAATCCAAACGCTAAAAATACGCGAACGTTATCCGCATGATCGAACGGCACGAATCCGCTCGGCGTGAAGTAAACTCTTCCATTCTCTGCGGCTGACGAATTGAAGACCATTGGCACTGTTTGTTAGGTCACGCAAAACAAAGCATCATCTTCTTTACATAAACGAACGCATATCGGCGCCGTTAAGCGATCGATTTGCGCTACAGTTTCATGACCTTCAAACAATTTCATTTCATTGTGCGATGCAGAAGCTGTTTGCTAGCACCTGCGCGGGGCGACGATCCCATAAAAGCGAAAGCTCAGATTAATGATGTCGTTCAAGAAAAGACCGGGAACAAACCGCAGCAGCAACTACCTGCAGGCAGTAATCGTACTGGCCGCAGTCACGGCAATCGGTACAGCCCCCGCTTTGGCGAAAAAGAAGCATTCGCTGCAGGGGCTGCACATGTCGGCTGAGAATTTCGACAACCACTTCGATGACGGTGGCGTTCCGATCAGTGCGAAGCGGGCAGCCGCGGTGCATGAGTGCAGCGTTCAATCTGGAAAATTGAGCTTCAGTGCGTGGCAATCGGCACAGATCATCTCGTACGGAGCATGCATGGCCGAGCACGGCGAGAGGGAATAAGCGACTCCACCTAGCCAAAACAAAGCGCCCGCCAGCAAATCGCGGCGGGCGCTTCTTATCTATAGAAAGCGAGTGCGCCTCAACCGCAATAAAGATTTAGGCTACCCCATCGGCGATAGGCCGAGCTTGTCCATCAAATCGTGATCCCGATCGCGCCCGGGATTTGGCGTGGTGAGAAGCTTTGGTCCGTAAAAAATTGAATTGGCTCCAGCGAGGAAGCACAGCGCCTGCGTCTCTTCGCTCATGTCCTCGCGTCCGGCGGAAAGCCGCACCACCGAACGCGGCATGGTGATCCGCGCCACCGCGATGGTGCGGACGAATTCCAGTGGATCGAGCGCCTGTTGTTCCGCAAGCGGCGTGCCGGCGACCCGCACCAGCATGTTGATCGGCACCGATTCCGGATGCTCGGGCAAACTCGCCAACGTGGCGATCATCCCGACGCGATCCTCGCGGCCCTCACCCATGCCGACAATGCCGCCGCAGCAGACGTGGATTCCGGCATCGCGAACGTGATCGAGCGTCTCAAGACGCTCGCGATAGACGCGGGTTGTGATGATCTTGTCGTAAAATTCCGGCGAGGTGTCGAGATTGTGATTGTAGTAATCGAGTCCTGACTGCTTCAGCCGTTGCGCCTGATCCGCGGTCAGCATTCCAAGCGTGGCGCAGGTCTCAAGGCCGAGTGCCCTGACGCCCTCGACCATGGCGCAAACCGCCTCGATGTCGCGCTGCTTCGGCTCGCGCCAGGCAGCGCCCATGCAAAAGCGGCTCGCACCTGACGCCTTTGCCGCGCGGGCTTCGGCAAGCACCGTGTCGAGCGCCATCAACTTTTCAGCTTTGACCTCGGTGTTGTATTTGGCGCTTTGCGGGCAATAAGCGCAGTCCTCTGGACAACCGCCGGTCTTGATCGACAGCAATGTCGAAATCTGGACTTCAGTCGGCTCGAAATTGGCGCGATGGGTGGTCTGAGCCCGAAACATCAGGTCCGGGAACGGCAGAGTCAAACAGCGCGCGTACTTCAGCGCGCGTCCAGTCTTGCCGAACCTGCAATCCCTCCACAAGGGAAAGGCTGGAACCCTCCCCCTTTTGAGGAGAAGATACTTGCCACGCCCGCTCCACGTCTTTCACTACCGCAAGCTCCGCTTATTGAAATGCAATCTTAGCCCGGATCACGGCGAAGCAAAATCCGGGCTAAGTCGAAGTGTCGGCCAAACGCAGGGGGATATGGATGATTACAGCCCGAAAGGCCACTTTGGCCGCTGCGATTTTGCTGGTGGCAAGCTCCGCCGCCGCACCAGCACGCGCCCAGGATTGGCCGACCCGCCCGGTGACCATGGTGGTGCCGTTTGCGCCCGGCGGTGGTACTGACGTGCTCGGGCGAATCGTCGCTCGCCGGCTCTCGGAGATCCTGGGTCAGCAAGTCGTCGTCGAGAATATTGGTGGCGCAGGCGGGATGATCGGCTCGGAACATGTCGTCAACGCGACGCCTGATGGTTACGAGTTCGATCTCGGCAGCCGCGCCGACGCGATCAATCAGACGCTCTACAAGCACCCGCTCTACGATTTCAAAAAGGACCTGGTCCCGGTCATCCTGATCGCGGATCAGGCAATGGTCCTGATCGCGCGCAAGGATTTACCGGTTAACGGTCTTCAGGAATTCATCACCTACGTCCGCAAGAACCAGAGCAATGTCCGATCAGGTTCGGCGGGAGTTGGGTCGACAGGCTACGTCGATTGCGCGCTGTTCAACCAAATGATCGGCGTCACAGTGCAAGACATTCCCTATCGCGGGGGAGGCCCGGCAATGCAGGACCTGATCGCTCAGCAATACGACTACTTTTGCACCCTGGCTCCGACGGCCGAGCCGTCACTCCAGGGCGGACTCGTCAAGGGTATCGCCGTGTTGGGACACAACCGCCTGCCGACTTTGCCGAACTTCGCCACGACGTTTGAGCAGGGCATAGACTTTGCAGTTTCGACCTGGTTCGGCTTCTTCGTGCCCAGAGGAACGCCGCCCGCCATTATCAAGAAATTGCACGACGCGACTTCCGAAGCGATCAACACGCCGGCGGTGCAACAACAGCTGCTCACCACTGGCACGTTCGTCGTGCCGCCCGAGCATCAAACGACAGAGTATTTGCAAAACATCATCGGCCCTGAAATCGAGAAGAATGGCGCACCGATTAAAGCTGCCGGCATGTCGATCGAATAAATATTTCCCGCCTGTCTCCTGCGCGACATCGTCGCCTTGTCACGGCCATTCGCAGCCGCCATGGTGCTCCCGCATGATTTCAGGAGACAGCATGAGTATGCTTCGTGCAGCGGGCGTGGCATTGGCCGCAACCTTGGCAGTCGTTGGCCTGAGCGCCGCGGCTGAGCAATGGCCCGCGCGGCCAATCCTGGTTGTCAGCCCTTTCAGCGCCGGCGCGGCAAATGACATTATCGCACGCGTGGTGCTCGATCAGGCCGGTCACGATATCGGTCAACCGTTTGTCATCGAAAACCGGCCCGGCGCCGGTGGCGTGACGGGCGCCGCTTCGGTGTCGCGCGCCGATCCGGATGGCTACACGCTACTGCTCGCAGGTGCGTCGATGAGTTCGGCGGTGATCCTGCACCGGACGTTGCCTTACGACACGCTCAATGACTTCGCCTGCATGGTCATGCTCGGCGTGCAACCGAGCGTTCTGATTGCGGCGCCGTCGAAAGGCTTCAAGACCGTGGCCGATCTTGTTGCCGCGGCGAAGGCCAATCCGGGCCAGCTCAATTTCGCTTCGGCCGGCATCGGCTCAGCGTCGCATATCGCCGGCGAGCGCTTCGTGCTTGCCGCAAAGCTCGACGTCCAGCACGTTCCATATCGCGGGCCGATCGAGGTTTTTGCCGACTTGATAACCGGCCGCATCGATTTCTATCTGGTGCCGATCACACCGGCTGTGCCGATGATCGAACAAGGCAAAGTGACGGCGTTGGCGGTAAGCACGCCCAAACGGTCTCCGCTGTTGCCCAATGTTCCGACGATCGCTGAAGCTGGGTATCCGGACGCCGCTTATCTGTTCTGGGGCTCCCTGATGGCGCCGAAGAAAACTCCGCGCGACATCGTCAACAAGGTGCACGATGCGGTGCAGAAGGCTCTCGACATGCCGGAGGTTCAGGAGAAACTGACGCGCTTGGGAGTCTCGCCCGACCCGATGTCGCCAGAACAACTCGACAAATTCTATGCCGACGATGTTGCGTCGACGATTGCGATCGGCAAGGCCGCACACATCGAGCCGACCGATTAGGTTTTTTACGGCAGCATCGTGAATATGACGACGGTTGCCAGGAAAAGCACAGCAAACGCAGCTGGAAATGCCAAAGCCAGGATGAGGGCAGTTCGCGGCGCACGCTTACAATAGCTCAGAATCAGCGCCGGTAGCCCGGTCAGGAGAAATAGCACGCCGACAATCACGCCGGCGGCATAGTCGAAACCGACCGTCGCCGGATCCGAGCCGGAAGTGTAGGACGCCACGGCGACGACAGCGCTGGCCGCGGCATCCAGAAGCGCGACAGCAAGTGTGATCGCCCGCCTGTTCATGCTGCCCCCACATCGCCGCCGGGCTTGTGCCCACGATCCCGAATACGTTAGCACGTGGCCAGCGAAACGAAGGGCTGGCTTCGCCCAGCGATGAAAGACCCAAAAATGGATGACGAGCTGCCCGACCGACTCTCGACCGACCCGAATAGCCCTTACTACAACGCCGAACTGCTCGAGCGCGATATCGGGGTACGCTTCAAGGGGGTCGAGAAGACCAACGTCGAGGAATACTGTGTCAGCGAAGGCTGGGTCCGCGTTTCCGCCGGCAAGGGCAAGGATCGCCACGGCAATCCGCTGACGCTCAAGCTCAGCGGCGAAGTCGAGCCGTACTTCAGGGACGACAAGAAGTAACGCCGGTCACCCGCAGGCCAGCGCATAGATGTGCTGCACGCCCTGCGGCAGCGGCGTTTCGCGCCAACTCTCGCCACTGTCATGCGTACCGAACACTTCGCCGTAGCGCGCGGCGATATAGACCTGTTTCGGATCGGAATGATGCAAGCTGACTGACATCAGCGTGCCGTGCGGCTGCACCTTGTCGAAGCGCTGCCAGGTCTTGCCGACGTCGCGGCTGCGATAGAGCGCGCCGTCTTTCGAGGCCGCGGCCACACTCAGGCAGGCATAAAGCGTGTTCGGGTCCTGCGGCGACACCTTGATATCGCGGCCATAGGTGAACGGCGAAAAGCGATCCACCCGGAGGTCTTCCCAGGTCTGGCCCTGGTTCTTGCTGCGAAAGATTCCCATTCGCACAGCAAGGATCACGCTGTCAGGTTCGGCTGAACTCATGCAGATGGCGTGGCCATCGAGCATGCCTTCGGCCTCGGTGTCGCTGACAATCTTGCTGCGTAGCCGCGGCTCGTCCACCGAAAGCCGGACGAGATGATCGCTGCTGTCACTCCAGCTTTCACCGCCATCGGTTGAGCGCATCACGCCACCCACTTCGAGCGCAGCGTAGATTTCGTCGGGTCGGCTTGGATGGCGTGCGAAGCGCATGACACGCATTGCAAACGGCGCCTTACCGCGATCAGGCAGCTTTGGGGCGGCCTGCCGTGTCCAGGTCGCGCCGGCATCGATGCTGCGATAGATCGAAACCGGCGAACCGCCTGCCAGGATGCGTTTTGAATCGGCAGGGTCGGGCAGGAACGACCATATCTGCACGCCGCTATCGGGGAAAGCAGCACGCTTGAATGTCGCGCCGCTATCAGTGCTGCGATAGATGCCGTCCTTTGTTCCCGCCAGAACCAGGCTCGGATCGCGGGGATGCACGAAGACGGTGTAGGCCTCGGGCTCAGTCAGGACGTGCTTCCATTCGGAGCCTTCCGCGTCACGGCGAAACACGCCCGCGAGGTTGCCTTGATTGCCGCCGTAATAACCGCCAACGCCGGCGAAGACATGCGATTGAGCCATGGCGCCATCCTCCCAAACTTTAGCTTTGCGAGATGATATTCCGCAGCCAGACGAGCGACAATGAGCCTTAGTGCAGCGTCGGGCGCTCGGCTATGGTTCGGAGATCAATCAACCCGATCAGTGCCTTGCGATTTGCTTCGGCCTTGGCCATGTCGTCCGCCGCCTCTTTCGCCGTCGAGCTGTTTGAGCCCCACGCCACAATACCGCCGAGCAGCGCCGCAAATGCCGTCAGCAGCAGCGTCGGATCGAAGCGGATCAGCCCGAACACCAGTGCGACAAGCAAAATGCCGCCGCCAGCAACAGCAATCCGCGCGGCGATAATGAATTTGTGGCAGTTTTGGATGCGAGCGGACAGTGTTTCGATCTGCGCTTCCAGGCGCTCGATCTGACCGTGAAGGTCGCTGCTGCCAATCGTTTCCGTGCTCATACGCACAGCCTACACGTTACTTACCCCTCCGCAGAAGAAGGGTTGCGCGCCCTACTCTGCAGCTTCCATCTGCGGCGTCGCCTTCTCGACTTTCGCGGCGCAGAATTTGAATTCCGGAATCTTGCCGAACGGATCGAGCTTCGGATTGGTGAGCAGGTTCGCAGCCGCCTCGACGAAGGCGAATGGAATGAACACCACACCATCCGGCATGGCATCATCCTGACGCGAGTGCAGTTCGACCGTCCCGCGGCGTGTGCTGACGCGGATCATATCGCCAGGAGCGATACCGAGCTTGGCAATGGTGCCGCGCGACACCGCGGCAATCGCTGAAGGCTCAAGCGCGTCGAGCACGGTCGAGCGCCGCGTCATGGCTCCCGTGTGCCAGTGTTCGAGTTCGCGTCCGGTCGTAAGAATAAAGGGATAGTCTTCGTCGGGCACTTCATCTGGCGGCAGCAATTTCGTGGCGACAAGCTTGGCGAAGCCGCCCGGCCGCGGGAAACCCTTGTCGAACACAACGTCTCGGCCTGGCAGATCAGGGGCGTCCGTCGGATAGGTGACGGAGTTTTCACGCTCGACACGCTCCCAGGAAATATTGGCGAGCGCCGGCATCATCGACGCCATCTCGGTAAACACCTCGCTGACATGCTTGTAGGTCCAGCCGCAGCCGAGCCGGTTGGCGATCTCCTGGATGATCCAGAGATCCTGCCGTGTGTCACCCGGCAAAGGCAGCGCCTGGCGGCCCATCTGCACCTGACGATTGGTGTTGGTGACAGTGCCGTCCTTTTCCGGCCAGCCGGACGCCGGCAGCACAACGTCGGCATAGACCGCTGTCTCGGTGAGGAAGAGGTCCTGCACCACAAGATGCTCCAGATGCGCCAGCGCCTGGCGCACGTGATTGAGGTCGGGGTCGGACATCGCCGGATTTTCACCTTCGATATACATGCCCTTGATTTCGTCGTGATGGACCGCATCCATGATCTCGACGACAGTCTTGCCCTTCTTCGGGTCGAGCTTAACGCCCCAGGCCTTCTCGTACTGTCCGCGGATTTCCGGATCTTCGACCGATCTGTAATCGGGGAAGAACATCGGGATCAGCCCGGCATCGGACGCGCCCTGCACATTGTTCTGGCCGCGCAATGGATGCAGACCGGTGCCGGGACGCCCGATTTGGCCGGTGATCAGCGCCAGCGCGATCAGGCAGCGCGCGTTATCGGTGCCGTGGGTGTGCTGGGACACGCCCATACCCCAGAAAATGATGGCGTGCTCGGCGCGGGCATAAGCGCGCGCCACTTCGCGCAGCGTATCAGCCTCGATGCCGCAAATCGGCGCCATCTCCTCGGGCGTGAAATCCTTGATGTTCTCTTTCCAGGCGTCGAAGCCCTCGACATAGGTCTGGATATACTGCTCGTCGTAAAGCTTCTCGGCGACGATAGTGTTCAGCATCGCATTGAGCATCGCGACATCGGCGCCGTTCTTGAACTGCATCATGCGCCAGGCATGACGCTTGAGCGCCTGACCGCGCGGATCCATCACGACGAGCTTGGCGCCGCGCTTGACTGCCTGCTTGAAGAAAGTTGCCGCGACCGGATGGTTCTCCGTCGGATTGGCGCCGATCACGATGATCAGATCGGAGTTCTTGCACTCATTGAACGTCGCCGTGACCGCGGCAGAGCCGACACCTTCCAGCAGCGCCGAGACCGACGATGCATGGCAAAGCCGCGTGCAGTGATCGACATTGTTGGTGCCGAAGCCGGTGCGCACCAGCTTCTGGAACAGATAAGCTTCTTCGTTGGAGCCTTTAGCCGAGCCAAATCCGGCAAGCCCCTTCGGCCCGTCGCGATCGCGGATCTTTTTCAAGCCACCGGCAGCCCGGTCGAGCGCCTCTTCCCAAGTCGCCTCGCGGAAATGCGTCCAGGGATTGGAAGGGTCAATGAATTCGTGCGGCACCTTTGGCACGCCGTCCTTGCGGATCATCGGCTTGAGCAGGCGCTGCGGATTGTGGACGTAGTCGAACCCGAAGCGGCCTTTGACGCAAAGACGATCCTGGTTTGCCGGTCCATCCTTGCCGACAACCGAAACGATCTTGTCGTCCTTGATCTGATAGGTGAGCTGACAACCCACACCGCAATATGGACAGACGCTGTCGACGGTCCGGTCCGGCTTGCCTTTGTAGACATTGTTCTCGTCGACCATTGTCGCCGGCATCAACGCGCCGGTCGGACAGGCCTGCACACACTCGCCGCAGGCAACACAGGTCGACGCGCCCATCGGATCGTCAAAATCGAACACGATCTTTTCGAGATGACCGCGGCCGGCCATGCCGATGACGTCGTTGACCTGCACTTCGCGGCAAGCGCGGACGCAGAGATTGCACTGGATGCAAGCGTCGAGATTGACCGCCATCGCCACGTGACTGCGGTCAGGCTTCGGGACTTCTGCGTGGTTACGCTTCGGGAATCGTCCGGGCGAAACTTTCAGAGTCGTGATTGTTTTCCAAAGTTCGGAACCGGGATCATGCGCCACCGCGATCTCCGGCTGGTCGGTCAGCAGAAGCTCGGCCACCATTTTGCGGGCGGTCTTGGCGCGGTCGGTCTGGGTCTTGACCTTCATGCCAGGTGACGGCGTGCGCAGGCAGCTTGCCGCCAGCACGCGCTCGCCTTCGATCTCGACCATGCAGACGCGGCAATTGCCGTCGGGGCGATAGCCGGGCTTCGGCGCGTAGCAAAGATGCGGAAGGTCAATGCCGAGCCGGGCCGCGGCGCGAAAGATCGTCTCGCCGGGAAGAATGTCGAGCTCCCTCCCGTCGATGCTGAAAGTATTGGGCTTTGGCGCGTCCGCGTCGCTCATTAGAAAGGCCTTTCGATCACCATTTGCCCAATGGCTTGGTCAGCTCGTCCGGAAAATATTTTAACACAGAAAGCAACAGGATTTGGCGCGGCCTGGCCAAGGCCGCAGATCGAGGCGTCACGCATCAAAGTCGACAGTTCATCAAGCAGGGCCGGGTCCCACGGTCCATGCGACATCAGGTGGGCGGCCTTCTCGGTTCCCACACGGCACGGCGTGCACTGGCCACAGCTTTCATCCTCGAAAAACCGCACAAGGTTGAGTGCCACAGCCTTCATGTCGTCCTTGTCGGACAGGATCACAACCGCATGCGACCCGACGAAGCAGCCGTATTTCTCGAGTGTGCCGAAATCGAGCGGCAGGTCGGCCATCGATGCCGGCAGGATGCCGCCTGAAGCGCCACCCGGCAGATAGCCTTTGAAGGCGTGGCCATCCGCCATGCCGCCGCAGAATTCGTCGATGAGTTCGCGAACCGTGATACCGGCAGGCGCCAGCTTAACGCCGGGATTTTTGACGCGGCCTGATACCGAGAAACTGCGGAACCCCTTGCGCTCGTGACGGCCCTGCGACGTGACCCATTCCGCGCCCTTCTCGATAATGTCGCGGATCCAGAACAGCGTTTCGACGTTTTGCTCGAGCGTCGGCCGGCCGAACAAGCCAACCTGCGCCACATAAGGCGGCCGGTGACGCGGCAGACCGCGCTTGCCTTCAATGGATTCGATCATCGCGGATTCTTCGCCGCAGATGTAAGCACCCGCGCCGCGCCGCAAATGAATCTTGGTGTGACCCGACAGGCCCGCATCCTCGGCCTTGGCAATCTCTTGCTGCAACAGCAGGATCACTTCGGGATATTCGTCGCGGACATAGAGATAGGTGTCGGCGGCCTCGACGACCCAAGCCGCGATCAACATGCCTTCAATGAAGCGATGCGGATCGCGCTCAAGATAGTAGCGATCCTTGAACGTGCCCGGTTCGCCCTCGTCGCAATTGACGGCAAACAGCCGCGGTGCCGGCTCGGCGCGGACCAGCGACCATTTCCGTCCGGTCGGGAAACCAGCACCGCCAAGGCCACGCAGGCCGGCATCGCTGACGACCTTGATCAGATCGTCACGCGTGCGCTTACCGCCGGTACAGGCTTTGAGCAACTCATAGCCGCCGTTCTTCAGATAAGCCTCAAACGGTGTCGGCGTCGGATAGACGTGCGCATGCGCAGGCTTTGCTGCGGCAGCGGTTACTTTCGCCTTATCGGCTTTCAATACCTGCACGTGACCGACCGCGCACGCCGGCGCATGATCGCAAGCGCCCATGCATGGCGCACGAACGACGCGCACATCCGGACCAAGCGCTTTCGGCAAATCTTGCAAAAGATGCTCCGAGCCCGCCATCGCGCACGACAACGAGTCGCAGACGCGAACCGTGACTGAAGGCGGCGGTGTTTCGCCTTCCTTCACGACATCGAAATGCGCGTAGAAGGTCGCGACCTCATACACCTCGGTTTGCGCGAGTTTCATCTCGGCCGCGAGCGCAGCAAGATGAGCGGCAGAGATATGGCCGTATTTGTCCTGAATGAGATGCAGATGCTCGATCAGCAGATCGCGACGGCGCGACCGGTCGGTCAGCAGCGCTTCAATGTCAGCGACCGCCTGGGGATCGAGTTGGCGGCCCTTCGGCGTGCGGCGTGGGCGATTGCGGGTGCGTCCGACCGGGCTGGTCGGTTGTTCGGTTATGCTCATCACAGACTTTCTAGAACGCGCAGATGACGATTGAAACAGAAGCACGCCATGCTGCGTAGCAGCAAATACCGGCGCCAATTGCCGCGACACTTGGTCCCAGAAATTTCAAGATTTCGCTCGCAGAACATTCGCCTTAGACCGCCCGTTATCTGACGAACAAAGCGTAGCACAAACTATTGATAAACAACATCTTTTTGTACAACCTCGCGAAGGCAACCCATCGCCTCGCGAAACTCTTCGAGAATATTTTTCGGTGCTTCACGGCCGCGGGGAATAATCCCACCGTCTGCGGCGTTTGCCGTTAAGGAACGCACGTGGATGCTGCACGGCAGACTTTGGTCGAACTTGCCATTACGTCGCGGCGACAGGTACATTTTTGTTTGGTTCGAAAGTTGAAAAGACGCGCCCTTGTCGCTGCAGCGCATCTTCAAATCACAAATAAAAGCGACGGGGAATAAGGAGGGCCGCGCAATGAGCTTTCTCGATCGTAGCTATTCGATCGCCAAGCCGGGATTTAACCGATGGATGGTGCCGCCAGCTGCGCTGTGCGTGCACCTGTGCATTGGCCAGGCTTATGCATTCAGCGTGTTCAATCTGCCGATGACCAAGCTCCTTGGCGTCACACAATCAACGCCAGACGACTGGACCATTCCACAGTTGGGCTGGATCTTCTCGATCGCGATTTTCGTCCTTGGCTTCTCCGCCGCGATTTTCGGCCGCTGGGTCGAGGAAGGCGGACCGCGCCGGGCGATGTTCACCGCCGCGCTGTGCTGGGCGATCGGCTTTTTGATCTCGGCCTTCGGCGTCTACATCCACAATATCTGGGTCGTTTATTTCGGCTACGGCCTGATCGGCGGAATCGGGCTCGGCATCGGCTACATCTCGCCGGTTTCGACGCTGATCAAATGGTTTCCCGATCGACCGGGCATGGCGACCGGCATGGCGATCATGGGCTTCGGCGGCGCCGCTTTCATCGCTTCGCCACTCTCGGTCTGGCTGATGGGCCTGTTCTCAACGCCAACTCATGTCGGTGTCGCGGAGACATTTATCGTTCTCGGCGCCGCCTACTTCGTGTTCATGATGGTCGGCGCCTTTCTGGTGCGCCTGCCGGCCCCGGACTGGAAGCCGGAAGGTTACGTCGCGCCAACGCATGCCTCGAAGCTGATCACCACCAGCGACGTCTACGTCTACGATGCGCTCAAGACACCGCAATTCTGGTGCATCTGGATCGTGCTCTGCATCAACGTGACCGCTGGCATCGGCGTGCTCGGGCAAGCCTCGGCGATGGCCCAGGAAATGTTCCCAGGCAAAATCACCGCGATCGCTGCAGCGGGTCTGGTCGGCTTGATGAGCCTGTTCAATATGGCGGGCCGGTTCTTCTGGGCCTCCACGTCGGACTATATCGGGCGCAAGAACACCTACTTCATCTTCATGGTGCTCGGCTTCCTGATGTACTGCACCGTCCCCTACACCGGGTCGATCGGCAGCGTGGCCGGCTTCGTGCTGGCGTTCCTGGTGATCATCAGCATGTACGGCGGAGGTTTCGCAACCGTTCCCGCATATCTGAAAGACATGTTTGGCACGCGCTACGTCGGCGCCATTCATGGCCTGCTGCTGACCGCATGGGCGATGGCCGGCATCTTCGGACCGGTGCTCGTGAACTACATCCGCGAGTACAACATCAATCACGGTGTGCCGAAGGCGCAGGCCTATAACGTGACTATGTACATCATGGCGGGCCTGTTCATCATCGGCTTCATCGCCAACGCGCTGATCAAGGCAGTCGATGCGCGTTATCACATGAAAGCGGACGGCAGCGCCGACCGCGCCCAGATGGGCGTGGGTGCGGCGGCAAAACCGGCCGGCGCATAAGGAGAACGCACATGGCAGACTCAAATCCGCAGACCGGCACGACCGGATTGCAATTGGCGCTGGCGTGGCTCTTTGTCGGCATTCCGCTGACCTGGGGCGTGGTGCAGACGCTTATCAACGCGATGAAGCTGTTTCAGTAACAGTTCCGCGAGCGCGAAACAGGAGCGGCGCGGTTCACAAAGCCGCGCCGTTTAAGTTTCAGCGATCTTGACGCCTTAAGCGCTCCGGATATTCTCGAACTCAGTTGATGGGGATGGGGTCCCCCGATAACCGCCGCAAGGCTGATGACTCCTACCGGGCGCGTTCAGGCGTCGGTAGGGGCATTCCCTCCGAGCGCGGCCCGCAAAGGGTTGCGCATGCCAAGCATGCCAGGTCATTCGCCGAAACTCTCCCGCCTGCATCGTCAGGCCGGGACTGACTGGCTTAAGAGGAGGACGAACCGTTGAACTGGGCAAATATTCTCGCGGTTGCAGTGGGCGGCGCCATCGGCTCCGTAGCGCGCTATCTCGTCGGCGTCGGATCCGGAAAACTGTTCGGGCTCGATTTCCCGTGGGGCACGCTGATCATCAATGTCGTCGGGTCGACGCTGATCGGCGTGTTCGCCGGCCTGTTTGCGCTGAAATGGGACGCGCCGCAGACGTTACGCGTGTTCCTGACCGTCGGCATTTGCGGCGGCTTCACTACCTTCTCCACGTTTTCGCTCGATGCCTATTATCTGATCGAACGCGGACAGATTCTGGCGTCCGCGCTCTACATCGTCAGCTCGGTTGTCCTGTCGATCGGGGGCTTGATCGCAGCGCTCTATCTCATTCGCGTTCTGCCCTAAACGCCGACACGCATGGATAAAAAGCAAACAGCGCGGCTTTGACAGCCGCGCCGTTTCACTCTCAGCAGAAAAAGGCTTACGCTACTTTTTCTTTCAGGTGCGGGAACATCGCGTTCAGCGATTCCTGGTCCATTTCTGTCTTGAACTTGTGACGATCCTTGAGCGTGCTGGCTTTTTGCGCAGCGGGCCGCGCGTTGATCTCATCGACAAGGCGCTTCAGATTCTTGTACTTGTCCCAGGCGCCCTCGCCGATCACGTTCGGCAGCATGCGCGCCCAGCCCCACACGTTCATGTCGGCGATCGTATAGGTGTCGCCGAGCATGTATTTCTGTTTGCCAAGCCGCGCGTCCAGGATACCGGCGTGACGGTTGCCCTCAAACACGTAGCGATTGATCGCGTACTGAATTTTCTCCGGCGCATAGTTGCGGAAGTGTACTGCCTGGCCGAAATACGGGCCAACGCCGGACGACACGAAGAACATCCACGACAGCAGTTCGCCGCGCGCTTTGTCGGACTTGGCCGGCAGGAATTTGCCGGTCTTCTCGGCAAGGTAAAGCAGGATCGCACTTGAATCGAACACAGTGACGTCGCCATCGACGATCGCCGGCAGCTTTGCATTCGGGTTGATCGCCAGGAACTCCGGATTATGCTGTTCGCCCTTGCGAGTATCGACCGGAATAGCCTCGTACGGCGTGCCCGTCTCTTCCAGAAACAGCGCCACCTTGGTCGGGTTTGGCGCACCGCTGTAATAAAACTTCAACATAGAAGACTCCTTGTTTGACCGTCCTTTAGTCCGTCACTTCAGCTAAGCGTCATCGGTCCCCGCACAAGCGGGAGCCAGAGAAATGTGCCGGATGACTTAGAACAATCCGACGATCTTGCCCTGCGCGTTGACGTCGATCGAATCCGCCGACGGTACTTTCGGCAACCCCGGCATCGTCATGATCTCACCGCAGATCGCGACGATGAACTCGGCGCCTGCGGACAGCCGGACTTCGCGCACCGGAATGTTAAATCCGGTTGGCGCGCCCTTGGCGTCGGGATTGGTCGAGAACGAGTACTGCGTCTTGGCGATGCAGACCGGCAGCTTGCCGAAGCCCATCTCTTCCCAGGTCTTGAGCTGATCCTTCACTGACTTGTCGGCAGTGGCGTCGTCGGCGCGGTAAATCTCCTTAGCGATCGTGCGCACTTTTTCGAATAGCGGCATCTCGTCCGGATAGAGATACTTCAGGTTCGCTTTGCCTTCATCGATGACTTTCACGACGGCACGCGCCACATCGGCTGCACCTTCGCCACCCATAGCCCAGTGATCGGCCATCAGCGCTTCAACGCCGAGCCCCTTGCATTTTTCCTTGACCAGATTGATCTCGGCATCGGTGTCGGCGGAGAAGCGGTTGATCGAGACGACAGCCGGCAGATTGTATTTCTTGATATTCTCGACATGGCGCTGGAGATTGGCCATGCCGGCTTCGAGGGCCTGAAGATTCTCTTTCTTAAGGTCCTCTTTCTTCACGCCACCATGCATCTTCAGCGCGCGGATCGTGGCTACGATGACGACGGCATCCGGCTTCAGTCCGGCCTTGCGGCATTTGATATCGAGGAATTTTTCCGCGCCGAGATCGGCGCCGAAGCCTGCCTCGGTCACGACGTAGTCGGCAAGCTTCAGCGCGGTCGTCGTTGCCGACACCGAATTGCAGCCGTGTGCAATGTTGGCGAACGGACCGCCGTGGATGAAAGCTGGCGTCCCTTCGAGCGTCTGCACCAGATTGGGCGCAATCGCATCTTTCAGCAGAGCGGTCATCGCACCGTCGGCTTTCAGCTCGCGGGCCCGCACGGGTTTGCGCTCGCGGGTATAGCCAACGATGATATCGCCAAGCCGCCGCTTGAGGTCATCGAGGTCGGTGGCGAGGCAGAAAATCGCCATGACTTCCGACGCAACCGTGATGTCGAACCCGGCTTCGCGCGGATAACCGTTGGCGACACCGCCAAGCGAGCAGACGATCTCGCGCAGCGCGCGGTCGTTCATGTCCATGACCCGGCGCCAGGCGACGCGACGCGAGTCGATACCGAGCGCATTGCCCCAGTAGATGTGATTGTCGATGAGCGCCGAGAGCAGGTTGTGCGCCGAAGTAATGGCGTGAAAGTCGCCGGTGAAGTGGAGATTGATGTCCTCCATCGGGATCACCTGAGCGTAGCCGCCACCGGCCGCACCACCTTTGACGCCGAAGCAAGGGCCGAGTGACGGTTCGCGCAGCGCGCACATCGCCTTTTTGCCGATGTGATTGAGCGCGTCGGTCAGGCCGACCGTCGTTGTGGTCTTACCTTCGCCCGCCGGCGTCGGGTTGATCGCCGTGACCAGAATCAGCTTGCCGTTCTTCTTGTCCTTGAGCGTCTTGATGTATTCCATCGACACCTTGGCCTTGTAGTGGCCATAGGGCTCGAGATTTTCCGGCGCGACGCCAAGTCTTTCCTTGGCCACCTCGACGATGCGGCGCGGCTTGGCAGCCTGGGCGATTTCAATATCGGATTTCGGACTTTGATGTTGCGAGGCGGGCATGGGGGTTCCGTTGAGGAGCTGGAGTGACGGGAATTCGTTGAGTTCTGGCCGTTATGAAAATCTGGCTTTCACCGCGAGGTTGACCGACTTCGCCCACTCGCCGGCTTCGATCTTTTTGCCGTCGGCAGGTTGCACGCGCGTGACTTTGAAGCGGCCGTCGGCGCAAACCACCGTGAAGCCATCAGCGTCGACCGCGGCGACTTCACCGGTCTTGCCGGCAATGCCTTTCGGATCTTTCGCCGGCAGCGGCTTGGCATCGAAAACTTTCAGCTGTTTGCCTTCGAGCGTGGTCCACGCGCCGGGGGCCGGATTGCAGCCACGAATGAGCCGGTCGATCTGCTCCCATGGCTTGCCCCAGTCGATCCTGGCGTTGTCGGGGCCGCAGCGGCCTTCGTAAGTCGCTTTTGACTCATCCTGTTTGATGCGCGGCGCTTTTCCGGACTTCACCAGATCGACGGACTCCAGCATCGCATCGACGCCCATCGGAAACAGGCGGTCGAAATAGACAGTACCAAGCGTGTCGCTGCCGCTGATCGGCGTTTTTTTCCGGATCAATACGTCGCCGGTATCGAGCCCGTTGTCAGGCCAGAAGATCGACAGACCGGTTTCTGTCTCGCCCTTGATGATCGGCCAGTTGATGGCGCTGGCGCCGCGATAGGCCGGCAACAGCGACGGGTGATACTGGATCGAACCGTGGGTCGGGATGTTGAGGAATTCTTCCGGGACGAACAGCGTGACGAACGCCATGACCTGAAGGTCAGGCTTCAGCGCTTTGAATTCTTCCCATACTTCCGGTTTCTTGTAGGAATCCGGCTGATAGACCGGAAGATTGGCCGCGAGTGCAGCCTCCTTGAGCGGATCGGCCTTGGCGCCGGGCTTCTCCGGCGCGACATAGACGCCGACAACATTCTCGCCCCGCTTGAGCAGCGCTTCGAGTACCGCCTTGCCGAACGCCTGCTGACCGTGAACGACGATACGCATGGTCACGCCGCCTCCGCCTTGGCCGGCTTTTCAGGCGGCGTGATCGCGCCCGACGTTCTGATCTCGGCAACTTCTTTCTCGGAATAGCCGAGCACCTTGCGCAGGATTTCGTCGGTGTGTTCGCCAAGCAGCGGTGAACGCCGCACATCCTGTGGCGAGTCCGAAAGCTTGATCGGATTTCCGACGGTCAAATATTTGCCGCGGCCCGGATGATCGACTTCAACCACCGTGCCGGTCGCACGCAGCGAATTCTCCTCGGCGATCTCCTTCATCGACAGGATCGGACCAACGGGAATATCGACGGCGTTGCACTTATCCATGACCTCGAACTTGGTCATGGTCTTGGTCCACTCCTCGATCGTATCGAAGATATGCCGCAGCCGCGGCAGCCGCGCCGGCGGCGTGGCGAAATCCGGATCGGTCTTCCATTCCGGCTTGCCGATCAGATCGCAGATCGGACCCCACACCGGCGCCTGGGTGATGAAATAAATGTAAGCGTCGGGATCGGTCTCCCAGCCCTTGCATTTGACGATCCAGCCCGGCTGGCCGCCGCCAGAGTTGTTACCGGCGCGCGGTGCGGCCTTGCCGAACGGAATCCCCTCGCCGTATTGGCTGTATTCGGTGAGCGGACCGTGCTTGAGGCGCTGTTGATCGCGGAGCTTGACGCGGGCGAGGTTGAGCACCCCGTCCTGCATGGCGCAGAGCACCTTCTGACCGCGGCCGGTGCGCATGCGCTGGTAAAGCGCGGAAACGATGCCGAGCGCGAGATGCAGCCCCGTGCCGCTGTCACCGATCTGCGCGCCGGTGACGAGCGGCGGCCCTTCACGAAAGCCGGTCGTCGAAGCAGCGCCGCCGGCGCATTGCGCGACGTTCTCGTAGACCTTGCAATCCTCGTACGGGCCCGGGCCAAAGCCTTTCACCGAGGCAACGATCATGCGCGGGTTGGTCTTGTGGATGTAGTCCCAGGTCAGGCCCATACGATCAAGCGCACCCGGCGCAAAGTTTTCCACGAGCACGTCGCAATACTTGACCAGACGCTCGAGGATTTCCTTGCCCTTGGTATTCTTGCTGTCGATGGTGATCGATCGCTTCGAGCCGTTGAGCATCGTGAAATAAAGGCTGTCCTGGCCTTTAACGTCGCGAAGCTGGCCGCGGGTGATATCGCCGACGCCGGGGCGTTCGACCTTGATGACGTCAGCGCCCATATAAGCGAGAAGCTGCGTGCAGGTCGGGCCAGACTGCACATGGGTGAAGTCGAGGATTTTCACGCCTTCAAGCGCCCGGCCCGCCTGGCCGAACGGCTTGGAGCTCGGCCGCGGCAAGCCATTGCCATTTGCGGCTTTTGCCGCCGGCTTTTTTGCCTTCAGCTGCGCGACCTTCTTGCTAACTTGCTTGGCGGATTTCTTCGCGGCCGGCTTTTTCACAGCCGCTTTGGATTTCGCCTTGGCTTTCTTCTTCGAGGCCATTTGCTGTCTCCCCTAGCTCGATTTCTTGCGCAGCGCGCTTTGCGGATTGAGGTTGCCGATGCGGCCGCTCTCGCTGCCGGCTTTTGGATCGATAACCGCGTTGATCAGTGTCGGCTTGCCGGAGTCCATCGCGGCGTTAACGGCGCGGCGGAGTTCATCAGGCGATGTCGCGTTGACACCGGTGCCGCCGAACGCTTCGATCATCTTGTCGTAGCGTGCCCCCTTAACGAACACCGTCGTCGCCGGATCGGCACTCGCGCCATTCACGTCGGTGCCGCGATAGATGCCGTCGTTATTGAAGATAACGACGCAGACCGGCAGCTGATAACGGCAGATCGTCTCGATCTCCATACCGGAGAAGCCGAAAGCCGAGTCACCTTCAATCGGCGAGAACCGGCTTGCCGGTTTCGATTGCCGCGCCGATGGCGTAGCCCATGCCGATGCCCATCACGCCCCAGGTGCCGACGTCGATGCGCTTGCGCGGCCGATACATGTCGATGACGCCGCGCGCGAGGTCGAGCGTGTTGGCGCCTTCGTTGACCAGGATCGCATCCGGCCGCTCCTTGACCACCGTGCGCAGCACGCCGAGCGCGCCGTGATAATCCATCGGCACGTTGTTGTTCATCAGCCGCGGCGCCATCTTGCGTGACGTTCTCGTCACGCTTTGAGGTGACGGTCTTGATCCAGTCAGCCGGTGGCGCAGCCCAGTTGCCGCCCATGCCGTTGAGCAGCGCGGCGACGCACGAACCGATATCGCCGACCACAGGCGCGGCGATCTCGACGTTGGAGTCCATTTCCTTCGGCTCAATGTCGATCTGAATGAATTTCTTCGGCGCATCGCCCCAGGCCTTGCCCTTGCCGTGCGACAGCAGCCAGTTCAGCCGCGCGCCGATCAGCAGCACAACGTCGCTGTCCTTCAGCACGGTGGAGCGCGCCGCGCCGGCACACTGCGCGTGCGTGTCAGGCAGCAAGCCTTTCGCCATGCTCATCGGCAGGAACGGCGCGCCGCTCTTTTCGACAAAGCTCTTGATCGCGTCATCGGCCTGCGCGTAGGCCGCGCCCTTGCCGAGGATGATCAGCGGACGCTTGGCGCTCTTGAGCACATCGAGCGCGCGTTTGACCGCTTCCGGCGCCGGAATTTGCGCGGGCGCGGCGTCGATGACCTTCACCAGCGACTTCCGTCCGGCCTCGGCATTCATCACCTGACCGAACAGCTTGGCCGGCAGATCGAGATAAACACCGCCGGGACGGCCCGACACCGCAGCACGGATGGCGCGAGCAAGTCCGATGCCGATATCGGCGCATGCAGCACGCGGAACGCGGCCTTGCACAGCGGCTTGGCGATGGCGAGTTGATCCATTTCCTCGTAGTCGCCCTGCTGCAGGTCGACGACCTCGCGCTCGGACGAGCCGGAGATCAGGATCATCGGAAAGCAGTTGGTGGTGGCGTGCGCCAGTGCGGTCAGGCCATTTAGGAAGCCCGGCGCCGATACGGTCAGGCAGACACCGGGCTTTTTGGTCAGGAAGCCGGCGATCGAGGCGGCATAACCGGCATTCTGCTCGTGGCGGAACGACAGCACGCGGATGCCTTCGGCCTGCGCCATACGCCCGAAATCGGTGATCGGAATGCCCGGGACGCCATAGATCGTATTGATGCCGTTGAGCTTGAGCGCATCGATGATCAGATGAAAACCGTCGGTCAATTCCTGCTCAGCTTCAGCGGCGGCAGGCATTGGCTTCACTGCTGCATCGGCCATGGGGTCTCCTTAGGACACAGCTTGGGTTACACGCGTAACAGCGCGCATCGGATAAATCTCGCAAGCAAAGCCGCGCCCGGATTTGATTGCAGGGTCAGCATCGGCAAATGCGCGCGCGGCAGCTTCGTCAGGCATCGTCACAATACCCATGCCATAAGGTCCATGGGGATCCATGACAGGACCGAACACGACAACATCGCCACCATCCAGCTTCGATTTCCAATAAGCGGCATGCTCGCCCATCATTGCTTTTTCCTCCGCCGACATATCCATCGCGAACGTCGGGCGGGGCGCGATGAGTTTGAGAAAGAAGTGCGGCATCGCAACGCTCAATCCAGATAATCGGCGTATTTTTCCACGTGCTCGGCAAGGCCGAGCGCGTGGTCACGAACCAGTTTCTCCGCGCGAACCGTGTCGCGCGCTTCGAGCGCTTCAATGATGTGCATGTGATCGCGGATCGAACGATCGACGCGGTCCTTCTCGCCGATCGTCTTGCGCCGGATCATCCGCATATGCGTGAACAGGTTCTCGGCAAGATTGATCAGCACGCTGTTACGGCTCAGGCGCACCAGCGTTTGATGAAACTCGATATTGGCTTCGGAATACTCGTCGAGATGGGCGCGCAGCTCGCCGTTGTCGAACGCGGCGAACACGCGCCGCAGCGAAGCGATCTCGTCATCGCCGGCGTTCTCGGTGATCAGGCGCGCCGCCATGCTTTCCAGCGCCGCCCAGGCGGTGATCAGTTCAATCACTTCGCGCTTGGTCTTGCGCACGACATAGACACCGCGGCGCGGCACCGAGCGCACAAAACCTTCGCGCTCGAGCTGGGCCATCGCTTCACGCACCGGCGTGCGGCTGATGCCGAACTCTTCGGCAAGGCTGCGTTCGTCGAGCCGGATGTCTTCACGGCCGCCATACACGTCCATGTCGGTGATGACCGACTTGAGCGCCGCATAGGCTTTATTCTTGAAGCTAAAGGAGGTGTCGATCGGCTCGAGGCGCGGACGTGCGGCTGACGCGCCATCGCGCGACCGGACCGAAAGTCGATGCACTCCAGAGGACATCGGGGACGCTCTCAACCCTTACAGGACGCGGTCTTCTTGAAATCTTGGCCGCGTTCTCAGGCAGGCTATACCGCACTGTAATACATTATGCCAGAGGCCCGGAAGCTTCAGATTTTTGCACTGCCAAACCAGGACACGGCGCGGGATTGCTCCCGCGCCGCTAAATCCGCACAGCAATTCCGTATCAGCGCGGTTCGTCAGCTTTTGGCCATCATGCGCGCCCGCATCGGCTTGAGCACGAAGATCGCCAAGCCGACCACCGCGAAATTCATGATCGCCGTAGCAACAAACACCATGTGCCAGCTTCCGGTCGCGTCCTTGATCAGGTTGGCAATCGGGACCAGAAACGCCGAGGTGCCCTTTGCGGTGTAAAGCAGGCTGAGATTGACCGTCGCGAACTTGGTGCCGAACGTATCGGTGCAGGTCGATGGAAACAGGCTGAAGATTTCGCCCCAGGTCAAAAAGATCATCGCCGCGAACACCACGAAACCCAGCGGCGCATAACCGAAACTGCCGAGCAGCCAGTAGGAAACGCCGCCCAGGCCGAACGCCAGCACCATGGTGTATTCGCGGCCGATATTGTCTGAGATCCAGCCGAACATCGGTCGCGCCGCGCCGTTGCAGATATTGTCGATAATCAGCGCAGCGCTCAATGTCGTAGCGCCCCAGAACATGATGGTATCGCCGACGTTGAAATCCTTGGCGATCGGCGCGATTTGCGCGGTCGCCATCAGATCCTGAAGCCGACACGGTGACGAACATAACGTACAGCAGCCAGAACACCGGGTTCCGCAGCACTTCAAGCGGCGTGTAGCTGCGCGCGCTTTGTGCGACTTTCGGCGCAGAAGAGCCGGCGACCTCACCGGCTTCCGGCGCGCGCATCAGCCACGCGACCAAAAACACCACGCCGCCCTGAATCAGTCCAAACCAGAGGAACGCGGCCTCATAGCCGTTCGAGGCAATGACCTCTCGAATAGGAACGACACTGATGGCAGCGCCGGCACCGTAGCCAGCAGCGGTCAAACCAACGGCAAGACCGCGCCGGTCGGGAAACCATTTCACCGCCTGACCGACGCAAGTTGCATAGATCGCGCCGCCGCCGATTCCGGAAATAACCGCGCCCGCATAAAGTGCAGTCAGCGACTGCGCGTAGGCGTTGATGACCCAGCCCAGCGCCACGGTAAGACCACCGAAATGCCACCATCAGCCGTGGACCATTCCGTGGACCGATGGCATCAACAATCCAGCCCTCGACCGGTGTCAGCCAGGTTTCCAGCGCAATAAAGATGCTGAAGGCGAGCTGGATTTCGGCGATCGACCAGCCGTGCGCCTTGTTGATCGGGTTAACAAACAGGGTCCAGCCGTATTGCAGGTTGGCAATCAGCACCATGCAGATCGATGCCGACAATAAGCTGTGTCCAGCGCGTCGCTGCCGATGCAACGACATCTGATGACTTCACTGTTGTTGCTGAAGCCGCCATAGGTTCCCTACCCAGAAGTGTCTTTTTTTGAACATCGTCTTCTATTTGTTTCAAATGAACTAGGGCGATTTCACCCTTTTGTCATGGGAATTTTTGTCTCATGCCTAAACGCCGCAGTCGGGCGCAACCCGACAGCGGCGCAGGAAAAGCGATGTCTCCGTCATAAACACCGCCGATCTAAAGCTAGCGTGCAATGCAGCATGAAATTTACGGACCTATCTGGAACCTCGTGCGTTGCGCTTCTGGAGGAGGCCGATGCGTATGCACAGCACATTAAAGAAACTGGGTTTTGTCTTATTGGGAACAGTTCTTGGTTCGACCGCTGCTTTGGCGCAGTCCGCGGGGCGCGATGAGGCCGTTCAGCCCAATGGCTCAGTGACGCAGACCATCACACTGACCGCGGCGCAAAGAAGCGCGATTTTCAACGCGGTCTTCGACCAGCCGGTAAAGCCTCAGAGCCGCCAGCTGGCTGCCAGCTGTCGGAGCCCCGGTGCCGCAAACGGTCGATCTGATTGATCTGCCCGATAACGGGCCTGCCGGAGACCCGGCACAGGTTGGACTGAAATACGGCATGGCGGGCAACGACATTGTCGTCGTTGTCGACCCGGTGCAGATGCGCGTTGTCGACGTCATTCACAGTAACGCGAAGCCGTAGGCCACCCTCAACCTTTCGAACTCAATCAAGGCGTAACCGTTGCGTCCGTCGCCGGATTCACGTTCCGAAACCGCAAAGTAAAACGCAATGTCGCCTGATACTGTCGCCAAACTGCACGTTGTTGAACCATCACCTTCGGGAACGCCATTCTACGTCGGCGGCACGGAACAGCCGGCAACGCGCCCGACGCGCGTCCTCAAATATGGCGACACCTTCGTCGTGCTCGACAGCCGCGGCGATATCTTTCCATCGAGCGGATCAGCCGGCCTTTTTCATAAAGACACGCGATATCTGTCGCGGCTCGAGTTGCAGATTAATGGCGCGCAGCCCCTTCTGCTCGGCTCCAATCTGCGAGACGACAACTCTGCTTTCTTTGTCGATCTGACCAATCCCGACCTCGAGGCTGGCGAGCGCCTGCTTCTTGAAAAGGATACCGTCCATATCCTGCGCACGATCTTTCTGTGGAGGGGGACCGCCTATCAGCGGCTGGGCATCCGAAATTACGGCAACAAGGCCCTCGATTTGCAGCTCTCGATCGTGTTCGAGAATGACTTTGCGGATCTGTTTGAGGTGCGCGGTGCGCATCGCGACCACCGCGGCACCTTGACAGCGAAGCTGCGCGGGGACGATCAGGTCCTGTTGGCGTATCAGGGACTCGATGGCAAGACCCGGCGGACCACACTGACCTTCGATCCGCGTCCCGAACAACTCACCACCAACACCGCGATTTACAATTTGCACCTTGCTCCGGGCGATGCGCAGCCGCTTTTCCTCGCAGTGAGTTGCGATGCGGCCGAGCCGCGTCAGCCGCCTTTCCTTCGCGGTTTGATTGCCGCTCGCCGGGAGATGCGTGAGCAAAGCCGCGAGCGGACCTCGGTCGAGACCTCCAACGACCGCTTCAATGAAGTTCTCTGCCGGTCAGCAGCCGATCTTGCGATGCTGATGACCGACACTCCGCAGGGCCGTTATCCCTACGCCGGAATTCCATGGTATTCGACCACGTTCGGCCGTGACGGACTCATTACCGCGTTGCAGATGCTGTGGTGGAGTCCCGAAGTGGCGCGCGGTGTGCTCCGCCGCCTTGCCGCTTTCCAGGCCAAAACCACCGATCCGCTCGCCGACGCCGAGCCGGGCAAGATCCTGCACGAGATGCGCGGTGGCGAAATGGCGGCGCTGCGCGAGGTGCCATTCGGTCTCTACTACGGCAGCGTCGATTCAACGCCGCTGTTCGTGCTGCTCGCCGGACTCTATGCCGAGCGAACCGGAGACATCGAAACGATCGCCACGCTGTGGCCCGCCATTCAGGCAGCACTGGCCTGGATCGATGGCCCGGGCGATCGCGATGGCGATGGCTTCATTGAATACTACCGTCAAACCGAACAAGGACTCGCCAACCAGGGCTGGAAGGACTCGCACGACGCGATTTTTCATGCCGACGGTCGTCTCGCGGAAGGCCCGATCGCGCTCGCCGAAGTGCAGGGTTATGTCTTTGCAGCGAAACTTCTCGCCGGCCGCTGGGCCCAGCGGATCGGCCGCAGCGCCGATGCCAAAAAACTGAAAGCTGAGGCCGAGCGACTTGCTATCCGCTTTGAGGAGGCGTTCTGGTGCCCGGAGATCGAGACTTATGCACTCGCGCTCGACGGCAACAAGAATCCATGCCGCGTGCGCACATCGAATGCGGGCCAAGTTTTATTCACCGGTATCGCCGCGCCGGCACGCGCCGCGCTGGTCGCGAAAGGACTCCTGCAAAACAATTTCTTTTCCGGCTGGGGTATCCGCACCGTGGCGCAGGGCGAAGCCCGTTACAATCCGATGTCGTATCACAACGGCTCCATCTGGCCCCACGACAATGCACTGATTGCACTGGGATTGGCGCGTTACGAACATAAGCAAGCAGTCGAGACGCTGTTCGACGGCATGTTCAACACCGCGGCTTATATGGAGTACCGGCGGCTGCCCGAATTGTTCTGCGGCTTTCGGCGCCAGCACGGCCAAGGCCCGACGCTCTATCCGGTCGCCTGCTCACCGCAAGCCTGGGCCAGCGCCACACCATTCACGCTGCTGGAAGCGTCGCTGGGTCTGCAGTTCGATCCGTTCAAGGGCGAAATCCGGCTGTGCAATCCGCGGCTCCCGGCATTTCTTGACGAAGTGGTTCTGCACGATTTGCGTCTTGGAACATCAAGCGTCGATCTTCGCGTGCGGCGGCACGGCAATACGGTTTCGCTCGATACACCGCGGATCAGCGGCGACATCCGTGTTTCGATCGTGTTCTCGGCCTGATAGCTCAGGTTCCGGCGCCGAACCTATAACCAAACCGAAACTGTGGAACCAGCGGCACACCCGAAGGCTTAAGCCGGGTGAGATTCCACAGATTTTCGGAGGTACGATGCGCGTCAAACATCCGGCGGCATTGGCCATTATTGTTACAGTTCTGCTGGTGTCCGCGGCGTTTCGTGCAGGCGCGGCCGACGACACGCCAGCTTCGACTGACGCACAAAGCAGTAGGCCACAGAGCAATAGTGCGCAGGGCAGTGGCGCACCCGCGACACCGCAACCTCAACCGCCCGCAGCGGTGACGGTGCTCACCAATCATGAGGTCGAGGGCATTCTCGGCCGCGAGGTGGTGAGCAGCGCCAACGAGAATATGGGGCGGATTGTCGACGTGCTGGTCGATCGCAGCGGCGAGGTGCGCGCCGCGATCATCGACTTTGGCGGCTTCCTCGGCGTCGGCAGCCGCAAGATCGCCGTCGAATGGAACGCTTTGCATTTTCCGCCGCCGGGCAAACCCGATGAGCAGGTCACGCTTGATTTAAACCGCGACCAGGTGAAAGAGGCGCCGGCCTACGAGGACGGCAAACCCGTCGTGATCCTCGGCGCGCTCGGCAAGCTTGAGCCATTGCCCTTTGAATAAGCGATTGGCGGAGAAGTATCCTGCCGGGAAAGCCGTTACGGGTCATGCGCGACAACGATGAGGATCGGCACGAAGCCACTGCCGAAGCTCGGCCGTTGCCTGTCGAACCCGAAGGGCACGAACCGCCACTCGCACCGTCACGCGCAAGCCTTCGCGGTCTCGACTGGTTCATCTTCTTCGTCGCCGACGTGCAAACCGGTTTCGGTCCGTTCGTCTCGGTCTATCTCACGGCGCAACGCTGGACGCAGTTTGACATCGGCCTCGTTCTTTCCGCGGCCGGCTTTGTTTCGCTGCTGGGCCAGATGCCGGGCGGGGCAATCGTCGATGCGGCGCGTTCGGAGCGTTTCGTCGCCGGCGTCGCCATCATCACAATATGCATCAGCGCTCTGACTTACGCGGCGCTGCCGATATTCCCGGTTGTGCTCGCCGGATCAATACTGCACGCCCTGGCGAGTTGCGTACTCGGTCCGGCCATGGTGGCGATCAGCGTCGGTCTCGTCGGCCATGCGGCGATCGGCGAGCGGCTCGGCCGCAACGCGCGTTTTGCCTCAATCGGTAATGGATTTGCGGCCGCAGTTATGGGCGCGTGCGGCTATCTGGTCTCGGCCCGCGCTGTATTCGTCGTGACAGTGCTGTTGCTGGTTCCGGCGCTGATAGCGCTGCGCTCGATTTCGCCTGCCGAAATCGATCCCGAGCAGGCTCACGGCGCGAAGCCGCTGCACCCCAAGATCAAGCCGCCGATCAAGCCCGGCGAACTGATGCATAACCGCCCGCTGCTGATCTTTGCCGGCTGCCTGCTGATGTTCCATCTGGCGAACGGGGCCATGCTGCCACTCATGGGAAGCGTCATGACCATGCGATCGGCGCAATGGGCAACGCTGCTGATCGCAGCCTGCATTGTTGTGCCGCAGCTCGTGGTCGCGGCGCTGTCGCCGTGGTTCGGCAGCCGCGCTGAAATCTGGGGCCGGCGGCCGTTGCTGCTGATCGCCTTCGCCGCTTTGGCGGTCCGCGGCGTGTTATTCGCCGTCGTCGGCAACCCGGCGCTCCTTGTCGCCGTGCAGCTCCTCGACGGCGTGACCGCCGCTGTTCTCGCCGTGATGGTGCCGTTGGTGGTCTCTGACCTCACCCGCGGTACCGGCCGATTCAATTTAGGCCAGGGTATCATCGGCACTGCGACCGGGATTGGCGCATCGCTCAGCGCCACGTTTGCCGGCTACATGACCGACCGCTACGGCAGTGCGCCGGCCTTCGCCGGCCTCGCCGCGATGGCGTTGGCCGGTCTGGCGATCCTCTGGTTCATGATGCCGGAGACCAAACCAGCGAACGGTTCTTAAAGCCGGCCCATCCTAAAGCGCCGGCGCATCGTCGGCCACCAGCCGCAGATGCGGCGCGAACCGCTCGGTGAGAGCTCCGATAGACACTGAGATAATCCTGCGCCATTCGACGCGCCGTAAAACGCTGCTCGAATTGTCTGCGGATTTTCTCACGCGACAGCTGGCTCAGGCGATCCACTGCGCCGATAGCGCCGTTGATGTCCTCGACGATGAAGCCGCTGATGCCTTCGTCGATCACCTCCGGCACCGAACCCCGGTTGAACGCAATGACCGGCGTGCCGCAAGCCATGGCTTCGATCATCACCAGGCCGAACGGCTCCGGCCAATCGATCGGAACCAAAAGCGCGATGGCGCCGCTGAGAAAGTCAGGCTTCTGCGTATCATTGATCTCGCCGATGAACTCAACATTGGCTGAGTGGAGCAGCGGTTTGATCTGTTCGTCATAGTAATCCTGGTCGGTGCGATCGACCTTGGCGGCCACTTTCAGCGGGATGCCGCAGTGTTGCGCGATGCGAATGGCGCGGTCGATACCTTTCTCCGGGGCAATGCGGCCGAGGAAAGCGAGATAGCTAGGCTTGACCGGCTTTGGCATCAAAAGCTTCTCCGGCAACCCGTGCAGGACCGTGCGAACCCAATGGGCCTGCGGCAGCGGCCGCCGCTGCGAATTCGAAATCGAGACCACCGGGACAGTGCCGAACGTATCGAACACCGGCTGATGCTCCGGAAGGTCGAGACGCCCATGGAGCGTTGACACAAACGGGGTCGGCTGCCGCGAGAACAGCGAGAAAGGATAGTAATCGAGATGAAAATGCAAAAAGTCGAATTCAGCTGACCGCTGATAGACCTGCTCCAGCATCATCATGTGCAGCGCGTTAGGATCGCGTACCGAACCATCAAGACGCAGTGCCCGCGGCCACATCGGCTCAAGCTTTGCCGACGTACAGGAGTCCCCACTGGCAAACAGCGTTACCTCGTGGCCGAGCGCGATCAGCTCTTCCGTGAGCCACGAGACGACCCGTTCGGTTCCGCCATACAATTTTGGCGGCACCGCCTCCGTCAGGGGGGCGATTTGCGCGATATGCATCTCAACTTACCTTTCCGGTATGAAACGTGCCGGCGCTACCGGCTCCCGTGCATTGCAACAACTGCGAACTCGCCAAATCTTTCAGTTCCATGCCGGAACTTTATTTTTGCAGCGCGCGTGGAACTTTTTGCGATTTGCGGAGTCCTAACAATTCGAAGCGCTTGCAAAAATTCCGTCGCAATGACCCGCCGTCACACAACGAACACAGCGCGACCAAGATCCCTCCACATCCACGCGTTGAGGAAATTTTTGTCGCCACCCGTGTCGGAACAAAGGGTTTCCGCGTTGCTTTCGTAGACGGTGTCCCCCGTCAACTCGGGCAACAATCAGGATGATGCGGAGATCAGACGCGCATGGACGATCCTTGTGACTTCGCCACTAGTCCTCTTGCTTTCATTTTTCACTACGTTCGGGCACGGCCGATTTCCCATGCGGTGATCCTGACAGCTGTTCTTGCCGCCGTATGTTGCTCGGTCGGCACGCAGTACGGCGTAAAATACCTCGTTGATGTGCTCTCAAATCACGACCATCCCGGCGTGTGGATGGCGTTTGCGTTGCTCGGCTCCCTGATCGCCGCAGATAACCTGCTCTGGCGTGTTGCGAGCTGGATCGCAAACTACGCGTTTGTCGGCGTCACTGGGGATTTACGCCGCGACCTGTTTCGGCACTTGATGGGGCATTCGCCGGCCTATTTCGCCGATCGGCTGCCGGGCACGCTGACCAGCCGCGTCACAGCGACATCGAATGCCATCTTCACTGCCGAGAACATGGTCATGTGGAACGTGCTGCCGCCATGCGCGGCGACGGTTGCCGCGATCGCGCTGGTCTGCACCATCAGCCTGAGCATGGGCGGCAGCCTCGCCATCATCGCCGGCATCATGGTGCTGGTCATGTTCCGCCTCGCTGCGGCCGGCCGGCCACTCCACCACGACTTTGCCCGGAAGGCAGCTTCGGTCGATGGCGAGATGGTCGATGTCGTCGGCAACATGCCGCTGGTCCGCGCCTTCTCCGGCTTCGCCCGCGAACGCAAGCGCTTCGAGGCCACCGTCGACCGCGAAATGACAGCACGACGCCGCAGCCTTTATTACCTCGAAAAGCTTCGCATCCTTCATGCCCTGGTGACCGTCACGCTGACGCTTGGCCTGCTCGGCTGGGCGATCATCCTGTGGCAGGACGGCTCGGCCACAACCGGCGACGTCGTGCTCGCCTGCACGCTGTCGATCTCGGTCTTGAGCGCAACACGCGACCTTGCGGTGGCGCTGGTCGACATCACCCAGCACATCGCAAGATTATCCGAAGCGCTGGCGACGCTGCTGGCGCCACATGAGTTGCGCGACCATCCTGAGGCCGAGCCGCTGGTCCGCCGCGGTGCGAGCGTGAAGTTTGAGGATATCGATTTCCGCTATGGCGACGGCTCGCAGCCGATTTTCCAAAGTCTCAATCTTCGTTTCAGTCCGGGCGAGCGCATCGGGCTGGTCGGCCATTCCGGCGGCGGGAAATCCACGTTGTTCGCGCTCCTGCAACGTTTCTACGACCCGCAGGCCGGCCGCATCCTGATCGACGGCCAGGACATTGCCCGTGTTACGCAGGAGAGCTTGCGCGAGTCCATCGGTATTGTGCCGCAAGACATTGCACTGTTTCACCGATCGGTGCTGGAAAACATTCGCTACGGCAAGCCGGACGCGACTGACGACCAAGTGCTGGAAGCCGCGATCACCGCGCGATGCGATTTCATAAAGGATCTACCGAATGGCCTGCACACCATTGTCGGCGACCGCGGCGTGAAACTCTCTGGCGGCCAGCGCCAGCGTATCGCCATCGCGCGGGCATTTCTGAAAGATGCGCCGTTGCTGCTGCTCGACGAAGCAACCTCCGCGCTCGACAGCGAATCCGAAGAGCTGATCCGTGCGGCGCTCAGCCAGTTGATGAGCGGGCGTACCGTCGTCGCCATTGCGCATCGCCTGTCCACCGTCCGCAATTTCGACCGCATCGTCGTGCTGCAGGACGGCCGTGTCATTCAGGACGGCGCGCCGGACTTCCTGATGCGGAAAGACGGACTTTATCGCCAGCTCGTGCAACGCGAGATGAATCGCCTCTCGCAGCAGGCCGCGTAGAGAAAGTTTATCTCACTGCGCTTTGTCCGTGGACGACTTCAGCTAGAAATTAACCCAATAACGAACACCTCCGGCGGTCGAACCAGACCTCCGGAGCAGCAAAATTTTGTTTCGCCGCGGAGCGACGCCGCGCCAAAACATTCGCCTGCGCGTCAAACCCTCGAACAGAACTCTCTTATTTTTGTTCGCTGCATTGACTACGCGTCCCGCCGTGGCGAAATGCATTATCCGGTCGCTCGTAAGTATGGATCGGATCGCGGGATTTGACGGAGCAGCTTGCGCCGCGAGAAAACGCTAAAGCGCCATGAACGCTAGGATGCAGCGTCCTCATGGGCTCCCTGACCATGGAGATGAATCATGACGCTGGGACTCTGTTGCTGACGATCGCTTGAGCACCGCTCGCATCGGTCTTCTGCCTAAAACCATTGTCTGAAAAGCCGGTTGATCCCGGCTCTGGGGATTATCATGTCTCATGCTTACGCTTCCGACGTTCGTTCCGCGGACACCTCCGCACCCGTTACCGCCGCCACGCTCAATGAGGATTGGCTCGCCGTCATCCTGGGCTTGGCAATTTTCGTCTTGGGTCTCGCCGCGGCAGCCAATTACGATCTTCTCGGCTGGGTTGTCAGCACGTCGGTCTGGAGCAACGTCAGCAGCGCGATCAGCCCGGTCTCGAAAAACTACGCATATCTCGGCGGCGTCGGCGCGCTGCTTGCGACCTATGTCGGGCTGACACTGGTGCTCAGCGCCGGCATCGCCGCGATCGGGGTCGATGTCAAAAAATTCGCACTGGGATTCACCGCGGTGTTCTGGCTCGCCTATGGCGGCTGGTTCATCGGCAATTACGCGAACTTCGCAGCGGCGACGCCGGCCGAATTTACGAAATTCGGCATCAGCTGGTCGCTCAAGCTCACCAATGAAGGCGCTTTCATCTTCGCGCTGATCGTCGGGCTGATTATTGCCAATGTGTTTCCGCGCTTTGCCGCGGCGATCAAGGAAGCGGTACGTCCTGAACTTTATATCAAGACCGCCATCGTCATTCTCGGCGGCGTCATCGCCGTGACAGTGGCGGGGCGACTGAGCTTTGCCAGCGGAGTCGTTCTGCGCGGCATCGCCGCCATCGTCGAAGCTTATCTGATCTACTGGGCTGTCATTTATTTCATCGCGCGCCAATGGTTCAAATTTCCGCGCGAATGGGCGGTGCCGCTGGCTTCCGGCATCTCGATCTGCGGCATCTCGGCGGCGATTGCCACCGGCGGCGCGATCCGCGCACGCCCGGTGGTTCCGATACTGGTGTCGTCGCTGGTGCTGGTTTTCTCGGTGATCGAACTCCTGGTCCTGCCGTTCGTGGCGCAGACGTTCCTCTCGCACGAGCCGCTTGTAGCGGGCGCCTGGATGGGCCTTGCGGTTAAGACCGACGGCGCCGCCGTGGCCGCCGGCGGCATCACCGATGCGCTGATCGTTGCCAAGAACGCGGCCGAAGGCGTGAAGTACCAGACCGGCTGGATTCTCGGCACTGCGGCGGCGATCAAGGTCTTCATCGACCTTTTCATCGGCGTGTGGGCCTTCGTGCTCGGCTATATCTGGACCAACCACATCAACGCGACCCCGGAGGCCGACAAGGCGAAAGCCGGCGAGATCTGGCAGCGCTTTCCGAAATTCATCATCGGCTTCGTCATCACGTTCGCCATCGGACTCTATCTTGCGCTCGGGACGCCCGCCGACGTTGCCAAAGCCGTTCCGGGAGCGGTCGCCGAGGCCAATTCGCTCCGCCTCATCTTCTTCGTGCTGACGTTCTTTTCGATCGGCGTGCTGTCGGACTTCCGGCTGTTGTGGCGGGAAGGCTTCGGCAAGCTCGTCGCCGTGTATTTCGTCGGCATATTCGGCTTCGTGATCTGGGTCGGCCTTTTGATCTCGTGGATTTTCTTCCACGGCGTCACGCCACCGCTTGCCAGCTGACCATCATCCGCCAATCACACATCGCAGGAGAAATAAACATGACCCACATCGAGTCGGAATTGCAGGATGAGTTGCGAACAACGCCAGTCGAACCGTTGTTGCCAGTGGAGAAGAAGCTGATCATCTGGAGCCTGAGCGTCGGCCTGGTGCTGCTTGGCCGTGCTGGCGACGGTGAACCACTTCTTCCCGGTCACCGTTTAGGCAAACGGGACAAGAAGCGAGGCCGCAGTATTCCCGTTGGGAGTGCTGGCCTTCGAGCGGCTTTGGAACCGGTCAGTGTCCGCGACGCCAACTTGTGAATGCCGAAAAAGCAACGCCGCCAAGCGTGACTATTAAGTCACTGTCTTGGCGGCAGTTTTTGGTTGCGGGGATAGGATTTGAACCTATGATCTTCAGGTTATGAGACGGACGGCCTTTCGTCGCGGAGTGGTACAGTTCGACCCATATGGGCTCGGGCGGCGATTTTCGCAGAATGACTGCGCTTCGCCGTTAAACTCCCGCTAGAGGGGGTACCTCTCGCGGATTCGATCATAACATCCAACCTCAACAGCAAGCGCCTCACGCGCGAACGACCTTAGCTCCTTTACTTCGGCTAGACTTATGCTCTCCCCTCGATGCACGAGGCCGCTGCGCTTTGTGTACAAAGTGGTGGCGCGCTTAGCCCTTTGCTCCACATCGGCATCTCCGAGGGTTCGCGCGGTCTTCCTTGCAAGCTTGCGAATAGAACTGCTAATCAACTCTTTCTTCCAGAAACTGATCGAATTCGTGGAGACCCTGCAGTGCTTCTTGTGTCTCCGCATCGTCTTCCTGCTCTGCTGTTTTTTTCGCCTTCTTAACATTTTCGATAAGTCCCTCGACCAGATAGATGCAGAGCGTCGGACGCTGCTTCGGATCGGCCAGAACCTCCAACACGGTACACAGCATCAAGTACTTCGAGTTATCAGTAAGCTCGAAGTCCGTGGCCGAGAAGAATTCCGCTGCGGTACGCAACTTCTTCGCTCCCGGTGAATTCGCGAGCCCTGTTTCGCTTGCGCCCTCTTCCAGTGCGGCAAACAACCGATTGACCGGCTCTTCCTGTCTGCCTGAACAATCCAATCTTGCGATCACAGGCTGCACGTCGTCCGGATACGCCGTGGCAAATTGCCCATCGAACATTTTATTCCCAGATAATTTTGCCTCTTCCTTGGGAGTATCCATTCCCATGTTGAGGCGAACAGCAGCCCACTTCAGGGCGTCACGTACACGTTCATGGACATTAGGCAGCACATCTTCCGGCACGTTCTGAAGTTGGAGGTACTGATAGCCGTCTTTGATAATGTAGCTGGCCGGGAAACCAAGAAGCATCGGTGGCGGGGGAATTTCTTTCGAGATAAAGAAGCCGTGCGTCGGCGGAAGTGTGATCGGAATAATTATTGAGAGGTTCGACATTGGTAAGCTCAGGTTGTGAGACGGTCATACTATCCGTCGCGACAAGTCGTGCAACCTTCAGCCACCACATCGTCTGCTTAAATCCCTGATTTGAGCCGACGTCAATGTGCGTAAGCACTGCGATTACATCCAGGTCCGCACCAATCACTTTCTTGAGGCACGTCCTGATGGACAGAGCCATATCTTGATTTGTGGCGCGCTCCTGAATCGAAGTTCCAAATCGAAAATAATTCTTTCTCCTCGGATCCCCATAAATCGACTTAAGCCGCGGAATTGCGTCCGCAAAATACGCAAAACCGAACGTGCGTTAATTGCAGAATGAATATGCGTTACTCAAGTCGGCACATACTCGATATGTGCAGTCATCACGCGCAATAGGCCGCGAGATTTCACGGCTTATGCTATGCAAAAATGCAAGCTCCGCGAAGTCCATCCACCAATGATCGTTTCGGCAGGACCGAAACAGCAGTGTGCTAGGTCACTTTTTATAAAACAGCCGGTCAGGTGAAAACCTAACCGGCTGTTTTAGTTAGTGAATTTGGTTGCGGGGATAGGATTTGAACCTATGACCTTCAGGTTATGAGCCTGACGAGCTACCGGGCTGCTCCACCCCGCGATAAGGGTCGTCTTATTGTGACGGTCATGTAGCAAGCGCACCCGGATAAGGGAAGTGCATCCCGCGGAAATCGCGACATTGTCTTGATATTTCGGCATACTGGCGGTCGAACTCCTCCCGAAACCGTCATGCATGCACCCCTAGAAGGCAAAATGGGCAAGAAACCCGCCTTGCAGCCGAGCGCGGCGATCGGGCCCGCGGTGCGTGCCATCGGCAGCCACATTCTCGCCACCGCCCGCACGACGATGCTGGATCCGGAGCGTTCGAACCAGGAGGCCGTGCATCACTTCCGTCGCGCCATGAAGGAATGGCGCGCGCTGATGCGGCTGATGGAACCGTTCATTCCCGACGCGCCGCGCTGGCGCAACGACGCGCGAGGACATGCCCGCTCGCTCGGCCACGCCCGCGACGGCGCGGCGGCGCTCAACGCTTTCGACAGCCTGCTCGAGCGCGGCATGGTGTTGTCGGAAACATCGGTTGCGACCATCCGCGGCCGGATCGAGGCGCTCCGCGGCAACGAAGAAGCCGCGGTGCTGACGCCGGCGCTGCGCGATGCAATCGTCGCCTGGATCGATACCGCCACTGCGGCAATCGAGCTCTGGCCGCTCGATCCGTTCGATTTTTCATCGATCGCAGGACAACTGGCCAACAGCTACCGCCGGGCGCGCAACTGCATTCCGGGGGATTGGTCGTTGTCCCACGCGGAAGAACTGCACAGCTTGCGCCAGCGCGTCGTCGATCTGCGTTACCAGATGGACCTCGTCGAGCCGTTATGGCCGCGCTTCGGCAAGATGTGGACCGGGGAAGCCGAAAAGCTGCGTGGCCGGCTCGGCCAGTGTCAGGATCTCGAAGTCTTGCGGCGGCTCACCGGCCTGCATCAGCCGCTGGCGCATTGGCGCTCGAAGCTGACGCCCGCGGCCGACGAACGCTCCGACGAGCTTGCGCAGCGCGCGGCGCGAATTGCGGTGCGGCTGTTTGCGGAAAAGCCGAAGGCGTTCCGCCACCGCCTCGAAATGCTGTGGGACAACGCGCGCTGACTACACTGCCGCGCGCGTATTGATCCCGAGATAAATCTGCCGCACCTGCTCGTTCTGCTCGAGGTCGCGCGCCGGGCCCTCGAGCGCGATGCGCCCGGTCTGCAGCACATAGGCATAATCGGCGATGCCGAGCGCCAGCGGGATCGACTGCTCCGCCAATAATAATGTCAGCCCCTGCCGGTGCAGCGTCTGCAAAGTATCGTAGAGCGTTTCGACTACCGCGGGAGCAAGGCCGAGGCTCGGCTCATCGAGCATGAGAAGCTGCGGCTCGCTCATCAGCGCGCGGCCGACCGACAGCATTTGCCGCTCGCCGCCCGACAGCGTGCCGGCGAGCTGCCGCCGCCGCTCGGCAAGCCGCGGGAACAATGCATAGACGCGCTCGAACAAGGCAGCGGTGCGCGAGCGGTCGGCAAGCGCCGTTGCGCCGAGTTTCAGGTTTTGCTCGACGGTTTGCGTCACGAACAGACGCCAGCCTTCCGGCGCCAGCGCCAGACCCTTGCTGACAATGGCGTAGGCTGGCTGGCCTGAAATCCGCTCGCCACGCCATTCGATTTTGCCACTCGCCTGAGGGACGACACCGGCGATGGCATTCAGCGTCGTGGTCTTGCCTGCGCCGTTGGATCCGAGCAGCGCGACGATCTTGCCCGCCGCAACTTTCAACGAGATATCGGCGACCCCGACCAGATCGCCATAGCGCACTTCGAGATGATCGACGCCGAGGTCAGCCACCGTGCGGCCCCTGTGACGGCTCCTGCGACGCTGAGACTCTTGCCGCCGGTGCGCGCGGCCAAGATAGGCTTCGATCACGGCCTCCTCCCGCACCACGGCTTGCGGCGTGCCGCTGGCAATGACGTGGCCCTGATTGAACACCAGGACGCGCTTGGTCAGCGTCATGATGACTTCCATGATGTGCTCGACGATGACGATGGTGACGCCGGTCTCGTGAACGCGGCGCACCAGCGCAATCGCCTCCTGCAATTCCGTGGGCGTCAGGCCGGCGAGCGCCTCGTCGAGCAGCAACAACCGCGGCTCGGTCGCAAGTACGCGCGCGATGCCAAGGCGTTTGCGGCCCGGCGTGCCGAGCGAACGTCCCGGTTGATCGGGCCGCAGGCCGGTCATCTCGACGATACGGCGGGCATGTTCGCGCGCATCGTTGCGATGCGGATGGCGCAGGAAGGCGCCGACCATGACGTTTTCGAGCACGGTCATGTCCTCGAACGTCATCGGCACCTGGAACGTGCGGCCGATGCCGGCGCGGGCATGGGCTTCGGGCGAAGCCTGCGTTACGTCCTGGCCGTCGAACACGATGCGGCCGGTGGTCGGCAGCGTGTCGCCGGCGATGCAATTGAAGAAGGTCGATTTGCCGGCGCCGTTCGGGCCGATCAGCCCGATGATCTCACCCTCCGCCACCGACAGGTCAGCGCCGGCGACGGCGCGAAAGCTGCCGAATTCCTTGGAGACGTTGGTCGCCTCAAGCAGCATGGGCGCGCCTCCAGCGCTCCGGCACAATCCGGTGCCACAGGTCGAACAGGCCGCCCGGCTCGAAGCGCGCGATGATGACGATGATTCCGCCATAGAGGATGTAGGTCAGGCCGGAACCGCCGCCGCCGAACCAGCTATTGGTCGCCGTCTGCAGCGGAATCAAAATCAGCGCGCCGAGCAGCGGCCCGAACAGCAGGCCGGCGCCGCCCAACGCCGCGACGATCACCATCTGCACCGAGATGAGAATGCCGAAGCCGGAATCCGGATCGATGAAGCCGGTCTTGATGACGTAAAGCGAACCGGCGACCGAGGTGAACGCGGCGCTCAACGCCAAGGCCTGCATTTTCGTTCGCCGCACCGGCACGCCGAGGCTGCGCGCGGCACGCTCGCTGGCCTTGATCGCACGGAGGTAGAAGCCAAACCGCCGGCGCTCGATCGCAGCCGTGGTGAGCAGCACGATCCCCAGCACGCATAAGAAAATGTAGTAGTACGGCAGCTCGCCGCGGAATGTGAGATCCCACCAGCCGCGCGCGGTCGCAGGGCCTTGCAGGCCAACCGCGGCGCCGACGAAATTCCAGGTGCCGGTGAAAATACGGATCAGTTCGGCAACCGCGATGGTCGCCATGCTGAAATAATGTCCGGTGAGCCGGAACGTCGGCATGCCGATGACGACAGACAGCACAACCGCGAGCACGATGCCGACCGGGATTCCCAGAAGCGGCGGCCATCCCCACAGGTTGTAAAACAACAGCGGCGCATAGGCGCCGAGACCAAAGAACATGCTGTGGCCGACCGAGACCTGGCCGGCATAACCGCCGACGATGTTCCACGCCGACGCCGAAATCGCCGCCAGCACGAAGGCCACGCCGATATCGCGATAGAATGCACCGGTGAAAACCAGCGGATAGAGCAGCAGCCCGGCGACGACCAGCGCAATTCCCACGCGTGGGGATAGCAGCGTCTTCACGCTTTACCCATCAAGCCCTGCGGACGAAACCACAGCAGCGCGACGAACAGGCCGTAGACGACAATGTCCTTGTAGATCGCGCCCAGCCAGAAAGCCGACACCGCCTGGATCAGGCCGATGATCAGCCCGGCATACAGCGAGCCGAGTACGCTGCCGAAACCGCCGAGCGCGACCACGACGAAAGCGATGAGGCCGAAGGTTTCGCCGACCGACGGCGACCACGGATAGGCCGTCGCCATCAGCGCACCGGCAATTCCGGCAGCGCCCGCCGACAGTCCCCAGGCAAGAGCTTGCATCCGGTCGGGCCGGATTCCCATCAGCATCGCGGCGGTGCGATCTTCCGCAACGGCGAGAAGCTTGCTGCCGATGGTGGTGCGCGTGAGCAGCAGGTGCAGCGACACGGTGAGGAAAATTGCCACCGCCCCGGCGACCAATTGCGCAACCGGGAGATAAATGCCGGCAAGCTTGATGGTGCCGGACAAGGACGTCTGCGGCAGCGAGACGAAATTTGCCGAGAAAATGTAAAACGCGCTGTAGCGGAGCAACAGCGCCAAGCCGAACGTCGAGAGGATTTGCGCCAGCATCGGCCCACGTGCGACATGGCGGATCAGCGAGAAATAAATCGCGACGCCCAGTGCAGCAAGCGCCACCGCGGCGGCGATTGCGAAGACCGGCGGCCCCCCGCCCAGCCAGACCACGACGAGCAGCGCCACATACATGCCGAGCATGACGAACTCGCCATGGGCGAAATTGATGAAATTCATCATGCCCCAGATCAGTGTCAGACCTGAGGAGAACAGCGCGTAGATGGCCCCAAGCAGGAGGCCGCCTACGATCACTTGCACCATCACCATGACGACTTCGCCCAAGCCCGCATGATTGCAAACGCGATAGTTTGGCATTGGCCGCGATTTCGGGCCAGACCAATTCATCGGCTTTGGCATCAAACGCTGCGGAGCCGCGGGATGACGAAATTAGAGACCTCGTCTTGCGAGAAGTGATAAAGGACGAAATGGCAGTTCCTTCTGCCTCGCTATCCTCGCCTCGGGATCCGGATCATCTGGGAGCGGACTGAATGAGAAATGCGATTAGCTTTGAAGCTATTCGGCACGTTCGATTGGGGCCATCTCATAGCGCTGTCATCGCGGGAGCAGATATTTATGGCGATGAGACCGAAGTTTTCCTAAAAACGGCCGATATACCAAGCGTTGCCGCCCCGCTCCTGTGCTGCGCCGCCGCCGAATCCAGTCGCTCACCTCCGCCAGCAGGCACAGTTATTCCGGGTTGTCATTTGCCCGTCACTAAATGGAAGACGGGGCGCTCCACAGTTAATGGTCAGCCGCTGTTGATTTTGGAGATTGCAGGCGCAAGCACCCTGATCTTTCAATTCGCCGCAGAAAGCGCGCAGCAGTGCGGACAAGCTCTAATGGCCGCCGGAGCGGCTGCAGCACCGGCCCCGGGGGCGCAGGCAAGCCAATCGCCCCCGTCGAAATAAGCGCGAACAAGCTAAAGGCCTTTTGGCAGGAGATTTGAAAATGCGCGGTTTTCTTTCGTCGTTTATTGCGTTGATCGTTGTATCGGCTGGCCCGGCGGCCCTAACGCAGGCCATGGCGGCTGATGCATATTATGTCAGCCCGTCCGAGATCGATCTCATTCACATCCTTCCGCCGCCGCCTCCACCGGATACCCCGGAAGGCAAAGCGGACCTTGAGGCGGTGCATGCTGCGGTGGGTGCCCGTACAGACGCGAGCGTCAAGCACGCGCAAGATGACGACGAGCGCAGCGTTTTTCGGTTCGCGGATGTGCTGGGGCCGAAGTTCAAGGCCGAGAATCTTCCCCTCACGGCGCAACTGTTTCAGCACGTTTACCAGGACGGCAATGCGGCCACCCTCTCCGCCAAGAACTTCTTCCAGCGCAAGCGTCCGTTCGTTGTCGATCCGGGTATCAAGATCGTCGTCAACCAGGCGCCGGATTTCTCGTATCCAAGCAACCATTCGACGTTCGGCAACGAGGTGGCCATTTTACTCGCGGCCATGGTGCCGGAAAAAGCCGCGGCTATCTTTGCCCGTGGGTCCGACTATGCCCATAACCGGGTTGTAGCCGGCGTTCATTTTCCGACTGATGTCGAAGCCGGTCACACCGCAGCAAGCGTGATCGACAATGCGCTACTGCACAATCCGCATTTCCGGAGCGATTTCGAGCAAGCGAAAGCGGAGGTTCGGGCGGTGCTGGATCTGCCGGCGGCAAGCAATCAATAGGGCTTCGTAAGCCTCATAAGTTCCGATCGAGGATCAGGTCTCGAAGCTCGCGCCGCCGACGCTGAGGATTTCTTCAACCCTCTTGAGCATCTTGTTCAGCACTCCAGGCGACGTATCGGCCTGCATCTGAGACTTGAGTTCAACGACGCTTCTATTCGCGGCAACGATGCGCCGCGCCAGAATCCGCGCCACCTCGAGGAGCGCCGTGGGATCTTTACCTAGTAGCGCCGCATCTGCGACATGAAATTGCGCATCCGTCAGCACGCGAACGTCAGCTGTGTGCAGCACGTCCAATAATGCCGACAACTCGCCGAATACCGCACCGGCTTCATCGACCGTTGCAATCTCGATTGCGTCCTTGAGGATCGTCACCGAACCGGATTTGAGGATAAGCAGCCGCCCGGACTTCGTGCCGGCTTTCATGATTGTTTCGCCGGCACGATAATTTACCAGCGGCAGGCCCGAGAGGACCTTGTCGAATCCTTGACCCGAACTCACTATCGACCTCGTCGTGTATCCGCTTTGAGCGCACGACGATACCGCGATGATTTTGATGTGACAAGAATTCCACCGGCTACATCTCGCATCGCAACAAGCGCCGATCTATTGTGCGGGACCGCTTCGCCAACAAGGCAAGAAGAGACATCGGGAGGCTCGGCATGCGCAAATTGACCATCGGCGACGTCACCATCACCAGCATCATCGAGCGGGACGGTCCGTGGCGGAAGCCGGAAGACATGTTCCCGGCCTATGACGCCGAGGTGGGCAAGCGGCATCTCGCTGCGCTGGACAAGGAGGTTTACGACCCGGTGTCCGGCAAGATGGTCATCACCTATCAGACCTATGTGGTGCGCACGCCGAAGCACACGATCCTGGTCGATACCTGCACTGGCGAGGACAAAGGCTATCCGGCGCCGATGGATTTTCCAAAGCAGCCGTGGCTCGACGGCTTTCACGCCGAAGGCTTGAAATTTGAAGACATTGATTACGTGTTCTGCACGCACCTGCACATCGACCACACCGGCTGGAACACCATGTTGCGCAACGGAAAATGGGTGCCGACATTCCCGAAAGCGAAATACATCTTCCACAAGGGCGAATACGCGGCGTGGGAAGCGGAAGCCCGCAAGGGTGGCAACCGTCCAGGCGGCGGCGGCAACGTCTGGCCGTTCAATTGCGAGCCGATTGTCGCGGCGGGCCAGGCGCTACTGGTCGACGACAATTATCAACTCGACGACAACATCTGGCTGACGCCGACCCCCGGCCATTCGCCATGCCACTGCTGCGTCAATATCCGATCGCGCGGACAAAACGCGATTATCGTTGGCGACTTGATGCATCATGCGCTGCAATGCCGTGAGCCGGATTGGTCGACGGTGTTCGATTGGGACCCGAAACAGGCGGCGCAGTCGCGACGGAAATTCCTTAACGAGACCGCCGGCACCGGGCACTTCGTGCTACCGGTCCACTTCCCGCATCCAACCACCGGATTGATCGAGGCCGACGGCAGCGAGCGCTTTCATTACAAGTTCGTCCGGTAGATGCCGCACCGAAGAATGGTCAGGCCGAATTTGATTTTGCTTTGTGCGATCTCGGGCCTTGCTCTCGGAAGCGTACAGCCCGCCGTTGCCGACAAGCTCGACGACATAAAAGACCCGCGGATCCCTCATCATCGGCGTCACCGAGAGCTCACCGCCGTTCAGCTTTCGTAGCGCCGATGGTAATATCGTCGGATATGACGTCGATCTCGCGGACGGCGTCGCTGCAAGCCTCGGCGTTTCATCGCAGAAGAGCCCGATCATCAATGCTGAGCGCATCCCTGCTCTTCAGCAGGATCGCGTCGATCTCGTTGCCGTAGGCATGTCGCGCTCCAGGGATCGCGCCAACGACATCGATTTTAGTTTTGCCTATCTCGATTCGCCTCACAAAGTGTTGGTACGGAAGGCGAGTGGCATCGTGCATATCGCGCAACTTGCCGACCAAAAGCTCGCCCTGGTCAGGTCAGCAAGTGTCGATCGCGAACTCAAAGCCGCCGTTCCAACAATGCAGATCGTCTTTTTTGACAATTACAATGAGGCCTTCACCGCGCTTTCGGAAGGCACTGTCGATGGCTTTCTCGCTGACAAGATGCTGTTGTTGTGGTTTGCGCAAAGAAGTGGGAACCTGGCGAATTTTGCTCTGATCGACGAATACACATTGCCCCGCACCGCCGGCTTCGCATTAAAGAAGAACGAGCCGCGCTTTCTTGATTTCGTCAATCAAACTCTGCTCGGGCTCGAGACCTCGGGTGAGGCTGCAAAGATTTTTGACAAGTGGTTTTCGCCTCTGCCTCGGACGTTTAAAATTCAGCCCGACTAACTCGCCGTTCCGCAGCTTCCTTAGTCCGCTGCCGAGACCAATTCGCGAAGTGCCGCGGAGACGTTAGCAATCACACCGTCCCAGTCGCCAAGCGAGGTCTGGCGGAACAGCCGCGCAGTCGGATACCACGGCGTGGTTTCACCCTCGAGCGTCCAGCGCCAATCCGGCGTGAACGGCAACATGACCCACACCGGCCGCCCCATAGCGCCGGCGAGATGAACCACTGCGGTGTCGACCGCGATCACCAGATCGCACAGCGCGATGACAGCTGCGGTGTCGGCGAAATCGTCTAGTCCGTTCCCGACATTGGCAACGCGCGTCTCTGTGGCGAGCAACACCGCATCTTCCGGTCGAACGTCGCGCTGGATGCTGACGAACCGTGCCGGAATGGAGAAGAGCGGCGCGAGCCGCGCAAAGGCCATCGAGCGGTTGCGGTCATTAAGGTGGTTAGCGTTGCCAGTCCAGGCAATGGCGATGCGCGGGCGCGCCAGAGCGCCGAGCCGCCCCGACCATTTCGCCAGATGTTGATCGTCGGCAGAAAGATAAGGGATCGGCGCGGGCACCGTTGACGCCTCGGTCTTGAGCGCCAGAGGCAGCGTGCCAAGCGGGCAATGCACGTCGTACAGCGGCGGCGTTACGCCGTGACCGATCACGGTCTTGGCGCCTTCAAGGCCAGACATCAAAGCCGTGAGTTCCGGCTGAACTTCAAGCACGATGTTGGCGCCGGTTTCGGCAAGCTGCGGCACGTAGCGGACGAACTGGATGGTATCGCCGAGCCCCTGCTCGGCGTGCAGCAATACGGTTTTGCGGTTGAGCGGATAGTCGCCAAGCCATAGCGGCCGGCCGCGGCTCTTGGGTTCCGGCATGCCGGTACGGCGCCAGCGCGCTTCGTATTTCTCGAAGCCGCGCTGGTAATCACCGAGCGTCAACAGCGCCAGCGATTCCATGAAATGGATGTCGGGATTGTCCTTCTGGACCGCCTTGGCTTTGCCGTAACTCGCAATGGCATCGTCGAACTTGCTGAGCGCGGCAAGCGCGCGGCCGCGATTGAGCCAGGCACCGGGATGTTCGGGCGCCACCGTCAGCGCCTTGTCATGGGCATCGACTGCGTCGGCGTAGCGGCCAAGCTCGTAGAGGGCGATGCCGCGATTGTAATGCGCCACCGGATGACCGGGCGCGAGCGACAGCGCGTGATCGAATTCCGACGACTGCCTCGTCCATCGACCCAAGCGCAGCATGAGCAATGCCACTGTTGAGCCGGGCTTCGCCGTGATTGGGCGCGCGCGCCAGCACCTGGCGAAACTGGTCGAGCGCTTCGTCGGCCCGGCCAAGGTTGAGCAGCGCGTTGGCGCGATTGTTGAGGATGTCGACATTGTCCGGCGCCATCGCGCAGGCTTTGTCGAAACAGTCCAGCGCCTCCGGCGCGCGCTTGAGCATCAACAAGACCTGCCCGAGATTGGCCCAGACCTGCGGCACGTTCGGGTTGATCTTGACTGCGGCGCTAAACAACCGATGCGCCTCACCGACGCGCCCGAGCTGCACTTTCACCGTGCCGAGAAGATTGAGAGCATCGAAATGGTCGGGTGCGGCCTTGAGCACCCGCGTGTAGATTTTTTCCGCTTCGCGCAGCTTGCCCTGCCGATGCAGTGCGAGTGCCTCGTTGAAAGACTGGTTCAAGTCGAATGGCGTGGAGGTCACAGGCGGTTGATCCGCGCGATGCGCCGTGTCACCTCGGCCGGCGTCGCGTCATCGGCCTGGTTTTTCAGCGCCAACGCTTCTTGGGCCGCGGGGCGGTCGAGGCAGCGCGTGAGCCAGTCTTTCAGATGCGGCCACTCCGACAGGTCCATATCGACGGCGCGGCTGATCACAGCCGCGACATTAAGATCGGCGACGGTGAAGTCATTCCCGAGCAAATAAGGTTGTTTCGCCACCGCCGCATCGAGCACCTTGAATGGCGAAGCGATGACTTTGAGCGCCTCCTCCCGCAATGCCGCGTTACGCTCTTCCGGCGGCAAGCGAACCGCATGCAGCGACCAGATATTGACGCCACGATCGACCTCGGTGACCGCCCAGAGGCTCCACTGCCATGCCAGCGCCTCACCTTCGAGCGTTGCGGGATAAAGCTTACCGGCAGAATGCTTCTTGGCGAGGTACAGCGTGATCGCGAGCGACTCGAACAGTACGAAATCGCCGTCAACGATCACCGGCAGGCGCCCGTTCGGATTGATCGCCAAAAATTCCGCGCTCTTTGCGCCATCGTCACCGATCTCGATCGGCAGATGCTGGTAGTCGAGCCCAAGCTCCTTGGCCACCCAGAGCGCCCGGAAGGCGCGCGTACGGGCGATGCCGTAGATGCGTAACGAAGCCATGCCGTGGTCCCGGTCGGGGCGAAAGAGCCCCGCAAATTCACGTTATACGCGATGCGGGCGCGAGCGTTGTCAAGCCACGGCGGAGGCCGTAACGTCCCGCGCCTAAACCTGAGGATTTGCAATGGAATTCGGCCTCTTCTCGAACGGTTTTCGTCCGCAGACCACCGCCGCCCAGACCTACCAGGAGGACCTCGCCGAGATCGTGCTGGCCGACCAGCTCGGCTTTCGCGACGTCTATCTCAGCGAGCACCACGGCGAGCCGATCTACATCAACAAGGTCGATACGTTGCCGGTACCGGAGTTGCTGATGTGCCGAGCAGCCGCGCTGACCAAGCAGATCCGCATGGGCGCCGCGGTGAAACTCATCCATCTGGCGCATCCGGTCGATACTGCGATCAATGCGGCTGTGGCCGACCACGTGATCGGCGGCGGCCGCTATATTTTCGGCTTTGGCTCTGGCTTTCCGAGCCCGCAATTCGCCAACGAGCGCGGACTGACTTACGAAGACCGCCACGAGCGGCTGCGTGAAGCACTTGACCTTATCCTGAAGTGCTGGACCGCGAAGGAGCCGTTCGACTGGGACGGCAAGCACTTCAAAGGCAAAGGCATTGTCGCGACACCGCAGCCGCTGCACGCACCGCACATGCCGATGGCGACGGCGACGGATACGCCGGCGATGATGGAAATCGCGGCAATCCGCGGTTACACGCAATTGATGGCGCAGCTTGAGCCGGCTTCATCGGTTCGCCGCAAGGGCGATCATTACGCGCGCACCGCCAAGGCTGCGGGCCATAAGATACCACTGAAGAACCTCACGGTAGCGCGCTACGTCTATCTTGCTGATTCCCGCAAGGAGGCGATGGACGATCTGCGCGACGACATCAATTACGAGCTCGGTTATCAGATGAAGCGCGGGCTGATCCGGCTGATCAAGTCGAACTACGACATCGGAATCAAAGGTGACGAGGTCACATTCGATCAGCTCGCCGACGCAGGCATTTATTATCTCGGCGATCCGGACACGGTGGCGAAGCAGTTGCGCGAGTTCTACGACGCCTCCGGCGGATTCGGCACGCTGCTGATCGTCGCCGGCAAGAAATGGGCGACGCGCGAGAAAGTATTCCGTTCGATGCGGCTATTCATGGAACACGTCGCACCGAAGCTGCGCGATCTCGTTCCGATGCGCGATCCGGACGCCGCCGCCGCGTAATCGCCCGCACCGCGGGAGGCAAGCATGTTCGTCGGCCATTACGGGGTCGCTTTCGGCGCCAAGCCGGCCGCGCCTGCGGTACCGCTTTGGGTCTATTTCATCGCGGTGCAATGGCTCGACGTGGTCTGGTCGGTCCTGGTGCTGCTCGGAGTCGAGAAGCTGCACATCGTTCCGGGCTTCACCGAAGCCAATCCGTACGATCTCTACTACATGCCTTACACGCACGGCCTGCCGGGCGCGATCGTGCTTTCATTGGTGCTCGGCGCTGTCGTCGCGGCCTTGGTCGCGCGGCAACGCGGACGGGCGTTTCTGGTCGTGAGTGCGGCGGCGTTCTCGCACTGGATTCTCGACCTGATCGTGCACGCGCCCGATCTGCCGCTCTATGACAATTCCGACAAAGTCGGCTTCGGCCTGTGGCGGCACGTGGCGATCAGCTTTCCGCTGGAAATTGCCGTGCTGCTCGCCGGCACCTGGTACTTCGCACGCCGCTTGCCACCGGCAGACCAGCGCGGCCATTGGGCGCTCCGCATTTTCACGATAGCGTTGATCGCACTGCAGGCTTACGCCAATTTTGGACCGCCGCCGTCTTCGGACACGGCGATGGCGATCATGGCCCTGTCGCTCTATGTCGCGCTCGCGGCTCTCGCCTCTTATCTCGAACATATCCGCAAGGCGCGTTGAGTCATCTAAACGTAGCGGCTCCGTCCGGCCCCCAAGCCCGCAAAGGCCTGCACAAGCGCGACCGCTGCGAGGCTTGCCATGGGAACCGTCCAGTGCGCGGTAAGGTCGTGCAACCAACCAAACACCGGAGGCCCGGCGGCTGCGATCAGGTACGCGACCGCTTGCGATAAAACCGAAAGCGCCGTCGCGCGCCGGTGATCGTGGGCGCGCAGGCCGATGAAGGCAAAAGCCAGGATAAAGCTGATGCCAAAGGAACCGCCGAGCATGAACAGCCAGAGGGCGGCGAGTTGCGGAACGAGCAGCAGCGCGCAAATGCCAACCGCCGTGACCACGCACGACAACACCGCCGTGGCGCGCTGGTCGCGCCCGTACCGCAACAACGCTGGAGCGACCAAGCCCGCGCAGAACGCCATCACTTGATAGAGCGTCAGCAGCCACCCCGCCTGGGTAGGCGTCATACCTTGATCGGCAAGGAATAAAGGCACCCAGCCGAGCGTCACATAGTAGACGAGAAATTGCAGGCCCATGAAAAGCGTGACCTGCCACGCCAAAGCCGAACGCCAGATCGGCGTCCCGGCCGCTTCGTGATCATCGCGCGGCGTGGCCGTGACACCCGCGGGCTGGCAAGCCTCAGGCAGCCAGCACAACAGGGCGAACACTGCGAACACGGCCCAAATCGCAAGCGAGGCACGCCAGCCGCCAGAGAGATGGATCGATAGCGGAACGGACAAGCCAGTCGCCGCTGCGCCGGCGAGACTCATAACCATGACGTAGGCCGTCGTCATGCTGCCAACGTGATCCGGAAAGTCTCGCTTGATGACACTCGGCATCAGCACGTTGGCGATACCAATGCCGACCGCGAAAACCATCGTCCCGCCGAATAGTGCAGCCACCGAGCCCTCCGAACGCAACGCTATGCCGGCGGCAATCAAAGCGAGGCAGCCCGCGAGCGTTCTTTCGATTCCAAACACGAACCCGAGGCGGGCGAACGGAGCGAAGCAGGCAAAATTCGGCAACGGCAATGCAGTGAGCAAGCCAGTGGTCGTGCTCGAAAGTCCGAGGCTGGACCGGATCGGTTCCAGAAGCGGTCCCACATTCGTCAACGCCGGGCGCAGATTCGCTGCCACCAGAAAGAACGCAAGGACGCTGTAGTTAATCCGCAATGATCGGGATAGGGCTGTTGTCGTCATGAACAATCTCCTCTGTCTTAAGACGAGAGGAGAGGACGATCTGTGACATGCGTCGTAAAAATCTCAGACGACCAGGACGACTGCTCCCGTCGTCTTTCGTGCTTCCAGATCGGAATGGGCACGCGGAGCGTCGCGGAGGGCATATTCAGCGGTCACGTCGGCGCGAATCTTGCCGGAACCCACCATTTCGAACAGGTCATTTGCCGTCGTCAGAAGCTCTTCGCGCGTCGCGGTATAATCCGGAAGGCTTGGGTGAGTGAGATAGATGGACCCAAGTTGGCCCAGGCGGCGCGGCGGAACCGGATCGGGATCGCCCGATGCTTCGCCGAACGAAATCAGGAAGCCGCGCCTGCGGAGCGAGCGTGCGGATTGCTCGAAAGTGGCTCGGCCAACTGAATCGTAAGCAGCGTCGACGCCCTCGCTATTCGTCAACGCTCGCACTTCGCCGCTAAAGTCACCTTTCCCGGTATTGATGACGTGATCGCAGCCGTTCTTTAGCGCGGTTGCGATTTTGTCGTCACTGCCAACGCCACCGATAACAAAGGCTCCGAGAGATTTGGCCCACTGGCACAGAATCGTTCCGACGCCGCCCGCTGCCGCATGAACGAGAATCTTGCTCCCGGGCTCGACACGATAAGTTTCCCGGACGAGATAACGCGCCGTCATTCCGCGGATCATCATTCCGGCGGCCTGGCGCTCGCTGATAGTGTCCGGAAGCTTCACGACGCGTGCAGCGGGCACGAGCCGTGCTTCGGCGTACGCTCCATCTGGCCCGGAAACGCATACGACCCGATCTCCTGTCTTCAAACCTTCGACCTGCGGGCCGATGGCTTCGACGACGCCGGCACCTTCCAGACCCATTCCGCTCGGCAGTTTGACGGAGTGAGTTCCGTTACGGATCAGGATATCCCGATAATTGACCGCGACCGCTGTGTGCCGAATCTTGACCTGCCCCCGGCCTGGGGCAGGAACGTCGACGTCTTCCCATTTCAGAACGTCGGGACCGCCGGTGACGCAAAACCTGAAAGCCTTGGACATGGAAGTCGATCACTCCGTCGTGCCGAACTGATCCCTGACCCACGGCACAACAACGTGATTGAAAATCCACTCATCTTTCACGGTGGTCGAGCGGCCCATAGTCTGACCGGTCGGGTTGATCCAGGCGTACTTCGGACTGCCGTGCTGCAAAAGCAGTTCAGTATCGGAAAACGGCACCTGTGTGTCTTTCACGCCGCCGATCACTAGCATCGGCGGCGTCGGCTGATCGAGCAACCCTTCGGCCTTCAGCGACAACGTCGGCATCAACTGGTAGGCCTCTTCCGCGGAAGAGACATCAAGCATGTGTAACGCGTAACTCGACATAATCGAACAGGAACTCGCGCGTCTGAAACGCCTTCTCCTGCCAGCTTCTCTGGAAATAACCATCGACCGGCCCGCTCTGAAAGACCACGCCTTTCAACCGCTTCACTTCAGCGAAGCCGACCCGCGCCGCCCAGTAACTTCCCCAGCTCTCGCCGCGAACAACGATACGCGTGCCATCGAGATCGGCACGGCTCTGCACATAGTCGATGACCGCAGAATAAACACGCTCAGCCCCCGGTCGCGCCTCTAGCCGGAAAATCGCCGGTGCCCGGCATATCGACGGTGATCGCGGCAATGCTATAGGGAAGGAATGACCGCATCGTTACTGCGGCGTAGTCTCGCCAAAGATCCGATCCGGCAATTCCAATCACGACCGGCGGGCGCGCAACGCCATCGGGCTTCTGCAAGGTAATCTTGATCGTCTTGCCTTCGAAAGGAATCGAAACCGATTCGATCTTCGGGCTTTCAAGATTGCCGTAGGCTTCGAATGACTTCCACGCTTTGGCGCGACTCTCAGCCTTGCTCGGCGACGAAGCGACGGGCCAGCCACCCATTCCGTAAAGCCGCCAAGCATACAGGTACTCATCGCGCGCTGCCACCGGCTGGGTCGCTTCAAGAGATTGCGCATGAGCGAAATGCTCATCTCCGACTTTCATCCATTCGGTGCCCCACTCCTGCGGACTCAGGCTGTGAATGTTGTCCAGGATGGTGCGCGCATCGGCTGGGTTGATGTGAAAGACCGGATACGCGCCGCGTTCGGCGCGCGAAAGAGTCTCGGCTTTCAGTTCATCCCAGGTTCGTTTGGGCAATGTCTCCTGAGCCTGCGCGGCCGAAAGGAAAAAGGCCGCGGCGAGAACCGCACACAATCGCTTTGTCATGAATCGAACTCTCCCCGGGCGAGCTGATTCCGCTCTTACTGGCGCATTTCGTTGTTGAGATTCTAGGCCAGCGCGTCGGCGACGGCCTTGCCGCACGATTCCGTGCTTGCCGATCCGCCAAGATCGCGCGTGCGCAGCTTCTGCTCCGCCAGCACTTTCTCGATCGCTTTCACGATGGCCGCAGCGGCTTCGGCCTCACCGAGATGTTCGAGCATCATCGCACCGGACCAGATCTGGCCGATCGGATTGGCAATGCCCTGCCCGGCGATATCCGGCGCCGAACCATGTACCGGTTCGAACAGCGACGGAAACCGGCGCTCTGGATCGATATTGCCTGACGGTGCGATGCCGATGGTGCCGGTACAGGCCGGACCAAGATCGGACAGAATGTCGCCGAACAAATTCGATCCGACGACGACGTTAAACTTGTCCGGCCGCAGCACGAAGAGCGCAGTGAGAATGTCGATATGATATTTGTCCCACTTCACGTCAGGAAAATTCTTTGACACTGCTTCGACCCGCTCGTCCCAGTACGGCATGGTGATGGCGATGCCGTTCGACTTGGTCGCCGACGTCAGGTGTTTCTTCGGCGTCTTGCGCGCCAATTCAAAGGCGAACTTGAGCACGCGATCACAGCCAACGCGCGACAGCACGGTTTCCTGCACCACGACCTCGCGCTCGGTGCCGGTGAACATGCGGCCGCCGATCGCGGAATATTCGCCCTCGGTGTTTTCGCGCACCACCCAGAAATCGATGTCGCCGGGTTTGCGATTGGCAAGCGGCGACGGCACGCCGGGCATCAGCCGCACCGGCCGCAAATTGACGTATTGATCGAACTCGCGGCGGAACAGGATCAGCGAGCCCCACAGCGAAATGTGGTCCGGGATTTTGGCCGGCCAGCCGACCGCGCCGAAGAAGATCGCGTCATGCCGGCCGATCTTGTCTTTCCAGTCCTCCGGCATCATCCGGTCGTGTTTGGCGTAATAATCGTAGGAGGCAAAATCGAAATTGTCCTGGCGCAGCTCGAAGCCGAACTTTTTGGCCGCTGCTTCCAGCACCCGCACGCCCTCCGGCACCACCTCCTTGCCGATGCCGTCGCCGGGAATGACGGCAATATTGTAGACGCGGTTGGTGGGCATGGGCGTTCCTCCGGGCAGTTTCTGGGGCAACGTTAGCGCGATTGAGCGGGCGGCGAACAGCCGGTCAAGCGCACATTTTGCTCGGCGCGGCGGCACAGGCGCCAAACGCATCGAACGCCTCGGCGAGCGACCGCAGCACGATCACCGGATCCGTCGCGGTCAGCACGCGGCCGCGCGCGGCTTTCAATACTTCACCGGAAGCGCCGGCAGTCTCCGCGGCGGTCTCGAGTGCCCAGCCGAGATGCTTGCGCGCGTGGCGCAGCCCGACTTCGGTGCCATAGAGCGCCAGCGTTTCGCCATAGAGCGCACTGACCAGAGCAAGCTGTTCTGAAAGCGGCGGCGCTGTTCCGCGCTTGCCCGTGGCGAGGTACTGCGCGAGGTGACCGGGAAACCACGGCCGCCCCTGTGCGCCGCGGCCGACCATCACCGCATCGGCGCCGGACGCAGCAAGTGCAGTGTCGGCATCCTCGAAACTGGTGATGTCGCCGTTGACCACGACCGGAACCGATACCGCGTCCTTGACCGCACGTACCGCCGTCCAGTCGGCGATGCCTTTGTAGAACTGGCAGCGGGTGCGGCCGTGCACGGTGACGAGCTGTACGCCGGATTGCTCGGCGCGCCGCGCCAGTTCCGGCGCATTGCGCGAACCGTCATCCCAACCGAGCCGCATCTTTAAAGTGACCGGCACGTCCGACGCTTCGACCACGGCGTCGATCAAGGTCAGCGCATGATCGAGATCGCGCATCAGCGCCGAACCCGACTGACCGCCAGCTACATGCCGTGCCGGACAGCCCATATTAATGTCGACGATATCCGCGCCGGCGTCCTGCGCGATCTGCGCGCCCTCGCCCATCCAGCGCGCCTCGCAGCCTGCGATCTGGACGACGTGCAGCCCCGCGCCGTGATCCTCGACACGGCGGCGCGCCATGCGCTGCTCCGCCGCGCGCCCGCTGCCGGCGAGCGCCGCGCACGCGGTCATTTCCGAAATCACCAGCCCAGCGCCGAGACCGGCCGCCTGACGGCGGAACGGCGCATCGGTCACGCCGGACATCGGCGCCAGAAGCACCGGATTTGGCAGCGAAATTGGGCCGACGGAGATACTGTTCACGCGGCGCGGATAAGGCATTGGAGCGGCCAGTGCAAGCCGCCCCCACAGCGATGGCGTCACCACATCAGTTCTTGATCAGTTCTTGCGGGTCGGCTGGCCGTGCTGTTCGTCTTGCACCGCTTCGTCGTGATACCAGGCACCGCCGCCAACCGTGAACTCCGCGCCCTGCGGCAGCTCGAAATTCGCCGGCGCGACGATGGCTCCGCCATCCATACGCAACGCAAAGCGTCCGCGCGGCGGGAAAGTGTAGATCTTTGCTGTGCTCAATGCGGTCATTTTTTCGGCTCCTTCGCCGTGCGCGCACCGACAACGCGCATCCACTCAGTCTCGGTGATTCCTCCTTAATATAATCTTGTGCCCGCGAATTGCTCGGAATGCCTGTCAGAAAAACGGCACATGGCTACAATATGTGCAGCGGCTTTTCTGCTCACTGCTCTCGCATCTGCATCGTCTTGAATCACGAAAGAACGGCGCACGTTTATTGTGCAGTGCGATTCAACCGCTCGTTTGGCACAATAAGTGCTTTGAAACCGGTGGGAGGCGGCAGTTAGCCGCTGAACGCGGCTGCGCTAGTCAGTGCGGCTGCAGGTCAACCAGAAGAGAGACGCCAATGACAAAATACAGGCTCGAATACATTTGGCTCGACGGCTACACGCCGGTGCCGAACCTGCGCGGCAAGACCCAGCTCAAGGACTTCGACGCGTTTCCGACGCTCGAACAGCTTCCGCTGTGGGGCTTCGACGGTTCGTCGACCGAGCAGGCTTCCGGCTCGAACTCGGACTGCGTTCTGAAACCCGTCGCGGTGTATCCGGACGGTGCGCGCACCAACGGTGTGCTGGTGATGTGCGAAGTGATGTTGCCGAACGGCCAGCCGCACGCGTCGAACAAGCGCGCTACCATTCTCGACGATGCAGGCGCCTGGTTCGGCTACGAGCAGGAATACTTCTTCTATAAGGACGGCCGTCCACTCGGGTTCCCGGCGAGCGGCTATCCGGCTCCGCAGGGTCCATACTACACCGGCGTCGGCTTCAAATATGTCGGCGACCTCGCGCGCAAGATGGTCGAAGAGCATCTCGACCTCTGCCTCGCTGCCGGCATCAACCACGAAGGCATCAATGCCGAAGTGGCGAAGGGCCAGTGGGAATTCCAGATCTTCGGCAAAGGCTCCAAAACCGCCGCCGACCAGATGTGGATGGCACGCTATCTGATGCTGCGCCTTACCGAAAAGTACGGCGTCGACATCGAATTCCACTGCAAGCCGCTCGGCGACACCGACTGGAACGGCTCCGGCATGCATGCCAACTTCTCGACCGAGTACATGCGAACCGTCGGCGGCAAGGAATACTTCGAGGCGCTGATGAAGGCGTTCGAGACCAACCTCGATGCCCACATCGCAGTGTACGGTCCGGACAACGACAAGCGCCTGACCGGCAAGCACGAGACTGCCCCGTGGAACAAGTTCAGCTACGGCGTGGCCGATCGCGGTGCCTCGATCCGCGTTCCGCACAGCTTCGTCAACAACGGTTACAAGGGCTATCTCGAAGACCGCCGCCCGAACTCGCAAGGCGACCCATACGCCATCGCCTCGCAGATTCTCGCGACCATCGCGTCCGTGCCGGCCAGCGCCAAAGTCAGCGCCGCCGCCTAAGCGATCTCGTCACCCGAAACCAGGCATGAGGGTTCGCCCTCATGCCTGCCGACCGACGGAGTTTGGCGTCGGTTTCGAATCGGAACCTCATTGAGATCGATGCCGACGGAGGAGGTACTTGGCGTCCCTCCTCCGTTTTATGCTTTCCGACGTCAGTTTTTTCGCCTGAAAATCACGCTCAAGTTGTTGGCCGGCATCTGCACCGTTTCCGGCGCGCTAAAGCTGCGCTGCGCCAACGCGGTGACATCGTCGAGTTCGCGGATGCCCCACTCCGGATTCCGCCTCCGCAAATCTTCATCGAAAGCCTGATTGGTCGGCGCCGTATGACGGCCGCCGATCTTGTAAGGCCCATAGAGAAACAGCAAGCCGCCGGCAGGCAGCACGCGCGCCGCACCAGCCATCAATCCTTCCGTCGCCGCCCACGGCGAGATGTGAATCATGTTGTTGCACATGACGACATCGGCGCGCTCGATCGGCCACGACTGTGCCGTCACGTCGAGATGCAACGGCGCCAGCAGGTTCGGCAGACCTGCATCGGCGCGATGCCCGGCAATACTCGCCAGCGCCTCGGGATCAGGATCGCTCGGCTGCCAGGTCAGCGCAGGCAGTTCTTTGGCGAAATAGACCGCATGCTCGCCGCTACCGCTGGCTATTTCGAGCACAACGCCCGACGGCGGCAATACGCGCTGCAGCACGGCCAGGATCGGCTCGCGGTTGCGCGCGACGTGCGGACGGACTATTCGCGGGTCTGAGCGTTCAGGCATAAGGAGCTGCTGCCAAGGAGAGGACTAATGAGTGAGGGTCAGAAACCATACACCGGCGGCTGCCTTTGTGGGGCATTCCGCTACCAGGCGAGCGGCGAACCCAAAGCGTCCGGTCACTGCTATTGCGGCGACTGCCGCAAGGCGTCCGGCTCGGGCTTCATCCCCTTCATGGCTTTTCCCGCAAGCGCGACGCGGTTGATCGGCGAAACAGAGGTGCATGAATCGCCCTCGGCGAGGGGCACCACTGCGACCCGCAACTTTTGCCCGCGCTGCCACAGCCTCGTCATGGGCGGCGCGATTGGCAAGGACACGACCTACAATATTTATGCCGGATCGCTCGACGATCCTTCGTTGTTTCATCCGACGATCGCAGTGTTCACGCGCGGCCGGCCAGAGTGGGCTGTTATTCCGCCCACCCTGAAGGTTCTCGATATCGGAAAGTGAGTTCCTCGACTACGCGCGTGCAGCAAGAGCGAGGCTGACTATGGCGAGTTCGATTTACCGGCAATTTGCTCGAGGCGATGACCACGCGAAAGCAAATTCTTTGCGCCTATGACGGCCATCCGCGGGAGCTTTGCGCAATCATCCTCGGCCGTTCGAAAGGCCAGGAAAAAGCGCTGACGTTTCAATTCGCCGGTCAAAGCAAATCCGGATTGCCGCCGCAGGGCGAATGGCGCTGTCTGTGGCTGTCAAAGGTCAGCAACGTGCGCCTGCGGGACGGTGCGTGGCACGCCGGCACGCGACACACTCAGCCGCAAGGATGCGTCGAAGATGTCGACATCGACGTCAACCCAGCGAGCCCATATGAGCCAAAGCGGCGCCTATAGCCGCGATGCTTTATCGGTGCGCACCCATGATGCGAACACGATACCGGCCACGATGCCGAATACAGCGCCGGCCGGTCCTATGACAAATATCGACGTCATGCTGGCTTCGACGGAACGGTCGAAGCTGTTGCCGGAAAACAATTGAATGGCCCAGTAGCCGGCGAAGGCAAAAAGCGGATAGCCGACAAGCAATCCCAGGAGCGCGAACGCGATTCTACGCATTGGAAATATCTCGCTTCAGGGTAGCAGCGTATCCGGCGGCGCTATTGGGGCAAAGCGCATCAGGAGGTTTTTCCATCCGCCGGAAAAACAAAAACC
>CAWECH010000010.1:7500-193125 GCA_963807565.1 uncultured Alphaproteobacteria bacterium | reverse complement strand
CAAAGACCACCCAACTCCGCCCTACAAACACTCGCCGCTCTTCCCGCTCGGCAAGGACACGACGCCGTACCGGAAAATCTCCGGCGAAGGCTTGCGCGTCGAGACGGTGATGGGCGAGGAGGTGGTGGTGGTGCCGCGCGAGGCGTTGCGGGCGCTGGCGGAAGCCGCGTTCACCGACATCGCGCATCTGCTGCGGCCGGCGCATCTGGCGTCGCTGAAATCGATCGTCGAGGATCCGGAAGCGTCCAATAACGACAAGTTCGTCGCGTTTGATTTTCTGAAAAACGCCAACATCGCGGCGGGCGGCGTGCTGCCGATGTGCCAGGACACCGGCACGGCGCTGGTGATGGGCAAGAAGGGCCGGCTGGTCTGGACCGACGGTTCCGATGAAGGCGCGCTCGCCGAGGGCGCGCGCGACGCGTACCTCAAGCGCAACCTGCGCTATTCACAGCTCGCGCCGATCTCGATGTTCGAGGAGAAGAACACCAAAAACAACATGCCGGCGCAGGTCGAGATTTTCGCCGAAGGCCACGATCCGGCGCATCCCGATTATGACGGCGTCTACAAGTTCCTGTTCATCGCCAAGGGTGGTGGTTCGGCCAACAAGGCGTTCCTGTTTCAGGCGACGCCGTCGATCCTCACCCGCGACCGCATGCTGGCGTTCCTCAAAGAGAAAGTGCTCACGCTCGGCACCGCGGCGTGCCCGCCGTACCATCTCGCCATCGTCATCGGCGGCACTTCGGCCGAGCTGACGATGAAGACGGTGAAGCTCGCCTCGACCAAATATTACGACACGCTGCCCGATCACGGTTCCGAAGATGGCCACGCCTTCCGCGACAAGGAGATGGAGCAGGAAATTCTGAAGATGACGCAGTCGCTCGGCGTCGGCGCGCAGTTCGGCGGCAAATATTTCTGCCACGACGTGCGCGTGATCCGGCTGCCGCGCCACGGCGCGTCGCTGCCGATCGGGCTTGGCGTGTCGTGCTCGGCGGACCGTCAGGCGATCGGCAAGATCACGAGGGACGGCGTGTTCCTCGAAGAGCTCGAGCACAATCCGGCAAAGTACCTGCCGGAGGTCGATACCTCGAAGCTCGGCGGCGACGTGGTGAAGATCGACCTCAACAAGCCGATGAAAGAGATACTCGCGCAGCTTGCGCAATATCCGATCAAGACGCGTCTGTCGCTCAACGGCCCGATGATCGTGGCGCGCGATATCGCGCACGCCAAACTGCGCGACCGGCTGGAGAAGGGCGAGGGCCTGCCGGATTATTTTAAGAACCATCCGGTGTATTACGCCGGGCCGGCGAAGACGCCGGAGGGTTATGCATCCGGCGCGTTCGGCCCGACCACCGCGGGACGGATGGATTCCTTCGTCGCCGATTTCCAGAAGGCCGGCGGCTCGATGGTGATGCTGGCGAAGGGCAACCGCTCGCCGGCGGTGCGCGAGGCCTGCAAGCAATACGGCGGCTTCTATCTCGCCTCGATCGGCGGCGCCGCGGCAAACCTCGCCGAGCACTGCATCAAGAAAGTCGAGACGGTGGAATATCCCGAACTCGGCATGGAAGCGATCTGGCGCATCGAAGTGGTCGATTTCCCGGCGTTCGTCGTCATCGACGACAAGGGCAATGACTTCTTCAAGGAATTGAATTTGGGCTAGACGCTGTTCTTACCCTCCCGCCTTGTGCGGGATGGCAGGGTGGGGAAGTCGTGGATGGCCGGGACTAGGCGAGCGATCGACGCCGTTCTTGAACTCTTGACCTCCACGACGCCCCGACCCCTAACCCCTCCCCACAAGGGGGAGGGGAAATAAAAATGGAAGGGGGAGACATGAAACGCACATCATTACTGCTCGCAGCTTTCGTCGCGCTTGGCGCAGCGACTAGTGCATCCGCAGAAACAACGCTCATCACGCTCGGCACTGCCGGTGGTCCGCTGCCGCGCGGGGATCGGGCGCAGTCGTCTAACCTTCTGGTGGTCAACGGCACGCTTTATCTGATCGACGCCGGTGACGGTGCAACGCGGCGCATCGTGGAGGCTGGTTATGATTTCCGTAAAGCCGGAAAGATCTTCATCACCCATGCGCACAGCGATCACGATAATGGACTGGCCACACTGTTGAACTCGGAGTGGGAATATCAGCGCGCCGAGCCGATTGATATCTACGGCGGGGGTGTCGAGGCGCTGGTGAAGGGCGCGATTGCCTATTTGCAGCCGAATGCCGATATCCGCTGGTCGGAAGGCAAGAAGCGGCCGATGGATAAAACGTTTGTCGGACACGACATCGTTCCGGGCGTCATCTATCAGGATGCCAATGTTAAAGTAAGCGCGGTCGAGAACACACACTTTCACTTCCAGCCGGGCGACCCGGCCTATGGCAAGTACCGCGCGTATTCCTTCCGCTTCGAGACGCCGGACAAGGTGGTGTTCATCACCGGAGATACCGGACCTTCGGATGCGGTGGTCGGGCTTGCGAAAGGCGCCGATCTCTACGCCACCGAAGTCACGTCACCGGACGGCGTCGTTGCGGTGTTCAAGAAAAATAACGGGTGGGACATCAAGACACCCGAAGAGAAGGAAGGCTTTCTGCGCCACATGCATGAAGAGCACGTCACGCCGGAAGACGTCGGCAAGATGGCCACGGCAGCAGGCGTCAAGGCCGTGATCATGACTCACCTTGGGCCAAGCGTTGATCCCGACCACGAATATCCGGGCTATGTCGACGAGGCGAAGAAGTTTTATTCCGGGCCGATCACACTGGCGAAGGATCTGATGAAGTTTTGAACGAGTGGGAAATGCATTAACCCGTCATGCCCGGCCTTGTGCCGGGCATCCACGTCTTGTTTCGGCGGAGTCGAAGACGTGGATGGCCGGGACAAGCCCGGCCATGACGGCTCAAAAATGTGAAGGCCCATTCCCAAACCGTAACCACAGCGGGGCCAATTTGTCTGGCGCGATCTGGATCAGAAGGCGCTCGACGACGCTTACGATCAGGATATCTACGCGCCGAACCGGCCGCTGATCGTGACGCGCCGGATAGCGGCGGCGGAGCGGGCGCGTGCGGTTCTCGGCGCGCCGGAGCGCGTCGCTTACGGGCCGAGCGAATACGAACGGCTCGATATTTTTCGCACCAACAAGCCGAACGCGCCGATCAACGTGTTCGTCCACGGCGGCGCGTGGCGGCGCAACAGGGGGCCGGATTATCACGCGCTGGCCGAGCCTTTGGTACGCGCCGGCGCGAATGCGGTGATCCTCGACTTCATCAATGTCGAACAGGCCAACGGCGACCTGATGCCGATGTACGAACAGGTGCGCCGCGCGCTGGCCTGGACGTGGCGCAATGCCGAGAAATTCGGTGGCGACCGCGACCGGCTTTATATCTCGGCGCATTCGTCCGGCTCGCATCTCGCCGCCTGCGTGCTGACCGATGGCTGGCAGGAAGAAGGTTTGCCGAAAGATTTCTGCAAGGGCGCGCTGCTGCTATCTGGCATGTACGACCTTGAGCCGGTGCCGCTGTCGAAGCGTTCGTCTTATGTGAAATTCACGGACGCGATGGTGGAGAAGCTGTCATCGCAGCGGCATCTCCAAGGGCTGCACACGCCGTTGATCCTCGCCTACGGCACTTGCGAGACGCCGGAATTCCAGCGCCAGACTAAAGACTTCCTCGCCGCCGTCCGCGCGCTCGGCAAGCCGGCCGAGCTGATCGTCGGTGAGGCCTACAACCATTTCGAGTTGCTGGAGACGATTGATAATCCCTACGGCCTGATCGGCCGCGCGATGCTGCAGCAGATGGGCTTGGCGTGATTATCCCGCCCCGCGATAGCGGGGAGGAGGACCGCGCTCTTGCGCGGGTGAGAGGGGCGCTTCAGTCGACGCTTCTCCTGACGCGTCAGAATTTAATCTCGCACCGCCTGCGCCCCCTCCACATGCTTCCCATACCTTCTCCCCGCTTTCGCGGGGGAAGGAGCTGTGAGCGGTCACAGTCACCCGGTCTTGCGGCGTTTCGGCGCGTGGGTATGGCCGTGGCTGTGCGAATGACCGTGTGATGGGCGTGGCGCGTGCCGCCATCGTGCGAGTGCACGCCGTCGGCCGGCAGATAAACGACCTGGCCGTGGCGTATCCCCCGTTCTGAAATGATGCGGTCGGCGAATTGCTGTACGTCGGCGCCGCTGCCCTTGAGCACCGTGACCTCCATGCAGTTTTCGTGATCGAGGTGCACATGGAGCGTTGAATGGGCGAGATCGTGGCGGTCGTGAAAGTCGCGGGTCAGCCGCTTCGGCAGCTCCCGCGCCTCGTGGTCGTAAAGATAAACCAGCGCCGCGACGCATGGCCGCGCACCGGCGATCTCGGTCGAACGCTGCTGCAGGCCGGAGCGGGCAAGATCGCGGATCGCTTCGGAACGGTTGGCGTAGCCGCGCGCTTTCATGAAGCGGTCGAGCTCTTCGTCAAGCTCGTCATCGATGGTGATGGTCACGCGCTGCATCGCAGTCTCCCAAATGGCGTCATGCAATCTAGCACTGATAGACAAGGCACCGTGAGGCCGTTAGCTTTCCCCTCCCAAAGATAAGAAGCGTCCCAAGAATCGTCCCAAGGATAAGAACGGTCTCCGCAATGCCGGATCAATCACGCAGCGACATCTATGGCAGCCGCGCCCGCATCGGCTACACCTCACCACCACTGACCACCGAGGTTTTTCCCTACGAATTCTACCAGATCGTGCCCGAAGGCGTGACGCTGGTGGTCACCTCGCTTGCCATCGTCGTGCGCAGCAAGGACGAGGTCGATCAGTCTTACGACATCAGTATGCGCGCCGCGCGCGAGATGGCGGCGGCCGGCTGCGACATCGTGGTGCTCGGCGGGGTGCCGATCAACCTGTCGCGCGGCGCCGCGAATGCCGGCCAGATTATCCGCGACCTCGAAGCCGAGCTAAAGGTGAAGGTTTCGACTTCAACGTCGGCGCAGGGCGCGGCCGCGAAGGCGCTCGGGTGCAAAAAGGTCGTGGTCTGTCAGCCCTACGAATTGACCGAGACCGATCGTATCGCGAGCTACGCTACGCATTTCGGCTGTGAGGTGCTGGGCGCGACCGGCTGGGGCTCGGCCTTCAATCAGATCGGCCGCATTCCGCGTCATGCCGCGATCGAGATGGGCCGCGCCATGATGAAAAAACATCCGGACGCGGATTCGATCCTGTTTCCGTCGCCGCACTGGCCGACAGCCGGTGCGCTCGACCTGCTCGAACGAGAGTTCGGCGTCAATTGCATGTCGGCGCACCAGGCGATCGTATGGGATGCACTGCGCCGGTGCGGCATCAACGATCGTATCGGCGGTTTCGGCCGACTGTTCCGCGAATTCTAGCTGGGGGTGAAAGCAATGCCGACAAGACGCCAGTGCGTTAAAGCACTTGCCGCGATTTCCGGTCTCTCTGCAGCATGGCCTGCGTCCGGCCAGCAACCGGAAGCCGCGTTGCAAATCAAAGCCGGCATTTCCGATCCGGTGAATACGGTTCTGGCCTGGTACATGGCACGAGCGGCCGGGCTCTATGCCGCGCAAGGCCTCAACGTCGAGATCATCAATATGAACGGCGGCAGCAAAGGCGCCGAGGAATTGCAGGCCGGCCGCATCGACGTCATGCATGTCGGGCTGTCGTCGGTGGTTCGCGTCAATCAGGGTGGCGGCGATCTTCGCACCATTGCCTCGCTGTCGAACGTGATCCGCTTCACCTTCTTTTCCGCGCCCGGTGTGAAGACCGCAGCCGACCTGAAAGGCGGCGTAGTCGGCGTCAGCACCTTCGGCTCGGAAAGCGATTCGACCGTGACGCTGGCGTTGCAGAAGCTCGGCCTCACCCGCGACGATGTGACGGTCAAGGAATATGGCGGCGGTATGCACCGCCTCGAAGCCGTGAAGTCAGGCGAGATCAAAGCGACCGCGATCAACGAACCGTTGTCGTCGCTGGCGCGCGAGCAGGGCGTCAATGTTCTGGTCGATCTGGTGCCGGACCAAATTCCGTGGTTGTTCAGCGGCATCGTCGTGCGTCACGCCGACGTTGCGGCACGGCGCGATCTGCTGACGCGTTTCCTCAAAGCCAGCATCGAAGGCAATTACATCGCGCTCACCGACGCAAAACGCGCCAAGGACGTACTGGCGAAAGAACTCAAGATCACCAGCCCGAAAGTCCTCGACATCACCTACAACGACTTCAAGCAGCAATCGCCGCAGAATCTTGAGCCGTCCGTGCCGGGGGCCGTAAACATCCTCAAGCTGTTCCCGAATGCCGATCAGAAGGTCGGTGACTATCTGGACACGAGTCTGCTCGACGCGCTCAAGAGCGACGGCTTCTTCGCGGCGATGGAGCAGAAATACAACCTTAAACCATGAGACGAGCGGTTCATTGCGCGGTGGTCGCCGCACTAGTTGCGGTCGCCGCGCAATCCGTTTTTGCCCAATCCGTTCGGGCCCAGTCCGTAGAGGACTTCTACAAATCGACGCCGATCACCATGCTGGTCGGCAGCGGCGCTGGTGGCGGTTATGACATTTACGCGCGCACGTTTGCGCGTTTCTGGACCAATCACATTCCTGGCCACCCCAATATCATCCCGAAGAACATGCCGGCAGCGGCCGGTCTTGCCGCAGCATCGACGCTCTACAATGGTACCGAGCGCGACGGTTCGGTGGTCGGCGCTTTCACCAACGGCGCGGCGATGGATCCGTTGTTCGGCAATCCGGGTGCGCGTTACGATGCGCTGCAATTCAACTGGCTCGGTAGCATCGGAAAACTGGAGAACGTCTGCTTCAGCTGGCACCTGAGCCCGGTGAAGACAGTCGCAGATGCGCGCTCCCGCGACGTCATCGTGGCGGCAGCCGGCGCGACCTCCAATTCGGCGATCGTGCCGAAAATGCTCAACACTCTGATCGGCACCCGCTTCAAGGTCGTCTCGGGCTACGATCCCAGTTCAGGCCTCACCATGGCGGTTGAGCGCGGCGAGGCGGACGGCATCTGCGGTCTGTCATGGTCCACCATCAAAGCGTCGCGGCCGCACTGGATCGCCGATCACCTGATCAATGTCTTCGTCCAGGTCGGCCTGGCGAAACTGCATGATTTGCCCGATGTGCCGAGCGCATTGGATCTGGTCGAGGATGCGCAGAGCCGGCAGGTGCTGGAACTGATCCTGATCCGCCAGGAAGCCGGCCGCCCATTCGCAGCGCCGCCCGGCACACCGGGCGATCGTGTCGCTGCGCTGGGCAAAGCGTTCGACGACACGCTGACAGATCCTGACTTTATCGCCGAGGCGGCCAAGGCCCAACTGGAGATCGAACCGATGAACGGCGCGGCGATTGCGAAAATGCTGGCGAGGGCTTATGCCGCGCCAAAAGACATTGTCGAACGTGCCGCTGCGCTGGTTTATCCTGCGGGCGTGCACTGACAGGCATTGGAATTGGCAAAGAGGAAGTCACGATGAGTACTGCAACGGCGACCGCGAACACCAAAGGCCCGATCGTCTGGCTGGATATGGATCAGCAGGCGCTCGACGACGCCTACGACCAGGCGGTCTATGCGCCGAACCGCGATCAGGTCGCCAAGCGGCGGATCGCCAATGCGGTGATCGTCCTGCAGCGTCTCGGCAAGCCGCTACGCTTCGCTTATGGACCGACCGAGATTGAAGGTCTCGACGTCTATCGCACCAAGGCGGCAAATGCGCCGATCGCGATTTTCGTTCACGGCGGTGCGTGGCGTAACGGTGTCGCGTCCGAGTTCACTTCGCTCGCCGAGCCGTTCGTGCAGGCCGGCGCGCATTTCGTCGTGCTCGATTTCACCAATGTCGATCAGGCCGGCGGCAATTTGTTTCCGATGGTCGAGCAGGTGCGCCGCGCGGTCGGCTGGGTTTATCGCAACGCCGACAAGTTCGGCGGTGACCGCAACCGTATCCATCTGCTGTCGCACTCGTCAGGCTCGCACCTCGCCGGCTGCACCGTGACTCATGACTGGACCAAAGACGGCCTGCCGATGGACATCATCAAGGGCGCGGCGCTTTCCAGCGGCATGTACGATCTCAAGCCGGTGCGGCTGTCGAAGCGGTCGAAATACGTCGCCTTCACCGATGAGATGGAACAGCAGCTCAGCGCCATCCGGCATCTCGACAAGCTCACTGCGCCGCTCATTCTCACTTACGGCACTTACGAGACGCCGGAGTTCCAGCGGCAGTCACGCGACTTCGCCGCCGCGGTGAAAGCCGCCGGCAAGCCGGTCGAGCTTCTCGTCGGCGAAGGCTACAACCATTTCGAAATGCTGGAGACGCTGGCGAATCCCTACGGCCTGCTCGGCCGCGCGGTACTGATACAAATGGGATTGCTGAAAGATTAGTGCCGGAACTTACGCGGCCGCTGTATGCGTCGATCCCGGTTCAGACGATTGGCGCACCGAGGTGCGGACCAGTTCCGCGCCGCAGCTCTTGCAGGCGTACACAGTGTCTTCGATGTCGGCTGAGACTGGCCGGCAGCCGTGATAGGCCATGCGCCCGGCACAAACCGGACAGGGCATCATCAGCGACGGCAGACTCGAAGAGTGTGAAGCGAGGTGATGGCGCATGTTTTTAGCCGAATGACCGTTTTATGAATTACCTGCCTGTTTCGAACGAGAGTCAAGAAAATTTGTGCATTGCACACAACTGCGCTGCGGCGCGGTAAGTACGCAAGGTGTAACCCATTATTCCCTCTTAGGAATCAGTCTTAACTGGCATCCTGCGGTTAATGCGCAGGGCAGCGGTCAGTTCCGGCCGGGTGGGTCCCGACCAGCGCATACCGGGTCTGGTTTCAAGATGCTGGCGGGCGAAGTGAACGGTGAATCGCGCTGAGGGTACCAATCTGAGGTTTAACTGGAGGGCGACATGAGAATTCTCACACAGGCGTTTGGTGAGCTTGGAACCGTTTGCGGTATTGCGACTCTTTCTCTTTCCGCTTCCGCCGGACCAATAAGCGGCGCCGGATTGTCGGTGCCCGCGCCGACCGTGCAGGTTCAGTATTTGCCGGGCAGCGGCTTTCCCAATCCGAGAATCCACGATGTGCCGGTGGACTGGTGCTCGACCTATGCGAACAATTGCGGCCCCGGTGGCGCGACATTGTTCTGCGGCATGCACGGCTTCAATCGGGCGCTGGGCTGGGACGTCATTTCCGTGCCGAGAAGCTACGTGATCGGGTCGAGCCGTTACTGTCAGGGCGATTCCTGCAAGGCCTACAGCTTCATACGTTGCGGATGATCGCCGTCTAGGCCGGATTGCCCGACGCGAATTCCTGCGTAGCCAGACACGAAATGCCGAGCGCGGCGAAGCTTCTGTGCGTCGCCGCGATCGAGCCGCCGATATCGATGCCGCGGCATGCATCTTCGATGACGAAGACCGCAAAATCTTCACGCCGTGCGTCTTCCGCCGAATAGCGCACGCAGAAATCGAGTGCGAGACCGGCGAGAAACACGCGCGTCAGTCCGCGCTCTCGCAGATAGCCGGCAAGCCCGGTCGGCGTTTTGCGATCGTTTTCATAGAACGCCGAATAGGAATCGATGGAGCGATCTGCGCCTTTACGCACGATCAGTCCGGCGTGCGCAATTTGCAGCGATTTGTGGAACTCGGCGCCCCATGTCGTTTGCACACAATGATCGGGCCACAGAATCTGCGGACCGTAAGCAACCGTTATCGTCTCGAACGGCTGCTTGCCGGGATGCGACGACGCGAACGATAAATGTCCTTGCGGATGCCAATCCTGTGTCAGCACGACGTGACGGAACTTCGCGGCAAGCCGATTGACGATCGGCACCACTTCGTCGCCGCGCGGTACTGCTAAAGCGCCGCCCGGGCAAAAGTCATTCTGTATATCGACGACGATGAGGACGCTGTTATCGCCAAACATTGCGGGTGAATCGCCTGACATGACACTCCACCATGAGTTCAAGCCATCCGGCGGTCGACCTCCGCAGCAAGGACTTTGAGTTCGTCGGCGACCTCGACCGCATAGGTCGTGCCGGGATCGAGGCGGCGCAAGGGTTCCGGCAAAAGTTCGAGCTCGCGCTTGGCGTGCTGTCTAACTTTGTCGAGCGACGGCGATGGCGCGACACGCTTGCCGTTTTGCATGACGAGGTGCAGCAGCGGCTCGCCGGACTGCGTGGAGTTTTCCAGCGCCAGCACGTCGCCGCTCATTGAATGATCGGCGCCGCGGCGCCGCCACACCTGCTTGCGGCCAGGCCAGGTCGCTTTCTTGTCGGATTTCTTGCGCCGCGGCAGGCCGGCATATTCCTGCATCTTGTAGACAAAGTCGGCGTTGGGCACGTCGGCGGATGTCGTCAGGCTGGTGCCGATACCGATGCCGTCAATCGGCGCTCCGGCCTTGGCGAAGCCGAGCAGCGAATCCTCGTCGAGACCGCCACTGACAAAGATCGTCACGGCACGAAGGCCGCCCTGATCGAGAATGGCGCGCACGCTCTTCGACAATGCGATGAGATCGCCGCTGTCGAGCCGGACCGCGCGTACTGTGATGCCGTCGGCTTTGAGCTTCGGCGCCAGCGCAACGACTTTCCGCGCCGCCGCTTCGGTATCGTAAGTGTCGAGCAGGAAAACGAGATTGTTCGGGCGCGAACGCGCGTAGGTCTCGAACGCTATGGTTTCGTCGTTGAACGCTTCGATGAATGAATGCGCCATGGTGCCGTAGAGCGGAATGCCGAACATTTCCCCGGCCAGCACTGTTGCGGTACCAGCGAAGCCGGCGACGAAGCTGGCGCGCGCCGCCATCAAGCCGGCCTCGGCGCCATGGGCGCGGCGCAATCCGAAATCGACCAGCGTTTTGTTCGGAGCAGCCAGCACGCAACGCGCCGCTTTGGCTGCAACCAGCGACTGAAAGTGCAGAATGTTGATCAGCCGCGTTTCGACAAGCTGCGCTTGTGGCAGCGGCGCAGTCACACGCAGGATCGGCTCGTTTGGAAAGAAGACAGTGCCTTCCGGCATGGCATGCACGTCGCCGGTGAAATGCAGACCGGCGAAATAATCGAGCGCGTTCGTCTTAAAGCGCCCGGTACTTTCCAGCCACGCCATGTCGTCTGGCGAAAAGCGCAAATCTTCAAGATAGTCGAGCGCCTGTTCGAGGCCGGACGCTATCAGAAATCCGCGCCGCGCGGGCAGCGTGCGGCAGAACAGCTCGAACACGGCCGTTTCGGTGTCGCCATGATCCAGATAGGCCTGGATCATGTTGAGTTGGTAGAGATCGGTCAGCAGCGGGCTGACTGTTGCGTCGCGCTTTTGCATCCGTTGCCGATACAGCTAATCGCGACGGATGTCTCGTAGGACGCGTGACGAAATTTTGCGCAAGAAAAATCCTCCCTGCGCAGCGAGCGGGGGAGGAATATTCCTTCTCGCGCCGCGGACAACCTAGGGCGCGTGTTTTTCTCCCCAATTGCGCATGGCGCGAATAATCGGACCCAGATCGCGCCCCTTGGGGGTCAGCAAATATTCCGCCCGCGGCGGACTCATTGAATAGAAGCGCCGCTCCACAACGCCATGCTGTTCGAGCGTGCGAAGGCGCTCCGACAAAGTGGTCGGTGCGATGCCGGCGAGCGAATCCTGCAAATCCTGAAAGCGTCTTGGGCCATGTAACAGGAGATCGCGCAGGATGAGGCACGTCCAGCTGGAGCCAATGACGCTCATGGTGTGCGCAACCGGACATTCCTCGATGGTCGTTTGATTCTGCATGGCTTTCATCTTATCGAGCGGCCCGGTATTGACAAGTCACTATGAATTTAATAGTCACTATCATTAAGATAGTTATTCGGAAGGAGAAATACCACGACACCGCAAATTCCGGCGTATCTCGTCGCCTTCGAGTCTGCCGCCCGTCCTCTGGTGGCGGCCATCGCGTTGGGTCTGATCTGGACGGGCGCTTCGCGCATGACAGCGCCCCCGCAATCGCGCTACGCGACGGGTGCCGGACTAACGCTCGTGCTCGTTGTCTGGTTAGGCATCGCCCAGTACCTCTCCTCGACCAACGCCTATTTCACGACTGCGGAGAACGCAGTGCCGACGGTATTGTTCGGCTTGCTGACTCCGTTGGCCATCGCCGGATTTGGTCTGTGGCGCTCGGAGCGGATTGCAAGTCTCGTCTCAGCAATTCCGCTGCCTTGGCTCGTCGCCGCACAGTCCTTTCGCATTGCCGGCTTCATATTCCTCGTGCTTTTGGCCGATGGTCGTTTGCCTTGGCAGTTCGCACTGCCCGCTGGAATCGGTGACGTTGCGACTGGCGCCTTGGCAATTGTCGTGGCCGTTCAATTGGCACAAGGGGCAGCTGGCGCCCGCCGGTCGACTTATTTGTGGTCGCTCTTCGGAATTGGCGACCTCGTCCTGGCAGTTACGATGGGCGCGATGACGTCCCCGGGGCGGGCGCATCTGTTGTCGCTCGCGGCACCAAACCTGCTGATCTCGTCCGATCCGCTGGTGATGATTCCCACGTTCGCGGTCCCGGTTGCTCTTATGCTCCACGGCCTCGTGCTATGGCGGCTGAGCCGCGAGACCGTCGCTACCGGACGGCTCGCCGTGGCGTGATTGCGGGCCACCGGCTCCCCAAAAGAAAGGGCGCGGCGTGAGCCGCGCCCTTTGTCGTCTCGTGTATGCGGTCAGTCTGCAAGGGGATTGGGCCGCACCTGAAAGTGGACGGCCATCGGTTGCATCCCCTTGCCGCCTTCCTGGTGAAACGGCACGCGATCGCCGCTTGAACTCCAGATGCCGCGGCCTTTCCAGCCAGCCTTCGGATCGTCGATGCGGCCATCGAGACCCTTGGCGTAGAAGCCGGTCGGATATGGCACCTTCATCGTGATCATCTTGCCGTCGACGAAGGCGATCATGCCGTCGTTGAGGTTGCCGGTTGAAACCGGCACGTCGTTGCCGAGGCCAAGCGTGTTGTGCTGGTCGACCCAGGTGTAATAGCTCGACTCTGCGGAGTTATCGCCGATGCCGGCGAAGCCCGGTCCCGGATATTTGTAGAACGACCAGCCTTCAGGGCAGTGATTGCCTGTTGCGGTCGGACCGTTGAGCGGGCCTTTGCATTTGCGGCGATCGAAGCTGCCAAGGTGTCCGCTGGCGAGTGAAACCCAGACGACACCTTTGGAGTCGATGTCACCACCGCGCGGGCCGAAACCGGGCAGCGGCACGTTGTAGATTTCGGCAAGAGCGGTCTCCGGCGGATTGTCGCCCGGATTTAGACGCACGACCGCGCCGGGATTGGCGCGGATGGTGCCCCACACGCTGTTGTCGACCGGGCTTGGCATCACCGCGTAGAAAACCTGGCCGAGGCGCATGTCCTTGCCGGGTTCGACTGGTTTGCCGGGCTCAGTGTATTCGCCGCGTTTGCCGTCGCCGCTGGTGTCGACGATTAGCGCGGTCCAGCCCTGCGATGCTTTCGCGTCGCCGGTCTCTTCGAATTTCTTGACGTTAAGCCAGCCGACAACGCCGCCGCCACCGCCGCTCGACGTCCACAGCGTGTTGTTCTTGTCGAAACCAAACTGCACGTGGTGCGTGGTGAAGCAGGTGTCGACGAAGGTGTACTTCATCGTCTTCGGATCGAGCATCCCGATCTGACGTGTGCTTTCCGTAAGCGGCGAGAGCTTCGCCGACACCAGATCAGAGCCCTTGCCGCACCAGTCCGGATCTTTCACGCCGCGCACCGCTGCGGCGAGCCAAAGCCGGCCTTTCTCGTCCATCATCGAGTTATGGTTGTTGATGTGGGTGTCCCAGATCTGCTCGGTGTTCCAATAAGCCGATGGCGCCAGCGGCTTAAGCACTGCGGCATGCCCCGGCCCGAGCGAGTACGGCATATCCTTGTCGCGCACCGGCACGTGATAGAGCATCGCAACGCTCTTCACTGGATCGAGGATCGGGATGTTGTCCGTCGAATATTCCGGCGATCCGAAGAGCTGTCCGTAACCATTGACGGTCGGATTGCGCTTGTCGGTCGATATCAGGTCGTGGAGATAGTGCTTCGCGTCCGCCCAGTCCCAGGTCGTGATCACGACGTTGCGCTCGACGCCTTGTGGACGCGTTGGCTTGGTCGCCGGCAACTCGCCTTCGGCAATGCGGTCGGTCCAGTCGGCAAAATATTTGATCGGCGTCGATGCAAGTTCGCCGGCAACGATGTTCACCATCAGCGGACCAGCCTGGCCGGACTGGATGCGGCGAGCCCATGCGTCCTCGGAGGATTTGAATTCGCCGAGCGCCTTCGGGATCGTGCGCGTCGCAAGGTTGCCGAGCTGATGACAGCCGATGCAGCCGTTGTTCTTCATATTGTTGAGCCAGTCGCTCTGCTTGGCCTTTTCCGGAATATCGCTCTTGCCGCCGAACTGATCCTCGCCCGGAATTTTCAACATCGAGTACCAGTAGATCGCCGGATAATATTGCGCAGCGGCGGCATCGTTCGGCGCGATCACCGCGGTGAGGTTGAGCGGTTTGCCGGGATCGGCATCGACCTTTGCCGAGTCGACCAGGCCATAGCCGCGCGCCCAGACTTTGTAGTGGCCGGCCGGCAGGTCCGGCACTAGGTAGCGGCCCTGATCGTCGGTCACCACCATGCGGGCAAAGCGAGTTGGGGTGTCGTTCGTCTCGGCGATCACCCAAACGCCGGCCTCAGGGCCATGCGGGCTGGTAACGACGCCGCCGATCTCGTTCTTTTTCACGGGAACCGTTTGCGCCCCCGCCTGTGTCAAAGCGAAACAGCCGGCGATGGCCGTCGCCGCTGCACTGAGAAAAAGACTGCGTTTGGAGGTCATTTTTTCCGCTCCCTGATGCCGATCCGTATTCGGATACCGTGCGCCGTCGGCCTGCCGGTATTTTGATCCGGCGTGGCCATGCGTCTCGTTAACCGGGAATCTGCCCAAGTTAACTGCTCAATGCAACGGTCTGAAAAACATTAGGTATTTGTAAAGGATAAAGTTGCGTGCACCGCCGTAATGGCGCATTGTGGCAGGCAGTTCGACAGTCACTGGGGACGGTTCGAACGGCGGACGATGAGTGTGACTGAAGGCCACCAGCTCGGGGGAGGGCTCTAACCTATCGCTCGGTGAGGGGCGCATAGAAATGGCTTACGTGTCACGGCTGGAGGGCGGTTACGGAAAAGGTATGTCCGTAATCCATAACGACTCCACACATAATTCAGTTTTGGTTCCGGATGCCGAATTGCTCCTGAGCGGTGCATACCATCGCTCGGGCCCTGATTTGATTCTCACTGGCCACGATGGCCGGCACTTCATCGTCCCGGGATATTTTTCCAGCGAACATCCTCCGACGCTGGTCGCTCCGAACGGCATGCACCTATCGGGCGCGACCGTTGAATTGATGGCCGGCTCGCCCACGCCTGGGCAGTATGCGCAGGCGCAACCTGCGCCGGCGTCAGGCGACGCGATCGGCAAGGTTGAGAAATCCGTCGGCGATGTTACGGCAAGCCGCAACGGCGTTGCCATTACGCTCAATGTCGGCGACGCCGTTTACAAAAGCGATGTGATCCAGACCGGAACCGCGTCGTCGGTCGGCATCTCCTTCCCCGATGGTACCGCGCTCAATCTGATCGCCAATACGCGGATGGCGCTGAACGATTATTCGTACACGCCGACCAGCAACTCCAACGATGCGCTGTTCACGCTGGTCGAAGGCACGTTCGCTTTCGTGGCCGGCAAGGTTGCGCACACCGGCGACATGAAAATCAACACGCCGGTCGCGACCATGGGCATTCGCGGCACGACCGGCATGGTCCAGCAGGACCTCGCCACCATCAGCGCCACGCAGAATGGCGTGACCTACAGCTTCCTGCTGGCGGCAGACTTTGGCACCGGTCTCGCCGGCCTGTACGATCTGACGGAGCTCGACTCCAACGGCAAACCCGTCCTCGACGCCAACGGCAATCCCTTCCGCCTCGCTGTTTCACAGACCGGCTACGTCACCTCTATGACGCTGCAGGGTCCCGGCCAGCAGCCGCTGGTTTCGGTTCAGCCGATCACCAATACGCAGTACGCGGCCGAGCAGGAAATCCTGCAACAGCTTTTCCAGACGCTTAATCCGCTCAATCAGCGGAACAACGATAACAACGGCAGTTCGTCGCCGCCGGCGCTGCCGCAAAGTCCGCTGCTGCAGCAACTCGGGAATCTGCCGCCGCTGCTTCCGATCAACAACAATGGCCCCGGCGGTCCTATCATCCAGGTAACGCCGATCGCGACCGGCGGCACGCCCGGACCGACGCCGATCGTTTTCTTCATCAATAGCTCCGGTGGCAGCTGGGAGAACCCGAGCAACTGGAGCGACGGCTTCGTTCCGACCTCGTTCAGTGTTGTCGAGATTCAGTTTCCGGTCACGGTTACGGTCAACAAGCCGGAGACCTCCAACGGTCTCGGGCTTGCTGCCGGTGCGATCCTGCAAATCGAAAGCGGCGCGTCGCTGCTGGTCACCAATGCCATCATTGGCGCCGGCACGGTCGATCTGAATGCGACAGGGAGCGATCCCGAACTCATCATCAACGGGACGGTCACGCTGATCGGCCAGACCAGAGCTTCAGCCCGACGGAACCAAGGTCACTCTCCCGGGCGGCACCATTCTGCTGTCGGGTTCACCATCAAGCGACGACATCATCCGCGCTTTCGCCAGCTCTGCGACGCCGGCGGTGCTCGACAACGTCAACTTCACCATCATGGGCGCCGGCCAGATCGGGCAGGGCGACGGCAAGCTCACTCTGATCAACGAGTCCGGCGGCGTCATCGATGCATCCGGCGGCGTGCTGGTGATCGACACCGGCAACCAGCTTGCCAATGCGGGCCTGGCGGAAGCCACGGCGGGCGGCACGCTGCAATTGATCGACAACGTCAGCAGTACCGGCACCGTCGAGGCGACCGGGCTCAATGCGCTGGTCGAGATGGCCAATGCGACGCTCGACAATCTGGGCGTTGTGCTCGCGACGTCCGCGGGCGCCGTCGCGTTCACCGGGGTCACGTTCACCAACGAAGCTGGCGCTACGGTTGAGGCGACGCTAGGCGGCACCGTTACGTTCGACGGTGGCAGCGTCAGCAATCTCAATCTGATCGAAGCGATCAGCGGCGGCATTCTGCAGATCGAAAACTTCGCGCTGCAGAACTCCTCGGGGACGATCACTGTTGACGCCACTTCAACGCTGGATCTCGCCAGCGGCGACATCATCGGCGGTATTATCAAGAACGCCGGCAATGTGGTCGTCACCGCCGCGTCGGAAATTGATGGCGCCACCGTCACCAATTCCGGCACGATCACCGTCGACGCCGGCGCAAGCCTGACTCTCGAGGCCTCTTCGTTGTTGAAAAACCTCGCCGGTGGCATCATCGACGCGACCACCGGCGGCTCGATCACGATCAATCTCGATAACGCGGCCGATTCGAATGCCGGCACGATCTTGGCCGACAGCGGCAATGTCACGCTCAACATCAACGTCAGTAACGACGCAAACGACGGCACCATCGAAGCGATCAATGGTGGCGGCATCACCATCAACACCAACAGCAACGGCAGTTCCAATCATGGTCTGATCGAAGCCGCGAGCGGCGGCACGGTCAACATTAACGGCCCGAGCAATGGCGCTGACGCCGGAGACGGTGGAGTCGATCGACTTCAGCCAGCCTTTTGCGGCTCCTGCCATCGTGGTCATCGGCAACAACGGTCACCAGGACATAACGGGCAGCGGCGGCAATTTCGGCGCTATCGAGGCCACCGGCGGCGGCCTTGTTGTCGTCAATACAGGGTTGGACAACTACGATCTGGTCGAGGCCACCGGGCGCGGCACGGTCGATCTATCGGGCATCAACCACAATCATGGTGGTAGCACCATCGAATCGGCCGGTGCGGGCTCGCTGGTCAATATAAGCGCAGGCAGCCTGGATAATTTCAGCAGAGCCTTCGCGGAAAATGGCGGCGCCATATCGCTGAATAATTCGGAAGTATTATTTAACGAGCAAGGCGCCATCTTTGAATTGAGCGGCGCTGGTAGCACGATTTCCTTCGGTGAAGGCGGTGTCGATAATTGGGGCACGATCGTTGCCGAAAACGGCGGCGCGATTTCGCTTAGTCAGGTCACACTGACCAATGAAAACGGCGCCACCTTCGAATCGACCGGCACTGGCAGCGCGATCACCTACACGACAGGCGGCGTTACCAACGACGGCATTATCGAGGCCGACACCAGCGGCGCGATCACGTTCGGCGGTAGCATGGCCGTCACCAACGAACCAGACGGCAAGATCGAAGCGCTATCCGGCGGTTCGATCGCGTTCAAAGCTGCCGCTTCCGGGAGTGTCGTCAACAATGGCGGCGTGATCGAAGCGTCGGGGACGGGGTCGTCCGTTGCGTTCAATTCCTCACTTCGCGGGGCGACCAACGAAAATAGCGGCATCATCGAAGCGTTGGGCGGGGGCACAGTCACGATCGACGGTTTCCAGCAGAGCGCCAGCCTGTTCAATACCGGCGCGACGATTAAGGCGGATGGTGCCGGTTCGACCGTCAAACTTGCGGGCGCCTCGATTGTCGGTGGCGCGTTCTCAACCTCCAACTCCGGCAAAATAGAGATTGCGAGCGGCGTCACTAAATTCAGCGGCGGTTCGATCGCTGAGGGTCTTAATTCCAGCACCGCCGGTGCCGTGCAAGTGGACAGCGGCGCGAAACTTACGCTCGACAATGACACGGTGACCAATACGACGTTCACCGGCACTAATGCGCCCGATGGAACGCCGACCTCGATCATTTCGATCGACGCAAACGATACGCTGACGCTGACCGGTGTGACGATTACGGGCGGCGAGCTGGATATCGCCGCTGGTGCGACGCTCGATCTTTACAACACCACGCTGATTGGGGTCGTCATCCACGATCTGGGGACGATCAATGTTTTCGGCACCAGCACCGTCAACACTTTAAGCAGCGTGTACAGCGGTCAGACGACGGTCGCCAACGGGCAGATCCTGTTCCTGGACAACGCCTTCGTCACCGGCAACGTCACTAATAACGGCACGCTTCAGGTCGATGGCGGCTCTAGCGCGACGTTTAACGCCGTCACGATCAGCGACGGGCTCATTACGATCAACGGAACAGTCACCGCGACGGGCACATCGTCGATCAGCGATGCCACGATCACAATCGGTGCCAGTGGCGAGCTTCTGGCTGGCGGCGGTACGCTGACTATCGATCCGAGTTCGATCGGTAATTCCGGACTGCTTGAGGCGAATAACGGGGCCACGCTCGTTCTGGACTCGGCCGTAACCAACACGTCGACCGGCGTGATTGAGGCTTTAGGCTCCGGCTCGGTCGTTGAGGTCGAGGCCAATGTTTCCGGCGGCGCGTTGAATGCGAATGCCGGCCTGATAACGCTGTCGGGCGTCACGCTCGACAATGTGACGCTGTCTGACAGCGGTGGGGGTGGTTTCACCAATCTCAACACGCTGACCATCGACGATACGGTTGCGCTCAACGGCGCCACCATCATCGGGGGCGCCATTAATAATAGCGGGACCATTGTTATTAGCGGCACATCCGAGCTTGAGAACGACGCTACGATCAGCGGCGGGCATCTGTTTATCGACGGCGGCGCGAAACTCGAAATCGAATCCTCAACCGGCGCGACGCTGGCCGCCGCCATCGTTGTAAATTCCGGCACGATCCAGGTTGATCCGGGCGAAGGAGGCGGTGGCGGGTCAACCGTCACGCTGCACCTGATATCCGGCGCCTCTGTCACTGGCGGCACCCTGACCGAAGGGGGCAGTGCTGGAATTGTTGAAGTCGGCGCCGGCGGCGCGACGCTCGACAATGTCCAGGTGACCAACGGGCTCGCTGTTACGATCGATGCTATGCAAACGCTTGTCGTTAACAACGGTACCGCGATCATCGGCAGCAGCGTCGTCACCAATGATGGTGTGATCGAGGTCAACGCAGGCACCTTAACGGTTGCCAGCGGCGCGACATTCAGTGGAACGGGATCCATCGAGATCACTGGCGGCGCCACGGCCGATTTCCTTGGCGCGTTCAATGAAAATGTGGCGTTCAATGGTGGCGGCACGCTTGAACTCGCCCAGAGTTATAACGGGACGATAAGCGGGCTGACCACGGGCGATACGATCGATCTGGCGAACCTCAGTCCGGCAAGCGTGATACGCGTCGTCTGGAATAGCGCGGCGTCGACTTTGAGTATCAACGGCTCTACGACTATGTTCACGATTTTCGGCGGGTTGCCTGCTGGCGACGCGATTGCATTCAAATCAGATGGCCACGGCGGCACCGACCTTGTGGTGCTTCCGCAAGTGTTTGAAACCTTTGCGGCGTCGGCCCAGCCACGCGTTGAGGCTACAACTATCCCCCTTGGAATTAGCGATTCTCTTGTGACGGGTGCGACCCTAACTTCGTTGGTGATAGGCGGCATTCCAGCGGGAGCGGCACTTAATGACGCCAACCACGACTCCTTTACGATCACCAATGGCACCGCGATGGTCAGCGCGGCTGAGGTTGCAAGTGGTGCGCTCACCAGTCTTTCGATTACGCCGGCGAACGATACCAACTTCCATCTGTTGCTACTACCGACCGCAACTGACAGTGATGGATACCACTACAACATTGCGCCGGTGATGGAAGCGGTCGTCGTCAATCCTCTGGCTCCATCTACGTCATTCACGAACGCCGCGGTATCGGTGACCGAAGGCTCGGCGGTTGCCATTGCCCTGAATGTATCGCCGGAAAGTGAAGTCGGTACGAACGGCGACACGCTGTCTAACGCCCTTCAGTCGGTGGTTCTCACCGGCATTCCTGACGGCGTGGTGATCAGCGACGGTACCGGCCCGCACACTGCGACGGTGTCCGGCGGCGTGCTTGATGTTACCGGCTGGACCTACGCGAGCCTAACCGCGACGCCAGCGAACGCCGCCAACTTCACGCTGACCGCGACGGTGATCGAGCACGATGCCGACAATCCGTCGCAGACGAACGTCTCTACCGCCACCGAAGCGGTGACGGTCAATCCGCTCGCGCCTTCGGCGTCATTCACAAACGCTGCGGTGGCAGCGACAGAAGGCTCGACGGTTGCCATTGCCCTGAATGTGTTACCGCAAAGCGAGGCTGGCACGAACGGCGACAATTCGGCCAACGTCATTCAGTCAGTGATGCTAACCGGCATCCCGGACGGCACGGTGATAAGCGATGGTGTTGGTCCGGGCACGCACACCGAAACGGTAGCGGGTGGCACGCTCGACGTGACTGGCTGGACCTATGCAAGCCTGACCGCTACACCGGGGAACACCGCTAACTTCTCGCTGACCGCGACGGTTACCGAGCGGGACACGGATGTCCCGGCTCAGACTAGTACTGCGACAGCAATCGAGACAGTGACGGTCGGTCCGAATCTCTGTTGTTTCGGGTCCGTTCGAGGCTTCATCCGTTACTATCAGCCCATCTACGCAAAGTGAGTTGTCGAACCACATCTTTACGATTACGCTCTTGGATCGCGACGGCACCCTTACCGCCAACACGCACGGACCGGAAGGTGGTGGAACGATCACAGGATCTGGCACAAATTCTCGCAGACATTACTGGCACGGCCGATCAGGTAAATGCGGATGTCGCCACGTTGACGGATACAGGGGCGTCTAGCGACGCCATTTCTGTATACGTGTCTTCCCCTCCCTCGATTATAATTGACGGCACGCTCACAGTGGATGCGAACCTGACCACTGTGAACACGCTGGTAACGATCGACGGCGGCACACTGACGGCTGGTAGCTTGACAACGAATGGGCAAGGTTTTGTGATTTCCTCAGGAGGGGACCTGTCAATTGCCGGTGCGGTGTCAAGTTCTGGGTATTATATCTTCGATGGCGATGGCAGCTTCACAGTCCACGGAATTTTTACGTCCACGGGTAATACAAGCATTGATGAGGAAGGAGGAGGCAATACCGTTCACTTGGCTGCGTTGTCGGGAGGAACCGGCGGCTCAATCACCCTTACGATCGCTGATGGTTCGTCATCGATCGAGATTGGCCAGCCGGTGGTTCGCAGCGAACAGCATCACTATCGATTCCGGCGCGACCACTACGGTGGCCGGCGAGTTCTCCGCGGAGCTTCTCATTTCTGGTACGTACGGTACATACGTCGATAATGGCACGATCGATGTGATGGCAGGCACGAGCTTAATGTTGAATGGGGCTTTTGCCGGTAGTGGAACGATCAATATTGGAAACGGTGCCGAGCTGACTATCGAGGGCGCGGCGGCGACCTCAACTGGTACCATCACTTTCGAGGGCTCGGGCGACGCTCTCACGCTCTATAGCTGCGCGCTGAACGGCTCGCATGCCTTCACCCCGACGATCGGCGGCCTCACCGCCAGCGACGTTATCGATTTCGTAGGCTCAGTCACCGGCGCCACCTTCAACGGCGCTAACGGCGGCTTGTTGACGCTCTACAATAGTGCCGCCGTTGTCGCCATGCTCACGTTCGGCGGTGATTATTCTGGCAATTCGTTTCAACTTCCCCGATCAGTGGCGGAACGCAAATCGTCGATCCTGTTGCCGTGAAAGAGATGGTTACAGCCAGCGGAGTGCTGACCCTCAATGGGGCGTCGAGCGATATTGTCGATTTCGCCAGCAACACCGGCACCCTGGTGCTTAATCAGGCGTCCAGTTTCAGCGGCCGGATCGAGGGCTTCACCGGAACCGCGCCGGACGCGGCGCACTCCGACGTCATCGATCTCGCCAACATCAATTTCAACTCCGGACACTTTACGGACAGCTACAATGCGTCGACCGGAGTGCTGACCGTCAGTGACGGCGCTCATTCGGCACGCCTGACTTTCGACGATTTCAAGGCGACATTCGAATTCGCGTCCGACGGCAAAGGCGGCACCGACATTTACGATCCGCCGGCGCAGAACTCCGGCAGAAGTTCCTCAGACAATCGGTTCACAATCTGGCGGATTACAGGCTGGCCAATCGCACGTCGGTCACGGCATGGATTTCGGCCATGACCAGATCGCCGTGGCGCCGAATCGACGCCGCCGGCGAACAACGGAACGGCAAATAACGCTCCGCGAGCAGTGCTCCTGCCGGCAACGGTTCGGTCGGCATTGGCGGCAACGATAATTTCGTGTTCCAGCCGGTGAACTGGAGCGCGCCCAACAACGAGAACGCGCCGGCCAATCAACCGCCATCAGGGCAGGCCGGCGAGCATGGCCCTATGAGCAATGAGCAGTTCGCGTCATTGCTGACGACGCACGACGCCGTGTTCGATCCGGCCGCCGATGCCGCGCACAACGACAACGGGGCGGCCGCGCAGTTCCACCAGATCGTCGCCAGCGCCGGGCATCTGCATTAAGCGCTGCTTCGCTCAGATCTTGTCTGCCTCTCAGTCGTCAGCCCGGGCTTGAGCCGGGATCCAGCTCAGAGGCCAAGCGGCCTGCCGGATCAAGCTCCGGCAATGACTCGAGTTGCTTTCTCGACAATGACGAAATAAAACTCTCATAAGCCATTGATTTAACGAAATGATTCTCGATTTTTGCGAGTCAAAAGTGCTAGTGGCGCACCAAGCGAAAATCCGCTCCGCGCTAACCGCGCGAATTCGCTGCACAATTTTTTATGTTTTGACTTCGCTCTGTTGATCTGAAAATTGGCGATCAATCCCGCTTACGTAAAGGACGTCAGCCGGTGACAACGGCTGATGGAGCGGGACGCGGTGCCCGCGGGCGATGGCTCGTCACTGCTGCTCCCGGGCGGCTCCGGGCATCATGCCTCGCCGGCACTTACGACCGGCACGTGAGGTGCTTCGCTGGAAGTGCAGGCGGTGTCGGCAATATCCGCCCGCCACGAAGCCTGGCCCGAGCTGAGCCTTTGGGATGGAAAGTCCGTTTGGCGAGAACCGTGGTGGAACGCCGATAGGCGAGCGCGCCGTTGCAGGGCGCGCGCTGCACCGGCAGGTGCAGCGGTTATTATGCGTCTGTCGGCGTTCCGCTTTCCTTTTGCTTCCTTACGCGTGGCTCAAAGCCTGATCGTGACGGCGCCGGCCACCACCGCTGGCGTCATCTGACGAAGATCGGTGCGAAGAGCGAAGACGCTTCGTAGCTTTTCATTGCTGGGGTAACGCCAACTCGGGTGCGGGTGCATCGCGAGAACGAGGAGCTTGCGCAAACTTTCACCTCTCCCCGTGGGGGAGAGGTCGAGCGAACGAAGTTCGCGAGGGTGAGGAGGTTCGGGCGGTGCAGAACTGTGACGCCCGAACCCCCTCACCCCATCCCTCTCCCCCACGGGGAGAGGGAGCGCGCCGTGCAGCGTCGAATGTCAGTAACGTTGCTGTTTGAAACTGTGAATCGGAAAACCTCACGTCCCTTCGTTCGGGTCGTGATAGAGCGCGCCGACGATGCCGGTCGTGCCGGGCTTGCTGGTGTGCAGGTAATAGCGGCCGTCGCGGTCGCGGCCGAGCTTGCCGGCCTGGCGCAGTTCATCGAGTGCGCAGGCGATTTCGCGTCCGTCGGTGGAGCCGAGCGACTCGACGACGTCGGCGTAGAACATCGGCGAAGCGCCGAGCGCCTGCTCGACGGTCTGATAACGCGCCGGGCCTTTGAAGACTTTGGCGGCGCAGCGCATCAGCGGCACCTGGCCGTCCTTGCCGAACGGCTTGGTGCAGTCGAAGCCGCACTTGGCGCCGGTGCGCCGGCCCTGCAGCGACGGGTCCATGGTCATGCCCATCATGCCTTGCAGGATGACGATGTCCTGGTCGGCCTGGAAGCGCGTGCCCATCGCCCAGTCGACCTGGCGCTCGTCGTGGATGTCGATGTCCTCGTCGAACACATAGACGTGCTTGAGCCGCATGATGCCGCCGAACAGCGCCGCGATGGCCTGCTTGGCTTCGCCATAGGAGCGCTGCTTGATCGAGACGCGCAGCGTGTTGGCGCCGCCCGACACCGAGCGCAGATAGGCCGCAACCGGCTCGCGCACGGTGGATTTGAGGATGCGCATGGCATCGGCTTCGGCGCGCATCGAGGAAATGTTGGCGCTGTCGGACTGATCGAGCACGAAGGCCGAGCCGTGCAGCAGCGTGTGGTGCAGCACATCGCGCCGCATCGTGATCGCGGTGCAGTGGAACACCGGGTCCATGTGGATCGCGCCGTAATAGCCCATGTATTCGCCGTACGGGCCTTCCGGCTCGACGTAGCCGCGTTCGTCGAGATAGCCTTCAAGCGTCATCTCGGCGTCGGCCGGAACCAGGATGTCGTTGGTCAGGCTCTTGACCACCGGCGCGGGCTCGCCGCGGAAACTGGCGACCAGCTGCAATTCATCGCCGGGCTGGCGCGTGGTGGCGGCGAAAAACTCCAGCGGGTGGACGCCGACCGTGAACGTGATCGGCAGCTTTTCGCCGCGCGCCACGCAGCCGGTGTAGATGCGCTTGAGATCCGACGGCGCGGTGACGTTGGTTCCGGTCTCGTAGCGATTGCGCAGGCTCAGGCGGCGGCTGCCGACATTGCGGCGGCCGGTCGCCGGATCGATCGTGTAGTCGATGGCGGCGCTGCAATAGCAGGAGCCGTCGAGCGCGTGCTGCGGGTGAAACGGCAGCCGGGTCAGATCGACATCCTTGCCGGTGATCTTGATCGCGTGCACCGGTGCGTCATCGGACGGCACCTCGACCAGCGGCTGCGGATTGCCAAGCCGCTTGAAATATTCGTCGTAAAGCTTGTCTTCGGTAGTTCCGAACGCGGCGGCGAGGCGTTTGCGGTTGCCGCCGGTCTTGGCGACGATTTCAAGCTGCTCGGGGCCGGCCTTTTTGAACAGCACCGCTTTTTCGGTGCCTTCGATGATCGGGCTCAGCCCGGTCAGCGGCACCGGCTTGTCATGGATTTCCACTTCGCCGATCTGGATCAGGCGGTCGACGAAGTTACGCAGGCGGTATTTGTCGAAATCGAGTTTCGCGGCAGCGGTTGTCATGTTTGGGCGTTCTCTTTGCTTTGCCCAATGACACCAAGTGCCGGCGCTTTAGTCAATCAGCGCCTAGCCGCAAGTCTGCGATTTGCGGAGAGCTTACTGGCCCCAGCCGAAGCGGTAATTCACGCCGGCGCGCACGATATCGTTGTGCATCGAGACATTGTCGGTCGGCGTGCCGTTGCAATTGACGCCGCAATTGAACCGGCCGAGGTCGACGTGAAGGTATTCCGCCTTGGCGGTCCAGTTGCTGGTGCCGGGCAGGGCGACTTCGATGCCGCCGCCGGCGGTCCAGCCGGTATTGGTCTGGGTCGCACCGGCGAAACCGGGTGTCGAGGCCTTGATATCGCCGACCGCGAGGCCGCCGGTCACGTAGGGCATCACGCCGCCGAATGCGTAACCGAGGCGGCCGCGCACCGTGGACAGCCAAGAGTCGCTGGTCGTGCAGCCGGCGACGCAGCCCGCGGACGCATTGGTTCCGCTCAGGTGGGCCCAGTCGACGTCGCCTTCGAGGCCGAGCACGACATTATTATTGAACTGGTAGTTGTAGCCGGCGGTACCGCCGGCGAGACCGCCAGAGGTTCCAATGCGGGTGGCGCTGGTGTCCCAGTTGGAATGACCCCAGCCGCCGCCGCCGTTCACGCCGAGGTAAAACCCGCTCCAGTTATAGGCCGGTGTCGGCGGAATGGGCGGTGCCTTGGTGTAGAGCGGCGCGACGGAAAGATCGGCCGCGCCAGCGCTTTGCGCGGCGAGCAGAACCCCGAGAACGGCACATCCGGCAGCAAGTTTTTTCATTCTGGTTTCGGCCTTTGTGCGTCGCCGAAGCGACCTTACGCAGAACATCGTTACCCGGGCCTTACCGGCCAAGTTCTGCCGACCAGGTCCCGAACGTCGGCTCGCCGCACCCGGTTCGCACTCTATGGGGCAGAAGGGCGAAATTGGGCCGAAGCCGGGGCGGTCCGGTGTCGCGATTTCGAAGTTTGTGGCGTCAGGCCGTTACGCCCGTCATGTTGCGTTTGCGGCTTACGCCGCGGGCCGGCTCAGCAGCTTCAAGCCCATTTTGACCTTGTCGCCGAGATTCTTCTGCGACAGGCAGGTGAACAGGCACAGCGTTTCGCAGGCGACCGTCTCTTTGCGGCGCTCGGTTCCTTCCTTGCCGTACCAGATCTCGCGCGCGGTCTGGGTGCGGACGTTGCCGATCGGCGGAAAGTTCCAGCACATTTCGACCCGGCCATCGGCGCGGATGAAATAATTGCGCATGCCGATGCGGCACGGCATCGTCTCGCGCGGCGCCTTCTCGCGGTTGAAATGGTTCGGCCACAGGCTCAGCAGAAGTTCCGTGTTCAGGATCGGCGCGCCGTTGCGCTTGAGTTCCAAAAGCTGGTCCCGCACGGCGATCAGATCGTCCATATCCTCCGGGCCGATCCAGAATTCGTCCTTGGCTTCGTCGGTGACCTGCTCGACCGGCTGGAAGTTGATCGCGGTGGCGCCGATGGTGCGAACCCAGTCGACCATCTCCGGCAGCTTGCGGAAGTTCAGTTTGTGCACGACCGCCTTGATGATGATCGGGAAGTCGGCGTTGTGCTTCGCCTTGGCGCGCGACAGGGCGCGGATGCCGGCCAGGATATCGTCAAGCGAGCCTTCGATGCCGCGCGAGTAATTGTGAATGTCGGCGTCGCGCGAGTCGATCGAGATGTTGATGTTGAAAGGCTTGGCAGCCACGGTCCAGTCGACCACCTTCTCGTTGCCAAACGCTCCGCCGTTGGTGGTGACGCCCCATTTCAGATCGTGCTCGCCGCAGAACTTGATGAGGTCGATGAAGCCCTTTTTGATGTACGGCTCGCCGCCGGAAAACTCGATGTGATAGTGGCCGATGAATTCTCTCAGATCGAGCAGCGCCTTCTGCCACTCCTCGATCGACATTTCGTCCTTGTAATTCGGACGGCGCCAATAATCGCAGTAGCGGCACTTGTAGTTGCAGCGCTCGATGACCTCGCCATAGATCGAAATCGGGATGGTGACGTCGCGCCCGGTGCGCAGATAAATTTCTTCGGCCACGGCATTGCGCACGTGATGCGCGCCCAGACGTGTCAGTTCGAGAATGTTCAAAATCCGCCTCCGGAACAACAAAACCGCATTGAACCGGATAGGCATGGCACCTGCTGGGGCGCAGCGAAATCTGTTCCGGATTTAAAGGTTAATTCGGTTGTTCATCCTCGCGGCGTACGAACCGGCGTAAGGACATCACAGATGCGCGATTTCGTTGCTGGAAGCCTGCAGCGGAACTTTTCGGCCGGGCTGTAACCATGCTGTCACGACGACAAACGCTAACGATGATCGCAAGTAGCGCCGGCGCGCTGGCGGCGGGCCCGTTAACCGGCGCGCGCGCAGCAGACTCCGACCGCGGCCCGGGACGTATCCCCTATGGCGCCTGTGTGCGGCCCGGCCCATTGGAAGCGGAATCCGACTACCGCGCTGCGTTCCAGACCTATTGCCAGCAGCTCACGGCTGAGGGCGACTTGTTCTGGCTTACGCTTCGGCCGACCCGCGATCAGTTCCGATTTGAAGGAGCCGATTCCGTGCTCGCCTTTGCCGAGGCCAACGGCATGACCATGCGCGGCCACACATTGGTCTGGTACGGAGCCATGCCGGACTGGACCAACGATATCGAAGGCGCCGCCGAAGCCGAGCGCGAGATGACTTCGCATATCGAGAAAGTCATGACGCATTATCGCGGCAAGATCGGCACGTGGCACGTCGTCAACGAGCCGATCGACGATCCGAAGATCGGCGTTCCGGGCCTTCGCCGCAACATCTGGCTGAAAAATCTTGGCGACAAATACATCGACATCGCTTTCCGCGCCGCGCATGCGGTTGATCCATCAGCCGAGCTGATCATCAACGACTATGACATCGAGTGTGACGACGGCACATCGCCGAACAAGCGTGAAGCTTTCCGCAATCTCATCCGGGGCCTTCTTGAACGCGGCGTTCCTCTGCATGGCGTCGGCCTGCAGGGGCATATCAAAGGCGGCTATCCGATCGACCGCGACGGTCTCCACGCATTTGTCGCAGAACTGCACTCGCTCGGTCTGAACGTTCACGTCACCGAACTCGACGTCATCGACCGCGATCTTCCCGAGCAGATCGGCAAGCGCGACGCCGCAGTCGCCTCACGCGCACACGATTTCCTCGAAGCGATTTCCGCCGCGGTGCGGCCCATCGTTCATTGGCACATGGGGGATCACCGACCGCTATACCTGGGTGCCGATCTGGTTCAAGCGCCGGGACGGCTTGCCCAATCGGCCGCTGCCGCTCGACGATGACTATCATCAGAAGCCGCTATGGAGCGTGATCGATTATTTCTGCGGCAAAACTGCGTAGCAATCTGCGCGCAGAACTACGCGTACGTCTTCAGTACGTGGCGGGCGATCACCATCTTCATCACCTCGGTGGCGCCTTCGGTGATGCGGAAGCTGCGGCGCTGCCGCCACATTTTCTCGATCGGCAGGTCGGTCGTCAGCGCGATGCCGCCATGGATCTGCATGCACATATCGGCGGCCTTGAACGCCATCTCGTCGCAGATAGTACTTGCAGACGTAGGCGTCTTCGCGGGCATCCTCGCCTTTGTCGAGACGCGTCGCCGCCTTGTAGACCAGCAATCGCCCAGCCTGCAGCTCGACATACATGTCGGCGAGCATCCATTGGATCGGATTGCCGATCGGCCAGCGGCTGGCCGAATGTCGAACGCTGCTTGGCGTATGATGTCGCGAGCTCGAGGCAACGTTCGGTGACGCCGAGCGCGCTGGCGCCATGACGGACGCGGCCGGCGTTGAGCCACTGCTGGGCGTGGCCGAAACCGTCGCCTTCCTTGCCGACGAGATGTGCTAGCCGGCACGCGCACGTTCTCGAGCACGATTTCCCAAGGCTCGTCGCCCATCATGGTCTTGTACTGCGTGGTCAGCTTCACGCCGGGAGTGTCCATATCGACGATGAAGCAGGAAATGCCGCCGTGCGAACCCTTGGCGCGGTCGGTCGCCGCCATGAGCTGCATGAAATCGGCATCCTTGGCGTGGGAGATGAAGCGTTTCACGCCATTGATGACGTAGTGGTCGCCGTCGCGGACCGCGACCGTCCGCATGCCGCCAGGATCGGAGCCCGCGTCCGGCTCGGTCTGTGCAAAGCAGGCCTTCATCTCGCCGCTCAACGACGGCAGCAGATACTTCTCTTTCATCTCGCCGGTCAGCGCGTAGAGGATGGCGCGGACGCTCGGACCGGTGATGCCGCCGTAGCCGCGCGCCGGCAGCGCGACCGAGCGCGACAGCTCGGTCTCGACGATCGAGCGCGCCAGCACCGAGAAGCCTTCGCCGCCGTATTCCTGCGGGATATCCATTTTCCAGAAGCCGAGCTCTTTCGCGCGCTTGGAGAATTTCTCGTAATACTCCGGCTTGAGCTTCTCGGTGTCGGTCGACGCTACCTTCTCGACCGGGATCATCTCGTTGTCGACGAAACGCCGCATCGCCTCTTTGAAAATGCGCAGTTCTTCCGGAAGTTCGAAGTCCATCAGATTTTCTCCTTGCGCCACGCGACGCGCACGTCGACTGCGACGGCGCCATTCTGGCGCACGATCAGCGGATTGATTTCGATTTCTTCGATGTGCGAGCGGTGATCGAGATAGAAGCGGCCGAGCGCCATCGCGGCGGCCTCCAGCGCCTTGCGGTCCGCCGGCAGGCTTGCCGCGATAACCGGCAAGCAGGCGGTTTGCCTTGAGGCCGTCGATCATTGCGCCGACGTCGGCGCCGCCGACCGGCAACAGCCGCATCGCCGCGTCGCGTACGAGTTCGACAAGTATGCCGCCGGAGCCGATCAGCAGCATCGGCCCATAGAGTGGATCGGACTGGGCGCCGACGATGGTTTCGACGCCGGACACCATTTCCTGCACCAGGAAGCCGTCGATCTTTGCGCTCGGATAGGCAGCGCGTGCCGACTTCGTCAGCGCTTCAGCGGCGTTGAGCACGTCCTGCTGGCTCTTGAGACCGAGCGCGACACCGCCGGCCTCGGTCTTGTGGCTGATGTCGGCGGATTGGATTTTCAGCACAACCGGGAAGCCGATAGCCGCCGACGCGGCGGCAGCTTCCTGCGCAGTCGCAACCGTGCGGCTCTGCGGCAGTGTGATGCCGTAGCGTTGCAGCGTCGCGTCGAGCGTGGCCGGCGTCAGATCGCTCGGCGGCGGTGCACCCGGTATTTCGGGCGCGCGTCCGGCGCGCTGGGCGTGGAACCACAATCCGTTGAGTGCGCGCAGTGTCGGCTCAAGCCCCTGGATGAACGGAAACTGCGCCGTTGCCTGAATGGCGAGCGCGTCTTCGTCGACCTGATGGATCATGCGCGAGAAGGCGACGACTGGCTTGTCGGTCACCGTCAGCAAGCGTGGGCAGTTCGTGCGCGTCGTCCCACATGCCGCCCTTGCCGGGCTGGGGCGACGACCAGGCGACCATATCGACGTTCGGGATCGCGCGCCACGATCGCGCACTGATCCATCGCCGCTTTCAGTGTCGATGGAATGCCGGTGTCGAGCGGGTTCTTCGGCGAAATGCCTTCCTGCATGTGCGGCATCAAGGCTTCATGCGTCGCCGGAGCGAAGTCCGGCACGACGGAGCCTTCAGCTTCTGCATAGTCGTAGAGCAGATCGACGGTGCCGCCGGAATTGGTGATGAAGCCGATCCGCGGACCTTTCGGCCGGCGGCCGCACTGGAAGGCGAGCGCAGTCTCGAGAAGATCGTCCAGCGAGCGGCAATTGACGATGCCGTAGCGCTCGCACATCGCAAGATAGGCCGCATAATCGCCGCCGATCGCGCCGGTATGGGATTGTGCGGCGTTGCGCGATTTCTGCGTGGCGCCGGTCTTGATCGCCATGACCGGCTTGCCGGCTGCGAGCGCGCGGCCCGCCGCGCGCAGAAACGCCTGCGGCCGCCGCAGACCCTCGATGAACAGCACGATTTGTTTGGTGTGCGGATCGTCCACCACGAAATTGAGATAATCGGCGAGATCGAGATCGGCTTCGTTGCCGGACGAGACGCAGTATGTGAAGCCAAGGCCGCGGTCGGCGGCGGCTTTCATCCAGAACTGCAAGATGCCGCCGGACTGGAACAGCACGGCGACCGATCCGGTCGGATAGTTGCACAGTTCGGCGTTCGGATAGGCGAACAGTTTTTCTGGATAGCTGAACGTGCCCATGCAATTGGGCCCGCAGGCGCGAAGCTTGCTCGTGGCGAAGAAGTTCTTCAGCCACACGCCGCGCTCTTTGGAGTCCGCGCCTTCTCCGTCCCCGACATTGGCGGCGTAGATGGTTGCCGATTTCACGCCTGACGCTTCGGCGTCGGAAAGCACGCCGGTGACATGGACCGCCGGCACGATGACCATCGCAAGATCGACCGGCTGGCCGATATCGCGCAATGAGGGATAGCAGCGCTGGCCGTAGACTTTTTCCTGGCGCGGATTGACCAGAAAAATCTGGCCCTGATATCCGAAGTCCCGCAGGTTGGCGTAAATCCGGCTCGGCCACGGCGCCCGGTCCGAAGCACCGACGATCGCCACCGACTTGGCGCTCAACATGCTCGCCGGCGACCGCAACTCACTATCACTCACCGACACGCCTCCGCCCCCGTCTTCAATGCCGCCTCTTGCATGTTTGGTATAATATTTTTCTGCGGTCGGCTATGGCTTGAGCTATTGCAGGTCTGCGGGGAGGAGATAGCTCATGGGAGCGCAACGCTTGACGCGGCCTGCCGCCCTGCTTGCGATCCTTTTTGCGACGATCACTCCAGTTGAAGTGCACGCTGCCGATTTCTATGCGGGCAAAACGCTCGCCATGATTGTCGGCTATGCCCCGGGCGGCGGTGTCGACAATACGGCACGGGTGATCGCCCGGCACCTGGTGCGGTTCATTCCAGGCGGTCCGGGTCTTGTGGTGCAGAATATGGAAGGCGCGGCGGGTCTTGTCGCCATGAATTACGTCGACAAGCGTGCCACGCCCGATGGTCTTACCGTCGCGATACCCGGCCGCTCCTGGTACGTCGAAGGCGCGCTGAAAGGTCCCGGTGTTGCATTCGACGTCGGCAAGCTGACCTATATCGGCAGTCCGGGTGAAGTCAGTTCGTCGCTGTTCGTGCGGACCGCGGCTGGAGTCGATAGCCTTGCGGCACTGAAGGCCTCGCCGAGGCCATTGCTGTTCGGGACCTTGGGCAGCGCGACACCGACCGCGATGGTGCCGACGTTATTGGCGGCACAGGGTTACCCTATAAAGCTGATCTCCGGCTATGTGTCGACGGCGCGCATCATCCTTGCGCTGGAGCAGGGCGAGATCGACGGGTTCTGGACGGTCGACGATTCTTTTGCCCGCCGGCACGATCTGATCGACAAAAATATCATCCGCCCAATTTTGCAAACGCGCTCACGTGCAGCGGGTGTCCCTTTGCTCAGTGACATCGTGCCCGAAAAGCAGCGCCCGCTTCTCATGCTGCTTGAAGCGCCGGAAGATTTCGGCCTGCCATTGGTCGGGCCCGCCGGCGTGCCGACGGAACGCGCGCAAATCCTGCGGCGGGCATTTCTCGCCATGGCCGCCGATCCGAGCTACCGAGCCGATGCGATCAAGGCTGAAATGCCGATAGGGTCGCCAATCGACGGCGCGAAACTGCAGGCCAAGATTCAGCAATTGGCGCAGGCGGCAACGCCGGATATCGTCGCGGCCTATCGCGAACTTGGTGCTGTAAAATAGCGGACTGAAGAGGAATTCAGATGCGTCTCGACCAGCTCGAAGGAAATCCGGACGGCCACGTGGCCTGGGGCAGCGATATCGCGGCGCAGATGCTGCGGCGTTTCGGCATCCGTTATATCAGCCTCAATCCCGGCGCGAGCTACCGCGGCTTTCACGACAGTCTGGTCAATCATCTCGGCAACAAGGACCCCGGAATCATCCTCTGCATGCATGAGGATCATTCGGTGTCGATTGCGCATGGCTACGCCAAGGCGACCGGCGAGCCGATGGCCTGTGTGCTGCACTCCAATGTCGGCCTGCTGCACGGCATGATGAGTCTGTTCAATGCATGGTGCGACCGTGCGCCGATCTTTGTCCTCGGCGCGACGGGGCCAGTGGCTGCGGAAAAGCGTCGGCCGTGGATCGACTGGATTCACACGTCGCGCGATCAAGGCGCTTACATCCGCTCGATTATCAAATGGGACGACCAGCCGACCTCGCCCGATGCGCTGGTCGAGTCGATGGTCCGGGCCAACCAGATCACGCGCACGGCGCCGACTGCGCCGGTCTACATTTGTCTCGACGCTGGCTTCCAGGAGCAAAAGCTCGACAAGGAGCCGGAGTGGCCGGACGTGTCGCGATTCAAGCCGCCGCAGCCGCCACGGCCGTCAAAGCAATCGCTCGATGATGCGGTGGCGCTGCTCGAAGCTGCCAAGCGGCCCGTCATCATGTATGGCCGGGGCTCGCGCAAGGAGGAATTCTGGTCGCCGCGGATCAGGCTCGCGGAACGGCTCGGCGCCTGCGTCGTAAGCGACCTCAAGCAAGGCGCGATGTTCCCGACTGATCATCCTGCGCATTACTGTCAGCCATTCAACGTGCTCGGCAAGGATGCACGTGAGTTGTTGTGCGAGGCCGACGTCATCGTCGCGTTCGACTGGGTCGATCTTGGCGGCGCGTTGCGGCAGGCTAAGAACGTCGGCAACGTGACGGCGAAAGTCATCGCCTGCTCGCTGGACCAGAACCTGCACACCGGCGCCAATATGGAATATCAGGCGCTGCCGCCGGTCGATGTGATGATGGCTTCGACAACAGACGTTGTGGTGGCCGAACTCAATGATGCGCTCGGCAAAGGCTCTAAGAGTCCGTGGAAAGTGAAAGTGCCGGCCAAGCCAAAGACGGCTAACGGCACGACAATCACCATGGAGCAGGTTGCGATCTCATTGCGCGATCAGTTCAACGATCCGGAGAACGTGACGTTCTGCACGCTCGGCCGCGGCTGGCCGTTCGACGTCTGGCCGTTACAAAACGGCATGTCTTATCTCGGCAAGGACGGCGGCGGCGGTTTGGGCTCCGGCCCGGGTCTTTCGGTCGGCTCGGCGCTCGCGTTGCAAGATCAGGGCCGCTACGCGATTTCGATGCTCGGCGACGGCGATTTCTGCATGGGCGCGACCGCGATCTGGAGCGCGGCCCATCACCAGATTCCGCTATTGGTGCTGGTGAACAACAATCGCTCCTATTTCAATGATGAGCTGCATCAGGAGAACGTGGCGCGCACCCGCGGTCGCGAAGTGAAAAACCGCTGGATCGGGCTGCGGCTCGAAGACCCGACGCCGAACATCGCCAAGCTTGCCGAAGCGCAAGGCGCGGTCGGCATCGGTCCGGTGACCAAACCGGAAGACGTGGCGCCGGCGATCGCCCGCGGCGTCGATGTGCTCAAGAAAGGCGGCGTCTGCGTCATCGACCTGCACGTCGATCCGCCGTCGGAACGTCAGGCCAGCCACGCCCTCGGTCACCGCGCGACGGGAGGCTGATCACTGTCCTGGCTTCTGTTCGCATTCTCGGGCCCGATATTGTGGGCCATCTCGGTGCATTTCGACAAATATCTGATCGACCGCTTCTTTCAGGACAGCAACGTTGTGGTGCTGCTCCTGTTCACGGCGTTCATCGGCGTGCTGATGCTGCCGTTCATCTGGTATTTCGAGCCGGGCGTCATTCATCACGACCTCGGCAGCATCGCGCTGATGACGCTGTCCGGCATCCTCTACTTCAGCGGCATGCTGCTGTATCTGAAGTCGTTGCAAGGCGAAGAAGCGTCCGTTGTTGCGCCGTTCTTTCAGGCCGGTCCGCTGTTTGGCTACGTGCTGGCTTATCTGGTGCTTGGTGAGGTGTTGACGTCGCGGCAGATGACAGGCGGCGTGTTGATTATTCTCGGCACGCTGTTCGTCTCGTTGCGGTTCGGCCAAGAACGCCAAAAGGTTCAAGGCGCGGCTCGCGATCCAGATGCTCTCCTGCGGCTTCATCATGGCGCTGAGCGGGCTGATCTTTAAAGCCTTCGCATTGAAGGTCGAGTTCTGGACCACGATATTCTGGATGTTTGTCGGCGAGGCGATTTTCGGCGTAGCGCTGCTGCTGATCCCGCCCTATCGGCGAGAATTCATGACGTTGTTGCGCAAGAACACCGCAGCGCTGCTGTCGATCAATGGGGCGAACGAGGTGATCAATATGAGCGGCAGTCTGGGCAATCGCTATGCGCTGTTGTTCGCGCCGCTGAGCATCGTGCAGGCGATCGGCTCCACAACGGCCCTGTTTGTTTTTGCATTCGGGGTGTTGCTTAGTTTTTTCTTTCCAGGCCTGAGTCGCGAGAATTTGTCGGCGCGCGAACTTGCGCAAAAGGGCGTCGCAGCATTGCTGGTTGCCGTCGGCGTTGCACTGGTGACCCACTAGACTAGAAACGGATAAACGATGAACAACAAACCAGGTACGTTTCGCATTCTGGAAACAAAGACCGTTCATTCCGGTTGGACCAAAGTGCATATCGCGACGGTGCAGCTGCCGGATGGGCATACGTTCCAGCGTGAAATCGAGGATCACGGCGAGGCGATCTGTGTGTTGCCATATCATCCCGGACGCAAGACCGCCGTTCTGGTCCGCCAACCGCGCATCCCGCTGCTTTATACTGGCCAGCAGGAACAGTCGCTGGAAGCGGTCGCCGGCGTCATCGAGGAAAAAGACCCGGACGTCACTGTCCACCGCGAGGTGATGGAAGAAGCCAAGCTGAAGCTGGACTCGATCGAGCATGTTTTCTCGGCATGGACGATGCCGGGAATATCGACCGAGCGAATGCATTTTTACTTTGCGCAATACTCAGGCGCGGCGCGATCGGAAACGGAAGGCGGCGCCGACGAGGACGAAGAGACTGTTGCGATTGAATTCCCGCTGGCGGAGCTGGCGCGGATGGCGGATGCCAACGAACTTCCGGATTCCAAGACACTGGTGCTGCTGCAAACGCTGCGATTGCGCCGGCCCGACCTGTTTTAGCGGGATGGGCGCCATCGTAAGCCACTGATATTTAATGCATATTATTCGCTGCCTGAAAAGTGCTACAATAACCGCGACAGGTCTCGCAGAAGCCCCGCAACGCGGATTATCTGCGGCCCTTGAGAGTGATGCGATGAACTGGATTACCAACGTCGTCCGGCCAAAGATCAATAGCCTGCTCCGGCGAGAGACACCGGAGAATCTCTGGATCAAATGTCCGGAGACCGGTCAGCTTGTGTTCTACAAGGACGTCGAGGCCAACCAGTTCGTCATTCCTGGCTCCAATTATCACATGCGAATGAGCGCGACCGCGCGGCTCAAGATCATGTTCGACAATGCGACCTGGTTTGATATCGCTTTGCCGGAGGTCGCAACCGATCCGCTGAAATTCCGCGACGAACGCCGCTACGCCGATCGTCTGAAGGATGCGCGAACCAAGACCGGACTGAATGATGCGGTGAAGCTCGGTTACGGCCGGCTCGATGGCACTGCGGCGGTGATCGGCGTGCAGGATTTCGATTTTATGGGCGGGTCGCTTGGCATGGCGGCGGGCGAAGCCATCATCAGGGGCCTCGATACGGCGGTCGAAAAAGGCTGTCCATTCGTGCTGTTCGCCGCGTCCGGCGGCGCGCGGATGCAGGAAGGCATCCTGTCGCTGATGCAGATGCCGCGAACCACGATCGCGGTGCAGCGGCTGCGCGAAGCGCGCAAGCCTTACATCGTGGTGCTGACCAACCCGACGACGGGCGGCGTCACTGCATCTTACGCGATGCTCGGCGATGTCCAGCTTGCCGAGCCCGGCGCGCTGATCGGCTTTGCCGGTCCGCGCGTTATCGAGCAGACGATCCGGGAGAAGCTGCCGGATGGTTTTCAGAAGTCGGAGTTCCTTCGCGATCACGGCATGGTCGATATGGTCGTGCATCGGCATCAGCTCCGCGGCACCATCGCCAATCTCTGCCGGCTTTTGACCAAGGCGCCTGCGAGCGCACCAGTGCAGCCACAAGCCAGCCTTCCGGCGCCCGTGCCGGCCCCGGCGTGAGCACGCCGCGTTCCGGCGCGGGATCAGTCGACGCGATCCTGACTCGGTTACTCGCGCTGCATCCCAAGCGCATTGACCTATCGCTCGGCCGGATCGAACGCCTGCTCGCTGCGCTCGATCATCCGGAGCAGCGCTTGCCGCCGGTGATCCATGTCGCCGGCACCAATGGCAAAGGTTCGACGGTTGCGTTTATGCGGGCGATTCTGGAAGCCGCCGGCAAAAGCGTGCACGTCTACACGTCGCCAAACCTTGTCCGTATCAATGAGCGTTTTCGCCTCGGGCATGCCGGCGGCGGCAAGCTGGTCGGCGATGCCGAACTCGCGGATGCGCTCGCCGAATGTGAAGTGAAGAATGGCGATGCGCCGATCACCGTATTCGAGATCGAAACCGCAGCGGCATTTTTGCTGTTCGCACGCAATCCGGCGGATTTTCTGTTGCTCGAGGTTGGCCTCGGCGGCCGACTCGATGCCACCAACGTCGTCGAGCGTCCGCTGGCCAGCGTGATCACCCGCGTTTCAATCGATCACCGCGAATTCCTCGGCGATACGATCGAGCAGATCGCAGGCGAAAAGGCCGGCATCCTCAAGCGCGACGTGCCCGCGGTGATCGGAGATCAGCAGCGCGAGGCGCTGGCGGTCATCGAACGGCAAGCCGGGCGGATGCGCAGTCCATTACTGGTCGCTGGTGAGAACTGGACCGCGACCGAAGAGCGAGGCCGCCTGGTTTATCAGGACGACGACGGCCTGCTCGACCTACCGGCGCCAAAGCTCTACGGCCGTCATCAGTTCGGCAATGCTGGCTGCGCGATTGCAGCACTGCGGGTCAGCGGTCTGAAGCTGCCGGCCGCTGCGTTCGAGGCCGGAATGATCCGGGTCGATTGGCCGGCGCGCATGCAGCGTCTGTCGCACGGTTCGCTACCGGCATTGCTGCCCGCGGACAGTGAGCTCTGGCTCGATGGCGGCCACAACGCCGACGGCGGCCGTGCGATTGCCGACGCGTTGGCCGATCTCGAAGAGCGTGTACCGCGGCCGCTCGTTCTCATCGTCGGCATGCTGTCGACCAAGGACAGCGAAGGCTTTCTGCGGAATTTCACCGGCCTTGCGCGCCGCGTCATTACGGTGCCGATCCATCAGGACAAGGCGGTCCCTGCGGCGGAACTGGCAACCATTGCCGGCAATATCGGCATCCCATCGCTGTCACGCGACACGGTCGAGAGCGCGCTCGCGGTTGCCGGTGGGCTTGATCTCGCGCCAGCGCCGCGCGTGCTGATTACCGGGTCACTTTATCTCGCGGGTGAAGTGCTGGCGGCCAACGGCACGCCGCCGGAGTGACGGCTACTGCTCGACCTTGATGTTCGCTTCGCGAATGACTCTTGCCCATTTGTCGCGCTCGGTCTTGATGAAGGCAACGAATTCCTCAGGCGGTCCGGCCATGGACTCGAACATCTGCGGATCGAGGAAACGTTCGCGAAACGCTGGATCTTTGTAAATACTGATCACTTCGGCATCGAGCTTCATGACGATGTCGCGGGGCGTACCTGCCGGTGCGAACAAGCCGAACCAGGCATTGGCCTCGAAGCCCGGCAGGCCGCTCTCGGCGATAGTAGGCACATCCGGCACCAGCGACATGCGTTTCGGCGCGCCGACGCCGAGCATCTTGATCTGGCCGGCGCGAAACGCCGGCAGGCCCGAAGCGACACTGACGATCATGGTGTTGATCGTGCCGCCGATCAGGTCGTTAAGCGCGGGTGTGGCGCCGCGGTAATGGACCGGCAGCATCTTGATGCCGGCCATATTGTCGAACAGCTCCATATTCATATGCAGGGCTGAGCCGACGCCCGCCGTGCCGAACGACAGCTCGCCGGGCTTCTGCTTTCCCAGCGCGATCAGGTCCGTCGCATTCTCGGCGGGCAGCGACTTGGCGGCCAGCAGCGCCTGATAGATCCGCACCAGCCCGGTGATTGGGATGAAGTCCTTGTCGACGTCGTAAGGCACCTTCTCGTTCGGCAGCAGCGACGGATTGACTGCGAACGGACCGGACTCGCCGACCAGCAGCGTGTATCCGTCCGGCGCCGCCTTTGCGACGGTATCGGCACCGGCAATATGCGCCGCGCCGCCCTTGTTTTCGACGATGACGGGTTGGCCCCACGCCTTGCCAAGCGCCTGCGCCAGAGCGCGTCCGTTGACATCGGTCACCCCGCCGGGCGCCGCGGTGATGATCAGCGTGATCGGGCGGTTCGGATATTCCGCTTGCGCGGCCGCGGCGGTTACCCAACACGCGAGTAATATTAATCCGCCGAACAACCTGTGCATTACCTACAGCCTGATTTCGCCGAGATTGATGCTGGAGCCAAGAGTGGCTTCGACGCTCTTGTTTCGTCCGCTGGCGAAGATCTGCACGGTGTAGGTACCAGAATTCTCGTCGAGCTTGTCGAATTTGAAGTCACCATAGTTGTCCGTGGTGGTGACCGCAACCGACACTCCGCCCCGCACCAGTTGGACGCTGGCGCCTTCTACGCAATCGACCGCTCCGTTCTTTTCCTCGGCGACCGAGCCGCCGATGAAGCACTTCGAATAGCGCCACAGATTACGGTAGTAGACTCGCGGCTTGGCATTGAGCTCCGGCTTTATCACTTCGAGGCTTTCGTCGCGCGCCATGCGCGCCATCTCTTCATCCTCGACATTGACGGCGCGCATCGCGCCGGTTGGGCAGGATTGATGGCCGCGGGTCTGCTGCCAGCCCTGGTCGATGAGATGGGCGTCGAAGTTCCATGCCTGCGGCAGTTGCTGATCCTCGTTCCACCAGATGTGGCCGTAGGGGCAGGACTCGACGATCTGCTTCTGACCCTTCGCTTTTTCAGGATCGATAATGACGATGCCGTCCTTGCGCTTCTTGATCGCACCCTGCGGCGCGGCCTTGATGCAGGGTGCGTCGTCGCAGTGATTGCACATGGTCGGAACGTAGGCGATGTCGATCATCGGGATTTGCCCGCGCTCCTTTTGCAGGATGTTGATCCACTTGTGGCCGTGCCGCGGCATCGGCGCCGAATAGCCCGGCCAGTCGTTGCCGACATATTCGTCCATGGTCGCGAGCGTGCACAGGTTGCAGTTGGTGCACTCGGCGACGTCGATGATCATGTTCCATTTTTTCATGACGTTACTTCGCCGGTACCAGGTTGGCTTCTTGAAGCGTCCGCTTGATTTCCTTGTCCTTTTCCATCGCGGCGAAGGTCGCGGACATGTGCTCGATGCGGCGGTCCCAGACCTCGATCTGCACCAGCGAGTTGGCGCCGGCGAGCGAGTGGCTGGACTTGGTCTGGGTGCGCTCCGGCGTGAGCAGGTTGAGACAGCCGCCGCGATCGACGGATTTTCCCGGTTCGCCCATCGGATCGTAGACCGCCGAGGAACTCGTAGCCGTGCGCGACGCCGCGCGGCAGCCGCTGCGTCGGCAGCGCCGCGCAGATCACCGCGCCGCGGTCGTTGAAGACCTTCACAAGATCATGCTTCTTGATGCCGCGATCCTTGGCATCATCCACGTTCATGCGCATGACCCAGTAATAATAGCCGTCGACGTTGACGCGATGATCGTCGATGTTGAGCAGGAACGAATCCTTGCCGTCACCCTGGGTGTGGAACGAATACTTCGAGTGCGGCGTCAGCAGTTGCAGCGGATAGCGCTCGAACAATTCGCCGGAATGCGGGCCTTCCCATGACGGCTCGTATTTGACGATCGGCGGCCGCTCCGGATCGTGGAACCGCTTGAGCGAATTGCATTCGAATTCGAGCTTGCCGGATTGGGTTTGCAGGCCGCGCAGGAATTCCTCGGTGTAATCCGAGGGCAGGGGCTGCGCTTCGGGCACGTCCTTCTTGCGGTTCTCCCAGAACCAGCGGAACGACACCGGCGCGCGCAGTTTTTCCTTCTCCGCCGGCACGACGAAGTAGCCGCGCTTGAGGAACTTCCGCCACGAGATTTTCTTCGGCAGGTCGGAAGCGAGGAATACGCGCTTGACCCAATCGATCTCGTTGCAGCCTTCGGAGAAGTAGTTGGCGAGGCCGAGCGGTTTGCACAGCTCGTTGAAGATCCAGTAGTCGGACCGCGACTCGCCTTGCGGCTTGATCGCCGGCGCCTGGAACACGATGACGCGGTGATTGAGCTGCTGCTGGCCGTGATGGCCGTAGCCGCCGAGCCCCGCCCATTCGCTGATGTCGGTGCGCTCGAAATTGGTGCAGGCCGGCAACAGAATGTCGGCGAATTTCGCTTCGCCTTCGTTCCAGATCGACTGATTGACGACGAATTCGAGGTTCGGCGACTGATACATCCGCACCCAGCGATTGGTGTTGTTCATCGTCGAAAGGATCGAGCCGCCGTATTTGTAGAGCATGTGCACCGGCGAATAGCCCGGCGTCGGATAGCCGAACTTGGCGAACTGGTGCTCGATGGATTTGCCGACCCACGGATAGCCTTCGGCTTTGCCGTCGGCGATCGCCTCCGGCACGAAGATGCGCGGGATGCGCTGGCCGTTCGAGCTCATCGACGGCAGTTGCGGCATGCGCTGGTACAGTTCGACCGGCATCGCGGTGTTTTCCAGATCGCCCGACATGCCGCCGTCGGCATAGCCGGGGAAATAGAAATTGAAGTCGACCGGCGTGCCCCATTGCAGATTGCCCATGTTGATGCCGGGCTTGCCGAGACCCTGCATGGCAACGAGGCACACCATCACGCGCGCCCACTGGATGCCGGTCTGATTGCGGCAGGCGCCGCCGTGGCCGTTGCCCCAGCCGCCGGGCGCGAGATAGACGCGCTTCTTGCCCCATTCGCGGGCCAGCGCGCGCACGTCTTTCGCCGGAACGCCGGTTTCCTTCTCCTGCCACTCGGGCGTTTTCGGAATGCCGTCTTCCTCGCCGAGCAGATAGTCCTTCCACTTGTCGAAGCCGACGGTGTGGGTCTCGACATAGGCTTTGTCGTAGAGGCCTTCCTTGATCCAGACATACGCGATGGCCATCGCCATCGCGACCGAGGTGGTCGGCTTCGGCGCGAACCATTTGCCGGGCAGGAACTGCGCCGAGGCGTTGTAGTACGGATCGACGTGGACGACCTTGATGCCGAGCTTGGGGTCTTTCAGCCACTGCCGGCGCGTGGTGCCTTCCTGCGCGCCGTAGGAGCCTGACGTGGTTTCGGGATCGGCCGACCAGAACACGACCATGTCGCAGTTCTGCAGGCAGTCTTCGACAGTGCCGTAGGTTTCCGACTGGCCGACGCGCAGCGTGTGGCCCCAGTGATGCACCGCGCCCCAGTACCAGCCTTCCCACGAATCCGGATTGTGATGGATGCGCGTCATGCCGACGGCATTGGCGAAACGGAACAGCGCCGAAAGGTAGTAGCCGATGTTGCCCCAGGTGTGGTGCGAGCCGTGCGAGAAGGTGATCGCGCCGGGGCCATATTCGCGCTTCTGCCGCTTGATCTCGTCGGTGACGATCTTGATCGCCTCGTCCCAGGAGATGCGGACGTAGCCGGACTTGCCGCGGTTCTGCGGATTGCGCTCGCCGTTCGGATCGAAGTCGACGCGCTTCATCGGGTAGAGCAGGCGGTCCGGCGAATAGACGATCGACTTTACGTTCTGGCCGTGCGGCGCCAGCGTGGTCTTGCGCGGCGGCGTGAGCTTCAGGCCCCTGGCCTCGATGGTCCATGACGCGCCGTCTTCTTCGGTGAGGTCGATCGGGATCAGGCGGATGATCTTGCCGTCCTTGACGTCGACGAAGACCGGGCCGCCGTTGGTCATGTTGCAGTAGCGCGTAACGCCGCGCGTGAGCTTGCGGCCGTATTTGATCCCGGCGGACTGGCTGAGCATCAGCGTCTGCGCAAACCAGTTGGTCAGGCGCTCTTCGCCTTCGACGGTGAGGACGAAGTCCTTTTGCGCGTTGATCTGATCGAGCCAGTTGATCGGCGGCATCAGCAGCGATGCGCCGACCTCGGCATTCTTGAACATCAGCTTGATGTCGGGCTTCTCGTGCAGCCCTGATCCCGTTGTCACGACGCCGTCGTTGAAGGCGATCCAGCGGCCGATCTCCTCGTCGCGGGTCATGATCTGGGCGACGAAGTTATGCTCCTTCAGCCGTGCCTTGAAATCCGGGTTGCGGCGGGCCGCATGCTTGAGGAGTTGCGCCGCACCGAACAGGATGACCGGCAGCTTGGTCCTGGCGAACATTGGCGTCCTCCTCAATGCGCTCATCAGCGCGTCGGTCGGCTGCACAGGGCATTTCCCTATCGCGCGGCCTGCTTCGGCAGATTTTGCAATAAATCCGTCGTGATTGGAACCGTTTCAACCCGCCATAGCCATGCGTTCCGTGAGGCTTGGCTGCGAAGTGGTAGTCGACACGACCGCTACAGTGTAGGTTCCGGCTCAACCAACGGAGAGCACCATGGCCAAGCTCAGACACATCGCCCTTCAGGTCCCGGACCTTGAGAAAGCGGCGGCCTTCTATGAAGGCGTATTCGGTCTCAAGCGTTTGAAGAAGGTTGAAGCGCCAATTGGCGATGCGATTTCGCTGTCGGACGGGATCATGAACCTCACGTTGCTGCAATTCCCCGAAGGCGCCAAAGGCAGCAAGGGTGGTCCGGATTGGGCCGGCCTTCATCATTTCGGATTCATCGTCGAGGACGAAAACGCGACCGCCGACGACATCAAGAAACACGGCGGCGAGTTCTTTATGAAGCTCCCGCAATATCCCGGCGTCGATGCCGAGAGCAAGTTCAAGGACCCGAACGGTATCGTGTTCGACGTGACCGAGCACGGCTGGGGGCCGACCGTTTAGTCGGCTAGGCCGGCGGCAGCCTGCCAATCAGGTGTGAAGTTTTGCCGATTTCAGCGTCGGCGCTGCTGCAGCTTTTCGCCGGGCAAGCCAGCGTGAGGCGACCCGCATGGCGCTGAGCGGCAGGTCGAGCAAGGCCGGCACCGGATCGTCCCAGGCGAAGGTAGCCAGTGCGAATGGCGTGCGGAACGATTGGAGATAGGCCGCTGGCGAAAGTCCGCCGCTGAGCATTTCCTGAACAGACGCGGCGAGATCGCGCGAGAAATACAACCATCCCGCACCGCGGCGCGCTTTATGCGGCGTGACCTGTTCGCCTCTCGCGAGGCGCCACTGCAGCGCCGGAAAATCAATGCCCGCCGCCGCGCCAAGCGCGATCCAGCTCCACGCTCGGGCGTTAACGTCCAGGATTTTAAAACGGCGATCGCGCGCGTCGTATTTGAATTCGACCTCGACCAGCCCGTTGTAATCGAGCGAGGCGAGAAAGCGGCAAGCGTCGGCTTCGATCTGTGGCTGGTCGATGGTCTCGACCAGGGTGCTGGTGAAGCCGAACTCAACCGGATATTGCCGCCGCCGCTGCGCCACGAGCGACGCGACCGGTTTGCCGTTGTCCCATACGGCCGCGTAGGAATACTGCGCCGTACCATCGCCGGGGATCAGCTCCTGAATCATGATCGCCTCGGCGCCGACGAACGCTTTCGCCTCGTCGTAACGGGTGCGCAGCGTGGCTTCGTCGTCGGCGCGCCAGGCTTTGGCGTCAACGAATGCGTTGCGGCCCTGGCGCACTGCGGGCTTCAAGATCACCGGGAAGCTCATGTCGAGTGCTGTCAGCTCGTCGCGCGAGCGCGCCTGACGGGTCAGCGGATGAGCGACGCCAAGTTCGGCAGCGCGCGCATTCATGGCGCGCTTGTCGTGCGTCCACCGGATTTTGTCCCAGGCCGGTGTTGTCAGCGTGAAGAGCGCACTCAGTGCGTCGTGATTCTGCGCAACGAACCACACGTCGTCGTCGCCACCGGCAAACAGAACCCAACCGTCGAGGTTATGGCTACGAGCGAGATCGGTGAGGAAGGTCAGCGCGTCGCTATCCCGGGGTCCGTTCCAGCGCAAGCTGCGTTCAACAAAACGCGACAGGCTGGCGAGCGGATTGTCGGCGGTGACGAGCCAGACCGGAATGCCGCGGCGGCCCAGACTGCGAGCGATCTCAAGACTACCGTGTGCGCCGCCGAGAATGAGCGCACCCTTGCGCGTTGCCGTTGCGTGCTCGCCGGCGCTGCTCACTGTGGTGTCCATAAATTGGGCGTGGCGGCGCTACCGAACGCGCGTTCGTTCCCTGCCCAGCTAGCCGTTTTTTTGGCCGTGCGTCCGCGCGCCGCAGCGGCGACCGACCGTGCCGCATAAGGCACGCCGGCGATGAAACGGAGCAGCGGTCCAAAGCTTCTGACGGCGTAGGAGCCGACAAAATGCAGCTTCGGCACGCTCGACTCGAATCCCCGATTCAAGAGCGGGGAGCCATCGGTGCGAGAAATGCTGTCGAGCAGCTGCGGCGCCAGGATGCCAAGGCGTGCGATGTCCACCTTGTACCCGGTTCCCAAAAGAACGTGGTCGAACGCCCGCTCGCCGGTATCGAGATCGAGCGCTATCCGGTCGCCAGACACATGCGCTCCCAGAATTGTCCGCCCGAAGTTGCATGTGATGTTGTCAAAACGCGGCTTCAACCAGCCGGCTGCCGCTGCTTTCAGGCAGCGCAGCGAAAACTCCTCGCGCAGCGAGTCCGGCATCAGTCGAACCATGCTGGGTACTTCGACCAGCCAGCTCAGTGGAAATGGACCGATCTCAGCCGGAGACACCAGTACTTCTCGTAGCCGCTTCGATACAGTCTTGCGCGAGACGGGGCTTGTCGAACGCCCCAGCCAGTGGATGTCGCCGCGGCTGATGATCTCGGCTTTGGCTCCGTTCTCTGCCAGTAACGCCGCGGACTCCGTGGCGCTTTGGCCACGGCCGATCACGGCAACATGCTTGCCGCGAAACACCGACAGATCGGTGTGGTCGGTTGCGTGGCTGACGAGTTCAGCCGGAAGATTCTGGAACAGCGACGGCTTGTGTTCCTGATTGAGCAGTCCCGTTGCGATGACGACACGGTCGGCGCTGAGCGTTTCGCCATCGCCGAGCTGCAGGTGGAAGCCGCCTTTCGCGGCATCGATCTGCCGAACCGAGCGGCGGTCGACATCCGGGATGGCGCGCTGCTGGAACCAGTCGCCGTAGGCGATGAATTTCTCAAGCGGCAGGGGTTTGTCCGCTGCGACGTCGTGCGTGGCGGCGTAAGCGTAAAAGGATAAATTGCTACTCGGGTCAGACAGGTGCGTAGCGCACCCCGGCGAACGTAGAATCATGCCGCGCGGCATGTTGTTGCGCCAAAAGCCCAAAGGCTCGCCGAACACGTGAGTTGAAATGCCCGCATGACGAAGGTGCGTCGCGACCGAAAGACCGTAAGGTCCCGCGCCGACGACAATAGCTTCGTAACTGTTCGATTGACTCGACATCGTGGCTCCGATGTATCGCCGGCCGCGATGGTTAATAGTTGCTACGGCAGCGATGTATTCCGCTGTAGCAGATTTGATTTTTGCCGTCAGAACTGGGTCGAGTTAATCTTAAATTCCGCGCTCAGGTTGCGAAGCCTGCGCCCAATGGCAAAACTATCCTGCCTTGATTCCCGCCATTTTTACGATTGGCCAGCGCTCTTCGATCTCGCGCTGTTGAAACGCAGTGAGCGCCGCTGGCGTCATTTCGTCGGACGGGAAGAAATCCTGGCCATCGGCTATTAGCCGTTGACGCACTTGGGGATCGGTGAGTGCGCTGAGGGCAGCTCTATTAAGTGTATTGGTGAGCTCTTGAGGCGTTCCCTTTGGCGCGAACAGGGCGTGCCAGTTTGAATGGTAGAAACCTTCAAGTCCGGCTTCGTCCACGGTCGGGATATCCGGGTGCCCCAACGAGACGCTTCTTTGCGGTGACGGCGAACGCTTTGATCGTACCCGCTTGAACCTGACCCAAGACATTTGCCGGAAGCCCCACTGCAATGTCGACCTCTCCTGCGATCAGCGCCTGAATGGCCGGACCGAGGCCGCGGTAAGGAACACGCTGAATGTTGATGCCGAGTCGCTTCTCGATAAAGTAAAGGACGACGTCCGAAACGGTGCCCACGCCTCCCGTCCCGGCAAGGGCTTTGCCCGAATTATCCTTAAGCCACGCGACGTATTCCTGGAGATTGTTGGCGGGCAACGTCGATCTCCCAACAAGGACCGCAGGTTCGGCGACAAGCAGCGAGATAGGCTCGAAGTCTTTTGCGACATCGTATTTGAGCGAGTAGATCGCACCATTAAGAACATGCGTGACGGAATTGCCGAGACCGATCGTGTAACCGTCCGGATTTGCCAGCGCCACTTTCTCGGTTCCGAGACTTCCAGCCGCGCCGCCGATATTGTCGACAATGACCGGACGGCCGAGCGAAGCCTGCATGCCTTCGGCGACGACGCGTCCAATTGCGTCGGTTGGGCCGCCGGCTGGAAACGGGACGATCATCGTAATCGGACGCGAGGGATAATCACTGGCGGCCAACGGCCGGATGATCGCGGTCGACATCGCTGCGAGGTTGAGGCCGCCTAAAAATACCCGTCGCGTCAGCATGGTCGTGCTCCACTGTGTGGTTGCTAGACCTTGGCGCGTTTCAACCCATGCGTTGACTGTAGGAAACGATGTTCGTGAACGCGAGCCTGAATATTACGCTGGCGTGCCGAGATGTTTTGCATCTCGTATTTCTGCTGTGGCGAGTTATTCCACTTTGATCCCGGCCGCTTTGATGATCGGCCACCGCTGCGCGATTTCCTGCTGTTGAAAGGCGGCGAGTGCGTCGGGAGTCATTTGGTCGGACGGGAAGAAGTCTTGTCCGTCCGCTACCAATCGCTCGCGGATTTGGGGATCGGCGAGTGCCGCGACGGCAGCAGCGTTGAGTTTTGCGATAATTTCTTTCGGAGTTCCTTTGGGTGCGAACAGCGCGTGCCAGTTTGACGGGTAGAAGCCCTCGAGGCCGGCCTCGTCGACGGTCGGAATATCCGGATCGCCAGTCAGCCGCGTCTTAGATGTAACGGCGAAGGCCTTTATTGTCCCCGCCTTGGCTTGGCCGAGAACATTGCCCGGAAGGCTCATGATGAGATCAACCTCGCCCGACATCATGGCCTGAACCGCCGGGCCGAGCCCGTGATAAGGAATGTGCTGAATGCTGATGCCAAATCTTTTTTCGAGGAAGTAAAGCGCCACGTCCGCAACACTACCGACGCCTGCAGTCCCGGCGAGCGACTTGCCCGAATTCTCCTTCAGCCAGGCAACGAGTTCGTGCACATTGTTGGCCGGCAAGGTCGGCCGTCCGACGATGACGACGGGCTCTAAAGCAAGCAACGAGATTGGCTCAAAGTCTTTCACCACATCGTATTTGAGCGAGTAGATGGCGGCGTTGACGACATGTGTGACCGAGTTTCCCAACCCGATCGTGTAGCCATCCGGCGCGGCCATCGCGACTCTCTCGGTACCGAGATTGGCGGCTGCTCCCCCGATGTTCTCAATGACGACAGGGTGGCCAAGCGTTGCTTGCATGCCCTGGGCAACGATGCGGCCAACCGCATCGGTTGGGCCACCCGCCGGATACGGCACGATCATGGTCACCGGGCGCGATGGAAAATCATCCGCCAAAACCGGACCAGAGAAAACGGATGCTACTGCGGTCGGGGGTAGGGCGGCTAAAAAACTTCTTCGCGTTAGCACGGTCTTGCTCCACTACGTGATGGCAGGACCTTGGCGCGCTTCAACCCCTGTCAGGAATGTAGGAAACGGCTCGCGTGAATGCGAGCCTTAAAATTACGCTAGCGTGCCACGATGTTTTGCATTTCGCCCTGCCGGCCTGAGAGGAACAGCCGCATGTTTTCAACCACAAGCGGCATGACGAACTCTTCGTACTCGACGACGTAACCGCCGATGTGCGGCGTGATGAAAACGTTCGGCAGATCCCAGAACGGACTGTCTTTCGGCAGCGGCTCGGTTTTGAACACTTCAAGCGCAGCGCCCGCGATTTTGCGCTCGCGCAACGCCGATAGCAGCGCGTCTTCGTCGACGGTCTGACCGCGCCCCGCGCTGATGTAGTAGGCGGTCGGTTTCATTGCGTCGAAGATTTTTGCATTGAAGATGTCGAGATTATCGCTGCTTGCCGGAAGCATATTGATCAGAAAGTCCGCGCGCGCCGCGGCATCAGCGAGTTTTTCAGTTGCGATCATTTCGTCAAAACCAGCTTCTTTCCGCGGGCTGCGCGAAACGCCGATGACGTGCATACCGAGCGCCTTGAGCGCTTCTCCGATTGCGGAGCCGACAATTCCGGTGCCGGCGATGACGGCAGTTTTGCCGTGCAATGTGCTCCACAGCCGCCGCTCCCAGAAATGCGCCTTCTGATCGCCGGCCAGCCGGACAACGTCCCGGCTTACACCCATCATCATGTAAATGACCTGCTCGCGCATCGGCGGCCCGTGAATGCCGCGTCCGCTGGCGATCATCACCTCCGGCTTCAACGACGGGCTGCGGAGGAAATGATCGACGCCGGTGGCGAGTGATTGAATCCACTTCAGATTCGGGGCGCCCGACAGCATGAAATCCCGCAGCTCGATACCGAACATGATCATCACGTCGATATCGGACAGTTCACGGCCGACCTCCGCCGCTTTGTGGAATAGCGAGAATTCCAGTGCGGGAAATTCCGCGCGCAATGCGTCACGGTACATCTCGGCGTGGACGTCGACGATCAGGACTTTGGTCATGCCTGCGCCAAGCCCAGGTAACGCGCAGCGTTGCCGTATGCCACGTCCGCGCGCACCGGTTCGGAGAGCGGCGTGTGATCGAGAAACTCGCCGGCCTCCTGCGCCAACTCAAACGGATAGTCAGCGCCGAACATCACGCGATCTTTGCCAAGTGCCGCCAGCGAGCAATTCAGCGGTTCAGTCGAGCACATGCCGGATGTTGTCACGACGATATTCTGCTTGATGTAATCCGAAGGCGCTTTGGCGAGCTTCACGCTGTAGAGCTTGGCGCGGCTGTCGAAACGCCACAGCAGGAACGGCAATGTTTCGCCAAGATGACCGAGCATCAGCCGGGCGCGGGGATAACGGTCGAACAGGCCACTAAAGACTAGCCGCAGCGCGTGCGATCCGGTTTCAAAACCCCATTCCCACGTGGCCCGCCGCAACCCGTGCACACCTTCAAGCGCAGGTGAGGGGGCAATCGGATCGGTCGGGTGAATATAGATCGTCGCGCCGAGTGCCTCGGCCCGCTCCCAGAACGGGTGCAGCGACGGATGGTCCAGATATTGGCCGTGGGTGTGGCCGTTGATCATGGCGCCGCAAAACTTCAGGTCGCGCATGCAGCGCTCGAGTTCGTCAGCGGCAGCGCGCGGATCCTGCATCCCCAGATGGGCGAAGCCGGAATAGCGATTGGAACGCTTCTGAATTTCACGCGCGAGACCATCATTGGACTCGCGCGCACGTTTGGTCGCGATGCCGGCGTCGCGCTCCGCCTGGACGCCGGGTCCGGCAATGGCCAGCACCGAGCGCGCAATGCCCGCCTCGTCCATGGATTGCAGCCGCATGTCGCCGAAGTCGGTCAGCCGGGCGTGGAGGTTTTTGGCATGGGCCGGATCGACCCCTTTGACGGTCGGCCACCAGTACTCTTCCAGCTCCGGTGACAGAAAGTGCTCTTCGAGTGCTATTTTTTTGACCATGCGTTTCCTCAAAGTCCCGTCTTATTGGCGGGTCTATAGCCGATATCCGATGCCGTGGTATACCGCCCAACCAATGCTATAAGCGCATTCCTGAAAAGGCGTGTTCAAGGAGGACGTCAGTGGTCAAGAAGATACGCGGCATCCCAATGGAGGAAAACCTCCACAACGCGATGGGGCTCGAGTTCTATAATCTGTCTCATCGCTTTGGCTATCAATCGCCGAACTGGCCGTACTTCGAAGACGTCAAGATCGAACGTATTCATTACATGGCAAAGTCGGGTGTGCTGTCGCAGCGCATCACGACTTCGATGCACAACACCACCCATATCGACGCGCCGGCGCACGTGGTGCAGGGCCTGCCGTTCATCGACGAAGTGCCGCTGCCGCACTTCTTCGGCTCCGGCATTGTGGTGTCGATCCCGAAGAAGAAATGGGAGCCGATCACCTATGACGATCTGGAAAAGGCTGCCGGCAAGGTTGTCCGCCCGCGCGACGTGGTGATCGTCAACACCGGCTGGCACCATCAATACGAAGACAGCGAAGACTATTTCTGCCGCTCACCGGGCTTCGTCTCGTCGGCCGGCGAATGGTTCGTCGAGAAGAAAGTGAAGGTAGTCGGGCACGATACCCAGGCCAACGATCATCCGCTGGCGACGGCGATCGGTCCGCAGCGTAACGGTCCGTTGCATCCGCACCTCGCCGAAGAATATCGCGAGTGGTCCGGCGGCCGCGACTGGAAGGATGATTTTCCGGAATGGGAGCCGGTGCATCGCATCCTGTTCAATAACGGTATCCTCGGCATCGAGAATGTCGGCGGCGACCTCGATAAGGTCACGGGCCGGCGCTGCACATTTGCGTTCTTTCCATGGAACTGGGACCGCGGTGACGGCTGCATCATCCGCCTCGTCGCCATGATCGATCCCAAAGGGAAGTACCGCATCGAGAACGGCAAGAAATTCAAGTGAGGTTCAAATGATCGTCCGCGAATTTTCCGAGTCGAAGGCTTACGAAGCTCCGAACCACCGCGACTACAAGTCGTTCCGTGTGTTCGGCGCGGAGATGGGCGGTTCGCAGTCACTGGTGTTCGGCATCTCGCATTTCCTGCCCGGCGGCGGCGCCGGCCCCGACGCATCGCCGCCAGAGAAGATTTACTACATCCTTGCGGGAGAGCTCACGGTGATCGCGGGTGGCAAGGAGACCGTGGCGAAGGCGGGTGACAGCGTCTACATCGGCCCGAACGAAAGCCGCGAGATCATCAATCGCGGTCACGACGTCTGCACGATCGCGGTCGCTGTTGCGCCGGTGAAGTGACGCCGAAGGCGTCATGGCCGGGCTTGTCCCGGCCATCCACGTCTTCGCAAAAACAAGACGTGGATGCGCGGCACAAGGCCGGGCATGACGTATGAATAGGTTCAATAAAATTATGAGGGCGTGCCCATGTCCGACGATTATCTGAAAAATCCGCAATCGCTGTTCGACGTCAAAGGCAAGACCGCGCTCATCACCGGCGCGACCGGCGCATTTGGCGCGCTGGCGGCCAAAGTGCTGTCCGGTGCCGGCTGCAACGTCGTGCTTTCCGCCGGCGGCACCGAGGCGCTCAAGAAGGTCGCGAAGGAATGTGAAGAACTCGGCGCGAAGGCCGAGATCGTCAACATGCGGCCAAGCTCGGCAGCGAATTGCGACAAGATTGTCGATGCCGCAGTGAAAAGGTTTGGTGGCGTCGATATCGTGGTGCTCGCCGCCGGCATCAACAAAGTGCAAAAGATCGTCGAGCAGGCGCCGGAAGCCTTCGCTGAAGTCATGGACGTCAACGTCACGCAGTCGTGGCTGATGGCGCGCGCGGCGGGCAAGCAGATGCTGGCGCAGGGCCGCGGCGGCAAGGTCATTCTGATGTCGTCGGCCCGCGGGCTGCTCGGCCATCCGGCCGGCTACACCGCCTATTGTGCGTCGAAGTCCGCCATCGACGGCATCACCAAAGCGCTCGGCTGCGAATGGGGCCCGACCGGCATCACCGTGAATGCGATCGGTCCGACCGTGTTCCGCTCACCGCTCACCGCGTGGATGTATGAGGACAACGACAACGCGACCGCGGTGCGCAAAGGGTTTATCACCCGCGTGCCGAAGGGCCGGCTTGGCGAGCCGTCCGATCTTGCCGGACCGCTGCTCTTTCTCGCGTCCAAAGCGTCGGATTTTTATACCGGCCACATCCTCTATGCCGACGGCGGCTATACGGCGGGCTAAAGAATGATCGAGAACGTGGCGAAGGCGCGTATCGCCGTCGTTGGCGCCGGCCTGATGGGCCATGGCATTGCGCAGGTCTTTGCGCTGGCCGGCCACGAGGTGAAAATCACCGACACGGTGGTTCAGAACCTCGACTCCGTGCAGTCGCGGATCGCCGCAAATCTGCGCGACCTCGGGGACGATGAAAATGCCGCGGCCCGGGTGCAGCCGTGCGTCGATCTGACCGAAGCGGTGCGGGACGCCGACTTTATCGTCGAAGCGATAGCCGAGAAGCTCGATCTCAAGCAGAAGCTGTTTGCCGAAATCGAGCTGCGGGCGCGGCGCGACGCCATCCTTGCCAGCAACACGTCGGTGATCCCGATCACCGCGATCATGCAGGGCCTGATCCGCAAGGAACGCGCGCTCGGCACGCACTGGTGGAATCCGCCGTTCCTGGTGCCGCTGGTGGAAGTGATCCAGACACAATGGACTTCACCCGAGGCGATCCGGTTCACCATGGATCTGCACAAGGCGGCCGGCAAAATGCCGGCCCACGTGCAGAAGGACGTGCCTGGCTTTATCGGTAACCGCCTTCAACATGCGCTGTGGCGGGAGGCGATCTCGCTGGTCGAGCGCGGCATTTGTGACGCCAAGACCGTTGACGAGGTGGTCAAGGCGTCGTTCGGCCGGCGGCTTGCTGTGCTCGGACCAATGGAAAATGCCGATCAGGTCGGCACCGACCTTACACTTGCGATCCACGATGTCGTGTTGCCGGCGATCGAAAACCGGCCGGGACCTTCGCCGTTGTTGCAGGAGCTTGTCGCCGACGGCAAACTCGGTTTCAAATCCGGTCAAGGCTTCCAGAAGTGGAGCCCCGAAGAGCAGGCGGCGCTGCGCACCCGGGTGATGCAGCATTTGAAAGCCATGCGCGATCGTTGAACTGCCAGGGAGGTCGATATGAAGGCCGACACAAGCAAGTCAGAACGAACATCAATCGCCGCGCGGTGATCGCTGGCGGCCTTGGCGCGATTGCGGCGCCTGCAGTCCTGAATGTGATCCCGGCCAATGCGCAGTCCAAGGCGATCAAGATCGGCCACGTCAGTCCGAAGACCGGGCCGCTGGCAGGCTTTGGCGAGTCCGACGGCTTCATCATCGATCAGATGACGCAACTCCTGAAACCCGGCATCCAGAGTGGCGGCAAGACCTATCCGGTCCAGATCATTTCCAAGGACAGCCAGTCGACCGGCACGCGCGCTGCCGAAGTCGCCCAGGATTTGATCCTGCGCGACAAGGTCGATCTGATGATCGCCTCGTCGGCGCCCGACACCACCAATCCGGTCGCCGATCAGTGCGAAGTCAACGAAATGCCGTGCGTCACGACCAATTGCCCGTGGCAACCGTACTTCTTCGGCCGCAACGGCGATCCGAAAAAGGGCTTCACCTGGACCTATCATTTCTTCTGGGGCCTTGAAGACGTGATCGCGTCGTACTTGCCGATGTGGGACTCTGCTTCCACCAACAAGGTGATGGGGGGCCTGTTTCCGAATGACGCGGACGGCAATGCCTGGGGCGACCCGCAGCGCGGCTTGCCCCCGGCGCTGACCAAGGCCGGGTACAAGTTGCTCGATCCCGGCCGCTATCAGGTGATGAATAACGACTTTACCTCGCAGATATCGCAGTTCAAGCAGGCCGGTGCCGAGATCGTTGTCGGCAACATGATCCCGCCAGATTTCGCGACGTTCTGGTCGCAGGCGGCGCAGCAAGGTTTCCGTCCCAAAATCGTTACCATCGGCAAGGCGCTGCTGTTTCCGTCGGCGGTTGCTTCGCTCGGTCCGCGCGGCAACGGGCTGACGACTGAAGTCTGGTGGACGCCGACATTCCCGTTCAAGTCCGGGCTCACCGGCCAGTCCGCAAGGCAGCTCACTGATGCCTACACTGATGCGACGAAGCGGCCGTGGACCCAGCCGATCGGCTACCAGCACGCGCTGTTTGAAGTCGCGATCGATGTACTCAAGCGCACCAAGAGCATCGATCCCAAAGCCATTCTCGATGCCATCGTCGCCACCGACTATCAGTCGATTGTCGGCCAGGTGAAATGGACCGGACAGCCGGTCAAGAACGTGACCAAGACGCCGTTGGTCGCCGGCCAATGGCAGCGTAAGGGCAGTGACTTCGAACTGGTGATCACCGAGAACAATTCGGCACCGAACATTCCGGTCGGCGGCAAGCTGGAATTGCTGTCGTAATTTTCACGGCACTTGATGGTGTCAGGCCGTAGCGCAAACCGGCGCGGCGTGGTGTTCTGTTTGGGACATCAAAATGGCCAGCCACAAAATCGATCTGAAAGACTGTCCAAAACAGCACTTCGTGTGCGAAATATTTTGTTGGTTGTGGAACACGGTGGAATTCCGGTGTCGACCAATTATCGCCGCATTCAACCAGAGCTAGCCTTTCTCTCGCCACGGGGGTGGCTGGGGGGCGAGCTTTGATTCTGAATTGCTGACGGCAGATTAGTTCCGGGAAAAAACTGCGAGCATTTTTGAAGGGCATTGGCCTCCCATCATTTATGGGAGCTGAGAATGCGTGGTCTTCCTATTGCGTTGTCTGGGGCAACGCGGAGTCGGGTACGAAAGTTTGTTATTGGGTGCGCAGCCGCTGTGCTAGGCGGCAGTCTTTTAGCAGAGGCAGCAGTTGCTGCAGATAAGACCGTTGTACCTTACGATACCGAGGCTTGGGCCGGATTGAACTGGGGACTTGGGATCGCCGCCGACTTCGACATCGGAGGCACGCGAGTATCCCAAGCTTCGATCGTAGGCGGACTTGTACGTTTGAACGACACCTCAAGCAATGTTGGTGTCAGCTTCGTTCTGGAAGCTCATTACTTCCTCCGAGACTATACGTTCGCCTTTGGATCATCCGTTAAGGCGCCCGGCGGATGCACGTCAGGTAACGTGGTGCTGATAAACTGCACTGAGTTGGCGCACGGTCCGTTCGTAGCTATCGAAGTGGGAGGCGGGAGCACCTCTGCAGCTGCTACCAATGGCCCCATCACCGGGTATGCGCTGGGTTGGATGGTTGGAATGCATCATCCAAAATTGGACGCGACCACAGGCAAGCAAGATACTACGAGCTGGAACTTGGGAGTAGGCCTGCGCATCGATCCCAAAGCACAAGTCTTGGGAGACGGATTTGTCCCCAATATGCCTCCTCCCGCGGGCGAAACTGTCATCCGATACAAGACAGAGCCCAAAGCGGGCGTGATGGTTATGTCGTCTTTCAGCTTCTGACGAACCCACGGCGGCGGAGTATCAGTCGCTTCGCCGTTGCTCCCGGGCCCCCGTCGCGTCAATGCGACGGGGTCACCCGTTCAGACGCGCAGACACTCGATCAGTGTGCGGCTGTCCGGCAGATTCTCCATGCCAAGGACAGCATCTACCAGAGCGTCCTGTTGGTGCGCGGCCATAACGCTTCGCGTCAGCTTGCGGAATTTTGCGACGATATCGTCGGCGCTGGCGAATGACTGCTCGCTGCCGCGCGGCGCTTCGCGGGTCTCGCTTTCGACCGATCCGTCATGGAAATGGATGTCTACCCGTACTTTATGGCGGAAGCCTGCGCCTTGCGCGGTGATTGCAGGATCGTGCACCACCTTCACCTTGCGCGAGAGCGCGATGCGTTCTTTGTTGTCGACGCAGTCGGGTTCGAATTCGTCGACGAAGACGTCGCCCTCAAGCAACAGCGTTGCCACGCAGAACGGCAGATTGAGCTGCGCGGATGTCAGGCCCTGTGGCTCATAGGGCCAGCCGACGTGATCGACGGTCACCTGCGAGCCATGCACGACAACGCTGTCGATGTCGTCGAGCGTGAACGGATGGCGTTTCTTGATATCGCGGATAGCGTCCAGCGTGGTGTGGTTGGAGCCGACGCAGGAATAGAATTTCAGCGAGATGCGCATGGTCTCGAACCGCTCGCCGAGACCCGAACTCAATTCCTCGAGATTGAAGCGATCGGTCGAGCGCGAGAACGTGGTGCAGAAGCCGCCGTATGGCGCCTCGAACACATCGACGATGCCGGTGAAACCGTGCCCCGCGAGCAGCGCGCCATAGAGACCGCTTTGTGCCGCACGCCCGGCGTGCATGCGTTTGACCATGGCGCCGTATTGCGCAGCCATCAATCCGGACGATTGCGTGCCGCCGATGCCGAGCGCGTGTACGGTCTTTTCGGCGTCGAGCGACAATCCGCGCGCCGCGCCGGCGGCCGCCGAGAAAACTCCCACCGTCGCGCCGGAATGCCAGCCTTGGCCAATATGCTCCTGCCCCATGCAGAGGCCGACGCGCGGGCCGATCTCATAACCGGCGACGGCTGCGGTGAGGAAATCACGCCCGGACAACTGTGCGTGACTCTCTGCAACCGCGATCAATGCCGGCAGCGTCACCGCGCCGACATGCAGCACTGCCTTGCGATGGACGTCGTCGAGTTCAAACCCCTGTACCTGCGTGCCATTGACCAGCGCGGCATGGTCCGACGACAGTTTTGCGCCGGTGCCCCATATCGATGTCGTCCGCGTCGCGTCGAGATTTTCCAGCGTGCCGCGCAGGATGCGGCACCATTCAAGATTGGCGCCGTAAATGGCGCAGCCGAGCGAATCGAGAATGAGCAGCTTGATCCGCTCGCGGACCTCCGTGGGGATTTTCTCATAGGTCAGGCCGGAGACGAATTCGGCGATGCGGCGCGTGTGAACGTTGTCGCCGCCAGTGTGCGCGCTCATTGTTTTCTTGCTTTCGATTATCGGGTTGCCGCGCGCGCCTTGACGCTGTCCCACCACGGACAAATGCCGGCCATCGTTTCGTAATTGCCTTCCATTACCTGCACCGGGCGGCGAAAGCCGTCTTCGGCATTCTTTAGCCGCAGCGCGCGCGCCTTGGCGCGGTCTGCCTCGGACAGCCACACCCGCTCATGGCCCCACATGCTCGGGCCTTCCTTGCGTTCGGTGGCCTGCCACGAGGCGACATCGATCGACCGCGCGCCCCAGCCGTATTCGATCATGAAAGCCGACGGCGTCCACGAATAGAACGACGTGATGAAATCGCTGGTGTGGCGGCCGAGCGTCACACCGACACGATCTTTTTCACCGAGCGCAAGGTCGTAGCCCTGGCCCACATCGTCGAACGAATAGAGCTCCATCATGATGTGATGCACGGCATTTTTGCCGGTCTGGATGAACGCGAGGCTGTGATGGCGCGGATTGAGGTGCAGGAAGCGGGCGACGAACGGATGATCGTAATAGTCGGTCAACCGGAAGCCGAGGATGCCGCGATAGAACGCCATCAGCTTGTCGATGGTGTCCCGCGTATCGACATTGAGCACGACATGACCAAGCCCGAGCGGGCCGGTCCGGAAGCCGGAAATCGAGCGGCCGGGCTTGAACGGCTCGGCGGTCGTTTCGGCGCCATGGAAGATCTCGAGCCGGTTGCCGATCGGATCGTTGAAAACGATCAGATCTTTCACATGGCGTTCGTCGGCGAGCGCCCGTGCGCCGCGTGCGGCCTTGATTTCGTTTTTATCGAGATGCGCGGCGATGGCATCGAGTGCCGCGGCATCGGCGACTTCCCAGCCGAAGAAACCGATACCTTCGCCGCCGTCGGCATCGACGATGATGCGCTGCTTGCGGTCATCCATGCGGAACGCCAGCGTCGAGCGCGACTTGTCGATGGGCTGCAGCCCAAGCAGGCCTGAGCCATAGCTCGCCCAATCGCGCAAATCCTTGGCGCGCACGCCGACATAGCCTAAAGCCTGCGGAACCATGACAACCTCGTGTAATCGTTGCCATCCTTTTACACCGATGGCATCAGTCTCAAAACCACTGCCGGGAATATAGGACCCATGCTGGAACGATTAAAACCGCCTTTCCGCGCCGACCATGTTGGCAGTCTCATCAGGCCCGACAACTTGCTGAAAGCGCGAGCCGCCGCTGAAAAAGGCGAGATAAAGCCGCAGGAGCTGCTTGATATCCAGCACGATGCGATCCGCGGCGTGGTGCGCATGCAGGAGGATATCGGGCTCAAGGTCGCGACCGACGGCGAATACAATCGGTTCTCCTGGCAGCGCGATTTCTTGCTCAAGATCGGCAACGTCGAGAACATGGAATCGCAGCTGACGGTGCGCTTCCACTCCTCGGCTGGCACGCGCGATCACACGCCGCCGTCGCTGCGGGTCGCCGGCAAGCTCGCGCGGCCGAGCGGCATTTTCGTCGATGACTTCAAGTTTCTCAAATCGGTCGCCAAGGCGACACCGAAGATCACCATTCCATCGCCGACCATCGTGCATTTTCGCGGCGGCCGCGCCGCTGTCGACGAAAAAGCCTATCCGCAAATGGATGCGTTCTACGACGATCTCGCCGGCGTCTATCGCGCCGAGATCGGCGATCTCGGCGCGGCCGGCTGCCGCTATCTGCAGATCGACGAGGTTAACATGGCTTATCTGTGCGATCCGGAATTGCGCCGGCAGGTTGCGAATATCGGCGAAGATCCGGACTCGTTGCCGAAGACCTACGCCAAGCTGATCAACGCCTCGATCGCCGGCAAGCCCGCGGACATGACGGTTTGCATGCATCTGTGCCGCGGCAATTTCGCCGGCGCCTGGATCGCGGAAGGCGGCTACGAGCCGGTCGCCGAACTGCTGTTCAACGAAATGGGCGTTGACGGCTATTTCCTCGAATACGATTCGGATCGCGCCGGAGAGCTTTGCGCCGCTGCGCTTTTTGCCGAAGGGCAAGACCGCGGTGCTTGGTCTTGTCACCACCAAGAGCCCGAAGATGGAAACCAAGGACGAGCTCAAGCGCCGTATCGACGAGGCGAGCCGTTACGTGCCGCTCGAGCAGCTTGCGCTGTCGCCGCAATGCGGCTTCTCCAGCGGTATCGGCGGCCAGACCATGACGGTCGAGAACGAGATCGCGAAGCTGAAGCTCGTAGTCGAGACGGCGCAGGAAGTTTGGGGAACGGCGTGACCTAGTGCGCGGGTTTGCGCAGCCACACTTTGTTGTCGTGGAACGCGGCGCCGCCGAATGGGGCGACGGAGTCGGAGCCAGTCAACGTGTTGATGCCGCGGCCATCGGCATAAGCCGAGTTGGGCCATAGCGATTCCGCGATCAAGACGCCGCGGCGCACGCCGTCGAAAACCTTGGCGTGGATGTGGACCTGGCCGCGCCGGTTGCCGAGTACGATCTCGTCGCCATCGGCTACGCCGTGAGCCGCGGCATCTGTCAGGGTTGATCATCACCGTCGGCCGCCGCTCCCGTGACAGCGACGTCGGCGTCTCCGTAAAAGTGGAGTTGAGGAAGCCGCGCGCCGGCGACGTCGCCAGCCGGAATGGGTGCTCGTCGTCGGCTTCCTCGATCACGTCCCAGTGGTCCGGCAACGACGGCAGCGGTTTCGTCGAGACATCTCGGTGCCAGCGCCCGAACGGCGCGTTCGGCCAGTCCGGCTTGAAGCGGAACTTGCCGTCGGGATACGAGAAGCCGTTGAGATAATGAGCAGTGGCAAAATCCGGCTGGCAGTCGATCCAGCGATTGGCCTCAAGCTCTTTGAGCGTGCCCCAGCCGGACGCCTGCAATGCGGCGTCGATGATCTCGCGCGGCGTCATCTCGAAACCGGCATGTGCTGCGCCAAGACGCTTCGCCAGCCCGCAGATCACGTCGTGGTTGGAGCGGCATTCGCCCGGCGCCTCGACCAGCTTCGGCCCGAGCAGAAGATATTGGCTGCCGCCGGCCGTATAGAAATCGTCATGCTCGAGGAACATCGTCGCCGGCAGCACGATATCGGCCACCTTGGCTGTGTCGGTCATGAACTGCTCGTGCACGCACACGAACAGGTCGTCGCGGGCGAAGCCGCGTTTGACGACTTCCTGATCGGGCGCAACCGAAACCGGATTGGTGTTCTGGATCAGCAGCGCGGTGACCGGACCGCCGCCGATCAGCGCCTCCTTGTCGCCGGTCAGGATCGGGCCGATGCGCGATTGGTCGAGCATGCGGATCGACGGGTCGCGAACGTCCTGGCCTTCGATCAGCGTCTTGTTGAGGTGAAAGACGTCGCCGTTGTTGTGAAAGGCGCCACCGCCTTCGAGTTGCCACGCGCCGGTGACTACGGCAATGCAGCTCGCCGCATGCATGTTGGTGGCGCCGTTGCGCGAGCGGGAGAAACCGTAACCGAGACGGAAGTAGGTCCGTTTGTGTTCGCCAACGAGTTTGGCAAAGGCTTCGATGGTCTCGACCGGGCAGCCGGTGATCTTTGACGCCCACGCCGGATCGCGGCTGCGCACATGAGCTTCGAGTTCGCGGGGTACGTCGGCATAGCGATCGAGGTAATCCCAGTCGGCTTTGCCGTCGCGAAACAGGCAATGCATCACCGCGCAGGCCAGCGCGCCGTCGGTTCCGGGCCGGATCAGTACGGCGAGGTCGGCCTGCTTCATCGTCGCGTTCATATAGACATCGACGACGACGATTTTGGCGCCGCGTTCCTTGCGGGCGCGCGTCGCGTGGGTCATCACGTTGACCTGGGTGTTCACCGCATTGGTGCCCCAGATCACGACCACGTCGGACTTCGCCATCTCGCGCGGATCGGCGCCGGCGAGCTTGCCGGTGCCGGCCATGTAGCCCGACCACGCCGGATTGACGCAGATGGTGGAAAAGAAACCGGAATATTTCTTGGCGTGACGGAGGCGATTGATGCCGTCGCGCATCACGTAGCCCATGGTGCCGGCATAGTAATACGGCCACACCGCTTCGGAACCGTGGGCCTGCTCCGCCTTGATGAATTGCTCGGCGACGATGTCGAGCGCGTCGTCCCAGGAGATCGGCGCAAATTCGCCGGAGCCCTTGGCGCCGGTGCGGCGCAGCGGTTGCATCAGGCGATCCGGATTGATGAATACGCTCGGCGTAGCGCGCGACCTTTTCGCAGATCACGCCCGACGTATAGAGATTGTCGGCCGCGCCGCGGATGCGGCCGATGGTGCGCGAATCCAGAACCTCGACCTCAAGCGCGCAGGTCGACGGACAATCGTGCGGGCAGGCGGAAGCGCCGATTTTTGAGGGCGCAGCATTTGCGCGCGCGGCACTGGGGCGAAAGGCCTGGTTCATGATCGTGGGCCCTGATCTTCCAGCACGTTAACATAGCGGCCGAGCGTCTTCCAGAAAGACCGGCTAGTTACTTCACGCCATAGGCGGCAAAATTGTCGGCGATATCGCTCTGAAGCAGATTTGCCGACGCCATATCGACCTGGCCGCCCGCCGCGTCGCCCTTTTTCTGCTTTGCGAGGCCCCGGCCGTACAGCGCGCTGGCCAGCTTCGCATTGATTTTCAGCGCGGCATTGTAGTCGGCGATGGCATTGTCGTATTGGCCGAGCCGAAGATAGGCGAAGCCACGGCTGTTGAGCCCGCCCGCTGAATTGTTGCCGCGCATTTGCAGGGCCTGATTGCAATCCGCAGAGCGCCGCTTGCAGGTCGTCGCCCTGTTCGGCACGGGCGGCGCAGCGGCCAATCAATGCATCGCTCGATTTCGGATCGAGCTTGATGGCGGCGTCGAAATCGGCGATCGCGTGCGCGTGGTCGTTCTTGCTGTCATAGGCCGTGCCACGGTCGGTGAAGCCAATGGCGTAAGTCGGGTCGATCTCGATCGCTTGCGTGAGATCCGCGAGCGCGCGGTCGAGGTCCCCTTTGTACATGAAGGCCATGCCACGATTGGCGTAGGCCCAGGCTCGCGGCTTGTCGGTCATCTTGCCGGAGTTGATCAGGTTGGTGCAGCCGCCGATCTGCATGTCGAGCCGGAATTTGTGTCCAAGGTTTCCGCAGAATGCCACCTGCGCCTGCACCTGCGCTGCCGCAGGAGAAACCAGCGCCGGCAGCACCAACGCCGCACCGATCAGGACTCGCCAAGTCATTTGCGCCAGCGAAGTCATTTGCGTCATAAAGACCATACGCCCGGTTGAAATCGACGGCGGCACGATAGCACGGTAAGGCACCTGCGAAAGCTGTCGGGCAAAAATGGGAGAAGACGCCATGAAAGCAGCAGTCCTTGGAGAAAAGGGCGTCGAAGTCCGCGATCTGCCGAAGCCCGAGCCGAAGCCGAACGAAGTCCTCATCAAGGTCCGCGCCTCAAGCCTTAACCGCGCCGATGCGCTGGTCGCGTCGGGCATCCAGCACGGCAGCGTCGGCGGCGTCGGCGCGCGCATCGGGCTTGAATGCTCCGGCGAGGTCGAGGCGGTCGGCAGCGAGGTGAAAAATTTCAAGCCGGGCGACCGGGTCATGGCGTCGGCACCGGGCGGCTTTGCCGAATATGCCGTGACCGATGCTGGGCGTGCGCATCGCATCCCTGGCAACAACATGAGCTACGAGCAGGCGGCGTGTTTTCCGGTGGCGCTGCAGACCATGCACAACGCGGTCGTGACGGCGGGCCGGCTCAAGCGTGGCGAAACATTGCTGATACAAGGCGCAAGCTCCGGCGTCGGATTGATGGGCATGCAGATCGGCAAGGTGATGGGCGCTTCGCTGGTGCTCGGAACTTCGACCAATGCCAAACGCCGCGAAGGGCTCAAGGACTACGGCTGCGACGTCGCGATCGACAGCAGCAAAGCGGATTGGCCGGAGGATGTGAAGAAGGCGACCGGCGGCAAGGGCGTCGATCTGATCGTCGATATGGTTTCGGCTCCGGTCGCCAACGGCAACCTTGAAGCCGCAGCGCTGCTCGGCCGCATTGTCAATGTCGGCCGCCTCGGTGGCACCAAAGGCGAGTTCAACTATGACCTGCACGCGCTCAAGCGGATCGACTATATCGGTGTCACCTTTCGCACCCGCACACCCGAGGAAGTGCGCGAGATCGTCAAGCTGATGCGTGCCGACCTTTGGCCGGCGGTCGAGTCCGGCAAGCTGAGCCTTGCCGATCTACAAGACCTTCAAGCTCGCCGACATCGCCGAGGCGCTGACTCTCATGAAAGCCAATCAGCACTTCGGCAAGATTGTCATAAATGTCGCGTGACCAGGTTACTGGTCACAAATGTTTCCCCGACCAAGTTAGCTGGTCACAAATGTGACGTGACCCAGTCGGCCTGTCACAAATGCAACATCACAATGTTTAGCCCGTCAAACCCTTGTGTTCTTGCGAATCGCGGCTTGATTGGCCGGATTGCGTCCGGCATAAAAAAGCCATGACTGATTCGGCGAAGGGCCCAGCGCCGATTCTGGCAGCGGGCGGCATCGTCTTACGCGGGAATACCAGACCGCGCTTCGCCATCGTGCGGATGCGGCGGGAAAAGGCGTGGGTGCTGCCCAAGGGCAAGCTGATGCCGCGCGAACATCCCCGTGATGCCGCCAAGCGCGAAGTACTGGAAGAGACCGGGCACGACGTGTCGGTCCACAAGTTTCTTGGCTCGATGGCCTATCCGGCGCTTGGCCGGATCAAGATCGTGCAGTTCTGGCTGATGCGTGCTTCCGGTTTGCAGGAGCGCGAACTGTCGAACGACGTCAAGGCGGTGAAATGGCTGCCGCTGAAGCAAGCCATCGAGACGTTGAGCCGGCCGCATGAGAAAGTGTTTCTCACCCATGTCGGTCCGGTTGCGCTGAACGAAGTCAAAAAGACAACGCGCAAGAAAACCAGGTCGTCCAAAAAGCGGCGGCCGTCGTCCGGCACGCCCGCGACCCCGCACGTGATCGCGATGGACTACCAGAAGACCAGGCCGAGTGCTTTCGCCAAGGCGCTGGGCAAATGGTTCGGCCGCTCCGCACAATCAGGGCTGCGCAAGGCCGGCTGAGATTGGCCGCGGCGCCGCCGGGTCGACAGCGGCGCATTGTTCCGATCCACGATGTCAAACAGCGAACGCGGGCTCGCAATGATGCAAGCCTCCTCGTTCTCGCGATGCACCCGCATCCGAGTTGTCGTCACGCCGGCAGTGAAAAGCCACGAAGCGCTTTGCTCCCCACACCGATCTTCGTCAGATGACACTGGCGGTGGTAGCCGGCGCCGTCACGATCAATGCTTCGAGCCACGAAATGTAAGCATAAGAAGAAAAAGGAAGGCGGAACGCCGACAGACGCATAGTCCGCTGCACCTGCCGGTGCAGCGCGCGCCCTGCAAGGGCGCGCTCGCCTGGCGGCGTTCCACCACGGTTCTCGCCAGAGGGACTGCTGATCCCAAAGGCTCAGGTCCAGGCCAGGCTTCCTGGGACGTGGTTTGTGCGGGCGTTACCCGCCATCTCCTGTCCCAGTCCAGTGGTAGCACCCCACGCACCGGTCGTAATGCCGGCGAGCATGATGCCCGGACCCGCCCGGGAGCGACAGTGACGAGCCGTCGCCCGCGGGCACCGCATCCCGCTTCATCAGCCGGTGTCGCCGGCTAACGTCCTTTACGTAAGCGGGATCGGGGGCGCTTCGACACTTTGCAGCAGTGAATGTCAAACTAAATTTCGAACACGAATTCGTGTGTGCCCTAAGTCGCTGACCAGCAAGACAAAGTGCGCTAAAAAAATGTTTCGCGGCGATCTGAAAGTACCGCCGCCACCAAAAGGACACCGCGGCTCGCGTTTGATTCGCGAAATCACACGTGCACTCCGCTGATCATTGTCCTGGACTAGGACATGAACACACGGAAACGCAGCAATATCCGCTTTAGGGGGCAAAGCAGACATCTAATGCAATACAGGACTTTCCCGCCACTCATTACCGGTGCTTGGCTCGAACACTTTTTCGCTCACGAGCGCAGCTCTCGCCCAGAGACAGGCCAAGTCCTCTAGAGCCAGCCTTTCGTCCTCGGTCTCGGCATTGGCTGACTCACGCATGGCCTCTTCAGCATACAGCCGAAACTCATTGGCTTCTGACATGACTACCTTCCTGTCGAGGCGATACCTATGCCGGTATCTTCCTGCACTCGCAGTCTTTGCCAGCCGAAACCTAGAGTCTGAGCAAAAGGGCTCATCTTTGGGTTTTTTGCACTGACCCACTACCGTTCTTAGTTCGCCAATCGAAGGTTCCACGGGCTGGTCGAACCGAACCCGCTCAGACAAGTTGAATCGCATCACCGCACGGTCCGTGGCTTCCATCGGTGATGAGATCGCCGATGTAAGCGCTCCCGCCCTCTCTCCCCAGGAAGCGCGTAATGACATTCAACATCGAGATCATTCGTTCCGACGGCCAAGTTATCTTTTGCGTCGCCGTGAATGAGGCCATCCCGGAGCGCATCAAGAAGCGAGCCGCAGAAATGTTGAGGTATCACAAGAAGCGGGGCGCTACCGAAGCCCTCGTCTCAAGCCAGAGCGGCGAAGAACTCTACAGGCTGTAGCCCGCCTCAGTTGGCGGCCTTTTCATGTCCGCATCTGGTCCTTCGCGACACTTCGCTGCTACTAAGAAATTTGGTCGCTTTAGAAAATAGAGCGGAGGTCACACCAGCGCGGCATACGATCTTTTCTCAGTCGTTAATGACCCTAGCCGACATCCCCGCCTGTGCGCGCCATCAGCATAATTCTAGTGTTGTGAGTCCCCGATCTGTCGCGATGCGTAGGTCGTACCAGCTCCTTTCCATCCCGCTGGTCTTTTTCGAATCGGGGAGTGGTCTATTTTGAACAGACTCGGCCGTTCGGCGAGTAGCATAACTCTGCGGGTTGTAAGAGCGGAAGGGACGGATCATGTCGGTGCTAAAGAACAACAAGCACAAAGAATACGCCCGCTACGCTATGCACTGTTTGAACATGGTATCGGGGACGAAAGATCAGGATGTCCGCGTTTTGATCCGCGAAATGGCCCATGAATGGCTGAGGCTCGCGGACGCGGCTTTGCATCCGTTGAAACCGGCGGAATGAGCAAGGCACCAGAATCTCTCACTAATGCCGCCAACCGCGACGCGCCCACGGATCACGCCAAGCAAATGGAAAAGTGATGACGGATGAGGCCGAGCCCACATCGATCTGCTCGCCGAGTTTCCGGTGCGGGGACGATCTTCTGCCTTATCACGCCGTGTGACCGTCAAAGTCGCCAGTCCTGGGGATATTCTTTGCCTGCTGTGGGGTCATTTTTGCGGTATCCGGACCACCCGGTATGCCACGAGGTCCGAGTTTTCTTCGGGCCATCTCGTCCTCGGTTAGCCGTTCTTCTTCGCGGGTCGTGGGTTTCATCTTACGCGCAAGCGTCTTGTTGAGGCGTCGGATCCGCTGGCTCTTCGCTGGAGCACACGATCTTGTCGAAATTCCTCGCCAGCCAATCTTCGTTGTCGGCCAGCGCGCCGAAGCTGTTTTTCAAATCTTGAAATTGGCGGATCGCTCCTGGGTCGCTCGATACCTTCGCGAGTTCGCCGAACTCATCTGACTTTGCGCGATATTGCTGTGTGGCAAACATTTGAGCTTTCATTCTCGCGACTGCACGACGGTTCTGCGGTCATAAGACGTGCGCGACCGGTGACAACTGCTGTTTCGCCGCAGCACTCGGTGCGCATGGCCGGGCTCGTTGATTAGCCTACGTATGAGCGCCGATTGCGATGGCAATGGCAAGGACAATCGATGCTTCGATGGTGTAGAGCCATAATGCTCGTCGCGCGAATAGCATAACAACATTTGCTTTGGTCATCACTTTACCCGACTAAAAATTTAGTGGTTCAAGCCCTGTTATTAGACATGGTCATTGCCGCTCGAGCTTACAATAGAGGCGACTCCGCCACGCCGATTGGTATAGCTCCACGCCAAGGTGAAAACTGAGCAAAATTGCTCACCGCAAGCCGATACAATTGCAGAGCAACAAGCGTGTGCTCATTGAACAAGATTAGGCGCATCGAGTGTTCTTGATCCGCAAACGTGTTCGCGCTCCTTGCAACGTTTAATCGTGACGCCGAGTTGTCATGGTTCTCTCAGCAAATCTTGTTGAGCCGTAACAGGAGAACCAAATGCTTCATAAAAGGACACTTCTCGCTTTCGCGGCCGCGGTTACCCTCGGCTGTATGCCAATAGCAACAAATGCGTTAGCGGCCGGTCATCCAGGCGGTGGCCGTGCTGGTGGCGGACATGCAATAGCTGGCTCCACTCGCGGCGGACATGCAATGGCTGGCGCCGTTCGTGGCGGACGCGCCACAGCCGGCTACGCCCGCGGCGGCGGCTCGGCCGGCTACGCTCGTGGTGGCCGTTTTGCCAGATCCGGCGGCGGCTACTACGGCGGCGGACCGGTTTACGGTGGCCCGATCTACGATAGCTGCGACGGATATGGTTACGGCTACGGCAACAGCGGATGCCCAGGCTATGGCGTCCCCCTTGTCGGAGGCGTGATCAACGGAATCATCGGTGGCTACGGCTACTAAGAATTCGAGCAGACCCGGAACACGGCGGTCGCCTGTCGGTTACAGCGTGACCGCCGCGGATCCCAGCGGCCCCTTGTTTGGAGAACAGAACCTCACCGCGAAGCGCGCCGTGACGCGTTGCCACCGTGTACGAATTGAAACTCGCCGCCAATCTGCTTTACGAGCGAATGTGGCCGCGGGCAGCGTCGCCCACGGAAAATGTCAATTGGGTGATTTTACAGCACGCGGCTGGTCGGCCAGCACAACGCTCAACAGAGAGCTGTGGACTTCGAGATGGCCATTGTAATCAATGAAGCCCGCCTCCCGAAATTTGTTCATGAAATGGCTTATCCGCGAGCGAGTCGAGCCGACCATTTCTGCGAGCGTCTCCTGACTGATCTTTGCGATGAGCGGTTCAGGCCGGCCTTCCTTGCCAAAATTGGCTAACAAAAGCAGTAGTCGGGCAAGGCGTTTTTCCGTTGAGTTAAATAGTTGATCGACCAGATCTTCCTCAACGCGCGCGTTTCTTGCCAAAATATGCGACATAAACATTTGGGAAAATATCGGCTCGACGCGAATGAGCCGCTGAATTTCAGTCTTCGCCACCCGCATCGTGACGCATTCGCTCATTGCACTCGCGGTTGCTAACCGCTTCGGTTGTCCGGCCAAGCACCCTTCACCGACGAATTCGTCGACGCCCAGGATCGCGATGACCGCTTCCTTGCCCTGCCTGGACAAAACGGTGACTTTGATTTTGCCCTTCTTGATATAAAAAACGGAGTCTGCGGCATCGCCTTGTGAAAATATGATTTCGCTGTTGCGATGTTTCGTGATGTTTCGGCCGTTGGCGGCGGTTTCAAAGAATTCGACAGCATCAAATCGTTTTCTGCTGTTCGCCGCTTTGGGGCGGGGGGTGCGCGGTTCGCTCATTTGGCTCCTCGCCAACAGCGCAGTTGGGCACAATCGCACAGCCGCGCCTCTATTAAATAGGTTATTTTCACAACAAAGGAACGTGTGACGTCGACGTTAGTTCGGAAATTTCGGGGTCGCCTCGTTTGACGAGTTTCCTTAAGCAGAAAAGCAAGCCAGCCTTCGAATCACAAACGCCCGTCGAAATCGTCGTTTCAAGAATTTTAGAGACAAAGTGTCACTTATTGAGGCAATCCCGCTGCAAAGATACTGGCGGCTTCTTCTTTGGGCCGGTTTTTTTGCCCCGAACGGCCTCCCGCGGTGCTGACTGCTCAGAAGCGTCGCGTGCAAGGCGAAGGCCTTTCAGCCGCGCGGTATTGGTGGCGACGGCTGCGGCGTTGGCTTCTGATTCCGAGAGGATAGTCCTGCTCTTCTCGGTATTGAAATGAGCGTTAGCCTGCTGCTTCAAGCTGTCTTGCATATTTCTTTCTACTAATTGCCCGGCTGTAGCGCGGTGCCTGCTGCTGCGGCCGCGCTCGCGAACAAGTCCTCGTTGGTCCCGCCGTGACAGCACTATTCCACGAGACCGAGGCAGGAACTGATCCAAATTGACCACAACCCTACAAAAATAACCCTCCGCGTATGCTGCGCGCGATTACGGGCGGCGGGCAGCCCGCCTTTGTCGGACCAAAGTTTGGCGACGCACTCAACATTGGTCAATTTAGCTCAGACCGCCGTGACAAAGGTGAAGGTCAAGACAGGCACTGAAGCAATTCGCCGATCGAGTGGAAGTAACTTCGTAGCATTGGTGTTGCTGCCGGGCGGTGACGGACACCGCGGCCGCAGGTGCGACGCGGCAGGCGATGTCCGATATTGAGACGACGCGACACTTAGTCCTCCCTGATCCGGGCGAATGTGGTCAATTTTGACCAGACCGGCATCGGCGCATCTGGAATGATCCGTCCTGACAGGAGCTGACGGAGGGAGTTATGACCTCGATTGTCAAATTCATCAGCGGCCCGGTATTTGAGCCGGCTGACCTTAAGTTGATATCCGATGCTTATGACAGGGCGATTGAAGTCGTTTGCAGTTTCGGTCGGCCTAATGCGACCGTGGAAGGCATCATGGCCACTCGGATTATAGATCTCGCAAAGGGCGGTGAACGCGATCCCGAGCGATTGCGTGATAAAGCTCTCGCCGCGTGCGGTTTCAATGAGGGTGGCGCGGGCAAGGCAGCTGACCAACACCGTATTTAGTACGCGGGTTATGCAGCTTCAGGACTTTGAATCATGTCTAGTCGATTCGAGACTTTACCCGTAGCCGGTCACTATCGCTTCTTCGCCGATCTGGTCCTGGAGCGGGATTTTTCGCCCTGTAGCCATTCCTCGTTGTCGGCAAGCGCCTTGTAAGAGGCCGCGCGTTTTGTGCTCTCGGTTTTGGTCTTGGGCGAAGGATCGTTCCGGCTATTCCGAAGCGCCCTTGCCGCACCGTCGCGAAAACTATTTGAGGCTCTCGACATTAACTCAGTCGTGGATTTTTCTGCGTGGCTCGATCACGAACAGCCAAAAAACCCCGGCGCCCAGCACTATTGCAACGAGCGGTATAAGGATTGCTTCCATGACTTGTGCTCCAAAGGAGGCGCCACGCATCTTGAGGATGAGCGCGCTCAACACGCCAATGCCGGCGGCACTGCGCAATCAATCAAGATCATTGCAGGATCGAACTGTGCTTACCGACGGCACTGGCTACCGGTTATTGAACGGCGACTTCGGCACGTCGCCATCTTGTTGGTAGCTCCTCCAAGGGGAGACAAACTCCACCTTGGAAACACGCGCGTTTATACGACGCTCTTTTCGCTTGTATAGCAACAGCCAAAGTGACGCGTTTGCTGCGGGGCAGGCCATAGGCACGCGCTGGTCATGCTGAATACGAGCGAGGGATGTCTAATCCTCGCGAGCATGAGCCGTGTGAACGCAAGGCAAAGCCGTCAAAATTCATTCAATTGTGTCAGAAACCTCTCCAAACGATTTCAACACCGAGGGTTCCCCGAAATCACCACTACTCGGATTTCCGGTTCGCCTGAAGGCGAGGGCGCCGGCATTAACGGGATCGCGCGACATGACTTCCGCTCGCCGGATAGCGGCTGACGCGCTGGGCATTTCTTGCGCTTGTCCCGCAGCGACGCCGTCCTCGGTCTTGAGAAACGGCAGCGCTACATAATAAGTCACGGACATGCCGATATCTCCGCGATGGCACGCCCTCGGCGTGCGGAGGAGATGCCGCGGCTTTCATTCCAGGCGCGACAGATACTCTTCACCTGGCCCGCTTGGCCGGAGGCGAAAGTTCTCCGATCTTGCGGAGGCAATCCGCTTCGGTCTGGTGCGGGCCGGTAACAAACGTCCCGCTAACCTTCGTTCCGTACCAGCCGGATTCGACGCCAAGACGGGTCGCTTCCTCGGCTTTGACGTGTCGGTGTAAGAGGTCCTGCATTGTGTGTCCTTTGCTTTCGTTGAATTATGACGCGACGCTACCGACGGTTTTCAGCGAAAACATCGCCTAAGTGTCCTCCGAGCCCGATCGCATCGATCGAAAATAATGCTCGGCGTGCTGGTAGTAATTCTCTGCATCGACCGTATTGCCGATCTGGGTCTCGGCGCGGGCGAGCGCCAGATATCGCTCGTAGTCTTTTGCATTCCGGGATTGCGCTGAACCAGAACGGTCACCATTCTGCGCCCGACGGTTGGAACGCCCGGCGAACGACCGGGGAGGTTTGGCGTCATTCATGCGTATCCTTGTAGGCTCCTCATTCGCAACCGCCTAACGAAAACTACCTGCCGGCTAGCTGCTGCGGGGTTCATCGCAAAATGATGACTTAGAGCTGTCCTCGCCGGTCGTGCAACGGCGACATTGCTACTTGGGCAAGTCTTCGCCGGCGGATGTGGGTACGAGTGTAAAGACCGGCACATTTCGAGAAGCCCAGCTATACATCGTCCGGCTGCAAACTTGGCATTTCGCATAACTTCGCTGCTGAAACGCCAGGTGCGCCGTCGTCACCTCATATTCGGTCTGGCAATACGGGCACTTGAAGATTGTCATACCGTCCAACATGAACCTGCGCTGACGATACGCAAGAGGCTACCTACGCGATGAGGATGCGAAGCTAGCGAGAACTGCGATAAATATCATTCAAATAGTATTAGATCGCCTATCGGGACGCTGGCGTGATCGCCAGCGTCCGATGGCCGCCACTATTTCTGCTGTTCGCTTTTGCTGGTCGCTGTTTTGGAATGATCGTTTGCATTCTGCGCGTGCTGTTGGGCCTGGGTAGCGTGCTCTTTGCCCTTGGCATGATCATTCTTGCCGTGAGCTTCTGCGGCTGCGCGATGGGACTTTGCAGCGGATTCGTGATGTTCCGCCGCCTTGTTGTGTGCATCTTTCATTTTGTTTTCTCATGTTGGCCGAAGAATTGCGGCGATTTCAGTTGCGGCCTTAATCGTGGCCGAACCAAGTGCACGGCGGCCCGCGATACGAATTAAGTTCCGCGGCGCCCTTGTGTTTCGCTCCGGGTACCACAGTTACATGACAACGGCGGGCGGCACCGTTGTCATCGGCTACAACTCAAATCAAAAAATCTGCTTCTGCTTGCATTACAGGCGTAACACGGCGCGCGCGGATAGCTGTGCATGCGACTTGTCGCGTAAATAAGAATGAGCAACACGGGGAGATCTACGGTCTCAAGGAGATCTGCCTTCAATGGCAACGCGCACAACCAACCAGACTGTGACCTTCGCTCACCCTTTCTTGCTGAAGGGCATCGACCGCATATTGGCTGCCGGTGACTACCGTGTCGTCACAGATGAAGAGCTGATCCAGGAATTATCGTTTCCCGCCTATCGTCGTATCGCTACCGCGATCTTCGTGCCGGCGGCATCGTCCCGCGGGTCTTTGGTTGAGATGGTCAACATTGATCCTCACGACCTGCAGGAAGCGCGAGACCGTGATTCCAAAGGCCCGTCAACTTCGGCTGCCGGGCAGGCCGGGATGGCTGGCAACAAAGACTGACTACGGCTCTTCGATAAGAGCCACAGCATCGGCACAATGCGCTCGCGGGCGCAGATCATCCAGAGCAATTTGCAGCATGGCACAAAAGCAGGCGACACCGCAGTTCACTGCGCACGAGTACAAGGACGGCCGCGGTTGGTATGTCGAAGCGGCCAACGATGGCGGCACGACGGAAAACGTCGGCGATTTTGCCTCGGCTCCCGAGGCCCATGATTGGATTGCGAGAAAAGCCCCGGCTTATCTTAAAGCACGTGGAACGCATGCCGATCCTGGGCGTTGCAAATGACCTTCATCTGCAAAATCAGGGATACAAATGAACCGACACATCATACTCGCTGGTGCGATAGCGCTCGCCATGTCCGCTGGAGCGAATGCTCAGGGCATACCGGACGGTGCGAATCATGGCGCTCGCGTCGGTGAGCACGATGCCGGTCCCGTCGGAGCTGTGGTTGGTGGTATTGTCGGCGGCGTTATAGGCGGCGTCGACGGCGTACTGGGTATCAATGACCGACCGCGCTTCCATAGTTATGTTGCTGAACGTCATTATCCTTCTTACGACTATAACGGCGACGTGCGTGTCGGTGGTGTGCTCCCGGATGGCGGCGTGACATACTATGAAGTGCCTCCGGAATATTCGGGCGCTCGAGATTACCGATATACCATAATCAACGGGCACACGGTGCTGGTTGATCCGCGCACACACACGATCGTTCAGATCGTCGATTAGTGGCATCTGCACAAAGGCTAGTCTCGCCTTCTTGCCCAACTCGGACGGTAAGCCATGTCCATCGGTCGGCTACGGGAGGCCGGTGACTTGTTGATTGCACCGCGCCTCGTGTCGGCGTGCCGGACAAAACCACTCATCTGGCGGTGTTCAGATGTACCTGAGCAAGGGAATCAGGCATCACTCCAGCAACGGGCCTAATTCGATATCGGGCGGCTGGAGAGACAATTGGATATCCAGGGCACAGGAGTGCTGTTCACTCTGGCCGAGATCATGGTCACGTTCGCCGGCTTCTCGACGCTCCTGGTGAGCGTCCGTCAGGTCGCCGGCGCACCGCTTTCGCCGCTGGATCGCCTTCTCGCCAAGATGGTGCTTGTTCACCTCATCGTGCTGACGGGTGGCGCGTTGCTGCCGTCGCTGCTTGCGTTATTCGGTATGCCGGAAGCGTCGATTTGGCAGGTCGCCGCGGTGCTATTCGCCGTACCCAAGCTTCTGCTGCTGCTCAGCTATCCCTATCGCCGGCGCAAGGCCGTCGGTGAGCGACCGCCGATTATTTTCTATGTGGTCTTTGTTGGTTTTGGATCGCTGGTGGTGGTCGCGATGGCGATTTATGTGCTTTGCGGCTTCAAATATGCTGCCGGCGCTTACGTCGCGGCGCTTGTTGTCAATTTCTTCACTTGCGCTTTTGCTTTCGTGATGGCGCTCGATGTGATTATGGGACAGCAGAAGTCTGCTCCCTGATCAGTTCTTCTCCGCCACGACGTCGTGAAACTTGGTGTAGTCGAGCAGCAGCCGCCCCTTTGGCGAATGACTCGTGATATCGCGGTAACGATACTGCCAGCGAATGTCCGACCGCGAATAGAGCTGCCTCGCATAGAGGCGTTGCGCTGAATTATCGTCGACACCGCCGACGTTGAGGACGAGGGCGCCTTCGGCTTCCGCGAAATCATCCGGGTTCATGCCAAAGATCGGACTCGTCTCGTTGATGATGTGCAGGAGCGTCCAGCTCAGCGAAAACATCGGATGCTCGCTGCGATCGAGCTTGAGCTCGTAGAACCGGCGGAATTCCTCGCCTTCTTCCGTCATTTCCAGCTTGAAAACCCAAAGCTGTGCGGTCGCCTGTGAAATGGTGTTGTGCCGCGCATTGGCGATGCGGATCATCAGCGTGGGGACGCCCTGGTACGTGGTGACGACCGGGTGCTTGGCAAACACGAAGTGGGCTCTCGGCCGGGAGAAGCGGGCAAAAATCAGCCCGGTCATCACCGCGAGGAAACTCATGCCGGTGAAGATTTCGACGGTGGCGACGAGATGCCCGTAGTTGGTCTGCGGGTGCATGTCGCCGTAGCCGACTGTCGCCAGCGTCTCGATCGAAAAATAGAAAAAGCTCAGCGGCAGCGGCAGGTCAGGCGCGACGTTGGCGATCGGGTTGTCGCCGAGCCAGAACAGGAAAGCGAAGACGGTATTGAGGACGATGAAGATCAGCGCCGCGCTGCCGAAGAATCCCGGCCAGCGCACGGACATGGAGTGATGATAAAGATCGCTCCAGAATCCGGTGCCCAGCCCGTGTGTTTCGACCTCACGCGGGCCGATGGTGATGAGGTGCGACCTTCGGCCGGTCCGTTTCGCCTTGCGTTCTACCAATGCGTGACCGCCTTATCGAACGGAAACGGCGCCATCAGTTACGCCGCTTTGACCGCAGCATGGTTCTTGAGCAGCGGATAAACCTTGCGCGCATTGTCCTCGAAGATCTTCTTGCGGTCGGCGGCGCTGATCGGAGCGCCATCGACATAGCGCTTGGTGTCATCGAAGCCGAATCCGGTTCGGGGATCGTTGCCCTTTACCGCGCCAACCATCTCCGATGCGAACAGGATATTGTCGATCGGCACCACCTTCGTCAGCAGATCGATACCCGGCTGATGATAGACGCAGGTGTCGAAGAAGATGTTGTCGCCCATGATCTCGGCAAGCTCCGGCTTGCCGTTATTGAGCGCAATGCCCCGGAAGCGGCCCCAGTGGAACGGCACCGCGCCGCCGCCGTGGGGAATGATAAATTTCAGTTTGGGGAAGGTCTTGAACAGGTCGGATAACAGAACCTGCATGAACACCATGGTGTCGGCGTTGAGATAATAGGAGCCGGTGGTGTGCATCGCCGGGTTGCAGCAACCCGACACGTGGATCATGCACGGCACGTCGAGCTCGATCATCTTTTCGTAGAGCGGAAACCACGACTTGTCGGTCATCGGCGGCGAGTTGAAGTAGCCGCCCGACGGATCGGGATTAAGATTGCAGCCGACGAAGCCCATCTTCACGCAACGTTCCAACTCGGCCACCGAATGTGCCGGATCGGCGCCGGGCGATTGCGGCAGTTGGCAGACGCCAATGAAATTCTTCGGGTAGAGCGAGACCACGCGCGCGATCAGATCGTTGCAGATTTGCGACCATTCGAGGCTCACGCTTTCGTCGCCGATGTGATGGCCCATGCCCGAGGCGCGCGGCGAAAAGATCGTCACGTCAGTGCCGCGTTCGCGCTGCAGCTTGAGCTGGTTCTGCTCGATGCTCTCGCGAATTTCGTCGTCGGACATCTTGAGCGCGGCGCGCGACGGCATCGCGGTCTTGTCCTTGGCGGTCGCCGTCGCGGTCTGCTCCTTGCGGAAGCGATGTAGGTCCTTGGGCTCTGTGGTGTAGTGGCCGTGGCAATCGATAATCATGGCGCCATTCTTCGTGGTTTATGGTTTCCGGGTCGGGGAGATGCTTACGGACCACGGCGGCATTGTCAAACCCGGTTCCCGATCTGATAGAGTGCCGCCCGCCCATAGGGAGATTGCAGAAAATGGCTGAATTGCCGCGTCTTAACAACATCATCCGCGCACTCGAAGCGGGTCAGCATGCACTGACATGCTTTGCACCGGCCCATACCGACTCGGCGGTCGCCATGAGCGCCTCGAAATATGACGGCTGCGTATTCGAGATGGAGCACAATCCGTGGGATAGCGGCCGGCTGCGCGACTGCCTGCAATACATGCTCAACCGCGCACAGATCGCCAAGGCTGGGCTGGTGCCCCCGGTGACGCCGCTGGTGCGCATTCCGGTGAACGGCGTTGAGATGGCGCAGTGGCAGGCCAAGCAGGCGCTCGATGTCGGCTGCTTCGGCATCGTGTTTCCGCACATCTCGACCGTCGAAGAGGCGGCCAACGCCGTCGGCGCCTGCCGCTATCCGCGGCTCAAGAGCGCGAAATATTATGAGCCGGTCGGCATCCGCGGCGACGGCCCGACTACCGCGGCGCGCTACTGGGGTCTCGGCCAGCAGGAATATTACGGGAAGGCGGATGTCTGGCCGCTCAATCCGCAAGGCGAGATTTTCTGCATCCTGCAGATTGAAGATACCCGCGGTGTCGAAAACCTCGATGCCATGCTGACCAAGGTGCCCGGCATCGGCGCTATCCTGATCGGCGAGGGCGATCTCGGACAGGAGCTCGGCATTCCGCGGCAATACGAGCATCCGGAATTGCTGAAGTGGATGGGGCGTGTCGTCGATACCTGCAAGAAGCATAATGTCGTGGTCGGTCACCCGCACGTCGAGAGCGGTAACGTCGAGCGGATCGTCAAGGAAGGCTATCGCTTCCTGATGATGGCGCCGACGCAGGGCTTCGGCCACTTCACCGCGGCGCAGAAGCAGGTGGGTAGGGCGTAACGGTTAGCGCGTCAGGTTCGCAGCGAGATTCTCGAAGCTGCGATCCTTGAGATAGTCGTCGAGCCCCCAGCGCTTGACTTGATCCATCACCTCGTCGAACTCGGCGTGCGGTATCGTTTCATGGACGAACCGCTCGCCGCGGCCGAATTTGCTGAAGTCCCACGCGTGCGCGTTCTCGAATTCGGCGGGCACGGCAAGCTTCCATAGTGGAAGGTATTTGCCGAGATCGGCATCCATCGCTTTCTCGGCGCGGTCGAGCGCGCGCAGATACGACGTCACCACTTCGGGCGGCGAGCCTTCCGGCACCCACCACAGTGTGTGAAACGTGTCCTCGATGATCTTGCGCAAGCCCAGTTGCTCCGCCATCGCGATCTGCGGCGGCAACAGGCTTGCCGCTTCGACCTCGCCGTCGAGCAGCGCTTTGAGCCGCGCGCCGAAGCCGCCGGTATTGATCGTCTTGATATTTTCCAGCGGCAGAAACTTCTCGAGCCGATAGGGCACATTGAAGTGGCTGCCGGCGCGCATGCCGACCGCGATCGGTACGTCCTTGAGGTCGCGCGGCTGGTGGATGCGTGAATCTGGTCGTACGAAAATCGCCCAGGGCGAGACGCCGTAAGCGTCGGCGACGAAGCGGCCCATGCCGGCTCCGGCATTGCAGATGCTGCCCCAGACGCAGGCGCCCTGGATCACCTCGGCCTTGTCGTCGGTATAGGGCTGGTCCTGCGGCCGGTGCAGGTACTCAAGGCCCTTCCAGCTCGATTGGGTGCCGCGGAATGTCTTCCAGTCGAAATCGACATCGAGGCCTTCGGCGGCAAAGAAGCCTTCCTGCATGGCCACGAAGTCGTTCAGTCCCATGCCTTTTGGCGCAATTTTTACGCGACGTAGTGCCTGGGCCACAGCGTACCTCCAGCTTTATTGTTGCGCGGATTTTATACTGTTACGGCCCGTGGCATAAGGTGCGCGATGCCGCAGCGGCGGGGGCCATGTAATTCGAAATGGAATTCGAACCGGTTGATCTTTTAGCCATCGTTCTGGCGCTGGCGGCTCTCATCGGCTGCATCAATTACTTGTGGATTGGACTGCCGCCCGCGATCGGCATGTTGCTGGGCGCGCTCACGGTTTCGCTGCTGATCGTCTCCAGCGATCACGTGCTTCATCTGCACGTCATGAGGTGGTTTCGCGGCACGCTTGACGACGCTCATCTGTCGCGTGTGTTCCTCAACGCCATATTGGCGCTGCTGCTGTTCGCCGGCAGCCTCCATATCGACGTTGCCGAACTCAACAAGCGCCGCTTCACGATCCTGATGCTCGCGACGGTGAGCGTCATGATCTCCACCGTCCTGTTCGGCGGAGCGATGTATTACACCTACGGCCTGATCGGCTCCTTCGTGCCATTCGTCTGGTGCGTCGTGCTTGGCGCGATTCTTGCGCCGACCGATGCCGTGGTGATCGAGAACCTTCTGAACAAGATCGCCCTGCCGCCGCGCGTGCGCACGGCGATCGTGGGCGAAAGCCTGTTCAACGACGGCGCCGGCGTGGTGCTGTTCCTGGTCGCGCTCGGCGTTACCGAAGGCGACACCTATGTGTTCGGCCACGGCATCGTCGCCATTGCGCTGTTGCGCGAGATCGCTGGCGGTGCGCTGCTCGGCTTCGTCGGCGGATGGCTTGCGGCGATGCTGCTGCGGCGGATCAGCGATAGCGGATTACAGTTGCTGATTTCGCTGGCGCTGGTGATCGGCACCTATCGCATCGCCAACCTGACCGAATTGTCAGGCCCGATCGCCGTTGTCTGCGCGGGGTTGACGCTCGCTTCGCCATCGCCGCGCTTTGGCATGAAGGCTGACACGCGCGCCGTACTGGTCGGGTTCTGGTCGCTGCTCGACCAGCTCATCAACACGCTGCTGTTCCTGGCGCTCGGCTTGCAAATACTCGGCCTTGTCGTCGCGCCGATTGAACTGGTGCCGATCGCCTTTGCGATCCCGCTGGCGGTGCTGGCGCGGCTTGTCAGTGTCGCCGCGCCGATGGTGCTGACGCGTCAGCGCTTGAGTGACAAAGCGCGCGAGATCGGTGTGCTGACCTGGGCCGGCCTGCGCGGCGGCATTTCGATCGCGCTGGCGCTGTCGTTGCCGCCGTCGCCGTGGCGCGCCGACCTGCTGGTGGTGACTTACGCGGTGGTGATCTTCACCATCGTCGTGCAGGGACTGACGCTGCCGCGCGTTCTGCGCGAGTTGTACGGCGCCGAACCCGTGCCCGAGGGGTTTCAGCCCGATCAGTAGGCGCGCTTGGCTTCAGAGCCGGGTTTGTTGCCGGCGGGCAGATCGTACATGCCGCTTTGCAGAGTATCGAGGAAGCCGAGCACCTCGGAGGTTTTCACCACGTCGGCATACTTTGCGTTCATGTCGCAAAGGTTGATGGCGTGGCTCGCCTGCGAACGGTCGAAGCAGCCTTCTTCCGCGAGCGCGATACGGTAATTCAGGCTGAACGCATCAAGCACGGTGGCGCGCACGCAGCCGGACGTCGTCGTGCCGGTGACGATAAGGCTGTCGCATTGCAGGAGCGTGAGGTAGCTCGCCAGGTTGGTGCCGAAGAAGCCCGACGGTTTCTGCTTGAGCAGCACGATATCCTTCGGTCCCGGCGCGATCGGCGTAACGATTTCGTTGCCGTCGAGATTGGTGACGATGGGTTGCGTGTCCTCGACGCCGCGCGAGTTCTTCCACAGCCACGAACCGGAATCCCAATTGTCTTCGCGCCGGACGCCGGTGGTGTAGAGCACCGGCACGCCCTTATCGTGACACTTGTCGAGCAAGGAGCGGATATAGGGCAGCGCGACCCAGGCGTCCTCGCCGCAGGAATTGCGCCAGCGCTTGATCGATTCAAGGATCGGCTCGGGCCGGTCGCCGCAGAACGCCCAGTTCACGTCGATGATCAGGAGCGCCGGACGCTTGCCGAAGCCGCCGCGTGCGCCATAGCCGGATGTGCCGAACACCGACTTGTCGCGTTCGGTGAGGAATTTGTTCCAGATCGGTTCGGCTTCGGACATGGCGCTTTCCTTCCTGTCGTGCGTGCGTCAGAGAATGGATTGTAGCGTTCTTGGCGGCAAAGCTTACAGGTTGGCGTGGGCTTTTTCGACGAAACTCATATCGATGATTTCGTCATAGCCGACATCGGTTTTGAGAATACCGGCGCTCATGACCACGGACTTTGCGGTGTCCCAGGCGGCGCGGCTGACCATGCCGTCCTTGCTCCACATCTCGTCGGCGAACGAGCGGGCGAGGGTGGCTTTGAGATCGTCGAGCGCCATGGTCGGGAACTGCTTCTGTGCCAGCTCGGCGGCTTCGTCGTGATTTTCCGCGACGAATTTCAGCGACTTCATCATGCCGCGTACGAAGCCGGAGACAAGCTCCGGCGTCTTCTGAATTGAGTCGAGCCGGACGTTGAAAGTCGAGTAGGCGTAGGGGCCGAGCTCCTTCGGGATATTGATGAACGGCTCGCCCCACGCACCGTTGCGCACGCCCTGGGTGATGAACGGCTCGGTGGAGCAGCCGATCTGCGCCTGCTTGTTCTTCACTACCGGCAGAATGGCGGAATTGGCGGTCTCGACCAGCGTGACGTCTTTGGCCGGATCGAGATTCCACTTCTTCAAAAGGTAACGCGTGATCGAATTCGGCGTGCCGCCGAAGCCGCTGGTGGCGATGGTCTTGCCTTTGACGTAGCTCGGCCAGTCCTTATCAGTCGGCTGCACGTCGGATGCGGCGCAGAAATAGACGTTGCCGCGGTCCACGCAATTGACCACGCAGCGCAACTCCGCACCTTTGATCTTGGCGAAAGCGCAATGCTCCGGACCGCCGATAAAGGCGAAGGCCTGGCCCGACAGCACGGCGTTGGTGTGGCCGGAGCCGGTCTCGATGGTGACGATGTTGACCTTGACGTCGTCGAACAGATTTTTCGCCATGCCGATGTAGAGCGGCAGATAACCGGTGCCATGCACCGGTTCGGCGATCAGCACTTCCTTGGTGTCGGCTTTGGCGATGTAAGGCCGCGCGATGATCGCCGCACCGGCCAGAGCGGACGAACCCAAGATTGCCCGCCGGCTGTATTTGTGTGTGGTCATGACAACTCTCCTGTTTCCGTCGCCTGTTATTGTTTGACGCCCTTGCGCAGCACGCTCTCAAGCCATGACACCGCGGCGTACATGATGACGGCGAGCGTCGAGAGCACCAGAACCGCGACCCAGACCAGCGCGATGTCGTAGGTCTGGCCGGCGTAAAGGATCTGGCGGCCGAGGCCGTGCTGCGCGGCGATGAATTCGCCGACGACGGCGCCGGTCAAAGCCAGCCCGATGTTCACCCGCAGCACCGAGATGATCCACGGCAGGCAGAACGGCACCACCAGCTTGCGAAACACCTGAAAGCGTGTTGGCGCCGAGCGAGTAGAACAGCCGCTCCTGATCCGGATCGACGGCTTTGACGCCGGCGTAGGTGGTCAGCGTCGATACGACGAGCGTCAACGCCGTGGCGATGGCGACCTTTGATGCCAGGCCGAGCCCGAACACGAGGATGACGAGCGGCGCCAGCGCGAGCTTCGGCAGTGTCTCGAAGCAGATGACATAGGGCTGCACGATCGCCGCGTAATTGCGTGACCACCAGAATGAGAGGCCGAGCAGCGAGCCGAAGGTGGTGCCGATCAGAAAGCCGATAATCGTCGAGCGGAAGGTGAAGCTGATGTCGACCCACGCATCGCCGTCGGTGAAGAATTTGATCAGCGTTGCGTAGATGGCGCTGGGCTTCGACCAGAAGAAGCCGTCGATCGCGCCGGTATCGGCCGCCAGTTCCCATAACGCGATCAGCCCGATGAAGATGCCGAGCTGCGCGGCGATGATCGCCCACAGCGGCCAGTCCTTCTGTACCGGAAGGCGGCGCACCGGCCTTTGCCGGGGTGTGCTTGGCGCGGACCCGGTGCGCGGGAGATTGAGCGCTCGGCCGGCGCGCGATGTTTCCTGGACCGTCATGCGGCCTCGCCTAGGGTGGCATCGTGACTGGCGGTCAACAGCGCCAGGCAGCGCTGCTTGATCGCCACGAATTCCGGCGTCAACGTTGCATCGCGCGCGCGCGGTCGCGGGATCGGCACAGTGATGGATTCGACGATCCGTCCCGGCCGCGTCGCCATGACGTGGACTTCATCGGAGAGAAAGATCGCTTCCTCGATATCGTGGGTCACGAACACGACGGTCTTGCCGAAGTCCGACCACAGTCCCAGTAGCCATTCCTGCATCTGCAGTTTGGTTTGCGCATCGAGCGCGCCGAACGGCTCATCGAGCAGAATGATGTCGGTATCGAACAGCAGCGTGCGCAGCAGCGCCGCGCGTTGCCGCATGCCGCCGGACAGCGCATTCGGATAGAGATATTCGAAGCCCGACAGTCCGTAGCGATGCAGCAGCGGCAGCGCCCGCTCGCGCGCCGTGCGCAACGGCACGCCCTGGATTTCCATGCCGAGAATGACGTTGTCGAGCACCGTGCGCCACGGCAGCAGCAGATCCTTCTGCAGCATGTAACCGACGCGGCCTATCGTCCCGGTTGCATCAGCCCCGTCGATCAGCACGCGGCCGCCGCTCGGCTCCAGAAGTCCCGCGACGATGTTGAAGATCGTGCTCTTGCCGCAGCCGGACGGTCCGATCAGGCTGACAAAGCGGCCTTGCTCGATGGTCAGCGATACCGGTGACAGCGCCTGAAAGACGCTGTTTGGCGTCCGAAACGCCATACTGACCTGATCGAGGCGCAGTTTCACGGGCATGGGATAGTTCCCTGCTAACCGCGAAGTTACAGCAATTTATGTGCCAGCGGATAGGCGACGGAACACCGCGCAAGCAGCGGAATTTAAACCGGCTGCTTGTCCAGCAAAGCTGCTTCGAAAGCGCTGGTGATTGCCGGCTTGCTTTTGCCCGCCTGCACTGCGTCGCCGATCACCATAACCTTCTGGCCGTTTCGCGCTAATGCCTTGAACTTGGCGCCAGTGGCTTGCCGTGCGCGATAGTAGAACCAGTCGCGCAATTTCGGCGATGACATCAGTTGTTTGATTCCGGGCCAGCGTGCAGTTCCGGTATCGAGAGACAAAGGCGCAATGGCGCCGAGTCCGAAGCGATACGCCGCACCGCTTGCGATCACGATGCGATCGAACGGCGCCAGCACACCCGGATTTGCAAGGACGTCAGTCGAAAGCTGAAACGTGACGCCTTTCATTTTGCACGCTCCGACCATGTCGGCGATGTAACGTTCGAAGCTTCGCGGCGTCGCTTCGACTTCCTGAAACAGCGGTGCCTTGCCGGCGTAGCGGAAGCTGCCGCCGGCCTGCGCGGCCTTTTCAAACACCGTCACCGTGTTGCCTTCGGCGACCAGCGAGGCGTAGGTGAGGCCGGCTGGTCCTGCGCCGATCACGGCGATGCGCTCGCCGTGCGGCGGATGCGCGTCGGCAAACAGCGTTTCGCGTCCCGCACTGCCGTTGACCACGCAGCCGATACGCGCGCCGCCACGCATTTCGTTGATGCAGGTATTGCAGGCGAGGCAGCGCCGGATCGGCTCGCCACGCGCGACCTTTGCAACCCATTGCGGGTCCGCCACCAGCGTGCGGCCGAGCGCAATGAAATCGGTCTTGCCGCTGGCGACCGCGGATTCCGCAAGCGCCGGATCGCCAAGCCGGCCGACGGCGATGATCGGCAGCGAAACGTGCTTCTTCACTTCGGCGGCAAATTCCAGAAATGGCCCGTCCGGCATCGTCATCGGCGGCAGCACGACCTGCGCCGACGGCAGCGAGCGATAATGGCCCGCGGTGATATGCAGCGCATCCGCGCCGGCTTCTGCCGCCCAAAGCGCGATCTGCTTGCCTTCGTCGAACTTCAGTCCACCGGGAAAGAAGTCCTCGACCGAAAGCCGGTAGATAACGCCCAGCCCTGGCACGGCCGCCTTCACCGCGCGCAGTGCTTCGAGGCCGAAGCGGGCGCGGTTCTCCAGCGAGCCGCCGTATTCGTCGTCACGCTGGTTCTCGAATGGCGCATGGAATTGCGAGATCAGATAACCGTGGGCGGCGTGGACCTCGACGCAATCGAAGCCGGCCTTCTGCGCACGCTGCGCGGCGGCGGCATGAGCGGCGATGGTTTGCGCGATGCGCGCCTTGGTCATCGCCTCCGGAACGATGACCTCGAACGTCGTCTCGTAAACCGGATGCGGAATTGCCGATGGCGCGATCGGCGTTTCGCCGCAAATGTCGATGCGGGTATGGCCGCCGCCGTGGCCGAGCTGGATCGACGCCTTGGCGCCGCCGCGATGAATCTCGCTGACCAGCCGCGTCAGGCCGGGAATGAACTTGTCGTCATAGATGCCGACTTCGTGCCGCCGATGCCGGCCGCACCGTTCCGGCGATGCCATCTCGACGGTGATGAGGCCGACGCCGCCGTTCACCCGCGCCATGTAGTAGGCGACCGAGTCGTCGGTGACGAAGCCTTCCGCGTCCGAGGTCCGCGTCGTCATCGGCGGCATGACGATGCGGTTCTTGATTTCGGCCGGGCCGATGCGGGCGGGGGTGAGCAGGACGTTGGTCACAGCGTCGGTATCTCGCCGCCGTCGAGATCGATGGTGGCGCCGTGCATCCACGTGCCGCGCGACGACACCAGGAACAGGATCAGGTCGGCGACATCGTCCACCTTGCCGAAACGGGTGATGCCGAAGCCCTTGCACATTTCCACGCGCGTCTTGTCTTCGGGCCAGCCGGTGCGATCCATCTCGGCTTTGATGCGCTTCCACAGCCGGTCGGTCTCGACCATGCTGGGGTGGATGCAGTTGACCTGAACGCCTTCATGCTTGCCGCGATCGGCCATGCATTTCGAGAAAGCGGCGACGGCGGCATTTACCGAACTGCCGATGGTGAACTCTTCGGTGGGCTTGCGGCCGCCGGTGCCGCCGATCGTGATCAGCGAGCCGTGACGTTCCTTGAGCAGCGGCCATGCGGCGCGGGTCAGGCGTACGTGGCCGAAGAATTTCAACGCGTAGCCGTCATCCCAGTCGGCGTCGGTGAGATCCATGAAATCGCCGCGCTTGGTGGCGCCCGCGTTGTTGACGAGAATGTCGAGCCCGCCGAGCTCCCGTTTGGTCTGCTCGATAAGCTTTGCCGGTCCGTCCTTCTCGCGAAGATCGACAATCGAGACCGCAGCTTTGCGACCGTGTTTGCGAATCTCGGCGGCGACCTCATCCAGCGCCTTCTGATCGCGGCCGGTCAGCATCACGTCGCAGCCTTCGGCGGCCAGCGCCAGCGCGACGCCGCGGCCGATGCCGCGGCTCGATCCGGTGACCAGCGCGACCTTGCCTTTCAGTCCCAACTCCATGTGCGTCCTCCTGCTTTGGCGACTGTTGTAGCCGGATTTCGCCTGCGCTCAATCCGGGTTACCGTCATGGCCGTAGGGGAAAATTGCAGATGACGATCAAGGGTAAAGCCTACATTGCCGGCGCGTTCGAGCATCCGACGCGGCACGCGCCGGACAAGACGGTGGCGCAACTACACGCCGAAGTGGCGCTGGGCGCGCTGAAAGATGCCGGGCTGACGCGCGATGACGTCGACGGTTATTTCTGCGCCGGCGATGCGCCCGCGCCCGGTGCGGCCACCATGGCCGAATACCTGAACCTGAAGCTGCGCCATCTCGATTCCACCGAGCTCGGCGGCACTTCTTATGTGGCGCTCGCTGCGCACGCGGCCGAGGCCATTGCGCTCGGCAAATGCAATGTGGCGCTGGTAACGCTCGCCGGCCGGCCGCGCAGCGACGGTCAGGCGACAGGCACCGCGCCGCGGCAGCGCGACGCCAGCCAGCCCGAGGCGCCGTGGGAGGGTCCGTACGGCCTGACCACGGCGAACAGCTACGCGATGTGCGCGCAGCGCCACATGCATCAATACGGCACTACCAGCGAGCAACTGGCCTGGATCAAGGTCGCCGCCTCGCATCACGCGCAGCACAATCCGAATGCGATGCTGCCGAACGTCGTGACGGTGGAGGAGGTGGTGAACTCGCCGGTAATCGCCTCGCCGCTGCACCGGCTCGACTGCTGCGTCATCAGCGACGGCGGCGGCGCGCTGGTGATCGTCAAGCCGGAAATTGCGAAGGGCCTGAAAAGGCCGCCGGTGAAAATCATCGGCGCTGGCGAAACGGTGAAGCATCTCTCCGGCGGGACCTTCGATCTGACGACATCCGGCGCGGCGCGAACCGGGGCCGCCGCGTTCGCAGAAGCCGGCATCAAACCAGCTGACATCAAATACGCATCGATCTACGACAGTTTCACCATCACGGTGCTGATCCAGATCGAAGATCTTGGCTTCTGCGAAAAAGGCGCCGGCGGCAAATTCGTCTCCGATGGCAATCTGATTTCCGGCACTGGCAAGCTGCCGTTCAACACCGACGGCGGCGGCTTGTGTAACAACCATCCAGCGAACCGCGGCGGCATGACCAAAATTATCGAAGCGGTGCGGCAGCTGCGCGGCGAAGCGCATCCCGCGGTGCAGGTGAAGAACTGCAATCTCGCGCTGGCGCAAGGCACCGGGCTGCAACTCGGCACGCGTCATGGCAGTGCGACGCTGATCATGGAACGGGAGTGAGCGATGGCTGAGATGCGAAAAATCCCCTCGCCGATCGTCACCGTCGAAGGCGAGGCGTTCTGGAACGCGGCGCGCGAGCGGCGCTTCACTGTTCCGGTGTGCAGCGCTTGCGGCAAGGCGCATTGGTATCCGCGCGCGATCTGCCCGTTCTGTGCGAGCGACAAGATGCAGTGGCGCGATTCCCCCGGCAAAGGAACGATCTACACCTTCAGTGTGATGCGCCGCGCCAAGGAGCCTTATGCGATCGGTTACGTCACGCTCGCCGAGGGACCGACGATGATGACCAACATTGTCGATTGCGATTTCGACGCGCTTCACATCGGCCAGCCGGTGACGGTGGTGTTCAAGGACACCGAGGATGGGCCGCCGGTGCCGATGTTCAGGCCGGCCTAGACGTCATTGCGAGGAGCGTAAGCGACGAAGCAATCCAGAGCGGCTGGCCTCGGCGCACGGCTCTGGATTGCTTCGCTGTCGCTCGCAATGATGATGCCTTACTCGAACTTCAATCCCAGCTTCTGCACCAGTGCCGCCCACTTGCCTTCTTCGCGCACCATGTTGGCGGTGTAGTCTTGCGGCGTGCCCGGCGTCGGCACGCTGCCTTCCTGCAACAATCGTTTTTTCATTTCGTCGGTGTTGAGGATTTTGACCAGCTCCTTGTTGAGCCGGTCGACGATCGGCTTTGGCGTTCCAGCCGGCGCGGCAAGTCCGTAATATTGCACGGCTTCGTAGCCAGGCAGGCCGGATTCGGCGGAGGTCGGCACGTCCGGCAACGCCGGCGAGCGCTTGTTGTCGGCGATAGCTAACCCGCGCAATTGTCCTGCCGTGACTTGGCTGACGCAGGCCGGAATGGTGTTGACGCCAAGCGGCACATGACCGCCGAGCAGATCGGTGGTGAGCGGGCCGGTGCCTTTGTAGGTGACAACAGTGATATCGACGCCGGCCATGCTGTTGAACAATTCCGCGGCGAAGTAGTTCACGGTCGGCGCCGGCGGCGTGCCGTCGGAATATTTGCCCGGGTCTTTCTTGGCGAGCGAGATGACGTCAGCCAGCGACTTCGCCGGGAAGTTTGGATTCGAAACGACGATCATCGGCGTCGAAGCGACCAGCCCGATCGGCGCAAAATCCTTTTGCAGGTCGTAGCCGGGATTGTTGCCGAGGCTGATGCCGGTCAGCAGCATCACGATGGTGTAGCCGTCGGGAGCGGATTTCGCGGCATCGCGGGTACCGATCATCCCGCCAGCGCCGCCGCGGTTTTCGATCACAACCTGCTGACCGAGTGCTTCCGTTAGCTTCTGTCCGACGATGCGGCCCATTGTGTCGACGCCGCCGCCGGCCGGGTACGGCACGATCAGGGTAATCGGCTTGGTCGGATAGTCCTGCGCCGCGGCCTGATTTTGCGGCAAGGTTAAAAACGCGGCGAGCAGCGAAAACGCAGCAAAGCTTATGAAAACGTCCCGGCGCATTGTGATTTCCCCCACACCCCGACTATAGCTCCGCCCACGCGCCATGGGCTACATTACGAATGACGCAGGGAGAGCGCCCAGATGAAATTCGGACTTTTCGGTAGCGCAACGGCCCGCCATGGCGGGCCGGATGTCGATTCAGGCCAGGGCTACAAACAGTTCGTCGACTACAATATCGAGGCCGAGGCACTCGGCTATCACGCGACCTTTCTGGTCGAGCATCACTTCACCGGCTTCGGTCAGGTTTCGTCGAGCCTGTCGCTACTGACGTGGGTGGCGGCCAAGACCAAGACCTTGCGGCTCGGCACGGCCGTTCTGGTGCTGCCATGGCACAATCCGGTGCTGGTCGCGGAACAAGCTGCGAGCATCGATCTGCTCTCCGGCGGCCGGCTCGATTTCGGTGTCGGCAAGGGCTATCGCCACAACGAGTTCGCCGGATTCTGTCTCCCAATCGAGGAGGCTGACGGGCGCTTCAATGAATCGCTCGATGTCATCGTCAAGGCGTGGACGTCGAAGCAGCGCTTCTCGCATCACGGCAAGTACTGGAATTTCGAGGACATCATTGTCGAGCCGCCAACCGCGCAAAAGCCGCATCCGCCGATCTGGATGGGCGCCGGCAGCCGTGACTCGATCCGCGCAGTCGCGAAGCGTGGCTACAATCTATTGCTCGACCAATTCGCGTCGTTCGACTCGGTTGCCGAGCGCATCGCGATCTACAAGGAAGCGATGAAGGAGTTCGGTTTCGCTTACGATCCGGCCAATGTCGGCGTGGCGCGCGCTTTCTTTGTGGCGAAAGACGCCGCCGACAAGGAGGCCGCACTCGAACGCCGCATGGAAGCACAACGCCGGCTCGAGGCCATCTCGAGCGCGCCCGGAACCAAAAACACCGCGAGCATCATGGCCTATTCCGATACGCGGGAAGCCAGCGAGGAGAGTGCGCTCTACGGCAATCCCGACGAGATCGCCGCCAAATGCGAAAAGCTCCACAAGCTCGGCGTCGAATTCGTCCTGCTCAATGGCGGCGGTGTTTCCGGTCATGCCAACGAAAGCTTGCGCCGCTTTGCGCGCGAGGTGATGCCGGCCTTCGTCGATAAGACCAAATGCGCGACGCGGATAAGAAATTCCGCCATTCCCGCGTAGCGGGATCAGGGAGGTCGATTGCGAGATTTCTGGGTCCCGCTCGCGGGGACGAGCGTACGATGATCAACAAGATTGTGCAGAGCATGGCCGACGCGCTGGCCGGCGTTAAGGACGGCTCAGTCGTCCTTGTCGGCGGCTTCGGCAGTATCGGCCAGCCGAATGCGCTGATTGCCGGCCTGATCGAGCAGGGCGCAAAGGATCTCACCATTGTCGCCAACAATTCCGGCGTGGGGCATGTCGGACTGGCGGCGCTGCTCGAGACCCGTCGCGTGCGCAAGATCATCTGCTCGTTTCCGCGTACCGCCGATCCCGTGGTGTTCGAAGAGTTATGGCGCGAGGGCGCCATCGAGCTGGAATGCGTGCCGCAGGGCACCATGGCCGAACGCATGCGCGCGGCCGGTGCCGGCATTCCGGCGTTCTACACCGCGACTGCTGCGGGCACGAAGCTTGCGGAAGGCAAAGAGGAACGCGACTTCAACGGCCGCAGTTATATTCTCGAACAGGCATTGCGCGGCGACGTGGCGCTGGTCGAAGCCTGGGAAGCCGATCGCTGGGGCAATCTGACCTACAATTCGTCTGCGCGTAATTTCAATCCGGTGATGGCGACGGCGGCGGATCTGACCATCGTACAGAGCCAGCACGTCGTTGAGCTCGGTCAGCTCGATCCGGAGAAGATCGCGACGCCGGGAATTTACGTGGATCGCGTCGTGCATGTCCCGTACGGCGAACCGACGGTCACTTGATAGGGAGAGCGCCGTGACAACGCGCAGGCAGCCTACAAGCCGATGACGCGCCGCGAGATGGCTGCGCGTCTCGCCGACGACATTCCGGAAGGCTGGTACGTCAATCTCGGCATCGGTGCACCGCTGCAGGTCGCCGACTATGTTCCGGTCGAGCGCGAGGTGGTGTTTCAGTCCGAGAACGGAGTTCTCGGCATGGGTCCCGCACCGGCGCCCGACAAGATCAATCGCTGGCTGATCAATGCCGGCAAGCAATACATCACGCTACGCACCGGCGGCTCCTATATGCATCACGCCGACAGCTTCGCATTGATCCGCGGCGGCCATCTCGATCTTTGCGTACTCGGCGCGTTTCAGGTCGCCGAGAACGGCGACCTCGCCAACTGGTCGACGTCGGACAATGAAAGCGCGCCCGCGGTCGGCGGCGCAATGGATCTTGCTTCCGGCACGGCAAATCTGTGGGTCATCATGGATCACACCACCAAGACCGGCGAGAGCAGGCTGGTGCGGCGCTGTACCTATCCGCTGACCGCGATCGGCTGCACCAAACGCATCTACACCAATCTCGCCGTGATCGACGTCACTGCGATGGCTTCGTGGTGCGCGACATGGTCAAGGGTATGACGCTCGAAGCGTTGCAGGCCGTCACCGACGCGCCGCTGCACATGGCGAAGGCGTAATTGTAGCGCTCTGGATCAGCGTAATCGCTGCAGCGGGTTCGGTTGCGTCCCGAGCGATGCATCGAGTGGTTTCTTCAATAGACTCGAACGCAGTTCAGGGCGTTGCGCCGGCTGGAGCGGTGGCGACTGTGGAGCGGCTGGCCGCTGCGGCGCTGGCTGTTGCGCGCCAAACGGTGACGGTGCCGGCTGAGCGGATTCCGAAATCTCGAACTCACGCTTTTGATTGGCGGTAGCGCTTCGCCAACGCTCGATCACCATCGGGATCAGGTCCGCAGTGACGCCGGCCCCACCGTCGGAGCGGATATTGGCGGAGTCGCTGTTTGGACGTTTCTCCTTCGGCAGCTCGCCAAAAGTCATGCGGGTCGGCAGGCCAACGCCTGGGCCGAGCACGAAAGCTTCGCGCATACCCAGCGACGGAATGAATGACAGCAGATTTGATGCGGCATCGGATGCCGCCGAGCGAATCAGCGCCTGGTCGCGGTCGTTCGACAGCCGCATCACAAACAGCGTCGAACATTGCGAGATGATGTTTGGGTCGATCTCGGCGGGCCGCTGCGTGATCAGGCCGAGGAACACGCCGTATTTGCGGCCCTCTTTGGCGATGCGCGACAGCGCGCGGCGGGTCGGACCAAAGCCGATCTTGTTATCGGCAGGCGCGTAGCGATGCGCTTCCTCGCAGACGAACAGCAGTGGCGAAACGCCTTCGCTCCACAGTCCGAAATCGAACGCCATACGGCTGAGCACGGAGACCAGGGAGTCGACGACCTCCGCCGGGAAACCGGCGAGCTGCATGACCGTCATCGGTTTGTCTTGCGGCGGCAGGCGGAACAGCTGGCAGACCGTCTCTGCCATGGTGTCGCCGCCGATATTGGCGTTCTCGAACATGAACGAATAGCGCGGATGATTGCGGATCGTCTGAATCCGCGAAATCAACTTGTGGTAGACCATCCGTGACGAACGGTTTTCGAGCTTGCCCATCTGCTCATCGATGATGGCGATGAGATCTTCGATGCGATAGGGAACGGGAGTGTCCGCCGTAAAATTGGTGGTGCGCGCCTCGCGTTTCTTTGCGATCAGGGACTCGTTGTTGTTGCTGGTCCCGCCGCGGTACTGCAGATAGGCGCCTTTCGCGAGTGCGATCGCCTCCGAAAGAATCTCCATTTCTTCCGGGACACCGGGGCGGCCGCTGAAGAACGCGTCGACGATCTCTTCGAAATTGAACAGCCAGAACGGCAGCTTCAGGTTCCGCGGGTTGAGCACCTGCGCCTTTTCGCCGAAGCAGCGGCCATATTCGTTGTGCGGATCGATCAGGAAGATGCGCAGGCCTGATCGCGTATCGAGAATGCGCTGCAGGATGCTCGCCACACCGTTGGACTTGCCGACGCCGGTCGTGCCGACGATGGCGAAATGTTTGGTGACCAACTGTTCAATATCGATATGAACGCGGACACTCGGGTTCTGTTGCAAATGGCCGATCTCGACGCGGTCGCCCGAGGGGGAGCCGTAGATCATTTTCAGTTCGGCATCGGAGAGAATGGCCGCCGTATCCCCGATGCCCGGATAATCGGATACGCCGCGCCGGAAACGCATCGATCCGTCCTCGTTGCGAATTTCACCGATCAGGTCCAATTCGGCGACTTTGCGGAATCCGCCGGCCATGGCCTGTTCGCCGATCTCGGTGATCAGCCCGACGATGATGTTTTTGGCGGTTGTGACGGCGAGGAATTTGCCGACGGTCGCGCTGTTGCCGCCTGCCGGCGCGTGCCGACAGATCGATTGTGGCTTCCGAGCCGGTCATGGCGGCGACGCGGCCGACTACTTCCGGGGCTGCGGGGCGCGATACGCCTGCGGCCGGTGTTTCAAACGCTGCCATGCGGTTACTTCACAAATGTTCCGATCTTCGAGGCCTTTTCATACGAAAGCGCGATTGCGGTCCGCTTAACGCGGATTAACAAGTCTGAATGTGCTGAAGGAATGATGAGGAATATTGGTACGATGCAAATCGGATAGCTAATGATCGGTAGAGGCGCAGCGGAACAGCGTGAAATACTGCGAATTGCGGGTGCTTAGTTCACCAGCACCGGAGTTCCGCTCTTCACCCGGTTATAAAGATCGACGACGTCGTCGTTGACCAGCCGGATGCAGCCGAAGATCACGGTCGTGCCGATGGTTTTCGGCGCGTTGGTGCCGTTGATGCGGGATTTGCCATCGTCGAGCTGCAGCACACGTGCGCCCAGCGGATTACCGGGCGTACCGGGCACGACGCCCTGCTTGGCCAGCTTGCGCTCGATCATGTCTTGCGTCGCCTGCCATTGCGGCCATTCCGCCATGTTGGCGATGTGCCGCAGGCCGGCGAGCTCGGTACATTCGCCGCCGATGCCGATGCCATAGCGCATCGCCACGTTGTTCGGCTGAATCACATAGAGAAAGTGCTGCAACTTATCGACAATGATGGTGCCGGCCGGTTGCAGCGTTCGATAGAACGTAGGCTGGCGCCGCAGCCAATAGGCCTGATCGGGATCGTTCGAACCGCCGTCGACGCCTGCGGCGAGGTCGCCGTCTTTCGCTGTTGAGATTTTGACGACGGGTGCCGGTGCGGGCGTCGATGCCGCAGTCTTCGGTGTTTCAGTCGTTGCGGCAGCGACCGGTGCGGATTTGCCGCGTGGTGTGACCAAAATACGAAGCCTCCGGCGCCGATCACGGCCACGATGACAGCGAGCGCAATCCATTTGACAGTATTCATTCGGCTCGGATCGGAGACAGGCCCTTGCCGCGGTCTGATCGCGCGAACGTCGGCGATATCGTCGCCTCCGCCCGCCGTCCATTCGACTTCCGATTCGATCCGCGCGATGGCGGCGTCCAGCGCCAGCCGTTCGCTCGTGATCTGGGCCGCGGTCGCCGGCGGTTGCCGGTTGCGCAACTGGGTGACCAGCATCGTGCGCGCACGGTCATAGAGCTGGTGGCGCCATTGCTCGTCGCCGGCGTCAGGCGCGGTTACCGCGCGCAATAGCAATGAATAGTAGTCGGTCACAGCCCAAGTCCCAGCTTAACACGCCTCAGGATTTAACCCTCGACAGGAAGTCTACAACGCGTGCCGGAACGTTGTCTTCGGTCTGTTGCTCGACCGGCACATCCCAATAATCGGCTTGCGGCAGGCACTCTTCAAGATAGCGGGCCGCAGATGTCGCATGCGACGAATCGTGACCCGGTACGACCAGTGCCGGTATCTCGATCCGCATCAATTGTTCGGGCTCGGCGCTTGGTGCGGTATCGCGATCGAACAATGCGTCACGCATGGCCTCGCAGATTCTCCTGTATCGCTCCGGCTCCAGCGCGGCGTAACTGTTGGCAAAAGTGCTGTCGTGCCTGATCACGGACGCCCACGGGCCGCCGCGCGGATCGGCCCCGAACGGCTTGCCATCTTTCTTTATCAGGGTGACGACACCGCCGAGTCCATCGCTGGCCACAAAGCCGAGGTGATCGGCAAAGCGCTGGTGACTCGAAAGACGATATTTGACGCCGCCGACCGGCCAGCACAGCACCATGCTCCGCACCATTTTCGGGTGCGTAACGGCAAACGCCGCGACCGGCGGGCAACCCATGCAGCCGCCCATGATATGTGCGCGTTTGATGCCGAGATGATCGAGCAGGCCTTTACCTTGCGCGACGAAGTGCTGCCAGGTCACCGGCTCGACGCGTCCGCCCGACTGGCCGCATTCGCGGCGGTCGAACATGATGCAGGTGAAGTGCTTCGGCAGATGATCGATTATTTTGGTCTTGGCATAGACGCCGAGCGTCGCCCACGCCTCTATCGTCGCGTTGAAACCGCCGGGGGCATACATCAAGAGCGGCGGGCCAGAGCCTTTGATCTCGTAACGTGTCGCGATGCCGTCGATTGCTGCGGTCGGCATGATCAGCCTTTGATTTGCCGGCCGGCGCGGGCGTCGGCGATCAGCGCGGTGAACGCTTCGAGCGCCGCCTTTGCTGTATTCACATAAGTTTCGGTCTTGGAATCGATCCACTTCTCCGCGTAGCCGATTGCGGTGTGGGCAAGCCGCACCCGGCCATCGAGCCACGGTCCGCCGCCGAAACCGCCGATCACCGGAATCTGCACGGCCTTGACCACGGCGGCGCCGGCGACCGGACCGGAATTGGTGAAATCAAGCAGCGCCGCGCCACTCTCCTCGAGCAATTTTGCTTCGGCGACGAGCTTGTCGGCCGCCTCGGCGGCGGCCTGCGCTTGCGGCGAATTCTGTGCGCTGTACGGAATGCCGAATTTGGCCGCGGTTTGCGGTGTCAAACCAAACTGCGCAAACACCGGAATCCCGGCGCTGACGAGTGAACGCACGACGTCGGGAAAATCGGCCGCGGCATCCACCTTGATCATGTCGGCGCCGCCTTCTTCCATCAGCAGTGTCGCCGCCGTGATTGCGGCCTGTGCGCCTTCCTGAACCGGGCCAAACGGCATGTCGCAACTCACCAGTGCGCGCTCGGTGCCGCGCCGCACCGCTTTGCAGCAGATCAGCATTTCGTCGAGCGTCACTTCCAGGACTTCGTCGCGGCCCCAAAGATTGACCCCGACCGAGTCGCCAACCGAGATGAAATCAACGCCGGCGCGGTCGGCGATGCGCGCGATCTGGTAATCCCAGGCGACGACGCCGACGCTCTTCTTGCCCTCGCGCTTCATCTGCTGCAGCGCGGCTATGGTCATCTTCTCAGGCATGGTTCCTCGGCATGATTTCAGGCGCAAAGGGGCGCCCGAAATCCATAACCACGGACCGGAGGTTTTGAAAGAGGAGGAAACCCCCCAGGCGTAAGGCTGCAGCGTCGCCTATTGGCTGGTGGAGGCTGATTTGCCGGATGCTGCCGGTTTCTTGGCGGCGGGTTTCGCCGCTGCCGGTTTCGCCGCGGATTTATCGGCCGCCGGCTCGGCGGGCTTCACTGCCGCAGATTTGGTGCTGGCAGGCTTGTCCGCAGCTTTGGATTTGCTCTTTTTCTTGGGAGCGGCGCCGTCGGCCTCCGGCAAAGCCTGGAGGTTTGCAATCTCGGCCTGCGTGCGGGTCGGCCCGGTATAGACCACGACCGGCATCACCGGCCCGAGATCGGAGAGTAGCACCGGATCAGTGGGTGCGCGGAGCGCGGACAGCAGAATCGAATGCTGCTGTATCATGTCAGCAGCCGATTGGCCGGTATTGTCGGCGTCGATGTCTTCATCTTCGGCCGGCGCCCTCTTGCGATGGCCGCCACACATCTGGTCCTTCAGATCCATCGGTGCGGAGTCCATAGGCTTCAGCGCGTCGACCGTTCCCAGCGACGGCGTCAGCCAGGCCAGCGGGTTTTGATGAAAGCCACTCTCCAGCATTTGCGCGGCCTTCATTGCGCGCGCCGCGCCGGAGGGCGCGCCAAGAACAACGGCGATCAGGCGCTTGTTATCGCGCTGCGCGGTGGCGACCAGATTAAAACCGGAAGCGCAGATGAATCCGGTCTTCATCCCGTCGGCGCCGACATAGCGGCCGAGCAGCGGGTTGTAATTGCGCACAACCCGGCGGCCCCATTTGATCGCCGGAATGTGCCAATAGAAATTGTAATCCGGAAAGTCGTGAATCAGAGCGCGGGCAAGCATGGCAAGGTCACGCGCCGAGACGATCTGTCCGTCCGCCGGCAAACCGTTGGGATTGACGAAACTCGACTCCGACATGCCCAGCTTGTGGGCGGTTTCGGTCATCTCCTGCGCGAAATCGTCGATCGAGCCGTCGACGCCTTCGGCGAGTAGCACCGCCATGTCGTTAGCCGACTTCACCATCATCATCTTGAGCGCATTATCGACGGTGACCTGGGTGCCAACCGGGAAGCCCATCTTGGTCGGCGCCTGCATCGCGGCGTTCTGCGAGACCGTGAACAGCGTGTCCATGGTGATGCGCTTGTCGCGGATTGCGCTCAGGGTGACGTAGAGCGTCATCAACTTGGTGGTCGAGGCCGGGTACCACGGATAGGTCGCGTTCTCGGCGCGCAGCACCTTGCCGCTGTCGGCGTCGATCAGGATCAGCGCCTCGGCGCGTGCGGGTGTCGCGGCGAAGGATGCGGCGACAGACGACTGAACTTAAGGCGAAGCCGAGCGCCGGTGCCCGGAGAAATCTCATTCCAAACACGTGTCGCGGTCCGTTCGGTTGGTCGAGGCCCAAAGGGCCGCGAAAGGTTTCACGGAAGGTTCACGAAGCGCGGGCGCACACCTATCTACCCGAAAGGCCGCCTCGAACGCAAAGGCGAATACGGCTATCCTTCACCCCCGTCTGGATCGCCGAAGCGGGTTAAGGACAGCCTAAGCCAAGGAAAAGCGACGAAAATTCGGCAAACAGCGATTTGGAGCGAACATGAGCGCCTGTATCGTCGGTTGGGCCCATACGCCCTTCGGAAAGCTCAACGGCGAGACTGTCGAGAGCCTTGTTGTGCGTGTGGCGAATGAGGCGCTTTTCGACGCCGGGATTGCGGCGGCCGATGTCGATGAAATCGTGCTCGGCCACTTCAATGCCGGATTTTCGGCGCAGGATTTTACCGCTTCGCTGGTATTGCAGGCTTCGCCCGATCTGCGCTTCAAGCCCGCAACCCGGGTGGAGAATGCCTGCGCCACCGGCTCCGCCGCCGTGCATCAGGGATTGAAATCGATCGCGGCGCGCTCGGCGCGGGTCGTGCTGGTGGTCGGCGTCGAGCAGATGACGACGACGCCGGGTGCCGAGGTCGGGCGTAATCTGCTCAAGGCATCCTATGTGCGCGAAGAAGCCGATATCGACGGCGGTTTCGCCGGCATCTTCGGCCAGATTGCGTCACTTTACTTCCAGCGCTGGGGCGATCAGTCCGATGCTCTGGCGCGCATCGCCGCCAAGAATCACAAAAACGGCGTCGGCAATCCCTATGCGCAGCTGCGCAAGGATCTCGGCTACGAGTTCTGCCGTACCGAAAGCGACAAGAACCCGCGCGTCGCCGGCCCGCTCAAGCGCACCGATTGTTCGCTGGTGTCGGATGGCGCGGCGGCTCTGGTTTTGACCGACGTCGACACCGCGCTCGGCATGAAGAAGGCGATCGTGTTCCGCGCCGCCGAGCACGTGCAGGATTTCCTGCCGATGTCGCGCCGCGACATTCTCAAGTTTGAAGGCTGTGCCGTCGCGTGGAAGCGCGCGCTGGCGAAAGCCGGGGCGGAACTGAGCGACCTTTCATTTGCCGAGGTGCATGACTGCTTCACCGTCGCCGAGTTGATCGAATACGAAGCGATGGGTCTGGCCCCGGAAGGGCAGGGTGCGCGCGTCATCGCCGACGGCATCGTCGCCAAGGACGGCAGGCTGCCGATCAATCCGTCGGGCGGGCTCAAGGCCAAGGGCCATCCGATCGGCGCGACCGGGGTGTCGATGCATGCGCTGGCCTCGATGCAACTCACCGGCACGGCCGGCGACATGCAGATCAAGGACGCGCGGCTTGGCGGCATCTTCAACATGGGCGGCGCCGCGGTCGCGAATTACGTCAGCATCCTGGAGCGGCTGCGGTAACGCTACGCTAACCGGCGCGCCGATCCATAAAGCTTGCGATGGCCGGCACCAGGGCGAACACCAGCGCGAGCGCAATGGCCCACGCCGCCAGCAACTCCGCAATGTGAAACGCGCCGGCCGGTCCGCCCGGCGTCGCGGTGATGACGGAGGCAAGACTCCAGTTGAACGGGATCACCAGCAGCGGACCGAGCAGGATGGTGTCGTGAATGGGCTGCAACTGCGCTTCGGTATTTTGGGTGGATAGATAAGCCAGGCCGAAAAAGCCGATGATTGGCAGCGCGCTGGCCATGCCGGTCCATTTCTGATCGGACGTATGTTGCGCCGTGTAGAGCAGCGCCGCGTAGATGACGAGAAACAGGACGATGCGGACCGTCCAGTTCAACCGGTCTGACAACGACGTCAGGGGCGAAGTCTTTTGCTCCGGGCGTGGCGGCTGGCCCCACAGGAGAGAAGCCGAGCCGACGGCAAATGCAAGTTGAAGCGCGAACAGGATCATTGCCGATGGGAACCGGTCGCGGTTGTCGGTCAGCCAATAGGCGGCACCGCACCACACCGCCGTCCACACCAAGACGCGGCAGATCAATAACGCCAGCGGTCCACATCGCTCCGGCTGCGGCGGGACCCAGCGCAGCGTCATCACCGCCGCCCAGAACAGCAAGGTATTGAAGACCACAAGAAGAGCGATGGCGTCGGCAACGCGGAACGGATCCGGGCTGGTCAGCAATGCAACGCCGTTCATGACCGGAAACGTCAGCAGCACGCCGGCAACTCTTTTATTGCGGCTGCCGACAACAACGATGAAGACAAACGCGGCGAGACCCAGCGCGAGCTTGATGACATCCAGAGCGGAAATCATTGCGCGGCGGGCTGCGCGTCCGGCTCCGGCGCCGGCAGTTCCGACGCAATGGCAAATTGCGCCTGCACCAGCTCGCTGAAAGAGCCGCCGCGGCGCTGCAATTCGTCGAACGTGCCGGTTTCGATAATGCGTCCGTCCTGGAACACCAGGATGCGCGTGGCATTGCGCACGGTGGCGAGGCGGTGCGCGATGACGAAGGTGGTGCGGTCCTTCATCACTTCATCGAGCGCCGTCTGCACTTTGGCCTCCGTCACCGGATCAAGCGCGCTGGTCGCTTCGTCCAGGATCAGGATCGGCGGATTTTTCAGGAGCGCGCGCGCGATGGCGAGTCGCTGGCGCTCGCCGCCCGAGAGCAGACGGCCGCGTTCGCCGATGCGCGCTTCGAGGCCGTCGGGATTGCGATCGATGAATTCCAGTGCCTGCGCCCGCGCCGCCGCATCGCGCATTTCCTCGACCGTTGCATCGGGTTTGCCGACGCGCAGGTTCTCCGCGATCGAGCGGTTGAACAGCAGCGTCTCCTGAAACACGACGCCGATATTGCGGCGCAGCCCGGTCAGGGTGAGATCGCGGATGTCCATGCCGTCGACGGTGATCACGCCCGACTGCGGATCGAAGGCGCGGTGAAGCAGCGCCAGCGTTGTCGATTTGCCGCTGCCGGTTCGGTCCGACCAGCGCGATGGTGTCGCCAGGCAGTGCCGTGAAATTCAGGTCCGTGACCGTGGAACGCTTGCCGTCGTAGGAGAACGAGACGTCCTTGAATTCGACGAGGCCATGCAGCCGGCCTGGATCAATCGCGTTTGGCCGATTGCGTATCTCGGGCATGGTGTCGAATACACCGAAGAATTCCGTGAGCTTCGGTGCGTCTGTGAACAGGCGGTTGGCGAAGCTGACGATCTGTTCGAGCCGCCCGATCAGGAGCGATGCTATGCTCATGAAGCTTACGATCTGGCCGACCGACGCCAGCCCGACGAGCTTCAGGTAAGTCCCAACCACGAGGATCACCAGCAGCGTCAGTGTCGTCGCTGTGCGGGTCAGCACCGCGGCGACCGCCCACCAGGACAGCACCGGCATCTGCGCGCGAAGCAGCGAGTTCACCAGCCCGCGCAGCAGCGATACTTCGAGCTCGATGCGGGCATAGCTTTGCACCAGCGCGACGTTACCGAGGGCATCGGCCGCGGTTTCGGCGAGATCGGAATAGTGCTGCTCGACCGTTCGCTGCATGGCGTCGGCCTTGCGCACGACCAATAAGGTCAGTGCGATGAAGAACACGCAGAGCACGAGGAGCGGCAGCGCCAGCCGCCAATTCAGGATGAGTGTTGCCGGCAATAACACGCAGATGAAGACAAATGCGGCGAAGTTCTCGCGGAAGAACGACACCCACAGCCACCACAGCGTGTCGGTGCCGGTGAGCATGATCTTCATCTGCCGGCCGGAATGGGCGCCGGAGTGGTAGGCCAGCGGCAGTTGCAAAACGTGTTCGAAATAGTCGGCCAGCACCGTGTTGCGGCGGCGATGCGCCAAGCGATCGGCGAACCACGCGACCAATGCGCTGGCAACTATAATGAACAGGCCAAATCCGACCCACGCGCCGACAATCGGCGCCAGCGTCCATGCTGCCGGAGCCAACCCTTCCGGTAGTGCGCCTGATAGTGCGTCGATGATGCGTCCGAACAGCACCGGCTCGATGAACTGCGATACGGCCAGTGCGATGTTTGCGACCGCAAGCGTTATCGCCAGCCGGGCTTCATTGCCGAGAAGACCGAGGACGCGAAGATAGGTGCGGATGAAAGACATCGGCCGCTCTGTTCAAAAATGGACTTCACTTTAGCGTTGTTATGACGGCATTTGACACGCGAGTCGTGCCGTTTTTTTCCCGTCGCCTCGCGATGGGAAAAATGGGACAATGGCTGTGCCGGGGGCGGCATCTGGAATTCAGGCGTCAGGACTAACAGATGACGAACATCCCGACCGATCTCCTGCGCACATTTGTGTCTGTCGTGGAGTTGCGCAGCTTTACCCGGGCCGCCAAAGCCCAGGGCATGACGCAGCCGGCGGTCAGCGCGCAGATCAGGCGGCTGCAATTTCTGCTCGGCGTTGAATTGTTCGACAAAAGCGCGCCAGGCGTCAGCCTTACGCCGCTTGGCCAGAACGTTATTGAGTCAGCACGCCGCCTGTTGTCGGTGAACGATCATATCCTGCAAATCGCCAATCCCGGAACGGCCGCGGAGGCGGTGCGGATCGGTGTTCGCAAGGACTGCATGGGCGGGGACCTGGCGGATATGCTTGCCGCTACCCGTTCACGATGGCCGCATTTGCGCCTGACGGTGTTGGGTGCGGGCCAGCGGCGCATGCTGCAGCAACTCAAGTCAGATCAAGTCGATATCGTTATGGCGTTGGTCCCCAACGCGTCGGAGTTTGCGGCGCGCCATCTCTGGGCCGAGGAACTGACGTGGGTGCGCGGGAAGAATACGATCGTCGATCTCGATCTTCCCATTCCACTCATCGCCTATGGCGACCGTTGCCTTTGCCACAGCGTAGCGATGGCCGAGCTGGAGAAATACGGTCTCCACGGCGAATTGGTTTTCCGCGCCAATACCGCAGAAGCATTATGGGGCGCTGTCGCTGCGAATATCGGCGTCATGCTCATGTCCCGAAGCCGCGTGCCGGACAATCTGTTGATTTGGGATGACGGTCCGCTGCCGCTTCCGTCGCCGGTCTATGGCGGCATCTTCCTGCGGGAGGGAGCGGTCAACGAGAGGCTCGAGCAACTCGCGGATCTGTTTGCCGAAGCATTGCGGCCTTCCTCGGCGCGTCCGATCCGCTCTGAGTCTCCGGAGTTGGCCGGCGCGCAAGACGAACGGCGCTCGGCTTAAGCTGGACCAAATCGCATCGGCCGATTTTCGCTTGACGCGATGGGGTGTGTCTTGTATTTAACCATCTAGTTATTTAACTGGATGGTTATGAACCTCGACGCCACCTTCGCCGCTCTCGCCGATCCGACCCGCCGCGCCATCCTCGCCCGGCTGGCGCACGGCGAGACGTCAGTGACTGATCTGGCGAAGCCGTTCGCCATGAGCATGCCGGCTGTGTCCAAGCACCTGAAGGTCCTGGAAACTGCCGGCTTGATCACCCGTTCGCGCGAGGCGCAGTGGCGGCCGTGCCGGATCGAGCCACGTGCCCTGAAAGAAGTCGACGATTGGCTTGAGCACTATCGCCGCTTTTTCGAGGAGAGCCTCGATCGCCTCGATGCCTATTTGAAGGAACTGCAAGCCGGCGAAGCGAAGACGAAAGGCAAGAAGCAGGACGGGAAACATGGCCGCAACAAGTAGGCTCGACCTTGAAACCGACCCGCGGTCGATCATCGGCGTCCGTGAGTTCGATGCGCCGCGCGAACTGGTGTTCGCCGCATGGACAGATCCCAAACACCTTTCGCAGTGGTGGGGACCGAACGGTTTCACGACCACGACGTCGAGTTTTGATTTCAAACCGGGCGGCGTCTGGCGGTTTGTCATGCATGGCCCGGACGGCCGCGACTATCAGAACCGCGTCACGTTCATGGAGATCGTACCGCCGGAGCGCATTGTCTACCGCCACGGCGGCGGCGATGACGTCGAGCCGGTGCAATTCCAGCAAACGGTGATCTTCGAGGATCTCGGCGGCCGTACGCGCCTGACCTGGCGCGGGGTCTTCCCGTCAGCGGCAGAGCGCGATCATGTGATCAAGGAATACCACGCCGACAAGGGTTTGACGCAGACGATGGCGCGTCTTGCCGAGTTCGTAGCGGCGCAGTCGTCAAGATCTGCCGATGCCGACATAGCAGGAGATTGATGTGCCCAAAGTGCGTGTTGCGGCGTTTTCGTTATCGCTCGATGGCTATGGCGCCGGGCTCAACCAGAGTCTGCAGAACCCGCTTGGCGTGAACGGGATGGATCTGCACCAATGGGCCTTCAAAACGCGCACCTTCCGGAAAATGCACGGTCAGGAAGGCGGTGAGACCGGCACTGCCGACGACCAATTCGCGGCGCGAAGCTTCGAGAATATCGGCGCATGGGTGCTCGGCCGCAATATGTTTGGCCCGGTGCGCGGGCCTTGGCCTGACGAAAGCTGGAAGGGCTGGTGGGGCGCAAGCCCGCCGTATCACGTGCCCGTTTTTGTGCTTACCCATCACGCGCGCTCACCGATCGTCATGGAAGGCGGCACCACCTTCTATTTTGTCACGGAAGGTGCGGAGACCGCCCTGCGCCAGGCTTGCGACGCTGCGCAGGGAAAAGACGTGCGGATCGGTGGTGGGTCATCGACGATACGGCAGTACCTGCAAGCGCGGCTTATCGATGAGATGCATCTCGCGGTTGCGCCGGTTTTTCTTGGGGCAGGCGAGTCTCTCTTTGCCAACCTCGATGTACGCGCTCTTGGGTATGCATGTACCGAACGTGTTTCGACTCCGAACGCAACCCATCTCATCGTGAAGCGGCAGGAGATGTAAGGCGACGGTATGCGAAGAAAATTTCGCCTTAGCTTGTCGGACTGAAGCGAGGTCCTTCGTCCTTGAGGCAAGGATGTGGGAGATAGCCATGCAAGACGCTCTGCTTTGCTACTATATCGTCGCGAACATGCTGCACGCCGGCTACCATGGCGATGCCGTGAAACTGCTGCTGCGGACGCTGATGCTGTGTCGCGCCTTATTCGCCGGCACGGGATCAACAAAAGCGCCGGCACGTTCCCTTGCCGGGGCGCCAGTCCTGTTCCGTGAAATGGAAGAATGGGTCCAGCGCCTCACCCGGATGGAAAGCTATGTCGAATCAATGGCGTAGATTTTTGCCAAAATTTTCGACGGCTTGTCGGATCAGGGCATAGCCGTTCGTCCTTTGATCGAAGAATGGGGTGAGCCTGTGCTGTACGCATTTCTCTGTTGCCACGACGAAGCTGTAGCGAACGGCTGGACCAAGGAAGAAGACGACGCCATTCTGGCGAAGCGTCACAAAGTGACGGAGAAGCTTGCCGCGAGGGGCAAGCTTGGCCCGGCCCTGCGTCTTATGCCGACGACAGCCGCGACGACGGTGCGGATGGGGCGCGAGCCTGTCGTGCTCGACGGTCCTTTTGCGGAAACAAAGGAAGCGCTGCTCGGCTTCTATCTGATCGATTGCGAGTCGCTTGAGGAGGCAATCGACATTGCCAAGCAGATCGGCCGCGACGAAAAGGTCGTGTTCGAAATTCGCCCGGTCAAAGTTTTTGCTCCACAAGGCCTCGCATCGTGACTGATCTGGCCTGGATCGATCCTTTGTTGCGCGCAGCACGGCCGAAAGTGGCCGGTGCACTGCTGCGCTACTTTCGCGATCTCGATCGGGCCGAAGAGGCTTTCCAGGAAGCGAGCTTGCGGGCGCTGAAAAACTGGCCGGTGAACGGTCCGCCGCGCGATCCCGTCGCGTGGCTGGTCATGGTCGGGCGTAATTGCGCGCTCGACGACGTCCGCCGCGGCAACAAAAGCCAGCCGCTGCCGTCCGACGACCAAATCTCCGACCTCGAAGATGCAGAACCCGACTTGCTCGAGCGTCTTGATAACTCGCATTACCGCGACGACGTCCTGCGTCTGCTGTTTATCTGCTGCCATCCCGATCTGCCGGCCGTGCAGCAAATCGCGCTCGCCTTACGCGTGGTCTCCGGCCTGACAGTGAAAGAGATCGCCAGCGCGTTCCTGGTGAGTGATAGCGCCATGGAGCAGCGCATCACGCGTGCGAAAAGCCGTGTGGCGAAAGCCGACGTGCCTTTTGAGACGCCGGGCGCCGTCGAACGCGCGGAGCGTCTCGGTGCCGTTGCGGCGATGCTTTACCTCCTGTTCAACGAAGGCTACTCGGCGAGCGGCGGCACCGTGCATGTGCGGCTCCCGCTGTGTGAAGAGGCGATCCGGCTGGCACGGCTGCTGTTGACCTTGTTCGCGGCCGAGCCGGAAATCATGGGGCTGGCCGCGCTGATGATGTTGCAGCACGCGCGCGTGCTGGCCCGCCTCGACTCTTCTGGCGAAATCGTTCTTCTGGAAGACCAGGACCGCAGCAGGTGGGACCGCGATCTGATCGCTGAAGGGCTGGCGCTGCTCGAGAAGGCGGCGCGTCATCGCCGGCCCGGTCCCTATCAAATCCAGGCGGCAATTGCAGGCGTCCACACCCACGCTGCCGATTGGAAAGCGACCGACTGGGCGGAGATTGATCAACTCTACGCCGCGCTGGAGCGGTTGCAGCCGTCGCCTGTAATCACGCTCAATCGCGCCGTTGCTGTCAGCAAAGTGCAGGGTCCAGCCGCTGCCTTGGCCTTGATCGAGCCGCTGGCTGCGCCGTTATCAAGCTATTTTCATTTCTTTGGCCTCAAAGGCGGCCTGCTGATGCAACTCGGCCGCGCAGCCGAGGCCAAGGTCGCCTTTGATCAGGCCATAGCGCTTGCTCATACGCCGGCTGAGGCGTCGCACATCCGGAGTCATCTCGATCGCTTGATGGCGGAAGCCGATGAGACTGAAAAAACAAATCGCGACCGTGTCGGCATGGCTGCCGGCCGTTCGTCCTGAGTTCGAACAGCACAACATCTACCTTCGACAGACCAAAAGGAGAGCACCATGGATATCCAGCCCTATCTTTCGTTCGAAGGCCGCTGCGATGAAGCGATCGAGTTCTACAAGAAGGCGATCGACGCCAAGGTCGACATGCTGATGCGCTTCAAGGAATCGCCGGATCAGTCGATGGTCACGCCGGAGAGCAAGGAAAAGGTCATGCATGCGGCGCTGCGCGCCGGCAAGGCACAGCTTCTCATGTCCGACGGCCGTTGCACCGGCAGCGCGAATTTCCACGGCATCGCGCTGGCGCTCAGCGTCGCTTCGGAAGCTGACGCCGATCGTACGTTCAACGCGCTCGCCAACGGCGGCAAGGTCAACATGCCGCTGACCAAAACGTTCTTCTCGCCGAAGTTCGGCATGGTCGAAGACAAATTCGGCGTCGGCTGGATGGTCCTGGTCGAGCCGCAAGCCTGACCCAGTCACAAGATTTAATGGCAAGTGTCACGATGACAGAAGCAAAGACTGACGACTTCGTAATCACGCGGATGTTTGACGCGCCGCGTGGGATTCTATGGAAAGCCTTCACTGAGCCGGAGCGCATGCAGCACTGGTTCGGTCCCAAGGGCTCGCAGATCGTCAAGTCAAACATGGATCTGCGCGTTGGCGGCATCTATCACGGCGCGATGCGTAATCCCGACGGACAGGTGATGTGGGCGAAATTCGTCTACCGCGAAGTTGCGCCGCCTGAGCGCCTGTCGTGGGTGCACTCATTCTCCGACGAGAAAGGCGGCCTGACACGGCATCCTTTGAGCGCGACGTGGCCGCTTGAACTACTGACGACTGTCACGTTCGAGGAGTCGCCCGGCGACAAGACCAAACTGACGCTGCGATGGTCGCCGATCAACGCCACCGAAGAAGAGCGGAAGACATTCGGTGCCGCGCACGAGGGTATGACGGGTGGCTGGACCGGCTCGTTCGACCAACTCGACGTCTATCTCGCCGGCGCCAAATAGCGCCGGCCGGTAAGAGGAGACCAGACCATGCCAACCACTCCGCAGAAGCTCAGTACCTGTCTCTGGTTCGACACCCAGGCCGAAGAAGCAGCGAATTTCTATGTCTCGGTGTTCGGGAACGGGAAGATCAACGCCGTCAGCCGGTACGGCGAAGCTGGCCGCGACGTTCACGGCAAGGAAGCCGGCTCGGTCATGGTCGTCGAGTTCGAAATTGAAGGGCGGACGTTCACCGCGCTGAACGGTGGACCGCATTTCAAATTCAACGAGGCGGTGTCGCTTGTGGTGAAGTGCGACAGCCAGGACGAGATCGATCATTTCTGGAATGCGCTGACGGAAGGCGGCAAGGAGAGTCAGTGCGGCTGGCTGAAGGACAAGTTCGGCTTGTCCTGGCAAGTCGTGCCGTCGCAATTGCCGGAAATAATGAGCAGCGGTGATGCGGTAGCGCGGGATCGCGTTATGGCGGCTGTCATGAGAATGAAAAAGTTCGATCTCGCGGCGCTACAGAGCGCTTATGCCGGCAAAGCATGAGGGAGCCAGTATGAACGCAGCCGCAAGCAAGTCCTTTGGTGAACGCGAAGTCACGATCACGCGCCTCGTGGACGCGCCGCGATCTCTCGTTTTCAAGGCGTGGACGAATCCCGAAATGCTGGCGCAGTGGTGGGGCCCCAAGGGCTTCACCGCTCCGGTCTGCGAATTCGATGCCCGGCTTGGTGGCCGGTTCCGTATTCACATGCGCGCGCCCGACGGCACGATCTATCCGATGCGTGGCGAGATTCGCGAATTCGTCCCAATGGAGCGTCTCGTTTTCACCAACATCGCGGTCGATGCCGCTGACAAGCCGATCATCGAAGGCCTGACCGAAGTGAGGTTCGCGGACGAAGGCGGCAAGACGCGGCTGACCGTGCAAACGCGTGGTACTGCCGTCGTTGATTACGCTGTTGCGCATCTGCAGGGCATGGAGATGGGCTGGACGATGAGTATCGACAAGCTCCAAGCGTTTCTCGCGAATGCGGCTGGCGGCAGCGCTGGGCGACCGGGGCAGGGTGACTAACCTTGGGTTGAACCCCTACCCCTAGGGCGGGCCGTCCGAATTAACACAATTGCGACACGTTCAGGCTATTCTGCTTGGCCATGACTGATTCGGTTTCACGTCTCTATCAAGCCACGGTCGCCTGCCGGCACGACGATCCGTCGACGTCGCGGACCGCGCGGCTGCTGCGTTCCGGCCGCAGCAAGATGGCGAAGAAGCTTGCCGAGGAAGCCGTCGAAGTCGTCATCGATGCGATGAACGGCGACCGTGACGCGGTCATCAAGGAAAGCGCCGACCTCATCTACAATCTGGTCGTGCTGTGGGTCGCTTCCGGAATCCGCCCGGAAGACGTCTGGAAGGAAATGGATCGCCGCGAGCGGCTCCTTGGCATTGCCGAGAAGGTGCCGAAGAAGAAGTTCGTCGAAGAGCATCCGTCGCGGCGCAAAGTCGTGGTTCTCGAAGGCCGCCGCGTCCGCAAGCGGCGCTAACTGTTTTCATTACAGCCAACGATGATTGACCAGGTTATCTCGGCGCTCGCATCCTGGATCGTCCAGATCATTTCTGCTGCCGGCTATCTCGGTGTCGTCCTTATGATGGCGATCGAGTCCGCATGCATTCCGCTTCCTTCGGAAGTGATCATGCCTTTTGCCGGTTACCTGGTTTCCACCAATCAGTTCAGTTTGATTGGCGCGGCGACTGCCGGCGCTTTGGGATGCAACATAGGCTCCACAATTGCCTACTACGTGGCCGCGTGGGGCGGCAGGCCGGTGCTTGAACGCTGGGGCCGCTACATTCTTGTCAGCCACTCCGAGCTTGAACGTACCGACCGATTTTTCGAACGTTATGGCGCGGCCACGGTGTTCTTCGGCCGGCTGCTCCCGGTGGTGCGCACCTTCATCGCTTTTCCCGCGGGTCTCGCGCGGATGCCGATGCTGAAGTTCCAGCTTTACACCTTTATCGGTTCATGGCCGTGGTGCTTTGCGCTGGCTTATGTCGGTTACCTCCTGGGAGCCCGTTGGGACAGCGATCCGACCTTCCGCAAGTTGTTCCATGATTTTGATGCGGTCGTTGCCGTTGTCCTTGTCGCCGGGGTTGCCTGGTTTATCTGGTCGCGATGGCGCGAAAGCCGCCGATCGGCGCATTAGCGCGTTCAAAAAGCAGACATAGCCTTGCCGCGTTCGAGCGCGTATTTTGACCTCAATTGACGTTGAATATCAGGATCCTCGGGTGGGAATACCTCCGCGGGCAAGCTGGCGATGATGAGCGTGCGCAATCTGCAATTGTTTCGGCTGACGACGGCGGCTGCGCTATCAGTGCTGTTGGTCGGCGTCGCCATTGCCGATGACGGCCAGCCGTCTGCCAGTGCAAATACGACCGGGCAGGCGCCTGCGGTATCGCCTCCGGCTACCGCGTTTCCGCAACAGCCGCCGGCATCCTACAAGCCGGGCTTCCTGCACCAGCTCGGCGTCTGGTGGGATCAGGGCATTGGCGATTTCAACAACAAGATGAAAAACGCCAAGGACAAGTTTGACGATCTTGGCTCGAGCCAACCGGCAAAAGATGCCACGGCTGCAACCCAGGAAGCATTAAAGAACGCGACAGACGCTGTTACCCACCTGCCGACGACGCGCATGTTCGAGCTTCATGACAAGTGTCAGCTGGCGGCGAACGGTGCGCCGGACTGCCCGGCAGCGGCGGCCAACGCCTGCCGCGGCAAAGGCTTTTCTGCCGGCAAGCCGATGGGGATCAGTACGTCGCAAGTCTGTTCACCCGCTGGACTGATGTCGGGCCGGCAGCCAAGTCGGGCCGACTGCCATGACGAGACCTACATTCTCGGCGTGGTCTGCCAATAGTCCCGCGGATACCTTCGCTCCATCGCAAATGTGCTAAGTTCGCCACTGCAATTTCAGTGGGGAGCAAAGCGTCATGATGTCCGGTGCCGATCGCAGCAAGGCCGCCGATATTCTTATTAACGCGGAGAAAGAGCGCAAACAGGCGGTTCAGCTGACCAAGACCTGGCCGGACATTACGATGGATGACGCCTACGCGATCTCCACCGAGGTGGCCAACCGCAAGATCGCCGGCGGCGCCAAGCTGATCGGTCACAAGGTCGGCCTCACGTCGAAGGCGATGCAGCGCTCGTCGCAAATCGATGAACCGGATTACGGGCACCTGCTCGACAATATGATGATCGCCGATGGCGCCAAGGTGCCGCACGAGAACTTCTGCCTGCCGCGCGTCGAGGTGGAACTCGCGTTCATCATGGGCAAACCGCTTAAAGGTCCTGGCGTCGGCCTGACCGATGTGTTGCGCGCCACGGAATATGTCGTGCCGGCGCTTGAGATCGTCGACGCGCGATTGCAGGATCCGCGCAAGATTTTCGACACCGTTTCCGACAACGGCGCCGCTGCCGGCATCGTCGTTGGCGGCCGGCCGGTCGGCCCGATGGATATCGATCTGCGCTGGGTCGGCGGCATTATGTACCGTAACTCCGAGATCGAGGAGACCGGCGTGGCTGCCGGCGTGCTCGGGCATCCGGCGCTTGGCGTCGCCTGGCTTGCCAACAAACTTGGCCAGCACGGTGTGGCGCTTGAGCCGGGCCACCTGGTGCTCGCCGGCTCATTCACGCGGGTAGTGCATGCCCGAAAAGGCGATACTCTTCACGCCGACTTCGGCCAGCTTGGCGGGATCGCGCTGCAATTCGTCTGATTGGCCGGCCTGCGCAATCGAGCCGTTAGAAAAAGTCCAACGAGGTAGGAAACGATGAAGATGTGGAAACGCGCCGCTACTGCTGCGGCGCTGACGCTGGCTCTGTCTGCGTCCGCGCTGGCACAGGATGGCAAATCTGTGCCGCCGCAACTGTCGTTCAAGGTTGCGGAGAATTTCCTGAAGCTTCCCGACAATTTCTATATGGCCGAAGTTGTCGGCGTGACTCTCAATTCGCAGGGGCACATTTTCGTCGTCAATCGCGGTCCTCATCCGATTGTCGAGTTTGACAGGGACGGCACATTCATCCGTTCGATCGCAGACGGCTTTCCGCTGTTCGAAGGGCCGCATAATGCTCGTGTCGATGCCAATGACAATCTCTGGTACGTCGACGCCGCGGCAAACCTCGTGGTCGAGTTCGACAAGGATCGCCGAATCAAGATGGTGCTGGGCCGGCGCAACGAGCCTTGGACTTGGCAAACCCACGTCATTGAGCATGCCATTCCGGCACCGTCGAGTTTCTACCAGCCGACCGACGTGACCTGGGGTGCTGACGGCAGCATTTTCGTCTCCGACGGTTATGGCAATTCGCGCATCGTCAAGTTCGATAAGGATGGTAACCTGATCAAGCATTGGGGCGAGCGCGGCACCGGGCCAGGTGAGTTCAACACGCCGCACAGCATCGCGGCCGATGCGCAGGGCAACCTTTACGTGGCCGATCGCGCCAATAGCCGGATCCAGGTCTTCGACGCCGATGGCAATTTTAAAAGTGAATTCCGCATCGGCGGTCCGCCGTGGTCGATCTGCATGACGCCCGGACCAAACCAGGTGATGTTCGTCGGCAGTGTTGGGCATGTCTACAAAGTCGCGCTCGACGGCAAGGTGCTCGGCGTCCTGGGCAAGTTCGGCCGCGTGCCCGGAATGTTCGATTGGGTGCACGGCATCGCCTGCCCGGATGAACACACCGTCTACGCCGCCGAAGAGCTTAGTTGGCGGCTCGACAAACTGACGGTGGAATAACGGGTGTCCGTCCCCAGTACCGCAGAATTCCGCGGCGTCTTCCCCTATCTGGTGTCGCCAATCGGCGACGCTGGCGAGGTGCGAACCGGCGTTCTGGCTCGCCTCATCGATGATCTCATCGCCTCTGGTGTTCATGGCATCACGCCGCTCGGTTCGACTGGAGAGTTTGCCTATCTCAACAATGAGCAGCGGACGGCGATCGTCCGCACCTCGATTGAAGCGGCAGCCGGGCGCGTCCCGGTCGTCGCCGGTGTCGCGGCGACGGCGACTGCCGACGCAGTGGCGCAGGCGCGCAGTTACGCAAAGCTCGGCGCGAACGGAATTCTCGCCATCCTGGAATTGTATTTTCCGCTCAAAGATTCGCAGGTTGAAGAATATTTTCGCGCCATCGCCGACGCGGTCGATGTGCCGGTCGTGCTCTATACCAACCCGCAATTCCAGCGCACCGATCTTACGCTCGATGTGATTGGCCGGCTCGCGGAACATCCGCGCATCCGTTATATCAAGGACGCTTCGACCAATACCGGCCGCCTGCTGTCGATCATGAACCGCTGCGAGCGCCTTAAGGTGTTTTCCGCCTCCGCCCACATTCCGGCCGCGGTCATGCTGATCGGTGGCGTCGGCTGGATGGCTGGCCCGGCCTGTATCATCCCGCGGCAAAGCGTCCGGCTTTACGACCTTTGCCGCGCCGGCCACTGGACCGAGGCCATGGAACTGCAGCGCAAGCTCTGGCGCATTAACGAGGCTTTTGCCCGGTTCAACCTGGCCGCCTGCATCAAGGCGGCGCTGCAGCACCAAGGTTATGATGTCGGCGACCCGATTGCGCCACAGCGTGCCCTCGGCGATGACGAGCGCCGCATCGTTGCTGCAGCCCTCGACGACTTGGCGGAACCGGCAACTATCTGATTTCGCAGCGCAGGCAGCCTAACGTTGCAAAGCAATTGTTAATTTCGCCCAACCGAATGTTAACGCTTCGTTGCTAAAGATGCCCCTTCGCCAGTGCCGCCAGTCGCGGCGGCGAAGGGGTCGTTGTGGCATCGATTGGTTCCGAGCAAGCGCCGCGTAGCTGGCGCGCCTCCCGGCTTGTTGACGTTCAGGGCGTCATCGGGCGCGGGTTGGCGTTATTCACCGGCACCGGTGATCTGTCGCTGGTGCGCCGTCTTGCCGGCACAGCCTTCATCCTTCGTATTGCCGCTGCGTTGCTCGCCTTCCTGTCGCAAATCGTGCTCGCGCGCTGGCTCGGCAGCTATCAGTTCGGCATCTACGTTTATGCCTGGACCTGGCTGTTGTTGATCGGCGGCGTCGGCGACCTTGGATTGGGTTCTGCTGCGCAACGCTTTGTCCCCGAATACAGCGAGTTGAAGCAACTCCCGTTGCTGCGCGGCTTTGTCAGCGGGAGTCCCTGGCTGGCTCTGGTGATATCGAGTGCGATCGCAAGCATCGCAGTCGGCATTATCGCGATCACGCCGCTCGGAAACTCCGAGTCGTTCTTGCCGCTTTGCTTCGCCTTCGCGGCGTTGCCGGCTTTCGCCGTTGCATCCGTTCTTAGCGGAGTTGCCCGCTCCTATAACTGGGTCAATCTTGGACTGTCGCCGACTTACCTCCTGCGGCACATCATTCTGATGGCGCTGATGGCGGCGGTCTATTTTGCCGGTCTGCCGATGAATGCGACGACCACGATGGTGGCGACCTTCGTCACGATCTGGAGCTGCACGCTTGGCCAGCTTTTTGTGCTGCACCGGCGGCTCGACACGGTGATCGAACGCGGCCCGAAAGCCTATGCGCCGCGCAGCTGGCTCTCGACGGCGATGCCGATCTCACTCGTCGAAGGCTTCTACGTGCTCGTCACCTACACCGATGTGATCGTGCTGACACAATTCCGTCCGCCGGAAGAGGTCGCGACCTATTACGCCGCCGCGAAGATTCTGGCGCTGGTCGCGTTCATTTATTTCGCTGTGGCGCAGACGGTCGCCCACAAGTTTACCGAAATCCACGTTTCCGGCGATCGCAAGCGGTTGACCGATTTCATGGCTCACGCGATCCGTATGACCTTCTGGCCGTCGCTGGCGCTGATCGGGGTGTTCCTCGTGCTGGGCGAGCCGTTGCTGCGGATGTACGGCAAGGATTTCGTCGGCGGCTATCCCTTGATGTTCGTCATTGCGATCGGGCTTCTTGCCCGGGCCGCGGTCGGTCCGGTCGAGCGGCTGCTCAATATGCTGGGCGAGCGGCGCCGATGCGCGCAGGTCTATGCCGGCTCGTTCCTGCTTAATCTGCTACTGTGTCTGTTGCTTATCCCGCATTTCGGCGCCATGGGCGCTGCAATCGCAAGCGCGAGCACGCTGGTGTTCGAGTTGGTTTGCCTTTTCCTCGTTGCCAAATTTCGTCTCGGTATCCATTGCCTGGTTTTCGGCGGCCCGAAGGATTGCTGAGAGGCAGTCATGGCGGTCGCATCGGATCTGCCGACATCACTCGCAATCGCCAGGGCGCGCCGGGCCGCGGTCGCCGATCGTTACGCCGCAAATGCCTTCTCCACCGAGTGGCGAACGCTGCCCGATCTGCGGACGATTGTGAACGAACTGCGCGAGCTTGCGGACCGTGCGCTCGAGCCGAACATCTTCTACGAAGCCGACTTTGTGCTTGAGGCGGCCAACGTCTTCGGGCGCGATGCCGGGGCAGTGCTGGTCTGGTCAGGCACCAGCCCGCGCAAGCTCCTCGGATTTTTTCCAGCACGGATCGAGACGCAACGTTACGGCCTTAGTCTGCCGGTGCTGGTCGGATGGACGCACCCGTACGCGCCACTTGGTACGCCGCTGGTCGAGCGCGAAGCTGCCGAGCAAGTCATTGCGGCCTGGCTCGCCCATATTTCCGGAGACCCGGACCTGCCCTGGCGTGCTGCTGATGCCGTTTGTGCAGCCGAGCAGCCCGTTTGCCGCGGAATTGCACACCATCCTCCGGCGCGGGCGGGATCCCTTCGGCCGATCTCAATATCCGTCAGCGGGCGATGCTGGCGCCGCGCGGCGATCGGCTGATGTATGTCGAACGCACGCTCGGCGCCCATCGGCAAAGCAAGATGCGTCGCATGGTGCGGGGCCTGGGCGAGGCTGGCGCACTTCTGTTCACGACCGGGACCGAGCCTGACGCAGTCGTGCAGGCCGTCGACGATTTCTGCGAAATAGAGGCGCGCGGCTGGAAGGGCGAGGCCGGCACGGCGGTGCTGCATCATGAGGATATTCGCCGCTTCATGAGAAACGCGATGCGCGGTCTTGCCGAGCGGGGCAAGGCTTCCGTCAGCCGTATCCTGATCGATGGTCATCCGATCGCAGTCCGCGATCGTGCTCTGCGCAGCGGCGACACGGCATGGTTCTGGAAAATCGCCTACGACGAAGCTTATGAGCAGTATTCACCCGGTGTGGTGCTGACGCTTGCCATCACCGAAGACCTTGTCGAAGACGCAACTTTGCTGCGCACCGATTCCTGCGCCATCCCGAACCATCCGATGATCGATCATATCTGGCGCGAGCGGCTGGGGCTGTGCGACCGCCTGATTGGCGTGCGCTCCAATGCGGCATTTGCCTCAGCGCGGCGGCTGGAACGATTGCGTGGCGCCGCGATCACGGTGGCGAAAAATATCCGCGAGCGGTTCCATCGCTAAACCGCCTCGGTTAGGTTGGCGCGCCAACGGGGAGCGCAATGACCAAACCGATTACGATCCGCATGGGCGGCTACGGCCCGGCGACGACGTCCTTCTCGCGATCGCTTAAATTGATCGGCGATACGCTGACCGCTGAATTCGGCGATCGCGTCGATGTGAAGTACGTCTGGAACATCATGGATTTCGGCTACCGTGCCGAAGAGATCCTCTGGCTGGTCGAGGATGGTGTACTGACGCTCGGCTACCAGTCATCGAGCTATCTGACCGACCGGGTGCCAGAGCTTGGCTTTGTCGATCTGCCGTTCCTGTTTGCAAAGCGCGATCAGGCGCGCGCCGCGATGGATGGCGTGCTCGGGCGTCACCTTGCGAAAAAGATCGAAGAGCGCGTGAACTACCGCATCCTCGGCTGGTTCGAGAATGGCTTCCGGCACATCTCGAACCGGCTGCGCACGGTGCACACACCGGCGGACCTCAAGGGGATGCGTATCCGTGTGCTGCCGAGCGAAGTCCAGGCGCGGACGTTCGAACTGCTCGGCTGCGTTCCGCTGCGCTGGGACCTCACTGAGGCGATTGCCGCGATCAAGGCCGGCACGATCGATGCGCAGGAAAACCCGTTCGCCAATACCGTCACTTATGGCGTGCACAATTTTCACCGCTTCCATACGGTGACAAACCATTTCTACATTTCGCGGCCGATCTTTTTGCATCGGCCGGCGTTCGAGAGTTGGCCGGCAGATTTACAACGCGCGATGACTGCCGCGATACAGCGCGCCGTCGAATTTCAGCGCGGCCTCGCCATTGAAGAAGATCGCGAAGCGCGTGCCGCCATTCTCGCCGCGGGTTGCGAGATCACCGAGGTGACCGCGGATCAACATGAGCAATTCAAGACGGCCGTTGCGCCGCTACTTGCCGAAGCGCGTGGCACTTATGGCAGTGAGATGTTTGGCATGTTGGACGTGTGACATCCGCGGGAAGTTTGAATGCGAGTAGGTCGGTGCGCGCTGATTCCGGTCGCGTCCAAATCGAGGACGTGGCACATTTAATGCATTGTTCTTGCCTGAACTGACGGCGGGAGAAAGCGATGAGCTTGTGCGATTTCAGGGGCTTTGTTGGCGGGATTGTCCGCGCTTGCGTGGTTGTCTCGGCGCTGGGTGTGGCCGCCGCGCATGCCGACGACAAGACCTACGTCATGAAATTTACGCTGCCGACGATGAACGAAGCGCAACACCAATTCGCCAAAAACTACGCGGCGGCGGTGGAGAGAGACTCCGGCGGGCGCATCAAGACGGAGATCTATCCGGCGAGCCAATTAGGCGCGATACCGCGCCAGATCGAGGGCGTGCAGTTCGGCGCAATTCAGTGCGCGGTGATTCCACCGGAATTCTATGTCGGGATTGATGAACGCTTCGAGGTCATGGCGGCACCGGGTCTGGTGGATTCTCTCGAACACGCGTTGCGTCTCTCTCAAGATCCTGCGGTGCTGAAATTGATGCTCGGGTTGGGCGGCAGCAAGGGTCTGCACGGCGTCGGCATGTTCAGCACGCAAATGTCGTCGATTGCTTCCAGGGCTCCGATCCGCCATCTGGGTGACTTTAACGGGAAAAGGCTCAGAATTTTCGCGTCACAGTTTCAGACTGCCGCTTTCGAACGGCTCGGCGCAACGCCCATCGCGATGTCGCTTGGTGATGTGCTGCCGGCGATCCAGCAGGGCACGATCGACGGTGCTGTCGCCGGGCTCACGGTCTACACGCCGTTCCACTATCAGGACGCCGCGAAATACGTCACCGAAACCAACCAGCCTGCGGTCTTCATCGTCGTCGAGGTCAGCCAGAAATGGTACGACTCGCTGCCTCCCGACTTGCAAAAAATCGTCGATCAGGACGGCGCGGCGGAATCGATAGCGATCGCCCCGCAGGCCCTCGATATCTTTGCGAAAATGCGCAAGGGCTGGACCGACGGCGGCGGTGAATTGATTTCGCTGCCGGCTGCCGAACAGGCGTCAATGATGGCGGCGCTGTCCACGGTCGGCGACGACGTGTCGAAAAAATCGAAGCCTGGAGTTCGCGAAGCCTACGAGATCGTCACCGATGCAGCGAAGCGCACGCGGCAGTAGCCAAGGACCGTTGCGTCAGCTCCGGTGTTGGTCATCGGGCGCGGCGAGGATCAGCGACCAAAACACCTTGTACTTCGACTGCGGCGCATAAGCTGCGGCAATGCCCATTTTGGTCACGCGGTTATTGAGCATGTTGGCGCGATGTGGCGGCGAATCGCGCCAACCGGAAAACGCTTCAGCAAGCGTGTGATAGCCGGCGCCGATATTCTCCACCGCGACGCCGGCGTCGAAGCCGGAACTTTGGATACGCGCCTGGAACGGCCGGCCGACATCGTGATCGAGCTTGTCGCGGGCCGCCATGGTGCGGGCCTGATCGGCGGCGAGTTTCATAAGTTCGGGATCGATCGTCACCGCGCCAAGCCCATTATTGGCACGATATCCAGAGATCATCGATTGCGCCGCGGCCGCGTCGAGTGAGGCATCGCTGGTGGCAAGGTCGCGGTAGAAGCTCGGCAAGCCCTCCGGCAATTTGGGGCTGGAGCAAGCGGTAAGCGCAGCGGCACTCAGTAACGCGCCGCAAGCGAGCCCCACCGTCGATATCCGGATCATTCAAATTCCCCATGTCCCGCCGGACAATGCTGACAAAAAAGTGTCGGAAGCGTGAAAGGCTGTAGGCTTTGACGGAATGGCCAGCGGTGTCCCCAGCGATGATAGCCGGTTATTGCCGGATATTGGCCGCGATGGCGACTTCGGTCGATTTCTTGACCTCGGCCTCGATGTAGCGCTGGAAGTCTTCCGGACTGCCGCCAACGGTGTCGACACCGATCTTGTGCAGCGGATCGACCACGTCGCTCGACTTGAGCGCCGCATTGGTAGCCTGCGCGAGCTTGTCGATGATCGGCTTCGGTGTGCCGGCCGGTGCGAGCAGGCCGAACCAGAGGCCGAGATCGTAACCGGGCAATCCGGCTTCAGCCATCGTCGGCACATCCGGGGCAATGCTGGCGCGCTGCGCGGTGGTCACGGCGATCGCTTTGAGCTTGCCCTCCTGCACTTGCTGAACTGCGGCCGAAGCCGGCGCGAACCAGAGTTGCACGCGGCCGGTCACCACGTCAGTCAAAGCCTGCGCGCTGCCGGGGTAGGGCACCTGGACCAGCTTGATGCCAGCCATGATGTTGATGAGCTCGCCGGCAACATGGGTCGTCGTGCCCGTGCCCGAGGAGGCATAGAAAATCTGCCCGGGCTTGGTTTTGGCGAGTGCGATCAGCTCCTTCAGGTTGTTCACGCCAAGCGAAGGATTGGCGACCAGCAGGTTCGGCACCGAGGCGACGCGGACGATCGGGGCGAAATCCTTCACCACGTCGTAGGTCGGATTGACGGTCATCCCGGCATAGTTGGTTTGCGCGGCCGTCGCCATGAACAGCGTATAGCCGTCGTTCGGCGCGCGCGCGACATATTCGGCCGCCACGTTACTGCCGGCGCCCGGCTTGTTCTCGATGATGAATTGCTGGCCGAGCGAGTCGCCGAACTTTTGCGCCAGCAGCCGGGCCGGTGTGTCGGCGACCGCGCCGGCGCCAAAGCCGATGATGATCCGCACCGGATGGTTGGGATAATCGTCGGCGTGGCTCAATCCGGCCACCGTGTCGCGCCTGCCAAAAGGCAGAATCCGGCTATCGTCCAGCGCCGTCCCCGACCCATGTTTCCTCTCCCAAGCCAGCATTCTGAAGCGCTGGTGTCCGCAAAAGCGTCAGAGTGTTTACACGCTCATCTCTTGTTAAGAAATCCCGCACAGTCCTTTAACTTCAAAACAACGGATCGGCGCCTAGGGTCTCCTCAATCAACCGGGCGCGATGGAATGCCTGTGGCCAGGACCTTAGCGAAAGCCAGCCGCAACTGGCTGCTTATCGTTGCCGCGGGCGCCGCCGGTTTCGCCCTTGGCCTCATCGGCTACTTTTGTTTTGGGTCGGGTTGGTTCGTCGGGCATGCTGACCGAAGCATCCTGCGCCGGTAGCGGCGACCTTCATGGCATTGCCGCTTGCCCTTGGCGCCGCAGCCATAACGGGCCTGTTCGTCAACGCCAATCGCCGCGCGCAAAGCCGCCTGCTTCGGGCCGCGCTCAACAATATGACGCAGGGCCTGTGCATGTTCGACAGCGCGGCACGGCTGACGCTGTGCAACGATCGTTATCTCGAAATGTACGGGCTGATGCCGGAGCACGGCCGGCCGGGCACCGCGTTGCGCGATCTCCTGCTGTACCGGACCGCCGCCGGCACGTTTAATGGAAATCCGGAAAAGTACGTCGCCGACTGCTCTGCGGCAGGTCGCAGAGCGGCGCACCGAAACCAAGACCATCACGGCCAACGGCCGGACAATTATGCTGATAAGCCGGCCGCTGCCGTCGTCTGGCGGCTGGGTGGCCACCCACAATGACGTCACCGACCAGCTTTCAGCCGAAAGCGAACGCGATTCGCTGCGCCAGCACGACCAGCGTCGTCGCGCCGCCGATGCGGCGATCTCTTCGTTTCGCGCACGAGTCGAAAGCGTTCTGAAAATCGTCAATCAAAGCGCTGCGGCGATGAAATCGGCCGCAACGACGCTGCTCAAGACTTCCGATCACACGTTGCAGCGCACTGAAGGCGCGGTGCACGGATCGAACGAGGCCTCGATCAATGTCGAAACGGCAGCGAGCGCGGCAACTGAATTGACAGCGTCGATCAAGGAAATCAGCCGTCAGCTCACCCAGGCCCAGGGCGTGGTGCAAAGCGCGGTCGCCGGCGCCGGTGCAACCAACAATGACATTGCCGCGCTTGCCCGCGTCGCGCAGAAAATCGGCGACGTGGTCAAGCTCATCCAGGATATTGCCGGCCAGACCAATCTTCTGGCGCTCAATGCAACCATCGAAGCGGCTCGTGCCGGCGATGCCGGACGTGGCTTTGCCGTGGTCGCCTCGGAAGTGAAATCGCTTGCCGTGCAGACCGCAAAAGCAACTGAAGAGATCACCCGCGAAATCCAGTCGGTGCAAACATCGACCACCAGCGCGGTTGCTGCGATCCGCGACATCACACAGCGAATGCAGGACATCAACCATTATACGTCGGCCGTCGCCGGCTCGGTCGAACAACAAGAAGCGGCGACCGGAGAGATTTCGCGCAACGTGACCAGCGCCGCGGCCGGCGCCAAGGCTATTGTGGCCGCGCTCGATGACGTTGCCGGTGGTGTCACGCAGACGCGCAGCTCGGCGCAAACCGTGTTGACAGCGACCGAAGAGGTTGAAAAGGCGACTGACCGGCTTCGGGCAGAAGTTGAGGAATTCCTCGGCACCGTCGCGGCATAGACTGTCGGCGTTTAGCCAAACCACCTAATCTCCATCAATGCATATGCAAAACGGCATGGATCGAAATCCAGGTCGGCGATCTGGCTGTTGCCGTCAGCGATGTTGGCGATGGGCCGCCGGTTGTTCTGCTGCACGGTCTCGCCTGCGGCCAGCGGATGTGGTTCCACCAGGTCCGCGCGCTGCGCAGCCGCTTCCGCGTCGTCACCTACGACCAGCGCGGCCACGGCGGTACCGATGCGCCGTCCCTCGCCACCGGCTATTCCGCGGCTCTACTCGCTCGCGACCTTGTCGGTGTTCTCGACGCGCTGAAGATCGAACGCGCGGCTATCGTCGGGTTTTCGCTTGGCGGCGGCCCCGCGTTGGCGTTGGCTGCGAGTAAACCGGAGCGCGTGTCACGCCTTGTACTCGCCGATGTTGGCGCTGGCGCCGACGATCCGGTGAAGATCGAAGTCCATGGCGCGGCGCTGGGTGTCACTGATCGATCAGGGCGCGACCAACGAGCTCGTTTGCGAGATGCTGCGCAGCGAGCTGTTCAAGGTCTACGCCCGGCGCAATACACGTCGCCGCGATCATATGGCGGCGCTGATCCGCGCCACGCCGGCTATTGGCTTGCGTTTTCTGTTGTCGGAAGTTTTGGCGAAACGAAAATCGCTGTTCCGGCTGACGGGCGTGCTGCAGGCGTTGCGGGTGCCGACGCTCGTCATGGTCGGCGAGCAGGACTACGTCTGCAGCAAGGCGGCCCGGCTGATGGCGCAGAACATTCCCGATGCCGCGCTGAAGATCGTCGCCGATAGCGGTCACATGACGCCGATCGAACAGCCCGCGGCGTTCAGCGCCGCGCTGCTGGAGTTCCTGGGCTGATTTTATCGGCCTGCAGCGTAACCCTGCATGCCGCGGGCGTTCGCAGCCGCGCGGCGGCGGCGGCCAACGCGAGACGCCGCGGTGAGACGGCCTTCCGACCAGTCCGGACCCATCTCGACAATATGTCCACGCCGCTTGAGCTCATCCGCTGTAGCCTTCGGCAAGCGGCCTTCCAGCACCAGTTTTCCGGGATTGGCCGTACGCGGCCAGAACGAACTCGGGAAGTGTTCCGAGTGCCATGCCGGTGCGTCGATCGATTCCTGCAGATTCATGCCGCTATGGACGTGGCGCATGAACATCTGCGTGATCCACTGATCCTGCCCGTCGCCGCCGGGCGAGCCCCATGCGAGATACGGTTCGCCATCGCGCAACGCCATGGTCGGGGAGAGTGTGGTCCGCGGCCGCCGTCCGGGCCCAAGCGCCGCCGGATGATCTTCCTCAAGATAGAACATCTGCGCGCGGGTGCCGAGGCAGAAGCCAAGCTCGGGGATGACCGGTGACGAATGCAGCCAGCCGCCCGAAGGCGTGGTCGAAACCATGTTCCCGGCTTGATCGATGATATCCATATGCACGGTATCGCCACGCATGCTGCCCATGCGGCCGACAGTCGGCTCGCCGGCGCCAAGCGCTCCAACCGTGGGCTCTCCGGCGCCGGCCGCCATCGGCACCGGATCGCGGCGCAGTGTCACCACCGCGCCAAACCCTTCGATTGAACCCGGCCGTAGCTCCATCGACGCCTTGTCAGTGATCAGCTTGCGGCGCTCGGCGTTGTAGGCATCTGACAGCAGCGTTGCCATCGGCACCTCGACGAAATTTGGATCGCCGTAAAATACCTCACGGTCGGCGTAAGCGAGCTTCGAGCATTCGACGATCAGGTGAATGAAATCGGGTCCAGCCGGATCGAGACCGTTGAAGTCAAAGCCCTTGAGCAGCGCGAGTTGCTGCAATGTCACCGGGCCTTGGCCCCACGGCCCGGTCTTGCACACGGTATAGCCGTGATAGTCATAGGTGCACGGCGCTTCGACAGTCGGCGTCCAGCGCGCCATGTCGTCGGCGGTCAACACGCCGCGATGTTTGTGGCCGCTGGTATCCATGATGTCCTGGGTGCGGCAGAAGCGATCGATTGCTTCCGCGACAAATCCCTTCGACCATGACTGCCGAGCGCGCTCGATCTGCGCGATGCGGTCGCCGCCGGCGCTCTCGGCTTCCTTGATGATGCGAGAATAGGTTGCCGCGAGCGTCTTGTTGGTGAATAGCGACCCGGTTGACGGCACTTCGTTGTTCGGCAGGTACACCGCAGCCGACGTCGGCCAGTATTCGCGGAACAGCTGAGCGACCGTAGCGATGGTGGCGTTGGCGCGCTCCAGCAGCGGATAGCCGTTCTGCGCGTAGCCGATGGCCGGTGCGAGAACGTCGGCAATTTTCATCGTGCCATAGTCGCGCAACAGCATCATCCAGGTTTCGAATGTGCCGGGCACGCAGGCCGCGAGCAGACCGGTGCCGGGCACCAGATCGAGGCCTTCACTCCTGTAGTACTCGATGGTTGCGCCGGCGGGCGCGACGCCCTGGCCACAGATCACTTCTGGCTTGCCGCGTTTGACGTCGTAGACGATGACCGGGACGTCGCCGCCCGGGCCATTAAGATGCGGTTCGACAATTTGCAGTGTGAACGCAGTCGCCACCGCTGCGTCGAAGGCATTGCCGCCCCGTTCCAGGATGCCCATGCCGACCGCGGTCGCGATCCAGTGGGTCGAGGTCACGACGCCGAACGTGCCTTCGATTTCAGGACGGGTCGTGAATGTGTTGGGATTGACGTTGGTCATATATTCCCTCTGCGGCATGGCTATGTCTGCGGCCTCGCCGCTTGCTGACCGGTTGCGTGGCGACCGGCTGGCGCATAGAGACTGAATGTATCGGGCCGCGCGGGCGGCTGAAAGGGCGGACAGAGACGTGGCGCGGGAGCCTCTCAAGGTCGGAATTGCGGGGCTTGGCGCTGTCGGGCTCGAAGTTGGGCGCCGGATCGAGGCTGGCATCCCCGGGCTGATGCTTGTGGCAGTTTCGGTGCGCGACGTTGAGAAGGCGAGGCGTAACCTCCCGGCGGTCGGTTCGCGCGTTGCGGTTCTTCCCGCCGAAATCGCTGGCCGAAACCTGCGATCTCGTCGTCGAATGTTTGCCGCCGGCGATGTTTCATGCGGTCGCGTCGTCGGCGATCGAGCGCGGGCGGTTGTTCATGCCGCTGTCGGTCGGCAAACTTTTGGAAAATTGGGATTTGGTCGCGAGGGCGAAAGAGACCGGCGCGCGTATTCTGGTGCCGACCGGAGCATTGATCGGACTCGACGCCGTGCGCGCCGCGGCTGAGGGCACGATCCACTCCGTGACCATGATCACGCGCAAGCCGCCAGGCGGACTCGAGGGAGCACCGTACCTCGTCGAGCACGGTATTTCGGTTAAAGGACTCAATACTGCGAAGAAAGTTTTCGACGGCTCGGCGCGCGAGGGTGCGCGTGGCTTTCCGGCCAACGTGAATGTTGCGGCAGCGTTGAGCCTTGCCGGTATCGGGCCCGACAAAACGCGGCTTGAGATCTGGGCCGACCCGGCGCTTGAGCGCAACACTCACCGCATCGAGGTCGACGCCGATACCGCGTCTTTCTCCATGGCGATCGAGAACGTGCCGTCGGAGAATCCGAAGACCGGCCGGATCGTCGCGCTCAGTACGATCGCCACGCTACGTGGCCTGGTCGCGGAGCTGAAAGTCGGAACGTAGCGCGTCCGGCGATCGCTAAGTTAGATGTGAGCCTTGGCGGCTTGCATGTCTTCGCTGTTCAGCCCTTCGCCGAAACGCTCGATGATCTTGCCGAGCAACCGTTTTGCTTCTGCTTTATCGTCGCGTCCGGATGCGATAGCGGCGAGACCAGTTGCTGCACGCAGCTCAAGGAGCATGGCGCCGGTATCGCGTGCCGCGTCAATTGCGTTCTGAAAGCTCTTTGCTGCTTCAGCCTTGTTCGATTTCGGCGAGGCCAGAGTAGCGTCGGCCAGCATGCGATGCGCCTCGGGCAACCACCAGCGTTCGTCGTCGACGGTAAATTTAATGATCGCGCTCCTGGCTTCTTTTACGGCTTCAGCCGGGCGATCGGCAGCGAGCAGCAGTTGTGCCAGCATGACATGAAACAGGCCGAGTTGAAGGCCGCAGCCCATCTCTTCATAGCTTCTGAGCGCGTCGCGAAATTCCTTGATGTGCTCCGATGGATGCGTTCGCCGGGCTCTCGCCCAAATCTCGTAGAGGCGGCAAATGGCGCCAAAATAACGGATGCCGATCCGCTCGCAAATCTCATTACCTTCCCTGCTGAGCTCCGACATCCGGTCGTAATTGCCGGCCATATAGTGAAGCTGCGCGGCAAGGGTAAGAACCTGGCCGAGGGTCAGGCCATTGTTCAGCTCGCGCGCCCGGCGCAACGCATTGTCGGCGCTGCGTTGCGCGCTGTCCGACAGGCCTTCCAGCCATTCGGTCATGGCGAGGAAGATTTCCGCTGCTGCGCCGCTGTCAGGACCGAAATGCAGCGCCAGACGTTCTCGCGTTTCGGGCCCATAAAGTGCGATCGATTGAGAGAGCTCTTTGTGGGCTGCTGGCAGGTCGCCGTGAAAGAACGAGAGAGAGCCGCGCAGGCGATAGACCATGCACAGATAAGCCTTGTCGCTCTCCGCAGTAGCGAGTTCCTTCATGCGTTCGATGGGCGGCATGGCCATGCCGATCCGGCCCGCAATCAAATGGCCGACAAATATCCCGTACAGCACGGAATAGCGTTGCCGCGCATCGCCAATGCTTTCGACGAGTTCCCCCGCTCGCCTGAAGGCCAGTGTGGTCTCCGTCGGCGGTGTAACCGCGCGCCGCGATCAGCGCCTGACCGAGGGCAAGCTGCAATTGCAGTTCGAGACGTATGCGATCGTGTTCGGAGGCGATACCGTCAAGTCTGGCAAGCCCGTTACGCAGATGGTTGATGGCTTCAACGATTTGCCGAGCGGCTCACGGCCATTATTCCGGCTTTCAGCCAATAATCGACTGCCTTCTCGGCCAATTCTGCGCGTGAACAATGATAGGCCAGAAATTCGGGCTCGGCCTCCGCGACTTCGGGAAATTCGTCTTCGATGACCGCGGCGATGCTGCGCATGCAGTTTAAGCGCGCTGGCTGCGCAGCAGGCTTTCATAGGCCGCTTCCTGCAACAGCATGTGCTTGAAGGTGTAGAGCATGTCCGGTGCAACACCTTGCGGCACGATCAGCTTGGCCTCGGTCAGGCGATCGAGCGCCTGCTGCAGATGCACCGGCGTCCTTGTTCATCACCGCTGCAATGATCTTGTGGGAAAAGCTGCGGCCGATCGCGGCGCCGACCTGCGCCACATCTTTCACGGACGACAGCCGGTCAAGTCGTTCGCGCAGCGTGTCTTCCAGCGTCGAGGGAATCGATAGCTGCGGGCTGGCGCTTTCGGAATGTCCCGGATTGAGTTGCAACGACTCAACGACATTCTTCGTCAGTTCCTCGACGAACAGTGGCACGCCGTCGGTCTTGGCGGCGATCTGGCTTAGAACGTCTTTCGACAGGCCTTGCCCTTCTGCCAGGCTTTCAACCATGGCCTGGGTATGTTGCGCGCTCAATCGTTCGAGCGTGATCGTGCTGGTGTTCGGCAGTCCAGCCCACGGCGCTTCGAATTCCGGCCTGAATGTAATGAGGGCGAGGATCGGCAGACGCCGGATGCGCTCAGTCAATAAATCGAGCAGTTCGATCGAGGTCGGGTCCACCCATTGGGCGTCCTCGAACACCAACAGCATGGGCTTGCGGCGCGCCAGCGATTCGATCTGATCGAGCAGCGCGCCGAGCGTTTGCCGCCGCTATTGCAGGGGGCTGAGCGCAAGCGCTGGATATCGGCCGGCCGGATCGATCGACAGGAGCCGCGCAAGCAATGCAAACGCCGTTTGACGATGCGGAGCCGGAATTGCCACCGCGGCTTCAAGTTTGTCGAGGCGCTGTTCGGGCGAATCGTCTTCGCTGCAAACCTGCCATGCGCTCGAAGTGTGCGACGAACGGATGCAGCGCGGTGTCGCTTAGATGCGACGCGCACTGGAAGAAAAGACGGATGAACTGCTCTTGCTCGGCAAGACGATTGGTGAATTGAGCGACGATGCGCGATTTGCCGATGGCGGGCTCGCCGGAGATCAGGACCACGGCCCCCTTGCCGGACTTGGCTTCGCGCCACCGCCGGAAAAGCAGTGCTGTGCCTTCTTCGCGATCGAAAAACTGCGTCAGCCCGGCGGTGCGCCGCGCTTCAAACCGCGTTTCGACTGCAATCGGGCGCACGACGCGCCACGCCGGCACCGGATGGGCAAAACCGCTGATCGGAAAAGGCCCGGCTTGCTCATATTCAAACTGCCCGCCGAGCAGGCCGTGGGTTCCGGTCGCGATCAGCAACGTATCGGGCGCGGCGACGCGGCGAAGCGCGGCAGCGAGTGTCGGGGCCTCGCCCACCGGCGCGCTTTCCTGCGTCAGGCCGGCGCTGCTGATCCCAACGACGACGAGACCGGTCGCGACGCCGATGCGCGCTGCGAGATGCTTGCCTTTGCCTGCTTCAAGTCTCGGGATGCTGTCGATCAGATCGAGCCCGGCCCGTATGGCGCGTTCGGCGTCATCTTCATGCGCTTGCGGATAGGAGAAGAGGATCGTTGCGCCATCGTCGGCAAAGCGCGTCAGCGCACCACCCCAGCGGCCGGCAACTTGCGCACAGCAATCATGACAGGCGCGGACAGCGGTGCTGAGTTCTTCCGGATCAAGCTGTGTCGCCAGCTCGCGGAGCCCGACGAAGTCGCAGGACATGACGGTCAGATGACGCCGTTCAGCTTCGGCATGCGGCGCTGCAGGTCGTGCTGGCGATACAGCCTTGCTCGCCTCCGCCTCCGAAGGCGCTTCATTCGAGAACGCGAACGTCGCCGACAAAGCGAATTCCCTTGCGAGGGAAGGTCCGGATCAGGCGTTGGGCTTCCCCGTCGTCGCCGATGGCGCTGCGGGCCGCGTTTATTCGGGTCGCGAGTGTGGATTCCGAGACAATCCGCCCGGCCCACACCGCCTCCAGCATGTCGTCGCGGCTGACGACGCGGCTGCGGTTGCGCAGCAGGTATTCGAGCAGGTCAAACACCTGCGGTTGCACGGAAACGACAATGTCTCCGTGCCGAAGCTCTCGCCGCTCGGAATCGAGCGCGTATTTGTCGAAAACAAATATCACTCTTGAACCGAAAGCGTGGAGTTCTGCCCCCGTGCATCCCTTCCCACGGCCTCGGGATGCCGGCTTCTGCCGCGAATATCCAAACAAACGGCCCTATCAAGGAAAAATCAAGGTCACCTCAAAGCGCGGTCCTGGCCGCCCTGCCATCGTCGCCCCCGTAAGAGCACAGGAGGTCGGCCATGCCCATGAGAGGCGAGCTATCCATCCCGGCGTTAAGGCTTGGTAACGGCAAAGCAGCGAAAGAAACGTCGTGGTCGCGGTTTTTATCCCAGATCACCAAGACCCGACTTCGTCGCGGTCGTCTACCTCTGCCTCATTGGACTGCTGCTCACGGCTTGCGCAATCCAGCTCGTTCCCAATTTCGGTGAGCTTTCCGAGGTGCTCCAGCAATATCCCTGATCGCCATGGGACAGGGGTAAGGCTGGATTCACCATCACCGTCCCGGGTTCGGGCGGGAAACCGCTCGGCCCGGGATGGTGGCTGTCCGGTTAGTATTGTCTCAACAACAAATTCGATAGAGGCTGCACGGAGCAGTCGTCAGGTCAGATGAGGCCGCGGGCTGGAGGGCGAAACATGTCAGCGCAGTCGAACGGCCATGGCGCACTCGAAGAAGCGGGCCCTCACTCTTGCCGGCGGCGGCCCGGCGGTTGGCATCGGCCTTGGCGTCCTCGCGGCACTCGAGCAATTTCCCGATCTTAAATTCGACGTCTGGAGTTTGAGCTGCGTCGGCGCCTGGCTCGGGTGCCTGTATCACGTCAGCCCGGACCGCGCGAAGAAGCTGCAGTACGTCAGCGGACTGCTGGAGGGTTTTTTCCGCAGCGACAAGGAATACGACAAATTTCCCTGTCCGACGGTTTTCGTCCCGGACATTCCGGAAACGATCGCCGCCTATACCAAATTCATGGTCGATCCGCGCTCTTACAGCAACCTCGTCGTGCCGAGCGCGATCGCGAAAGCCTATCAGGACATCCTCAATTACTATTTGCGGCCGAGCCAATGGAGCTATGGCGATTTCTGTCATCTGATGCTCAACGCCATGCTCGCGCCAAATCCAGCAGCGCGCTTCCTGATGAGCATGATGTACAAGAGCGAGATACCCGGGCAGAACAAGTTGTGGTTTGGGTCGACCTATAACCTGCTCAAGGCTTTCGACATGAAGCTTCTGGAACGCGACGACGTTCCGGTGCTGTACCACAATGCCTTCAATGTCGACGCGCAGAAACTGCAGCTGTTCTCCAACAAGGACAGCAGATACCCGAAGATCACCACGCAAACCTTATGTGCTTGCAGTGGGCTGCCGTATATCCTTTCGCCGGTTAAAATCGACGGCACCACCTACGTTGAAGGCGCGACCGTCGATACGGTGGGTTTCAAGGATTTGTTGCAAAACCATCCCGACCTCGACGAAGTCTGGGTGTGCCGCATCCTCGACACGGCGTCAGATCCATCCGCATCACAATCTGGTCGAGGCGCTCAACAATCTGGTGATGCTGTTTGCCAGCACGACATCGGAGGACGACGTCAAGCTGTTCAAGTTTCACCTTGAGAAAATAAATGCTGACCGCGCTGCGGAAGGTGCGAAGAAGGTCGACCTGATCGAATTCCCGGTCGACTTTCACACCAACTACGAGTGGACGCACAGTAATCTCCACGCCAGCACGAAGACTTCGCAGGCGACGGCGCGCCAGACAATCGAAACCTATTTTGAGAATGGCCCGACAGCGCCGGAACTTCATGTCGGCGACGGCCCTGACGCGCATACCAAGTCGCGCCGCGATTGCGGCTCGCCAGCGATAATGCGGGATTGAAGGCAAGCAACTAGGCATCAAGCAATCGCTCGATTGGTCGCCTTTTTCGCTGCACTGCAGCTTGGATTGGTCGGAAGAATCGGCGACCGTATATACAAGTTTTGCCACGACGGTTATAATTTATGGGCTTGCTTGAGCGGCCGACAGGATCATTCCGGACACGCGCTGTGTCTGCAACGCCGATGATAGCCGACCGCCTGTAGCCGTTTTGAAAACCGTACCCGCGTTCTGCGAGTTGAAGACGGCAGATGCAGGCGATAGCGTCGCCAAGCCGTTCAGTGGCTAAAAGTGCGGCGTCAGCCGGCAAGATAAGCCGTCAACGTCACGAGAAATTAAAAACGGAAGAGGAGAGGAAGCACATGTCAGCGACGACTTGTTAATCTCATCATCCAGCTCATCGCCGGCGCAGTCGGCGGCAATGCCGTCGCAGCCGGAATGAAGAACGTCGATCTCGGTGCGCTGGGCAACACGATTGCCGGGGCAATCGGCGGCGCCGGCGGCGGCACATTGCTTACGGCGCTGTTGCCGATGCTCCAGGGTGCAGCCGGCAATGTCGATATCGGCGCATTGGCCGGCCAAGCGGTTGGCGGCGGTGTCGCCGGCGCCGTCCTCACCGCGATCGTCGGTGTGATCAAGAACACGATGGCCGGCCAGGCCGCGAAGTAGGCCGCGCACAACGGCTGGAGTTTTGCAGCTGGCAGCGGCGGACGCGACGGTTCGTCCGTCGCGCCGCCGGGCCAATGTCGGCTTGGCCTAAGTCGCGCTTGGCGCACCAGGCGTGAATTTCAGCGCCACGCCGTTCATGCAATAGCGCAGTCCGGTCGGTTTTGGGCCGTCGGTGAAGACGTGGCCAAGATGCCCGCCGCAGCGATGGCACGACACCGCGGTGCGGCTCATGCCGAAAGAGCGGTCGGTGGCTTCATTGACCGCCTTGTCGAGCGGCGCCCAGAAGCTCGGCCAGCCAGTGCCGCTTTCGAATTTTGTCTTCGACGAATAGAGCGGCAGGTCGCAGCCGACGCAGGCGAAGGTGCCGTCGCGATGCTCCTTGAGGAGCGGGCTGGTGAATGGCCGCTCGGTGCCTTCCTCGCGCAGCACATCATATTGCGCTGCAGTAAGCAGCTTCCGCCACTCGTCATCGGTATGAGTGACCTCATAGATCGTCGCCGCTTTTACATCGTTAGGGCGCGTCAGCCGTGCGAGAGCCAGGACCGCAAGTCCGGCGGCGCTTGTATAAAGAGCTTGCCTGCGCGTGAGCATGTATTCCTCCAAAAGCCGCAGATTTCGGGCGCGGTGAATCTTGCACCGTTGTACTCCAATTCCGCCTTCCAGTTACGGGCCGGATCGCAATTTGATCCAGACTGGGGCAGGTTTCACAAGGAGTTGATGCTTGGCCGTTGGCGCGTCCGGTGTTGCGCCAAACGGGCTATCGGATGGCCGGTTTGGCCTCTATGGTGCCGCCCAATCAGCCTCATACCTTGGAAACGCGAACAGGACGGACGCTGGACGATGAGCAATCCCAAAACCCCGGACATCTCTGCGCAAGCTTATTGGGCGCGCCTCGCCGAACGCGGCGTCGATTACGTATTTGCCAATGCCGGGACGGATTTTGCGCCGCTCATCGAGTCGCTGGCGCTCAATGCCGACGGCCGCCGCAAATATCCCAAGGTCATTACCGTGCCGCACGAAAACGTCGCGATGGCGATGGCGCATGGCTACTACAGGGTCGCCGGCAAGCCTGCGGCCGTGATGGTCCATGTCACGGTCGGCACCGGCAACACCGTCAACGGCATCATGAATGCGGCGCGCGACAATATCCCGATATTGCTCGCTGCCGGCCGCACGCCGATTACCGAGACCGGGCACAAGGCCTCGCGCAACCGGCCGATCCATTGGGGTCAGGAATCCTTCGACCAGGGCGGCATGGTGCGTGAATTCACCAAGTGGGACTACGAACTGCGGTCCGGACAGCCGGTCGCGGCCGTCGTCGATCGTGCACTCGACATCGCCATGAGCGAGCCGCGCGGGCCGGTTTACCTGACGCTGCCGCGCGAAGTGTTGACCGACGAAGCGACAGCGCAGCGCCGCAGCAGCGGCAATGGGCTCGGCGCGATGGCGGCAGTGCCGTCGCAGGACGCTATCGAAAAGGTAGCCGATCTGATCGCCGGCGCGCAGTTCCCGCTGATCCTGACTTCGGCGCTCGGCCGTTCGCCGGAGGCATTCGAGGCGCTGGCCGCGCTCGCGGAGGAGTATGCGCTGCCGGTGGTGCAGAGCGAACCGAACGATCTCAATCTTTCGACCGCTCATCCGATGAATCTCGGCTTCGACATCAAGTCGATGCTGCCGCGCGCCGACGTCGTTGTGGTGCTCGATGCGCCGGTGCCGTGGATTCCCAAAGTCGGTGTCACCGGCGCGCGACGCCAAGGTCATTCATATCTCGCCGGATCCGCTGCAGACGCAGTATCCGTTCCGCGACTTCGAGGCCGATCTGCTGGTGACCGGCACCACGCGCGGCGCGCTGCCGATGCTCCGCGAAGCGTTGCGCGGCAAACTCAAGCGCGACGATATCGAAAAGCGGCGCGCAGACCGTCGCCAAGATGCGCGAAGAAATGCTCGCCGGCCGCCGCCGCGCGATGGAAGCCGCCAAGGGGCGCATGCCGATCTCGACGGCGCACATCGCGGCCTGCCTCAACGAGCTCAAGCGCGAGGACGCCATCATCGTCAACGAACTTGGCGTGCCGATGAGCCAGCTGCAGATGACCAAACAGGGCAGCTATATGGGCAGCATGCTCGCCGGCGGTCTTGGCTTGGGTCTCGGCGCGGCGCTCGGCGCCAAGCTTGCCGCGCCCGATCGTGAAGTGATTTCGGTGGTCGGTGACGGCTCCTACATGTTCGGCAATCCGCTGCCGTTCCACTATGTCGGCCGTTCGGAAAGCCTGCCGACGCTGACCATTATCTCCAACAATCAGTCGTGGCATGCGGTCCGGGCTTCGACGCTCGATGTGTTTCCCGACGGCTCGGCCGCCAAGGCGAATTCGATGCCGCTTACCGAACTCAAGCCGACACCGGACTACGAAAAGGTGATCACCACTTGCGGCGGCGTCGGCATGCGGGTCGAGCAGCCGAGCGACCTTTTGGCGACGATCAAGCGCGGCTTCGAGGCGGTGCGTTCGGGTACGCCGGCGCTGATCAACGTCATCACGCAAGGCCGCGACGCCTAGTCTTGGAGCGTCTCCCGTGGCTATCGACATCAAGGTTCTCAGCACCACGGCGATGAAGACGGTGTTCGAGGCGCTGTCGCCCGCGTTTGAGCGGGCGACCGGCAACCGGCTCGACGTCGTACTTGGTCCCTCGCTGCGGCTGGAAAAACAGCTTGGCGAAGGCGAACCCGCCGATGTCGCGATCGTTTCGGAAAGCGGCGCGCGTGATCTGGTTGGGCAGGGCAGGCTGGTCGCAGGCAGCACGACCGCAATCGCCAACTCGTCGATCGGCATTGCAGTCCAAAAAGGTGCGCCGAAGCCGGATATTTCCACGGTTGAGGGCTTCAAGCGGGCGATGCTGGCGGCGAAATCGATCGCCTGCTCGAAGCCGGTCGGCGGCGGTCAGAGCGGCGTTCACATCGCTAAAGTCTTTGAGGAACTCGGCATCACCGAACAGATGGCGGCGAAAGCCAAATATGGCGAAGGCGGCGCCGCGGGCCTTGCAGGTTTGGTCCTGAAGCGCGGCGAAGCCGACATCGGCATTCAGCAAATGGCGGAACTGATGGCGGTCGATGGCATCGACGTCGTCGGTCCGCTGCCGCCGGCAATCCAGATGATCACGCCATTCGTCGCCGCCATTCCGGTGAACGCAAGCCATCCTGCAGCGGCCAGGGCGGTCATCGCCTTCCTCACCACGCCGGACGCCAAACGCGTTCTCTCCGCGAAAGGGCTGGACCCATCGTAAGATTCGCCGCTGTCAAACTCGGAAATGGAGAGACGCATGCAAGAGTCGAACATCAGATCCGAGGAGGCACGGGATCGCGAGGCGTATATCGATCTGGCGAAATTTCACCGGGCGCACGCCATCGAGATCACCTATTTTTCCGTTCTCACCGCCGTCGTGCTGTTGGCAATTTCGTTTGTCGTCGATCCGGACTGGGCTTGGTTTTTGCGGGGCGGGATCATCGGGCTGTTTCTCACATTCGTCTATGCGTGGGGCAGGCTGGTGATGCGCCGGTCATCCTGATGATCCAAAGAGTAGCTTCCGGCGTTCAAATCTTGCGGCTGTCGTAAGCCCAGTGCAGTAGCGCCTGCCGTTGCCGCGGCCGGCAATGCACGTCGCCGGGCTCGCAATTACGCTCGATCTGCCGGACGTGGCGGCGGATCATTCTCCAGCGCTTGATCTGTCGCGCATCCTCGTCCGGAATGCGCCGGCCCATGTAGTAGCGGCAGTACCACTGAAACCAGCCGCGCGGGTCGTCGCGAAAGATCCAGCCCTTCTTGCGCCATACCGACAGTGGCTGGCTGGCGTCGACGCCGAAATAATTAAGCGAGTTGTCGCGGTGCTTTCCTGGCGAGCTTGGCGTGCGCGAACCAGCTTTTGGGAAACTCCTTCGCGCAATCGGTCATGTATTTGCCGCCGAACACGCCGAGCCGCAGCATTTCCGCCGGCGTCAGTTCAGGCTGGAATTCCGGATCGAAGTTGCGGCCCGCCGGCGCGGTCAGTTCATAGCGATAGCCGCGCTGCATCTTGTCGTTGACGGTGACGATCTTTTTCTTCAACGCGCGTGTCCCAATACGTCGGTATTGATGACGTTGATCGGCTTACCCGCCGCGTAAGCATTGATCTGATCGAAGATGTCGATGAACTGCGTTTCGTATTCCTCGTTGGTCACATAGCCGATGTGCGGCGTGCAGATCACGTTCGGCATGGTGAGCAGCGGATGGTTCTTGTCGAGCACCGGCTCCTTCTCGAAAACATCGACGGCGGCCATTCCGGGCCGGCCCTTGCGCAGCGCTTCCACGAGCGCGCCGGGCTCGATCAGCGGGGCGCGGCTGGTGTTGACCAGAAGCGCGGTCGGCTTCATGTGCGCGAGGTCCGCAGCCTTGACGATATGCCGGGTCGCGTCGACCAGCCGCATGTGCAGCGTGATGACGTCGCATTCGGCGAAGAATGCTTCCTTGCTCGGGGCGACGGCGTAGCCGTCCTTTTTCGCAGCTTCGAGGGTCTGCGGCCGCGCCCAGACCAGCACGTTCATGCCGAACGCGCGCCCATAGCCGGCGACGGCGCCGCCGATCCGGCCGTAGCCGTAAATGCCGAGCGTCTTGCCGCGCAGCGTCGAGCCGACGCCCATCTGCCATTTGCCGGCCTGAAGCGACGCCATCTGCTGCGGAATCTTGCGCATCGCCGCGAGGATCAGCGCCCAGGTCATTTCCGCGGTGGCGTGCGATGGCGTGCCGGGATGCTGGCTCGACGACAGGATGATGCCGAGCCGCGTGCAGGTATCGACGTCGATATGCGGATAGACGCTGCGCTGGCTGATCAGTTTGAGCTTCGGCAGCCGCTCGAGCAGCGGCGTGCGGATTTGCGTGCGTTCGCGAAACAGCACCAGTGCTTCGGCGTCACGAAGCCGCTCTGCAAGCTTATCCACGTCCTCGACGTGGTCGTTCCAGATCGTGACGTCGTGGCCCTTGAGCTTGGCGAATGAGGGCAGCGTGCGCAGCGTGTCGTAATAATCGTCGAGAATCGAAACCTTCATCGCGAGCGCTCCGGTCAGATGTCGTTTAATGCGACAATCAGTACTCGTTCTTGCGCATAAAAGAAAACCGGGCCCTTGCGGGCCCGGTTCAGGTTCGCCAGCGTGGGGGCGCCAGCGATTCACCTTCCAGAGGGGAACATCTGCCCGACTTTTACGACTGCCGATCTGGGAGGATGAGGCAGCCGCTGTCGTGCAGCAACAAACGCAGTATGCGAGGCGCATCGCGCACGCACAACGCAGAGGCTGACATGCCAGCCATGCGGTCATCGCAAATGCATAATCAGCGCATAAATCGCGCTGTTCTTCGCTCAATATAACGTGTGCGAATTGCCGCAGGTTGTGTGTGCGGAGCGATGGGCGAAAGCCCCGATACGGCGCGCTAGAAATTCCAGCGTTGTGCGTTGGCGACGAGAAAATCGCGGAATGCCTGCACGCGCGCGACAGTCTTGAGTTCCTCGGGGTAGACGAAATAGGCGTCGAGCGCGACTTCTTCGGCTTCAGCGAACAGTTGCACCAGCCCGCCGTTCTCCTCGACCAGAGTAATCCGGCAGCATCGCGATGCCGAGACCGCGCTGGCAGGCGCGCAGGATGCCGAGAATATTGTTGATGACGAGATGCGGGATACGCGGCCCCTTGCCGTCGCGCGCGACTTCGATCAGCCAGCGCGAGCGCTGCAGATAAGACGGTACGTTGCCGCCCAGCACCAGCACGCGGTGATTGTCGAGATCGTCGAATGCCCGCGGCGTACCGAACTTCTTGAGGTACTCCGGCGAGGCGTAGACGTGGAAGTGCACCGAAAACAGCTTGCGCTGGATCAGGTCCGGCTGCGTCGGCTGCCGGAGCCGGATTGCCACGTCGGCCTCGCGCATGGCGAGGTCGAGCTCTTCGTCGGTCGTGAGCAGTGTGAGGTGAATGTCCGGATAGAGATCGACAAATTCGCCAAGCCGCGGCGTGAGCCAGTGGATGCCGATGCCCGGCGTCGTGGTAACGCGCAGATCGCCGTTCGGCCGCTCGCGGCTGTCGGTCAGCTTGGCGCGCGCCGCTTCGAGCTTCATGAACACGTCGTGCGCGGTGCGATAGAGCAACTCGCCCTGCTCGGTGAGGATCAGGCCGCGGGCATGGCGGTGAAACAGCGATACTGCCAGTTCCTGCTCAAGCGCGCTGACCTGGCGTGACACCGCAGATTGCGACAGCCCGAGTTGCTCGCCGGCATGCGTAAAACTGCCGGCTTCGGCGGCAGCATGAAAAACCTTCAGCTTATCCCAATCCATACTCATTCTTTCTGCCCCGTCCCGCGATCGTCTCTGCGCGGGTGTCGGGGTGTACTTATTCAGCCGCGGCGCGGTGCTCGGCGTGCGCGGCCAGGAATCGCTCGGCTTCGAGCGCCGCCATGCAGCCAAGCCCTGCGGCGGTAACGGCTTGCCGGTAGACCTCGTCGGCAACATCGCCGGCGGCAAACAGGCCCGGCACTGACGTCGCGGTCGAATGACGGAGCGGTTTTCACGTAGCCCGAAGGCTTCATGTCGACCTGTCCGATGACGAGTTCGGTTGCCGGCGCGTGGCCGATGGCGATGAAAATGCCGTCGACGGCGCGTTCGGTGACGGCGCCGGTCTTCACATTCTTCAGCCGCGCATGCGTAACCTTCAGCGGATTGTCGGCGCCGCGGATGTCGTCCAGCGCCGTATCCCACAGCACCTCGATCTTGGCGTGCTTGAACAGCCGGTCCTGCAGGATCTTTTCCGAGCGCAAGCTGTCTCGGCGGTGCACCAGCGTGACCTTGGAGGCAAAATTGGTCAGGAACAAAGCCTCCTCGACCGCGGTGTTGCCGCCGCCGATCACCAACACTTCCTTGTTGCGATAAAAGAAGCCGTCGCAGGTGGCGCAGGCCGACACGCCGTAGCCGCGGAATTTCTGCTCCGATGGCAAATCGAGCCAGCGCGCCTGTGCGCCGGTGGCGAGAATGACCGTTTCGGCGAGATAGACTTCGCCGGAATCGCATTCGATGCGAAACGGACGCCGCGAGGCGTCGAGCTTGTTGACATGGTCGGCGACCATTTTGGTGCCGACGTGGACCGCCTGCTTTTCCATCTGCTCCATGAGCCAGGGGCCCTGGATGACGTCGGCGAAGCCGGGATAGTTCTCGACATCGGTGGTGACAGTGAGCTGGCCGCCGGGCTGCACGCCCTGGATCATGATCGGCTCAAGCATCGCGCGCGCCGCATAGATCGCGGCGGTGTAGCCTGCAGGCCCCGACCCAATAATGACGACCTTGGCGTGGGTAGTCTTGCTCACGAAACGCCCCTTAGCGGGATGCGGCTCCCGGATTCGACCAGGATTCCCTTGAATTTGCAGGGGGACGCCGATGGCACCCGCGGCCACCGGGAATTTAAGGATTTTCCCGAGCTATGCAAGAGACGCAACCCGGACCGCCCACAGCCATTACCCGAATGCGGGAATGACTTCGCGGCTGAACAAATCGACCGAATGCAGGACCTCGGGAAGCGCCATATCGCCGAAGGCAAGCCATGGCGCGAAATAATTGGCTCCGGTCGCCTCAGTGTCCTTCTTGATAAAGCCGCGCACGGTCTCCGGCGAGCCGGCAACGCCAACACCGAGCGCCTGTAATTCCTCGAAAGTCTCGGGGTAGATCCCGGCGACCCGCGGCGCCGAGCCATGACGCTTGAACAGCCAGAAGAAACTGGCGCGCCATTTCGGATAAGCCCGCCGCGCTATCTCCATCGCCTTCGCATCGGTGTCGGCGACGATCACATGGCGGCCGATGCCGTAATATGTCGTATCGGGCTTGCCGAGTTTGCTGCGCGTCGCCGCGATAGCGGTCGAAGATCGGGCGCACCGCCGGCGATAGCGCCAGCGAGATCACGTTGACGTCGTTTGCCGCCGGCCAATCGGCGTTTTCGGGAATGTTGACGCCGTACCAAAACGGCGGATGCGGACGCTGCACCGGATGCAGCAGCATCGGCACCTTGTTGAAGTTGTAGAACTTGCCGGAGAAAGTCAGTTCATCGGTCGTCAGGCCCTTGAGCAGCGCCTGAAATGCCTCGTGGTACATCCCCTGGGTCTGCGCAAAGTCCAGCGCATAATTCGCCGTCTCGAACGGCGACACGCCGCGGCCGATGCCAAGCTCAAGCCGTCCGCCGCTCATCTGGTCGAGCATGCAGATTTCTTCGATCAGGCGCATCGGATGGTAGAACGGCAGCAGATAGACCATCGGACCAAACCGCAACGTCGTGGTGCGCTGCGCCACCGCCGAGAGAAAAATGCCGGGCGAGGCGGCCATGCCGAGCGGCGTGTTGTGGTGTTCGGCGAGGTGATAGGCGTGAAAGCCGCCGCGATCGAGCGCTTCGGCGAATTGCAGGCGATTGGCGTAAAGCTCGCCGAGCGGAACGCCCGCGTCGTCGAGATGGTCGAAGACGCCGAATTTCACCACGCTATTCCTCCCTCACGCCATTCCGGGCGCGCTAATTTCTCTACCCGTGGCAGACACTATACCGCTCATTCCCGCGTAAGCGGGAATCCAGTGCGAGCTGCAGTTCTGTGGGAGTTAAGCCGGGGTAGAAATTTTCGTCATGACGAGCGAAGGGGGACTTATTTCCACTCCACCTTCATCACTTCATAGGCCTTGGCGCCGCCGGGTGCATTGACCTCGATCTGCGCGCCTTTCTTCTTGCCGACCAGCGCACGCGCGAGCGGCGAGGTGATGGAGATCTTGCCTTTCTTGGCGTCGGCTTCCGGTTCGCCAACGAGCTGCCAGACCGCCTTCTTCTCGGTGTCCTCGTCGATCAGCGTCACGGTCGCACCGAACGTGATGGTGTCGCCGGACAGCTTGGAGACGTCGATCACCTCGGAGCGCGCAAGCTTGTCCTCAAGCTCGGCGATGCGGCCTTCGTTGAGCGACTGCGATTCTTTCGCGGCGTGATACTCCGCGTTCTCCGCAAGGTCGCCATGGCTGCGCGCTTCGCTGATCTGCTGGACGATGCGCGGGCGCTCCACCTGCTGGCAGTGTTTCAGTTCGGCTTCCAGGGTTGTGTAGCCCTCCGCCGTCATCGGAATTTTGTCCATCGGTCTCTACCTTCCAAAGACAAAGTCAGATCGCGGGCCAAAGTATCGACTGGCCGCACGATCCTATTTGGCTCTACACATACCGTCGCTTCGGCCGCCCCAACTCTTGATCAGATTCGGCCGCGAAATAACTTTGCAGCGCACACACCTCGAGGTCACCCCGAAGATAAGCCTTGATGCCCTGCGCAGCAGCGACAGCCCCTGAAAGTGTGGTGTAGTAGGGTACTTTATGCAAGAGGGCAGCGCGGCGCAAAGAGCGGCTGTCCGCCAGTGCCGTGGCCCCTTCGGTGGTATTGAAAACCAGCTGAACTTCGCCGTTTTTGATGGCGTCAACGATATGCGGTCGGCCCTCGGCGACCTTGTTGATCTTCACAGCCGGGACACCTTGCTCGGTGAGGTATCGCTGTGTTCCGGACGTTGCCAGCACCTTGAAACCGAGTCCGGCAAGCAGCCGCGTCGCCTCGAGGATGCGCCCCTTGTCGGTGTCGCGCACCGAGACGAATACGGTTCCGGATTTCGGCACCCGCGTACCGCCGCCGAGCTGGCTTTTGGCGAAGGCGATGTCGAACGAGCGGTCGAGGCCCATGACCTCGCCGGTCGACTTCATCTCCGGGCCGAGCACGGTGTCGACCTTGTCGCCGAACCGGGCGAACGGGAACACCGATTCCTTGACGCCGATATGCTTGGCGGCGCCGGGCTCGAAATGCAGCGGCGCAAGCTTGAAGCTCGCCAGCGTTTCGCCGGCCATGATGCGGGCCGCGATCTTTGCAACCGGGATGCCGATCACCTTGGCGACGAAGGGCACCGTGCGCGAAGCGCGTGGATTGACTTCGAGGACGTAAATGTCGCCGTCCTTGATCGCGTATTGCACGTTCATCAGGCCGCCGACCTTGAGTGCAAGCGCGAGTTCGCGGGTCTGACGGTCGAGTTCGGCAATCATTTTGGCTGACAGACTGTGTGGCGGCAGCGAGCAGGCGCTGTCGCCGGAATGAATGCCGGCCTCCTCGATATGTTCCATGATGCCGGCGATGAAGGTGTCCTTGCCGTCCGCGATGCAGTCGACATCGATCTCGATCGCGTCGCTGAGATAACGGTCGAACAGCAGCGGGTTCTTGCCGAGTACCGTATTGATCTGTCCGGTCTTGTCGTTCGGGTAACGCGCCTTCACGTCGTGCGGGACGAGCTGCGGCAGTGTTTCGAGCAGATAATCGCCGAGCTGGTCTTCCTCGCGAATGATCTGCATCGCGCGCCCGCCGAGCACGTAAGAGGGCCGCACCACGAACGGATAGCCGAGGTCGGCGGCGACGAGGCGCGCCTGCTCGACCGAATAGGCGATGCCGTTCTGGGGCTGCTTCAGCTTCAGGCGGTCGAGCAAAAGCTTGAAACGGTTGCGGTCCTCGGCAAGATCGATCGCATCCGGCGACGTGCCGAGAATAGGCACGTCGGCCTTCTCCAGTGATTCCGCAAGTTTAAGCGGCGTCTGGCCGCCAAACTGCACGATGACGCCGTGCAGCGTGCCATTGCTGCGCTCGACGTCGATGATCTCCATAACATCTTCCGGAGTCAGCGGTTCGAAATACAGCCGGTCGGAAGTGTCGTAATCGGTCGACACCGTCTCCGGATTGCAGTTGACCATGATGGTCTCGTAGCCGGCGTCATGCAGCGCGAAGCAGGCGTGGCAGCAGCAGTAGTCGAACTCGATGCCCTGGCCGATGCGGTTCGGGCCGCCGCCGAGAATGATGACTTTCTTTTTGTCGGACGGCCGCGCCTCATCGGCCGTGCGGCCGTTAAACGGCGTTTCGTAGGTCGAATACATATAAGCGGTCGGCGAGGCGAATTCGGCGGCGCAGGTGTCGATGCGCTTGAACACCGGCCGCACGCCGAGCGCGCGCCGCTCCGCGGTCACGTCCGCCTCGTGGCGTTTGACAAGCACGGCCAGCCGCGCATCGGAGAAGCCCATCGATTTCAGGCGGCGCAACGTTGCGGCGGTCGTCGGCAGCCCCTTGGCTTTGATTTCGGCCTCGGTTTCGACGATGCCGCGGATCTGCTCGAGGAACCACGGGTCGACGCGGCAGGCGGTGTGAATATCCGCATCGCTCATTCCAAGCCGCACCGCCTGTGCCACGGCGAGGATGCGGTCCTGCGTCGGCGTGCCGAGCGCTGCCCTGATCGCATTCTTGTCGTCGCCCTGGCCGAGACCCGGGATCACGACATCGTCGAGCCCGGTCAGGCCGGTTTCGAGCGAACGCAGTGCCTTCTGCAGGCTTTCCTGGAAGGTGCGGCCGATCGCCATCGCCTCGCCGACCGATTTCATCGAGGTGGTCAGCACCGGATCGGCGCCGGGGAATTTCTCGAAAGCAAAACGCGGAATTTTGGTGACGACGTAATCGATGGTCGGCTCGAACGACGCCGGCGTCGCGCCGCCGGTGATGTCGTTGGCGATCTCGTCGAGCGTGTAGCCGACCGCGAGCTTGGCCGCGACCTTGGCGATCGGAAAGCCGGTGGCCTTCGACGCCAGCGCCGACGAACGCGACACGCGCGGGTTCATCTCGATGACGACGAGGCGGCCGTCCTCCGGATTGACGGCGAACTGCACGTTGGAGCCGCCGGTCTCGACGCCGATCTCGCGCAACACCGCGATCGAGGCGTTGCGCATGATCTGGTATTCCTTGTCGGTCAGCGTCAGGGCGGGCGCGACGGTGATCGAGTCGCCGGTGTGCACGCCCATCGGATCGACGTTCTCGATCGAGCAGATGATGATGCAGTTGTCCTTCTTGTCGCGCACCACCTCCATCTCGAACTCTTTCCAGCCGAGCACCGACTCTTCGATCAGCACTTCACTGGTCGGCGAGGCATCGATGCCGCGTTCGACGATCTCGATGAACTCCGCCTTGTTGTAGGCGATGCCGCCGCCGGTGCCGCCGAGCGTGAACGACGGCCGGATGATGGCGGGCAGCCCGATATCGTCGAGCGCTTCGAGCGCCTGGATCAGCGTCTTGATCTGGTGCGAGCGTGGCGTCGCCAGCCCGATTTTCTTCATCGCGTCGCGGAACAGCTTGCGATCTTCCGCCTTGTCGATGGCTTCCGCCGTGGCGCCGATCATCTTGACGTTGAACTTGTCGAGCACGCCCATTTTCTTGAGCGACAGCGCCGTGTTCAACGCAGTCTGGCCGCCCATGGTCGGCAGCAGCGCGTCCGGGCGCTCCTTCTCGACGATCTTGGCGACGATGTCAGGCGTGATCGGCTCGATATAGGTGGCGTCGGCGAGATCCGGATCGGTCATGATCGTCGCCGGGTTCGAGTTGACCAGGATGACCCGATAGCCCTCTTCCTTGAGCGCCTTGCAAGCCTGCGTGCCCGAATAGTCGAATTCGCAGGCCTGACCGATCACGATCGGGCCTGCGCCGATGATCAGGATCGAGGAGATGTCGGTCCTTTTAGGCATGGCTTCCGCTTCAGGGCACAAAAAAAGCGCGCTTTTCGCGCGCCCGGCGCCAGGGTCAGGCCCCGCGCGCGAGCGTCTTAGACCAGATTCGGAGGGCGGGCAAATTCGATGGGTTTGTCCTGTGCGTAGCCGCGGGATAGCCTTGCCGGAACAATAAAAATGGCGGGAGGAGACGATGCGGACAGCCCAAAAGCTGTTGATTTGCGGGCTCGGCGTGGCCGTTGCCGCCGCCGCGGTTATTGCCGCCTCCGCGCAGAGCCCTGACACGCGGCCGGTGACGCTCGTGGTGCCGATCGCCGCAGGCGGCGGTGTCGACATCATCGGGCGGCAGTTCGCCGCGAAGCTCTCCGAGCGGCTCGGTCAGGCTTGGGTGGTGGAAAACCGCACTGGCGCCGGCGGCGCGATCGGCGCCGACTCGGTCGCCAAGGCGACGCCGGATGGCCACACCATGCTGCTGATGGAAACATCCTCGGTGCTGCACAAGTGGCTGCATAAGGATGTGCCGTTCGATGTCGTCGCCGACTTTGCGCCGGTGGCGGAGATTGCGACCACGCCGATCCTGCTGTTTTCCGGTCCGGCATCGCCGGTGTCGGATCTGAAAAGCCTGATCGCCTATGCCAAGGCCAATCCCGGTAAGCTCACCGTCGGCACGCCCGGCGTCGGCACGCCGCACCATCTTGCCGCATTGATGTTTAATGTGATGGCGGGCGTCGAGATCACGCACGTGCCGTACAAAGGCACCGCGCCGGCAGTGACCGATCTGCTCGGCGGTCAAATCCCTTTGATCTGGTCGACGCCGAATTCGCTGATGCAATATATCGAGACCGGCAAGATCAAACCGCTTGCGGTCGCTTCACCGTCACGCATCGCCATTCTTCCCGACGTGCCGACGGTGAGCGAGAGCGGTTATCCGAATTTCGATGTCACGGTGTGGTACGGCGTCTCGGGCCCGGCAAAAATGCCGCGCGATGTCGTTGCGCGTTACGGCCCCGCACTTGCCGACGTCGATAAAATGCCCGACGTCGAGCAGAAGCTGACACCGCTCGGCTACAATCTGCGATATTTCGACAGCAAGCAATTTGCCGACACGATCGCCAAAGACTACGACCGCTACGGCAAACTGATCCAGGGCGCGGGCATCAAGCCCGATTGAATGAGGGACTACCCGCCATGCCGAAAGTGCAAATCACGAGCCCGAAACTGCGTCAGCCGAGTGGCGTGTTCTCACACGCCACCGCGATCGAAGCGACCGGCCGCTTTGTCTTTGTCTCCGGCATGACGGCGCGCCGTCCCGACGGCAGCATTGCCGGCATCGGCGACATCACCGAACAGACGCGGCAGGTTTGCGAGAACGTAAAGGCGGCGGTCGAGGCTGCCGGCGGCACACTCGACGATGTCTGCCGCGTCGATGTTCATGTTCGCAACATGGAACACTTCGACGCCATTCACAAAGTTCGCTCGGAGTATTTCAAGCCGCCGCTGCCTGCCTCGACCATGGTGGAAATCAGCAAGATGACGTCGCCCGATTACCTCATCGAGATGAGCGCGATCGCCGTCGTTCCCGTGAAATAGGTTTGTTGCGGCGGACGGCTGGACACAATGTCGCTGATAAACGCGCGTTAACGCCGCGCAGATGCAACCTGCAATACTTCGACAGCGGGCCGTTTGCCGGTACAATTGAGCCGAACGACCCAAACTATAATAAACTGCCCAAGGACACGGGCCTCGCGCCCGATGAGTTTCATCAAAATGCAGACACGCCGCACTGTTCTCGCCGCGCTCTCCGGCGTGTTGACGTTCCCGGCCTTTGCGGTGCGTGCCGACGACTATCCGTCGGGTCCGGTAAAAATCCTGGTTTCGTTTCCGGCGGGCGGCAGCATCGATGTGATCATGCGCGGCATGGCGGCGCCGTTGCAGGCGCGCCTCGGCAAGCCGATCGTCATCGAGAATCGTGCAGGCGCTGGCGGGGTCGTGGCGGAAGGCGCGGTCGTCAAAGCCGATCCCGATGGTCTCACCTTGCTGGCCGATGCCAGCGCGCTCGCCGCCAATCCGACCCTGTTCAAGTCGCTGCCGTTCGACACGATCAAGGATTTGCAGCCAGTCTCGCTGGTATTTCGGACGCCGCTGGCGCTCGTGGTCAATCCGGATGTGCCGGCGCATTCGATCAAGGAGTTGATCGCGCTGCTCAAGGAAAAGCCGGGGCAGATCAATTTCGGGCACGGCGGTCCCGGTTCGGCCATTCATCTTGCTGCCGAGCTGTTTCAGATCATGACCGGCACGACGATGACCGGCATCGCCTATCGCGGCGCACCGCTCGCGCTCAATGACGTGATCGCTGGACGCGTATCGCTGATGTTCGCCGATGCCGGCAGCGTCAGCGGGCAGATCAAGGCCGGTCAGGTGCGCGCGCTGGGTGTCAGCTCGACCGAGCGGGTTCCGGCGCTGCCGGATGTTCCGACGATTGCGGAAGCCGGCGTGCCCGGTTTCGAAGCTGTCGGCTGGACGTTGGTCTGCGTGCCGGCGGCGACGCCGAAACCGATCCAGGCGAAGCTGAGCGAGGCGCTCGACGCTGCCGCGCACGCACCGGAAGTGCAGGCGCTGATGCAACAACTCGGCACGCTGCCGGTAAAAGCCCGCCGCCGGCCGAATTGACACCGTGGCTCGCTTCGGAAATTGACCGCTGGGGCAAGCTGGTCGAGAAAGCCGGCGTCGCCAAATCGCTTTAGCCTCTCTGAACTTCAACCTGCAAGAAAATGGAAATACGTTCCGATGAGCGATGAGAAAGAAGTATTACGTGCCAAAACCGCGACGCTGACGCGGATGCTGAACCAGCAGGGCGTGATTGGCATGTTCGGCCACGTCTCGATCCGGATGCCCGGCACCGACATTTGTTTCATCAGCCCCGGCGCCAGCACGGAAAAGAGCACGGTGCGGCCCGAGCAGATTTTCGTCTACAACATCGATGGCACCATCATCGAGCATCCGGGCGGACTCATTCCGCTGGAATGGCGCATCCACACCCAGATTCATCGTGATCGTCCCGACGCCATGTGCGTCTGTCATCTCCATGCGCCGCACGCCCGCGCGCTTGGCATTGCCGGCAAGCCGCTCAAGCCTGTGTTCCTGCACGGCTCGTTCCTCTGCACCGGCGTGCCGACCTGGAACAATCCGCGGCTGGTAGTGAACGACGATCAGGCCGCCGATCTGTCACGCTCGCTCGGGAAGCACCGCGCCGCACAGATGCGTGGTCATGGCAGCGTCGTGGCCGGAGCGACAGCCGAGGAGGCGTTCTTCGCCTGCACGTTCCTTGAAGAGAATGCGCAGATCCAGCTTCAAGCCGAAATCGCCGGCGGCGCCATCGAACTCAGCGAAGACGAGGCACGCGATTGCGCCGAAGGCACCTACAATCCGCGGCTGTTCGCGCTGCTATGGACGTTCTACGAGCGCAGGGCGCAACTGTAGACTTAGAGCGTGCACTCACTAATTAAGATCAATGGGTCATGCGCATCCATTTGGAAACAGGCGCACCACCCAGCGTGCCAGTAAAGCCGGTGACGGTGAGTTCATCCCCGGAGATTGCTATGGCCCGTTTTTGCGTCGTTCCCGTCCAATTTGGGAATGTTGCAGCTTCGATTTGGATGCTAACCGACTTTGCCGCCTCATCGACCGAGTACGTGCCAAAAAGGGTAGAGCTTCCTTGAACAACCGCCTTGTTTTCCTCAGCAGTGCCCGTTTCCCGGCTGTTGGAGACGAACTTCGGCAGGTCCGAGCGCATCAGCACGATGACCACTCGTCCATTGCTGTCGAATATCTGCATACCCTTCACATTTGGACCGAAGCTTTCGATCTTGGTCCCATCCGGATGTGCAGTGACGACCGAGACCGCCAGCCAAGTTCCTATGAGTTGCTCTCGTAGAGTCTTTTGCTGAGCACCGGCGTCATCGGCAAGCAGCGCAACGCCGAGCAACGCCATTGCCGAGGCCGAAAGCAGGCGAAAGGAGTTCATGGATTTCCTCCGAAGACGACGATCCTGTCGATCGCAAACACGCGAATACTGGAAATTATACGATTTCTCTTAAGTACACGCTCTGGTCAGGTCGGACGCGCAATGAATTTCATGCGCGCCTGATTGTGCCCGATATTGTCCGGGGTGCGTTGCGCCGCGAATCCTGCCGCCGCGAGCTTTTCGTTCATTGCGGCTTCGCCATAGCGCGTCAGTCCATACTGCGAGCGCAAGCGCCAGTAACTGGAAACCAGCGTGCGGGCGAGACCGGTAAACGCTGCAAAGAAAAACCCGTTGGCTGCGCCGAATTGCAGGAGGGCGAGGGCGTCCGTCACCGCCGGCACGTGCGGCGGGATGACGTCGCTGACGACAAGAGTGCCGTCTGGCTTCAGCAGACGATGAAATGTTGCGAACAGTGCCGACGTCTCATCCGGCGTCAAATATTGCGCGACCGAATGCAGCACGATGAGATCGAACGACCGGTCAGGCAACCGCCCGACCTCGTCGGGCGCAACCGCCCGGATTTTCGGATTGTTGGCGAAGCGTGTTGCGAGGCTCGCGCGCACGCCCGGCGCGCCTTCGCACAACAACAACTCGCCGGCGGCGGCAGCAACAATATCGGCGTGGAGTGCCTCACCGGAACCGTAGTCGAGCACGCGCGCCTGCGGCGACGGCACCAGTGATGCGACCGCTTCCGCGATGACACGGTAATGAACGTCCTTGTGACGTGCGTTGACGTAGATCGAATGCGGACTATCCCAGAACGCAAGCCAGTTCATGTCCGCCACAACGATAACAATGGTCCATCCGGCCCAAACGCGGGATCGGTTGCCGGCAACGGCACTTCGCGAATGGTAGCCAGCGCTTTGGCGTGTTCCGCTTTCGAAGCGCGGCAGAGATTATATTTGCCGCTAGGCGGATAGGCTCCGATCACCACAAGATCGGCTGTGTGGGTGAGGCACTGATGCCCGGTGCCCGCCGGCAACACGACGACGTCGCCGGGTGCAATTTCGATCGCTTCGCCGTTCTCGCCGCCGAACCGCACCTTGGCGCGACCGCGCGCTACGCCCATCGCCTCGTGAATCATGGAATGATAATGCGGGTACGGGAATACGCCGTTCCGCCACATGTCGCCCCAGCCGTTGGCGCCGAAGGTCTTTTCAATCATCTTTTCCGGGTCGGGCGATCCGGCGAGATCGATGCCGCCGCGATAGAGCACGAGCGGCAAGGCTGGATTGTTCGGAATTCGCCCATCGTCGGCAAATCTGTGAACGATAGGGGCGGGGCGTCTGGCTTCGGTCAGCATGGTTCTGTCTCGCCGGGGTTTCCTAGCGAGTATTGGTTTGGAAATGTCTAACCCGTGCGACAGTTTCCACGCACATCCGCGCCATCGGCCGTGCAGGCCGTAACTTGCCCTTGCATAACTTGCCCTTGAATGTGGCGCGGTTTTCATCCTCCATAGCAAGACATAAAATATGAGGGGGAGGAAGCGCGTGGTTCTGAAGACGATTTGCCGCGTAAACGCCGTTGCCGCTGCCGTGGTGGCGTTGCTCGCTTCATCCGCGTTCGCCGACGATGCCTATCCGTCGCGGCCGGTCCGGGTCCTTGCCGCGTCGGCCGCCGGCGGCAATCCCGATGTGGTCGGCCGCCTGCTGTCGGCCAAGCTCAGCGAAATCTTCAACAATCCGTTCATCGTCGAAGACGTGCCCGGCGTCGGCGGCGTCATCGCGGCGAAGCAGACGGTTGAGGCGGCGCCCGACGGCTACACGCTGAGTGTCAACGACTTCTGGCGCGCTCGCCATCAGCATCGCGATCAATCCGGACGCCAATTACAAGCTGTCCGATTTCACGCCGATCACGGCGATCGCAACGCTGCCGACGGTGCTGGTGGTCAAGCCCGCGGTGCCGGCCAATACCCTTGCCGAGTTTGTGGCGCTGGCAAAGTCGAAGCCCGGCACGATGACATTCGGTTCGGCGGGCCCGGGTTCGATCCATCAACTCACCATGGTGATCTTCGAACAGCAGGCTGGAATCGATCTCCTGCATATTCCGTATCGCGGCGGCACCGGGCTGGTGAATGCCTTGCTGACCGGTGAGGTCGATTCCGGCTGGTCGGGCATCTCCAACGTGCTGTCGCTGATCAACACCGGCAAGTTGCGCGCGCTTTGCGTCAGCGTATTGCAGCGCGATCCGTCGCTGCCGGATGTGCCAACCTGCGACGAGCTTGGCTACAAGGGCTTCAATGTCGCCACCATGCTCGGCTTGCAGTCGTCCGCCGGCGTGCCGGCGCCGATCGTGGCAAAGCTTCAGTCGGCGGTGGCGAAAATCCTGCGCGAGCCGGAGATGGCGCAGCGCATGGTGACGCTCGGCATCCATATGGAAGAAAACGGCACGGCGGCCTACGCCAAGTTCATGGCCGACGACCTCGCGCGCTACACCGCGGTCGCCAATGCCGTGCATCTGGAAATGAAATAGCGCCGCCGCGTGTCAGGGGACGATCGCTTCAGCAGCCGCCGATCAACCTGCGGGCTCGCGCTGTTGAATTTCGCTTTCAGGTTTGGCGATGGCACCGCGACGTCCCAGGCGAGGCCGAGCAGCATCAGGCAACGGATCATCAGCCAGGTGACGTCGATCTCCCACCACTCGTGGCCGTGGCGCGCCGAGCGTGAATCGGCGTGATGATTGTTGTGCCAGCCTTCGCCGGCGGTCAGCAGCGCGATCAGAAGTATTGTTGCGGCTGGCGTCGGGCGATGCGTAATTGCGATAGCCCCAGACATGGGTCACCGAATTGACCGCCCAGGTCAGATGCCAATGAACCACGGTGCGCAGCGCGCCGCCCCAGACCAGAAGGCTCAAGCCAAATTGCGCGGAGGCAGACAGCGTGTGTCCTGTCGCTGCCATCACGGCAAAGCCGGCCAGGAAAAACACCAGCCACGATAACAGCTGCGAGGTAGGCCGAATGATTGCTTCGATCCAGCCAGACGTAGAATGGATCGCGGCTGAGATCCTTGACGTATCGCTTGATCAGCTGGTCGCGCGTCGGATCGTCGGGTTTGGCCAGCAGCCAGCCGACATGTGCCCAGAAGAAACCGGCAAGCGGAGTGTGCGGGTCTTCTTCCCGATCGGCATACTGATGATGCCGGCGATGCGCCGCGACCCAATACGACGGCGAATCCTGCATCGAACACACCCCCATCACGGCGAGGGCATGTTCCAGCCAGAGCGGGCAGGCGAAGCCGCGATGGGTCAGCAGGCGGTGATAACAAACGTTGATGCCGAGCACGCCGAAGACGTGGACGCCGAGCAGGTAAAGGATCACGCCGCTCCAGCTGAAAAACCACGGCAGCAACGCCAGCGCTGCGATCAGGTGAACGACAATAAATCCAACAAGATTGGTTCGCCGCAAACTCACTGAACGCCGCTCAATCTATGCTTTGGAGGCGCGCATCGCCTCGACAAAGCGGCCGAACAGATAATGGCTGTCCTCAGGACCGGGCGAGGCTTCGGGATGATACTGCACGGAAAATACCGGGCGGTCGTTGAGGGCGAGACCGCAATTCGAGCCGTCGAACAGCGAGACGTGAGTCTCGACCGCGTTCTTTGGCAGCGTGGCGCGGTCGACCGCGAAGCCGTGATTCATCGAGGTGATCTCGACCTTGCCGGTTTTCAGGTCCTTCACCGGATGGTTCGCGCCGTGATGGCCCTGGTGCATTTTCATGGTCTTGGCGCCGACCGCGAGACCGAGCATTTGATGGCCAAGGCAAATGCCGAACACCGGCTTCTGCTCGATCAGCTTGCGGATCACCGGCACGGCATACTCGCCGGTTGCCGCCGGATCGCCGGGACCGTTGGAGAGGAAAACACCATCGGGCTTGAGCGCGAGGATGTCTTCCGCCGATGTTGTCGCCGGCACGACAGTGACCTTGCAGCCATGCCCGGCAAGCTGGCGCAGGATGTTGCGCTTGATGCCGTAGTCGATGGCGACGACGTGGAACTTCGGCTCTTTCAGTTCGCCGTAGCCTTCGCCCCATTGCCACGGCGTCTCGCTCCAGGTGAAGCGCTGGCCGCTTGTCACCATCGGTACGAGATCCATGCCGAGCAGGCCCGGCCATTCCTTCGCCTCGCGCTTGAGCGCGTCGAGATCGAATTCGCCGGATGGTGCGTGCGCGATCACTGCGTTGGGCATGCCCTTTTCGCGGATCAGCGCGGTCAGCGCGCGGGTGTCGAGGCCGGCGAGGCCGATGACGCCACGCGCCTTCAGCCATGCATCGAGGTTCTTCGTGGCGCGATAGTTCGACTGCTGGGTAATGGCGGAATGCAGGATTACGCCGCGCGCACCCGGTGTCGCCGCGAGATTGACGGTTTCGATGTCGTCTTCGTTGGTGCCGACATTGCCGATGTGTGGAAATGTGAAGGTGATGATCTGCCCGGCATAGGACGGGTCGGTGAGGATTTCCTCGTAGCCCGTCATCGCGGTGTTGAAGCAGACTTCGCCGACGGCATGTCCCGTGGCGCCAAGGCCCATGCCTTCCAGCACGGTGCCGTCGGCCATGACCAGCACGGCCGTGGCTTTGGGCTCGTCCCAGCGTGTGGGCGAGTTGGAGGCGAAAGACTGCGGTTGTGTCGGCATCGGCTAGGGCCTAATCATTGGTCCGCCCGCCGACCCGTGCGGGCGCTTGTGCGAGAGGCCATAGCCGTGTTGCGCGACGATATCAACAACGCGATGAAAGCGGCGATGAAAGCCGGCGAGGCACGGCGTGTCTCCACGCTTCGCCTCGTCAATGCCGCGATTCTCCAGCGCGAAACAAGTGGCGCCGAACGGCTCAAATTGGGCGATGCCGAGATCGTCGATGTCATGGCCAAGATGGTCAAGCAGCGCCAGGAATCGTTCGAGATCTACGAGAAGGCCGGCCGCACCGAACTCGCCGACTCAGGAGCGCGAGGAAATCGAGATCATTTCCGGTTTCATGCCGAAGCAGATGTCGGACATCGAGGCCGGTGAGGCGATTTCTTCGCTGATCAAGGAACTCGAAGCCGCGACGCTCAAGGATATGGGCCGCACCATGACGGCTCTAAAAGAGCGCTTCGCCGGCAAGATGGATTTCTCCAAGGCCAGCGCCATGGTGAAGAAGCTGCTCGCGGGCTGAACATGCCAGACTATCTGATCCGCGGCGTACGCAGCGTCGAACTGGTCGCCACCAATCTTGCGGAAGCTGCGCGCTTCTACGAGACGGTGTGGAACCTCACGCCGGTGGCGCAGAACAACGACGCGCATTATTTCCGCGGCACCGCCGGCTATCATCATATCGTCGGCCTGCATCGCGGCACGCAGCCCGCGGTGGAGCGCATTGTGTTCGATGTCGCGACCGCGAAGATATCGACGCTCTGCACAAGGCCGTCGTTGCTTCCGGCCGCCCGGCGACCGCGCCGGCGGCGATCAAAAGCGCGGGCGGCGGTTACGGTTTCGGCTGCAAGGATCCGGACGGGCGCAATCTCGCCTTCGTCTGCGAGGCTAACGATCATGCCGACCGCGCCGATAAGGCTGACAAGCCGCGCAAGATCGTGCACGCCAATCTCAACATGCGCGACCACGAGGGCACGCTGGCGTTCTTCACCAAAGTGCTCGGCTTCAAGATTGTCGACGACAACGCGCCGCTGACGTTCCTGCATTGCGGCAACAGCGATCACTGCTCGATCGTGATGTGCAAGATGGACCTGCCGACGCTCAATCACATTGCCTTCGACCTGCCGGAGATCGACTCGGTGATGCGCGGCATGGGCCGGATGAAGGAGAACGGTTACCCGATCGAGTGGGGCCCGGGCCGGCACGGGCCGGGCAATAATGTGTTCGCCTATTTCTGCGGGCCGGATGAGGTGCCGCTGGAATACGCAGCCGATGTGCTGCAGATCGACGACAGCTACCAGACCCACGACACCAATTACTGGAAATACACGGCAGGCCGCTCGGAACTATGGGGCTTCACCGCGCCGCGCTCGCCCCGCTATTACCGGGTGCAGCGGCTGTTCGATTACACGCCGGATGGGTGGCGGATAAATTAGGCGCCTTACCTGGACGCGCAGCCGTTACCGATGCGAGCCGGACGAAGCTCAGTCGCCGGTCAGAAGATCTTCAGTAGTTTCATGGCTTGATGTCGTACTGCCATTGCGGCTCCTGGCCCCAGCCGGAACCCGACCCCGAACCAGATCGTAACGGGCTTCGCGTCATGCGAACCGATTGCCATCGCCACTTGCGGCCCAGCATGCACTGCTTGAATGCCGATGTGTCCTGTCGGTAGCGGCTGGCGCCGGTTTGGCCGTAGCAGGAATCAAGATCGGCCTGAAAGGCCGCATCGTTGCGCGCGTGTCCATTGGGACGCACCAGATCGTAATATTCGTCGTTTGTATTGGCGTGCGCTCCGGCGAGGCCGCACGTCAGCGCGACGAAAATGAAAATACCGCACTTATTATAACGGTTAGTACGCTTCATGGGTTCGTCAGCCTCGCGCAAGCACGGCCGTTTGATTTGATCGATCACGTCCCACGCTTGGCGCGGGTTGCCCGCAGGCCAGAGGGCGTATCGCCGAAATGGCGGCGAAACGAGCGATTGAAGTGTGAGAGATCGGAAAATCCAACCTCCATGGCGATGTCGGCGATCTTGCGGTGTTGATCCACATCACTGGTCAGGCGCTGTTCCGCTTTTTCAAGGCGCTTTTGCAGAACGTGCTGCATAAAGGTCCGGCCGGACCGCTCGAGCAGGACGTGAACGTAACGTGGTGTAACGCCGAGCTGGGCGGCGATAACGGCCGCGCTCAGGCCGGGATTGGCCGATTGATCGAAAATCATTCGCAGGATTGCCGCAAGACGCGCGGCGCTTATTCCGCTTTGTGACTGAAGCCCACGGGTATGCTCGTCGCCCGCGAGCGCGAGGCAAACCAGATCGACGAGATGGCTGCAAAACAGCTCGGTGGAATGATGGTCGTCGAAATTTTGCGCAAGCGTTCCTTCCAGGTATCCGGTCAATAGCTGCAGGCATTGCCGGTCATTCAGTTTGGCGCCTGCGAAGCGGGCGAGGTCCTGCCCTACGCCAGCGATCCTGTTCCGCGGAATGGTCAGCGCCCAAAAGCGGCAGGCTTCTTCTGTGCGGACCGTGCCTGGCTGTCCGTTGTCGAGGACAAAGCCATTGGACGTATTAATCTGATTTTCGTTCTTGCCCTGTGTCACCTGACCGAGGCCGCGTTGCCACACCCCGAGAACGATCGCGTCGTCACCGTCGCTGACATTAAGTTTGCTGCGAACGATGTCGGACGGCGTTGTGGCAATGTTGGCGATGATCAGGCCGGCGGCCTGCCGCACCTCGAGCACGCCGCGAAATGGCGTGGTGCCGCGCTGTACGATATCGGCTCCGACGACATGCCGGAACATACCTTCGCAGAACGCGGGAAACCGGTCCTTCTCCGGGAGAGCGTCGGTGTCAAATGAGATTCCGCCGGACTTGGTGTCGCGCATAGCATTTTGTTGCAAGGCAAAGGTATGCGTTCAACAATTTTCAAAAGTTATTTGATATTGTTAGCTGGAAATTCGCTGCAGGCATGGTTGTTTCTCCTTCGGCATAGCGCCGGCCTTCAAGACTCTGTGCTTATGCGGAAAAAGATTGGACTTAGCGGAAGTCGCCGAACTAAATTCGGGTATTGCCGGAATGTAGTGTGACCTAGAATGCGCTCCTCAACGTCGGCGGGATTTATGAACATTCCATCGAGCAATTTTTTCAAGTTATCCAGCGGCCAATTCGCCGAGCGGGACCGGATCGAGGCCTCGCGCGAAATTATCGGCCGGTCGTTCATGAAGATGAAATTCGAACTGAAGCCCGACGTGCCATTCAATGTTGACATGGTGTTTCGGGTGTTGCCGGACCTTGTGCTAGCCACCGGCACTTGCTCGGCGATGGATTGCTTGCGCACGCCGGATCTGGTCGAGGGCGACGACATTCTTCTCACCGTCGCTCTGTCGGGCGATTCCGTTATTCATGTCCGCGGCAAGGAAATCCCCATCGGCAGCAATACCGCGGCGCTGACGCGCACTGCGGATGTCTGCCGCTGCGAAATCCAGTCGGCATCCGAGGTCGTCAATTTTCGCTTGCCTCTCGGCAAGATCGCTCGGTCGATAACCGATCTCGACGCCGCCACGATGCGGCCGATTCCTGTGAACACCGAGGCGCTGCGGCTGCTGGTGCATTACGCGGCCATGCTGAAGGAAGAGAGCTGGATCACGGATCCGCATTTGCAAAGCCTGACCGCGAACCACCTGCAGGATCTGGCGGTGCTGGCGATCGGAGCGACGCGCGATGCGTCGGTGATCGCAGGCGCTCGCGGTGTTCCGGCCGCGCGGTTGCGTGCGATCAAGGCCGACATCGTCAGGAATCTGACCGACCGTCATCTTTCGATTGAGGCCGTTGCCCGGCGTCACGGGATTACGCCACGTTACGTCTGCATGCTGTTCGACAACGATGCGACGACATTTTCCGAGTTCGTTCTGACGCAGCGGCTTAATCGGGTGCACCGGATGCTGACCGATCCGTGGTTTTCCGGCCGCACCGTGAGTTCGCTGGTATTTGAAGCAGGTTTCGGCGACCTGTCCTATTTCAATCGCTGCTTCCGCAGGCTCTATGGCGCAACGCCATCGGATGTGCGGGCCGGCGCGCGGCCAAACTGAAACAAGGATCGGATATCCGATCTGAGTTCTTGTTGCGTCGCGCGGTCCTGGAAGTCTCTGGCGGCATATTTATTTCTCTCTTCGCATAGCCGCGGCCCGCTCGACTGTGGTCGCGTTGCAACACGATTTATCTAATCGGCATCGGGTTCTTCTCCGGCACAGCGTCTTCACCACGGTCCAAGACCGGAGTTCCGCGTATCCATAGGTTCATTGCGATCACGGGGAGATCGCGGTGAAGGAAGTCAACAAACTGTGCGCGGATAATTTGTTGCGTTGTGGTTCGACGCCGCGGGACGGTCGGTGCGCTTTCTGTCGTGGTCTTGCTTACGGCATTCATGGAGCCCCGGCCTGCCACCGCGCAGAACGCGACATGGGCCGGTCCGGGCGCCGAGTGGACCACCGACGCCAACTGGTTGCCAACGACCGCGCCTACCGGCGTCGCGACATTCACCAACAACGGCGCGCCGACATCCGTCACGATCTCGAACAGTACGAGCATTGGACAAATCGTCTTTAGTACCGGCGCTCCGATGTTTGAATTCAACATCGAACCCACAACGGCCTTTCTCCTGAACGGCACCGGCATCACCAACAATAGCCAGTTTGAACCGGTCTTTACGAACCAAGGCATCTTTAGTCTTGGGAATACGGCCGTGGCCGGCAACATCAACGTGTTCAACGCCGTCAGCGGAACCATAAATTTTCAAAATTCATCCAGTGCCGCTCAGTCCACCATCGTTAACGTCGGCAATATCAACTTTATAACCCTGTCCTCGGCTGGCAACGCCACGATTACCAACAATTCTGGCGGTTCGATTTTCTTTCGGAATGGAGCCACGGCGGGTAGCGCCAATATCGTCCTCAATATCGGTGGAGATTCGGTGTTTACCGATACGGCAACGGCGGGGAACGCGACGATTACCAACTATAGCGGCGGTTTTGAGTTTGCGAGCATGAGTACCGCGGGCGATGCTGTAATTACCAACGAAGTAGGGGCTCTGACGGGGTTTACCGGTCACGCGACGGGGGGCAATGCGCGCATCATCATCGATAGTGCTGGGTTTGTTGATTTCTCGTTGACCACGGGTCTGAACAATGACGGCAAGGTCTCCGCGGGTTCGATCGAGGGCGCTGGTGGCCTTTACCTGGGCGCGGACCAGCTCACGGTGGGCGGCAATAATCTGTCGACCAATTTCAGCGGCGTCATTGGCGATTGTGGCGGTGGTTGCGAAGCTTTCAGTAACAATCAGATAAATCCGACGGGTGGCTCACTGGTTAAGGTCGGCACCGGCACGCTGACGCTGTCGGGGATTAACACCTATACGGGCGCGACGACCGTCAATGGCGGCGTGCTGGAAGTGGATGGCTCAATCGCGACGTCGAGCCTGACAACGGTCAACAGCGGCGCGACCTTGCAGGGCATCGGCACCGTCGGCAACACCACGATTGCCAGTGGCGGCATTTTCAATCCGGGTAACGGCACGCCGAACTCGTCGATGACGGTGGCGGGCAATCTCGCTTTGGCATCGGGGGCGATGTATCTGGTGCAGGTCAACCCGACCACCGCATCCTCCACCAGCGTCACGGGGACGGCGGCGCTCGGTGGCGCCACCGTGAACGCGACCTACGCCAGCGGCAGCTATATCTCCAAGCAGTACACCATTCTTAGTGCGACCGGCGGCGTCAGCGGCACCTTCGGTTCACTCACGAACACCAACCAGCCGGCGAATTTCACATCAAGCCTGACCTACGATGCGAGCCACGCCTATCTCAATCTGGCGCTGAACTTCACGCCGCCGCCGACTAGTCCAACGAGCCCAACGCTACCGGGCACTCCCACTCCGGCAACGCCGGTCTTCGTCAGTCTCGATGCCAACCAGCAGAACGTTGCCAATACGCTGGTCAATTATTTCAACACCGCCGGCGGCATTCCGGCCGCGTTTGGCACGCTGAGCTCCTCACAACTGAGTCAGGTTGACGGTGAAAACGCGACCGGTGCGCAGAAGGGCGCGTTTCAGCTGATGAGCGACTTCCTCAACCTGATGCTCGATCCGTCGAGCGGTGGGGGCGGCGGGCCGGGAAATGGCGGCGCACTCGGCTTTGCGCCGGCGCGGGATGACGCGGGGTTTCCGTCGGATATCGTATCGGCTTATGCGGGCGTGCTGACCAGATCGCCGAAGCCGCAAGACTTTGAGCGGCGCTGGAGCGCCTGGGGCTCCGCCTTCGGCGGTGGCGCCAGCTTCAACGGCGATCCAGCGGTCGGCTCGGCCAATGTGACCGCGAGCGACTTCGGCTTTGCCGGCGGCATGGACTATCACATCGCGCCGGAAACGCTCGTCGGCTTTGCGCTGGCCGGCGGCGGCTCCAACTGGAATCTTGCGCAGGGACTCGGCAGCGGACGCAGCGACGCGTTCGAGGGCGGCGTCTACGCCCGGACTCACGATGGCCCGGCCTATCTGTCTGCCGCGCTCGCTTACGCCAATCACTGGTTCACCACCGACCGGACGGCGGCGCTCGGCGATCAACTGCAGGCGAAGTTTCAGGGCCAGAGTGTCGGCGGACGGCTGGAGGCCGGTTATCGTTTCGACCTGCCGCCGGCAAACGGCGTCGCCGGCCTCACCGACGTCGTCGGCTTTACGCCATACGCCGCGGTGCAGGCGCAGAGCTTCCACACGCCGAGTTACAGCGAGACCGATCTGACCGGCGGCGGCTTCGGCCTGACCTACAATGCGCAGACCGCGACCGACACCCGAAGCGAGCTCGGCGCGCGTGCCGACGATCTCGCCATGCTCGGCACCATGCCGGTCATCCTGCGCGGTCGTCTCGCCTGGGCGCACGACTGGGTCAGCAATCCGGCGCTCGGCGCAGTGTTCCAGGCGCTGCCCGGTACCAGCTTCATCGTCAACGGCGCCGCGCCGCCGAAGAATTCCGCACTCGCCACGCTCGGTGCGGAACTGCGCATGACCCCGAACTGGTCGCTGATGGGCAAGTTCGACGGCCAGTTCGGCAGTGGCGCGCAGACCTACGCCGGCACTGGAACGCTGCGTTATTCGTGGTGAGTCGCGGCCTGGCGCGTCCGCGGAAGCGGGGTGCCTGTGGATAACTAGGACAAGCCGGCAGCCAGGCCTGCCCGCTTGCGCCGCCCCGCCCTATATTCAGGGTGCTCCTGCGCTAGCCTCGCGGGTTCAGGCGAATCACCATGCGCTACACGCCGCAATTTCTCGACGAGCTTCGCGCCCGGCTTTCGGTTTCGGAAGTCGTGGGCAAGCGCGTGAAATTGCGCAAGGCCGGCCGCGAGTGGAAGGGGCTATCGCCGTTCAACAAGGAGAAGACGCCGTCGTTCACGGTCAACGACGACAAGGGCTTTTACCACGACTTTTCCTCCGGCAAGCACGGCAGCATTTTCGACTTCGTGATGGAGACCGAGGGCGTCACTTTCCCGGAAGCGGTCGAGCGGCTGGCGGAGATGGCCGGCGTGCCGCTGCCGGCCTATTCGCCGGAAGCCGAAGCGCGCGAGGAGCGGCGCAAGTCGCTGCACGAAGTCTGCGAACTGGCGGCAAAGTTTTTTGAAGCGACGCTGGCCGCCCGCAACGGCGCGCGCGGCCGCGGCTATCTCGCCGATCGCGGGCTCACCTCGCCGACGCAGGTGAAATTCCGGCTCGGCTACGCGACGTCGGATCAGTATGCGCTGAAGGAACATCTCGGCGCGGCGAAAATCCCGGTCGAGGACATGATCGAGGCCGGGCTTCTTGTGGCCGGCGAAGGCATCGCGGTGCCGTACGACCGTTTCCGTGACCGCGTCATGTTTCCGATTTCCGACTGGCGCGGCCGGGTGATCGCGTTCGGCGGCCGGGCGCTGGAGAAGGATGTTCCGGCGAAATATCTCAACTCGCCGGAGACGCCGCTCTTTCACAAGGGCGGTACGCTCTACAACATCGCCGCCGCGCGCCAGGCGACGCATGACGGCGCGCGCCTGATCGCGGTCGAAGGCTATGTCGACGTCATCGCCATGGTCACCGCCGGTTATGAAGCGACGGTGGCGCCGCTCGGCACCGCGCTCACCGCCGATCAGCTCGCCCTGATGTGGAAGATGAACGAGGAGCCGATCCTGTGTTTCGACGGCGATGGCGCCGGCCGGCGTGCGGCGTATAGGGCCATCGACATTGCGCTGCCGCTGTTAAAGCCCGGCAAGAGCCTGAAATTCGCGACCTTGCCGGACGGCCAGGATCCCGACGATCTCGCCCGCACCGGCGGCCGCGAAGCCATCGAGGATGTGCTGCTCGGCTCGCAGCCGCTGGCGCAGATGCTGTGGCAGCGCGAGAGCGAGCAGGGCGCGTTCGATACGCCGGAGCGCCGCGCCGCGCTCGAAGCGCGCATCAATGAAGTGACGCAAACCATCGCCGACGAAACCGTGCGCCGTTACTACAAGCAGGACTTCGTCTCGCGGCTGCGCGCGCACTTCGCGCCCGTCAACATTTCAACGCGGCAGAACGGCCGCTTCGGCAATCAGCGTTTCGGCGACGCGGGTTTCGGCGGCAAATCGCGCTTCAACGGCGGACGCTTTGGCGAACCTGCGCGTCCCCTCGGCCCGCGCGCGTCGTTCTCGCGCGACGAGAAATATGTCGTGGTCAGTCCGCACTTCGCCGGAAGCTCGGTGCACCGCGGGCCGCGCACCTCGATCCCGCGCAGCGAAGCGCTGATGTTGCAGGCCGCGGTCAATCATCCGTGGCTGCTGCACGATCACATGGAGGAACTGGCCGAAGCCGAATTCCTCAATCCCGATACGCAAAAGCTCAAAGGCGCGCTGATCGATGTGCTCGCGCACCATGCCGCCGGCGACTTCGTGCACGATCACGGCGACTCCACCGAAGCCGATCGTGCGGCATTGGTCACCGAGCTCGAGCGCGCCGGCCACGGCGAGGTGCTGGCCCGGATCGAGCGCTCGATCACCACGCTGTCGGTGTGGGGCGCGCGGCCGGATGCCGGCCACGCCGATGTTTTACTGACCTGGAAGCAGCTTGTTGTCTTGCATCGGCAACGGCATTCCCTATCTCGGGAGCTTAAGGACGCAGAACTGGCGCTCGGCCTGGATAATTCGGAAGCGAATTACACCCGGCTCCTCGACGTGATATCGCGGTTGTCCTCGCTCGAGGGAACTGAGGCCTTGGTCGAGGGCTTTGGCGCCGCCTCGGGCCGTCCGGCCAAAACGTTCTAGTGTCGTTCTGGTGCGCGTTGGTTGCGTGCGCTCAGTGGACCGTGCTTAGGAATTTCCTCCGCCACTTGGGGAGGCGGGTTGGCCATTATGGCAATCCGGGCAAGCGTTCGGCGCGATTGATCCGGCAACTCCGGGTCACTAAAAACCGTCTGGCTGGCCGAAAGCCGGATGGGTCACGAGACGCCGCGACAAACAACAGGGGAATACGAGGTCCGTCCCTGTTGTTGTGGTTAGCCGGAGCTTAACGGAGTTCCGGGATGTTGAGACCTCGATTCGGGAGCCTCCCCGCCGGAGTGGAGACTCTCACCATAGTATAGGGGGACTCGTTCGTCCCAACCCCGCCCGGGCGGCCAGCCCGAAGTGGGGGGAAAAGGCGTTGGAGGCATCGATAATGGCAACAAAGAGCGCGGCAGCAACGAAAACAGTAGCGAAACCGGCCAAGATTATGCCGGGGAAGGCCGCGCCGCCGAATACCGCCGAGACGACCGAGAAGGATGGCGCCGAGGCCGCGGAATCCCCGCTGCCGGTACTCGACCTCTCCGATGCCGCCGTCAAAAAGATGATCAAGGCCGCGAAAAAGCGCGGCTATGTCACTTACGAACAGCTCAACGCCGTGATGCCGTCCGAGGAGGTCACCTCCGAGCGGATCGAAGACATCCTGGCGATGATGAACGAGATGGGCATCAACGTCGTCGAGACCGAGGAAGCCGACGGCGACGACGAGAAGGAAGAGGACGACGACGAGGAGTCCGAGGGCGGCGAGCTGGTCGAAGCCCCGTCCAAGGCGGTCACCAAGTCCGAAGCCAAGGAACCGGCCGAGCGCACCGACGATCCGGTGCGGATGTATCTGCGCGAAATGGGCTCGGTGGAGCTTTTGTCCCGCGAGGGCGAAATCGCCATCGCCAAGCGCATCGAGGCCGGCCGCGAGGCGATGATCGCCGGCCTCTGCGAAAGCCCGATGACCTTCCAGGCCGTCATCATCTGGCGCGACGAGCTCAACGAGGGAAAAGTCTTCCTCCGCGACATTATCGATCTCGAAGCCACTTACGCCGGCCCCGACGCCAAGATCGTCCAGCCGGCGATCGGCCCGGACGGCCAGCCGATTCCGGGCAGCGTGGCGCCGGGCCCCGGCGCGCCGGGCTATGTGCCGCCGAAGGCGCCTTCGCCGCCGTCAGCGCCTGCCGGCGCGACCCCGTTCAAGAACGGTAACGGCGCCGCGGGTGAGGGCGAGGGTAGACGGCGCCGACGCCGCCGCCGAATCCGATATGGACGAGGACGATATGGAGAATTCCATGTCGCTCGCCGCGATCGAGGCCGAGCTCAAGCCGAAAGTGCTCGAGACCTTCGACAACATCGCCGACAGCTTCAAGCGGCTGCGCCGCTTGCAGGATCAGGACATCCAGAACCGCCTGCAGTCGGAGACGCCGCTGTCGCCGTCGCAGGAGCGCAAGTACAAGAAGCTCAAGGAAGACATCATCACCGAGGTGAAGTCGCTCCGGCTCAACCAGCAGCGCATCGACGCGCTGGTCGAGCAGCTTTACGGCATCAACAAGCAGCTGGTCGGCCACGAAGGCCGGCTGATGCGGCTGGCCGAAAGCCACGGCGTCGTCCGCGACGACTTCCTGCGCAACTATCACGGCACCGAGCTCGATCCGCGCTGGCTCAACCGCATCTCCAAGCTCACCGCCAAGGGCTGGAAGAACTTCGTCGCCCGCGACAAGGACCGCGTCCGGGATCTGCGCACCAACATCCACACGCTCGCCACCGAGACCGGGCTTGAGATCGGCGAATTCCGCAAGCTCGTGCACATGGTGCAGAAGGGCGAGCGCGAGGCGCGCCAGGCCAAGAAGGAAATGGTCGAGGCCAACCTCCGCCTCGTCATCTCGATCGCCAAGAAATACACCAACCGCGGCCTGCAGTTCCTCGACCTGATCCAGGAAGGCAACATCGGCCTGATGAAGGCGGTCGACAAATTCGAATACCGCCGCGGCTACAAGTTCTCGACCTATGCGACGTGGTGGATCCGCCAGGCCATCACCCGCTCGATCGCCGACCAGGCGCGCACCATCCGCATCCCGGTGCACATGATCGAGACCATCAACAAGATCGTGCGCACCTCGCGCCAGATGCTCAACGAGATCGGCCGCGAGCCGACCCCGGAAGAGCTCGCCGAGAAGCTCGGCATGCCGCTGGAGAAGGTGCGCAAGGTTCTGAAAATCGCCAAGGAGCCGCTCTCGCTCGAAACCCCGATCGGTGACGAGGAAGATTCGCACCTCGGCGATTTCATCGAGGACAAGAACGCGATCCTGCCGATCGACGCCGCGATCCAGTCCAACCTGCGCGAAACCACGACGCGGGTGCTGGCCTCGCTCACCCCGCGCGAAGAGCGCGTGCTGCGCATGCGCTTCGGCATCGGCATGAACACCGACCACACGCTGGAAGAAGTCGGCCAGCAGTTCTCGGTGACCCGCGAGCGTATCCGCCAGATCGAGGCCAAGGCGCTGCGGAAGCTGAAGCATCCGTCGCGGTCGCGGAAGCTGCGGTCCGGAAGCTGCGGTCGTTCCTGGACAACTGACCTACATCTCCGCGGTCATCCCGCGTAGCAGGGATCAAGCTAAAAAAACAAAACCCCGGCTTTCGCCGGGGTTTTTCGTTGAGAAACGTGCACTTTTGAACGTTCACTTTCGGCCGAGGCGATTAAGGTTGGGAACGGCTCGCAAACTAAAAAAGTCCAATTTGGGAATTCAACCTTTGGTAATTCTGGGATAAATTACACGCATTGCGATTTTACCATTGGATCACCCATGCCAAGCTCCGTCGACGCCAATTTATTGCCCGATACAACAAAATCGGAAACCACGCACGATCGAGCAAATAGTCAATGCTTGGCGTGATCCAAATACATCGCGCTGGCTTGAATGACGACTTGCTGGCCCAGTTGCCCGCCAATCCGGTAGGCGAAATAGATTGGGGCGTTGTTAATCGTGATGGACAAGTGCACAAGAAAATTGCCGGAACAATTGCTGCGACGTGCAGCACTATCGCAGCCAGTTGTAGTACGATCGCGGCCAGTTGCAGCACAATCGCTTCAAGCTGCAGTACGATTTCGTCAAATTGCAGTTCGATTTCCGCAACCTGCAGCACTATTTCTACTAAGTGTAGCACGATAGCTGCTCGATGCAGCACGATAGTATCCGACATGTAGCACTATCGCCGCAAGCTGCAGTACGATTGCAGCGAGTTGCAGCACCATTGCGGAAATTCGTGGAAGTCGGCGTCGACGCCGTAGGTAGAGCGAAAGAGATAACTGTTGCGCCCGCTATTTCCTGAGCTGGCGCATTCAAGGTTCCCTCGATGGGCGAGAGGGCTGGGTTTAGATGAGCGCGCAACTCAACTCGGAAGAGCTGTAACCGGCGGCTCCAATTAATAAGATTCAAATCGCCTGCGGCGATGGCGAGAAACTCCTGCGTATAGAAGCGAGTTGAATTGGAACCATTTCCTGCAAAGCAGAAATATTACGGAAGCTGAATTCGAGAGATTGCTGCATCTCCAAGAGGATTTTCAAAATCACGCTTCTAGCGCTCCTCGATGGGTTTATGAAGTTATTGACAGTTGTGATCTGCTTACATCAGAAGGATGCGATGCGGATTTTCGGCTGAATTTTTACAATTGGTTTTGCCGCTCATTCAGCGATTTGAGTCGAAACTGTGTGACGCAATTGACCAGATCAATGACGTCCACAAATATTCGCATATCGGAAAAAACGTTTGTTTATCTCTGTCAAACGCGCTCGCGGACAGGTTGTTGGCGGCAATCACGAAAACTTTAGTCGTAGAAATCAACGCCGCTAGACTTCAAGATACGCTCGTTGGTGCGACACCGCAGGATCGTTATGCAGATTTTATAAAAAAGTTGAATACGGCGGCATATCGCAGAAAAATCTGGATTCTTATCCGGCGCTTGCTCGACACTGTATCGGACTTCGCGATGCGTGGATGGAGGCGTGCACTGAATTTATCCGCCGTTTGTGTTCCGACAGAGATATCCTGAGCGACATATTTGGTTTGAAAGCGGTGAGCTCGCTGGTAGATGTCGTGTGCGCCGCAGGCGAAACGCACAATCGCGGCCGCAGAGTTATCATTGCGATTTTTGAGGACGATCAGCGAGTTGTCTACAAGCCGCGACCTCTCGCAGCGGCGTTCAGCCTTCGATGTTTACACCAATTGCTCAATGATTGGGGGTCCTCAGGATCCAGAATTTCCAATTCTGGAATTGGTTGATCGCGGTGATTACGGATGGATGGAATATGTGTATGCGGAGCCATGTTCCACGAAAGGCGAAGTAAGGCGGTTTTTCCGACGGCAAGGATCTTTGCTGGCGACGCTTTACATTTTCGGTGGCATAGACTGCCACTTTGAGAATTTATTTGCCTCTTCAGAGTATCCGGTCCTGATCGATGCTGAAACTATCTTTCAGCCGCGTTGAGACCCGCGTTGGAGATTGGTGCAGACGCAGATGAGGCTGCCTTTGATGCATTATTAATTCAGTGATGAGTACGAATTTGCTGCCAATCCGGTAGTGATTGGAAAAAATCTTATTGATATGAGTGGCCTAGGCGCGAGAGCCTTTCAAGAGACCCCCTTGCAGACATTTGGGCTCGAGGGCGCGGGTACTGACGCAATCAGGGTGGCGCGCCAACCATTTCGCCTTGAGGAGGTGGAGAGCCGTCCGATCTTGGAGGACTTGGAGATTGAGCCTGGGGACTTCGTAGAGGAAATCGTATCTGCGTTCGAGGAAACCTACCGAGTTATTAGAAATCATAAAGCGGAGCTGCTAGGCAAAGGAAAATACGTCGATAGACTTGCCGATGTTCCCATCAGAGTTCTTTTCCGCCCGACGGCGACCTATGCCGGTTTAATCGAAGAAAGCTCTCATCCTTACGCTAGCGGTGATGAATCGGAGCGTGAGCTTATTGTCGGGCAAATCTGGGCCGGCGTCGAAACTCAGCCTTTGTTGCAAAGAATTGTTCTTTCGGAATTTGATCAACTTCTCGCAGGCGATGTGCCGTATTTTTATTGCACCCCCTCGACGCGCATCGTGCATGATGTCGTTGGCAGAACATTTGAGTGCGCTTTCCCGGAAACTGGGTTGGACAGTATTCGCGCAGAATCCACCGAATGGGAGTCCGTGATCTCGCATTACAAAAGTGGCTTATCGAGGCAAGTTTATCTCCATTCGCTGGAGAAAGATCGTCTGTCGTTCAAAGTCAGAGTCCGGTATTCGATAAAGCAGAGTGCTTAAAGCTGGCTCGATCCGTCGGTGATACGCTTTCTGTAACAGCCATTAGGGCTGGGGACAAATGTTCTTGGCTTTCTTTAGAGCATGCGATCGATGAGGGTTTGCCGAAGCAGACGTTGCCGTGCGTAGTATCGACGACGCTATATGATGGAATGGTGGGTATTACCTTTTTCCTAGCCTACCTCGCGCAGGTCACCTGCAGTTCGGAATATCAATACCTTGCCAAGGGCGCTTACAACACTCTTAAGCTCAGGCTTCGTGAAGAAAAGGAGCGCTTAGGTGTCGGAGCGTTCGATGGGTTGGGCGGTCTAATATACCTCTATTCTCATCTGGGAGCGCTCTGGCAGGAAAGCGAGCCGGTTGATGAGGCATTCAAGCTTTTGCCGAGACTAGAGGCGAAGATAGCCGGTGACAAAAAGCTAGATTTAATTTCAGGTTGTGCGGGGTCGCTTCTCTGCTTGCTGTCGCTTAATAGGGTTCGTCCTTCTCCGGTTGTAATTGCCGCCGCCAAAGCATGTGCGACACAGATCACTACTCACCTAGACGTCCTAAGTAGCGGGATACGCAAGTAAACCTCTCTAAACTGCGATATCATCGAGGGGCGGCGCATGGATTGTCGGGTATTGTTTTCGCCTTGTCGGAGTTTCTGAGAAATTGTGACGACGCAAAGATTTCAAATGCGATTGGTAGTATTAGTCAGCTCGAACGAGAACTGACTTCTGAAGGCAAATGGATTGATCCAAATGATCCCGACAGAAGCGAACAGAATACGTGGTGCCATGGAGCAGCCGGCATAGCGCTGTGTCGATTAGCCGTAGCGCATCCAAATGGCGATCCGGTCTCGCAAGAAAAAGCGGTAGAACAGTCGCTCCAAGAAGCAACTCACGCATTTAAGTCTAAACCGCTAGACAACTTTCGGCCTCTGTCACGGCGAGCTGGGTATCGCTGAACTGTTCCTCTTCGCATCGCAAGCGCGACCGGGCACGTCTTGGGAAAAACAGGCTAAAAGCCATTGCTTTGAAACCATCGCAAGAATGGTCGCTGATGGTTGGGATGCAGATCGGGGTCAGCCGGCCCAATCATTGGGAATGATGACGGGGCTCAGCGGAATTGGCTACGAGCTACTGAGATTTTATGCGCCGTCGATGCCAAGTTTGCTTCTGCTTCAGCCTCCCGCATTGGCTCTGCCTTTACCAGAGTGAAAAAACGTGGATGCCCTGCACAAGGCCGGGCATGGCGGTGTTTTTTGACCCTGCGCGACAAGCCTCATTCCGCCGTGTAAAACATGCGGCGAACAACGAGGTGACGGGATGTTTTCTAACATTCGACGCCTGAGCGCGGTGGCCTTCGCGCTCGCGGCCGCCATGCTGGCGCTCGCCGCCCCGGCCTCCGCCGCGACCTGCGGCGGGGCTTACCCGAATTTCCTCGTCCAGATGCAGAAGGACGCGCTGGCGGCGGGCGTCAACCAGCAGACCATCAGCATGGCGTTTGCCGGGCTTTCGCCCGACCAGACCGTGCTCGCCTTCGATCGCCGCCAGCACGGCATGTTTCACTCCAAGAGCTTCGAGGAGTATGCGCGCACCCGCGTCATCCCGGCGCGCATCAATCGCGCCAAGCAGCTGATGACGCGCATACGCCGATCTCCTGTCGCGCGTCGAGAAGCAGTTTGGCGTGCCGAAAGAACTGATCATGGCGATCTGGACCATGGAAACCGACAACGGCACCGGCGACATGGGCAAGCTGCCGGTGATCCGCACGCTCTCCTCGCTGGCCTGGGATTGCCGGCGCACCGACCTGTTCCAGGGCGAACTGATCGCGGCGCTCAAGATCATCCAGCGCGGCGATCTGCCGATGAGCGACCTGATCGGCGCCTATGCCGGCGAGATCGGCCAGACCCAGTTCCTGCCGTCGTCCTACATCAAGTACGGCGTCGACTACGACGGCAACGGCCGCGTCGACCTGCGCCACTCGGTGCCGGACGTGCTGGCCTCGACCGCGAACCTGCTGAAAACCAACGGCTGGCAGGCCGGGCAGCCGTATCACGAAGGCACGCCGAATTTCGACGCGATGCACGAGTGGAATCACTCGGAGATCTATCGCAAGACGCTGGTGCTGTTCGCCGAGCAGCTGGGCGGGCGGACGTAAGGCCGGCCTTCCGCTTTTTGTTTCCCGTCATCCCGAAGGCGCCCGCGCCGTCAGCGCGTTTACGCGCGTCTTTGACGCTCGCTGACGCTCGCACCTCAGGATGACGAAAACTATAGATCCGTTTCCGGGCGATTGCTGGCATCGAAGTGACGCGCTGCAGACCCGGATCGCATCCGGCACAGTGCCGGCTCAGGTCCCGATTAGCGAGGAGCGTTTCGACGATGCAGCGCATCCAGGAAACGTTTGTTGATCTGTGAATGCGCTGGATTGCTTCGCGGCGCCTGTCATCGGGACGCGCGACTTGCGCGGTCCCGTTGGCTCGCAATGACGGATAGCGGAATAGGCGCAAACCCTACCGCCGCTCTTCGCCCCACACCGTGACGCGCATTTCGTGGCCGCAGGCGGCGCACTGGAACACGTCGATGTGGGTCTCGCCGCACTCCGGCATGATGCGCGGCGCGGCAAGATGCATCGGCTTGCCGCAGCGGCACACCGGCGACAGCATTCGGTCCGATGACGACATCGCAAGCCTCTCGAATAAGGTGTGCGCCTTCAACGCGGCGCTATGAGCCCGGCCCTGTTGCAACGCACAACCCGTTCGTTGGTTCGACGCTGTTTTGGTTCCGAAATTCTTGGTTCCCCTGTCATGCCTACGACACGCGGCGTAAAAATAACGCGGGCAATGACTGTTAAATTGGCGGATCGCGTTAACCGGCGTTTGCCATCGTGTGCGGGCAGAGCGTCATTTCCGCTCATTCCCGCAAAAGCGGGGATCCAGCGCTGGGTCATCGGATTCCGCCTGCTTTCGCGGGAATGAGCTGCCGAGAGACAGCAGGTCGCGGGGAGAACATTGGGCTCTTAATCAGCCGAGGGAAAACGCGCCCGCGCCGCGGACGACCGGTCAAAAGCCTCGGTGAAAACTTCCACCGCGCCGTCGAACAGGGCGGCGATTTCACCGAAAAAGCGCGCCAAGCCGGTCTGGCTGGCGGCGGCGTCGCGGCTGGAAGAGGCGGTGTAAGTGGTCGGCATAGTGGGGAGTTCCTTTTTTTCTTGAAACGATGGGTTTTTGGGGATGTTTTCCCCAGATTTCTTGGTCTCTTGTGCGTTGCAATATCTTTATGAGAGGTTAATTGCAAACCATTGTTCGACATAAGTCTATGCCCTGAGCTCATGGGTTGCGGTGCAACATAGATGCGTGAAAACGGTATCTTGGTGCCGTAATTTGACTTTATATTCCTAATTATATTAGGATTATAAACAATCATCGATACTTAGCGGTAGCCGCTGACTCGCTGATCGGCGCAGGAGGTGCCCGCGAGCGCGGCTGAAAAGCCCCTACGGCATCCAAAAATTCTCCGGCAGGCGATCGGGGGTGTAATCGCGCGGCAGGTTGTTGAGCGAGATGCGGTACCAGCGCCAGGCGCCGTAGCCGCCGAGCGCGACCATGGGCGAAACCTTTCAGATCGCGGGTGCAATACAGCGTCCACAGCCCGAACCAGGCGACGAGCAGCGCGGTGGCGGCGGCGAGCACGAGCATCGCCGCGCAGCGTCCATAGCGGCCAGCCTTCGGTGAAACGGATGCGGTTAAAGCCACCGGCCGCCAGCCGGGTGTGCAGATCGCGGACGAAGGCGCGGTAGTTGGCGGCAAGTTCGCTGTCGCCAAAGCCGCCGGCGTCGCAGTCGAGAACGGTGAGCATGTTGCCGTCAGCAAACGTGATGGCGCAGCTCTCGACGTCGGTTTTGCCGCCGCTGGTTTGCAGATGCACCGCTGTGATGTTGCCGAATTGCTCTTCGCCGGTCGTGGCCGTCCGGGGTGGCCGAGATGTGATCCGCAGGCGAGCGTGACGCCGCAGTCGAGCTTGTGCAGCGCGTGGCGCTGATTGAGGAAGAAGCAGACATTGTAATCCAGCGGCGCCTGCAGGCGGCGCTGCGTCAGCTGGTGTTGCGGCTGGCGTCGATATGTCCGCTGGCGATAGGACATGTGGCGATACGATTTGCGGCGAGGCGAGCACGGCAGAACTCCGGCGGCGACAATGCCGCGTGCGCCGGAGTGTCCACGCCGCGGTTTAAAGCGGCGTTACGGCAGACGCTTAAATGTTTTGTTGTTCGTCCACTCTCGCGATAGCGGGGGCCGAGAAACCCGTCGTTGCGGGACGCGCCTGGCGCGGGCCCGGAATCCATAATCCCGGTGGCCGTTATGCGTGCGCTGAGCAAATAGCGATCAGACAGGGCTTATCGATTCCGGACTTGCCGCAAAGAGGCGGCAATCCGGAATGACGCGGAGGGTCGCTACAGCGCCGCGCCGGGGTAGGATAGCCCACTTGCGCTTACCCGGCGCCATCCCATCTGTGGGGCGGGTTTACGGGATTGGTGACGCCAATGGCCTTTGCGAATTCGCGCTATGCCGGGTTCAACCGCTTTTCCGGCTTCAACTACGGCGCTTTTGCCGGGCGCTACAGCGACCAGTCGCGCGCCGCCGCGCTCGACCGGCTCGACATGCTGGCGACGGTGTTCGACACCGCGGTGCTGATCCCGGGCACCAATATCCGTTTCGGCGCGGAAGCAGTGCTGCGCCTCATTCCCGGCATCGGCGATGCCATGGCGTCGGCGCTGTCGTTCTATCTGCTCTACGAGGCGTCGCGGCTCGGCGTGCCGAAATGGCTGATGCTGCGCATGGCGCTTAACGCGATCCTGGAAGGCGCGATCGGCATCGTGCCGGTGGCCGGCGACGCGTTCGATATTTATTTCCGCGCCAACCGGCGCAATGTCGCGCTGCTGCGTAAATATTTCGGCCGCAGCGGCTTCTGAGCGGAATTCATTCCAGTGAGCATGATCTTGTCCGAAAACCGGTGCCCACTTTTCGGGATCATGCTCTAGCTACGCGTAATCGACGTCGCGGGATTTCTTCTTCGCGCCGGAGCGCGAGATGTTCTTGATCTTCAGCGGGGCTCTGCCGGATTTCTCGGCGATTTCGCGGTCCTGCTCGATCACGAAGCCGTACGCGGCTTTGTCGCCATCGACGCCGTCGAGCAGCTCGCGCGGCACCTTGCGGTTCGAGCGCTGCGAGCCGTCTTCATAGGTCACGTCGAACATGACGAATTCGGAATTCAATCCCGGTTTTCTCGGCATTGTTGTTCTCCTGATCGAAAGGGATTGAAAAAGCGCGGCGCCGAGGCGGTGCCGTTACGCTCTCACTCAAGCCGGGTATATAGAAATGCCGGGCCGGTTTGGCAATCGGCGGGAAAACCGCCCGAATTAAGACCGTTAATCCAGGCCCTCGACGATACGGATGTCACGCACCGCGCCGTCGCCGAGCGCTTTGAGCGCTTCGCTGGTAGGCCGGGCTCTCGTAAGCGGCGATGGCTTTTTCGACGCTCGGAAATTCCGAGATGACGATGCGCTCCTTCTGGCCGGCTTCGTAAGCCTTGGCCGCCGCGCCGCGGGCGAGATAGCGGCCGCCGAACGGCGCGGTCGCAAGCGGCGCCAGCTTGGCATAGGCCTCGAGCTTTTTCGGATCGGAAATCGAGCGATAGACGGTGACCCAATAACCTTTCGCCATGATGCGGGCTCCTGACAGGTGATGGCAATAACGCCTATCATGTCACTGTTTGAGGAGGCAGGCGATGTCGTTCTGGAGCGCGTTGTTTGGCGGCGGCGGCGGAGCCAAGGCCGCGAAGGTATCCGATCCGGTCGAATACAAAGGCTATGTGATCGTCGCCGCGCCGTACAAGAACAACGGCCATTACCAGACCGCGGGCAGCATTGCCCGCGAGATCGGCGGCGTGCGCAAGGAGCACCGCTTCATCCGCGCCGACGCCTATGCCACCTACGACGACGCGGTGACGTTCACCGTCAACAAGGCACGGCAGATCGTCGATCTGCAGGGCGACCGGATGTTCGACTGACCCGAGACGGGTCACTTCTTCGCAAAATCGATGGTGACGTTGCTCTGGCTCGGCTCGGGCCTTGCCATCAGGTCGTGCGGATCGGGCGGCGCAGGCGGCGGCACCGCGGTGCCGACGGTGACGAATTTCACCTTGGTGAGCTTTTCCTGCACCGTCAGCCACTGCGAAATCGCCAGCGCGCATTGCGCGGCGAGCTTTTGCGCCGCGGCCGGCGCGCCGCGATCGGATCGGCACTCGATCCGCACCGGGCCGTTGCCGTGCTCGAAGATCAGGTTCGCGGCCTGCTGCATGTAGTCTGCGGCACTGGCGCGGACCACCATCAGATTGAAATCGTAAAGCGCGCTCGCCGGAAGCGCGATGCTGATCGCGGTGGCGAGATCGCGATAGGGCAGGTGGCGGAACCCGCCGGAGCTGTCGTTGCGCTGCGACGGCACGTTGATGATCGGGAACGGATTGGCCTCCGTTCCCGGAATGGTGTTCGGCGCCGACGAAATCTGCGCCGCGGCGCCACCGGCCAGCGCGGTGCAGGCAACGATCGCGAGAGCCAAGACTGGTATCGTGACTTTTATCGTGTCTCGTACCGCGTCTCGTATCCGTGCTTCGTATCGTGCCGCGCATCGTGCGGCCCGTTACAGGCCTTCGACGATGCGGATGTCGCGTTGCGCGGCGTCGCCGAGCGCTTTCAGCGCCGCCTGGTAGCCGGGCCCGTCATGGGCCGCGACCGCCTTGTCGACGCTGTCGAACTCGATGATGACGACGCGCTCCTTGATGCCTTTCTCGTAGGCCTTCGCCGCATTGCCGCGGGCGAGGAATTTGGCGCCGGCGGCCTGCAAGGCGGGGCCGGCCAGCTTGGCATATTCCGCCATTTTGTTCTGGTCGGTCACCGCGAAATAAGTCGAAACCCAATAAGCCTTGGCCATTATCGTCTCCCTGTTGCTGTTCGCGTTCGGCCAAAAAACTCGCACGCTTGCGCGTCACGCGCAATGCGGTACAGAGCCGGACGGGGACGAAGCGGAGGACGGACGAAGTGATCTAGGCGGCGACGCCGTCGTCGTAGCGGCTGGTTGTCGCCGGTCGTCGCCGCCTTTGAGCTTCTTGAGCACGCGGCGAAGTTTGAGGATCTCGGCTTCGAGCTGGGCGACGCGCTGCATCATCTCGCTGCTGTCCGGCATGTCGGCGGCTTCCGCGGTGAACGCCAGGCCGATCTCGTCGCCGCGCCGCCACGACACCCGCGCGCGCAACGTCTGGTCTTTCTGCGGGATGTGCAGGTTGACGATCTCGGGCAGCGTGATCGCCTCGGAGAAGATGATGCGCGCGCCTTCCTCGTTCATGTCCCGGATCAGGCAGCTGCACGCGCCGCGCTTTTTGTCGAAATAAACAAAGCCGCGCAGAAAACTCTTCATGCGCCTTGCAGTACGACGCTCGTTCATTGCAATCCCCTGACGCAACAACACAACAAACTGATTTCAATACCGCATGACAGAATACCGCAGCAGGCGTTAAGGCCCGATTAAGGGTTACGCCGCGGCTACAGAGCGGGTTGTGCAGATTATTTCGGGTTGTGGAGCGCTTGAACCGGCCCGCGGAACCGTTCCGGGCTACCGACTGCCGGACTACCAGTTGCCGAACAGGTGGACGATGTCGAAGGCAATCGCGCCGAGCGCACAGGCCGCCAGGCCGACCCCGACCAGTCCAAACACAATGGCGGAGTTCAGCCGCGCCAGCGTTTCACGGTCGAGATGCGCCTTCTCGGCGAAATGGACCATAGGATGGGCCATCGGTGTCATCCTCGGCAGTCAGCACTGCCCGGTTTCGTCGCTCCTCCCCCTCAGCCCCATTTAACGCCCGACTCGGCATTTTCCACATGGTGCGCTCCGGCAAGGCAGCGTTGCAAGCAGTGCGTGTCTTTGCGCGTAACTGCCGCGTAACCGGAATTCGCCGGCGTTGCCGCCGCATGCCGGTCGCAAACGCAACCGGTTTCCGCTAAAACTCTCCCGCTGAAACAAAAATCCGGCCGATAAATTCTGGAGGAAGACCATGCATGTGTTCAGCGTGGCGCAGGAAGCCGAATTCAATCCGAAAAAGCACGTCGAGAAAATCCTCGGCACCGTCGAGGACGGCGATGTCACCGTGGCGTGCTGGGAGCCCGGCCAGATCAGCCCCTATCACTGCCACCCGCACGCCACCGAAATCTATTTCTGCTTCGAAGGCGGCGGCACCATGCGCACGCCGCACGAGACCATCGCGGTGACGCCGGGCGCGTTCGTCGTGCATCCGCCCGGCGAAGTGCACGAATACGAAAACGGGCCGCACCGCACGCTGTTGTTCCGCGTGCGCTACGGCGCCGACATGGCGTCGCGCCATCGTCGACTGGCGCGGCCAGACGGGTTGGAAGCAAAGCGCGGAGGACGCCGACATATTACAAGCGTCAATCCGCGCGTGATTGTTCGCTGTCGTCATTGCCAGGCTGTGATCTTGACTCAGTTCGGCACGTGCCGGAGTAGCCGAGATGCGCGGCACATGGCCGGGCATGACGGCATTGGTCGGCTTGGTGGTCGTTGCGGCGCGCAGTTGGCGACGCAGTTGCCGACGGGCTGTTCGTCGCCGCTTCGCACTGCTGCAAAGCTGTCGTAGGCGCATTCCTGCGCCGAGCCGGTTTTCAGGCAGAAGCTGTGATGGCGATAGTCGCCTTTTTGCGCCTGAGCGCTGAACTGCCGAGCGCTGCGGCCAAGCAAGGTTGCTAAGGCGATAACCGTACGACGATGCGCATCATGTGGTCTCCGTGTCTTTGACACCCCGCCGACCAATCCCGCGCGGCGGCGTGGTTCCGGTGTGTGACGTGCGTGCATCACCGCGAAGGCGCGTGTAATCCAGGTCGGAAATCTCCGCCGTGCGATTCGGATCGCGATGCACCGCGAGTGCTGCACTGCGCCCGGCAATCGCGGAGGCTATGACAACCGGAGCGGTGGTGACTCACGGCGTTCCACTTGCTACGACCTTTCCGAAAATCCGAGGGAAGGGACGCAAGGGAAATCAGATGTTCAAGAAACCGCATTGTCCGGTGATCGCCATCGAAGAGCATTATTGGGACGAGGAGCTGGCCAAGACCTATGCCGGCAGCGAAGCCGGCCGGCCCGGCGAGCAGATCGAAGCGGCTGCACGATTTCGGCGCGCTGCGCATCAAGGAGATGGACGAGGCCGGCATCGACATTCAGGTGCTGTCGCACGGCGCGCCGTCGACGCAGAAGCTGCCGGCCGACACCGCGGCCGCGCTGACGCGCCGCGTCAACGACCGGCTGCCGCGCATCGTCGCCGAACAACCCGACGCGCTTCGCCGCTTTCGCCGCGCTGCCGACCGCGGTGCCGGAGGCCGCCGCCGACGAGCTCGAGCGCACCGTCAAGGAACTCGGCTTCAAGGGCGCGATGCTGCACGGCCTCGCCAACGGCGAATTCCTCGACGACAAGAAGTTCTGGCCGATCTATGCGCGCGCCGAAGCGCTCGACGTGCCGATCTATTTCCATCCGTCGCTGCCGAACGCCGACGTGATCGCGGATCTACTACGAGGACTACGTCAAGGATTTCCCGATGGTGGCGCGCGCCGGCCTGGGGCTACACGGTGGAGACCGCGACCACCGCGATCCGCCTCGTGCTCTCCGGCGTGTTCGAGAAGCACCCGAAGCTGAAAATCATCCTCGGCCATCTCGGCGAGACGCTGCCGTTCCTGGTCTGGCGCATCGATCAGGCGCTGGCGCGGCCGGGCCAGAAATCGATGAGCTTCCGCGACATCTTCTGCAGCAACTTCTACATCACCACCAGCGGCAACTTCTCCAATCCGGCGCTGCTGTGCTGCGTCATGGAGATGGGCGTCGACCACATCCTGTTCGCGGTCGACTGGCCGTTCGTCGCCGAACCCGCCGGCGACCGAATGGATGGAAACCGTGCCGCTGTGCGACGAGGACAAGGCCAAGATCCTCTCCGGCAACGCCAAGCGGCTGTTGAAGTTGTAGCGGTTTGCTACATGACCGCTCGTCCCCGCGAAAGCGGGGGCCCAGCGCTAAAATCTGGATTGCCGCTTCGCGGGAATGAGCGGAAACAAGGTCGCTGCGTCTTGAAGCATAGCCATCAACACCCGTCACCACCGGGCTTGACCCGGTGGTCCATGCTGAACCGCCGCATACGCTTATCGATGAATTTATTTCATTCGCCTCCGCATGGATTGCCGGGTCAAGCCCGGCAATGACGGGCACGGGAGCTCACCCGCACAACTCACCCGGCATCGCCTGCCGCGCCAGCCGCTCCGGCGCGCCGATATGCGCCGGCGTCGCCGCCAGCACACCCTGCCGCGCCGCGAACTGCTTCTCCCGCGACACCCACGCCGCGTTGCGCTTGAGACAGGCTTGCGCATCGCCGGCGCAGACCCGCCCCTTGCGGCACGGCTTGAACCGGCAACTTTTCCAGAACCCGAACAGCGTGCAGTAAAACCGCCGCAGCCGTTTCGCCTCATCGCGATACCGCGCCTCATATTGCTTCGCGGTCATCGTGCGCGGCAACCGCACCCCGAACGTCACCTCGCCGACCTGCAACGGAAATGTTCGCGGCTTGGCTCTCGTCACGGACATCGTCTTCACCGACGCAGTTCTCGACCTCATCGCTTCTCCATTTTTGTTTCACGCGTTCTCTTTTCCCCGTCATCCTGAGGAGCGCCCGCGGGGCGCGTCTCGAAGGACGACGGCCCGGCGCCTCGGCCGTCTCCTTCGACGGCCGCTTGCGCGGCCACCTCAGGATGACGGAAAACAGGCCGACCCCTCCCGTTCTCGCAGCGCGGTGGGACGGTGACGCGGCTTTTCTTTTTACGCTCTGGCTGCTTCCTGCAAGATCGTGATCATGCGATTGACGACATCGGCAGCGCTCGATCCCGGCGGAAAATGAACGTCCTGATTGCTATCTTCCGTCCAATAGCCATCGTCGTGGACTTGATAGCCACCGATCTTGAAAACCCCGTTGTCGCTTTCCGTGATGCTCCATGCTGATGCATCACGCATAAAGGCGGACCACGACTTCACGCCGGCATATTTCGGTAACAGTGGCTTCGGCCATTTCCCGGTTACAGGTGGCACAATGGGATTCTTTTTTGCGATTACTTCCAGAAATACTTTCCGGAGAGCTTCGGAATCTCCGACCTGAACCACTGCGACGGGCTCGATGTCGGTGTAGACACTGCCACGTTTGCCTACGGTCGGAATGTAAACGACGCCTTTTCTGAGATTGCAGTGGTACAACATGGCCGGATCTAAAGCTCCGTGAGATAAGATTTCACGCGAGAGTTTAGATTCTCCACGCGTGCGCGCCGCATTGATTATGCCTCACGCGACGCGCAAATTCTCAAGCTGGCGAGTGACCGGACGAAAGCTTTGAAAGTCTATCCCGATGCGCGGAGAGGAACGAGATCACTTGAGAAGGAGGACCTCCTTCATTTTGAAGTCGCATTTTGTAGAATTTCAATCATACGATTAACCGCGTCACCGGCATTTGATCCAGGTGGCAAGGTGATTTTTTGAGCTTGGTCCTCCGTCGCGTCGCCCCTTTGCATGCACACGATGTCCGACGATTTGGTAGATTCCTCCGTATTCCTTTATGTTCCACGTAGCGGTGCCGCGCATGAAAGCTGACCATGACTTCGCGCCTGCATGCTTCAGCAATACCGGTGGCGGCCACTTGTTCTTCTCTGGATTTGGAACGATCGCGTTTCCTCGAGCGATCGTAGCGAGGAAAGCTCGCCGCAAGCTATCGGTATCGGTGACCGGAACTTCAGCGACAGGTTCTACCTCGGTGTATGCCCCGGTCTCGAGCTTGGCTACCGTCGGAATATAGACCGTGCTCTTCTTTAGATAGACGATATACAGCATCAGGCACCTAAAACTCTGTGATCTTCAGCCTTACGGGACGATTTAATGCCGCAAGATTGGCATCGCCGCCTTCACGCAAACGCCACAGGTGCTGGAGCATTTTTCTGTCGCCTTGTCATCTCATTCACGCGACGCGGAATTCCGAAACAAATTTCGACTCGCTCGTGCCGCCAAAAGCACACAAACCTCTCCCGTTCTCGCGCCGCACTTTTTGCGCGAGTTGCGGACGAAAGCTTTGAAAGTCTCTCCCGATGCGCGGAGAGCAAGCTTGCTTCCCTTGATCCTCCGAAGCTTTTGGAGGGCTTGCCCTCCGAAGCTTCAGCGAAGAAGGGAAGCAGAACGCCGGCAAGCCCGGTACGACGTACCGCATCCTTTTCAGATGCGGCGACGCGCTCTTGCGAGCGCGCCGACTTGCCGGCGTTCCACTTGCGGCTCTCGCCTGCGGGACTGCCGGTCCCAAAGGCTCAGGTCCAGGCCAGGCTTCCTGGGACGCGGTTTCCGGACGGGCGTTACCCGCGGTCGCCTGTCCCAGTCCAGTGGCGAGCACCCCACGCACCGGTCTGTAATGCCGGCGAGCATGATGCCCGGACCCGCCCGGGAGCGGAGTGTATGGCTCCGCCCGCGGGCGCCGCACCCGCTCCACCCCGGTGAGTACCCTCGGCCGAAGGTGCCCTTAAGTGAGCGGGATTTGGCGCTTAGAACCGAAACGGGGACTTGATGTCAATGGTTTTGTGATTATGCAATGAAGGCAATGGCTTGCACGTGCAGCGGAGTCCCGAAGGCAGGGCGCGACTGTGCAAGCGATGCGAATCAAGATCTGCGTCAGGCATCGGCGCTCTGGGCCGGCGGGCTCGTCAGGATGGACTATGGTCAAGCCTCGTCCTTGCTAGCTGCAATTTCCCCGATATCGTATCGTCGGACACGATGTCGGACGCACGCTCAACGCAATGAGCAAGGCCATTTTCACAACGAAGATTTCGTCGATCTACGACGATCGTCCAGAAGAATATTACCATTTCCCGCGAACGTATCTCGCGCAGGCTCGAAGCGCGATCGGCGACCACATCATTTATTATGAGCCACGCCGACTGAGCGGCAAGGACGCAAGCCGCGGAGGGAAGCAAGCGTACTTTGCCACCGCGAAAGTAGACGACATTATCGAGGATAGTGCGCGCGCCGATCATTACTACGCGAAAATTTCCGGATATTTGAGTTTTGATCGACCGGTCCCGTTCACCGAAGGTGTCGCATATTATGAGAGTGCACTTCAGAAATCCGATGGTTCAACAAATAAAGGCGCCTTTGGACGAGCGGTTAGGGGCATCCCGGAGGCTGAGTTTGATCAGATATTGAAAGCCGGTTTTGCGGCGGAACTGTCCTACGGCAATACAGCAACCGTCGCAGAAGGATTTGATGAACCTGTTCACTCGTATCAACGGCCTATTGTTGAATTGACTGTTACAAGACCGTTTCGCGATCGTGCATTTATGCGGGCTGTGCGCGAAGCTTACGAAAATCGGTGCGCATTCACCGGGCTAAAGTTGATAAACGGTGGCGGCAGGCCTGAAGTTCAAGCTGCGCATATCAAATCTGTTGCGCAAGAAGGCCCAGACTCGGTTCGAAATGGGCTAGCTCTCTCTGGAACCTTCCATTGGCTGTTTGACCGGGGTCTTTTGTCGGTAGATGAAGATCATCGTATCTTGATTGCCAAAGGCCATGTGCCGGATCAAATCCTTGGACTCCTAAACGCGGGCGGTAAAGTCAGCTGCCAAAGGAAGAAATTTATTGACCGCACCCGTACTACTTACGCTACCATCGCGAACACACCTTCAAAGGATAAGTCACCACCAATTTTCAATCCAGCATCCCGTTTGGATGTGAGGTCGTATTTCTGGCCAAACCACTCGATAAAACTTTCTGGCGTCTCGCCGCTACGCCAGTGACTTTCAAGCTGTTCGTCGCCCAGCCCAGCGTCGGCGGTATCGATGCCATAGATATCTGACATCACCACATCGGTAGCTTTGCGCCATTTCCTAAAGCTAAGTTTCACGGCAATCCCCCCTAATTCTTGGCGAGTCAGAGCCAGATTACTACGCCCCGGGGTTGATCCGCTCCTCCGTGAAAGGGTCTCAACAGCTTTCGGGCTGGCTCGATCCGGCAATGACGCGAAAAAGTCAGCAATTTCAGCGCCTCTTTTCGGCCCGGAACGCCTCCCCATATAATCACGTGCCGGTCGCCTTCGGGGGCCGGTAATCTATGGGTGTCACCAGGCGTGCCGTGAACGGGCGCCGATCCAGTGCCTTCGCCTAGAGGGAAGGAAATACATATGAATATCGAGAAATATACCGACCGCAGCCGCGGTTTTATCCAGTCTGCCCAGTCGCTCGCCCAGCGCGAGGGACATCAGCAATTCTCCACCGATCACCTGCTCAAAGTCCTGCTCGACGACCCCGAGGGGTTGTGCGCCGGCCTGATCGACCGCGCCGGCGGCAATTCGCGCGCGGCGCTGGCCGCGACCGAGGCCGCGCTCGCCAAGCGCCCGAAAGTCTCGGGCGGCGGGGCCGGGCAGGTCTATCTCGATCCGGCTCTGGCGCGGGTGTTCGACACCGCCGAGAAGGCGGGCGAGAAGGCCGGCGACAGCTTTGTCACGGTTGAGCGGCTTCTGCTCGCGCTCGCCACGGAAAAGACCAGCGACGCCGGGCAAATCCTCGCCAAGGCCGGCGTCACGCCGCAAAGCCTCAATGCCGCGATCGAAGCGCTGCGCAAGGGCCGCACGGCGGACAGTGCCTCGGCCGAGAACGCCTATGACGCGCTGAAGAAATATGCCCGCGATCTCACGCAGGCGGCGCGCGACGGCAAGCTCGATCCGGTGATCGGGCGCGACGAGGAAATCCGCCGCACCATTCAGGTGCTGTCGCGGCGCACCAAGAACAATCCGGTGCTGATCGGCGAGCCCGGCGTCGGCAAGACGGCGATCGTCGAAGGCCTGGCGCTGCGCATCATCAATGGCGACGTGCCGGAAAGCCTGCAGGACAAGAAGCTGCTCGCGCTCGATATGGGCGCCTTGATCGCCGGTGCGAAATATCGCGGCGAGTTCGAGGAGCGGCTGAAATCCATCCTGCAGGAGGTTACCGGCTCGGCCGGCGCCTACATTCTTTTCATCGACGAGATGCACACCATCGTCGGCGCCGGCAAGGCCGATGGCGCGATGGATGCGTCGAACCTGCTCAAGCCCGCGCTGGCGCGCGGCGAGCTGCATTGCGTCGGCGCCACCACGCTCGACGAATACCGCAAGCACATCGAGAAGGACGCGGCTTTGGCGCGGCGCTTCCAGCCGGTGTTTGTCGATGAGCCGACGGTCGAGGACACCATCTCGATCCTGCGCGGCCTCAAAGAGAAATATGAGGCGCACCACAAGGTGAAGATCACCGACGGCGCGCTGGTGGCGGCGGCGACCTTGTCGAACCGCTACATCACCGACCGCTTCCTGCCCGACAAGGCGATCGACCTGGTCGACGAGGCGGCGGCGCGGCTGCGCATGCAGATCGATTCCAAGCCGGAAGAGCTCGACAATCTCGACCGCGAGATCGTGCGGCTGAAGATCGAGCAGGAGGCTTTGAAGAAGGAGACCGATGCCGGCTCGAAGGACCGCCTGAAGCGGCTGGAGAAGGATCTCGCGAGCCTGCAGGAGCAGGCCGATGCTTTGACCGCGAAGTGGAAGTCCGAGAAGGACAAGCTCAACTCCGCGGCCGAATTGCAGAAGGCGCTCGACGACGCCAAGAACGCGCTCGCCGACGCGGTGCGCCGCGGCGATTACCAGAAGGCCGGCGAGCTGCAATACGGCAAGGTGCCGGAGCTCGAGGCCAAGCTGAAAGCGATCAGCGAGCAGGAAACCGCGGGCAAGGTCGTGGCTTCGGAGTCGGTCAACGCCGACAACATTGCCGCCGTGGTGTCGCGCTGGACCGGCATTCCGGTCGACCGCATGCTCGAAGGCGAGCGCGAGAAGCTTCTGAAGATGGAGGACGCGATCGGCAAGCGCGTGGTCGGCCAGGCCGACGCCGTGAAGTCGGTCTCGACCGCGGTGCGGCGTGCGCGGGCCGGCTTGCAGGATCCGAACCGGCCGATTGGTTCGTTCATGTTCCTTGGGCCCGACGGGTGTCGGCAAGACCGAGCTGACCAAGGCCTTGGCGCAATTCCTGTTCAACGACGAGTCGGCGCTGATCCGCATCGACATGTCGGAGTACATGGAGAAGCATTCGGTGGCGCGGCTGATCGGCGCTCCGCCCGGCTATGTCGGCTATGACGAAGGCGGCGCGCTCACCGAAGCGGTGCGGCGGCGGCCCTATCAGGTCGTGCTGTTCGACGAGATCGAGAAGGCGCATCCGGACGTGTTCAACGTGCTGCTGCAAGTGCTCGACGATGGGCGGCTGACGGACGGGCAGGGACGCACGGTCGATTTCCGCAACACCTTGATCGTGATGACCTCGAACCTCGGCGCCGAATATCTGGTCAACCAGCCGGACGGCGAGGATAGCGAGAAGGTGCGCGATCAGGTGATGGCGGAGGTGCGGGCGCATTTCCGGCCGGAGTTCCTCAACCGCATCGACGAGATCATCCTGTTCCATCGCCTCAAGCGCGATCAGATGAGCCACATCGTCGATATCCAGATGCAGCGGCTGTCGAAGCTGCTCGAGGATCGCAAGATCGCGGTCACGCTCGATCCGAAGGCGCGCGAGTGGCTCGCCGAGAAAGGCTACGACCCGGCGTACGGCGCGCGTCCGCTCAAGCGCGTGATCCAGAAGTGGGTGCAGGATCCGCTGGCGGAGCTGTTGCTCTCCGGCAAGATCAAGGACGGCGAGAAGGTCCGCATCTCCGCCGGCCGCGATGGGCTGACCTTCAACGGCGCCGAAGTGAAGCAGGCGGCGTAACTCTCCCAGTTGCACAAAGAAAGCCGTCATGGCCGGGCTTGTCCCGGCCATCCACGCCTTGCTTACTCGGGGCCCAAAGACGTGGATGCCCGGCACAAGGCCGGGCATGACGAATGGGGCTCGTCATTACGAGGAGCGTAGCGACGAAGCAATCCGGGGGCCGTTGGCATCGAGCGCTGGATTGCTTCGCTACGCTCGCAATGACGAAAATTACCGTGGCTGCAGCGGCGCCGCCGCCCCGACCTCATTCATCCGCTCGCGCACGTGCTCGACGAAATAATTCGCCGATGATTTCGACAAGCCGAAAACCCGCAGCGGATTGAGCCCGCCGGAACTCTCGACGCTGATCGCGTCCCAGAACAGCCCGCGGGTGTGGATCACCTCGGCGATGTGGGACAGCGGCAGGTGCTCGTCGGTGCGCCGCCACGGCGTGAGCCAGAACAGCACGATGTTGGTGGAGACGCCGATGTGGTCGGCGATCATCCGGGCCGGAAAAAACAACCGCGTCAGGCTTAAATGACACAGCGCCCAGAAGCGGGTCGAATGGACTTCAATAAGGTCGGTGGCGGCGGCGTTCACGGACAATGTCTCCTGCGCTGGCTTGCTTCGCTAACGCTCGCAATGATGAAATCAACAAACCTGAAGCGAAAAAGTTACAGCTTGCCCGCTTGTGCGACGTGGCCGGACGGCGCGATCGGTCCGATGCCGTGCGACAACACGGCGTCGAGTTGCTCGCGGTCCTTCTCGAAGATCGCCAGCGAGTTGCCGTCGAGCACGCGGCCGCGCGGCAGTTTGATGCGGATCGGATCGACGAAGCGGTCGTTGACCAGGATTTCGAAGTGGACGTGTGAGCCGGTGGAGAGGCCGGTCGAGCCGACGAAGCCGATCACCTGGCCCTGGCGCACCTTGGAGCCGACGTCGAGGCCTTTGGCGAACGCGGTCATGTGGCCGTAAGCGGTTTCGTAGCCGTTGGCATGCCTGATCTTGACGTACTTGCCGTAGCCGCCTTTGAGCCCGATTTCCTCGATGCTGCCGGTGCCGGCGGCGAAGATCGGGGTGCCGAACGGCGCCGCCCAGTCGACGCCGGAGTGAAATTCGGAGACGTGCATGATCGGGTGATTGCGATAGCCGAAGCCTGAGGTGACGACGCCGTCGGCGACCGGTTTGCGCACCAGGAACTTCTTCGCGCTCTTGCCGGTCTCGTCGTAGTAGTCGACGACGCTGTCGTCGATGGTCTGGAAGCGATAGTACTTTTTCAGTTCGCCGCCGACGTTCAGCGAGGCGTAGCGCACTTCGCTCTTGCCGTCGCTGCCGGCCTCGTCATCGGAATAAAGCA
>CAWECH010000009.1:0-54426 GCA_963807565.1 uncultured Alphaproteobacteria bacterium | reverse complement strand
CCCTTCTGCCGCCAACTGGTTGACTTCGTGTTGTTCGCGCGCTTGCCCGTACAAGTCCTGGGCAGCGCCAGCAGCCTGACTTGCGACACCTTCGATGCGGGTCGTGTTGTCGCCGGTCGCCCGGCCAAAGCCCTCCTCTACTTTTCCGCCGATATTTCTGGCCGTCCCGGCGATCCGATTTTCGTCCATGGTTTATCCCTTGGCGCCGAGCTGCGAACCGATTGGCCGCGAACCTACGCATTTGAGTTTTAGTTTTCTGCGAAGAGCTGAAGTGTAACGCTCGCCGCCGCAACAACGTTCCGTTCGGTCAACCGTGGAAGCCCAAGGTCGGTGCAAGCCGACACTCGACGGGAGTTCGCAAACCAGCGGCTGATGCAGGAACCTAATGTTCGACTGCGCACTTGGTGCACATCACGCGCGAATCCGGCGACGAGCTATCAAAAAACCCGACCGCGCCATCTCAATACTGGAGGCCAGCATGGCTAAAGAACCGAAGCAATTGGACGAACTCTTTCACGATACGTTAAAAGACATCTACTTCGCCGAGAAGAAAATCTTGGCTACGCTGCCGAAGATGGCGAAGGCTGCACAATCACCGGATTTGCAGCATGCCTTCGAAAAACACCGCGGCGAGACCGAGGGCCATGTCACGAGGCTGGAGAAGGTTTTCGCCACGATCGACAAGAAGCCACAGGGTAAAACTTGCGACGCCATCGTCGGAATTACCGATGAGGGCGCCGAAATCATGAAAGAGTATAAAGGTTCGCCGGCGCTCGACGCCGGCCTGTTGGCCGCAGCCCAGGCAGTCGAACACTATGAGATGTCGCGTTATGGCACGCTTAGGACCTGGGCCCAGGAACTCGGCCTGAATGATGCTGTGCGTTTACTTGATCAGACGCTTGAAGAAGAGAAAAAGACCGATGCTGCGCTGACCAAGATTGCGGAAACCGTCGTGAATCAAGAAGCCGAAGCGGCCTGAACAGCTGTGCCGTCATCGCTCGGGCTGCGATCTGTTCAATACTCGACGGATCGCTGCCCGCAGCGGACGGCTTTTGCCGACATTCGCAATCACCTTAATCGCGTGCCGAAGAGTGTGTGCCGCACGCGCATTAAGCTTTGGAAAGGGACCGTGTGCGCCGGCTTTAGGTGGCTATATGCCAGTGACACACACATGAGGTCACGATGAAAACCTTTCTTGCAGTCATTATTGCGCTTGCCATCCCGATGTCCGCTCAAGCGGCGACGCATCATCACCGTGCAGCAGTTCAAGCGCCTACCTACCAACAGCAGATCGCGTGCACCGATGTCGGGTGCTTGCCAGTTCCCCGTGGATGCTATCCGACCGGTGGAAAGACAATGGATGGAACGCCGACGGGATTCGACGTGATGGTATGTCCGGGCGGAACCCGATACGGACATGAATAAGCGGTCACGGGCCCGGTGATTTTCGAAACACGAACAAGCCGAGAGCCGGCTTCCGGCTCTCGGCTACCTGCGGCCTGAGCCGTCATCATCGCTCATCGAACACCGCAGCCGATATCAGAAGATCCCGTACTGAATAGGTTTGAAAGCGTAGTCGTTGGTCATATTTGCTTTCATTTTCCCCAGACACCACGCTGGAAGCTCCCAAGCTGCCTTGCCCGAGCGATTCGATGCACGCAGGGATCAAGTTTGCGAGAGTTCGATTAGCTTCCGGCCATCAGTGATTACGTGCAGGACCAGCCGGGGAACTGTGAGATCCAATTGAAGCTTGATGCCGGATATGATCGCGACGCGATCGTGCGGACTTTGCGGAAAGGTGGACCCGACGCCGTGTCGCTGTTCCTGCAGGTCAGTGTTGATCTGCATGACACCGGCGGAATGTCGGCCGTGAGCAGTTGGGTGCAAGTTGCGCTTCCAGCGCTACCTGAGGCTGAACAGTGTGCACTGGTGGGAGTGCTAATCGAGGCGCTCGCAGAGAATTACGACCTCGAATTCCACGGCAAGATGAGCCAGCTCCATTAGTGGGTGCGCAACCGGCGATCGATCTCAAGCCAATCCTTCCTGCGCGCCGATCACCGGAAGCGGACCCGCAGGTCCTCACGCGGATTGGGCTCACAAATTTCTTTTTTCACGCACCATTGTGCAGCGCACAATACAGACCCATCTCGACATAGTAGAAATGGAAAGACCAGCAGATGATCAATTTGCCCAAGTCGTTGCTGCCAAAATCGATGTTGCCCAAACCATTGGCTTCGTTGCGCGATTTCAAAATCCTTTCGAAGAATTTTCGTTTCGACGTTCCGGGCCGAGCCACCGAAAAATCCCGGCTAAAAGGAGTTGTCGACTTTGGGGCGAACCCCGGCGATTTGAAGATGTGGATGTATCTCCCGCAACAAGTCCCTGGCCGCCAGCCACTCGTTGTGGTGCTCCATGGCTGCGGTCAGACAGCCGCAGGATACGATCATGGTGCGGGCTGGTCGACACTGGCTGATCGTTACGGCTTTGCGTTGCTGATGCCTGAGCAGCAGCGGGCCAACAATCCCAATGGATGCTTCAACTGGTTTCAGCCCGACGACACGCAACGCGGCCAGGGCGAGGCTGCTTCAATTCGGCAAATGATAGAAACGATGGTTCGGGATCACGGCATCGATCCTGACCGCATATTTGTAACCGGGCTCTCCGCCGGCGGCGCCATGACGTCCGTGATGCTGGCCTGTTATCCCGATGTATTCGAAGCTGGCGCTATTGTTGCAGGCTTGCCCTACGGAACGGCCGCGAATGTCCAACAAGCATTTGCGGCCATGTCCCAGTGCCCCGCGCGTTCACCCAAAGAGTGGGGGGATGCTGCGTGTCGCGCCTATCCTGGCTATCGGGGACCGTGGCCTCGCGTTTCGATATGGCATGGCGGCGCCGACAGAACAGTAGTGCCGAACAATGCCAAGGAAATCATCAAGCAATGGACTTATGTCCATGGCCTGTCACTGACACCCAGTCTTAATGATACGATCGAGGGATACCCCCGTCAGCTCTGGTTGGATGGGAACGACAAAGAGATACTCGAATTTTATTCCATACCCCATATGGCGCATGGGACGCCGCTCTCGACGGGAGACGCCGACGCTCAATGCGGCGCCGCTGGACCGTTTCTTCTGGAGGCCGGCATCTCGTCATCATTTCACATTGCGCGTTTTTTCGGGCTCACCGAGGCGGGAGCCACATCCGTCCCCGCGCGAAGAACGCAAGAGATCAACGCAACAACAAGTGTGTCCGACGCTAAAGAACGTGCCACAGCCGCCGATGAGCATGCGCCTGATTGGGCCAGAGCGCGGGGCACTGCGTCCGGTATCGACATCGGTGCTATCATCGGCAAGGCGTTGGCTGCCGCAGGTCTGATTAAGTGATAATCGGCCATCTGACGTAGCGGACACAACCGCACACGGCATCGTCTCTTTTTTCTTCTACATCGCGGTGCTGTGTCCTGGCGTAAACTCGTCTCGTCTCTGATATAGCATCCATGGTCCTTGTCACGGAGACGTGATATGACTTCAATCCTAGGGCATGCTAGGCATTTCGTCGCTCGCTCATCGTGAGGGACGTCAACTGCAGAGACGGCTTTTGATGGAACGGGCGCGGGTTCTGCGGATGGAGGCTAGTCACTTCTATTCGCGGGTGGCCTGGGCATCATGCCCGTCCGGCATGTGTTCGGACTGCCAGGTGCTGGCTGCACTGGCGCCGGAGAGGGAGTGCAGACCTCCCGTTTGGATCCGGTGATTCCAGGAAGCGCTGGCCCGGGCCGGGTTGAGACGAAAGTCTCGGCAATCCGCATAGTGGAGCACCGAAAGGTGAGCGGTCCCGCAAGGGATCGCGGCTGTACCTGGTAACAGGTGCAGTTCTCTACCCCCTGCACCAATCGGTGCTCCGCTTCCCTCGTTTTATCGGGGAAGCAAAAAAGCGTGGCCCGTTTTTGGGCCGATCATTGCCCCGCGTCACAACGCGCAGATGCAATCGCATCGCGAGAACGAAGGAACTCGTCATTGCGAGCTAGCACTGCTCGCAATGACGACGAGCAAAAAGAGCAACGCCGCTCCCGCCCTTCTTACAGCTCGCGGCCGAGCGCGTGATCGACCGAGTAGCGTCCACCGCCCTTGGTAAGAAACAAGAGCGCGACGACCAGAATCAACAGCGAGTATTCGAGGCCGCCTTGAGTCCAGAAGAAACCCTTGGCCGATGTCGACCAGATCGCGTTGAGCATGAAGATCACAATCGCAGCTGCGGCAAAGCGCGTGAAAAAGCCGACCGCCAGCAGGAAACCGCCGACCAGTTCGGTGAGCGCGACGACGGCGACCCAGAACGCAGCCGGATACCAGCCCATCTTGTCGAAGAAGCCGGTAAATTTTTCGAAGCCGGCACCGCCAAACCAGCCGAACAATTTCTGACAGCCGTGCGGCATCAGAATAAGCCCCGTGGTCACACGCAGCAGCGGCAGCGCGATCGGATCGAACGTTGCTTAGATTCCCTTGAACGCCGGAACGTAGTGACTTGGTGCTGTGGTATCTGTCATGGAACATCTCCCCCAATGCGCGGTGCCGTTGTTGGTCTGGGCACCTTGTCAGATAGCCTATCAGAAATACCAACACCGCAAGGGTGGCTTGTATTTCGTTGCCTCGCGGGGACGCTTCCCACCGCCGTTGCGTGGGCCAGAAAACTCGGCCATGTTCGCGCCATGAATCCCCAGCGCACCAGTGAAACCGAGACGGACGATATGGCCGATCCGCTGGCGCCGGGCGACGATGCGCCGCTCAAGCTGGAAACATTCCTGCCCTATCAACTCAATGTCGTGTCAAGCCTGACCTCGCAGGCGCTGTCGCGCGTTTACGCGCGCCGCTACAAGATCGGTGTACCGGAATGGCGGGTGCTGGTGACGCTCGGGCAATACGGCGTGATGACCGGCAAAGCCATCGGCGCCCATACGCACATGCACAAGACCAAAGTGTCGCGCGCGGTGGCGCTGCTGGAAAAGCGCACGCTGCTGCTGCGCCGCAGCAATAGCGCCGACATGCGCGAGTCGTTCCTGTCGCTCACGGCGAGCGGCCGCGCCATGTATGAAGAGCTTGCGCCGCACGCGCTGGACTTCGCCCGCCGGCTGACCGAAATCCTCAGCGACAATGATCGCGCCTCGTTCGATCGCTCACTTAAACAACTCACTTCGCGTTCGGCAGAACTCGTCGCCGAAATCGTGGCGCAGGACGGCGGCGACTTCGAGGACAACGGTATGGAGGATCTATGAAGCTCTATTCCTACTTCCGCTCTTCGGCTGCGTTCCGCGTGCGCATTGCGCTCAATCTCAAGGGCATCGCCTACGAGACCGCGTCCGTGCATCTTGTGAAAGATGGCGGCCATAACCGCCGGCCGGAATTTCGCGCCATCAATCCGCAGATGCGCGTGCCGACGCTGATCACCGACGCCGGCGAGACCCTGATCCAGTCGCTGGCGATCATCGAATATCTCGACGAGACGCATCCGCAGCCGCCGCTCCTGCCGAAAGATCCGATCGCTCGCGCCAAGGTGCGCGCGCTCGCCGACCTGATCGCGTGCGACATTCATCCGCTCAACAACACCAGCGCGCTGCGCTATCTGAAAAACACGATGGGCCATGACCAGAGCGCGCTCGACACCTGGTACCATCATTGGGTGCTCGAAGGTTTCGAGGCGATCGAGGCATTGATCGCGCCAGGGACTTATCTTTACGGCGACGCTGTCACGCTTGCCGACATCTGTCTGGTGCCGCAGGTCTTCAACGCGCGGCGGCTCAAAGTTCCGTTGGATAAATTCCCGAAAATCCTTGCCGTGGACGCCGCCTGCATGAAGCTTCCGGCGTTCGATCGCGCGCGGCCGGAAAACCAGCCCGATGCTGAATAACGAGGCCAATTTCCACACTTTAGTCACCATTGCGGGGCTCTATCCGGCCGCCGGAGGGAGCCGGGATTCATGACTATTCGACCACCGGCGAGCCTCGGCCGCGCCTCATTTTTTGCACCGGCGATCCTTCTGGCGCTGACGGCTGCCGCGGCTGCGCAGAGCCCGATGAACCCGCCGCCTGGACCGGCGCCGACCCCGCAGACGCAGTCTGCCAATCCGGTGTGCGCGCGGCTCGAAGGCCAACTCGCCAGCATCAACACCGGCAATCCGGCCGACAACGCCCGCGCCGCACAGATCAAGCAAGCCGAAGACGCCGTCGCCAAGCAGCAGGCCGATCTCGACCGCGCCGTCACCGACGGTCACAAACAGGGCTGCGAAGGAACCGGATTTTTCTCGCTGTTCTCCAGCCTGTCGCCACAGTGTGGACCGGTGACCCAGCGCATCCAGCAGATGCGCGGCAATCTCGATCGCATGATGAGCGATCTCGAAGCGATGAAGAGCGGCAATAGCGGTCAGGACGACCAGCGCCGCGCCGTGCTCGGGCAACTGGCGCAGAACAATTGCGGCGCGCAGTACACCGCCGCCGCCAATGCCGCGGGCGGACCGCGCGGCTTCTTCGATGCGCTGTTCGGCGGCGGCAACGTGGTCAACCCTTCGGGCGACGGCGCGCCGGCCGGCACCTTCCATACCGTCTGCGTACGCACCTGCGACGGCTACTATTTTCCGATTTCCTATTCGACCACGCCGAGCCGCTTCCCCGACGACCAGCGCGCCTGCCAGCGCGAATGCCCCGCCGCCGAAGCAACGCTCTACGCGTTTCGCAATCCTGGCGAAGGCATGGAGCAGGCGATGTCGATCAACGGCCAGCCTTACACGGCGCTGCCGAACGCGTTTGCGTATCGCAAGCAATACTCGGCGGCGTGCTCATGCCGCCGGCCGGGCCAGAGCTGGGCTGATGCCTTGAAAGACGCCGACGATGCAACGACGCTTGAAAGCGGCGACATCGTTGTCAACGACAAGAATGCCAAGACGCTGTCGCAAGCGCCGCTGCCCAAGGGCGCGAAGCCGGTTGCGAATGCTCCCGTCGCCAACAGCACCGCAACTCCGGCGCCTGCAAATCCTTCGACCGACAGCAACGGCAAGACGCAGGTCCGCACCGTCGGCCCGCCGTTCGTCGCGTCGCACTAACGTGGCGGCGCCGATCAGATATCAGCCGCCTTCCCCATCGCCGCGCCGCGGATCGCGGCACGATCGGGCTCCGGAAGCGGGTTACCGGGATCGTTGAAGCGATTGACGATCGGGTAACGCCGGTCGCGGCCGAAGTTCTTGAGAGTCACTTTCACGCCCGGCGCCGCCTGACGCCTTTTGTACTCGGCCAAATAAAGCAGCCGCTCGACTTTCATCACCGTATCGCGGTCGTAGCCGGCAGCGATGATTGCCGCGGTCGGTTCTTCGCGCTCGACCAGGCGCTCAAGAATCTGATCGAGATCGTCGTAGGGCGGCAGCGAGTCCTGATCGGTCTGGTTCTCGCGCAGTTCGGCGCTCGGCGCGCGCGTAATGACGTTTTCCGGAATGACCTGCCCGCTCGGGCCAAGCGCATCATCCGGTTTCCAGGAATTGCGCAATCGGGACAGCCGATAGACCTCGGTCTTGTAGAGATCCTTGATCGGATTGAAGCCGCCGTTCATGTCGCCGTAAAGCGTCGCGTAACCGACCGACATTTCCGACTTGTTGCCGGTCGTTACCACCATGGCGCCGAACTTGTTCGACACCGCCATCAGGATGGTGCCGCGGGCGCGGGCTTGCAAGTTTTCCTCGGTCACGTCACGGGCAGCGCCGGCAAAAACGCCGGCGAGCGCCGACTCCAGCCCTTTCACCGCGCCTTCGATCGGCACGATCGCGTAATTCACGCCGAGTGTTTTGGCGATAGCCGCGGCATCGTCGAGCAATTCTTTCGACGTGTAACGATATGGCAGCATCACGCAGCGAACGCGATCGGCGCCAAGCGCATCGGTCGCCATCGCAGCACAAAGTGCGGAGTCGATGCCGCCGGAAAGGCCAAGCACCACGCTCTTGAACCGGTTCTTTTCGACGTAATCCCGCAGCCCCAGCACGCAGGCGGAATAATCGGCCTTGTCGGCTTCTTCTGCCGGGGCCATCGGGCCTTGTGCGCAACGCCAGGCATTGCCATTTCGCGACCACTGCGTGGTGACGACGGTTTCCTTGAAAGCGGGCAACTGAAACGCGACGGAGCAGTCAGCATTAATTCCAAACGACGCGCCATCGAACACCAGCTCGTCCTGCCCCCCTACCTGGTTGACATAGATCAGCGGCAGGCCGGATTCGGTGACGCGCGCGATAACCACATTGAGGCGCACGTCGCTTTTGCTCCGCCAATACGGCGAGCCGTTCGGCACCACGAAAAGCTCGGCCCCGGTTTCGGCCAAGGTCTCGATCACGTTTTCGTAGTCGCCCCAGTCGGTCCAGGTGTCTTCGCAAACCGGGATGCCGATGCGCACGCCGCGAAAGCTGACCGGTCCAGGTACCGGACCGGGTGTAAAAACTCGCTTCTCGTCGAATACGCCGTAGTTCGGCAGGTTGACCTTGAAGCGGATCGCGTCGAGCCGGCCACCGTCGAGAAGCACGTAGGCGTTATAGAGCTTGCCGTCCTCGACCCACGGCGCGCCGATCAGAACCGCCGGGCCGCCATCAGCAGTATCGTGCGCCAGCGCTTCGACCGCAGATCGGCAAGCGGCCTGAAACGCCGGCTTGAGAACCAGATCCTCCGGCGGATAGCCAGCGATAAACAGCTCAGAAAATGCAACGATATCGGCGCCGTCGCGTGCCGCTTGCGCGCGGCCTTTGCGCGCCCGCTCCAGGTTGCCGGCGACGTCGCCAACAACCGGATTGAGCTGCGCGACAGCAATGGCAAGACGATCGGCAGGACGCTCGTTCATGGTGCTGATCTAGCGCCGCAACGCCCGCGATTAAAGTCCCGCGACCGCTGGCAGCGGCTTGGCCTTGGTTTGCCGCTCCGTCTTGAGCAAATCGGCCAGCAGGAAGGCCAAGTCCAGCGATTGCTCGGCATTGAGCCGCGGATCGCACACCGTATGGTAGCGATCGTTCAAGTCCTCGTCGCTGATGGCCCGGGCACCGCCGGTGCACTCGGTGACGTTCTGGCCGGTCATTTCCAGATGCACGCCGCCGGCAATGGTGCCTTCCGCCGCATGAACCTGGAAGAACGTCCGGGTTTCTTTCAGTATCTGATCAAACGGACGGGTCTTGTAACCGGTGACCGACGTGATGGTGTTGCCATGCATCGGATCGCACGACCACACGACGTTGCGGCCCTCGCGCTTGATCGCGCGAACCATCAGGGGCAGCAGATCGGCAGCCTTATCCGCACCGACCCGGCAGATCAGCGTAAGCCGGCCGGGTTCGTTGTCGGGATCGAGAATGTCCATGAGACGCAGCAGCTCGTCCGGCTTCTGCGTCGGTCCAGTTTTGATGCCCAGCGGATTCTTGATGCCGCGACAGTATTCGACATGTGCATGATCGAGTTGCCGCGTGCGGTCGCCGATCCAGACCATGTGGCCGCTGGTGCAGTACCAATCCCCGGTCGTCGAATCGACGCGCGTGAAGGCTTGCTCGTAGCCGAGCAGCAACGCTTCATGACTGGTGAAGAAATCGGTGGTGCGCATTTCCGGATGCACCTCCGGATCGATGCCGCAGGCTTGCATGAAGTCGAGTGCTTCGGTCAGCCGGTTGGCAAGGTCCTGATAGCGCTTCGACTGCGGGCTGTCCTTGACGAAGCTCAGCATCCATTGATGCGCATTCGACAGATTGGCATAACCGCCGCCGGCGAACGCGCGAAGCAGGTTCAGCGTCGCTGCCGACTGGCGATACGCTTCCAGCTGACGGCGCGGATCGGGGATACGCGCTTCCGGCGTGAAGTCGGTGCCGTTGATAATATCGCCGCGATAGACCGGCAGCTCGACGTTGCCGCGCTTCTCGACTGGCGACGTACGAGGTTTGGCAAACTGGCCGGCGACGCGACCGACCTTCACCACGGGCGATGCCGCGGCGTAAGTCAGCACCACTGCCATTTGCAGGAACAACCGGAAGAAATCACGGATGTTGTTGGCGCCATGCTCGGCGAAGCTCTCGGCGCAATCGCCGCCCTGCAACAGAAACATTTCGCCGGCAGCGACCTGCGCCAGCGCTTTCTTCAGGTTGCGCGCTTCACCTGCAAAAACGAGAGGCGGAAAGGTCGAAAGTTGTGCCTCGACGTCTGCCAACGCCTTCGGGTCCGGATAGTCCGGCATCTGCAGTCTCGGCTTCGAGCGCCAGGAATCCGGGCTCCATCTGGCCGAGTTCATTAAACTGGGCATTGCGCTATATCTCCGCAGCCCACCGTCCTGAGATGGCTAAAACCGGTAGTCTCCAAGGATGCACGGCGGGTCTTTTGCCGGACTTATACACAACGGCTGACGGCCGTTACAGCCCTATGATTTCGCCCGCAAATTCGACTATTCAGCGGCCTGCCGGGCGTAAGTTGCGGTCCGCGTCCGCATCGTCACCAGTTCTTCGGCGACCGTCGGGTGCAGCGCCATGGTGGCGTCGAAGTCCGCCTTGGTGGCTTTCATTTTCACGGCGATGGCCGCGATTTGCACCATCTCGGCCGCGCCCTCCCCGACGATATGACACCCAACAACCTGGTCGGTTGTCCCATCGACGACAAGCTTCACCAGGACCGAAGTATCGCGACCCGAAAGGGTCGCCTTGAGCGGCCGGAACATCGCCTTGTAGACGTCGGTTTGCGCCAGCCGGGCACGCGCCTCCGCCTCGGTGAGACCGACAGCGCCGACTTCGGGTTCGGAGAAGACTGCTGTCGGCACATTCGCGTGATCGACGATTGTCGCTTTGCCGCCGAATACGGTGTCGGCAAAAGCATGCCCCTCGCGAATGGCAACCGGCGTGAGATTGATCCTGTTGGTCACATCACCGACGGCGTAAATATTGGCAACACTGGTCCGCGAATATTCGTCGACGGCGATCCCGCCGTTCTTCGCGATTTTGACACCGGTTTGCTCAAGGCCGAGCTTGCTCACGTTCGGCACGCGGCCGGTTGCGAACATGACGCGGTCGGCCGTGAAGTGGTTGCCGCTCGATAGCTTCGCCGAGTAGTGCGAGCCGAGATTTTCGATAGCGGCGATGGTGCAGCCGGTGACGACCCGAATGCCGCGCTTCTCCAACTCTGCGCGCACATGCGAGCGCACCTCGTCGTCAAAGCCACGAAGGATATTGTCACCGCGGTACACGACCGTCACATTCGAACCGAGACCGGCAAAAATGGTGGCGAATTCGAGAGCGATGTAACCGCCGCCCTGGATAACGATGCGTCGCGGAAACTCGGTAAGATGGAACGCCTCATTGGAAGAAATGGCGTGCTCAATTCCGGGGATATTGTCGCCGTAACTCGGCGTTCCACCGGTGCAAATCAGAACATAGGCCGCCCGGACACGTTCGCCGCCCGCCACTTGAACTGTATGAGCATCGAGCAGCGTGGCGCGCGCCTTGAATACCTTGACGCCCGGCTTCTCCAGCAACGTTCCGTAGATTTTCTCGAGACGCCCGATTTCCTTATCCTTGTTGGCGATCAGCGTTTTCCAATCGAACGAGGCATGCGAGACGGTCCAGCCAAAACCGGCAGCATCTTCGAATTCGCCATGGAAACGCGAAGCGTAGACCAGAAGCTTCTTCGGCACGCAGCCGCGGATCACGCAGGTGCCGCCGAGGCGATATTCTTCTGCCAACGCTACGCGCGCGCCGTGCTGCGCGGCGATGCGCGCTGCACGAACTCCGCCAGAACCGCCGCCGATAACGAAAAGATCGAAATCGTAATCCGACATATCAAATATCGTGACCGCGCTTTTTCATCTCCGCGCGCATCCGGTTCATCACGTCGACCGAAAGATCATCGGCCCACTGAGCAGTATCTTTCATGGAGTCGTCGATGGCCTTCGGCTCTTCGACGATCATCTTCTGGCCGACCGGCGATTGATAGAAGGCCAGGATCTGTTTCAGCTCAGCCTCGGTAAAGTGGCTCGCGTAGGCGCGCGCCGCGCCGTCAACCAATTCACTGGAGCGGGCGTCGAATTCTTTATGCATTTGGACAGTGACTTCATTGATGTCCTTCTGCCACATGAAGTTCTGCTGCATGATAACGCCCTTGACCTTCTCGACCACGCCAATCACCACGGGGTCCATCATCTCCTTGACGCCTTTGAGCTGTACGATCTGCTTGGCGATCAGTATCGCGCTCGGAGATGGCTTGGCCGCCGGGGCCTGGGCGGCGGCAGGCTTCACGATGGCGATTGCGACCAGTGCGAATATTGCGGCAACGGCGTGCCGCAGGGTGAGACGGGCGATCATAGGCGCATTCCCTTTCAGTGCTCGAGTTAGGGCCGCTCGATCAGGCGTACCCCGTCTGGACCGGCGACAATAGCAGTCCCTGCGAGGCCAATGAATAAGCCGTGTTCCATGACACCAGGGATTACAGCAAGCCTTGCCGCAAGGTCCTGCGGGTCCGGAATACGCTGCAATTGGGCATCCAGCACCCAGTGGCCGCCATCCGTGACGAAAGCAAGGCCATCTTTTCCCTTTCGAAGCACCGCTGGCCCCGGGCAGCCGGCTTCGGCCGCAGCAGCCTCGATCGCCCGCCGTGTCGAGGCGGCCCCAAAAGGCACGATTTCGATGGGGAGCGGGAAGCGGCCGAGTATCGGGACGCATTTCGATTGATCGGCGATGACCAGCATTTTTGCGGAAGCTGTCGCAACGATTTTCTCGCGCAACAACGCCCCACCGCCGCCCTTGATGAGCGTGAGGTCCGGAGCGATTTCATCCGCACCGTCTACCGTCAGGTCAAGCTCTGGCGTTTCATCGAGGGTGGTCAGGGGCACGCCGAGACGCTCAGCCAATGTTCGGGTCGCCTCAGAAGTCGGCACCGCTATAACGTCCAGACCGGCGGTGACGCGTTCGGCAAGCAGTTCGACGAATGGCCTCGCCGTCGAGCCTGTGCCGAGCCCAAGGCGCATACCCGGACTGACAAATTCAACGGCACGAGCGGCAGCAGCGCGTTTTTGAGCCTCGGTATCCATGAGTTGGTGTGTAGCCACCTTGGAGCCTCGATCCTAGTGTCCCGATCTCGAAATTCGTACACCCATTCGGCGAAGCACCAAATCAATGGGAAAGAGGCCCTGCCCATGCTGACGATCGCCTTTGACCTCGATGGTACGCTGATCGATACCGCGCCGGACCTCATCGATACCCTGAATGTCACGCTGACTCGCGAAGGTCTGCGCACTGTCGGTTTCGAGGATGCCCGGCCGATGATCGGCGGCGGCGCGAGGGTCATGATCGAACGCGCGTTGGCAACCGAGGGAATCCAGACAACGAAGCCCGACGTCGATCGCATGTTCAAAGAGTTCATAGATCACTACGCTGACCATATCGCCGACCGATCCCGCCCCTTTCCGTTTCTTGAGAACACGCTCGACCAATTGGCTGCGGAGGGTCATCGCCTTGCAGTCTGTACCAACAAGCTCGAGTGGCTTGCTGTGAAGCTCTTGAAGACACTCAAACTCGATCAGCACTTTGCCTGCATATGCGGACAGGACACATTCAAGGTGATGAAGCCGGATCCACAAATTCTGCTGGGCACCATCAAACGTGCCGGCGGCAATCCGAAGCGGCGGTGATGGTCGGCGACTCCGGAGCGGATATTCGCACCGCGCGCGCGGCTAGCGTGCCGGTGATCGCGGTCGACTTCGGCTACACCGAGGTACCGATCGAAACATTGCATCCCGACAAGATCATCAACTCGTATGCCGATCTTCCCGACGCAATCGCAGCGGTAACTGGCAAGCATTAATTAAGGTTAATGCTCCCGGTCCGGCAGTCTGCTATCGCACGGCCGCAACAGCGGAATAACCGATTGTCATTGCTATTCTTTTTTGAGATCGGCAAATGACGCCGCAAAATATCGGTTCGCCGCATTCGAAAGCTGACGCCGTCACCCCGACCGCATCAGGCTTTACCAACGAAGCCGACCGGCCTAGGTTCGCCGAAGGACGGATGGGGTCAATGTTCCGCGTACGGTTCGTCGTCAGCGCAGCCACTGTTGCCATGAGCGCCGCTTTGGCAGCTTGCTCATCAACACCATCGTGGGTGCCAGACTGGATGAGCCTAGGCTCATCCGCGCCTCAGCTGGTTACCATGCAATTCGAGTCACAGCCTCAGGGTGCGGATGTCCGGACCGGACAAGGGCAGACCTGCCAGACGCCCTGCTCGCTCGCGCTGCAGCCACAGCCCCAATCAGTATCCTTTTCGAAGAACGGCTTCCTGCCGCAAACCGTACAGATCGCCGCCGGCGAACCCGCGGAGCATTCGCTATTCTCAAGCGCTCCGCCGACGCTCACACCCAACCCGGTGACGGTTATGCTGCAACCCGCCGGACCACCACCCCGCGGCAGGCCAGTACCAAGGCCGAAGGTTCACAGGGTCGTTCACAGCGCGCCGCCTCCCCCCGCTGAACAACCCTCGGCGTTCCCGCCGCCCCCACGACAATAATAGCCGCTGCAAAACGCTAATCCGAGAGCGCCCAGAATCCCTGGACGCTCAGGACTTTATCCGGCAGAGTTCGTGATTATATACGGGTAGCTGAATACTGCCCTCCTGCGTGGAGAAAGCGTCGCAAAGCGCCTGCCGGCGGGCAGCGCGAAAGCGAATGATATGAACAAGAACGATCCATTTTCAAAATTTGACGGTGCCGGCAAGCCATTACTGGTCGATCCGTTTGGCCGCGACATCACCTATTTGCGAGTCTCGGTGACCGATCGCTGCGATTTCCGCTGCGTCTATTGCATGTCGGAAAACATGAATTTCCTTCCCAAAGCTGACCTTTTATCGCTGGAAGAGCTCGACAGGCTGTGTTCGGCATTCGTCGCGCGCGGCGTGCGGAAGTTGCGGCTCACCGGCGGCGAACCGCTGGTGCGGCGCGGAATCATGACTCTCGTCTCCTCGCTCTCGCGCCACCTGGAAGCCGGCGACCTCGACGAACTGACCCTGACGACCAATGGCTCGCAGCTTGCGAAATACGCTGCCGAACTCAAAGCAGCCGGCATCAAGCGCATCAACGTTTCACTGGATACACTTGATCCGGACAAGTTCCGGACCGTGACCCGCTGGGGTTCGCTGAAACAGGTGCTCGACGGCATAGACGCCGCGCAAGCCGCCGGGCTGAAGATCAAGATCAACACGGTCGCGCTCAAAGGCGTCAACGAGGACGAGTTCCCGCAGTTGATTGAATGGGCGCATGGCCGCGGCATGGATCTGACGTTGATCGAGGTGATGCCGCTTGGCGAAACTGGTGAGGGCCGGATCGACCAGTATTTGCCACTGTCCATCATTCGCGCACGTCTTGCTGAACGCTATAGCCTCACCGACATCGACCATAGGACCGGCGGCCCCGCGCGCTACGTGCGCATCGACGAGACCGGCGGTTTACTGGGCTTCATCACACCGCTGACCCATAATTTCTGCGAGTCTTGTAATCGCGTCCGCGTAACCTGCACCGGCACGCTTTATATGTGTCTCGGCCAGGAAGACGCCGCGGACCTGCGTAGGCCGCTACGCGCCTCCGAAAGCAACGAACTGCTCAATACCGCAATCGACGAAGCCATCGGCCGCAAGCCAAAAGGTCACGACTTCATTATCGATCGCCGCCACAAGCGGCCGGCGCTGGCGCGCCACATGAGCATGACTGGCGGTTAGAGCATGATCCGGAAAAGTGGACTTCCGGTTTTCCGAAAGAGTCATGCTCCAACAAAGAATCTAGATTCTGATCCGATCCAACGTGTTCGGATCAGGATCTAGGCGCGGAGCACGGCTACCGCGGCCTGATATTCTGCGAAACGTGAGTCGCGCCTCTGCATCGCCATCTCATCGCGGCCCCACTGCTCCATATTCCAGTCTTCATCGACGTGAGCCGCCTGCCACGCAGCATCGGCAGAGAGATCTCCACTCGCGACGGCAAGTGCGATCAGCGCCGAACCGCTGAGTGTGGTGATGACGTGGATCGCACCCAGACGCCACGGATCGCCCGGAATTCCTGCGCGCGCCGCTGAAAGCGCAGCATCGGATTGGCTGACGTGGATAATGCCTTCGCTCAAGACGAACTTCGCGCCGAGCTTGTCGCATGCCCACTGCAGGATCGGATCCCAATGCTTCGCCTGGCGTTCGACGAGGCCATTAGGAGTTCCGGCACGGTAGAACAGCATATCGGATGCGAGATATTTTTCGACCTCTGCTGCCACTGGCTGCGGCGTCATTGGCGACGCCATCAATGATCGCGTTCGCCAACCTGGTCAGCGGCATTTTTGCCGGATCGATCACTTCCGTTTGCGCATTCCACTCCGCGGCAAGTTGTTGCGCGATTGCAGGGCTTGGCACCACGAGCACGCGGCGAGCCGGCGTGTGCACCGGTTTGCCATCGAGTTGCACCGCGTAACCCTGCGGCACCTCGACTGCGCTCGCGGTTTCATAGAAGCGGCGGCGCAATATCGGCCTCGCGCCGCGCCGGGCTGCCTCCATCGGATTTTCGGCTTGAGCAATTTCAAACAGTTCGCGCATGCAGCATTGAACCACGATCATCGGCCAAATCTTGGGCCAAATCGGCCCGGCGGGCTCCAGGGTCGAATATAGCCCTTAATTTCAAAGAGTTAGAGGGCACTGCAGAACGGAGAAAATCGGCGGATCGAGGCCTTTCCAATTGCGGCTTTGTCAAGCGCGAAAAGCCCACAAATCCTTGTAAAAACAAGTAGAAGCGGTAGAAATTGACACCCCTCTGGACTACTATCCCGGCCGCTTTCGACTACGGGCCGCCACAGAGGAAATCTGGTTCACGCGGCAGCGTGCTTACCGCCGACTTCAAGAGCGGGCTGCGTGCAAGAGGAATAAATGAAACCTACCGACATTGCGGTCCCGGACTACTTCCATAAAGTCGTAGATTGTCAGTGGGCCTGTCCGGCGCATACGCCAGTTCCAGAATACATCCGGTTGATTGCTGCGGGGCGTTACAGCGACGCTTACATGATCAACTGGGAATCCAATGTGTTTCCCGGAATTCTCGGACGCACCTGCGACCGCCCATGCGAGCCCGCCTGCCGTCGTGGTCGTGTCGAAGCGGAGCCGGTTGCGATCTGCCGCTTGAAGCGCGTCGCCGCCGACTTCAAGGATGACATCAGGGACCGGCTGCCGAAGCCCGTCGAAAAGAAGAACGGCAAGCGCGTCGCATTCGTGGGCGGCGGCCCTGCCTCGCTCGCGGTAGCGCGGGACCTGGCCCCGATGGGCTACCAATGCGTCGTGTTCGACCAGGATCCGAAATCCGGCGGCATGATGCGCACGCAGATTCCGAAATTCCGTCTGCCGGAAAGCGTGATCGACGAAGAATGCAATTACATCCTCGGTCTTGGCATCGAGTTCGTCGGCAACAAACGCATCGACAGCTTGAAAGCGCTGTTAGCCGAAAACTACGATGCGGTTTTCGTTGGCTGCGGCGCTCCACGCGGCCGCGATCTCGATATTCCAGGGCGCAAAGAAGCAGCCAAAAATATCCATATCGGCATCGACTGGCTGTCGAGCGTGTCGTTCGGCCACATCACTTCGATCGGCAAGCGCGTCATCGTGCTCGGCGGCGGCAACACCGCCATGGACTGCTGCCGTTCCTCGCGCCGGCTCGGCGGCGAAGACGTGAAGGTAGTCGTCCGTTCCGGCTTCGAAGAGATGAAGGCGTCCCCTTGGGAAAAGGAAGACGCCATGCACGAGGATATTCCAATTCTCAATTTCCTGGTGCCGAAGGAATTTACTCACGAGAACGGCAAGCTTACCGGCGTCGTGTTCGAGAAGGTGAAAGCTGTCCGCGACGCTAAGGGCCGTCGCGATCTGGTGCCGACCGGCGAGCCCGATCAGCACATTCCCTGCGACGACGTGCTGGTGGCGGTCGGCCAGGAGAATTCATTTCCCTGGATCGAGCGCGACTGCGGCCTCGAATTCGACAAATGGGATATGCCCAAGGTCGATCCGAAGACCATGGCATCGACAAACCCGAAAGTATTCTTCGGTGGCGATGCTGCGTTCGGACCGAAGAACATCATCTGGGCGGTGGCGCACGGCCACGAAGCAGCCATCTCGATCGACCGTTTTTGCCGCGGCGAGGACGTCAGCGTTCGCCCGCCGCCGCAGATAGCGGTGTCCAGCCAGAAGATGGGCATCCATGAGTGGAGCTACGACAACGAGATCACGCTCGACAAGCGATATCGGGTGCCGCATCGCGAGAAAGTCGTGGCGCTGCGCGACATCAAAGCCGAAGTCGAACTCGGTTATGACCTTGAGCTGGCGCTCAAGGAATCCGAGCGTTGCCTCAACTGCGATATTCAAACCGTCTTTACCGGCCAGCTCTGCATCGAATGCGACGCCTGCGTCGACATTTGTCCGATGGACTGCATCACCTTTACCGAAAACGGCGAGGAAGCTGACCTGCGCAAGCGCCTCGAAGCTCCCGCCAGCAACCTCACCCAGGACCTCTATATCGGCAACAGCCTCAAGACCGGCCGCGTCATGGTGAAAGACGAGGACGTCTGCCTGCATTGCGGCCTGTGCGCTGAGCGCTGCCCCACCGGTGCGTGGGACATGCAGAAATATCTCATCGACATGACTCACGCGGAACAAGCATGCCACTCGAAAGCGTAAACGACTTCGTCATCCGGTTTGCCAACGTCAACGGCTCAGGCTCTGCAAGCGCCAACGAATTGTTCGCCCGCTCAATCCTGCGTATGGGTATTCCGGTTGCCCCACGCAACATCTTCCCGTCCAACATCCAGGGCCTGCCGACCTGGTATGAAGTGCGCGTGTCGGGCGACGGCCATCTCGGCGCCCGCGGCGGCACCGACATGATGGTGGCCATGAACCCGCAGACCTGGGACAAGGACATCGCCAGCATCGAGCCGGGCGGATACCTGCTTTACAACTCGACCAAGCCGATGCCGAAGTCGAAATTTCGCGACGACATCACCGTCATCGGCGTTCCGCTCACCGCGATCTGCAATCGCGAATACACCGATCCGCGCCAACGGCAACTGTTCAAGAACATCATCTATGTGGGCGCGCTATCGGCACTGCTCGATATGGACGTTGCCGAAATCGAGAAACTGATAGGCGAGCAGTACAAAGGCAAAGAGAAGCTGTTCGACGCCAACAAGCACGCTCTCCATCTTGGCCGCGACTGGGCGACGATGAACCTCGATCATCCGATCGGTCTGAAGCTGAAGCGTTCGACCGCGGTCGGCGACCGCATTTTCGTCGAAGGAAACGCGGCTGCGGCACTCGGCGCCGTCTACGGTGGCGCGACTGTCTGCGCCTGGTATCCGATCACGCCGTCGTCCTCGCTTGCCGAAGCCTTCACGCGTTATTGCAACCGGCTGCGTGTCGATGCTGACAGCAAAAAGAATAAATTCGCGATCGTTCAGGCCGAAGACGAACTGGCCTCGATCGGCATTGTGATCGGTGCCGGATGGAACGGGTCGCGCGCTTTTACTGCAACGTCAGGCCCCGGCATTTCGCTCATGCAGGAATTCCTCGGGCTGGCCTACTTTGCCGAAATTCCGGCAGTCGTGTTCGACGTGCAGCGCGCCGGGCCGTCGACCGGTATGCCGACCCGCACCCAGCAGACCGACATCATCTCCTGCGCGTATGCTTCGCACGGCGATACCAAGCATGTGGTGCTGTTTCCTGAAGATCCGGCGGAGTGTTTCGATTTCGGCGCGATTTCTTTTGATCTCGCCGACCGGCTCCAGACCCCCGTATTCATGCTGCTCGACCTCGATATCGGGATGAACCACCGGCTGTGCCGTCCGCTCGGCTGGGATGACACGAAGAAATACGACCGCGGCAAAGTCATGACATCGGCAATGCTCGATGCCGGTACCGACTTCGGCCGCTATCTCGACGTCGATGGCGATGGCATTCCGTATCGCACCTATCCCGGCACGAATCCGACCAAAGGCTCATTCTTTACCCGAGGCACCTCGCGTGACCGCTATGCGCGGTACACCGAGGAAGGCGCGGCCTATCAGGACAACATGCAGCGCCTGCTGCGCAAGTTCGAAACCGCGAAAGACCTCGTGCCACGGCCGTTGCTCGCCAATGCGACCAAGCCAACCAAATATGGCGTCATTTATTTCGGTTCCACATCACCGGCGATGGATGAAGCCAGCCAGATGCTCGAAGCGCGCGGCCAGCATCTTGACCGCCTGCGCGTACGCGCCTTCCCGTTCCATTCGAGCGTGTCAAGCTTCATCGCTGATCACGACTTCGTTTTCGTGGTCGAGCAGAATCGCGACGCGCAAATGCGCTCGCTGATCGTCAACGAATGCGGCATCGACCCGGTGCGCCTGGTGCCCGTGCTGCATTACGACGGCACGCCAATCACCGCGCGCTTTATCGCCCGCGCCGTTGGCGACCATCTCGATGCCCTCAAAGTTACGCCGCTACGAAAGGTGGTGTCATGACTTACGTCGTCAAACCGAAGTTCCACCATCCCGAACTGCCGAAGAATTCGCTCGGCTATACGCACCGCGACTACGAGGGAAAAATCTCGACGCTGTGCGCTGGTTGCGGCCACGACTCGATCACCGCGTCGATCATCGAGGCTTGCTTTGAGCTGTCGATCGAGCCGCACAAGGTGGCAAAAATCTCCGGCATCGGCTGTTCGTCGAAGACCCCGGATTATTTCCTTAATGCGTCACACGGCTTCAATTCCGTGCATGGCCGCATGCCGTCCGTACTGACGGGAGCGAACCTTGCCAACCGCGACCTGATCTATCTTGGCGTATCCGGCGATGGCGACTCCGCCTCGATCGGCTTTGGCCAGTTCGCGCATTGCATGCGCCGCGGCGTCAATATGACTTATATCGTCGAGAACAATGGCGTGTACGGCCTGACCAAGGGCCAGTTCTCCGCTACCGCCGACCGCGGCTCAAAATCGAAGCGCGGCGTTGCCAATACCGATAGCGCCATCGACATGGTCAGCATCGCATTGCAGCTCGGCGCAACATTCGTCGCCCGCTCGTTTTCCGGCGACAAGAAGCAGCTCGTCCCGCTGATCAAGGCCGCGATCGAACACGAGGGCGCATCGTTCGTCGATGTGATCTCGCCCTGCGTCGCCTTCAACAATCACGCCGGATCGACCAAAAGCTTCGACTACGTGCGCGAGCACAACGAAGCCGTGAACTTCCTCGATTTCATGACCGGACGCGCGCCGATCCATGTCGACTATGCGCCCGGTACTGTGGAAACAGTCGAGCAGCATGACGGCACGACAATCGCGCTGCGGAAGCTCAATTCCGAGTACGACGTCCACGACCGGCTCGCAGCAATGAGCTTCCTGCAGCACCATGCCGCCAAAGGGCAGATCGTCACCGGCCTGCTCTATGTTGCAGAGGAGGCCGAGGATCTGCACGGCCATCTCAATACCATCGACACCCCGCTCAACACCATGGACGAGAAAGAGCTTTGTCCGGGATCGGCGGCGCTCGGCAAGATCAACGCAACGCTGCGTTAATTTCCCAGACGCTTGATCGCCTCGATCATCTCCCGCGGCGGTTCCAGCGTTACCGATAGGGGCTTGCCGGTCTCGAGCAAGCTCTTGAGACCCGATAGCACCGCCGGCCAGCCCGAACGGCCGCCCGCCAGAATCGCGTCCGGTACGTTCCACGAGTGCGATTCCGTCATGGTGAGACGTACCGCGTCACCAGCTTGAGCGATCTCATAAGTAACTAGGCATTCCGGAAGCCGGCTGAATTCCTCCGGCCATTCAACTTTCCAGGTGATCTTTAATATCCGCGGCGGATCCCATTCGAGGACCTTGCCGCGAACATTGATCCGGCCATCAGGAAGTTTCAGCACGAAAGCGCCGCCGCGCTTCGGCTCGATCTCAATATCGCGATCCCAGAAATATCTCCGGGTAAATTCAGACGACGTCAGTGCTTGCCAGACCTGCTCCGGCGGCGAGGCGATATACGTGACGTAGACAGTCTTTGGCTCGAACTTGGCCATTTACTTCATGTTCTCCGGCCAGCGCCGGGTCGCCTCCAGCGGCTGGCCGGTTTCGAGTAGGCTCTTCAGGCTGGACAAGATAGCCGGCCAGCCTTGCGATACCGCTTCGATGAACTTTGACTCCGGCCAGTCTATCTCGTGCGTCAGCGCAAACTTGACCATGTCGCCCTGCTGCTCGATTTGATAGGTGAGCGTGGAGTAGCCCTCCTTGTGCAGTTCTGGCCGAAATTCGTTGCGCCAGGTCAGAACGAGCCGATGCGGCGGGTCGATCTCGATGATCTTGCCGGAGTCGGCGACTTGCCCATCAGGCTTCATGATTTTCCATGAGGCGCCAACTTCCCACTCAGAACTCCTGCCATGTGCCGGCCCAATACTGACGCGTGAGCTCGGGGTTCACCAGCGCATGCCAAAGCTTCTCCGCGGTCGTGCGGATGTAGATGACATAGGCGAAGGCGGGCTGGTCGGACGCGGTCACCCCCCGGCTCCTTCAATCGCGCCGAGAAGGTCCATGCCCCTCCCGGTTTCGACAAAGCTCTTCAGGCTCGACGCGACACGCATCCAGCCTTCCCCGACATAACCCGCAGCCTTGCTGCCAGACTCGAAATCGTCGTGAACGATGGTCAGCTTGCTTTGATGGGCGCCCATCGCTTCGACTTCAAACGTGACGCGAGACGGTTTCTCACTCGCGAAATCGCCCATCTCCGGTTTCCAGGTCACCTGGAGCTTACGCGGCGGCTCGCAAGCCAGGACCACACCGCGGTTAAGCACCTGCTCGCCCTTCTGGAACCGCGAGGCGCCACCCGCCTTCAGGTCCGTCTCGACATGAAAGCCGGATAAGTAACTGGCGGTGGCTTTCGCATCGGTCAGGGCGTGCCACACCTTGTCCTGCGGTGCAGCGATGAAGACGACATAAACGAATTTCGGCTTGTCGGTCATTGTGCAGCTCCTGCCTGTGTGTTGTCGCGATACCAAGGCGCCACGATGCCCTTGCCGGACTCCAGATAGCTCTTGAGACTCGACAACACGTGCGGCCAGCCTTGGCTGATCGACTCCAGCACCTTGCTGCCAACCTCGAACCTATCGTGCACCACAGTCAGCTTGACTTGGTCCTGATGCGGCTCGATCTCGAAAGTGACGCGCGAAGCGCCCTCGCTTTCCAGACCACCGTGACGGGGGTGAAACGTATAGGCCAGCCGGCGCGGCGGATCGAACTCCAGCACTTCGCCAGTGATGTCCTGCTTCTCGTGGCGGGCCAGCCGCAGCGAAAATGGCGATCCAATTTTCCAATCGGATTCGACGTAGTTATCGCTCCAGTATCGCTTCGACATCTCCGATGATGTCAGCGCATGGAATACTTTCTCCGGCGTCGACGCGATGTAGATCACATAAACGAATTTCGGCTTCTCACTCATCACTTCGTCTCCAACCCACTCTTCAATTCACTTAACGCCTGTAGCCGCGAGCGCTCGAACTTTCCGATCCAGCGTTCGCCGATCTCGTGGATCGGCACCGGATTGAGGTAGTGCAGCTTCTCCCGCCCTCGCCGCACGGTGGCGACGAGATTGGCCTCCTCCAGAATGGCCAGATGCTTGCTAACCGCCTGCCGCGTCATGTCGAGGCGCGTGCAGAGTTCGCCAAGCGTCTGGCCGTTTTCGGCGCGCAACCGGTCAAGCAGTTCCCTCCTGCTCGCATCGGCCAGCGCCTTGAACACTTCATCCATGGCGACAATATGCAACCATTTGGTTGCCTGTCAACATAAATAAAAAGAACCCAATTTATTGGCTCGAAATCACTGCAAGCAGGCGGTCATGTATTGATTGCTCGCGCTGCCGGGAATGTTGTTGAGGCCCTGCTGATGGGCGCAGCGAGACGCACGATCCTGAAATGTCTCCTGCCCGTGCGGCAGATTAGGAACAGTGCTGCCATTCGGCAAAATTGTCGGCCCCTGCTCCGTTATTGTCGTTGTTGGTTTCACTTGCGACATGCTGCTGCCGACGAGCGGAAGGGCCTGTGTCTTCGGCAAGGGCGTCGATAATACTGAGCCGGACGAACCGTGAGCATAGCGGAAGCGATGATGAAATGTCTGAGGCGACAGCGGTTTGGTTGAGCGGAGCGGGCGATGAGCGCCGGGTTCGGGCGCCATAATGGAATTTGGATAGGAACTATCGCCGCCCATCTCAAAATCGCGCGCCTGCGCCGCGCCCGCGAAGGCGACGACAATCGCAAATCCGATAATCAGATTCAGTTTGCCGTCCACGCGCGCCTCGCTGTGCTGTTGATAAACCCCGCGACTAAGGCGTTGTTCCCAGTCACTCCTCTGGCGCATCGACAATCGGATCGTATCGCTTGGCATCAAGGCCAAGCAGATTCCACGATTGCTGCATGTGCGGCGGCAGGGGCGCGGAGATATCAATCGTACCGCCGCGCGGGTGCGGCACCGCGATCCGGCGGGCCAAAAGATGCAGCTTTTTCTGCATCCCGCCGGGCAACTCCCAGTTCTCGCGCGCAAAATACTTTGGATCGCCGACGATCGGATGGCCGATATGATCCATGTGCGCGCGAAGCTGATGGGTGCGGCCGGTCACCGGCTTGAGCGATATCCAGGCCATCAGCGGCCCAGACGTATCCACTACGGCGTAATAGGTGAGCGCGTGGCTTGCGCCTTTGTCGCCGTGTTCCGCGATACGCATGAACGATTTATCTTCCCGCTCTTCCTTGGCGAGGAAGGTCGAGATACGGCCCTGCTGCAGCTTGGGTACACCGGCGACCAGCGCCCAATAAATCTTGCGCGCCGATCGCGAACGGAAAGTCTTGGCGAGCGCCGAAGCGGCAAAGCGCGTTTTGGCAACGAGCAGACAGCCGGCCGTGTCCTTGTCCAGCCGGTGCACCAAACGCGGGCGCTGGCCCTGAGTGTCGCGCAGAACTTCGAGCATGCCGTCGAGGTGACGCGTCGTACCGGAGCCGCCCTGCACCGAGAGCCCCATCGGCTTGTTCAGCACCAGGACGTCGTTATCTTCGTACAGGGTGATCGACTTGAGAAACGCGCGAGTGTTTTCGTGAGCTTCATCGCCGGGCGCACGCGGCTTCGGCGCATCGAGCCGCAGCGGCGGAATACGCACGGTCTGTCCGGCTTCCAACCGGCTCTTCGGCTCGGTGCGCTTGCCGTTGACCCGCACTTCGCCTTTCCGAATGACCCGCTGGATATGGGAGAAGCTCAGCCCCGGAAATCGCGCCTCGAAAAACCGGTCAACGCGCATGCCAGCTTCGTCTGCTGTCACCGCGACGTTTTGAACAGTCGTCGGCATTGGCACCGAAGGAGCCTTCGGCTTCGGCTCGCTCTGAGATGGATGCGGGACGCGCACCTTGAAGGGAACGCTGCCCGGTCCGGCACCCTTCGAGACTCTCTGCCCTCGCTCCTCAGTGCGACGATTTCCATGACCAGCATGCGCCCGATGCCGTGGCCCGGCACCCTGCTTACCGGAGCTCTTCGAGGGTCGCTCCTGTCGCGCCTCAGCGTGACGGGCGCCGCGATCGACCCGCCCACGATGGCGCGGGCCGGTGGTCTGTTTGCCGCCTCCCGGCTGACGTGGTCCGCGATTACCCCTCATCCTTCGCTCCGCTCGCGCCGCAACTTCGCCCAGTATTCGAGCCGCTTGCGGATCTCCCGTTCGAAACCACGCTCTGGCGGATCGTAGAATTGACGCCGGCCGAGCTGTTCGGGGAAGTAATCCTGCCCGGAAAACGCTTCTTCGGTATCGTGATCGTATTCGTAGCCGGCACCGTAACCTTCAGCCTTCATCAGTTTCGTCGGTGCGTTGAGCACATGCTTCGGCGGCAATAACGAACCGGCTTCTTTCGCGGTGCGCATTGCTTCCCCGAACGCCATATAGGTCGCGTTCGATTTCGGCGCCGTGGCGACATAAATCACCGCCTCGGCGATCGCCAGCTCGCCCTCGGGACTGCCAAGAAAATCGTACGCGTCTTTTGCAGCGTTGGCGACGACCAGCGCCTGCGGATCGGCAAGGCCGATATCCTCAACCGCCATCCGCACGACACGACGCGCGAGATAAAGCGGATCCTCGCCGGCGTCGAGCATGCGGCAGAAATAATAAAGCGCAGCATCGGCATCCGAACCGCGCACCGACTTGTGCAGCGCGCTAATCAGGTTGTAATGGCCATCCTGCTTCTTGTCGTAGATCGGCGCGCGCCGCTGCACGATCTCCTGAAGCGCTGCAGCATCGAAAACCTCGTTACTGCGCGCTGCGCGCCAAATTTCCTCCGACAGCGTCAGCGCAGCTCGTCCATCGCCATCAGCCATGCGCAGCAGCGAGGCACGCGCTTCCGCGTCGAGCGGCAGCGGTTTGCCTTCGATGGCCTCGGCGCGAGCGAGAAGCTTCTCGATGGCGGCAGTATCGAGCGATTTGAACACCAGCACGCGCGCCCGCGACAGCAATGGTGCGTTGAGCTCGAATGACGGGTTCTCCGTGGTCGCGCCGACCAGAACAACGGTGCCGTCTTCGACCACCGGCAGAAATGAGTCCTGCTGAGCGCGATTGAAGCGGTGGATTTCGTCGACGAAGAGCAGAGTGCCCTGCCCGGTTTCACGGCGCAGCCGAGCTTCCTCAAACACTTTCTTCAGGTCGGCGACGCCGGAAAAGATCGCAGAAATCTGCTCGAAATAGAGTTCGGTTTCGCGGGCGAGAAGCCGCGCCACGGTGGTCTTGCCGGTACCAGGCGGCCCCCAGAAGATCAGCGAGCCGAGCGAGCGGGTCTCCAGCATGCGGGTCAGCGCGCCGTCGGGACCAAGCAGGTGATCCTGTCCAACAACGTCGGCGAGCCTGTCCGGACGCAACCTGTCGGCAAGCGGCCGTGGCGCATCCCGATCGAGCCCGCCGGCCGAGAATAGTGTGGGACCCTTGGTCTTGGGACGGGAACTCATCGGTGCGATCCGTCCCTTCTCTCCGTCATCCCGAGAACATCACGGAAATCTGCTGGCCGCCGCGCTGAATGGTGATGCGCCACGATCTGCTGCCGGCAGTGGTAACGCGTTCAAGGTCCGATGACTTGGCAATACTCTGGCCATTGACCGACACGACAATATCGCCCTTTTGAAACCCGACCGACTGCGCCGCCGAGCCGTCCGCCACGCCGGTGATGACAACACCTTCGGTTTGCGTATCAAGCCGCAATTCGTCGGCAAGCGCAGGCGAAAGGTTTGCCACTTTGGCGCCGAGGAATGGCGAGCGGCCCTGGATTTCTACTTCCTGGCGCGGCGTATCGGGCAAGCCCTGCAACGGCAGTGCCACAACAGTTTCCTTGCCCTGCCGCAACAGCCCGACTTTCGCCTCGCCCCCAATCGGCTTGGTCGCAAAGCGGTATTCGAACGCCGCCGGGTCATCGACGGTGATGCCGTCGATGGTCAAAATCAGATCGCCGGTCTTGATCCCGGCACGCGCCGACGGACTGCCGCTAACAACGTTTGCGACCAGCGCGCCGCCGGGATGCTTTAGGCCAAGACTGTCGGCAATCTCCGGGGTCACTTCCTGAAGTTTAGCGCCGAGCCAGGCGCGTTTGACCGTGCCACTACCCTGCTCTGCCGAAGCGACAATGACCCGCACCATGTTGGCGGGGATGGCGAAACCGATGCCTTCCGAGCCGCCTGAGCGCGAATAGATTTCCGAATTGATCCCGACCAGCCGACCATTGACGTCGACTAGCGCACCGCCGGAGTTGCCGGGATTGATCGCGGCATCGGTTTGAATGAAAAACTGATAATCGCTGCTGCCGACCTGGGTGCGGGCGACAGCCGAAACAATGCCGTGTGTCACGGTTTGGCCGACGCCAAATGGATCGCCAATTGCCAGTACGATGTCCCCGACCTGCAATTCGTCGGAATTAGCAAATTCGAGCGTCGAAAAACGTTCGCCGCTGCTCTTGATCCGCAGCACCGCGAGATCGCTGCGCTGATCCTTCAGCACGATATCGGCATCGAGTTCGCGCTTATCGGCAAGCGCCACCTTCACTTCGCTAGCGTCGGCAATCACATGGTAATTGGTCACCACGAGACCAGCCGGGTCGACAATGACGCCAGAGCCGAGCGAACGCTCGACCTGGGATCGCGGCATCCCGCCCCCACCAAAGAACTGGCGGAAGAACGGATCGGCCATGAACGGATTGTTGTTGGCGACGATGTGCTGGGCGTAAACGTTGACCACCGCCGGCGCTACCCGCTGCACCACCGGGGCATATGAAAGCTGCAATTGCGCCGACGAAGTCGGCACCTGGCGCTGCTGGGCGCCTGCCGGCAACATGGTCAGCCCGATGGTAGCGGCCGCCGAAACCAGCAAAACAGAGAAACGCTGCATTGGAAAAGCCTCGATTCTACGCGGCTATATAGGCGTATAACCGGGGCTTTAGAAGGGCGACTTTTACGCCGTTATTCCTTTGGCGGCACGGTCCGAAGCCAGGCAATGACCGCGTCGAGGTCGGCGTCGGTCATGTGGGCGTAGTACTGGAAGCCCATTGGACCTTTCAGCTTGTTGCCGTCCTTGTCGATGCCCTGGGTGATGGCACGCTTGATATCGGCATCCGTCCAATCACCAATGCCTTTGGTCTTGCTTGAAGTGATATTCCGCGACGTTGAAACGCCCCAGGGACCGGGAAACTCCTGTCCACCGGCACCGATATTGGAGAGATCCAGCTCGCCTCTCACTCGCGCCGTATGGCACTCCATGCAGTGGCCGATCATGGCGAGATAAAAGCCGTGCTTGACCTTGTCGTTGAGATCCGCCGGATCGATCGGCTTCTCCGTACCCGGAAAAATCTGGTGCTTCGCAGGCAGCTTATAAACCGGGTCCGGCACCTTGTTGCTGACCGGCTTGACGCTTTGCAGATAAGCAACGATTGCATCGAGATCGCTTGGCAGCAGGATGTTGTAAAAACCCGTCGGCATCACGACGAGGGGCACACCATTTGGGCGGACGTTCTGAAGCAGGAGCTTCTTGATATCGTCTGTGCTCCAGGCGCCGACGCCGGTTGTCTTATCCGGCGTGATATTCGGTGCGGTCACGTCAAAAGCGGGAGTGTTAAAGTTCAGCCCACCGGAAAAATCTCTTCCGGCAACGACGTCTGGCGGTCCCTTCGGCGAGTGGCAGTTGCCGCAGGTCATGATGGTATTGACCAGATAGCTGCCACGCTCGAGCGGCGTATCCGCGTATGCGGCAGTCGCTACTGCAACCGCGATCACCGACAACAGAGTTTGCCGTATCATCAAGAGCCCCTCCAGAATCCCACACCGACAATATTGCAGGTTCCACAGCGCCACAAACCCCTAACCGCACGCTGTGCGAAATTGTCCCGTCTAAAAACTTTCATCTGCACGAGAAACAAACCGTCACACACGCAAAAGAAAAAGGGCGGCTCACGCCGCCCTTTTTAATTGCAAAATTCTGGAAGCTTAGGCTGCCGCGGAAGCAAGCTCTGACTCAGTGCGAGCCTGCACCGGCCCGGAGTCCTTGCCCTTGGCCTCGAGGTCACGGTCAACGAACTCGATGACAGCAACCGGAGCGGAATCGCCGTGCCGGAAGCCGGCCTTCATCACTCTCGTATAGCCGCCGTTGCGCCCCTTGTAGCGCGGACCAATCACCTCAAAGAGCTTCTTGACCATGGCGATATCGCGCATCTGCGAGATCGCCTGACGGCGCGCATGCAGGTCGCCGCGCTTGCCAAGCGTCACCAGCTTCTCGACGATCGGGCGCAGATCCTTCGCCTTTGGCAGGGTCGTCGTGATCTGCTCGTGCTTGATCAACGACGCCGCCAAGTTAGCGAGCATCGACTTGCGATGATCCGAACGGCGATTGAACTTGCGATGGGTCTTTGCGTGACGCATCTTTTCCTACTCACTTTTCCCAGGCGCTACTCGCGCTCAGTAATGATCTTCGAACCGCTTGGCCAGTTCTTCGATGTTCTCAGGCGGCCAGCCGGGCACTTCCATGCCCAAGTGCAGACCCATCTGCACCAGCACTTCCTTGATCTCGTTAAGCGACTTGCGGCCGAAATTCGGCGTCCGCAGCATTTCGGCTTCGGTCTTCTGAACGAGATCGCCGATGTAAACGATATTGTCGTTCTTCAGGCAGTTCGCCGAACGCACCGAAAGTTCGAGTTCGTCGACCTTCTTGAGGAACGCCGGATTGAACGCCAGATCCGGGATCGGCGCGCTTGTGGTTTCGCGCTTCGGCTCCTCGAAATTGACGAATACGTTGAGCTGGTCCTGCAGGATGCGGGCGGCATAGGCCAGCGCATCCTCGGGGCTCAGAGCGCCATTGGTCTCGATCGACAGCGTCAGCTTGTCATAGTCGAGGATCTGACCCTCGCGGGTGTTCTCGACCTTGTAGGAAACCTTGCGGACCGGCGAGTACAGGCTGTCGACCGGGATGAGGCCGATAGGCGCGTCCTCAGGCCGGTTACGTTCGGCCGGGATGTAGCCCTTGCCGGTGTTGACCGTGAATTCCATCCGGATCTCGGCACCTTCGTCCAGCGTGCAGAGAACGAGTTCGGGATTGAGAACCACGATATCGCCAACGGTCTGAATGTCAGCCGCAGTGACCGTGCCCGGCCCCTGCTTCTTCACCACCATGCGCTTCGGGCCATCGCCCTGCATCTTGATGGCGATATCCTTGATGTTGAGGACGATGTCGGTCACGTCCTCACGCACACCGGCGATCGAGGAGAACTCGTGCAGCACACCGTCGATATGGACGGACTGTACCGCCGCACCCTGCAGCGAGGAGAGCAAAATTCGCCGTAGCGCGTTGCCGAGCGTCACGCCAAAACCACGTTCAAGCGGCTCGGCAACCAGAGTTGCAGTCCGGCGCATATCGGAGCCGGGGCTGACCTGCAACTTGTTGGGTCTGATCAATTCCTGCCAATTCTTCTGGATCGTCACGTTATCACCCATCGCTTTGAGCGGCGCGATTGTCTCGCGCGCCCCACTCCGCTCAGTGGGGCCAAGATCGAGCGGCGGCAAATGGTCCACATGTTCCATTGACCGGATACCTTAAACGCGCCGACGCTTGCGCGGACGGCAACCGTTGTGCGGGATCGGCGTCACGTCGCGGATCGATGTGATCGTGAAGCCGGCCGCCTGCAACGAGCGCAGCGCCGACTCACGGCCGGAACCGGGACCCGCGACTTCGACTTCGAGCGTGCGCATGCCGTGCTCCTGCGCCTTCTTGGCGGCGTCTTCGGCAGCAACCTGCGCTGCGTAAGGAGTTGATTTGCGCGAGCCCTTGAAACCCATGGTACCCGACGACGACCAGGCGATAGTATTGCCTTGAACATCGGTAATAGTGATCATGGTGTTGTTGAACGAGGCATTCACGTGCGCAACGCCCGACGCGATGTTCTTACGTTCGCGCCGACGGACGCGCGTGGCATCTTTACCCATTCTGAACCCTTTCGCGGACCGGCGCCGGCCGCACCGGCGCCGTCACATTGATCTTGTTCGACGCTATTTCTTCTTGCCGGCAATGGCCTTTGCCGGACCCTTGCGGGTGCGCGCGTTGGTGTGAGTGCGTTGACCACGCACCGGGAGACCGCGGCGATGGCGCAGACCGCGGTAGCACCCGAGATCCATCAGCCGCTTGATATTCATCGAAACCTCGCGACGCAGATCGCCCTCGACGACGTAGTCGCGGTCAATCACTTCACGAAGCTGAAGCACTTCCTGGTCAGTGAGTTGCGAAACCCGACGAGTCTCGGGGATCGAAACCTTTTCCATGATTTCCTTGGCCTTGGCGCCGCCAATGCCGTGGATGTACTGGAGCGCGATCACTACGCGCTTGTTGGTCGGTATATTGACTCCAGCGATACGAGCCACGTCAGTCACTCCTTATGACAGTGAGCAAACCCGCTCGGCCTAGCGAGTCGCCGCAAACTGCCGATTCCAATGTCGTTAGGCAGGCCACCAAACGTAAAAAACCAGCGTTTGCCTGCCCTTTGAGGCCCGGCATCGCTGCTAAATCTCCGACTGGATATTTGGCGCTAATTAATGGATTTCCCTTGCTTTCGTCAACCTCTGCTAGCGATTTCGTGTACTTACCGCGACGATCGCCGGCGGGTTTTCCCACCCTTTGCTTTACGGGCCACGGTCCGAGGCTTTGTTTTGGACTTTTTTCCTAATTTAGCCGCCACTTTCTTCGATTTCCGCGCCATCACCTTCTTCGCCTTGGCCGCTTTCTTCGCAGGCTTCTTTAGCGACTTCTTGGTCTTTAACGCAGGTTTCTTGCTGGGGGGCTTTTTGGCTACCTTCCCGGAACTCTTCTGAACGGTCGACCCTGGCTTTGCCGCCAAGGCCAGGGTCAGTTCCCGATCAATCGCCGAGGTCACGGAGGCGATTGTCGCCATCCCATCGACAGTCCTGAGCACGCCCTGGAGCTGGTAGTAGGCAATAAGAGGGGCAGTTTGCTCACGGTAGGTAGCAAGCCGACGATGGAGCACTTGGGGGTCGTCGTCATCGCGTAAGGTTTCGCCGCGGGCGCTAGTCTCGGCGATTCGGCTCTCGATACGCTTGAGCAACGCCCCCTCGTCGACGCGAATTTCGACGGCCGCATCGAGGCCTATTTCACGGTCAGCCAGCATCCGATCGAGCGCCCGCGCCTGCGGCACCGTGCGCGGAAAGCCATCGAGGATGAACCCCTTCCGGGCATCCGGTTCTTCTATGCGTTGAGCGACGATACGAACCACGACATCGTCCGGAACGAGGCCGCCACGCGCCATGATCTCCTGCGCCTGCAGGCCGACCGGAGTACCGGCCTTCACCGCTGCGCGGAGCATGTCACCTGTCGAGAGCTGGACGATGCCGTATTTGGCGACGAGATGCTGGGCCTGCGTTCCCTTGCCAGCCCCCGGCGGGCCCAGCAGAATCAATCTCATCTACGCCGTCCCCTTAGCTTGGAGCGTTTGATCAATCCCTCGTACTGGTGCGCCAGCAAGTAGCCTTGCACCTGCGCCACTGTATCCATGGTCACGCTGACCACAATCAAAAGCGACGTACCGCCAAAATAGAACGGTACGGCAGCATAGGCGATCAGCATTTCCGGGAACAGACAGACTATCGCAAGATAACCCGCGCCAATCACGGTGATCCGCGACAGCACGTAGTCGATGTATTCGGCGGTGCGCTCACCGGGCCGAATGCCCGGAATGAAACCGCCATGCTTTTTCAGGTTGTCCGCAGTCTCCGTCGGATTGAACACGATTGCCGTATAAAAGAAGGCGAAGAACACGATCAGCGCGACATACAGCGCGAGAAACAGCGGCCGGCCGTGCGAGAGCTGCGTTGTGATTATAGTAAGCCAGCCCGGTCCTTGCCCTGCTGTGAAGTTCGCGATCGTGGTCGGCAGCAGCAGCAGCGATGAAGCAAAAATCGGCGGAATGACGCCCGACGTGTTGAGCTTGAGCGGCAGATGCGAAGACTGCCCTTCGAACATCCGGTTGCCGACTTGCCTCTTGGGATACTGGATCAAGAGCCGACGCTGCGCCCGCTCCATGAACACAATGAACATGATGACGGCGACCGCCACCACCAAAACCACAAGAATGAGTCCAGTCGAAAGCGCGCCCTGGCGGCCGAGCTCGAGAGTGCCCGCGATTGCCGAAGGCAATTGAGCGACGATGCCCGACATGATGATCAGGGACGTGCCGTTGCCGATGCCACGCTGGGTGATCTGCTCGCCAAGCCACATCAGAAAGACGGTGCCACCGGTAAGAGTGATAACCGTCGAAATACGGAAGAACATGCCCGGTGAGGCGACGACGGCCTGCGAGCCCTCAAGGCCCACCGCGATCCCGTACGCCTGGACCGCTGCCAGCAGCACCGTAAGATAGCGCGTGTACTGGTTGATAATCTTGCGGCCGGCCTCGCCCTCTTTCTTGAGCTGTTCGAGGCTTGGCGACACCGTCGTCATCAGTTGAACGATGATCGACGCCGAGATGTACGGCATTATGTTCAGCGCGAAAATCGCCATGCGGTGGATGCCGCCGCCGGCGAACATATTGAACATGCCAAGAATGCCGCCCGACTGCGACTGGAAAATCTGGTCCCAGGCGTTCGGATCGATACCGGGCAACGGAATGTAGGTGCCGAGACGATAAACCAGCAGAGCACCGAGCGTGAACCAGATGCGCTTCTTCAGTTCCTCGGCCTTGGCCAACGCACCGAAGTTAAGATTGGCTGCAAGTTGTTCCGCTGCCGAGACCATCCGACGCTGCTCCGTGGGTTCGTGACCGAACCCGCCCTATATAGGGGTCAGGCTGCCTGTTCGCTCGTTTCCCGCTTGGGCGCCAGAATCTCAACCGAGCCGCCGGCCTTTTCCACCGCAGCCACAGCCGACTTCGATGCGCCGAACACAGCGACATTGACCTTGGCTTTGATTTCGCCGCCGCCAAGTAACCGGACTCCGTCTTTTTCCCGGCGCAGGATGCCAGCCTTGACCAGCGCGGCTACGTCAATCTTGCCACCGGCATCGAGACTGCCAGCGTCGATCGCCTCCTGAAGCTTGCCGAGGTTTACCTCATTGAGCTTGTGGGCGAATTTTGTGTTCTTGAAGCCGCGTTTCGGCAGACGGCGATGCAGCGGCATCTGGCCGCCCTCGAAGCCTTTGATGCGCACACCGGAACGGGCGGTCTGACCCTTGCCACCGCGACCGCCGGTCTTGCCCTTGCCGGAGCCAATTCCGCGACCAATACGTTTACCTGACTTGCGGGCGCCGGGGCGGCCGGAGATTTCGTGCAGTTTCATGGCGCCTACTTCTCCAACACTTCGACGAGATGCCTGACCTTGGCGATCATGCCGCGAGTCTGCGGCGAATCGACCAATTCGGCGACCCGGCCGATCTTGTTGAGCTTGAGTCCGATCAGCGTCTCGCGCTGCTGATGGGGCCGGCGCAACGGGCTGCCAGTCTGCTTTACCTTGACGGTTTTTTTTGCGTCGCTCATCTCGTGCTCCGGAAAACTCAGTCAGCGGCCGCAGCATCGCCATCGACGTCGCGGCGACGCGATTGCAGCGCCGAAACCTTGACGTTGCGGCGAGCGGCAACTGAACGCGGTGAATCCTGCCGCTTCAATGCATCAAACGTTGCGCGCACGACATTGTAGGGGTTCGAGGTGCCGAGCGACTTCGCCACCACGTCCTGCATGCCGAGCGTTTCGAACACGGCGCGCATCGGGCCGCCGGCGATGATGCCGGTCCCGGGAGGCGCCGCGCGCAGATAGACCTTGCCCGCGCCATGACGGCCGGCAACGTCGTGATGCAACGTCCGGCCCTCGCGCAGCGGAACGCGCGTCAGGCCGCGCTTGGCCGCTTCGGTCGCTTTGCGGATCGCCTCCGGCACTTCACGCGCCTTGCCGTGACCAAAGCCGACCCGGCCTTTCTGGTCACCGACAACGACCAACGCGGCGAAGCCAAACCGACGGCCGCCCTTCACCACCTTGGCGACACGGTTAATGTGAACGAGCTTGTCGATGAACTCGCTGTCGCGGTCATCGTCTCGTCGCCGTTCGCGTGGTTCACGTGCCATAATATCGATCCAGTCTGTTCTGCTCTTTAAGTTTTCAGAAGTTCAGGCCACCTTCGCGCGCCGCGTCGCCCAACGCCTTGATGCGGCCGTGATAGAGGTAGCTGCCGCGATCGAAAATAACGTCCTTGACGCCCTTCTCTTTCGCCCGTTGCGCTATGAGTTTGCCGACCGCCTTCGCAGCATCGACGCTGGCGCCGGTCTTACGGCCCTCACGCGCCGACTCTTCCATCGAAGATGCCGCCACCACGGTCACACCGTCCTCATCATCGATCACTTGCGCGTAGATGTATTTCGAGGAGCGGAAGACGGTCAGCCGCTTGCGGTCACCGGCAGCACGGCGTAAGGCGCCACGAACGCGCCCTTTCCGCCGCATAATTCTGTCGCTCATTTTGGTCATTGCGCGGCTCCGTTACTTCTTCTTGCCTTCCTTACGGAAGATGCGCTCGTCGGCGTATTTGATGCCTTTGCCCTTGTAGGGCTCCGGCGGGCGGTAATCGCGGATCTCAGCAGCAACCTGGCCGACTTTCTGGCGGTCGGCGCCGCTGATGACGATCTCGACCGGCTTTGGCGTCGCAATCGTGATGCCCTCCGGGATCGGATAGTTGACGTCATGACTGAAGCCGAGCGCGATCTGTAGGGTCTTGCCCTGAACCGCGGCGCGATAGCCCACGCCGTTGATCTCGAGCCGTTGCTCGAAACCCTTGGTGACGCCGGTGATCAGGTTGGCGATCAGCGTACGTGACGTGCCCCACTGCGAGCGGGCACGCTTGGTCTCGTTGCGCGGGTCGACCTTGATCTGACCGCTCTCGAGCTTGACCGCCACATCGTCCGGCACCACGACCGACAAAGCGCCTTTCGGCCCTTTGACCTTGACGGTCTGGCCTTCGACGTTGGCGGTAATGCCGGAAGGCACCGCGACTGCTCTTTTTCCGATACGGGACATCAGAACACCGTGAACAGGATTTCGCCGCCGACATTAGCGTCGCGCGCGGCGTGGTCTGCCATAACGCCCTTCGGGGTCGAAACCACGGCGACACCAAGACCGTTGTTGATGCGCGGCAGGTTTTTTACCGACGCGTAAACCCGACGTCCCGGCTTGGACACGCGCTCGATCTCGCGGATCACCGGTGCGCCGTCGAAGTATTTCAGCTCGATATCGAGCTCGGAGCGGCCTTCGCGCTCGGTCACCGAGTAGCCGCGGATGTAACCTTCGCTCTTAAGCACTTCGAGCACGCTTTCGCGCAGCTTCGAACTCGGGCTCGTCACCTTGCCCTTATTACGCATCTGCGCATTGCGGATGCGGGTCAACAGATCGCCGATCGGATCGTTTACAGCCATTGTACGACCCTCCTTACCAACTCGACTTCACCAGGCCCGGGATCAGCCCTTTCGAGCCAAGCTCCCGCAGCGCGATGCGCGACAGTTTGTGCTTGCGATAGTAGCCACGCGGCCGGCCGGTTATTTCGCAACGATTACGGATACGGGTTGCCGACGAATTGCGTGGCATCTCCGCAAGCTTCAGCGTAGCGGCGAAACGCTCTTCCACCGGCTTGGTCTTGTCGTTTGCAACAGCCTTGAGTCGCGCGCGGCGGCCAGAAAACTTCTTGGCCATCCGGCGGCGCCGGTTGTTCTTTTCGATCGAGCTCTTCTTCGCCATCTAGTTCTCCCAATGTCCCGCGTCTGAAGCCTCTGGCCTCACTGCCGGAACGGAAAATTGAATGCGGTCAGTAGCGCGCGCGCCTCGTCGTCGTTGCGCGCCGTAGTGCAGACGGTAATGTCCATGCCCCAGACGTCCGACGCTTTGTCATAGTCGATCTCAGGGAACACGAGGTGTTCTTTGATGCCGAGCGAGTAGTTGCCCCGGCCATCGAAACTCTTCGGGTTGAGACCGCGGAAATCGCGCACGCGCGGCAGCGCGATATTGATCAGCCGGTCGAGGAATTCATACATGCGCGCCTTGCGCAGGGTGACCTTGCAACCGATGGCCTGACCGTCGCGCAGCTTGTAGGTTGCAATCGACTTTCGCGCCTTGGTGATCACCGGCTTCTGTCCGGAGATAAGGCTGAGGTCGTTGGCTGCGTTATCGACCTTCTTCCGGTCGGCCACGCCTTCACCAATGCCCATATTGATGACGATCTTGTCGAGCACCGGCACCGAGTGCTTGTTCTTGTAGCCGAACTGTTCGGTGAGCTTTTTGCGGATCGACTCCTCAAATTGCACCTTCAGGCGCGCCGGAACCTTCGGCTCAGCCTCGCGCGGCGCAGCCGGCTTTGCTGGCTTGGCTTCCGCTTTGCCGCCCTTGTCCGCTTTCGCCTTAGACGCACGCTCAGTCGTCTCGGCGCCCTCGGGCTGCCGAGCCTGCTTCGGCTTCTGCTCTTTTTTCTCGTCTTTATCAGCCATCGATCTCAGCTCCGGAACGGCGGGCGACACGTACTTTCTTGCGGTCTTCGCCCTTGCCGATGAACTTGAAGCCGACGCGGGTCGGCTTGTTTTCCTTCGGGTCCATCAGCGCAATATTCGACAGATGGATCGGCGACTCCTTGGAGATGATGCCGCCCTCCTGCGCCTGGGTCTGCTTTTGGTGACGCTTGACCATGTTGACCCCGCGCACCAGCGCACGGCTGTCCTCACGGCGCATCTCGATGACCTCGCCGGTGCGGCCTTTGTCACGGCCCGCGATCACGACCACCGTGTCGCCTTTTCTGATTTTAGCCGCCATCACAGCACCTCTGGCGCGAGCGAAATAATCTTCATGTGATTCTTCGCGCGCAGTTCGCGTGGCACCGGGCCAAAGATGCGGGTGCCGACCGGCTCGTTTTGCGCAGTCATCAGCACCGCTGCATTACGGTCGAAGCGGATCACGGAACCGTCGGCACGCTTGATGTCCTTGGCGATACGCACGATGACGGCTTTCATCACCTCGCCCTTTTTGACTCGGCCGCGCGGGATCGCCTCTTTCACCGACACCACGATGGTATCGCCGATAGTCGCGTACTTCCGCTTGGACCCGCCCAGCACCTTGATGCACATGACGCGGCGCGCGCCGGAATTGTCGGCGACGTCGAGATTGGATTGCATCTGGATCATGGGCTACCCCGGTCGTTCAATTTCAAAGGTTACGATGCTTGTTTCTTTTCGCCGCGCACGACGGCCCAGCGCTTGAGCTTGGAAATCGGAGCGTGCTCCTCGATCCAGACCAGGTCGCCGACCTTGAACTCGTTCTTCTCGTCGTGCGCGTAGTATTTCTTCGAACGGCGAACCGTCTTTTTGAATAGCGGATGGGTGAAGCGGCGCTCGACCCGCACCACCAAAGTCTTGCTTTGTTTGTCGCTGACGACGACGCCCTGGAGGGTACGCTTCGGCATCTTATCCTCTTACTTCTTCGGCGCGCCGGAGCGCTTGTTCTTGGCGACCGTCTTCAATCGCGCGATATCGCGGCGCACTTCGCGCACACGCGAAGTGTTTTCAAGCTGGCCAGTGGCCCGTTGAAAGCGCAGATTGAACTGCTCCTTCTTCAGCTTAAGCACTTCGTCGTCGATCTGATCGACCGTCATCGCTCTGACATCGGCAGCTTTCATGACGCCTACTCGCTAATCCGCTCGACGAAGCGGGTTTTGATCGGAAGCTTGGCAGCGGCAAGCGCCAGCGCTTCTTTGGCAAGCTGGACGCTGACACCGTCCAGCTCGAACAGGATGCGGCCCGGTTTGACCCGCGCCACCCACAATTCCGGCGCACCTTTGCCGGAGCCCATGCGGACTTCGAGCGGCTTCTTCGAGACCGGCACATCGGGGAACAGACGGATCCAGACGCGGCCCGAACGCTTCATATGGCGCGTGAGTGCACGGCGGGCAGCTTCGATCTGCCGCGCTGTGACGCGTTCCGGCTCCAGCGCCTTGAGCCCAAACTGGCCGAACGCGAGAGTAGCCGCGCTCGACGCCACGCCGTGGATGCGGCCCTTATGCGCCTTGCGGAACTTCGTTCGGGTCGGTTGCAGCATAACTAACGCCTCTCAATTCCAGCTTGGTCTCAGGCCGCATCCCGGCGCGGCCGGCCTGCCTCGCCCTCGGCCATCTTTTTGTCCTGCGCCATCGGGTCGTGTTCCATGATCTCGCCTTTGAAGATCCAGACCTTCACGCCGCAGGTGCCGTAGGTCGTGAACGCGGTGGCAACGCCGTAATCGACGTCAGCACGCAACGTATGCAGCGGCACACGGCCTTCGCGGTACCACTCCATGCGCGCTATTTCGGCGCCGCCGAGACGGCCCGAACAATTGATGCGGATACCGCCGGCGCCAAGCCGGATCGCGGACTGTACCGCACGTTTCATGGCGCGGCGAAATGCAACGCGGCGCTCGAGTTGCTGCGCAATCGATTCAGCGACCAGCTGCGCATCGAGCTCCGGCTTGCGGATTTCGATGATGTTGATGACGACATCGCTGTCGGTCAGCTCCGCAACCTTCTTGCGCAGCTTCTCGATGTCGGCGCCCTTCTTGCCGATGACGACGCCAGGGCGCGCGGAATGGATGGTAACGCGGCACTTCTTGTGCGGCCGCTCGATTACGATTTTGGATACAGCCGCCTGCTTGAGCTCCTTCAACAGAGCTTTGCGGATTTCCATGTCTTCGTGCAGCAACGAACCGTAGGTCGCCTTGCCGGCATACCACCGCGAATCCCAGGTGCGGTTGATGCCAAGCCGAAGCCCGACCGGATTGACCTTTTGACCCATTGTCTACTCCGCGCCTTTTAATTCGTCGCTGCTTCGACTTCACGCACCACGATGGTGAGGTGTGCAAAGGGCTTGTTAATCGGACCCATACGGCCACGGCCGCGTGAGTGATGACGTTTGATGACCAGCGCTTTGCCTACATGCGCCTCGGAAACGACCAGATCGTCGACGTCGAGATCATGATTGTTTTCAGCATTCGCGATTGCCGACTCCAGGCATTTGCGCACATCGGTCGCGATGCGCTTGCGCGAAAATTCGAGGTCTGCAAGTGCGGTGGACACCTTCTTGCCGCGAATAAGTTGCGCCAGCAGATTGAGTTTCTGCGGGCTGACCTTCAGCATGCGCGCGACGGCCTTTGCCTCATTGTCGGAGAGCGTGCGCTCGCGCTTTTTCTTGCCCATGGTCCCGTCCTCGCCTTACGCCTTCGCTGCCGGTGCAGCCGCAGGTCCGTCAGAGCGCTTGGCTTTCCGATCCGACGTATGGCCGTAGAATGTCCGGGTCGGCGCGAACTCGCCGAACTTGTGGCCAACCATCTCTTCGGTGACAGCGACTGGAATGTGCTTCTGGCCGTTGTAGACACCGAAAGTCAGCCCAACGAACTGCGGCAGAATTGTCGAACGCCGCGACCAGATGCGGATCATCTCGTGTCGCGCAGACGACCGCGCAGCATCTGCTTTCTTCAGCAGATAACCGTCAACAAACGGGCCTTTCCAAACCGAACGAGCCATAATTGCTCCTAAACTCGCTTTACGTCTTTTTCCGCACGTGGCGGCTGACCATGATGAACTTGGTGGTCCGCTTATTCTTGCGGGTCTTCATACCTTTAGTCGGCTTGCCCCACGGCGTAACCGGATGCCTGCCGCCGCGGGTACGACCACCCAGCGGATGGTCGACGGGATTCATCGTCTCGCCGCGCACATGACCGCGCCGTCCCATCCAGCGGGTACGACCGGCCTTACCGATCGACACATTCATATTGTCGGGGTTCGACACCGCCCCGACCGTCGCCTTGCAGCGACCATGTACCAGGCGTTGCTCGCCCGAATTCAGGCGCAGGATCACATATTCACCGTCGCGGCCGACGATCTGCGTGTAGGTGCCGGCGGAACGCGCGATCTGGCCACCCTTGCCGATTTTGATCTCGACGTTGTGGACAATGGTGCCGACAGGAATGTTGGCGACCGGCATCGCATTGCCGGGCTTCACGTCGACATGCTCCCCGGACACAATCGTGTCGCCAATCGAGAGCCGTTGCGGCGCCAGGATATAAGCGAGTTCGCCGTCCTGGTATTTGATTAATGCGATGAAAGCCGTGCGATTCGGATCATATTCGATACGCTCAACCTTTGCAGAGACGTCGGCCTTGCTTCGCTTGAAATCGATCTTGCGATAGGCCTGCTTGTGGCCACCGCCACGATAACGCGAGGTGATACGGCCTGCGTTGTTGCGACCGCCACTCGAATTCTTGCCTTCGGTGAGCGCCTTCACCGGCGCCCCTGTGTGCAACGCCGAGCGGTCGACCAGTACAAGCTGACGCTGGCCGGGCGTAACAGGATTGAATGTTTTTAGTGCCATCCTGCCGCTCCCCTACAGACCCGTCGTCACGTCAATCGATTGGCCCTCTTCGAGGGTAACAATCGCGCGCTTCGAGTCCGACTGCAGGCCACGCCGGCCCTTGAAAATCTTCCACTTGCCGGCACGGCGCAGCGTGTTGACGCTCTTCACCTTCACGTCGAACAGCTTCTCGACAGCTTCTTTAATCTGCGGCTTGGTCGCGGTCATAGCGACCTTGAAGATCACCTTGTTGTGCTCGGACGCATTGGTCGCCTTCTCGGTGATGAGCGGGGCGATAATGACGTCGTAGTGGCGCGGATCAGTCGTGGTCATTTGAAGCGCGCCTCCAACGCATCGATCGCGGCCTTGGTCAGCACCAGAGTCTTGCGACGCATCACGTCGTAGACGTTGATGCCAACGACCGGCAACACGTCGATATTCGGAATATTGCGTGCCGCTGAGAGGACGCTGGCCTCCACCTGCGCACCGTCAATGAGAAGCGCGTTCGAAAGGCCAAGCTTCTCGAAATGGCCAAGCAATTCCTTCGTCTTCGCGTCTTTCATATTCAGCGCATCAATGACGATGATGCCGTCATCTTTCGCCTTGGCGGAAAGCGCATGCTTGAGTGCGAGCGCGCGAACTTTCTTCGGCAGTCCGATCTCGTGACTACGGGTATGCGGACCGAAAGAACGGCCGCCGCCGCGGAACAGGTTGACACGAGCCGAGCCGTGACGAGCCCCGCCGGTACCCTTCTGCGCGTACAATTTCTTGCCAGTACGGTGGATGTCGGCGCGGTTCTTCACTTCGTGGGTGCCACGCTGACGCTTGGCGAGCTGCCAAATTACGCAGCGATGAATGATGTCGGCGCGCGGCTCGAGCCCGAAAATTTCGTCGGATACCGTGACCGAACCGGAGTTTTTGCCGTCGAGGCCGGTGACTTTCAGTTCCATCACGCGCCTCCCGCTTCCTGGCCAACTGAGACCGGCGCAGTCGCCGCGTTGTCCGCAAGCTTGAACTTACCCGGCTTCGGAGCGTCTTTCGGAAGACTTCTTCTTTACAGCGTCGCGCACCGTGATCCAGCCGCCTTTGACTCCTGGAACAGCGCCTTCGACCATGATCAGGCCGCGCTCGACATCAGTCTGCACGACCTTGAGATTGAGCGTCGTCACGCGATCGACACCGAGATGTCCCGGCATCTTCTTGTTCTTGAAAGTCCTGCCTGGATCCTGACGGCCACCGGTTGAACCGATCGAACGATGCGAGACCGACACGCCGTGAGTGGCGCGCAGGCCGCCGAAGTTCCAACGCTTCATGCCGCCCGCCCAGCCCTTGCCGGTCGAGGTGCCCGTCACGTCGACAAACTGACCAATAACGAAATGATCCGCCGTGATCTCTGCACCAACCGGAATGAGATCGGCCTCATCGACCCGAAATTCAGCGAGTTTGCGCTTCGGCTCGACCTTGGACACAGCAAAGTGGCCGCGGTCCGCACGATTGGTGCTTTGCACCTTGCGCAAGCCGGCGCCGAGTTGCAGCGCAACGTAGCCGTTCTTGTCCTTGGTGCGATGGCCGACAACCTGGCAATTGCCGAGGCGCAACACCGTCACCGGCACATGTTCGCCAGCTTCGGTGAAGAGCCGCATCATACCGACCTTTTGCGCCAGCACTCCCGAACGCATTGTCTGATCCCTTCGCGCCTTACAGCTTGATCTCGACGTCCACGCCGGCGGCGAGGTCGAGCTTCATCAGCGCATCGACCGTCTGCGGCGTAGGATCGACGATGTCGAGCAGACGCTTGTGCGTACGCATTTCGAATTGCTCGCGGCTCTTCTTGTCGATGTGCGGCGAGCGGTTGACCGTGAACTTCTCGATCTTGGTCGGCAGCGGAATCGGCCCACGAACCTGCGCGCCGGTGCGCTTCGCCGTATTGACGATCTCGCGCGTCGACGCATCGAGGATGCGATGATCGAACGCCTTCAGGCGAATTCTAATGTTCTGGCCGTTCATTGCCACTTGCTCCAAGGCAAAGGCCGCGGCGAACCGCGGCCCGTTGCCTGTGTTTCTTTACTCGATGATGCTGGCCACGACTCCAGCGCCGACGGTACGGCCGCCTTCACGAATGGCGAAGCGAAGCTTCTCTTCCATCGCGATCGGCACGATCAGCGTCACTTCCATGGCGATGTTATCGCCAGGCATGACCATCTCGGTGCCGGCCGGCAACGTAACCACGCCGGTCACGTCGGTGGTGCGGAAGTAGAACTGCGGCCGATAGTTGGTGAAAAACGGCGTATGGCGGCCACCCTCTTCCTTGGTGAGGATGTAGGCTTCGGCCTTGAACTTGGTGTGCGGCTTCACCGAACCCGGCTTGCACAGCACCTGACCGCGCTCGACTTCCTCGCGCTTGGTACCGCGCAGCAGCGCGCCGATGTTGTCGCCGGCCTGGCCCTGATCGAGCAGCTTGCGGAACATTTCGACGCCGGTGACAACCGTCTTGATGGTTGGCTTGATGCCAACAATCTCGATTTCCTCGCCGACCTTGACGATGCCACGCTCGACGCGGCCGGTGCAGACGGTGCCACGGCCAGAGATCGAGAACACGTCTTCGACCGGCATCAGGAACGGCTGGTCGATCGGTCGTTCCGGCTGCGGGATGTTTTCGTCAACCGCCTTCATCAGCTCCAGGATCGCGTCATGGCCGAGCTTCGGCTCCTTGCCTTCGAGCGCCATCAGCGCCGAGCCCTTGATGACCGGAATCTTGTCGCCCGGGAAATTGTACTTCGACAACAGTTCGCGAACCTCGAGCTCAACCAACTCGAGAAGCTCCGGATCGTCGACCATGTCGACCTTGTTGAGGAACACCACGAGAGCCGGCACGCCGACCTGACGCGCGAGCAGGATGTGCTCGCGGGTCTGCGGCATCGGGCCGTCGGCGGCAGAGACAACGAGGATCGCGCCGTCCATCTGCGCGGCACCCGTGATCATGTTCTTCACATAATCGGCGTGCCCTGGGCAGTCGACGTGCGCGTAGTGGCGCTTCGCGGTCTCATACTCGACATGGGCGGTCGCAATAGTGATGCCGCGCGCCTTCTCTTCCGGCGCTTTGTCGATCTGATCGTAAGCGGTGTAAGTCGCACCGCCAGTTTCCGCCAAAATCTTGGTGATCGCCGCCGTCAACGACGTCTTGCCGTGGTCGACGTGTCCGATCGTACCGATATTGCAATGCGGCTTCGTGCGGTTGAATTTTTCCTTAGCCATGGGACTCTCCGTTCCGGCTCCTGCTTAAACCCTGTTGATCTGTTATCCGGCGAACTTCGCCTGGACCTCTTCTGCGATGGCCTTCGGCACTTCTTGCGTAGTGGTCGAATTGCATCGTGAATGTGGCACGCCCCTGAGACATGGAACGCAGGTTGTTGACGTACGAGAACATGTTCGCGAGCGGCACCATCGCGTTGATGACGTTGGCGTTGCCGCGCATGTCCTGGCCCTGGATTTGACCACGCCGCGAGTTCAGATCGCCGATGACGGAGCCGGTATAGTCCTCCGGCGTCACCACCTCGACCTTCATGATCGGCTCAAGCAATACCGAGCCGCCCTTCTGCAGCGCCTCGCGCATGGCCGCGCGCGACGCGATTTCGAACGCCATCGCCGACGAGTCAACGTCATGCGATGCGCCGTCGATCAATGAGACCTTCAGATCAACCACCGGGAACCCGGCGATCACACCTGACGTCATCTGGCCCTCGAGACCTTTCTCGACGGCCGGAATGAACTCCTTCGGCACCGAGCCACCGACAATCTCGTTCTCGAACACAAAGCCGGTACCAGGCTCGCCCGGTTCGGCGACGATCTTGATTTTCGCGAACTGGCCGTGACCGCCGGTCTGCTTCTTGTGCGTGTAGTCGATTGTCGCCGAGCGGCTGATCTTCTCGCGATAGGCCACCTGCGGCGCACCGATGTTGGCGTCGACTTTGTAGGTGCGCTTGAGGATATCGACCTTGATGTCGAGGTGAAGTTCGCCCATGCCCCGAATAATGGTCTGGCCGGATTCCTGATCGGTCGACACGCGGAATGACGGATCCTCGGCAACCAGCTTCGCCAACGCGACGCCGAGCTTTTCCTGATCGGCCTTCGACTTCGGCTCGATCGCGATCTCGATGACCGGCTCCGGGAATTCCATCTTTTCCAGAATGACCTGCTTCTGCGCATCGCACAGCGTATCACCGGTGCGGACTTCCTTCAGGCCAGCCAGCGCGACGATATCGCCGGCAAAAGCCTCCTTGATGTCTTCACGGTTATTCGCATGCATCAGCAACATACGGCCGACGCGTTCCTTGCGGTCCTTGGTCGAGTTGACCACGCCGGTGCCGGTTTCGAGCTTGCCCGAATAAATTCGGCAGAACGTGATGGTGCCGACGAACGGATCGTCCATGATCTTGAAAGCGAGCAGCGCCATCGGCTCGTCGTCGGACGACTTGCGCTCGACTTCGTTGCCCTTCATGTCGATGCCCTTGACCGCCGGCACATCGACCGGCGACGGCAGGTAATCGACAACGGCGTCGAGCAACGGCTGCACGCCCTTGTTCTTGAAGGCCGAACCGCAAAACACCGGGAAAAACTTGCTCTCGATGGTGGCCTTGCGGATCAGCCGCTTGAGCGTCGCGACATCCGGCTCTTTGCCTTCGAGGTAAGCCGTCATCGCGTCGTCATCGAGCTCGACCGCAGCCTCGACCAGCTTTTCGCGATATTCCTTGGCCTGATCGACAAGATCGGCGGGAATTTCGACGTCATTATATTTGGCGCCGAGCGTTTCATCGTCCCACACCACGCCGACCATGCGCACGAGATCGATGATGCCCTTGAAATTGTTCTCCGCGCCGATCGGAAGCTGGACCGCCACCGGCTTCGCGCCGAGCCGATCGACGATGTCCTTCAGGCACTGAAAGAAATCAGCGCCGATCTTGTCCATCTTGTTGCAGAACACGATGCGCGGAACGTTATAGCGATCGCCCTGACGCCAGACCGTCTCGGTCTGCGGCTCTACGCCCTGGTTGGAATCGAGAACGCAAACCGCGCCGTCGAGCACGCGCAGCGAACGCTCGACTTCGATGGTGAAGTCGACGTGCCCGGGCGTGTCGATGATGTTCAGACGCTTGCCGTTCCACTGCGCAGTCGTCGCGGCCGACGTAATCGTGATGCCGCGCTCCTGCTCCTGCTCCATCCAGTCCATCGTCGCGGCGCCGTCGTGGACTTCGCCGATCTTATGGTTCTTGCCGGTGTAGTAGAGGACACGCTCAGTAGTCGTGGTCTTGCCGGCATCGATGTGCGCCATGATGCCGAAATTGCGATAGTCCTCGATGGGATTTGTGCGGGGCATTGATCGTTGTGTCCTTCGCTGCCGATGGCCTTACCAGCGATAGTGCGAGAACGCGCGGTTGGCTTCCGCCATCCGGTGCACGTCTTCGCGCTTCTTCACGGCGTTTCCCCTGTTATTCGACGCATCGAGCAGCTCGCCTGACAGCCGCTCGGTCATGGTCTTTTCGTTGCGCTCGCGCGCCGCCGCGATGATCCAGCGGATTCCCAGCGCCTGACGGCGCGTATTCCGCACCTCAACCGGCACTTGATAAGTCGCGCCGCCAACGCGGCGTGAACGCACTTCAATTGAAGGCATGACGTTGTCGAGCGCCTGCTGGAACACCGTAACAGGACTCTGCCGCGTCTTTCCCTCGATCACATCGAGAGCGCCATAGACGATGGACTCAGCAACCGACTTCTTGCCGGCGTGCATCACCGAGTTCATGAACTTCGTGACCACGACGTTCCCGAATTTCGGGTCCGGCAGGATCTCGCGCTTATCTGCCTTGTGACGACGGGACATCTCGTTATTTCCTTCGCCTTTATCAAAGACGCAAAACGACCCAAACTACTTGGGCCGTTTTGCACCGTATTTCGATCGCCGCTGTTTGCGGTTTTTTACGCCCTGCGTGTCGAGCACACCGCGGAGGATGTGATAGCGCACGCCAGGAAGGTCTTTCACGCGGCCGCCGCGGATCATCACCACCGAGTGCTCCTGGAGGTTATGACCTTCGCCGGGAATGTAACCGATCACTTCAAAGCCGTTGGTCAGCCGCACCTTGGCGACCTTGCGCAACGCCGAGTTCGGCTTCTTCGGCGTCGTCGTATAGACGCGCGTGCAAACACCGCGCTTCTGCGGGCTCTGCTGCAGAGCAGGCACCTTCTTCTTGGCGTGCTGCGCTACCCGCGGCTTGCGAATGAGCTGGTTAATCGTCGGCATCGTTCGCCTTCACTACCCTTCGGGCTTGCGCCCATTGCCCGCCGCACGAATCAATCGCGCAAAACCAAATCGCGCCATCCGCCTTAAAGATGCGGAAGTGCGCTTGGTGTGCGCAGAGGACCGCGATGCGGCGATCGCGGTCATGCTCCAAATCTGACTTTTCGCAGTCAGTGGCAGCGTTTGAGCTTCCTTCGTCGAGGCGTCGCGCCAAGTCCGAAGAGCCAGAAAGTCAACACTTTCAATGACTTAAGATGGACTCGGCAAGCCGTTCCGACTGACGAAGCTCACCGCCTGCCGTAAAGTGAGGCGTATCTATCGGCGCTATCAGGCGAAGTCAAGGCAATCCGGACAGGAAAACCCTTTGGCTCAAGCACATCTGCGTATTTCTCGACCATCGACTAACCCGGCTCCATGCCCTTGGCACGGATGAGTGCCGAGTACCTCCGGCATCGCCAGAAACGCTATGAAAGTCCGGGCAGCAGCGCTTTGTGACGCGCTGGCAGCGAGACCTGCCGCATAAACGATGATGTTCTGCAGTTCGCTTGGCAGCGGCCCCACCAGTTCCGCGCCCTTAACCGGCAGGATTGCCACGATCTGCTGCATACCGACCTCGGCTTCGCCTTCCGCCACGATCTCGGCCACCAGCCGGCTGGTCAGTTTGGTCTTCGATTTCACCGTGTCCGCGATGCCAAGCCGCCGTAACAGGTCGGCTATATAAGCCCCGCTAGGGCCGTCGCTGTACCCGATCGAGCGGGCGCTCAGCAGCGCGCCCTTAAGCGCCTCGACGGTGCTGATGTCCGGCTTCGGCGTCCCGGCCTTGACGCAAAATCCGACTGCGGAGCGTGTGATGTCGGCCTGTGTGCCGGCAGCGATCTTGCCCGCGTGTGCCAAAGCATCAAGGTCCGCTCGCGGCAGCAGCGCGATGTCGAAGGCCGCGCCACCCTCGATATCCTTGGTCAAAACCGACGTCAGCGCGAATTTGATGTCGACTTTGCTGCCGGTCGCCCGCTCGAACAGCGGCACGACTTCCAGCATCAGCGACTTCATCGCTCCGCCACTCAAGACCTTGATCTGGCTCGCTCCCGCCATTCTCGCCTCCGCTCCCGGCCACTATACAAAAGGGCCGCCAACATGGCGGCCCTTTGCTTTCGTCGTGTACGCAGCGGAATGGCTATTCCGCTGCGGGCAACGCTACCGGCTCGGCAGCAGCTTGCGCCGCAACCGCCGCCTCTTTCTCCTTCTCGCGTTCGGCGAGAATGAGCGCATCGCGCTTGGTCGCAACCTCACGGATCTTGTTCATCATCGCGCCGGTTCCCGCCGGGATCAGACGGCCGACGATGACGTTCTCCTTAAGGCCGTCGAGCGTGTCGGCCTTGCCGTTGACTGCGGCTTCGGTGAGCACGCGCGTCGTCTCCTGGAACGAAGCCGCGGAGATGAACGAACGTGTCTGCAACGACGCCTTGGTGATGCCGAGCAGCACGGGATGCGCGACGGCAAGCTTTTTGCCCTCTTCCGCAGCCTTTGCATTGGCCTCTTCGAACTCGGCCTTGTCGACCTGATCGCCATGGATGAGGTCGGTCTCACCGGTATCGGTGATCTCGACCTTCTGCAGCATCTGCCGGACAATCACTTCGATGTGCTTGTCGTTGATGCCCACGCCCTGCAACCGGTAAACGTCCTGGATCTCGTTGACGAGGTAGCCGGCGAGCTCCTCGACGCCTTTGATCGCCAGGATGTCGTGCGGCGCCGGGTTGCCTTCAACGATGAAGTCGCCCTTCTCGATCGCGTCGCCGTCCTGCAAGTGGATGTGCTTGCCCTTCGGGACCAGATACTCCCGCGGCTCCTCACTCTTGTCCGCCGGCTCGATCGTGATGCGCCGCTTGTTCTTGTAGTCGCGGCCGAAGCGAATGGTGCCGGAGGTTTCCGCGATAACTGCGGACTCCTTCGGACGACGCGCCTCGAACAACTCCGCCACCCGCGGCAGACCGCCGGTGATGTCGCGGGTCTTGGCACTCTCCGTCGGGATACGGGCAATGACGTCGCCCGCGCCGACTTTCGCTCCCGGATCGACCGAGATGACGGCATCGACCGCCAGCAATGAGCGGGCATCGCCGCCACGGCTGAGCTTGAGGATTTTGCCGTCGGCGCCTTTGACCACGAGAGCCGGACGCAGATCCTGCTGGCCGCGGGCCGAACCCGACCGCCAGTCGATAACCACGCGCTTTGCGATACCCGTCGAACTCGTCGAGGGTTTCGGTGAGCGACTGGCCTTCGACCAGGTCTTCGTATCCCACTGCGCCGTCAACTTCGGTGAGGATCGGGCGGGTGTACGGATCCCACTCCGCGATGCGCTGGCCGCGCTTGATGTGGTCGCCATCCTCGACCTTCAACCGCGCGCCGTAGGTAATACGGTGCACGGCGCGCTCGGTGCCGTCCGGATCGGTGACGGCAACGATCAGGTTGCGGCTCATCGCGATCAGATCGCCGTCCGAGTTACGGGCGACGTTCTTGTTCTTCATCCTCACGGTGCCTTCGAAGTTCGACTCGACGAAGGACTGCTCGGAGATTTGGGCCGCGCCGCCGATATGGAACGTGCGCATGGTAAGCTGCGTGCCGGGCTCGCCGATCGACTGCGCGGCGATGACACCCACCGCCTCGCCCATATTGACCGGAGTCCCGCGGGCAAGATCGCGCCCATAGCACGCGCCGCAAACGCCGCTGCCGGTTTCGCAGGTCAGCACGGAGCGGATCTTGATTTCCTGCACGCCGGCCGTGACCAGCTTGTCGACATGCTGCTCTTCGAGCAGCGTGCCGCTCGGCACCAGGACTTCGCTGCCGGATCGGATCGCGGACATCCTCTGCCGTTGTACGGCCGAGAATGCGGCTTGCCAGCGAGGCGACGACCGTCCCGGCATCGATGATGGCACGAACCTTGATGCCGCGCGTCGTGCCGCAGTCATAGTCGGTGATGATGCAGTCCTGCGCCACGTCGACGAGACGCCGCGTCAGATAGCCGGAGTTGGCTGTCTTCAGCGCCGTGTCGGCGAGACCCTTTCGCGCACCGTGCGTCGAGTTGAAGTACTCGAGCACCGAGAGACCTTCCTTGAAGTTCGAGATGATCGGGCTCTCGATGATCTCGCCGGACGGCTTGGCCATCAGGCCGCGCATGCCGGCAAGCTGACGCATCTGGGCGGGCGAACCGCGCGCCCCGGAATGCGCCATCATGTAGATCGAGTTGACCTGCGCCTCGGCGCCCTTCTCCGTCGCGGGCTTCGAGGTCGAGATCTCCTTCATCATCGCTTCCGCGATGGTTTCGGTGCATTTCGACCAGGCATCAACGACCTTGTTGTACTTCTCGCCCTGGGTAATCAGGCCGTCGTTGTATTGCTGCTCGAACTCCTTCACCAGATCGCGGGTCTTTTCGACGGTCGCGGGCTTGGAGTGCGGCACCACCATGTCGTCCTTGCCGAACGAAATGCCGGCTTTGAACGCGTGGTGGAAGCCAAGCGCCATGACGCGATCGCAGAAGATCACCGTCTCCTTTTGACCGCAGTGGCGATACACCGTGTCGATCATCCCGGAGATTTCACGCTTCGTCATAAGCTTGTTGACGAGATCGAATGGCGTCTTGGCGAGCTTCGGCAGCACCGAACCGAGAATGACCCGGCCAGGCGTCGTGTCGTACCAGCGTGTGACCGGCTTGCCGTCCTCACCAACGCCTTCCCAACGATATTTGATGCGGGTGTGAAGTTGATGACCTTCTCGTGCAGAGCCAGTTCAATCTGCGTTAAATCGCCGAACACTTTGGGCTTATCGCCCTCGACGGCATCCCGGATGATCGAAAGATAATAAAGACCCAGGACAATATCCTGCGACGGCACGATGATCGGCTGACCATTGGCAGGGTGCAGGATGTTGTTGGTCGACATCATCAAGACGCGCGCTTCAAGCTGCGCCTCGAGCGACAGCGGCACGTGGACCGCCATCTGGTCGCCGTCGAAGTCGGCGTTGAAGGCCGCGCAAACCAGCGGATGAAGCTGGATCGCCTTGCCTTCGATCAGCACCGGCTCGAACGCCTGGATGCCGAGGCGATGGAGCGTCGGGGCGCGATTGAGCAATATCGGGTGCTCACGAATGACCTCGTCGAGGATATCCCAAACCTCGGGCTTCTCTTTCTCGACGAGCTTCTTCGCCTGCTTCACGGTCGTCGACAGACCCTTGGCATCGAGCCGCGAATAGATGAACGGCTTGAACAGTTCGAGCGCCATCTTCTTCGGCAAGCCGCACTGATGCAGCTTCAGTTCCGGACCGACCACGATCACCGAGCGGCCGGAATAGTCGACGCGCTTGCCGAGCAGGTTCTGCCGGAACCGGCCCTGCTTGCCTTTGAGCATGTCGGCGAGCGACTTCAGCGGACGCTTGTTAGCGCCGGTGATGACGCGGCCGCGGCGGCCGTTATCGAACAATGCGTCGACGGCCTCCTGCAGCATGCGCTTTTCGTTGCGGATGATGATGTCGGGCGCACGCAGTTCGATCAGCCGCTTCAAGCGGTTGTTGCGGTTGATCACGCGCCGATAGAGATCGTTGAGGTCGGACGTGGCGAAACGGCCGCCATCGAGCGGAACGAGCGGGCGCAGGTCCGGCGGGATCACCGGCACGTGCGTCAGGATCATCCATTCCGGCTTGTTGCTCGACTGAACAAACGCCTCGATCAGCTTGAGCCGCTTGGCGAGCTTCTTCGGCTTGAGCTCGGAAGTCGATTCGGCGATCTCGACACGCAGATCGGCCGCCATCTTCTCCAGGTCGAGCGCCTTGAGCATTTCGCGGATCGCTTCCGCGCCGATCATGGCGGTGAAGCTGTCGGCGCCGAACTCATCCTGCGCCTTGACGTACTCGTCCTCGGACAGAAGCTGACGGTCCTTGAGCGGGGTGAGGCCCGGCTCAAGCACGACGTAATATTCAAAGTACAGAATGCGCTCGAGGTCCTTCAGCGTCATGTCGAGCAGAAGACCGATACGGCTCGGCAGCGACTTGAGGAACCAGATGTGCGCGACCGGCGCCGCGAGCTCGATATGGCCCATGCGCTCGCGCCGCACGCGGCAGAGCGTCACTTCGACCGAGCACTTCTCGCAGATGATGCCCTTGTACTTCATGCGCTTGTACTTGCCGCACAAGCACTCGTAATCCTTGATCGGCCCGAAGATGCGCGCGCAGAACAGACCGTCGCGCTCGGGCTTGAAGGTGCGGTAGTTGATGGTCTCGGGCTTTTTGATCTCGCCGTAAGACCAGGACAGAATCTTTTCAGGGCTCGCGATTGAAATCCGGATCTGGTCGAAAACCTGAGCCGGCACCTGCGGGCTGAAAAGATTCATAAGCTCTTGGTTCATCGTCTTCTCCGCTTGCCGATCGTATCGGCCGCTGTCTGACTTTTCACGATCTGCCCGTCGTTCGAGCGCGCGGCCTTTAGCCCGCGCAGACTGATCGTGTTACTCGGCTGCTTCTGCGACGCCGGTGCCGTCACCGCCGCGCTGCTGCTTGGAATTGTGCAGGTCGACATTGAGGCCGAGCGAGCGCATTTCCTTGACCAGCACGTTGAAGCTTTCCGGAATGCCGGCCTCGAACGTGTCGTCGCCACGAACGATCGCTTCGTACACCTTGGTGCGGCCGGCGACGTCGTCCGACTTCACCGTCAGCATCTCCTGCAGGGTGTAAGCAGCGCCGTAAGCTTCGAGCGCCCACACCTCCATTTCGCCGAAACGCTGGCCGCCGAACTGCGCCTTGCCGCCCAGCGGCTGCTGGGTGACGAGACTGTAGGGGCCGATCGAACGGGCGTGGATCTTGTCGTCCACCAGGTGATGCAGCTTGAGCATGTAGATGTGCCCAACCGTCACCCTGCGGTCGAACGTATCGCCGGTGCGGCCGTCGTACAACGTGACCTGGCCGGAATGATCGAGGCCGGCGAGATCGAGCATATGCTCGATGTCCGCCTCTTTCGCTCCGTCGAACACCGGCGTCGCAATCGGCACGCCGTGGCGCAGATTGCTGCCGAGCTCGATGAGGCCCTTGTCGTCGAGCGACTTGATCGTCTCGTCCTCGCCGTAGACCTTCTTCAACAGCTCCTTCAGCGGCTTGGTGTCGTGCTTGCTGTTGTAGGTGTCGACTGCCTGACCGATCTTGAGGCCAAGGCCGGCGCAAGCCCAGCCG
>CAWECH010000008.1:0-24899 GCA_963807565.1 uncultured Alphaproteobacteria bacterium | reverse complement strand
ACCCCAAATTCAATTCCTTGAAGAAGTCGTTGCCCTTGTCGTCGACGACGATGAAGGCCGGGAAATCGACCACCTCGATCCGCCAGATCGCTTCCATGCCGAGTTCGGGATATTCCAGTCTCGACTTTCTTGATGCAGTGCTCGGCGAGGTTTGCCGCGGCGCCGCCGATCGAGGCGAGATAGAAGCCGCCATATTTCTTGCAGGCCTCGCGCACCGCCGGCGAGCGGTTGCCCTTCGCCAGCATCACCATCGAGCCGCCGGCGGCCTGGAAATCGGCGACGAAAGAATCCATGCGGCCCGCGGTGGTCGGCCCGAACGCGCCGGACGCATAGCCTTCCGGCGTCTTCGCCGGCCCGGCGTAATACACCGGATGGTTCTTGAAATAATCCGGCAGGCCCTCGCCCTTCTCCAGCCGCTCGCGCAGTTTCGCATGCGCGATATCGCGCGCGACGATCATCGGGCCGGTGAGCGACAGCCGCGTCTTGATCGGATATTTGCGCAAGCTGCGCGAGAATCTCCTTCATCGGCTTGTTGAGGTCGATCTTCACCACCTCGCCGCCGAGCTTCGAGGTGTCGACCTCCGGCAGATATTTCGCCGGATTGTGCTCGAGCTCTTCGAGGAACACGCCGTCCTTGGTGATCTTGCCGATCGCCTGGCGATCCGCCGAGCACGACACGCCAAGCCCGATCGGCAGCGACGCGCCGTGGCGCGGCAGCCGGATCACGCGCACGTCGTGGCAGAAATATTTGCCGCCGAACTGCGCGCCGACGCCGAGCGACTGCGTCATCTTCAGAATTTCCTGCTCCATCTCCTTGTCGCGGAAGGCATGGCCGTCTTCCGAGCCGTGGTCGGGCAGCGTGTCGTAATATTTGGTCGAGGCGAGCTTCACCGTCTTCATCGTCAGTTCGGCCGAGGTGCCGCCGATGACGATGGCGAGATGGTAAGGCGGGCACGCCGCGGTGCCGAGCGTGAGCACCTTCTCTTTGAGGAACGCCAGCATGCGCTCGCGGGTGAGGATCGACGGCGTCGCCTGGAACAGGAACGCCTTGTTGGCCGAGCCGCCGCCCTTGGCGATGAACAGGAACTTGTAGACGCCGCATAATCGGGATGCGCCGGATCGTGGCCTTCGGCGAAAATCTCGACCTGCGCCGGCATGTTGTTTTTGGTGTTCTTCTCCTCGAACATCGAGATCGGCGCGAGCTGCGAATAGCGCAGGTTGCGCTTGAGATAGGCGTCGCGCGCGCCCTCGGCGAGCGCCGCCTTCGTCGGAGCCGTCGGTCCAGACCAGCCGGCCCTTCTTGCCCATCACCAGCGCCGTGCCGGTGTCCTGGCACATCGGCAGCACGCCGCCGGCCGCGATATTGGCGTTCTTGAGAAAATCGAAGGCGACGAACTTGTCGTTGTTCGACGCTTCCGGATCCTCGACGATCGATTTCAGCGACGCCAGATGCGCCGGCCGCAGCAGATGCGCGATGTCGGTGAACGCGGCCTCGGCCAGCGCCCGCAACGCCTCGCGCGGCACCACCAGCACCTCCTCGCCCATCACCTTCTCGACGCGCAGGCCTTCGCTGGAGATTTTCCGGTACGGCGTCGTGTCCTTGCCGAGCGGGAAGAGCGGCGAGTGTTTGTAGGGCGGGGTTGGGTGGTCTTTGAGGGGGGCGTTCATGGGGGCTCCTTATTGGTCAGCGGCTATTCGTTCATGTAGCCTTCGTCGTGATAGTCCCTGACAATTTTCTCAATATCCACGTACTCCTCCGGATTAATGCCGAAGAATTCTATTGGATCCTCCGCCTCTACGGTCGTGTAGATCGTCCCCAACCCCGCTTCCAGCATTTCTTGGTATCCGTCCATCCTCAAGAGGCAATGTACACAACGGAAGACATTAGGCAGCACCCGGACCTCTCTTTCAATGGTCAACTCAGCTTCATCTACTCGAGCTGGGCCGCGCGAAAGAGATTTACCCGACATAACCGCCGACGAGCCGCACGCAGGGCAGGTGCAACGCCTGCGAAGCGGACTCACCTTTATCCAATCAGCTACGCGCGTATTGGAGATTGCCTCCCGCTTGCTGCGCTCCTCCTCCGAGAGAGCCAAAAAATCCTTTTTAGCTTTCGCAATGCGATCCTTGACCTCTTTCTTTATGTGCTCACGTCGGTCCTTGAGCATCCCTTCCGCAATGGGCGCCTGCTCTTTGCCCAGAAAATCTTCGAAATTCATACCGACGTGTTTAAGCAAAATCTCCATCACTTCATAAGTGGCCGGAAGCCAAGCGGAGTTGTCGATATTCTCAAAAGCCGCCGCTCCGGAATGAAGCTCAGAATTACGTCTATCCGCCATAATTAGACAGTGAGCAGACATTTTGTCCGTAAACCCTTCGACCAAAACTGAGCATCGAGCAAATACAGTCTTCGCTTGAACTGACCTTGGATTTGATTTCGGAATCACCCCAAACACATAATGAATGTTTCCTTCGTTAGTTGGATCCGCTAGCAAAACAGGATGGATTTTTGCAAGCGCTGCCCGGCACAAGAGCTCCAAAGCTAAGCTAGTCCAGAATCCAAACAGAGCGGAATCGACAGCTTCGTCGCTTGCCCTCCGGATATAGGCTCGCGCCTTCCCGTAGAGAGCATCAAATGTCCAATCCATCTCAGCCGCCCATCCATCTTACAAGTCGCCTGGAAACGGACTTTTGTGAATTTGCACCACGAGCATGTAAGCAGCGCCAGTTATCAAAAATAAGGATGTCGCCCTTTTTCCAAACGAAAGTATGCTGCTCGCACCGGGAGTTTAGCGTCTCAGCTACAGAAGCCAATAAATTATGCGCTAGCCCGTAACGAGGCGGCGGCTTCATGCACAACGGATCAAATCGAAGAAAGTAGCTTCCATTTCCCCTTGGGGTAAGCACTTGACAATAGAAAGGTGAATGACCGCCACCTTCAACAATCCAGCCTGGAAGAGTCAGTATCGAGGGACAGTCGCGTAACAACTCTTTCCAATCCAAGACCCACAAATGCGTCGGACATTCAGCCTCTCCCGCGTCAACACATGACAAAATGACGTATCGCGGAGGTAGCGGATAATAAGCAGCATCTGTATGCAGAGGTTGGGCGCCGTAACCGACTATTGCAGACATGGATTTTCTCGGCGCGTCCGTGCGTGCGTAAGGCCTTAATTGGGTTAAGCGTTCTCCACCGAGCCTCGCTGGCACACTCGAAACAAAAATCGAGAGTAGCATTTCCAAGGTAGTTTCCGAACGGGAAGGAAGCCACATCCATCCATGGGATTCGACCAGCCCTTTGAGCTCAGTTGAATCCATCCCGCTTAACCTCATTAGTAATAGGTAACGCCAGTCAGCTTTCTTGATCACGACTGGATTGCCGGACCAAGCTCGACAATGACGAATGAAAGTATTCTCCGACCGTGCTACGATTAGTATATCGTAGAGCTGAAGGACCCGCCCCATGCCCGCACGCATCCGCCACATCGCCCTGTCGGTGAAGGACATCGACGCCACCGCGGATTTCTATGAGAAGGCGTTCGGGCTCAAGCGCTCGCCGAAGTCGGAAGGGCCGACGGCGTATCGCGTCTACATGAGCGACGGCGAGATCAACCTGGCGCTGCTGCAATACAAGGGCGAGACCGGCTCCGGGCTGAAGAACGCCGGCGAGTTCGTCGGCATCCACCATTTCGGCTTCCAGTGCGACGACATCGAGAGCCAGCAGAAGCAGATCGAGGCCGCCGGCGGCAAGTTCTTCTTCGATCTCGGCGATCCCGACGACGACGATTTCGAGCGCAAGTTTCGCGACCCGAACGGCATCATCTTCGACATCAACTGGAAGGGCTGGTCGCTGACCAAGGGCAAGGTTAACGCGGACAAAGCCAAGGGCAAAAGCGGCGGCAAAAGCAAAGCCGCCGCGGCGCGCAGCAAGCCGCCGGTGAAGACATCCGCGGCGAAGGCCGGCAAGCCCGCGCGGAAAGCAGCCAGGAAGACACGCGGCCGATAATGGAACTCTGCGCGCCCGGCCGGGTTGTTGTCTGTTACGGGCAAGTTACGCGCTGCAACGCAGCGCGGCTTATCGGCCCAGGAGCAGAAAGATCATGTTACGAAAAGTTATTCTCGCCGTGTGTATAGCGGCATCAGTCAATATGTCGGCCGGAATTACCGGAGCGTCCGCGGCGCCGCATGGCGGTCATGCTGGCGGCGCTCACGTCGGCGGCCATCCTGGTGGCGGCGCGCACTTTAGCGGCGGCGGCCATTTCGGCGGCGGCGGTCCCGGATATCGCGGCGGATATGGACGCGGCTACGGTGGCGGATATGGCGGCGGCTATTATGCCGTCGCACCGTATGGCTACGGCTACGGCGATCCGTATGGCTACGACGACGGCTACGATGCAGGCCCGGCGATCGCGGCCGGCATCATCGGCACCGCGCTCGGCGCGATCGCCGGTGCGCAGGGTGGCGGCTGCTGGTACCACAATCACCATCGCGTCTGCCGCTAGGAACGCGCCTCACATTCTCAAGCGAGACGGCAAGATTAACCGGCGCAACAGCGCCGGTTTTTCGGTTTCAGATTTCAAACCGTGAACTCTTCTCATCCCGCCCCGCGATAGCGGGGGCGGATAGGCGACGACCCCAACGCGCCGACACCGCCATAACGCGGCGCATGCTAACATCGCGCCATGACCCGATACGTCGCCCTCCTCCGCGCGGTGAATGTCGGCGGCACCGGCAAACTGCAGATGGCCGACCTGAAAACCTTGTGCGCCGACGCGGGCTTCAACGAAGTCGAGACCTACATCGCCAGCGGCAACGTGGTGTTTACGAGCAAGGCCGGCGAAGCGGCGGTGAAAGCAAAGCTGGAAAAAGCGTTGCATGCCTATGCCGGGAAGCCGGTCGGCGTGGTGATCCGCACTGCAACCGAGATGGCGGGCGTGCTCAAGCAGAACCCGTTCAAGAAAGACAAGCCGAACTATTGCTACGCGATCTTCCTCGACGCAAAGCCGCCTCGCGATGCGCTCGACAAAGTAACCGGGCGCGTCGGCGAGAAGATCGAGCTCGGCAAGCGGGAAATCTTCGTTAGCTACCCCAACGGTATGGGACGGACGAAGCTGAAAATCCCTGCGGCGAAAACGGGCACGGCGCGCAACATGAATACCGTTGCTGCGCTCGCCGCGATGGCGGGAAAGAAGTAATCGTCCTCGCGGCCGTACCAGCAGACGATGCGCTCACAGCACGCGGCATTCGCGAGATACCTGAGCGATGCCGCCAACGGCCTTCACCGGCATCTCATAAGTTTTCTTCGCCGCGCCACGGTCCGAGGCCCGGCCGAGAGTCATTATAGTGTGGCCGGTTGAGCTGCCCTTGGCGCCAGCGATGTTGGCGAAAATCTCGCAGCGCAGCCGCTTGTCGCAGGTATTCGCAAGACCGATCACATAAGTCACCGCACTGCCGTGCGTCACGTAATCGCCGGTCTCCTGCAAACACGCTTGAATATCTTTTGCCGGGTCGGGAGCAGCAGGTTGCGCGGTCGCAGGTTGAGGACTCGCAGGTGCGGGCGTACCGGGCAGCGGATTATCCGGCATCGCCGGCGGATCGGACGGCGGCGTTGAATCCACCGCCCGCGCTGCCGCAACAAGGCCGCAGCACAGCGCCGCAACAAGACAGAGAAACTTCAACCACGAAGCCGTACGCATGCGCCGCCCCTCCGGAATAGACCTCAGATGGGTCGTGCTGCCGGAACCCGCGGTTCAACGAAGATTCCCTATGCGGCTACCACTTCGCCGCACGCTTCTGCGCAAAGGAAGCAAGCCCTTCGGCGGCTTCATGCGACTGGCGCTTCGCAGCGTGACGCTCGACCAGATCGTCGAATGTCTGCTCGTCGAGACGGCCGTAGGCAAATTCCAGCGCCAGCGCCTTGGTCTCCCTGATCGCGTCCGGACCGTTCTGCAAAATCTGCGCGACGATGCGCTCGCCGGCGGCTTCAAGCTCCGCGGCCGGCACGATCTTGTGCACCAGCCCGATGCGGCGCGCTTCGGCGGCGTCGAAATGCTCGCCGGTGAGCGCGAAGCGGCGCACCTGCCGGATGCCGATCGCGTCGTTGAGCTGCGGAATGATGATCGCCGCGGTGAGACCCCAGCGCACTTCGGCGATCGAGAACACCGCGGTGTCGGCGGCGATCACCACGTCGCAGGCGGCGAGCAGCCCGGTGCCGCCGCCGAAGCAGGCGCCCTGCACCAGCGCCACCGTCGGCACCGGCGCGAGATTGAGCCGCTGGATCGCCAGCGCCGTGTCGCGCGAGGCCTGCACGTTGTCGTCGTGCGACCGCGCCCGCACCGTGTTGATCCAGTCGAGATCGGCGCCGGCCTGAAAGTGCTTGCCGTTGCCGCTGATGACGACGGCGCGCAGCCCCGCGGTCTGCTCCAGCGTGTCGAAGCCTTCGAGCAGCGCCGCGATCAGGTCGCCGTCATAGGCGTTGTTGCGCTCCGGCCGGTTGAGCGTGACGCGGGCCACGCCGCGCTCGTCGATGTCGAGGAGGACGGGGGAGTCTTCAGTCATGCGCGGCTCTCTCTAATCGTCATTGCCGGACTTGATCCGGCAATCCATACGGCAGCTCAGCATGGACCACCGGGTCAAGCCCGGTGGTGACGGAGCGGCGTTCGAGCTTACACCCTGAACAGCTTCTCGGCGTTGCCGTGGGCGATGCGTTCGCGGTCGGCGGCGCTGACCGGGATTTGTTCGAGGAAGGTCTTCGCCGCGGCCATCGAGCCGTACGGATGATCGACCGAGAACATGATGCGCTCGGCGCCGACTTCGAGCAGCAGGTCGAGGAACGTTGCCGGGAAATTGAAACCACCGAATGTGTAGTGCACGTTCTGCCGCAGATAATCGCCAAAGCCGCGCTGCAATTTGGTCAGCGCCGCCGGGAAATTGCGATCAAGCCGCGGCATCATGAACGGCAACCCCTCGCCGAGATGGCCGATCACGATCTGCAGTTTCGGAAAGCGGTCGAACACGCCGCCGAGCACCATGCGGATGACGTGAATCGCGGTCTCGATGTGCCAGCCCCAGCCGGAGCCGCCCAGCACGTAATTCACTTCTTTCGAGAAGCCTGAGTAGATCGCCTCGATCACGGCATCCGGCGGACGCGTCGGATGCAGGTAGATCGGCACGTCGAGCTTTTCCGCGCATTCCAGGATCGGCCAGAAGAACTTGTCGTCGAGATAGCGGCCGCGCGAATGGCCGTTGATCAGCGCGCCCTTGAAGCCAAGCTGCTTCACCGTGCGCTCGAACTCGGCCGCGGCCTTGTCCGGCATCATGGTGGCGAGTGCGGCAAGACCAGCAAAGCGGGTCGGAAATTTCTTCACCGCTTCGGCCAGCGCATCGTTGGAGTCATGGGCGAGCGACTGCGCCACGGCGGCGTCGAGTTGCTCCACACCCGGCGCGTTGATCGACAGCACCTGCATATCGATGCCGGCAGCGTCCATCTCGGCGACGCGTCCCGCGCCCAGATCCTCGATCTGTGCAACCAGCTTCTGGCCGCGCGGGCCGAAGCGCAGAAAGCTTTCCTTCAAATCCTTTCCCGGCCCGTCGAGAAATCCGGGCGGGGCAAAATGCTCTTCAACGGTAATGGTGCGCATGATCGTTCCTGTACGTTTCCTTGGCGTTTTCTGGCCGTTCCGGTTTTTGGTATGTCCTTATAACGCTAGTCCATCAGCCCTGTGAGCCACTAATCTGCATGGCGGGGGCGTGACGTGGCATTTGACCGCAAGACGATTTTCCGCGCTATCGATGGACGTCAGATCGCCGGTTTGCGGCGCTGGCTGCTCACCGGCGCTCTCGCACAGGCGGCGCTGCCGGTCGCGCTCTACTTTTATATCGGCCGGCACGCCAATCCGACGGGGGACGGCCTGGAATGGGCGGCCTTCGTCCCTGCCCTCTTCATCACCGCAATCTTTGTCCTGCCTGCCTTGCTACTCGGCGTGATCAACCGGCTGCTGGCGATCGGCGCCGTGCTCGCGGGCATCGGCGCGGTGCTCAACCTCGTGTTTTATTTCGAGATCGCGCGCGAGTTCGCCGGCCATTGATGCAAACTTATGGCTTGGTGAACTGCTTGCTGGCGTAAACGACGCGCAAAAACGCTTCGCGCCGGTTGAGCTGGTCGCGCAGGCAGGCGTAGACGTCGATGTAGATCGGCGGATTGCCGTGGATGAGATTGCCGCAGGCGTCGCGTTCACGCAGCCACGCCTTCTGGTCGCCGCGCAGCGCTTCGGCGTCGCGGGCGCTGACGATGGCCTGATCCTGGGTATAGAGCTTGGCGATCCGGCTATCGAGATCGGCAAACTCGGAGATCGCGCAAATCTCCTTCTCGACCACGCTCACCGCGCGACTGCATTCAAAGCTCGGCACGGCGGGCGCCGGTGTTTGTGCCTGGGCAGGCGCCTGAGTTGGTGTCTGCGACTGCGACGACGGCGGCTCCGGCGTTTGCGCAAATGCGGCGGTGGCGGCGAACAGCGTCGCGCGCAGGATTGTCATTATCATGGGGCGGTTACGCTCTACTCGGCCCTGATATGCGCGTCGGAGATCACCTTGTGGAAACGCGGCTCCTCGGCGTTGATCTTTGCCGTCAGCTCTTCCGGCGTGCCGGCGATCGAGACGAAATATTGCGGATTGAGCACGTTCTGCACGACCTCAGGATCGTTGAAGGTCTTGCGGATTTCTTCGTTGATTTTTGTCACGACGTCGGCCGGAATTCCCGCCGGGCCGAACAGGCCGAACCACGACGCCGCGGTGTAACCGGGCACCGTCTCGGCGATGGTCGGAATATCGGGCAGCAGCTTCATGCGCTCGGGTGCGCCGTCGGCGATGAACTTCACCCGGCCGCCCTTGGCCTGCTCCACCGCGTTGCCGACGCTGATCAGCATCATCGGAATGTTGCCGGCGATCACGTCGAGCATCGCCGGCTGCGCGCCCTTGTAGTGAACCGGCGTCAGCTTGGTGCCGGTCATCGACTCGAACAATTCCATATTGAGATGGCCGGTCGAGCCGACGCCGTAAGTGCCGTAGTTGAGCGAGCCCGGTTTCGCCTTGGCGAGCGCGATCAGTTCCTTGACGTTATTGGCCGGCACCGACGGATTGAGAATGAGGCCATGATAGATCGTCGCCAGCCCGCCGAGCGGCGTGAAGTCTTTGAGCGAATAGCGCAGGAACGGAAACAGCGCCGGATTGGCGGTGAAGGTGACTTCAGGCCCGATCATCACCGTGTAGCCATCGGCCGGCTGGTGCATCACGTATTCGGCAGCGACCTGATTGTTGGCGCCGCCGCGGTTTTCCACCACCGGCGTGACGCCCCAATCCTGGTTCATGTGCTTGCCGAGCGTGCGCGCCAGCACGTCGGTCACGCCGCCGGGCGGCGCCGGCACCACGATGGTGATGGGTTTTGACGGAAAGGTTTGCGCGTGGGCGGCGAGCGGGGTTGCGAGAGCGACCGCGGAAATAGCCGCGATGAGTGACGTCCTCATTATTCCTCCCAATCTTTCCGTCATCCTGCGGCGCGAGCCACGGCGCGTCAACGCGCAATGGCTCGTCCCGAAGGACTACGGCATCTCGGCCCAGCATCCTTCGACAGCCGCCACAGCGCAATGCGCCATGGCGGCGACCTCAGGATGACGATCTGATTTTAGTGATGCATCTCGTCGCCGGGCATGATGCCCCAGAGATTAGAGGCGGTCGGGTCCTTGGCCCACACTTTCGGGCGCTGCGGATTGTCGCGGTGCCACGGCCGCGGCTCGAAGTAGCCGAGTTCCTCGTTCATGCGGTCGAGCTCGGCGAACAGCTCGGTGATGAAACCGGCCGGGCTGCGGTGATAGGTGAAGAGGTTGTGGCCGATGCCGTGACGGCCCGGACCCCACAACAGCTTGTAGCCGTTGGTGGAGAGGAAATCGCACGCGGTCTGCATGTGACCCCAGTCGCGCAGCTCGAACGCGGTATGGAAATGCCGGTTCGATCCGGTCTGCATCAGGTTGATGGTGTGATGATCCGGCCCGCAGCGCAGGAACGAGAAGAAGTCGCTCATCCAGTCGGATTCGCGAAAGCCGAGCACGTCGCAATAGAACTTGGTGACGTGCTTCACGTCAGTGACGTGGAAGGCGACGTGGCCGAGCTTGTGCGGCACGATGCCCCTGGCCTGGAATTTCTGGTGCGAGAACTCGGCGCGCTTGAACACCTCCATCTGCGTGCCCTTCGGATCCTCGAAGGTGAGCAGATCGGTGATCGACGGCTCCGGATCTTTCTTGCGGGCGGTCTTGACGCCTTGCGCCTGCACCTGCTTCTCGAAGGCGTCGAGATCGTCGTGCTCGCCGAGCTGGAAGCCGACGCGGGTGCATTGCGGCTGGTCGCCCTTGCGCAACACCACCGAGTGATGATCGACGGTGTTGGCGAGGAACACCGCATCCTTCTCTTTGGCGGCGACCGTCATGCCGAGCACGTTGGCGTAATACTCCGCCTGCTGCTCGACATCGGGCATCTGATAACTGGCGTGGGCGATTTTCTTGACGCGGATCATGCAGTGTCTCCTTACTTCTTGTTGCGCGGCAGCGCGCTCATCACGTCGACCATGCGGGCGACGTCGTCACCGACGAAGCCCATATCGAGGAATTTCTGATACAGCGGGATGACGCAATCCAGGATCGGCGTCGCCACGCCGAGCTGGTCGGCCATGTCGCCGATCATGTCGAAATAGTGCTGCAAGGCATCGACCGGGCCCTGCACCGGCTGGAAGCGGCGCTCCGCCATCCACGGCGCGCGGATGCCGAATTGCGTCGAACCACCGGAGCCGGTGGCGACTGCCTTGATCATCAGCGGCACGTCAACACCGGCCTTTAAGCCCAGCGCCATCGCTTCCGCGGTCGCGGCGATATTGATCGCGACCAGCAGATTGTTGATCAGCTTGACCCGGCTCGCGGCGCCGAACTCGCCGAAATAGATGCAGCTGTCGGCAAAGCCTGAAACCACGCGCTCGGCTTTCTTGGCGCCCTCGGCGTCGCCGGCGAGATAGATCACTGCCTTGCGCGCGGAAACCATTCCGGGCGTGCCGGAGACTTCGCCGTCGATGAAGCTCGCGCCCTTTTCTTTCAGCGGCGCAATCTGGCGTTTCTTGTCCGGCACCGGATGCGAGCCGAGCTCGACAATGGTTTGCCCGGGGCGCGCGCTTTTGATCAGTCCGTTCGGGCCCTGCATGGCGTCATCGAGCGCCGCGGTCGATGGCAGGCACGAGAATACGATGTCGCACTGCGCGCCGACGTCGGCCGCCGATTTCGCCGGCACGCCGCCGATCTTCTCGAACTCCGCAAGCGACGAACGGCGAAAACCGAGCACGCGATAGCCGCTCTTGATCAGGTTCTCCGAGATCGGCATGCCGATCTTGCCGACGCCGACAAAGCCGATGGTCTCCATGAACGTCCCCCTGCAACGTTTCCTTGCGCGATCGTCTTGTCGTTGGATTGTACTACGTCACTTCGAACGACTGGTCGGACAGATTGACCCGCAGGCCAAGCGTGCCTTCCATGATGGTCCATTCCTTCAGATCGAAGGTGCGCAGTCCGTTGATGAAGAACGGATCGGCCTCGGCAAGCGCGCGGGCCTCCTTGGCATCTTTGGCGCGAAGCACCGTGAGGCCTAGCCCGGTCGGCGGACCCTCGCCGTCGGCAAGCGGCCCCGAGGCGAACACATGGCCGCGCTTTTCCAGACCGATCATGTATTCCAGATGCGCAGACAGGAACATCTGCAGCTTTTCCGGCGGCACCACCGGCTTCGACATCACGACGTAGAGCTTCTTGCGCAACATCTTGCGCGTGAGGTCGGCGATACGCTCCTCAAAGAACATGACTCACACCCTCAACTCGACGCTTTCCTGCTCCTGCCGGCAGCCTTTCGCCAAAGTCCTTGGCGACACTCTTGGCATAGCCGCTTCTGTCGTTTATTACTTAGATCATCTAACAATAAGGCTATCTAAATGAAACGGCAAAAGCAGTCAAGCCAGCGCGCCTCGCGGATGGACCGCTACGTTCCGCAGATTCGCGAATTCGCGGCGCGCGACGGGCTGTTTCACGAAGCGGTAGCGAAAACGATCGGCATGCATTCGACCGACGAGAAAGTGCTGCGCCTGCTCGGCGCCGACACAATGACCGCAGGCGATCTGGTCAGCCATACCGGACTGACCGGAGCGGCGGTGACGGCGCTGGTCGACCGCCTGATCAATCTCGGTTACGTGACGCGCGAGCGCGACATGAGCGATCGCCGCAAGGTGGTCATTCGCGCGGTGAGCGCCAAGCTTGGCGCCATCAACCAGCTCTATGGCGGACTGCGCAGCGCATTACAGGCACTGCTGGCGAAATACGACACCGCCGAATTCGAAACCATCATGGACTTTCTGGAAAACGCAACGGCAGCCATGGCCGAGCAAACCGAAAAGCTCGGTGGCAGAACAAAAGCGCAAAAGGCCGAAGCGGCCTGAAGTCTAACTGCTGCCTCACTGCGAGCAATACACCGTCGCCGGCGTCCGACCTCCAACGGCGTCACCAGCGTCGGAGCGCGCGGGTTCATCTCATGACGCGTAACAGCCGGATCGTACCAAAACGGCTGAATAGTCCAATTCAAATGGATGCAGAAACACGCAAACTGGAGGAAGCTTGCGCGATGGTATGAGCACCACATGACCGACCCTGCGACGCGGATCTCCATCACGTCTGAGACAATCAAAGTGGAGCACATCAAGATCGTGTCCGGGCAACCGTTCGCCGAGGTCAGACGGAAGCTCGAAGCGATGGCGCCGAGACTCGATCCAGGCATCGCCGAGGCGCTAGCGCGTGGCGATCAGAAGCGGGCTGCAGATTACGACGAGAACGGGCCGAAGCTGTCGATCTTCGAAGTGCGCGATCATGGCGCCTTGTTGCAGATCGCCGGCAACAAACGCAACGCGTTGCAATATGAGATCGGCAATCCGCTGACCGCCTCGAAAATGACTCGCCATCAACTGCCGGCTGCACTCTACGCGCCGCTGCGGGTCGTTCTCTTTGAAGACGAGCGAGGCCGGGGCGTTTTCGAATACGACAGGCCGTCGTCGTTCTTTGGACAGTTCGGCGACGAACGAGTGACCGCGGTCGGACGCTACCTCGATGTCACCCTGGACGCCCTATTACGAAATGCCGCCGAATGACCTGTCCGACATGACAACAACAAAACATGCGCAAAAGTTGAATTATGTTCGCGCGGAATCATAAAGGCATAGAGGATTACGCCATAATTTATGATGGCCGCTCGCAAACGGCTGCCGACCCCATTTCGCTCGCGGTAATTTCCTGCTGTAATCGGATCATATCTGGCGCTGTCCGCGCCATGGACGTCGTTCCTGCCGTAAGCGGGAGGTGACCTTGATAACACTGAAGATCAACGGCGAACAAAAGGCCGTCGACGTGCCGGACGACATGCCCCTGCTTTGGGTGCTGCGCGACGTCCTTGGCATGACCGGCACCAAATTCGGTTGCGGCATCGCGCAATGTGGCGCCTGCACGGTTCACCTTAACGGCAAAGCTGTCCGCTCCTGCGTGCTTGCGGTCGGCACAATCGGTGATCGCGCCATCACCACGATTGAAGCCATCGGAACGACCGATGCCGGCGCGAGGGTACAAAAAGCCTGGCTCGACCTCGAAGTCATCCAGTGCGGCTACTGCCAGTCCGGCCAGATCATGTCGGCCACGGCGCTCCTCGCCGGCAATTCAAAGCCCGAGGATGCCGACATCGATGCCGCGATGGCGGGAAATATTTGCCGCTGCGGCACCTACGTGCGCATCCGCGACGCGATCAAGCGCGCCGCGAGCGAAGCGTAGGAGGTGGCCATGCTCGAGCACACAAATCCATCCCCTCGCATTTCACGCCGTGCCGTTGTCAAAGCGAGTGTCGCGGGCGGCCTGATTCTGGCGTTGCGTCTGCCGGCACGCGCCGCGAACGAACCCGAGCAAGCGCCAGACAATACGGCGGGCCAATTCGCGCCGGATGCTTTTATCCGCATCGATCATTCCGGCAAAACGACGCTGGTGATGCCACAGGTCGAGATGGGGCAAGGCGTCTATACCGCGATCGCCATGATCCTCGCCGAGGGGCTCGATGCCGATTTCAGCAAGGTGGCGCTCGAACACGCGCCGCCCAGCGATAAGCTGTACGGCAATCCGATGTTCGGGATTCAGGCTACCGGCAATTCCAATTCCATTCGCGCATGGTGGAAGGCGCTTCGCACTGCCAGCGCGGCAGCTCGCGCGATGCTCATCCAGGCGGCGGCGGAGCAGTGGCAGGTCGATCCGGCAAGCTGCTCCGCGGCCAACAGCGTTGTCAGCCATGCCGCGAGCGGACGCACCATCGGCTACGGCGATCTGGTCGATGCGGCAAGTGCACTTCCGGTACCGCAGAATCCGCCGCTGAAGGATCCCAAGGACTTCACGCTGATCGGCAAGCCGCTCAAACGCCTCGATACCCCCAACAAGACCGACGGCAAGGTCATCTACGGCATCGACGCCATGCTGCCCGGCATGAAATTCGCGACGCTTGCGCAATGCCCGGTGTTCGGCGGCAAGGTCGCGCATGTCGACGACAGCGCCGCCAAGAAGCTTCCGGGAGTCCGTCAGATCGTGGTGCTCGACGATCTTGTCGCGGTCGTCGGCGATCATTTCTGGGCGGCTAAAACAGGCCTCGACGCGCTGCAGATCACCTGGGACGAGGGAGCCAACGCGAAACTCAATTCGAGCGACATCTGGGACGATCTGCGCGCCGCCAGCAAAAAGGACGGCGCTGTCGCCAAATCGCGTCGGCGATATCGCCAAAGGCCTGGCGCAGGGCGACAGATACGAGGGCGAATACGAACTGCCGTTCCTCGCGCACGCCACCATGGAGCCGATGAACTGCACCGTTCATCTGACGCCCGGCGCGTGCGAGATCTGGATCGGCACGCAGGTCATGACGCGGGTACAGCAATATGCCGCGAAGGCCGCGAACCTGCCGCTCGACAAGGTCACCGTGCACAACCACTATCTCGGCGGCGGCTTCGGACGGCGGCTCGAAGCCGACATGGTGGACAGCGCCGTGCGTATTGCCAAAGCAGGTCGACGGCCGATCAAGGTCGTGTGGACCCGCGAAGAAGACGTGCAGCACGACGTCTATCGGCCCGCCTATCGCGACGTCATTTCGGCAAGCCTGTCGGGCGGCAAGATCGTCGCCTGGAAATATCGCGTCACCGGTTCGTCGGTCATGGCGCGCTGGTTTCCCGCCGGCTTTGCGAACGGCGTCGATATCGACGCCGTCGATAGCGCCATCGATCAGCCCTACGACATCCCTAACCTTCACGTCGAATACGTCCGCGCCGAGCCGCCGGCCGTTACCGACCGGTTTCTGGCGCGGCGTCGGGCCGAACAACAACGTCTTCGCCACCGAATGCTTCATCGACGAGCTGGCGCGCAAGGCCGGCAAGGACCCGATCGATTTCCGGCGCGGCATGCTCGAGCAAAAACCGCGGTTCAAGGCCGCGCTCGATCTGGTCGCGGAGAAATCCAATTGGGGCAAGCCGCTGCCGGCACGCGTGGGCCGCGGCGTCTGCCTTCAGCCTTCTTTTGCCAGCTTTATCGCCACCGTCGTCGAAGCCGAAGTCGATGAGTATGGCGAGGTCCATTTGCGCCGCATCACCTCGGCGGTCGATACCGGCATCGCCGTCAATCCGGATACGGTCGCGGCGCAGCTGCAGGGCGGGCTGGTTTTCGGTCTGACCGCCGCGCTGTAGGGCGAGATCACGATCGAGAACGGCCGCGTGCAGCAGTCGAATTTCAACGACTACCGCATGCTGCGCATCGACGAAGTGCCGAAAATCGAGGTGCACGTCATCAAGAGCGGCGAAGACCCTGGCGGCATCGGCGAGACCGGCGCAACCGCCGGCCCGCCCGCGCTGCGCAATGCGATCTATGCCGCGACCGGCGTCGCGTTGCGGCGCTTGCCGATCGACCGCGCCGCGCTCGCGTCAAGAAGGCATAGCGTCATGGGCAGGCGCGCAAGTCAGGTCATCATCGCGGCGGTCTTGCTGGTCGCAGCCGGCATGTACGCCTGGCACCTCTTCAATCCCGGGCCCGATGGCGTTCGCCGGCGGCTCCACGGTATCGCGTGACGACTACCACGCCGCCGATCCGACCGGCGTGCCGGCCGAACTCGCCAAAGCGGACCCGATCACGCGCGGCGAATATCTCGCGCGCGCCGCCGACTGCGAGGTGTGCCACACCGCGCCCGGCGGGGCGGCCTATGCCGGCGGACTCGCGATTTCCGTTGCCATTCGGAACGCTTTATTCGACCAACATCACAGCCGACAAAGAGACTGGCATCGGCGATTACAGTGACGCCGATTTTCTCAACGCGGTGCAGCGCGGCATTCGCAAGGACGGCGCGCGGCTTTATCCGGCCATGCCGTATCCGTCCTACACTTACATGACCGATGCCGACGTGCTGGCCATCAAGGCCTATTTGTTCAGCCAGCCGCGGTGCATGCGACTCACCCCGCCAACACGCTCGGCTTTCCATACAATCAGCGCTGGTCGATGATCTTCTGGTCATGGTTCTTCAGCGCCAATTCACGCTTCGCACCCAACACGGCCCAAAGTGCGCAATGGAACCGCGGGGCCTATCTTGCCGAGGCGCTGGCGCATTGCGGCGATTGCCACACGCCGCGCAATCTGGCGTTCGCGCTCGATAACCGGAAGAAATTCGCCGGCGCGGTAACCGCCGGCTGGCATGCCTTCAACATCACATCCGACAAGGGCACCGGCATCGGCGGCTGGAGCGACGACGAGGTGGCGGCTTATCTCGCCAAGGGCCATGCACCCGACCGCGGCACCGCCGCAGGACCGATGGGCGAGGCCGTCGACCACAGCTTCAGCCACATGGCGGCAACCGATATTTCGGCGCTGGTGGTTTACCTGCGCAGCGTGCCGCCGATTGCTTCATCGGATCTTCCGGCAACGATCGCGCCGCCTGCGCCAGCCTCACCCAGTGCAAGCAAGGCGACCGCCGATGCGCTCGGCAAGAAAGTGTTTCAGGAGGCTTGCGTCAGTTGCCATGACTGGACCGGCGTCAGCGCGATTTCGTCCTATGCGACGATCGCCGGTGCGCGCGCGGTCAATGATCCGGCGGCCACCAATGTCGCGCAGATCGTGGTCTCCGGCACGCGGCGGCTCGACCCCAAACGGAATCATTTCGATGCCGGCCTTCGGCATCAACTTATTCCGACACCGAAATTGCCGCGGTCGCCAATTATGTCACGGCGCGGTTTGGCAGCGAGCCATCGAAGGTCTCCGCCAAAGACGTGGCGGAATTGCGCGGCGAGACCTCGCACTGACGGCGAGACTCAGAGCAGCCGCGAGCCGTGCGGCAGGCCGAGGAAATGCCGGCCGATCGCCTCGTAGATCGAGAACTGCGACTGCGCCTGCTGCGACACCGCATGCATGTCGCGAAATCTCCGCTCGAAAGGCCTGCTCTCGAACACCGCGGTCGCTCCGGCTGCTAGATAGACGGTCTCGGCTACTTGCCGTGCGCTCTGGCTCGCATTGATCGACGCCATGCGCAGCCGGACACGCTGATCGAGCGTCGGCGTGCCAGCTTGCGCCGCCTGCCAGATCTCCCGCCACGCATCGAGAAAGAACGAACGCGCGGCAGCAAGGCTCGACTGCATGACGCCCACTTGTGACTGGATCACCGCACCGTCGCGCAGCACCTTGCTCTGGCCCTGCGGCGTCTTGTCCTGCGCCAGCGTACAAAAATCGTCGAGCATGGTTCGTGCAATGCCGAGCGCAACCGCCGGAAAGCTTGAACCGAACAGCTGGTAGATCGTGAACTTGTAAAGCGGGCCGTGCTCGCGGCGCTCCGCGGGGTCGAGCGCGTGATGATCGACGCCGTAATCCTCCGGCACAAACACGTCGGTCAGCGTATAGGTATTGCTGCCGGTGCCCTTGAGTCCCATCACATTCCAGACGTCCTGCCAGGTCGCGCGCTCGCGGGGCACAACGAAAGTTTTCTGCACCGGATTGCCTTTGACGTCGTGGCGCACTGTACCGTCGGCTTCATGGACGATGCAGTGCGCGGCAAGCCAAGTGGCGTGCTTTGAGCCGCTCGCGAACGGCCAGACGCCGTTGACGCGATAACCACCCTTTTCCGCAACCGCTTTTGCGTTGTTGGTCGGCCCCCAAGCCAATACACCGCGCGGATCTTTCTTGAACAGTTCTTCAGCGATCTCCGGCTTCATGTTGCGGCTGATGGTGCCGCATACTGAAGTCTGGCCGATGCACCAAGCGGTCGAGGCGTCGGCTTTGGCGATTTCCTCGATAGCCTGGACATAATCGACCGGCGAAACCTCGTCTCCGCCATAGGAGCGCGGCAGCAGCATCCGCCACAACCGCGCCTCGTGCAGCGCGTCGACAAGATCGGGCGGCAATTCGCGGGTGGCCTCGATCCGCGGCGCGGCAGCGGCGATGACCGGCGCCAGCGCGCGCGCATTCGCGACGCAATCGACTTTGGCCCGGTCGTCCATGCTCACTCCCCGCCTGAGCCGCTACATTATATTATAGTCAGGCTGGCCATTGTTACCCGCCGTCCGGCCCGCGTCCATCGGGCTAAACGCGATCGCCCGCCCTATGAACGCGCCGCTTGGCCGCAACGACCAATGATGTTGCCGAGCACGGCAAACGAGGGTTTCGATGCGGTCAGTTCGCGGTTTTCTGCTGCATAGCGGCATGCGCCGCCCTGCCCGCTCTGGCGGCACCGGCCGTGGCGGACGATGCCCAGCAGGCGGAGACCGATTTCGCCAAGCGGGTGTTTGCCGACACTCTCGACAAGACCACCGAATATGCCTGCTTCACCCGCCACTATGATGCCCAACATATGGCGCAGCATCCGTTGCAGAAGGTCACCGTGATGAAGCTTCTGGTCAGCGCGGAACGCGATCCCGACGACAAGAAGCTCGCCTATTCGTTCCGGCTCGGCGTCAATTTTCGCAACCGGCCCGGCGACTTTGACTTCGAGCGGCAACTGCGCGCACCTGACCGGCGACGATGCGGGAAAAGAGAAAATCGATTTTGGCTGCGGCGTCGATTGCGACGGCGGCGGCATCAACGTCAATCTCGCGCAGGACAATGCTTCGGTGATCGTGAAGCTCGAATCCATCCGCATCTGGAAGGGCAAGGATTACGACGAGGACGCGGCGACGTCACTGAACGCCGGTGCCGACGACAAGGTATTCCACCTCGACCGCACCAATATCAACGACTGCGCTGCGCTTGCCACCAATCGCAAAGAACTTGCCGCAATGCGGCACAAATGATGCTCCAGACTCGGTACGAACGTGGGAGAAACAACATGCTGCGCCGTAACTTGCTCCAGCTCGCCTGTGCGATCATGCCGGTTTCGGTCGTGGTGCCGCAGGCCGAAGCCGCGACACCCCAAACCGCCGCGCCCGATGCCGCCAAGGTGGTCTATCACCTCGACGATCTCGACAAGGTCGACATGGTGTTTGGCAACATAAGAAATCACTACGCCGGCATGGGCGGCCCGGACAAAGTGACCATCGCGCTGGTCGTGCTAGGCCCGGCGCTCAAGGCCTTTCACACCGACAAGGCTTCCAACGACGTGACGCAGCGTACCGACGACATGAAAAAGAACGGCCTGGCGCTCAACGCCTGCATCAACACCATGAAGGCGCAAGAAGTGACACTGAAGGATCTGCTGCCGGGCTTTGTTGTCGCCGACAAAGGCGGCGTTGTGAAGCTCGCGGAGTTGCAGGGCCAGGGCTATGTCTACATCCGGCCCTGAATCTTCCGGGCTTATTCCTCGCCAACCATATCGCGGCGGCGGCGCTCCAGCGCGGCGGCATAGCGGCGCAACACATAGGCTTCGGTGAGGACGCCAATAACCTTGCGGTCGCGGTAGGAGTCGACCACTGCCAGCGCTTCGGCTTCGGCGCGATCGAAGGCCAGCACCGCCTCCTTGACCGCCATGCCCGGCAGCAAAACGTCGTCGGTAAAATGTAAAATGTCTTTCACCGCCTGGTCCGGCGAGGTTTCGTTGGCGTGGGCATCCGACATCAGCACCACGCCGGCGTATTGGTCATCCTCGTCGACGGCGATGACATAAGCGGCCGAGCCGAGCGGAAATGCTTCGCGGAAATTTTCGATGGTGGTCGAGGCATGCACCGTCTGCACGTCCTGGCGCATCATGCTGCCGACGGTCAGTTCGCGCATCCAGCCGACGTCGGCGGCGCTGCGGATGGTTTCGCCGCGCAGATGGAAGCGCCAGGTGGCGAACGAGTAACCGAAGCCTTCGCGCGTCACCTGCGCCGAGATGATCACCGCGATCAGCACCGCCGTGGTCAGCCAGAGGTCGCCGGTGGTTTCCAGCGCGATGAAGATCATGGTCAGCGGCCCGCCGATCACCGAAGCCGCCAGCGCGCTCATGCCGATCACCGAATAGGCATTCGGATCGAAATAGGCGGTCGGAAAGAACATCGTCAGCGCCACTGCCAGCAGATGGCCGCCGAGCGCCCCGATCAGCAGCGAAGAAAAAAACAATCCGCCGCGGAAGCCGGAGCCGAGCGACGCGATCGACGCTACGATCTTGAGCACGAACAGCAGCAGCACGGCGCGGAACGACAGATCGAGCATACCGGCAACTCGGAGCGCGCCGTGACCGGACGACATGACTTGCGGAGAAAGGATCGCCAGCAGTCCGACAACGACACCGCCGAGTCCGGTGCGCAGCGTCGGCCGCAGGCGCAGCTTCTGGAACATCGCCTCGCAGATCGCGACGCCGCGCATCAGCACGATGCCGAGCATCGATGCCAACAGTCCGAGCGTGGCGGCAAGCAGGAGATCGTGCAGCACCACCGTCGTCTTCTCGGGCGCAACCACCCCGAGCTCCGCCGGCGAGAAATAATGCGCCACCAGAAAGCCGAGCAGCGATGCGATACCGACCGGCGCCAGGCTGACTGGCGAGTAACTGCCGATGATCAGTTCGAAACCGTAGAACGCGCCGGCCAGCGGCGCGCCGAACGCGCCGGCAATGCCCGCCGCAGCGCCACAGCCGACCAGGATACGCAGATCGCCGCGGCGCAGCCGGAACGCCTTGCCGATGCGCGACGCGATGCCGCTCGACATTTGCGTGTAGCCAGCTTCGAGACCGACCGAAGCACCGACACCGCTCGACCATACCGTCTGCAAGGCGACGATCAGGCTTCCGAGGAGCGACATACGCCCGCCATGCAACGCATTGGCTTCGATGGGATCGATTTCACGATCCGGTCGCCATCGTCTGATTATTTCGGCGGTAACGCCGAACAAGATACCGCCAGCCACCGGCACGAGAAATGCCAGCCAGGGATTAAGTGTCAGCCGCCCGGACAGCCGTTCGCCCGGCGCCAGACGGAAAAGTATTTCGTGGAGCAGATCGACGGTATCGCCCATGACGGCGACTACCAAACCCGCAATCGCGCCGACCGCCGCCGCCAGCCCGACAAGACTCGATTCACGGGCGCGCACCAAAGCGCGCAAACGCCGCGGAATCTCTATTCGGGCTGCAGCTTCAGCAATCAAGGCGCATCACCGGCGGAACCGTGCTAATTCAAGTTGGTTGTCTGTCGAATACCGCCAGGAGCAACGTCAAATGCCGTATCCCGTTCGCGGAATTCTTGCGGCCAGCGCCGCACTCCTCGTTTCCCTCACCACCATTCCGATCTTTGCCCAGACGGGCACTGGTCTGCTCGAGGGCACGGCCGCTTTTGGCGACTGGCATACCGACCATCCAGGGACGCGTCGGCTGATCAGGCCCCAGGACTTGCCGGCACCTGACATGAACCAGTCAGCACGGAATTCCGTAAGGACAGTGCGCCGAACCGACGATCAGAAGCCAATCGTCCCAAATGGCTTTGAAGTCAACCTGTTTGCTTCCGGATTGTTAAGTCCGCGTATCCTCCGCCTGGCGCCGAACGGCGACATCTTTGTCGCCGAGAGTTCAGCCGGCCAGATCCGCGTGTTGCGTGCGAACGGCAGCGGCACGCCGGACTCGAAGGTCTTTGCAGCCGATCTGCGTTACCCCTTCGGAATCGCGTTCTACCCGCCGGGACCGAACCCGCAATGGGTCTATATCGGCAACACCGATTCCGTCGTGCGCTTCCCCTATCAGAACGGCGACCAGACCGCGCGCGGCCCAGCCGAGACAATCGTCCCGCATCTGCCGGTCGGCGGACACCGCACGCGTGACGTCGCGTTCTCACCGGACGGCAAGATCATGTACGTCTCGGTTGGCTCCGGCTCAAATGTCGCTGAAAGCATGGAGAAGATGGGTCCGGCCGATGCACAAAAATGGCAGGCCTGGCATCCGCTCGGTGCATCATGGGGCAATGAGGACGGCCGCGCCGACGTGCTTGCTTACGATCCCGACGGCAAAAACCAGCGCGTCTTTGCCACCGGCATTCGTAACTGTGTCGGACTCGCCGTTGCGCCCTCGTCAGGGACGGTGTGGTGCTCGACTAACGAGCGCGATGGACTCGGTGACAATGTGCCCCCTGATTACATCACTCGCGTCCGCGAAGGCGCGTATTACGGCTGGCCGTGGTATTACATCGGCGCGCACGAGGACCCGCGCCACGTCGGCGAACGGCCGGATCTCAAAAGCAAGATCACAGTGCCCGACGTTTTATTGCAGGCGCATTCGGCATCGCTCGGATTGGCGTTCTACGATGCAACCCAATTCCCTGCCGAATATCGCGGCAGCATTTTTGCCGCAGAACACGGCTCATGGAATCGCTCGAAGCGAACCGGATACAAAATCATTCGCGTAATCATGAAAGACGGCGCGCCGACCGGCGAATACGAAGACTTTGCCACCGGTTTCGTCATTAATGACTCGGAAGTGTGGGGGCGGCCGGTCGGCGTCACCACCGACAAGGACGGCGCGCTGCTCATTTCCGAGGACGCCTGTAGCACCATCTGGCGGATTACCTACTCCGGTAAGGCCGCGAGCCGTTAACGGTCGCCGCAAAAGACTTCCGGCTGCTGGCGGAACACCTGACTGCTCAAGGCGTTATCCGGCATAGGCCCGGGCTTTGCGGCATTTAAATTATGGCATTTTCCGAACGGCACCTAGCGCCGGACGCAGATATAGCTTCCGGCGTCGCGCCGATTGCTTCGCGCCGCTTTTCACCGCGCGTCTTCGAGTCCGCTACGCCATCCTCTGCCGTAATCGAAACCGATATCCCGGCGCGGCTCGATGCGCTGCCGTTCGGACGGTTTCATCTTCTCGTGATCGTCGCGCTCGGCATCACCTGGATTCTCGATGGTCTTGAAGTCACGCTGGCCGGCGCGCTGGCGGGGGAGCTTAAACAAAGTACGGCGCTGGGTTTGAGCAACGCGCAGATCGGCCTTGCCGGAAGCTGCTATCTCGCCGGGGCGGTCTTCGGCGCGTTCTTTTTCGGTTGGTTGACCGACCGCTTGGGCCGCAAAAAGCTCTTTACGGTCACATTGGCGGTTTATCTGGCCGCGACCGCTGCTACCGGGCTGTCGTGGGATGTCTGGAGCTTTGTGCTGTTCCGGTTCCTCACCGGGGCCGGCATCGGCGGCGAATACACCGCCATCAATTCGACAATCCAGGAACTCATACCGGCGCGACTGCGTGGCTGGACGGATCTGCTGATCAACGGCAGCTTCTGGATCGGCGCAGCCATGGGTGCGGGCGGCTCACTGGTCCTGCTCGATCCCGCAATCATAAACCCCGCGCTCGGCTGGCGGCTTGCCTTCCTGATCGGCGCGACAATCGGACTCATTATTCTCTTGATGCGCATCTGGATTCCGGAAAGCCCCCGTTGGCTGGTCACACACGGTTTTCCGCAGCAAGCGGAAAAAATCGTCAGCGGCATCGAGGCAACGTTCTCGAATACGCATGGCGGTTCTTCGCGAAAGATAAAATTGCGGATGCGCGATCATACGCCACTGCGCGACGTCGCCCACGCCCTGTTCGACACCTATCGCCAGCGCACGCTGGTCGGGCTGACGCTGATGACAGCGCAGGCGTTTTTCTATAACGCCATCTTCTTTACCTACGCCCTGATCCTCACTGATTTTTACGGCACCCCGTCCGACCAAATCGGCTGGTACATCTTGCCGTTTGCGCTGGGCAATGTCCTTGGGCCGATCCTGCTCGGACGGCTGTTCGACACCGTCGGGCGCAAGATCATGATCGCTTCCACCTACGCGCTGTCCGGCGTGCTGTTGACGGTGACAGCCTGGCTGTTCAGTGCAAATCTCCTCACCGCTTCGTCGCTGACGCTGGCCTGGATGGTGGTGTTCTTTTTTGCCTCTGCCGCAGCAAGCTCGGCCTATCTTACCGTGAGCGAAATTTTTCCGCTTGAGATCGCGCCCTCGCCATCGCCTTCTTCTATGCCATCGGCACCGGTGTCGGCGGCATCGCCGGGCCGCTGTTGTTTGGCGCCCTCATCGATACCGGATCGCGCGTCGGCGTCGCTGCAGGTTACGTACTCGGCGCGGCCCTGATGGGTTTCGCCGCCCTCACGGAGGCGCTTTGGGGCGTCGCCGCCGAGCGCAGAGCCGCTCGAAGACTTAAGCCGCCCGCTTGCATTCATCGAATGAAATACGGATATCCAGCGTGAATATTGCCACTGAGATTTTGGACCTCGACATGGAGCTTTCGGAAATTTCGCTCGTTCCCGATTTGCGGAAGTGCGCGATCCTGCTCGATATCGACGGCACCATCCTCGATCTCGCGCCGTCGCCGCAGCAAGTGTGGGTGCCGCCGGACCTGCGCCGCACCTTGGC
>CAWECH010000007.1:0-78635 GCA_963807565.1 uncultured Alphaproteobacteria bacterium | reverse complement strand
GAAGACCGAACGCGTAATATGGCGAACCGTGCCGTCAGCTTCGACACGGCGCGCGCTGCTCGAACGCGGTGATGTCGATGTCTCCAACGAATTTCCGCCGAAAGACATCGTCGAAATGGAGAAGGAGGGCAAAGTCAAAGTCTACGCGACGCCGATCGACAACGCCGTACAGTTCGTCGTCATGAACGAGAAAATGCCGCCGTTCGACAACGTGAAGGTCCGGCGCGCCGTCGCTTACGCCATCCCCTACGAGAAAATCATGGAGGTGGCGCTATTCAACAAAGCGCGTCCGTTGTTCGGCGGTCCGGCGGAGCCTGCAGACGCAAAGTGGCCGCAGCGCTCGCCCTACTTCACCGATCTTGCCAAAGCCAAAGCGTTACTGGCCGAGGCCGGTATGCCCAACGGCTTCGAAACAACCTTCTCATTCGATGCCGGTGCGGCGGGAATTCTCGAACCGATGAGCGTGCTAATTCAGGAGAGTCTCGGCCAGATCGGCATCAAGGTGACGCTCGACAAGATTGCCGGGGCCAACTGGCGCTCAAGCTTCAGCAACAAATCGCTGCCGTTCCTCACCAACCTGTTCGCCGGCTGGATCGACTATCCCAACTATTATCTTGAGATGGCGCTAGGCAAGACATCGATCTTCAACTCCGGCGATTACGACGACACCGCCGCGATGGCGATGTTGCACGAAGCCCGGTTCGAGCGCGATCCGGCGAAATACGACGAGGCGATCAAGAAATTCCTGACGATCATGTACGACGACGTGGCGAGCGTTCCGGTCTATCAGCCGTCAGCCTACGTCGCGATGCAGAAGAATATCAGCGGTTATCGCTACTGGTTCCACCGGCAGATGGATTACCGGACGCTCGTTAAGACATGAGCAGGAACGGACTGCGCTTTCCCTTAGTGCGCAGTCCAGCCGCCATCGACCGGCAGCAGCGCACCGGTGATCGACGCCGCATCCGGCGTGCAGAGAAATGCCGTCAGGCCAGCCACTTCGTTGACCTCGACAAAGCGCTTGGTCGGCTGCGCCGCGAGCAGCACATCGCGCACCACCGCCTCCTCGGAAATGCCGCGGGCCTTGGCGGTGTCCGGGATCTGCTTTTCCACCAACGGGGTCAGCACGTAGCCGGGGCAGATGGCGTTGACGGTGATGCCGTGCTCGGCAACCTCAAGCGCGACCGTCTTGGTGATGCCGGCGATGCCGTGCTTGGCAGCGACATAGGCCACCTTGAACGGCGACGCCACCAGCGCGTGCGCCGAGGCGATGTTGACGATGCGGCCCCAGCCTTTTTTCTTCATGCCGGGCACGGTAAGCCGCGCGGTGTGGAACGATCCGGACAGGTTGATGGCGATGATCGCATCCCACTTCTCGACCGGAAACTCATCGACCGGCGCGACGTACTGGATGCCGGCATTGTTGATCATGATGTCGATACCGCCGAGCTCCTTGTCGGCAAGCTCGACCGCCTCTTCGATCTCTTCGGGCTTGGCGATGTTGGCCGGGCTGTAAACGACGCCGACATTGTGTTGCCGCGCCAGATCGGAGCGTGTCTGCTCGATCGCATCCTGATCGCCGAAGCCGTTGAGCACGATATTGGCGCCTGACGCCGCGAGCCGTTTCGCAATACCGAGACCGATGCCGCTGGTCGAACCTGTCACGAATGCTGTCTTGCCGTTGAGCTGCATGGTGCCTCGATACTGAACATGATTGTGAAAATTTTCGCCGTCACAAGCTTAGGCGGCAGGCCTGACAGCCGCGTGACAAATTTCGCGAAGCAGTCATGGTTCTGTCATGACCCCTCGTCCAATGTTGCAAGCAGAGAGGCTTGGATCACTGGGCACCAAAAATGGACGCAGTCACAGAGCGTTTGCCGACGGAAGGTTTCAACCGCTGGAAACCGAAAGGCTGTCAGCGCATCGCATTAGTCTTGCAGGGCGGCGGCGCACTCGGCGCCTATCAGGCCGGTGTCTATCAGGCGCTGCATGAAGCGGACGTCGAGCCCGACTGGGTCTCTGGCGTCTCGATCGGCGCGATCAATTCCGCAATCATCGCCGGCAACACCCGAAGAAACCGGTTACGCGCGCTGCGCACCTTTTGGGAGCGCATCACCGAGCGCAAGGTTTGGCATTACACGCCCGATGGCGACTATTTCCGCAAAATGCGCAATGCCGCGAGCTGTTGGATGACCCTGACGCAGGGCCAGCCCGGCTTTTTCAAGCCGCGCCAGACAAGTCCGTGGTTCAGCCCACCCGGCTCCGCCAGCGCCACGAGTTATTATGACAGCACACCACTGATCGAGACACTTGAAGATCTGGTCGACTTCTCGCTGATCAACGAAAAAAACGTGCGATTCTCGGTCGGCGCCGTCAATGTGCTCACCGGCAACTTCCTTTATTTCGACAACAAGAACGAAACGATCGGTCCAGAGCATGTCGCCGCCAGCGGCGCGCTGCCGCCGGCATTGCCGATGGTGAGAATCGGCACCGATCATTTTTGGGATGGCGGCATCGTCTCCAATACGCCGCTACAGCATTTGCTCGACGAGGACAGCGACCTCGACACCATGATTTTTCAGGTCGACCTGTTCAGCGCACGCGGCGTGCTACCGCGCGATATCAATGAAGTCATGGCGCGGCACAAGGACATCATGTATTCGTCGCGCACCCGCTACAACACCGATGTCTATCGCCGCATCCACAACTGGAAAACCCGGCTGCGATCAGCGCTGGCGAAAGTACCGGAGGATCAGCTCACGGCAGAAGAGCGCGACGTCAAGAAGCACCTGTCCGACCTGCCGGATATCGCGGTCATTCACCTGATCTATCAGCAAAAAGTCTACGAAGCCCACGACAAGGATTACGAATTCTCCGGCACCTCGATGAACGAGCACTGGATGAGCGGTTACGAGGACACCAAGCGCACGCTCAAACACAAGGATTGGCTGACCATGCCGGTCGAAGGCACCGGCCTGGTCGTGCACGACGTGCACCGCGAAGACGAATTCCGCTAGAGTCGCGCCAGCTTCCACAATGCAGGCAGGCAACAATGAGCGCAAGTCCAAAACAACTTGACCAACGCGTCGAACGCGAACTGGCCGACGACATCGATGAAGAATTCGAGATGGAGCTCGACGACGACCGGCTTGGCCGGCTGCTCAGCGAGGCCGAAGATCACGAACCCGGCCACGGCATGGACCGCAAGGTCTATTTCCGCGAGCTGCTGCGCCTGCAAGGCGAGTTGATCAAGCTGCAGGATTGGGTCGTCGCCAACAAGAAGAAGGTCGCGATCCTGTTCGAAGGCCGCGACTCCGCCGGCAAGGGCGGCGTGATCAAGCGCATCACCCAGCGGCTCAATCCGCGCATCTGCCGCATCGCCGCGCTCTCCGCGCCGACCGAGCGCGAACGCACACAATGGTATTTCCAGCGCTATGTTTCGCATCTGCCCGCGGGCGGCGAAATCGTGCTGTTCGATCGCAGCTGGTACAACCGCGCCGGCGTCGAGCGGGTGATGGGTTTTTGCACCGAAGACGACGTCCAGGAATTCTTCCGCTCGGTGCCGGAATTCGAGCAGATGCTGGTGCGTTCCGGCATCATCCTGCTCAAATACTGGTTCTCGATCACCGACGAAGAACAGCAATTCCGCTTCACCATGCGGATCAAGGATCCGCTGAAGCAGTGGAAGCTGTCGCCGATGGATGTGGAATCCCGCAAGCGCTGGGAGAACTACACCAAGGCCAAGGAAGACATGCTGGCGCACACCCACAGCAAGGAAACGCCGTGGTGGGTGGTCGACGCGGTGGACAAGAAGCGCGCGCGGCTCAACTGCATCAACCACCTGCTGACGCAGATCCCCTATCAGGCAGTGCCGCATGCGCCGGTGGTGCTGCCGGCGCGCGTGCACAATCCAGATTATCACCGCGGCCCGATCCCCAAAGAAATGTACGTGCCGGACGAATTCTGACCCTTCGCAAAAGGACCGACGGATATGCGCCCCGAAGACGTACTCAAACTGCCTTCGATGCCCGCAGCAGGGCCGAGCTTTCCGGCCGGACCGTATCGTTTCATCAACCGCGAATTCATGGTCATCAGCTACGAGACCGATCCAGAGGTCATCCGCGAGCAACTTCCGGAACCGCTTGAGCCGATCGATCAGCCGCTGGTGCACTACGAATGGATCAGCATGCCGGACTCATCGGGCTTCGGCAGCTACACCGAGTCCGGCCTGGTGATGCCATGCCGCTTCAACGGCGAAGAAGTGAACTTCGTAGTGCAGATGTACCTCGACGACGATCCGCCAATCGCCGCTGGCCGCGAGATCTGGGGCTTTCCAAAAAAATACGCCCACCCGAAGCTTCAGATCGTGAAAGACACCCTGACCGGCACGCTGGAATATGCCGGCCAGCAGGTCGCCATGGGCACAATGGGCTACAAGCACGAAAGCATGGCGAAGGACGGCGGTGCCACACGGGCTACGCTTGCCAAGACAGCGGTCAACCTCAAGCTCATTCCCGGCGTCGACGGCCGGCCGGAAATCTGCCAGCTCGTCGCCTATAACCTGACAGACATTACCGTAAAGGGTTCATGGGCGGGCCCCGGACGGCTGCATTTGATCCCGCATGTCAACGCACCGGTCGCGGACTTCCCAGTGCGCAAAGTAGTCGCCGCGCACCACTTCATTGCCGACCTGACCCTGCCCTACGGCCGCGTGTTGTACGACTACGTCAAAGAGCATCCCCACGCCGCGGCGCAGACCATGCTCGCGGCAGCGGAGTGACGGGGCAAAGCCCTTCCCCATCGGACCGGCGGGCTCTAAAAGAGCCCGCAAATGCCCGCAGAAATCACCCAATCCGACCGCTACAACGCCGCCGAAGCCGAGCCCCGCTGGCAGAAAGTCTGGGACGAGCGCGGCATCTTCGCCACGCCCAATAAAGACTTGGGTGGCAGAATCCGGGCAAGAAGTACTACGTGCTGGAGATGTTCCCCTACCCGTCGGGGCGCATCCATATGGGCCACGTTCGCAACTACACCATGGGCGACGTGGTGGCGCGGGTGAAGCGGGCGATGGGCTACTCCGTGCTGCATCCGATGGGCTGGGACGCCTTCGGCATGCCGGCCGAGAACGCTGCGATGGAGCGCAAGGTCCATCCCAAGGCGTGGACCTACGACAACATCGCGGCGATGAAGAAGCAGCTCAAGTCGATGGGGCTGTCGCTCGACTGGAGCCGCGAGATCGCGACCTGCGATCCGGCCTACTACAAGCACCAGCAGAAGATGTTCCTCGACTTTATGGGTGCGGGCCTGGTCGAGCGCGAGAAGCGCAAGGTGAACTGGGATCCGGTGGACAACACCGTGCTCGCCAACGAGCAGGTGATCGACGGCCGCGGCTGGCGCTCCGGCGCGCTGATCGAACAGCGCGAGATGAGCCAGTGGGTGTTCAAGATCACCAAGTATTCGGAACAGCTGCTGGATGCGCTCGGCACGCTTGACCGCTGGCCGGACAAAGTGCGGCTGATGCAGAAGAACTGGATCGGCCGCTCTGAAGGTTTGCTGGTCCGCTTCGCGCTCGATCCGAAAACCACGCCGGCCGGCGAAAGCGAGCTGGAGATTTTCACCACACGGCCGGATACGCTGTTCGGCGCGAAGTTCATGGCGCTGGCGCCGGATCATCCGCTGGCGGCAGCGGCGGCAGCGAAAAATCCGAAGCTCGCGGCGTTCATCGCCGAGTGCAAACACCGCGGCACCGCGCAGGCCGAGATCGATACCGCCGAAAAGCTCGGCTTCGATACCGGCATCCGCGCCGTGCATCCGTTCGATCCGTCGTGGCAATTGCCGGTCTATGTCGCGAACTTCATCCTGATGGAATACGGCACCGGCGCCATCTTCGGCTGCCCGGCGCACGACCAGCGCGACCTCGACTTCGTCAACAAATACGGCCTCGGCAACACGCCGGTCGTTTGCCCGCCGGGGCAGGATCCGAAATCGTTCGTCATCACCGACACCGCCTATGACGGCGACGGCCGCATGATCAATTCCCGCTTCCTCGACGGCATGACCATTGCCGAAGCGAAGGAGGACGTGGCGAAGCGGCTGGAGAAGGAAACCCGCGGCAACGCGCCGGTCGCCCAACGCCAGGTCAATTTCCGGCTGCGCGACTGGGGCATTTCGCGGCAGCGCTACTGGGGCTGCCCGATCCCGATTATCCACTGCGAGAAATGCGGCGTCGTGCCGGTGCCGGAAAAAGATTTGCCGGTGACGTTGCCGGAAGATGTGACCTTCGACCGGCCCGGCAATCCGCTCGACCATCATCCGACGTGGAAGAACGTCTCATGTCCGCAATGCGGCGGACCGGCGCGGCGCGAAACCGACACCATGGATACGTTCGTCGACTCGTCGTGGTACTTCGAGCGCTTTACCGATCCGTGGATCACGACCGCGCCGACCGACGTGCCGATGGTCAACGCCTGGATGCCGGTCGATCAGTATATCGGCGGCATCGAGCACGCGATTCTGCACCTGCTCTACAGCCGTTTCTTCACCCGCGCGATGAAGGCGACTGGCCACGTCAGCCTCGACGAGCCGTTCGCCGGGCTGTTCACGCAAGGCATGGTGGTGCACGAAACCTATCGCCGCAAAGATGGCGAGTGGGTTGCGCCGGCCGAAGTGAAAATCGAAAGCGATGACGACAAGCGCACCGCGACGCTGATTTCGACCGGCGAGCCGGTCGTCATCGGCGCCATCGAGAAGATGTCGAAGTCGAAGCGCAACACCATCGACCCCGACGAGATTATCGGCAGCTACGGCGCCGACGTGGCGCGCTGGTTCATGCTGTCGGACTCGCCGCCCGAGCGCGACGTGGAATGGACCGAGCGCGGCGTGCAAGGCGCGTGGCGCTTCACCAACCGGCTGTGGCGCCTGATCGGTGAAGCCAACGAGATCGCGCAGAAAGCGCCGGCAGCACGGCCCGCGCAATTTTCGGAACGCGCGTTGAAGCTGCGCAAGGCGACCCACCGCGCGCTGGCCAACATCACCGATGCGGTCGAGAAGCTGCACTTCAATGTCTGCGTCGCCTACATCTATGAATTTGCCAACGCGCTCAGTGACGCGGTCGCTGAGATCAGCGCGCCGGAACAAGTCACGCCGGATTTCGCCTGGGCAGCCCGCGAGGCCGCGGACGTCATGGTGCAACTGTTCAATCCGATGATGCCGCATCTCGCCGAGGAATGCTGGGCCACGCTTGGCCACCAGGACCTGGTTGCGATAGCGCCGTGGCCGCAGGTCGAGCGCGATCTTCTGATTGAAACCACAATCACGCTGCCGGTGCAGATCAACGGCAAGAAGCGCGCTGACATTACTGTAGCCCGCGATGCCAAGAACGCCGACGTCGAGGCCGCAGTGCTGGCGCTCGACACCGTGAAGAGTGTGCTGGACGGCAAGCCGCCGAAGAAAGTGATCGTCGTGCCGGGCCGCATCGTCAACGTGGTGATGTAATGACGGCGGTTAAGGCGAACGACGTCGATGCGTTCGTCGCCCGGCCCGATCCGAAACGGCCGGTGGTTCTGGTGTTCGGTCCCGATTCCGGGCTGGTCAGCGAGCGCGCCAATGCGCTGATCAAATCCGCAGTCGATGACGTCAACGATCCGTTCGCGCTGGCGCGGCTCGATGGCGAGGACCTGTCCGCCGAGCCGACACGGCTGGTCGAGGAAGCGCAAACCATCCCGATGTTCGGCAAACGCGCGGTTTGGGTGAAAGCCGGCAGCCGCAACATCGCGCCCGCCGTCGAGCCGGTCCTGGCGCTGCCTGTGATCGAGTGCCGCGTCGTGATCGAGGCCGGCGACCTGCGCCGCAATGCGCCGCTTCGTGCGATGATCGAGAAAGCGAAGAACGCCGCCGCACTGCCCTGCTACGAGGACAACGAGAAAGCGCGCGCCCAGTTGATCGACAGCGAAATGCGCGAGGCCGGCCTGAAGCTTGCGCCTGATGCGCGCGCGATGCTGGTGCCGCTCCTTGGCGGCGACCGGGCGGCTTCGCGCAGCGAGATCACCAAGCTCGCGCTCTACGCGCACGGCCAGGGCGAGGTCACCATCGAGGATATCGCCGCCGTGGTGTCGGACGCCTCGGGGCTCGCCATCGACGACATCATCGATGCCGCATTCGCCGGCCGGCCGGCTGAACTGGAAACACAATTGTCCAAGGCGCGCGTTGCCGGCACCTCGGTCGGCTCGATCCTGTTCGCCGCACAGCGTCAGGTCGCCCAACTGCACAAGTGGAAAGCGGCTATCGAAGGCGGCGCGTTCGTCGTCGTTCGACTCATTGATGCCGCCGCCGAATTTTCGCCGCCGCAACCTTATCGAGGCCGCGCTGCGGCAATGGAGTGCCGCGCGGCTGCTCACCGCCATGACCGAGCTTGGCGATGCGGTATTGCTGTCGCGGCGCAGCGGCGATCTCGCTTCGACGGTTGCAGAACGCGCGCTGCTGGCGATCGCGGCAAACGCACGACGCAGCGCCGCCTGATCCGCCCGCGGCTACGGCGAGACGTTGCCGCGAACCGCCGACAAGCTGGCGAGCTTGTTGCGGCCAACCACCGACATTTTCGGCGCGGCCGCGCTAAGCACACTCTGAATGACGTTATGATAATTCTCTCGCGCCGTTTGCACCTTCTGCATGGCAGCGCGCATGGCATCGAGGTTGAACGGCTCGGCCCGCAATGTGTTGCGAACCTCGTCCTGGGTAAGACGGAGATCAGCTTGTGCGCTGGCGATCCGCTCCTCATCGCTGCGAATTTCGTCGCGCATGACTTGCGCATCGGAAGACGGTAGCGCCGTGGCGACGCGATCAAGCCGATCCATCGCGCCGAAATTCACCAACTCGACCACGGAGAGCGGAACTTCACCGGTGTAACGGTAAGCGACCGCACTGGCCGCACCGACAAAACAGATGTTGAGCGCCAGCGACACCGGCAAAAGCCAGCGTGCATAGGCGCTGCCCTGGATTTTTGGCAGCATGGACATCGTCACCCCACTTGCGTCGCCAAACCGGTATGACCGCCGGTCTGACCGCCGACAAATCTACACGCGCGGAATTCGGTCGTACAGACCCAGTGTTCTATTTGGAACACCCGAAAAACTATGATTTCAATATGTTTTTGATACGGCTGGATCCAAATCCACCCTTGATCAGGAAGGATTTTCCAGGCTGAAAGCGCCGGAATCGTCGTCATACGCAAACGTCTCGGCAAAGCGGCCCCAGGCCGTTACCGCACGCAACGTATGCTCGGCGTCATCCGTGCTCATATGATCTTCCAGCTCGTCCAAAAATCGGCTTTTCGGGGCAAAATGATTGGTCCGTTCCGTCAGCACACGGCGGATATGCGCCGCCAGCGGGATGTAGGTCAGAAGCTGGCGCTGAAACAATTTTTTGCGATCGTCCATGCCGAGTTCGACAAACTGCTTGCCGGTATCGGTAAGCTTTATGTCGCCATCTCCGACTTCGGCGAAATGAAACATCTGCATCGCCTCAGCGACGGGAAAAAGTTCGTCACCTTCCATGTGCAATTCGTCGGCGAGCACCGGCAGGTCGGCCTTGCCATTGTAAGGAGCGGCCGAAAGCGTCTCGGCCAGTCCGGAAAACAGGTTGGCCGAAACGCGGGGCAGCACTGTGTTGATCGTGACCTGACGTTCGGACCCGGTTTGAGCGGCGCCGCCACGCTGCGTCATCGCCACATAGATTTTTTCGACGAGATCGCGGAATTGCGGATCGAGCCGGTTACGCGGCTGTTTCAGATCGACCGGAATCTCGCTGATGATGCGCCCCGGGTTACTGGAAAACAGCAGGATGCGGTCGCACATCAATACCGCTTCCTCGATGTTGTGCGTCACCATGATAACGCCCTTGATCGGCAGCTTGCCGTCGCCCCACAGTTCAAGGAAGTCGGTGCGTAGCGTTTCCGCGGTCAGCACATCAAGCGCGGAGAACGGCTCATCCATCAGCAGGATATTTGGATGGACCACGAGCGCGCGGGCGAACCCGACGCGCTGCCGCATGCCGCCGGACAATTCGCGCGGATAAGCCGACTCGTAGCCGTCGAGACCGATCAGGTCGATGCCGGCCAGCGCGCGCTTGCGGATTTCGGCATCCGGCAGGCCGAGCGCTTCGAGTCCGATCTGCACGTTTTCCAGAACTGTCAGCCAGGGAAACAGTGCGAAGCCCTGAAACACCATGGCGATGCCGGGCGCCGGCGCGTTCACCGGATGGCCCATATAGGTGATGGTGCCATCGGAGGGCAGCGCCAGTCCGGCAATCAGCCGCAGTAGCGTCGATTTGCCGGAGCCGGTCCGGCCCAGCAAGCCGACGATCTGGCCTTGCACGACTTTAAGCTCGACCCCCTCGAGCACGAGAAGTTCGCCACCGTCGGCTTTTGGGAAAGTCTGACGCAGGCCGTGAATGTCGAGCAAAGCGTCACTCATGGGTCACTCCCATTGGATCACTCCCTTATCCCAGCCGGAACTTGCGCTCGGCGTACAAATAGAGCGGGCGCCAGAGAATACGATTGATGAGGACGACGTACAAACTCATCACCACAATGCCGAGCACGATGCGGTGAAAATCGCCGGCATCGGTCTGTTGCGCAATGTATGCGCCGAGCCCTTTAGCCTCGAGATGGTCATTGCCCCATGACGCAACCTCGGCAACGATGCTGGCATTCCATGACCCGCCAGATGCGGTGATTGCGCCGGTCACGTAATACGGCATCACCGCCGGCAGCGCGATGCGCCGCCACCACAACCAGCCGCGGACGCGAAAGTTGGCGCCGGCAGAGCGCAGCTCTGCCGGAATCGCAGACGCGCCGGCGATGACATTGAACAGGATGTACCACTGGGTGCCGAGCACCATCAGCGGGCTGAGCCAGATGTTCGGATCGAGCTTCCACGCGACGATGCCGGACACCACGATCGGAAACACCACATTCGCCGGAAAGGCAGCGAGGAATTGCGCGATCGGCTGCACGACCAGTGTGGCGTAGGGGCGTGTGCCGACCCATACTCCGATCGGCACCCAGATCACAGTTGCCAGCGCTATCAGCACCATGACGCGGATCAGGGTATAGAAGCCGAGCAGCAACACGGTGCCAACGTCGGATAATGTAATGCCTTCAATGAGAAAGCTGGCCGACTGCCAGAGCACGAGCCCAGTAACAGCAACGACGATCAACCCCCACTGGAAAGCGATCCAGCCGCCACGACGCGACTGCGAGACCGGCTTCACCGTTTCGATGCTGTCCGGCGGATGGCCGATCAGGGTGCGGCGCCACAATGTGCCAAGGGGATGTGTCAGCCGATCGACAACGCGCGACCTGCGCAGAACGTTGAGTACCCATGACCCCGGAACAATCGCACCTGGCTCTTGCTCGAAACGGAAACGGTCTGCCCATGCCACGAGCGGCCGGAACAGAATCTGGTCGTAGATCAGGATCACCACGAGCATGGTGAAGATCGCCCACATGACCGCGCGCAGGTTCTGCTGCTGGATCGCGAGCGCGATGTAAGAGCCTACTCCGGGTAACGTCACGGTCGTGTTGCCGACGCTGATCGCCTCGGACGCGACCACGAAGAACCAGCTCCCCGACATCGACATCATCATGTTCCAGATCAGCTGCGGCATCGCGAACGGCACATCGATGCGCCAGAACGACATCCACGCACTGAAACGGAAATTGCGCGACGCCTCGGTCAACTCGGTCGGCACCGTGCGCAGCGATTGGTAAAAGCTGAACGCCATATTCCAGGCCTGGCTGGTGAAGATGGCAAAGATCGCGGCAAATTCGGCGCCGAGCACCTTGCCCGGCGCCAGCGCCATGAAGAACACCACGGTTACCGAAATAAAGCCGAGGATCGGCACTGATTGGAGAATATCCAGCAGCGGAACCAGGATGCGCTCAGCGCGCCGGCTCTTCGCCGCGAAGGTCGCGTAAGTGAAGGTGAAGAGCAACGACAGCGCCATAGCGACGAGCATGCGTAGCGTGGTGCGCGCCGCATATTCCGGAAGATGCACCGGATCAAGCGATGGCGGGCTGCGCTGCAAATCGACCAGAGGCTGAAACAGATTGCGGCTGGCTTCGCCAAGAAAAACCAGAAGGCCGACGATCAGCAGGACAGCGATCACGTCCCAACGGCTGAACAAACGCGCCCAGCCGCCGACCGATATCGGGACAAACATTCGCATGCATCAAACCCGGCTGTCATCGAACTGTCGCGAAAGACACGGCCACGGAAGGCATGATCGCAACGGAACAGCACCCCCAAAACCCAGCGATCCCATATCATCGCGGCGGTGCCGTTCAAATCATTTTGCTGGCCAAGGCGCGCGAATCTTCGCCGGCTACGACGTGGCGAAAGCCCGTCGCGATTACGCCTCGATGAACAGATCTCACCGGGACGCGCCATCTCAACTTCACGCCGCGGCCCAGCAGCATCGCCCCGGCTGATTGCGGAACTGCATTTGTGGTCGACAATTTGTGAAAAACAGACCCGATTGACGTCCAGAAATCACCGCATTGTGGCGGCACGGTTTTCAGGCCAGAAACGCCAATAATTTGATTTGTAACGATGCATCACGAATGGAGAATCCCATTGGTAGCGCAACCGGTTAAGTACGTCATGGCGGGCCTCATCGTGCTCAGCGCGGCCGCCAATTTCGCAGTCGCGCAGCAGCAGCCCTCGGTGGCCGGCCTTTGGCAAAAGACCGATGAGCAGACCGGCAATCCCGTGAGCTGGTTCCTTTTTACCGCCAATCAGGGCGTCTATGAGGGCTACATCGCCAAGATGTTTTTGCGGCCAGGCGATCCGCCGAACCAGACCTGTTCGCATTGCCAGGACGATCGCAAGGACGCGCCGATGCTCGGCCTGTCCCTGATCCGCAACATGCGGCCAAGCGGACTGGAATATCAGGGCGGCAATATCCTCGATCCGCGCGATGGCAATATCTACAACGCGATGATGCGGGTGAGCCCGGACGGGCAAACGCTGACCGTGCGCGGCTATCTCGGCATCGCCCTGTTCGGACGCGACGAGACTTGGCACCGCTTGCCCGACACGGCCTACAAGCAGCTCGATCCGGTGATTGTCGCTCAATATCTCCCGAACATGGCGACCGGCTCGACGTCTGCCATGCACCATCAGGGCACCAGCAGCGCCGCCAAGGGCACCGGCTATTCGGTTCGCTGAAAACAGAACGCCGGCCGCTTCAGGCAGCCGGCGCATTTAACCGCTATAGCGAAAGCGGATTACTCGATAACGCCGAACTCGCAGCCCCACGCCGCATAGTGATAACGCGGCACACCGTAGCGATCCTGAGCGATCGTCGGATGGCAGCGATCGATCCATTTGTGATCGCGGGCTTCGGTACGCGCCTTGTCCTCGTCGGTGAGCGGCTGCGGCACGGTCCGTATATAGGGATCGCCGGCGGGACCAACTCTCACAACGCAGTTGAAGGAACCCGGTGCACCGACGCAGCCGCCGACACCGATCGTGTCTTCGGCACGCGCGTCGCTTAAAGACACGACGGCAGCAACAAATACTGCCGGCGCGAATGCTGAATACGCTTTGGCGTAACTGAAAACTGACACCACACTCTCCCTCGAGCGCCACCGAGCTTGATCGGTCGGTGCTCTTTTTCATCAGGCCCGGTGCGGTCGTTTCGGGACACACGCCGGGCGTCAGACGACAGGGAGCAAGGCAGATGCCAGCACGCTTGCCCTGATTTGAAACAGCGGATGCCGCAGGCGTTGAAAAGCGCGTTTGCGCGCCGGGAGTAATGTTAACGGTGAAGGATAACAGACGAAGGCGAACGTCTGGATTCCCATCCGCCCTGCTCGAGCTCCGGAACCACATCGTCCAGCAGCGGATACCCGAGACAGAAGTAGCCGATAAATTTCCAATCCGGCGGCACGTCGAGTAGTGCCGCGATGGTCTGCGGATCGAGGATCGACACCCAACCCATACCGATGCCCTGCGCGCGCGCCGCAAGCCAGATCGTGTGCACGGCAGTCACCGCCGAATATTCGATCATCTCCGGCATGGTTTGGCGGCCGAGCCCGTGACCCTGCTCGGTCGAACGATCGGCAAAAACAGCCAGATGACATGGCGCTTCATCGAGACCGGCAAGCTTGAGCTGTGCATAGAGCCCCGCGCGTGATGCGCTCTGCGCTGCCAGGGCTTCGCCGTTACACGCCGCAAAACTTTGTCGCACGCCGGCGCGAATTGCCTTGTCATCGACGATAACAAACCGCCACGGCTGACTGAGCCCTACCGATGGCGCAAGACAAGCAAGCTCGACCAGCGCTTCTAGAGTCCCGTCCGGCAACGGATCGGTCCGGAACCGGCGCACGTCGCGCCGCCAGACCAGGAGATCGCGCAGGCGCGCGCGAAATGCTGCATCGAAACTCGGCGGCCGCATACCCTGAGGGATTGTCTGCGTGCTCATGAGCCGAAACTAACCTGCCGGGCGAAAGCTATCCAACGACCCCGCAAGCCGCTGCCATGCGGCTTCGTTCGCTGGCAGCCCGAAACGGACCCACGTCGGGTGATCCGGAAAAGTCCGCACCAATAACCCATCGCGGCCGAGATGCTGGAATAGCGCATCTGCCGCCGGCATTTGCACCAACCGGAACAGGCTCGTGCCTCCAACCACCTCGAGCTCGGCCCGGCGAAGCATCGCATCGAGGCGCGCGGCGGCCCGGGCGAGATCGCGCCGCGTGCGCTCGATCCAAAGCGTGTCAGTCAGCGCCGTTGAGCCGATGGCCAGCGCCGGCCCGGACACCGGCCACGGACCGAGTAGCGCCGAAAGCCGTGACGCCAGTTGCGGGTCCAGCAGCGCGAAGCCGAGCCGAAGTCCGGCAAGACCGAAAAATTTGCCGAACGAGCGCAGCACGATGATGTTGCGCGTGGCATCGGCCGCAACGCTTGCACCGGCCGGCCCGACATCCATGAAAGCTTCGTCGACCACGAGGATGCCACCGCGCGAGCGAAGCCTTGCGGCGAGTGACAACAAAACGTCGCGGTCGATGATCTTTCCATCGGGATTGTTGGGGCTGGTGACGATGGCCAGATCGGCGTCACCAAGCGCGGCGAGATCGCGTGTCTCTGTAACGCGATGACCGGCAAGCGCCGCGCAACGTCCATGTTCGTTGTAAGTCGGCGAAAGAACTGCGGCCCGGCCGGGACGCGCCAGCCCGGCAACGAGCGGCAACAAAAGCTGTGTTCCGGGGGCAGGCACCACGTGAGCAGCCGACGGTGCGCCATAATACGTGGACGCCGCGGCGACGAGGTCCGTTGTTGCGGCTGCATCCGGCAAGCGGGCAAACACCTCGTCGGGGAGCGCGGCGACGGGGTAAGGTGAGGGATTGATCCCGGTCGACAGATCGATGAATGGTTCGGGAGCGCCCGGGAATTTCAGCCGCGCGGCGCCGAGATCGCCGCCATGCAGCAGCGGTTCGTCCGCGGCGTCGTGAGGAAAGATGTTCGTCGCGCTCGCCTTTACAGCCATGCTGATCGAACTCTGCCTCGGCTACCCGACAACTCTTCTGCGCTTAATCGGCCATCCAGTCACCTGGATCGGCAGTTTGATTGGGCTACTCGACCGCCGCCTCAATCGCAAGGACGCTGGCCGCGCCACTGGCATCATGGCGATTTTGATCGCCATTGTCATTGTCGGGACAGCGGCCGTTATCGCGCAGTATTTATTACTTCGCTTGCCGTTTTTTGGCCCGTTCGCTGTTGCGCTCGCGGCGAGTTCGCTGATCGCACAGCGCAGCCTGCATGAGCATGTGGCGAATGTCGCAAGCGCCCTGGAGCAAGACGGTGTCGCCGCCGGCCGCCTCGCGGTGTCTCATATCGTCGGCCGCGACACAGCAGAGCTCGACGAGTCCAGCGTGGCCCGTGCGGCAATCGAAAGCCTCGCCGAGAATTTTTCCGACGGTGTGGTTGCACCGGTATTCTGGATGGCGGTAGCAGGACTGCCCGGAGCGGCGCTCTACAAGGCGATCAACACTGCCGACAGCATGATCGGCCACCACAGCGAGCGTTACGAAAACTTCGGCTGGGCGGCGGCAAAGCTGGACGATCTGATCAATCTACCGGCGTCGCGGCTATCGGCATTCCTCTTCATTGCTGCGGCAGTGCTGCGCAAAGATACATCTCCCGCCGATGCCTGGCACATTGTCTGGCTTGACGCATCGCGTCACCGCTCGCCGAATGCCGGCTACCCGGAAGCGGCAATGGCCGGCGCGCTTGGCCTCTCGCTTGCAGGCCCACGGGTCTATGACGGGGTACGTGTCGATGACGCCACGATGGGCAGCGGACGCCGGGATGCGAATGCAGCCGATATTCGCCGTGCGCTCGCGCTTTACCGGCGCGCCGATGCAATCCTGTTCGTGCTTGTCGCCGCGCTGGCGGCGCTGATTATCAGCGCGCCAATTTGAGCAGCCGGTCGATATCAATATGTGTGGCAAGATGACTGGCCAGCGCATCAAGCGTGCGCTCGACTTGAGATTCGTACGCCACGTCAGATCCGCCGGCACCGAGGCGTTGCAGCCAGACCGCGCGCTGCCGGTCGTCAGCAAAAAAGCCGTGGACATAAGTCCCCATCACGCGTCCGTCGGGTGAGACCGCGCCTTCCAACGTGCCATCGGCCAGGCGTGCGAAAGGCCGGGCGCGATCCGGTCCGGCAGTCACGCCGATATGCATCTCGTAGCCGGCGAACGGCACCCCATCGCTGGTCTCGCCGTGCACAGCTTCGAGGCGCTTCTCGCCGGAGAGCATCGTCTCGACGTCGATCAACCCCAAGCCGTCGATCCGGCCCGCGATGCCTTCAGTTCCATCAGGATCGGCAATCGTTCGACCGAGCATCTGATACCCGCCGCAGAGTCCGAGAACCCGGCCGCCGCGGCGAACGTGCGCAGCGATGTCGACGTCGAAACCGGCTGCCCGAAGTGCCGCGAGATCCGCAATTGTCGCCTTGGAGCCCGGCAGCAAAATAAGATCGGCATCGCCGGGCAGCGCAGTCCCCGGCCGCACGCGAACAAGATCGACGGCGGGTTCAGCATCCAGCGGATCTAGGTCGTCGAAGTTCGCGATGTGCGGCAGGATCGGCACCGCAATCCGGAGCTTGCTGCGTGCTTTTGCCGGCCGCGGCGCATCGAGCGCCAGCGCATCTTCCGCTGGCAGCAGCCGTGCATCGGCAAAATACGGCACCAGACCGAGCGGCTGCCAGCCGGTGATCTCGGCAATCTGCCCCATCCCGCTCGCAAATAGTCCCGGATCGCCGCGAAACTTGTTGACGATAAACCCGCTGATCAGCGCTGCGTCTTCTGCCGCGATCACCGCTTTGGTGCCGACCAGGCTCGCGATCACGCCACCGCGGTCGATATCGCCGATCAGCACGACCGGTACGTCGGCGGCGCGTGCAAAGCCCATATTGGCGATATCGTTGGCGCGGAGATTGATCTCCGAGGCGCTGCCGGCGCCTTCGACCAGCACAATGTCAGCCTCGGTTTTCAGCCGGGTGTAGCTGTCGAGCACCTGCGGCAGGAGATCGCGTTTGATCTGTTGGTACTCGGCCGCTTTGGCATTGCCGAACACCCTGCCCTGCACCACGATCTGCGCACCAACCTCGCTCTGCGGTTTGAGCAACACCGGATTCATGTGCACGCTCGGCGGCGTGCGCGCGGCGCGCGCCTGCAGCGCTTGCGCTCGTCCGATCTCGCCACCGTCCGCCGTCACTGCCGCATTGTTCGACATATTCTGCGGTTTGAACGGGCGCACCTTGAGGCCGCGTTGCGCCAATACTCGCGCCAGCCCGGCAACAATCAGCGACTTGCCGACATCGGAGCCGGTGCCCTGAAACATCAGCGCGCGCGACGGCATCTTTTCAGTACTCGATGCCGGGCTGCGCTTTCACGCCGGCGGCGAAGTGATGTTTCACCAGTGTCATCTCGGTGACCAGATCGGCCGCGGCAATCATTTCCGGCTTGGCGTTGCGGCCGGTGACGACGACGTGCAGTCCGGGACGGCGCGACGTCAACGCAGCAACGACGGCACTGAGATCGAGATGCTCGTAGCGCAGCGCGATATTGAGTTCGTCGAGAACGACCATCGCAACGCCTGGATCGGCCATCAGCTCTTGCGCCTTCGACCATGCACGTTCGGCTGCGGCGATGTCGCGGGCGTGATCCTGCGTTTCCCAGGTGAAGCCTTCACCCAGCGTGTGCCACTTCACCTGATCGCCGAATGTTTCGAGTGCGGCGCGCTCGGCGGATTGCCACGCGCCCTTGCCGAACTGTACGACGCCAACGCCATGACCGCGCCCGAGCATGCGCAGCGCCAAGCCGAACGCCGCAGTTGATTTGCCTTTGCCGGGACCGGTATGAACGATCAGCAATCCCTTCTCGATCGTCTTGCCGGCGACTTCGGCATCCTGCACGGCCTTGCGTTTCGCCATCTTGGCGCGATGGCGCTCGGCTTCGGCATGGTCGGTTGTTTCGGTCATTGTTTCATCCTTGCCGCCTACAAACTCCCTTTGACGACGAGCGGCAAGCCGGCAACCATCAGCACCACGCGATCGGCCAGTACGGCCACACGCTGATTGAGGATACCCTGCGCATCGCGGAACCGGCGGCCCAGCGGATACTCCGGCACGATGCCGAGGCCCACCTCATTGCTGACCAGCACTTTGGGCGCCGCGGCCCGCGACAAGACTTTTTCGATATCACCTATTGCCGGCTCAACGGCGCGCTCGGCGAGCATCAAGTTCGATAACCAGAGCGTCAGGCAATCGACGAGCACCGGAGCGGCAGCGTGTTCAAGTAGCACTTTGTCGAGATCGCGCGGCGCTTCAACCGTCTGCCACTGCGGGCCGCGGCGCGTGCGATGCCCGGCGATGCGTTCGGCCATCTCGGCGTCGCCGGCCTGAGCGGTGGCGACATAGACCCAAGGCGGCGGCAGCGTGGCGATCAGGCTCTCGGCAAAACGGCTCTTGCCTGAACGCGCACCGCCGAGAACCAGAGTGATTTGAGTGGCATTCGCCATCGCTTTTGGAACCGGAATTGTCGTGGAAGCGGCTCACATTGACAGGCTGTGCCAGCGAAATCTATCACTAGAGAACTGACGGTCCCTCGCGTGAGGGTGAATAGGGAATGCGGTGAGGTTTCTCGCTATTGGGACCAATTCCGCAGCTGCCCCCGCAACTGTAAGCGGGTAGTTTCGTCCACTTAGCCACTGGAAGCACCGGGCTTCCGGGAAGGCCGGGCGAAGCGCCGATCCGCGAGCCAGGAGACCTGCCGCCGGTAAGAGTCGACGCGACAAACACAGGTCGGGGTGTATCTGTGGATGATCTGAAAGACGCAAGTCTTTTGGTCCTCGCTCGCGCCGGCGCCGAACGGCAAGTCGCGCACCATCGCGGCCGGTCACGCGAGGACCATTGATGCTCAATTACCTGACGGCGACGGTCGACGATGCTTCCGCCAATCAGCGCGGCAAGATCGTCGCGCTGTATATTCTTCTGCTGGCCGCGACCGCAGCGGTGTGGACCTGGGCGCTGATCGCACTCGCCGGCCGGCCGACGCTGCTCGGCACCGCATTCCTCGCCTATGTGCTGGGACTGCGCCATGCCGTCGATGCCGACCACATCGCTACCATCGACAATGTCGTGCGCAAGCTGATGCAGGAAGGCAAGCGGCCGTATGCCGTCGGTTTGTTTTTTTCGCTGGGACATTCGCTGTCCATTGCGGTCGCCGTCGCAGCCATTGCCGGCGCAGCCTTCGCGCTGCAAGGACGCTTTGCCGAATTCAGATCGGTCGGCAGCGTGATCGGCACCGGTGCGTCGGCATTTTTCCTGCTCGCTATCGCTGTGATCAATCTCGTTATCCTGCGCGGCGTCTGGGCAAGCTTTCGCAAAGCGCGCCGCGGCGAACCGGTCGAGGAGCAGGAGCTGAATGCGCTGCTCGCCGGCCGCGGATTACTGGCGCGCCTGTTCAGGCCGCTGTTCCGCATGGTGTCGCGAAGCTGGCAGATGTTTCCGGTTGGCTTCCTGTTCGGGCTCGGCTTCGATACCGCAACCGAGATCAGCCTGTTCGCCGTCGCCGCAAGCCAGGCGTCAGGCGGCATGACACTCGGCACCATCATGATTTTCCCGGCGCTGTTCACCGCCGGTATGACGCTGGTCGACACCACCGATAGTGTTTTGATGGTCGGCGCTTACGGCTGGGCCTTCCTCAATCCGATCCGCAAGATCTGGTACAACCTCACGATCACCGCGATTTCCGTTGTCGTCGCGCTGCTGATCGGCGGCATCGAAGCGCTCGGCCTCGTTGCCGACAAGCTCGGCCTTGAAGGCCGGTTCTGGAACATGATCGGCAATCTCAACGATGGGCTTGCCAACTTCGGCTATCTCGTCGTCGGTATTTTCATCGCGAGCTGGGCGATCTCTTATCTGCTGTACCGCTGGCAAGGCCTCGACCGGCCGGTCGCGGAGCGCGTCTGATGAGCGAAGCACCGACCATCTATGTTTGCACCACCTGCAAGCGCCAGGCATGCAGGTCGAACCGGACAGCGAGCCGCGCCCCGGCGCATTGCTGGCGGCGGCGACCGAGCAGGCCGCCGCGAACACTGAAGTACAAGTGCGGCGCCTGCGCTGTCTCGCCAATTGCACCCGCGGGCCGAGCGCGGCCATGCGCTGCAACGGCTCATGGACTTATGTGTTCGGCGGACTTGGCGCCGATTGTGGCCCGGCACTGGTCGAAGGTGCGCGTCTGCTGGCCACTGCACCCGACGGAATTTTGCCGTGGCGTGGACGGCCCGACGTGCTCAAGCGCGGCCTGATCGCCCGCGTACCGCCGCTCGATTTTGAAGGCGATTCTCAAGGAACAAACGAATGAACAGCTCGCTCGCCCGCGTCCCCTGCACCATCGTCACCGGCTTCCTCGGCGCTGGCAAAACCACGCTGATCCGCCACGTGCTCGCCAACGCCAATGGCCGGAAGCTCGCGGTGATCGTCAACGAGTTCGGCGATGTCGGTATCGACGGCGAAATCCTCAAAGGCTGCGGCAACGAGGCCTGCCCGGAGGAGAACATCGTCGAACTCGCCAATGGCTGCCTGTGCTGCACCGTCGCCGATGAATTCGTGCCGGCTCTCGATGCGATCTTGTCAAAAGGCGGCGTCGAACACATCGTTATCGAAACCTCCGGCCTCGCATTGCCGAAGCCGCTGGTGCAGGCGTTCCATTGGCCGGCGATCAAAAGCCGCGTCACCGTCGACAGCGTCGTCGTCGTGGTCGACGGCGCGGCGCTCGCCGATGGCCGCGTTGCGACCGACCTCGATGCGCTGGCGCAACAGCGTTCCGCCGACAGCGCGCTCGATCACGACGATCCGGTTGAAGAAGTGTTTGAGGATCAGATCGCCTGCGCCGATCTCGTCGTGCTCAACAAGCGCGATTTGCTCGACGACGCCGGCATGGAAAAGGCACGGGCGGCAATCGCCAGCGCCTTGCCGCGCAGCGTCAAGATCGTGCCGGCGACCGACGGCAAGGTCGATGAGGCTCTGCTGCTCGGGCTTGGCGTCGGCACCGAAGACGACATCGAAAACCGGCGCACCCATCACGACGACGAACTCGATCATGACCACGATGATTTCGACAGCTTCGTCGTGCCGATCGGCGAAGTCGCCGATCCGGTCGAGCTGAACGCACGCGTTGCCGCGCTTGCCGACAAATTCGACGTGCTGCGCGTCAAAGGATTTGCCGCGGTGTCCGGCAAGCCGATGCGGCTTTTGCTGCAGGCCGTCGGCAGCCGCGTGACGCATCAATACGACCGGCCGTGGAGCGCTTCGGAAATGCGCCAAGGCCGGCTGGTGGTGATCGGACTGAAGGGCATCGACCGCGCCGCGATCACGCGCGCGCTTGCGAGCTGAACGAATCCGGATTGAGCGATGCACCTGCTGACGACGAGTTCGGCCAACCTCGACGAGATTGTCGAAGCGGTCGATCTCGCGCAGCCGCCGGGCGATATTGTCGTGCTGTCGTTCGCCGACAGCGATCTCGCCGCACTTGCCGCCGCCTGGCAGAGCGACCGCGACACGTTGCCGAGCGTCCGGCTGGCGCATCTGCGTGACCTGCGTCATCCGATGTCGGTCGATCTGTGGATCGAGCGCGTCGCCAGTCACGCCAAGGTCATTCTCGTTCGCCTGCTCGGCGGTCTCGACTGGTGGAAATACGGCATCGAACGGCTTTCGCTTCTGGCGCGCGAGAAAGATATCGCGCTCGCGGTGCTGCCCGGCGAAGATCGCGACGACACGCGGCTTGCCGCAGCATCGACGTTGCCGAGCGGCGAACTCGACACACTGCTGCAGTTTTTCCGCGAAGGCGGCCGCGAAAATTTGCGCGCCCTGCTGCGCCGCCTCGCCCATCACGCCGGACTGCGATCGTCGATCTGCCTGAACCGAAACCCGTGCCACGTTTCGCCGGCTATCTGCCGGGACAAGGCGCAGTCGATCTCGATCGGCTGCTGCACGAGCCTTGAAGCCGGCAACGCCGGTCGTCCCGATCATTTTCTATCGCGCCATGCTGCTCGCCGCCGACACCGCGCCGATCGATGCGCTTTGCGCGGCGCTTGCTGCGCGCGGCCTTGCGCCGGCGGCGCTGGTCGTCACCAGCTTGAAAGATCGCGAGGCGGCCACATTCCTGCGCGACGCGCTTGGCCCGGCTCGATCCCGGCCGTCATTGTCACGACGACGGCCTTCGCCGCCGGCGGCAATGCCGACGAGCCGACGCCGCTGGATGAGCCGGGCGTGCCGGTGCTTCAAGTGGTCAGCGCCACGACCCGGCGCGCGGCGTGGCGCGACAGTCCGCGCGGTCTCGGCGCCGCCGACCTCGCGATGCATGTGGTGCTGCCGGAGCTCGATGGCCGGGTTCTGGCCGGCGTTATCGCGTTCAAGGATCCGCTGCCGCCGCAACGAAGGACTTGCTTTCACCGCGCTCGGCAGCCGGGCCGAGCCCGATCGCGTCGCGATGGTTGCGGACCGGATTGCCGCGCTGATCCGCCTTCGCGACAAGCCGCGCAGCGAACGGCGCATCGCCGTGCTGATGCCGGATTATCCCGGCGCGCCGGGCCGAACCGGCTACGCCGTCGGTCTCGACGTACCGATGAGCGTCGTCGCGCTGCTCGATGATCTCGCCGCCGCCGGCTACGCGGTCGAGAGACGCGCCGAAAACGCCGCGTGAATTGCTCGACAGACTCGCTGACCAAAGAGACGGCTTTTCCCGTCGCGCAATACCAACAACTGCTCGCGCGCCTGCCACGCGCCGCCGTAGCGCGGCTGAATGAAACCTGGGGCGCACCAGCCGACGATCCCGATATCCGCGACGGCGCATTCCATTTTCGCGCCAGCACATTCGGCAAGCTGCTGGCCGCGCTGCCGCCGGATCGCGGACGCTCGGCAGAGCGGCGCGCCGACTATCACGATCCGTCGCTGCCGCCGCGCCATGCGCTGGTCGCTTTTGGCCTATGGCTGCAACATGTCGCGAAGGTCGATGCGCTGGTACACATGGGCGCGCACGGCACGCTGGAATGGCTGCCGGGCAAAGCCATTGCACTGACGGATGAGTGTTTCCCTGAGATCGTCACCGGCGCACTACCGGTGATCTATCCGTTCATCGTCAGCAATCCGGGCGAAGCGGCGCAGGCCAAGCGGCGGATCGCTGCGACCACCATCGGCCATCTGCCGCCGCCGCTTGTGGATACCGAATTATCCGGCGACACGCAGGCGCTGGAGCGGCTGGTTGACGAATATGCCCAGGCTGACGGCCTCGATCGCCGCCGCCGCGAACGGTTGGCGAAACTCATCGTCGAGACCGCGCAGCGAGGCAATCTGGCGCGTGAGGCCGGCCTCGCAGCTGATGTTGCGCCGGATGAAGCGCTGCGGCGCATCGATGCGTGGCTGTGCGACCTGAAAGACCTCGCGATCAAGGATGGCCTCCACATCTACGGACGCGAAGCTTCTGACGATGCCGCGCGACAGGCGAGCGCCACGGCGGAACGCGCGGCGCTGATTGCGGCGCTCGACGGCAAACGGATTGCGCCGGGGCCGGCCGGTTCGCCGACCCGCGGGCGACGCGACGTGCTGCCGACCGGACGCAATCTTTACACCGCCGATCCGCGCACACTGCCGACACCGACGGCAATGGACCTCGGCAAGCTGGCGGCGGACGAAGTGGTGCGGGCGCATCTGCAAACCCACGGCGAGATGCTGCGCACTGTGGTGATCGACCTTTGGGGCAGCGCGACGCTGCGCACCGGCGGCGAGGAAATCGCTCAAGGGCTGGCGCTGATGGGCTGCCGGCCGATCTGGGATCACGGCAGCGGCCGCGTCACCGGCGTCGAAGTGTTGCCAACGGCGGCAGCCGGACGGCCGCGCGATCGATGTGACATGGCGCATCTCCGGACTGTTCCGCGACCTGTTCCCGGCGCAGATCGCGCTGATCGACACCGCCGTGCAGACCGTCGCGGCGCGCGATGAAGACAGCGGCGAAAACCCGCTTGCGGCAGCGCGGCGCGCCATGAACGGCCACGCGACCCGGCAGGCTCGATCGCATCTTCGGTACCGCGCCCGGCGTCTATGGCTCCGGCGTCGAAGACCTGATTGCCCGCGGTGCCGACAACGAGACGATCGGCAACGCTTATCTCGACGCGGCATCGCACACTTACGGCGGCGCCGATGGCGACGCCAGCATCGCACCGGACGGATTTCGCACTGCGCGTCGCCGGAGCCGACGCGCTGTTGCACACCGGCGACGATCCGGCCCGCGATCTGCTCGAAGGCGCCGAAGATGTCGCTTTTGTCGGCGGCTTTGCCGCGGCGGCGAAGCTGCTCGGCCGCTCCGCCGACCTGATCATGCTCGATTCCACCGATCCGCAGCGGCCGCGGGCGCGCGCGTTATCGGCAGCGCTGGCGCGCATCGTGCGGGCGCGCGCGATCAACCCGCGCTTTATCGCCGGCCAGATGCGTCACGGACCGCGCGGCGCCGCTGAACTCGCCGAGACTGTCGATAAGCTTGTGGCGTTCGCCGAAACAACCGACGCCGTTGCCAGCGAGCTGTTTGATCTTTTGCACGAAGCCTATGTCACCGACGCCAATGTGCGTGACTTTCTGCTGCGGGAGAATCCGCAAGCTGCCGCGGTGATTGCGCAGCGGCTCGACAGCGCGCGGCAACGCGGCTTCTGGCATCCACGACGCAACGACATCGATACGGACCTGACTCTGCTGCGTGCGGAGGCATTGGCATGAACGCGCATGAGGACATACAGCGGCGCGGCGCGTGCCCGGGATTGTCGGCGCCGATGGCAACCGGCGACGGTTTGCTGGTGCGATTTTCGCCGCTTGGCACGATATCCCTTGTTGCTTTCGACACGCTATGTGAAGCGGCAAAGCGCCATGGCAATGGCATTGTGGAAATTACCGCACGTGGGAACATCCAGGTCCGCGGCCTGAGCGCGGCCACCGCGCCGGAATTTGCCGATGCCATCGCGGCGCTCGACATCGCCGCCGCAGATGGCGTGCCGATTATCTGTGGCCCTCTGGCCGGTCTCGATCCGGAAGAGCTGATCGATGCCAGCAAGCTCGCTGCCGAACTCCGCGACGCGCTCGCGCGATCTTCGCTGGCCGCGCGGCTCAGTCCCAAAGTCTCGGTCGTCATCGACGGCGGCGGAGCTTATCGGCTTGATGCGCTCGCCGCCGACATTCGCGCGCGCGCGTTCAAGAATGGCGATGGCCGATACATCTTGAGATCGAAGTTGCCGGCCACAAACTTGGTTCGATCGCTCTCGGCGACGCTGTTGCTGCTCTGACACGCCTGCTCGACGTCGTGGCGCATCATGGCCGTCAGGCGCGGGCACGTGATGTCATCGCGGCAGAAGGCCTCGAAATATTTCGTGCCGCTATCGCAGAGTTTCTGCTTCCCTCAAGTCCCCGTGAAACCAGGAACGAGCAATCATCGATTGGCACGTGGCAATTGCGCGACGGATCGCTCGCCTGCGGCATCGCCCTGCCCTTCGGTCATGCGGATGCGGCTTTGCTGCAACAAATGAGTGACGCAGCAGAAGCCGCCGGCGCGCAGGGTTTCCGCACCGCGCCTGACCGGACATTACTTGCCATCGGCCTGCCGCGGGAAAAGCTGGAATCCTTCGTGTCTGCCGCCAAAAGCCTCGGCTTCATCGTCGAGGCCGGCGATCCGCGCCGCAACGTCTTCGCCTGTGCCGGCGCGCCGATCTGCAGCGCAGCGCACATTGCCGCGCGGGCGCTTGGACCTCAGATTGCCGCCGCAGCCGCACCTTATCTCGACAGCAAATTCAAGATTCACGTCTCCGGCTGCGCCAAGGGCTGCGCCCACCCGTCGCCGGCGGCACTGACGGTCGTCGGCACGGAAGGCGGATGCGCCCTTGTCGCCAACGGCTCGGCCCGCGACACTCCGTTCATGACCGTCCCAACGACCGAACTGATCGGCAAAATCACCGACGCTGCACGTAAGCTCAACAGCGAGGCGCCGCATGTCTGAGCGCGCCGCTTATCTGCGTGACGGCACAGCGATCTATGAGCGATCGTTCGCGATCATTCGCGCCGAAGCCGACTTGTCGCGGTTCTCGCCGGAACAAGCCGATGTCGCGGTCCGCATGATCCACGCCTGCGGACAAGTCGAACTGGCGCGACACATCGTGTTCGGCGGTGACGTCGTCGCAGCGGCGCGAAGCGCTCTGGCCGCCGGCGCACCGATCCTGTGCGACTCGGAAATGGTCGCGCACGGCGTCACACGAGCCCGCCTGCCGGCACGAAACGATGTGATCTGCACGCTCAACGATCCACGCACGGCACCGCTTGCGGCGGAGAACGGCACCACCCGGTCCGCTGCCGCACTGGATTTGTGGACCGAGCGACTAGCCGGTGCAGTGGTTGCAATCGGCAACGCACCGACCGCGCTGTTTCATCTGCTCGACAGGCTCGACGCTGGCGCACCAAAGCCCGCGGCCATTCTCGGCATTCCGGTCGGCTTTGTCGGCGCCGCGGAGTCGAAAGATGCATTGGCCGCGGATTCGCGCGGCGTGCCGTTCATTATTGTGCGCGGCCGCAGTGGCGGCAGCGCCATGACGGCAGCCGCTGTGAACGCGCTGGCGAGGCCGGGATTATGAGTGCGGCAAGACTTTTCGGTGTCGGCCTCGGCCCGGGCGATCCGGAGCTGATGACGCTCAAGGCGATGCGCGCGCTCGGCGCGGCTGACGTCATCGCGTATTTCGCCAAGGCGGGAAACAGCAGTCACTCGCGCGCCATCGCGGCGGAGCATTTGCGCGCCGGCGTGATCGAGTTGCCGCTCTACTATCCGGTCACCACCGAACTGCCGTCATGCAGCACCGCCTACCGCGAAGCCATCACCGCCTTCTACGACAAGGCCGCCGACGAAATCGCCGCGCATCTTGAAGCCGGCCGTAACGTCGCAGTGATCTGCGAAGGCGATCCGATGTTCTACGGCTCCTACATGCATCTGCACACGCGGCTGACCCCGCGCTTTGCCGCCGAGATCATCGCCGGCGTCACCGGCATGTCAGGCTGCTGGTCGGCAGCCGGCATGCCGATCGCGCAGGGTAACGACGTGTTCACGGTGCTGCCCGCAACATTGCCGGAGAGACGAGCTTGCCCGCCGGCTCGCCGATGCCGATGCCGCAGTGGTGATGAAGGTCGGCCGTCATTTGCCGAAGCTGCGCCGCGCGCTCGATCAAAGCGGCCGGCTCGGCCGCGCCATCTATATCGAGCGCGGCACCATGGCCGATGCGAAGATGATTCCGCTGGCGGCCAAGACCGATGACGACGCACCATACTTCGCGGTCGTGCTGGTGCCGGGTTGGGCGACAAGGCCGGGAGCCGGATCATGACGGGACAAATTTCCGTCATTGGCCTTGGACCCGGCGATCCGCGCTACCTGACGCCGGAAGCCAAAATGGCGCTTGAAGCGGCAGACGCGATTTACGGTTATGGCCCCTATCTCGATCGCGTTCCGGCGCGACCCGGGCAAAGCCGCCATGCATCGGACAATCGCGAAGAGCGTGCCCGCGCCGACATGGCATTGCAGCACGCGGCATCCGGTGCGCGCGTGGCGGTCGTGTCCGGCGGCGATCCCGGCGTATTCGCGATGGCGGCTGCGGTTTGCGAGGCGATCGAAGCCGGACCGGAAAGCTGGCGCAGTCTGGACGTCACTATCATTCCGGGCGTCACAGCGATGCTCGCGGTCGCGGCGCGGATCGGCGCGCCGCTCGGCCATGATTTTTGTGCGATCTCGCTGTCCGACAATCTCAAACCGTGGGATCTGGTGGTGCGCCGGCTCGACGCCGCCGCCGAAGCGGGCTTCGTCATTGCGCTCTACAATGCCGTGTCGAAGGCACGGCCGTGGCAATTCGGTCAGGCGATCGAGAATTTGCGCCGCGCTTTGCCGCCATCGACGCCGGTTATCTTCGGCCATGCGGTCGGGCGCGCCGATGAACGGGTGACTGTCACGACGCTCGACGATGCCGGCTCACAGCAGGCCGATATGGCAACGCTGGTGATTATCGGTTCGCGCGAGACCCGCGTGATCGCACGGCCGGGCCGGTCGCCCCTGGTCTACACGCCCCGCGCCGTTGCCGAGGTCAGCGCATGATCAAGCCACGCGACGGCTTCATCCATTGTGGTCACTGCAGGGGCGTCACTCAACAGCGCGCCGGCCGATCATGATGACTTCGATGCCAAGCGACCGCGCGGCGGCGATCTTGCCGTAAGCGGCGTTGCCGCCGCTATTTTTCGAAATCACCGCGTCGATTCGATGCTCGGTTATCAACGCGCGATCATGCATCTCGCTAAACGGTCCGCGCGCGGTGATGTAACTTGCATCCGGCAACGGCAGCGGCGGATTGATTGGGTCGACACTGCGGAACAGATAGAAGTGCTGTGGCGCGGTGACGAATGGCGCCAGATCGTTGCGTCCCAGCGCGACAAAGACGCGACGCGGCTGCTCACCGAGCGCGCGCACCGCTGCGGCCGTGTCGTCCACTTCGGTCCAGCGATCACCGTCGACACGACGCCACGCCGGCCGCCGCAATGCAACGAAAGCCACGCCGGTCTTGCGCGCGGCGATGATTGCGTTTTCGGAAATCGCCGTCGCATAAGGATGCGTGGCATCGATCAGTGCATCGACACGCTCTTTGACCAGATAGTCAGCGAGGCCGTCAGCGCCGCCAAAGCCGCCAATCCGTACCGGCACGGCATGTGGAACTGGAGCTGCGGTGCGGCCGGCCAGCGACAGCGTGACCGCCAGATCGCCGCGCACTGCGAGTCGCTCACCGAGCAGGCGGGCTTCGGTCGTGCCGCCGAGAATGAGGACGCGGTTCATGGCTAAGGCGCTGTCTCCGGATACGCAGGACACTGCCGCATCGCCGCGCTGGCTGTCCATCGTCGGCATTGGCGAGGATGGCGTCACCGGGCTTGAGCCCGGTCGCACGCGGGCTGGTCAGCAGCGCCGAGATCGTGTTCGGCGGTCGCCGCCATCTCGGGCTTGCGGGTTCGCTGATCCGTGGCGCGGCGCGGCCTTGGCCGACGCCGTTCGACGGCGCGGCGGCCGAAGTGCTGCAGCCACCGCGGCCGGCAAATCTGCGTGCTGGCATCCGGCGATCCGTTTCACTATGGCATCGGTGCGGTGCTGGCCCGCCACATCGACACGCGGGAAATGGTGGTCGTGCCGGCGCCGTCGGCTTTCAGCCTCGCGGCGGCCAGGCTTGGCTGGTCGCTGCCGGACACCACGCTGCTGTCAGTGCATGGCCGTACTCTCGATCTGCTGCGTCCGCACTTGCAGCCGGGCGCCCGCATTCTGGCGCTGACCTCCGATGGCGACGGCCCGGCTGCCGTGGCGAAACTTCTGAACGAGAGTGGATTCGGAGCCTCGCGGCTGACCGTGCTGGAAGCGCTCGGCGGCCCACGTGAACGCATCAGCACGACACTTGCCGCAGACGATGCGCTCGGTGCCATCGATCCGCTCAACACATTGGCAATTGAAGTCGTCGCCGCTGCCAACGCGCGCATCCTGCCGCGCGCACCGGGCCTGCCCGACGCGATGTTCGAGCATGACGGTCAGATCACGAAGCGCGAAATCCGTTCGCTGACACTGTCATCGCTGGCGCCGTGCCGCGGTCAGTTGCTGTGGGATATTGGCGCGGGCTCAGGCTCGGTTTCGATTGAATGGATGCTCGCCGATCCGGCTACGCGCGCGATCGCGATTGAACAAAACGCCGAACGCGCGGCGCGGATCCGCCGCAACGCCGCGGCCTTTGGCGTACCGGGACTGGAGATTGTTGAAGCTGCCGCACCGGCGGCGTTTGCCGGCCTCGCGGCACCCGATGCGGTCTTCATCGGCGGTGGTGCGAGCGACACCGATGTGCTCGATACCGCCGCCCGCGCGCTACGCTCCGGTGGCCGGCTCGTCGTCAACGCCGTCACCGTGAAAACCGAGGCCTTGCTGCTGACCCGCCACGCCGCGCTCGGCGGCGAGTTGACGCGTGTTGCCATTTCGCGCGCCGGACCGATCGGCGCAGAGACCGGATGGCGGCCGGCGATGCCGGTGACACAATGGGTCTGGGTCAAACCATGATCTGGACCAAGCCATGATCTGGATCGAACCATGACGGTGCACTTCATCGGCGCCGGGCCGGGCGCGGCCGACCTGATCACGGTGCGCGGGCGCGACCTGATCGCGCGCTGTCCGGTCTGCCTGTACGCCGGCTCGATCGTCCCGCGTGAGTTGCTGACGCATTGCCCGGCAGGCGCACGGATCGTCGATACCGCGCCGTTGTCGCTCGATGAGATCGAAGCCGAGTTCGCCGACGCTCACGCCAAGGATCTCGACGTTGCGCGGCTGCATTCCGGCGACCTGTCGATCTACAGCGCGCTTGCCGAGCAACTGCGCCGGCTCCGGCGGCGCGGCATTCCTTACACGCTGACACCCGGCGTACCCGCGTTTGCCGCCGCCGCGGCGGCGCTGGAATGCGAGCTCACTGTGCCTGAAGTTGCCCAGAGCGTGGTGCTGACCCGCGTCTCCGGCCGCGCGTCGCGAATGCCGGACCGTGAGAAGCTGGCGACCTTCGCGGCGAGCGGAGCGACGCTGGTCATCCATCTTGCTATCCACGCCATCGACGCCATCGTCGATGAGCTGATCCCGTTTTACGGCGCCGATTGCCCGGCCGCGGTCGTGGTTCAGGCGACGACGCCCGCGGAGCTCATCCTGCGTGGCACGCTTGCCGACATCGCAGCAAAGACGGCCGCGGCGAAGATCGAGCGCACGGCGCTGATCATGGTCGGGCGCGCGCTGGCCGCGGAAGACTTCCGCGATAGCGCACTCTATGACGCCGATTACCGCCGCCGTTTTCGCGGAGGCGCCGCGCCATGACCGCGTGGGACGCGATCGCCGCAAAGCGCACCGGTGTGCCGGTTTTCATGCCGGGTCACGTCTGGCTCGCCGGCGCCGGACCGGGCGATCCCGGCCTGCTCACGCTCGACGCGCTGGCCGGGCTCACACAGGCCGACGTTATCGTGCACGATGCGCTTGTCGATGCGCGCGTGCTGGCGCTCGCCGGACCGCAGGCGCGGCTGGAATTCGCCGGCAAGCGCGGCGGCAAACCGTCGGCAACGCAAACCGATATCAGCCAGCGCCTTGTCGAACTGGCGCGCGCCAACAAACGCGTGCTGCGGCTCAAGGGCGGCGATCCCTTCATATTCGGCCGCGGCGGCGAAGAAGCGATGACGCTGGCGGCGGCCGGCGTGCCGTTCCGCGTGATCCCCGGCGTCACCGCGGGGCTCGCCGCGTTGGCATCAGCGTCGATCCCGGCGACGTTGCGCGGCATCAACCGTGCGGTGATTTTTGCCGCCGGTCACGGCGCTGACGAAGAGTTTGACTGGACCGCGCTGGCCCGCACCGGCCAGCCGATCGTGCTCTACATGGTGATGCATAATCTGGAGCGGATCACCAGCGCGTTGATCGCGGCGGGACTCGAACCGCAAACCCCCGCAGCCGTCATCGCCTCGGCAACAACGCCGCAGCCAGCGCGTCCTGATATCGACCCTGGAGAAGATCGCCGCCGAGGCTCACGCGCAAAATTTCGAGCCGCCGGCGATCGTCGTGATCGGCGAGATCGTGACGATGCGGAAAAAGCTGCTTGGTGCGGACGCGCCGGCGGAAAAGGACGCGTCGTGAGTCCGCGCGGTCTCATCATCGCGGCGCCGCACTCCGGCGCCGGCAAGACGACCGTAACGCTTGCCGTTCTTGCGGCACTCAAACAGCGCGGCGTCGCGGTGCGCGCTGCGAAAGCCGGTCCGGATTACATCGATCCGGCGTTCCATGCCGCAGCAACCGCAGCGCCGAGCATCAATCTCAATTCCTGGGCCATGCCGCGCCCGTTACTCGACACCATGGCAGCGCAAGCTTCGGACGGCGCCGCCATCTTCGTGATCGAAGGTGTGATGGGGCTGTTCGACGGCGCCAACAGCGCCGTCCGGCGAACGCGGCTCGACTGCCGATCTCGCCGCGCATTTCCAGTTGCCGGTCATGCTGGTGCTCGACGTGTCACGGCAGGCACAATCGGCTGCGGCTGTGGTGCGCGGTTTTGCGACCCACGATCCTGCGGTGCGCATTGCCGGCGTCATTCTCAATCGCGTCGCCAGCGAGCGGCACGGCGCGATGATCACTGCTGCTATCGCCGAGCTGGGTATTCCTGTCTTTGGAGCTGTCCCGCGCGCAGCCGAAATAGCGCTACCGGAGCGGCATCTCGGCCTCGTGCAGGCCGGCGAACATTCCGATCTCGCGTTGCTGATTGCACGCTTGGCAACGATGGCGGAAGACCATCTCGATCTCGATGAAATCTTAAAGAGTGCCGAACCGCTCGCCGTCACCGCAACATCAAATGCGCCGGCGCTGCCGCCGCCGGGCCAGCGGGTCGCGCTGGCGCACGACCGGGCGTTCAGCTTTGTTTACCCGCATCTTCTCGCAGCCTGGCGGCAATCGGGCGCCGAGATTATTCCGTTTTCGCCCCTCGCCGACGAAGCACCGCCGGAACATGCCGACAGCTGCTGGCTGCCCGGCGGCTACCCGGAGCTTCATGCGGGAACTCTCGCCGCCGCGCGAAAATTCGCTGACCAACTGAAGCGATTTGGGCAGACGCGGCCGGTGCACGGTGAGTGCGGCGGCTACATGGTGCTCGGCGAAGGCCTCGAGGACGCCGCCGGACAGCGTCACATGATGACCGGATTGCTCGGTCATGCAACGAGCTTCGCCAAACGCAAACTCCACCTCGGTTACCGCTCGGCGCGGCTCCTCGGCGATACCGCGTTGGGCAGGCGCGAGACCACGCTGCGTGGTCACGAATTTCATTATGCGTCGCTAGTCGATGCCGGGAGCGATCAACCGTTCGCCGAACTCGCCGATGCGGAAGGCCGCAAACTCGGACCGGCCGGCGGACGGCGCGGTCATGTCACCGGCACCTTTTTTCACACCATTGCGACAGCTTAAGCCGCTCAATTCTGCAGCAACGCGACCGTGCCGAGGCCGCCGTCGGCGCAGATACTGACAATGGCGCGGCTGCCTGCCGGCATGGCGGCAAGCTCCTTGACCGCCTGACTCAAAATGCGCGCGCCGGTCGCCGAAAAAGGATGGCCAAGCGCGACGCTGCCGCCATTTGGATTCATCCGTTCGACCGGAAGCCGCCCGAACGTATTCTCGATTCCGGCTTTGGCGCGCATGTACGCGTTATCTTGCAGCGCCTTGATGTGACATGCGACCTGCGCGGAAAACGCTTCGTGGATTTCCCAGAGCGCAACGTCCTCATATTTCAATTCGTGCCGCGCCAGCAGGCGCGGAATTGCGATGGCCGGCGCCATGAGCAGGCCTTCGTGGAAAATATCGACCGCCGCTATTTCGAAATCGACCAGACGCACGCGCGGCGTTTGCGCCGGCAATCGGCCAAGGCCTTCGTCGGTCGCGACCCAGAGACCTGCAGCGCCGTCCGTTAACGGCGAACTGTTCCCCGCCGTGATCGTGCCGCGCCCGCTGGTGCGGTCGAATGCCGGCTTGAGCCTGCCGAGTTTCTCCATCGACGTGTCGCGGCGCGGAAAATGGTCCTTGGTCACGCCGTCGACGGGAATAATCAGATCGTTGAAAAATCCGCGGTCCTGACCCGCGACTGCGCGGTGATGGCTGTCGAGCGCCAGTGCATCTTGCTCCTCGCGCGTGATGTTCCAGTCTTTCGCCATATCCTCGGTGTGTTCACCCATACTGCGGCCGGTGACGCGGTTCTTCACTTCCGGCACGTAGAGCCGGATATCGGACGGCCGGAGCTGACGCAAAATGTGCAAGCGATCGCGCGCGCTGCGCGCCTGAAACAGGCGCCGCAGCCAGACCGAAAGATTCATGCCGAGCCCGAATTCGACCCGGGTCATGCTTTCGACGCCGCCGACCAGCGCCAGCGCCGCACGGCGCGGCCCAAGCATGCCGGCTGCCTCGAACGCGGCGACCATGCTGGTCGAGCACTGCATGACGGTTGTGAAGGTCGGGACACGAGGATCGAGCTTGGCTTCGAGCCAGACTTCGCGCGCCAGGTTTGCATAGGCGAGATTGCCGATCACGGCGCCCCAGACGCCGAAGTCGATCGGTCCGTTGACCTGCTGCGCCATGGCCTGGACGACCGGGACTGAAAGCGTCAGCGAATCGCGCGCGGCAAGCGGTCCGTCGACATTGACGAACGGCGTGCGCAGGCCGGCCGCCAGCCAGACTGTTTGTTGGTCGCTGCCCGGCATCAGCTTGCTGCCTTCGGCTGTTGCGTCTCATCGGCCGGCTTGTCCGACACACCCGCTTCGGAAAATGTCGCCATGCCGGTGTGGCAGGCAAGCGCCGCACGCAGGATGAGCAACGCCACGGCAGCGCCGGATGCCTCGCCGAGCCGCATGTCGAGATCGACGATCGGCTTGAGCGACAGCTCTTCCAGCAACCCACGGTGACCGGCTTCGGCGGACACATGCGCGGCCTGGGCATGCGCAAGCGTATCGGCGCGCAACTTAACGAGCGGAGCCACCGCGGCTGTGCAAACGAAACCATCGAGCAGAACCGGAATATTTTTTCGCCGCGCCGCCAGCGTGGCGCCAAGGATCGCAGCAAGCTCACGGCCACCCAAAGCCGCGGCAATCGCCAGCGGATCGTGCAGCATCGCCGCGTGTCGCGCGAGCGCGCGATCAATCACTTCACGTTTACGGGTTAAGCCGTCGTCATCGACACCCGTGCCGCGTCCAGCCCAGCGCGCAGCCGCCGCCGCCGAACAGGGCCGCGGCAATTGCCGCAGCCGCCGTAGTGTTGCCGATGCCCATTTCGCCAAGCCCGATCAGATCGCAATCGGCGGACACCGCATCGTATCCCGTCGCAACCGCAGCAATGAATTCCCGTTCGTTGAGCGCCGGCTCTTCGGTAAAATCGGCGGTCGGACAATCGAGCGACAGCGGCGTCACCCGCAACGTCGCGCCGGCGTTGCGGGCAAGCTGATTGATCGCAGCGCCCCCGGCGGCGAAGTTCGCCACCATCTGCGCCGTGACCTCGGCCGGATAGGCTGAAACACCACGCCGGGTCACACCATGATTGCCGGCGAAGACCAGAATCTCGACGCGATCCAGTCGCGGCGGAGCGTGACCCTGCCAATGCGCCAGCCAGCCGACGAGATCTTCGAGACGGCCCAGGCTGTGCGGCGGCTTGGTCAGCACCGCTTCACGCCTGGCGACTGCGGCGCTCGCAGCGGGATGTCCGCCCGGCAGATCGAGGCAGAGTGCGCGCAGGTCCGAAAACGAGCTAAAATCCGCCATATCGTTGTTTGATTCCTCAGCTGCGCAAAAGCGCACAGAGACTTTAGCAAAGCCGATCATGCGCGGCTACAACACACGACGTGAAAGCGACCTCGAAAGCGAGCTTGGGGGCAACGATGCCGGTGCCGGAAAATCTCATCGCGGATGGCCTGAATGGCATCAGGACAAGTATCGCGTTTTTGACGCGCCTGCCGCTTGGGCAAAGCGCGTCCGGCCAAAACATCGACATCGCGCGCGCAAGCTGGGCGTTTCCGATTGCAGGGGTTGTTGTCGGGCTGATCGGCGCGGTGGTTTATGCGCTGGCCTTCAGGCTCGGTCTGGGCCCATGGCCGTCGGCAGTTTTGTGCGTCGCTGCGACGCTCGGCGTCACCGGTTGTCTGCATGAAGACGGTCTGGCCGACACCGCCGACGGTTTCGGCGGCGGCGCAACGCGCGAACGCAAACTCGAGATCATGCGCGATAGCCGGATCGGCACTTACGGAGTTTGCGCACTGACACTGTCGATCCTGTTGCGCGTCGCCGTCATCGCGACACTCACGCGTCTGCCATTTACATTCTGGGCGCTGATCGCAGCACATGGCGCGGCACGTGCGGTGTTGCCGATCTTCATGACGATCGTGCCGCCGGCGCGCGACGACGGACTATCGCGCGCGGCCGGTCAACCGCCGCAGCAGAGTGCGTTGATTGCTGGCGCGCTCGGCGTCCTGATCCTTGTGGTGTTGCTCGGGCCGCTGGCTGGCATCGCGGCACTGGTCCTGCTGGCCGTTATCGTGGCGTTGATGGCGTGGTTGAGTTCGGCGCAGATCGGCGGTCAAACCGGCGACGTGCTCGGAGCACTGGAGCAGATCAGCGAGATCGCCATTCTTCTGGTCGCCCTGCATTGATTTGGCGTGCGTTGCACAATCTTTTGGCAGGATGCGGCATCGGAGGGCAATGAACCCGGCCCAAAGTTGCCATAACTTGCTGTTTATGCTTTGATTTTCGTAATGCAGGGTTGGCATGAAGCTTGAAGTTCTCAAGCTGGCCATGACCGCAAGTCCACCGTCTCCGAAGCTGTCGCTGCTGCCCGAGAATGCTCCGTTCACGCCGGAGCAGCGCGCCTGGCTCGATGGATTTTTCATCGCCGCGCTCGGTCTTTCCGACAGCGGCATCACCCCGCTGTCGCCGCAGGAAGCCGCCGCCATCATGGCCGGCGGCGCGGCGCCTGCAGTCGCCGACGAAGACGACGGCGCGCCGTGGCACGACCAGACCATGCCGATCGCAGAGCGCATGAAGCTCGCGGACGGCAAGGCGGTGCGCCGGCGCATGATGGCGGCGATGGGCCAGCAGGACTGCGGCCAGTGCGGCTACAACTGCCAGGATTACGCCGACGCCATCGCCGGCAAGAAGGAAGAAAAACTCAATCTCTGCATTCCCGGCGGCAAGGAAACACTGCGGACGCTGAAATCGCTTTTCGGCGAACTCGATGCCGCTCCTGCTCCGGCGCTCATTCCGGCGCGGAGACGTCGGGCACCCCATCGGCAGTAACGACGCCGCTCGGCCGCTCGCGCGAAAATCCGACCGAAGCGATTTTCCTGTCGCGCAAACTGCTCAACAAACCCGGCTCGAACAAACACACCTGGCATGTCGAATTCGATCTCGCATCGTGCGGTCTGGATTACACGGTCGGCGACGGCTTCGGAATTTTCCCGACCAACGATCCGGCGCTGGCCGACGCCGTGGTCAAGGCGCTCGGCGTGCCCGCCGACTTTCCCGACCAAAGGCGGCGCGCTGCGCGACGTGCTGATCAAGGACGTCTCGCTCGGCCTCGCACCCGATGCGCTGTTTCAGCTTTACTCCTACATCACCGGCGGCGACCGGCGGAAAAAGGCCAAGGCGCTTGCCGACGGTGACGATCCGGACGGCGACGCCGCGACACTCGACGTGCTGGCCGCGATGGAAAAGTTCGCCGGCGTGCGGCCGGACCCGGAAGCCTTCATCGAATCGCTCGAGCCGATGCAGCCGCGGCTCTATTCGATCTCGTCATCGCTCAAGAGCAATCCCGGCCGCGTGTCGCTGACCGTCGACAAGGTCCACTATCAGATCGGCAAGCGGGCCCGGCTTGGCGTCGCGTCGACTTTCCTCTCCGACCGGATTGCGCCGAACGATCCGGTGAAAGTCTATGTGCAGCGGGCGGAGCACTTCAGCCTGCCGAAGGATCCGAATACGCCGGTCATCATGATCGGACCGGGCACCGGCGTCGCGCCGTTTCGCGCGTTCCTGCACGAGCGCATGGCGAGCAAGGCGCCGGGCCGCAACTGGCTGTTCTTCGGCCACCAGCGCCGCGATTACGATTTCTTCTACGAGGATGAATTCGCCGGCATGCGCGCGGCGAAAGTGCTGACCCGTCTGTCGCTGGCCTGGTCGCGCGACGGCGACGAGAAATTCTACGTGCAGGACCGCATGCGCGAAGTCGGCCGCGATCTCTGGTCGTGGCTCGCCGACGGCGCACATATCTACGTCTGCGGCGACGCCAAGCACATGGCCAAGGATGTCGAGCGTGCGCTGGTCGATATCGTGGCGCAGTTCGGCATGCGAAAGACGGAAGAAGCGATCGCCTTCGTCGGCGACCTGAAAAAGCAGGGCCGCTATCTTCAAGACGTCTACTGAACGGCGTTTACCGGAATCACGCCGTGGTGCTTGCATAATCCGGATCGAGCGGCAGCTTCACCGGCTGCTTGAGCTTCGCCGACAGATCGAGCGCCTTGGTCAGCATCAGCCGGTTGTGCGCTTCGGCGGCGGTCGCGGCCTGCGTCGGCAGACCGAGCGATACGCGGTTGAGCCACGACACTGTTTCGTCCGCCATCGGTCCGCGCAATTCGCCGAGCGCCATGTCGCCCGGCGGATAGGAGCCCATGAAATCGACCAGCCGGCTGGCATCCGGCGCGTAGCCTTCGCTCTGCGGCTTCGACACCGCCAGCACCATGTCGCGATGGGTGTCGTCGATGGTCAGCACGCCCTCGGTGCCGTTGATGCCGACTTCGAGGCTGTACACCGCGCCGGGCCACGTCACCGGCAGCGCCCATGAAATGCTGAGCGTATGCACCGCGCCGTCGGAGAACATGATCATGCCGGCGGTGGCGTCGATGCCGTGGTAGAGCGGGCCCAGCACCTTGTCGACCGAGCGCGCGTAGCATTCGACCGGCGTCTTCTTCTCCAGGTACCACATGACGATATCGAGCGCGTGGGTGCCCGAGATCACCATCGGCGAAATCGTCGACGGATCGTTGGTGCGCTTGTAATTGTCGATGGCGACAAGGCGATTCATGAAGGCGCGCGACGACACCAGCGTCACATCGCCAAGCGCGCCGGTGCGCACCTTCTCCTTGGCGCCGAGCCATTTGCGGCGGAAGCGCTGGGTGTAGCCGACCACAGCGTCGAGTTTCGCGTCGGTGATCGCTTTCAGCACCTTCGCCGATTGCGCGAGATCGGTGGCGAGCGGCTTCTCGATCAGCATCGGCACGCCGCGCTCGACCGCGGCCAGGATCGGTTCGACATGCAGATGTTCGTCGGTGGCGATGATCGCGCAGGTGACTTCCGGCCGCGCCAGCAATTCGCGATGGCTGGTGGTGATGAAATCGGCGCCGATCCGCGCGCCGACATCGCCGCCGCGATTGTGATTGAGTTCGGCAATGCCGATCCATTCCACCGCCGGATGCCGCATCGCGACCTCGCCGCGAAACAGGCCGACGCGCCCGGCACCGATGATGGCAAGACCGATGCCTTTGGCGGATTTTTTCATACTGTTGAGGCCCGCGCGGTTCTTCGCCTTGAGTTCCGCGATACCGGAAATCGTCTCGTTGGTCAGCGGCAGATCGATCGGCGCGTTGCGGTCGGCGGAAAGATCGGCCGCGCTATAGGTCTCCATCACCCGCCGCGCGCTGTCCGGCGTCACCATCACCGGCGTGTCGCGGATGCAGGCTTCGAGGAAATGGATGGTCTCCGGGCCGATGCCGCCGGCGAAGACATGATCGACCCACTCCCCCGGCATGGTCGACATCGGAAATTCCTGGCCGCGCTTGACGGTGTTGAGCCAGTTGTCGCGCTGGGTGTCGTCGAGCGTGAGCGCGCCTTCGGTGCCGGTGACCTCGATCCAGGTCGAACAGTAATTCGGAAAGCTCGGCGGAAAATTCCAGCCGCCGCCGATCATCACCACCACGCCGTTGTCCATGGTGACGGTGGTGAACATGATGTCGTGCGAGCCATTGATCGGCTGCATATAGCCGTAAGCGCCCTGGCTGTAGACGCGAACCGGCTTCGCCGGCTCCAGCAGCCAGAACACGAAATCGAGATCGTGGGTCGACTCCATCACCACCGGCGACAGCCGCACGCGGCTCGCGATCTTCTTGCCAAGCTCGCGCGACAGGTGCCGGCTGACCAGAACCGAAACGACCTGGCCGAGCGTGCCGTCGGTGATTTTCTTCTTCGCGAACGCAACCTTCGGATTGAAGCGCTGCGAATAGCCGATGGTGAATTTCAGATTGTTGCGCTTCGCCAGTTCGATCAGCTCGTCGGCTTCCCAAAGCTCGAGCGCAATCGGCTTTTCCAGCATCACGTTCTTGCCGGCCTTGAGGCAATCGCGCGCGATCGGATAGTGGTTCGCCTCCGGCGTGGTCGAAACATAGACCACCGAGATTTTCTCGTTGTTGATGATGTCCTGATAATCGGGCGTCGCGGTCGCCGGCTTGAACAGCGCCTTCACTTCGGCGAGCCGGTCCGGCTTGATGTCGCAGAGGTGCAATTTGTCGACCAGCGCGGTGCGCGACAGCGTGTCCGCGCGCAAGCCCCCGATCCAGCCAACACCAATCACCGCGGCTTCGACAGTTCTCACTTAAGCGTTCCTCAATTTGAGCGTTTATGCGGGCATAAAGACCATGGCGCGTACGGGGGCGCAACGCTGCATTTCGTCGCGATAGAGGGTTCCCTCTCCCGTCACCAGCGGGGTGAGGGCTGGTGGTCGAGGGGGCTCGGCCTCTGACAGTTACTGCACGCGCCATAACGCCACCATCGACCCTCGCTCACCATAGCGCGCGCAGACGCGCGCGAACGCGCTACGCCGTTCGCTCGACGCTATCCGCCACGGGGAGCGGTGACGAATTGCGCACACATCTCGTTCTCGCGATGCCTCCGCATCCGAGTTTTTGTTCAAGCGGTACGAAAGCCCTTCCATGCACCTCCCGACGAAGGGAGGCAGAGCGCCGAAAGGCGCAACGCACGGGCCGTGCCTTGCGAGGCACGACCGCGGCCCCAGCGGGGACCGCTCGCCTTCCGGCGCTCCACCGCAGCTCTCGCCAGTAGCCCGCAGGAGACTGGCTCAGCTCCAGGCCACGCTTCCTGGGACGTGGCGAAACGTGTGGATCACAAAACGACCACACGCCAGTTCGTCAAACTAGCGGGCGTTACCCGCCTTCACCTGTCCCAGTCCAGCGATGCACCTCGCGCACCGGTCGTAGTGCCGGCGTGTGTGATGCCCGGAGCCGCCCGGGAACGGTTTGCGAGACCGTCCGCGGGAACCGCACCTGCTCCACCTTTCGGATCGCATCCGGAATGTGCCCGTCGATGAGCAGATTTGCGACATATGGTACGGCAAACAGGACTTGTCAAGGATTAAATTCCGCAATCCCTGAGCCTCTTGGGACCGGCCCTTGATACAACCTGCGAGTTTTGATCTTTGTTTTGAACCGCCGCTCAATTTGTCGGCCTTCCGACCATCAGCTTCACTCCGGCATCCGGCCCTTCATGAAACTCAGTAACCGAAGACAATTTCTGCATTTCGCCGGAAGCGTTGCGGCGTTGCCCGTAATCCCGCGCGTAGCGATGGCGCAAGCGTATCCATCACGCCCCGTACGCATCCTCGTCGGTTACGCCGCCGGTGGCCCAAACGACATCATGGCGCGGCTGATCGCGCAGTGGCTGTCGGAGCGTCTTGGGCAGCAGTTCATTGTCGAGAACCGGCCCGGCGCCGCGAGCAACATCGCGACCGAAGCGGCGTTGAATGCTCCGCCGGACGGCTACACGCTGATGCTGGTGAATGCATCGAACGCGATCAACGCGACGCTGTATGAGAAACTGAATTACGATTTCATGCGCGACAGCGCCCCGGTCGCCGGCATCGCGCGCGTATCGAACGTGATGGAAGTGAGTTCGTCTTTCCCGGCAAAGACGGTCCCCGAATTCATCGCCTACGGCAAAGCCAATCCCGGAACGATCAATTTCGGTTCTGGCGGCGTTGGCACGTCGATCCATCTCGCATCCGAGCTGTTCAAGATGATGACCGGCGTCCCGATGGTGCACGTGCCTTATCGTGGCGAGGCACCGGCGCTGACCGATCTCATCGGCGGGCGGATCCAGGTGATGTTCGGCACGACGCCGGCATCGATCGAACACATCAAGTCAGGCGAGCTGCGGGCGCTGGCGGTGACCACCGCGAAACGGTCCGGCGTGCTGCCGGACATTCCAGCCATGGCGGAATTCGTGCCCGGCTACGAAGCAAGCTCCTGGTATGGAATTGGCGCAACGAAGAATACGCCCGCGGACGTTATCAGCACGCTCAACCGCGAGATCAACGCCGCCCTTGCCGACCAAAAGATGCAAACACGCCTCGCCGATCTGGGCGGCACACCGCTTCCCGGCTCGCCCGCCGACTTCGGCGCGCTCGTCGCGGAAGAGACGGCGAAATGGGGCAAGGTCGTCAAATTCTCGGGCGCGAAGCCGGAATAGAAATCCCGCCGGCTCAACTTGCTTTTTTCGCCGTCGACTTGACCATCATGAAGCGCATGGTCCGCTGAGCCGCGGCGACGGATAGTGCTTTGAACGCTTCACTGGCGCCGGCCAATTCCTGTTCGGACACGGAATGATGGGAGAACCGGGCCTTGAGGATCGCGGCGACGGTGGGCCAGCCGAGATTTGCGGCGCGGCAGGCCGTGATGATGCCTTCGCTGGAAGCGTTCATCATCAACTTCTCGATCAGCTCCGCTTTGGCCTGGCTCAGCAGAGCAAGCGTACTGGTCATTTCTTCGTATTTGCCTTCCTCCGCAAACTGAAGAAGCACGGACTCTTTCAGCTTGCCGATCCGGTTAAGCTCCTTGACCAGACCATCCGAGGCGGTGAAGTCGCGCGGGCCTGATGCTTCGCGGCCGATGTCTTTCGCGATGGCCGCCAGCGCCAGCTGGATCTGTTCCATTTTTTCCGGAGGAGCCGTGGCCAACAGCCTCGCGCGGACGGCATACGTTGCGCGCGCCAGCAGTTCGCGGAGAAGCTTGAGCGGCATATCGAGGCGGCGGCCAAGTTTTTCGGCAAGACCGCCGTCGGCTTCCGCCTTCTTGACGAGGGTTTGATAGCCCTTCTCGGAAAAGGAGGCACCGTCATTGCCGGCGAGATTGCTGGTGACACGATTGTCGCCACGCTCGATCAGAACATCGGTGACGCCGCTGTTGAGCGAAGAACGGCCAGATATGGCGAGCAAATGATCTTGCCCGCTGGCGTTCGCTATCTCGATGAGGTCGTTGTCGGTTAGCCGGCTGGATTGGCTGAGAATGGGGCCGGCAATCGCAATTTCCTTGTTCCGTGCGAGCTGGCCAATGATCTTGCTGGGCGCTTGAGCGACCGGCGCCAGGCTGGCACTCAGTTGCACCAGGGCCCTGCTCTCGATGCGCTCGATGAGATGGACCAGCACATCGTCGAAAACACCGATCTGTTGTTCATTGAGACGATCCGCGTCGTCAAGAAACAGGTCAGTGACCCTGCGCAACGTTTCAACGCGCTTTTCCGAGGAACCGCCCGTTACCGCTTCTTCGAGTTCCTGGATCAGAGATGCCGATGCCAAACCGCTCACAGCCGTATTCCCAGTTCAAGACAAACGTGAGCGGCAACCGCGGCCTGACGATCAGGCCTCAATGTCCGAGCCGAGCTTCACGTTTGATAATTTTCTTTGCCACATAATTATTGAAATCAATTTCAAACTAATGAATCGAAAGCTGGCACTTTTAGTCGCACATGGCAGCTCCGCGTGAGCTAGCGTTGCACAGTTAACACTGCGCTAAAGCTACGCGATATCAGCCTGCGTGCATCACAAGCGCGCATGTCCCATAACGTGAAACATATTCAACCCGAAGCGGCGGCGCTTTGGCTTTCAACCTCAAACACCTTCCGCGTAAATTCCAGATAAACTTCGGCGAGCATCGGCGTCGCAGTTTCGCGCATCAATCGCAGCGTCTCGGCTGATAGCGCGGCGTCACCGGCACACGGACGGGCTGATCGGTATCTACTGTCCGACCGGCATCGGCGGGCGCGGCGGCTGATCGCCATCCGTCGACGGCTTGTCGATATGCAAACGCCTGGTGATCGCCGCGAAGGGTCCGTCGTGATCAGTGCTCGGCGGCGGTTGCGCCGCGACTGGCGCCGGCTGATTGGGATCGACGCCGGCGACGGGCTGCGATTTGATCTCGACCGCCGAAGGCGGCGCGAGCTGGATCGTCGGAGTTGGGGCGGCGATATTCTCCATCGCTGGCTTCTCGATGGCCGGCGCCGCGGCAGCAGGGGGCAGCGCGACAGGAACAGAGCGCGGCGCGCTGTCGACCGGCGGCGGTGGCGCGGCGATTGAGCCGGTCGGCGTATCGACGGGCTGCGTCTTGGTGTTGCTCACCCGCGGCATGGCGTCGACCGGCACAACGGCCTCGCGGCGCGGCGCATCATCTGACGCCGGATGAGCAGGACCAGAATTAGCAGGACCTGCCTTGGCGGGACCAGACTTGGCGAGCGCGGCGCGCACGCGCGCTTCAAACGATGGCGCAGCGGGACCTCTCGCCGCCTCGTGCGGCTTTGTCTCTACCGCGTCCCGCGGCTTGGTCCCCGTTCCATTTGCGGAAGGCGACTGATCCGCCATGTTCGATTGGGGCACGGCAGGCGCGGGCGCCGCCTCATGCACAACCGACGCCGCAGGTGCGCTTCGGACACTCTGCTGTATCACCCATGGCACCGGCGGCTGCTTCACGGCTTCGACAGGCGCTACGGCGGCGAAATAGCCGGCGAAATGCGCGATCAGATAGCCAGACGCGGCGGTGGCCAGGCCCGCAGCAAAGACTTCAAGGAACTTCAGTGGTAGGCGCGACAGGCCGGAACCTTCGCTTGTCACGGAACTCTCCCGCAAATTCAGGTGTCGAGGTTAGAGAAAGCCGCTATGGGGCGAAATTGAGATATCCAGCGGCTGTTTGGGCGTTTTATCGACGCTAAATCAAATAATTGAAGAAACTTACGTCACCCCGAACACCTTCGCGGCGAACTGCGGGTAAACTTCGGCGAGCATCGGTGCCACCGTCTCGCGCATCAATCGCAGCGTCTCGGCTGACGGCGCCGGCGTCACCGGCACCGCCGCCGGCTGGTCGAATTCGAAACCGGTATTGTCGAGGACTTCCTCGACGCTATGGCCGGGATGCACACTCGCCAGACGAAAGCGCCGCTGGGCGCGGTCGAAGTCGAACAGGCAGCGGTTGGTAATGAGCGCGATCGGGCCGCCGGGGCGGAAAGTATTATCCGGGCTGCCGCCGGGGGCGCTGATGAAATCCACTTTCGGCACCAGCGTGCGGCGCGAATGCTCGACGCGAAACAGGATCACCTTCGGCACGACGTAATAGAGATAGGCCGAGCCGAACGAGCCGGGAAACCGCGCCTTGGGATGTTCGTAATCGCCAACACTGACGAGATTGATGTTGCCCTCGCCGTCGATCTGTCCGCCGGACAGAAAGAACACGTCGATGCGGCCCTGCCCGGCACAATCGAACAGCTCGCGCGACCCGTCGGTGAAGAAGGTGTGCGCGCGGCTGCCGAGCAGCGAGACGTAGGGTTTGCCGTGACCGCGCTCCCGCGCCAGCAATGCTGCCGTCGCAGGAATTGGCGATGACGCGCCGACCGCGACATGACGCACGTCGCCGATCAGCCGGCAGATGGTGTCGGCGAGCAGTTCTTCGTCGCGGAATTTTTGCTCCGTCATGCCTCGCCCTGTGCCAGGCATCCACGTCTTACTTCCGGGGCAAAGACGTGGATGGCCGGGACAAGCCCGGCCATGACGACTTGTGGAAGGACTCACGCCGCGACTTTTTCATGGACGTAGCGGTCGAGGTATTGCGCAAAGCCATCCGCGGTCGTGGCGAGTTTCGCGTACTCACTCATATGCGCGGCGTCGAGGCCGTAGTGATCCGGCAGCGGCAGTGGCCAGGCGCCGCGCGGCACGACCGCGATGGCTTCGACATAAAATCCCGGCAGCGTCGCCGGCGCGAGCAGCGGATCGGCGAGGAGATCGCCGTCGTAAATCTTCTCCGCAGTGACGATCGTCTTTTGCGCGGCGTGCGCCATAGTGAACAGTTCGCGCTGCAAGCCGACGTAAACATTGCCGTTGCGGTCGGCCATCGGCGAATGAAACAGCACGACATCGGGCCGCAGCGCCGGCAACAGCACGATCGGATCGTTATTGCCGAACGGATTATCGATGCGTTTGCCAGTCCGGCCGGTGCGCCAGCACGTCGGAGCCGAGCAAGCCGCGCAGCGGCATGAACGGCACGCCTTTCTCGCCGGCCTGAAACTGCGCATGCAGCGCCGGACAGGTGGCGTCGCGCATATGGATCGTGCCGGCCAGTAACAGCGGCGGTGAAGCGCGGCGCCGGACCAAATTCGCCGAGACTGACGGCGGAGGTTTCCAGCGTTTCGACGCAGCCAGCGCCGATCAGAAGATCGGCCTGCAAGGTCGAAGTCGGCAGCGCGACGAGATGCAGCCGCTTCACACCGCGCCGGATCAGCGCGCGGGTTGCCGCCATGGCGACGCCCGACGTCTCACGCGCCACCGCCAGCAGGCAGCCGTCGGTAATCGGCTCGATCGCTTCGTCGAGACTTTGGGTGATCACAGCCATGGCAGGACGTTACTCCCTCTCCCCGCTCGCGGGGAGAGGGTTGGGGTGAGGGGGCGCCGACGCTGCCTGAGCGTTGCAGGCGATGACTGAACCGCTCAAAAATATCTTCGGCACACAGAATCGCGGCGAGGCCCCCTCACCCTCGCTTCGCTCGACCTCTCCCCGCGTGCGGGGAGAGGTGTTCTTCTTTGTTACGACAGCGCCCGCTTCACGTTTTCAGGTGACAACGGCGCCCGGCGGATGCGCACGCCGGTGGCGTCGAATACGGCGTTGGCGATGGCCGCAGCCACCGGCCGGGTGGCCGCCTCGCCGGCGCCGGATTGTGCGATCTCGGGATGATTGATCATCACGATATCGACCTTCTCGGGCGCGTCGGCGACGTCGAGGATCTGGTAAGTCAGCCAATCGACGCTGGTGACGGTCTTTTTGTCGAACAAAACCTCTTCGTAGAGCGCGCGGCTCACGCCCTGAACGATGTTGTTCTCGATGGTGTTATGCAGCCCGTCCGGATTGATGATCTGGCCGCAATCGTGCGCGACGGTGAATTTGCGCGCCCGGATCTCGCCGCTTCGGCGGTCGACATCGACCTCGGCAATGACCGCAACGCGCGTACCGTTGCGCGAGGCGTAGGCGATGCCGCGGCCGGAGACCTTGTCGCCGGTCTGGTCCTTCCGCGGTGACGGCCGCGATTGCCAGGCGGCCTTGGCCGCCGCCGCCTTGATCACGGCGATATCGCGCGCATCCTTCACGTAGCGCAGTCGGAACTCGATCGGATCGACGTTAAGCGCGGCCGCCACTTCGTCCATGAAGGACTCGCTGGCGAAAGTGATCTGCGGCCCGACCGGATCGCGCAGATGCGAATTGCGCAACGGCGAGGCGCGATCGAGCAGCGGCGGGATGGTCTCCCAGGCCGCGCGCTTGTTGGCGAAGCCATAAGACTCGCTTGGCACGCCGAAGCCATCGCCCGACTTGAGTTCGACGCCGAGATTGTGGCCGGCCAGCGTGTCCTGCGGCTTGCTGCCGTTGGTATCGACGTCGACGCGGGAGAATCCCTTGCTCAGATACTCGTAGGCGACGACATTGCCCGACGCATCGACTGCAACGCGGGCGCGATGGATCGACGCCGGACCTTTGGGATCCCAGCCGGTGCCCTGATCGCGCATGTATTGCAACCGCACCGGCTTGCCGGCGGCTTTGGCAAGCACAGCGGTATCCATGGCGCAGTCGTCGGCATCGTTACGGCCGTACGAACCCGGACCGGTTGTCCAGATTGTGCGGACGGTATTCTCCGGCACTTGCAGGATCGCGGCGACACCGGCCCGCACAAAATGCGATTTCTGCGTGCCGCTCCAAACAGTCACCTTGCCGTCCTTGATCTCAACCAGCGCGCAGGCCGGTCCCATGCTGGCATGGGACTGGAACGGCCATTCGTACTCCGCCTCGATCACGCGCGCGGCAGACTTGAACGCATCGTCGACGTTGCCGACTTCCTTGCCTTCCATGTCGCGCTTGCGGACCGGCGCATTGCGGATGTGATCGTACAGCGCGGTCTGGTTCGGGAACTGCGGCGCCGGCTTCGACCACTCGATCTGCAACTGCCGCATCGCCCTGATCGCGTCCCACTCCTTGTCGGCGACGACGCCGAGGAACGCCTTGTCCCAGACCACTTTGGCGCTGGGGATATTGGCGATCGAGCTTTCGTCGACCTGCACCGGCACCGCGCCGGCCACCGGCGGCCGGATCACCCGGCCGTGCATCATGCCCGGAACCTTGATGTCGGTGACGAAATCGGCCTGGGCAAAAACCTTCGGCGCGACGTCGTCGCGCTTGATCGGCAAGCCGACCACCTTGTGATCTTTCGGATCCTTCGGCTTGGCTTTGCCCGGAGCGTAGAGCGGATTGCCGTATTTGCCGTTCCAGTCGAGATGGACATTGAAGAACTGCCCGCCGACGAGATCGGCGTAGCTGATCTTCTTCTCAGCATCGGCGCTCGATTGAACGACGCCGTCCGTGACCGTCAATTGCTCCGGCGCGACGCCAAGCTTGTCGGCCGCCATCGCGACCAGCACACGCCGCGCTTCGGCAGCAGCCATGCGCATCTGCTTGCCGCCGTCCTGAACGCCGGTCGAACCGGACGCGCCGCCCTGATTGAGACTGGTCGCGGTGTCGCCGATCGAGATCGTGACCCTGTCGTACGGAACGTCGAGTTCATCGGCGACGATCTGCTTGATGGCAACCGACAGGCCCTGGCCCATATCCATCTTGCCGAAATAGGTCGAGATCGACCCGTCGGCATTGACGGTCAGGTAGGATGAAAGCTGGTCCGGCGTCAGTGGCGGCTTGGTGGCCGCCGACATAGCATCGCCGTCCGCTTGCGCGGCGTCGAACGCGACTGGCGCACTCAGCGACACTACGAGAGCGCCGCCGGCCTTGAGCATGGTGCGGCGTGAGAAAGCTGCGGATTGTTCGTGTTTGGTCATGTCAGCCTCCCTCAAGCCATCATCTCGGCGGCGCGCTTGACCGCGCGGATGATCGCCATGTGGGTGGCGCACCGGCATTTCAGTCCGGTCAACGCGTTGCGTATCTGCTCGTCAGTCGGCTTCTTGTTGTCGCGCAGGAAGGCTGCCGCGGTCATGATCCAGCCGTTGATGCAGTAGCCGCACTGCAGCACCTGTTCCTCGACGTAAGCCGTTTGCAGCGGATGCGGATGGTCCGGCGTGCCGAGCCCGGCGAGCGTGACGATGGCCCTGTCGCCGACCGTGCCGATCGGCGTGACGCAGGAGCGGGTCGGCTTGCCGTCGAGATGCACGGTGCAGGCGCCGCACTGCGCCAGCCCGCAACCGAAATGCGGATTGTTCAGGCCGAGGTCGTCGCGCAGCGCATAGAGCAGCGGCATGTCGGCGTCGGCTTCGACGGTCTCGGCCTTGCCGTTGACGTTGAGGGAATACTTCTGGGCCATGGCCGGGCGTTCCTCCATATGCGCAACAGCATTTTCGTGGGACCGGCCATGTGCCGGCATGTTCCCAAGCCGTCGCTCCGCTTGAATCGAGAATATTCCGAAAGCCGCCTGTTGGAAACCGCCTTGGGCGGCAGGCGCTATTTTTCGGCCAGCGCCTGCACCGCACCAAACAGCGCCTTCACATCACGTTCGGCGATATTGCGGGTGATGAAGACGATGCGGCTCGCGCGATTTTGATCGGGCCAGGTCTCAAGTTCGACCGGCGGATGCGCCAGGTGCTGGACGTATTGCACCACCACCGGCCCCTTGCAGCCGGCGACGTTGAGAATGCCTTTAACCCGCAGCAGATCAGCGCCGCGCAGCGCAATCAAGGTCTCCATTGAGCGGGCAAAGTTCAACCATTCGATCGGCTGGTCTTGCTGGATAACAAAACTGCTCACGCCGTCGCTATGCGCGGCCTCGGCGACAAAGCCTGACCGCTCGCCCGCCGCCGGCTCGACAACGCGTTGCGGATCGAGCGCGCCGCTGACGGCGACCTCGATGCCGGCGCGCGGATTGAGCTGTTGCAGCCGAACTTTCAGATTTTCAGCCGTCGCCGTATCCGCCAGATCGGTTTTGGAAATCACCAGCCGGTCAGCAAGGATCACCTGCTTGCGGGCTTCGGCCGCGTTGTCCAGCGATGCTGCTCCGGTCACCGCGTCGACGACCGTGAGCACGACATCGATATGAAATTCACCGCCAAGCGCACGGTCGGTCGAAAAGGTTTGCAGGATCGGACCGGGATCAGCGAGCCCTGACGTCTCGATCACAACGCGATTGAACGGCGGCACCGTGCCGCGCTCGCGATCGAATACCAGACGGCGGAGCGCGGCCTGCAAATCGGTGCGGGTGATGCAGCAGACGCAGCCGTTGCCAAGCAGCACCGTTTCATCGGCGCTGTCGCGCACCAGCGCGTCGTCGATACCGACGGCGCCGAACTCGTTGACGATGACTGCGGTGCCCTGCCCTTCGGGCGAAGACAGGAAGCGCTTGAGCAGCGTGGTCTTCCCGGCGCCGAGAAACCCGGTGACCACGGTCACCGGGATCTTTGCGCCACGCTCGCGTTTTTGTCGCCGTCCGAACTGGCTTGCGTTACGCGAGGGGAAGAGGTCGAGCATGAAGACCGATCAGAAATCCATCTCGAGGATGTAGAGCCCGCCGACGTGACGATCGACGGCGTACACGATGCCACGCTCGTCGACGAACACGTCGTTCATCTGGATGGTGCCGGTCGGTGCGCCGGGAGGCGCCGGCGGCAGGAACACGCCGACTTCCTTCGGCTGGAACGCGTTGGAAATATCGTAAGCGCGCAGTCCGCCGTTGAAGAAGGTGCCAAGCACGATCTGATCGTTCTGCCACGCGGTCGGCAGCGGCACGTTCTCGTGGATGTTGTGCGCACCGAACCGGCCCGCCTCGGCATAGATCTTGTGATCGGGCAGCGGGCAGGTCGCGATCGACACCAGATTGTTTTCGTCGCGCGCGTCCAGCACCCAGATCAGCTTCGGCCAGTCCTTGGCGTTGTTCTCGGTCAACTCGTCGGTCACCAGCATCAGGCCGCGATCGAACAGCGGCACGATGGTGTGCATGAAGCCGGTGTAGGGCGGCGAGTTGGTCCAGTGGGAAATCTTCTTCGGGTTCGCCTTGTCGGAAATATCGAGCACGAACATGCCGCCATCGATATAGGCGAGATAGCAACGGTCCGGCCGGTTTGGATAGACGTTGCAGTTATGCGCGCGGAAGCCCTTGTCGATGGGATGACGGGTCGGCGGCATTACGTTGTCGCCCTGCTTCGTACCCGGCATCCACCAGCGGCCGACTTCAACTGGCTTCGAGGGATTGCGCACGTCGATGCAGCGGTAGAACTGATCGTCCTGCGGATGGGTCGGTTCGAAGTCGCGCGAACCGGATGCGCAGTGCACGTATTCACCGTCGCAGAACCAGAGCTGGTGCACACCGCGCGAATGCGGGCCTGAGCAATCGAAGAAGCCGATCGATTTCGGATTCTCCGGCTTGGAAATGTCGAACATTTCGAAGCCCGCCGGCTGCAGGTCTTTCTTCGAGGTCTGATAGGCCACCGCCATGAGGTTGCCGCAGGTCTCGAGCGAATTGGAGCGCATGTTGGCGTGCGGCAGATCGGTCTGGCACACCACTTTCGGCTTGCGTGGATCGGACACGTCGACCGCGGTGAAGTTCTTTGGTGCGCTCTCATGCGCCAGCCAGATGATACGCCGCCCGTCCGGCGCGATCTGCACCGACATGCCCTCGCCCATGCCGCCAAAGCCGCCGAGCATGTCGTGCGCCAGAAGCTTGAAATTCCAGGTAACCGGTTGATAGCCCTTGGTGACGGGGCTCGAGTCCGTGGCGGCCATTCTTACTCTCCTTGATTTCCTCAGTGCTTGGCGCGGTCTGCAAATATCACGCCCGGGCGGGCGGTACTACGGCGTATCTCTCATACGTCTCAGCGGCTATTGATCCACTTGCAGGCTGAATTCCTGGACGGTCGGGACCACGTCGTCCAGCGTCTTTTGAATGATCGCGGCAAAGCCCTGCGGGCTCGAAGACTCCGCGATCGAGCCGGCATTTTCGATCAGGGTATGAAATTCCGGCGACCCGACGATCGAGACAATTGCTGGTTCAGCAATTTGACGATCGGCTCGGGTGTGCCGGCGCCGGCACAGACGCCGAGCCAGCCGAAACGAACGAAATCAAATCCCTTTTCCTTCATGGTCGGAACGTCGGGAAGGCTCTTGAGCCGCTCCGGACTTGTCGCGGCGATGATCTTCAGTTGCTTGGCCTGATACTGCGACATCACGGCCAGTGTCGGCGATGGATAGAGATCGACGCGCCCGGCGACGATCTCCGACACCACACCGACGCCGCCACGAAATGGAATCCGGTTCATGGTGATTCCGGTCAGTTTCTGCATTTGCAGGCTGATGATTTCCTGCGCCGAGCCGGAGCCGACCGTGGCGTAAGTGACTTCACCCGGATGCGCCTTCGCGTATGCGATGAACGAGGTCAGATCATCTGCCGGGACAGCATTCGCCAGTGCGAGGCCGTAGTAATATTTGACGATCAGCGAGACCGGGGTGATGTCCTCGAGCTTGTAGCCGGCATTGCGATACACCGCCGTGTTGGTGGCGTCGAAATGCGTACACAGCAGCAGTGTGTAGCCGTCGCGCGGCTGCGCCAGCACATCGCGTGTGGCGACGATGCCGCCGGCCGCGGGCTTGTTCTCGACCACGACAGGTTGACCGAGCGCGCTGCCAAGTCTGTCGGCGATAAAGCGCGCAGGAATATCGGTCGGGCCGCCGGCGCCGAAACCAACAATGAGGCGGATCGGCCGGGTGGGATAATTATCGGCGGCGAACGCAGGCAACGCGACAGCAGTTGCGAACGCGGCAGCAAGCCATGCGCGCACGCTCTTCTCCAAACTCATTGCCGCCTCCTCCACTCTCGGGCGCGCTACTTGAATGAACGCATTCCCGATCAATTATTTCTTCGGCAGCTTGGCGGCGAATTCCGAGCCGCGCACGCACAGCCGGCCGCGCGGGTCCTGCCAGAGTTTTTCCGTGGTGTGCAGATAGCCGATGGCGCGCGCAACGGTGTTGAAGTCGTAGCGCGCAAATTTTTCCGCGACGTCGGTAAAGTAGAGCGGCTTCTCAGCGATGGTGTCGAGAATTTGCGCCGCCAGCGCTGCGATCGCCTTGTCATCGCCGCTTTCGCCGACCGCATCCTTCTTGCCGCCGACATAGTCGTCGATCTTCGCCTTGTCGGCGTAGGCATAAGTGATGCGCTCATAGTGCTCGAGCGGAATGCCTTCGGGGATCGTCGCGTCGACGCCGACCTTGGTGCCGATCGGCACCACGCCCGCGCCCTGCAGCAGGCTCGGATCGAGCGGCTTCGCCCGCGCGCCCGGCACGATGATCACGTCCTTGTCGCCCTGCACGCGCGTGGCGATCGCCCATTCGACGTCGGTCGGATCGTTGATGTCGATGTCGTCATCGACCACCACGACGTGCTTGAGATCCATCACCGACAGCGCCGCCAGCAGCGCGTTCTTGCCTTCGCCGGCGCCCTTCTTGATCGAGATCACCGCGTGCCAGAATGCGCAGCCGCCGAGCGTGACGTTGATGTCCTTCACCTGCACGTTCGGCGGTGCGCAGCGCGGTGCGGATCGCGGTGTAGCGCGTCGGCGCCGCGAGCCAGGTGTTCTCCCACGGCATGTGCAGGTTGTAATAGACCGCGTCCTTGCGCATCGAGATCGCCTTGATGCGCACCAGCGGATTCCAGTGCAGCCCGCCCATCAGCCGGGTGAATTCGCCGAAGCGGCCTTCCGGCCAGGTCCAGCCGGTCGGCAGCACTTCCGCTTCCAGCACGATTTCGGCATCGGCGATGTACGGCACATCGACGGTCTGGCACGGCGCAAGCTGCACCGCCTCGCCGCGAATGCCGCCGGCGATCGCCATCTCGTCGACGCCGAGCGGCGCGCGATAACCGGAGCCGGTGATCTCGATCGGATGCACGCCGATCGAAATCGAGATCGGCAGCGGCTCCTTTCGCTCCAGCGCCCGCTGCACGAACAGCCGCATGTTGTTCGGCGTGACGATGTCGATGCCGGTCAGCGCCTTTTCCTTGACGATGAAACGATAGATGCCGGAATTGATGCCGAGCTCCGGATCGCGCGCGATGACGACGCCGGCGGTGATCATCGGCCCGCCGTCGTAGATCGACGACATCGGAATCGGCAGCTTGTAGAGATCGACGTCGTCGCCGACCATGGTCACTTCGCGGGTCGGCGAGGTCTTCACGTATTTGGGCGGGATCGGCTTGGCGATGCCGTGCCGCCAGCTTCTGTTCGAGCTCGGAAAACTTCTCGCAGCCGAGCGCCATGGTGGCGCGCTCGCGCGAGCGGATGATGCCCGACACCATCGGCATCTCGTAACCGATGATGTTATGGAAATAGAGCGCGGTCTTGGCCTGATCGACCAGCGTCGCGACGTGGCGGATATCGACCGGCTGATGCAGGTCCACAAGCTCGCCGTTCTGGCGCAAGCGGTCGAGAAACTGGCGGAAATTTTCCTGCATTGCCCAAAAACCTTCCGATACTTTTCCGTAACTTTCTGTGACTTTCTGGATCGGCGCTCAAACTAGAGAGGCCGGTGCGGAAGCGCAATCAGGCCGGGGCCGGCCGTTCAGTACCCGCCATTTGACGCATCGTGGCGCGGCCAATTCTCTGCGACAGCAGCGTCGATGGCCGCTCCACCAGCCACCAGAACAAAGTGACGAGCAGCAACGTCACCGCAATCTGGATGACAAGCTCGAACTCCGGCGAAAAACTGCCGATCCGGCTCAACACTTCGTGACGCAAAAGCCAATCGCGCCATGCAGCAAGTACAACGAATAGGAAATCGTGCCGAGGAACAGCAGCGGCGGGCAGCGCGCGGGCCACGGCGCATTCAAAGCAGCCATTGCGATGACGGCGCCGATCACCCACGGCTCGTCCTGACGCAAGGTGGCGGCGCCGAACAGCGCCATCCACGCCAGGCACTCCCACAGCACCATGCCGCGGCGCATCCACAAAAACTGCACGAAGCCGAAGCCGAACACCGGCAGGTATATAAAGACGAGGCGCGGCTCGTTACTCAGGCAGGACGCCAGCGCGGCAGCAAACAGAAATGCGCGCGCCGGCCACAGAGTGTTCCGGTAGAGCAGCAGCGGCGCGGCGACGAGGATCAGAAAATAATATTGAAACTCGATCGCGAGGCTCCAATACACCGCGCTGAACCAGTCCTCGCCCGCCCACGGCACCAGATAGAGAAAGTGCAGCGACGCGCGATAAACGTCATGCGCCGTGATCGTGCCGTCGAACCACGGCGTCAGCCCGGCAAAATACGGCACGCACAGGATCAACAGCACCGAGACCAGGTAGGGCGGCTCAAGGCGCACGATCCGCCGGGCGAGGAAGCTCAAGCTGTCGCGGCCCAGCCGGTAATCGCGGACATCCATCGCATACGGAATGATGAAACCGGAGATGACGAAGAACGCGTGGACGCCGAGATAGCCGTAAAGCCCTGAGGTCCGCAGCACGCCGTCCGGCAGCCGGTAGGTGAAGTGAAACCACATCACCGCGAAGGCGGCCAAGCCACGTACATACTCGACCGCTTGCAGCCGTCCCTGGCCGTCCCGCATCACGCCATCGCCCGCCAATAAGCCCGACAATAGCAGGTTTTCGCAGCTTTCGGACGCGACTTGGCAGCGCGGCAGGTGCTTTATGCTAAAAATACCATTGTGCAAAGTACGTTTATGCCAAATTAGTTGACAATATTAGGATGAATGAACTATAGATAGGCCGAAGCGCAGCCAAAATCTTCTATGGCGAGGCCATCTATGGCGCGACCGCAAGCGGTCTACACCGACGACCCCCTTCAGGAAGGATCTGGCCCGCACACCCTTGGTACGGGTGGCAGCGGCAGCCTTGGTACCGGCAGTCTTGGCGCCCTTGCCGTCGAGATCAGTCTTGCTTGTGAAGCTGAAGACCGAATGGGTTCCCGGATTCGTGCCGCTCTGGAGCGCGCTGTCTCCGATCCGGACCTGCTCAGCGCGAAGCATCGCGCGCCGGAAAAGAAATGCTACGCCCGCCACGTTCTTTACAGTGATCCGTTCAAGCGTTTCACCGTATTGGCGATCGTTTGGGGACCGGGGCAGTTCAGCCCGCCGCACGCGCACGACACCTGGTGCGCCTACGCGGTGTATGATGGCCCCTTGCACGAGACCGGCTATGCGCTCGACGCATCCGGCACGCGGGCCAAAGCCATTTGCACCGCGGTCCGCAATCCCGGATATAGTTGTTTTGCCGGCGCAGGTTTTGACCAGATTCACAGGCTCGGAAATGCCGGCACGAAGCCTGCGATCTCCATCCACGTCTACGGCGTAGAGCGCGACCGCATCGCGACACACGTCAACCGGGTGCTTGAGATCGGCGAGTAAGAGGATTTGCCGCTTTGAGCAAGACGATGAAAGCGCTCGTGCTGCGCCAGCACGGCACGCTCGATGAGCTTCAGGTCGTCACCGATTACCCGATGCCGCAGGCCACCGAAGGCCACGTCGTCATTCGTGTCCGCGCCTCTTCGTTCAATTATCACGACGTGTTCACGGTGCGCGGCATGCCGGGCATCAAGGTGCCGCTGCCGGTCATCATCGGCCTCGATATGGCCGGCGAGATCGCCGAAGTCGGGCCGGGCGTTACCGGCTGGAAAGTCGGCGACCGCGTGCTGGTCAATCCGCTGAACAAGAAAAAAGGCCTGATGGGCGAAATGCTCGACGGCGGCATGGGCGAGTATTGCGCCGTCGCCGCCGAACAGCTCATCAAAATGCCGGATCGTGTGAGCTTCGAGGACGCCGCGTCGCTGCCGGTTGCCTACGGCACCGCGCACCGCATGATGATCACGCACAACACCGTCAAGGCCGGCGACCGCGTGCTGGTGCTCGGCGCATCCGGCGGTGTCGGCACCGGCTGCGTGCTGCTCGGCAAGATGCTCGGCGCCGAAGTGATCGCCTGCGCGTCCAGCGAGTCCAAGCTGGCGCGGCTGAAGGCGATGGGCGCCGACGAAGTGGTCGATTACACCAAGACCGACTGGTCGAAATGGGCGGTCGAGAAATACGGCAAGCCGCAGCGCCGCACCCACGAAGGCGGCGTCGATGTGGTGATCAACTTCACCGGCGGCGACACCTGGGTGCCGTCACTGCGCTGCCTCAAGCGCGGCGGCAAGCTTCTGGTCTGCGGCGCGACTGCGGGTTACGACCCGAAGGAAGACCTGCGCTACATCTGGAGCTTTGAGTTGCAGGTCATCGGCTCCAACAGTTTCTACGACGACAACCTGTCCGCACTGATGGATCTGATCAGCGCCGGCAAGATCAAGCCGGTGATCGACAAGGTGCTGCCGCTCGAACAGGCGCGCGAAGGCCTTCGGCTGATCGAGGATCGCGAGGTGATCGGCAAAGTCGTGGTGACGCCGTGAGCGAGCGATCTCACTGTCGAACAGGTGCAGGCGCTGATCACCCGCGCACCGTTTCATCAGTGGCTTGGCCTCACCGTCATCGCGGTCGGTGACGACACCATCGAGATCAAGGCCAAGTGGCGCGAAGAATGGGTGGTCAATCCCGAGCGCCGCTATACCCACGGCGGCATTCTCGCCGCCCTGATCGATCTCGCCGCGGATTGGGCGATGATCCGGAAGACCGGGCGCGGCGTGCCGACCATCGACATGCGGGTCGACTATCATCGCGCCGCGATGCCGGGCGACCTGACCGCGCGCGGCAAGGTTGTCCGCTTCGGCGGCCAGTTCACGACGGCAGAAGCCGAGATTATCGATTCCGAGGGCAAGCTGATCGCCACCGGCCGCGGGACCTATTTCACCGCGCCGCCAAAACCGGCATGATCGGCAAAAGTCATCGGGAGAACGTCCATGAAAATCATTGTCAGCAAAGTCATCGTTAGCTTTGCCGCGGCCGCGGCCCTGTCTGCAGCGGCCGCCGTCGCATTTGCCGCCGATAATCCCGATTGGGCCTACCCGGAAACGCCGAAGCCGCAGCAACTAGACAACACGGAAATGAAATCCGTGCCCGGCAGCAGCAAGCAATACACCCAGGCGCAGGTCGACGATCCGTTCAATCCGCCGGACTGGTTTCCCGATGAGCATCCGGCGATGCCGCAGATCGTCGCCCATGGCGGCGCCAAGCCGGCGGGGCGTGCCTGCGCGCAGTGCCATCTGCCGTCCGGCGACGGCCATCCGGAATCCGCAGCCACTTGCCGGACTGCCGACAGCTTATGTCCGCCGCCAGATGGAGGCGTTCAAGACCGGCATCCGTTCCAACGTCCGCGCCGGCGTGATGATCGCGATGGCGCAAGTGTTGACCGACGACGAGGTCAAAGCCGCGTCTGAGTACTTCAACAAGCTCAAACCCACCGCCGGCTACAACAAGCTGGTCGAGACCGACACCGTGCCGAAGAGCTATGTCGGCGCCGGCGGCATGCGCTTCGCTTCAGACGGCGACGAGAAAGAACCGATCGGCGAGCGCATCATCAATCTGCCCAATGACGCGACCGAAGCGAAGCTGCGCGATCCGCATTCCGGATTCACCGACTACGTGCCGGCAGGCAGCGTCGCCAAGGGGCAGGCGCTGGTGAATGGCGGCGGCGGCAAGACAGTTGCCTGCTCGCTCTGTCATGGGCCGGATCTGCGCGGCAACGGCGAAGTGCCCGGCATCACCGGCCGTACCGCGACCTATATCTTCCGCCAGCTCAACGACATTCAGTCCGGTGCGCGTAACGGCCTCGGCGTCGCTTTCATGAAGCCGGCTGTCGCCAACCTGACGCAAGGCGACATGATCGCCATCGCCGCGTTCCTGGAGTTGCGTAATCCCTAGCCCCGACTTCAAAAATCTCGGCGACCTGATCCGGCGTGACTGCGATCTGAACAAGATCGCGGTGATCGACCTTGGCGGCGAACAGAGCCCGCGGGAATTCACCTACGCGCAGCTTGACGCCATGGCGAATGGCGTTGCCCGCGCGCTTGGCAAACGCGGGCTGCAGCGCGGCGATCGGGTAGCGCTGCTTGCCGCCAACCGCACCGAATATATCGCGGCTTATTACGGCATCATGCGCGCCGGCTTTGTTGCCGTGCCGGTGAACTTCAAGTTTCCGCGGGCCACTATTCATTTCATCATTCGCGACGCCGGCGCCAAATTCGTATTCTGCGACGCGGCGCGCGCGATCGATTGTCCGCCGGATATTCCGAGCGTGACGTTCGGCGAATTCACTTTGAAGCGTTTCTCGATCCCGGCCCGTTTAAGGCAATCGTCCCGCATCAGGACGAGCCGGCGATGTTTCTCTACACATCCGGATCGACAGGGACGCCAAAAGGCGTGGTGCTCTCGCACCAGAGCCACATCTGGGTCGTGGAAACGCGGCTTGCGCCGGGGCTCGATCGCCACCGCTACCTGATCGCGGCGCCGCTCTATCACATGAACGCACTGGCGCTGGCCAAGCTCGCCTGCGCGGCGCACGCCACCATCGTGCTACTGCCGCAGTTCACCGCGAAGGCCTATATCGAGGCGATCGGACGCTATCACTGCACCTGGCTGACCGCCGTGCCGCCGATGATCGCGATGATGCTGCGTGAGCACGACGCCATGGCGCGCGCCGATCTCTCCAGCGTCGAATTTGTCCGCATGGGCTCCGCCCCGGTCAGCGCCAGCCTGATGGCGGCACTGCGCGAGACGCTGCCGCGCGCCCAGGTGACCAATGCCTACGGCACGACGGAGGCCGGGCCGGTGGTGTTCGGCCCGCATCCCAAAGGCTTGCCGCAACCGACGCTGTCGGTCGGCTACCCGCATCCGAAAGTGTCAGTGCGCCTTGTCGATGGCGATAACCGCAACGCCGAACAAGGCGTGCTGGAAATGAAATGCCCGGCGGTGATGCTTGGCTATCATAATCGCCCGGACGTGAAGCCACCGATCACCACGGATGGCTTCTACATCACCGGCGACGTGTTCCGCCGCGATGCCGACGGTTTCCACTATTTCGTCGGCCGCACCGACGACATGTTCGTCTCCGGTGGCGAGAACATCTACCCCGCCGACGTCGAACGCATGCTGGAGCGCAATCCCGGCGTGGCGCAAGCCGTGGTGGTGCCGATCGACGACGACATCAAAGGGCAGAAGCCGGTCGCCTTTGTCATCCGCAAGTCAGGCCACACGCTCGACGCCGAAAGCGTGAAGCAATTCGCACTCGCCAATGCACCGGCCTACCAGCACCCGCGCTTTGTCTGGTTTGTCGACGAGCTGCCGCTCGCTTCCACCAACAAGGTCGATCGCGGCGCGCTGCACCGCATGGCGGAAGAGCGATTGACCAAGAGCAACTGATATTGTGCTCAGGTGATTATCCGGAACAGGCATCCTCATCGTAGGTGGGGAAGATGGCCTCAAACTGGGCCTCACTCATCTGATGGGCCAGCTTAGGAGTTAGGGTGCATCAATCGTTCGATTTTTAGGCAACGCAAGACATGCCAGGTTGTCGGGAAATTGGCTGCCGACTATGCTTTGGCTTGGGGATTTCGCAGTGGCATCACGCGGGAACTCATGCGCGCGATCACATTTCTTCTTGCGGCGATTTCATTGGCATTCGTTTCAGAGACGCATGCGGATGGGTGTCAGGCGGCAGTAGCTCGCTTCAATCAAGCAATCGTGGCTGAAACAAAGGCTTTTATTGTCGATTACCAAAAAGTCTTCGGCATGACACCGGCGGCCTACTGTGCAGCGCATCGCTGCGCAGCTACCCCCGACCTCAACGGTTGCCTGAAAGGGCAAGGCATCATGCAGACGAGAGTCTGGCACAACTCGAAGCAGCTTTGCCCCTTTGGCGCGCTGCGGAAAGCGCGTGCGCCAATCTCAGAGGTGCCAAAAACCCGATACAGGGTTCGGTGGGTTCCGGGCTAGACCCCGCCGAGAGCGTCATCGCGAAAATAAAAAACAACCTTTCTATTTGCGCCGGCCTCATAGCTGCTGCGGATCGGGACAAGGCGCCGCCTGCGCCTTCACCGAGTGGCCAAACGGCTGCAACGAACGCACAGTCAAATAAGACCCAGTGCCCCGACCTGACTGGACCAGGCCTGCTTCTGACCGGACAGGGAAATCTCAACTCCGCAGCGGCCGGTGGGTGTCAGGCTGCGAACGCCCCGTCCCCGACTCCGCCCCCTCCATCGACTGGCCAGCCGTCACCGGCCGGTGCGCCCACAAAACCAACCGCACAGACCAATCAAACCGCTGAGGCAACCCCATCGCCTACGCCACAACAGCCTGCGGCTCCGATCGGAGAAGCCGAATCTTCTCCAAAGTGCTCCGACCTTCTGCGGCGAATTCAGGGTAGCCGGGCGACGAGGAAGCTTGAGCAAACTTTGGCTTGCAAGCCGATTGCCTGGACGGAAAATGATCTGCCGATTTTAGATCCCGATCTTTATTCCAATATCGAGTCTGCCAAACAGGCTTGTGCAGGCTCGGCTCCCCTGCGGACCGCGCTCGAAGCAGCCGAACAGCACGTAAAGGACATTCTCAATTGTCCGAAAGATCCACTAACGTATATCAGAGTATATTTTTCAAACGGCTATTATCATTTGGTGAACGACTGCAAAACCCGCTCTATACATATCTGGTACCGGCCCGACGAAAGCCTCGACCACGAGTATGAGGACGATGTGCTGCCCGGCGGGGGCTTCGATGTGTCGGACAAAAAACCACAAGTACGGAAAGCTTCCGCTTGTGAGCAATGTGTGTGTCCAGCAGGTGACCCACAATAAGAGCTGAAACAAAGCAGCACTCCCGAGCGGTTGCATAAGGCTCGCGATATCATCGCCTTTGGTATCCACGTTCGCGCCGCGGTGCGGCAATTCGAACGCGACTGGAATGAAGCGGACGTCGGGCTGGATTGGGGCTGGATTGCTTCGCTCCGCCTGCAGGGGCGTAAAATTAGCGACGTTGCAAGTTTCGCATGGCGGTTGGCGCGCAATGGCCCCTCGACCGTGACGCTTCGTCATGGCTACTCTGCTGCAATAAAAAATGTGTACTGCGGGAGGAAGATCATGACGATGAAACGACGCGACTTGCTGTTACGTGGCGCCGGCATCGCGGCTGGCGCAGCGGCCGTCGCGCTCCCTGAGGCGAAAGCCCAAACCTCCTCGCCCAGCATTCGTTGGGACCGGGAGGCCGACGTCGTCGTGATCGGGTCGGGCGCCTCGGGACTTCCTGCCGCCATCGTCGCGCGCGAAGCCGGTTCGTCGGTGATCGTCGTCGAAGCGCAGAACCATGTCGGCGGCCACGCGATCTGCAGCGGCGGCAACGTGCCGCTCGGCGGCGGCACCAGCTACGCAGAAGAAATACGGCATCGCGGATTCGCCCGATCTCGTCTTCCAGCGACCTGACCGACTGGTCGGTGGTCGAAGCCGAATGGCTTTCCCGATTATCGCTACAACGACCGCGAAATCATCCGCGCCTTTGCCGACAACTGCGCCGCGACGTACGAATTTCTGATCGCGCACGGCGTTGTTTTCGTCGACAAGGCGCCGGACGCGCTGGGCGGAAGTTCGGTCGGCAACTCGGTGCCGCGCGAAATGCACGCGGCGCCGATGGACTGGCCGATGGTGCAGACCGGCAAGCCGGCCGACGCCGGACAAGCGCACGACCATGTCCATCCGGCAACGGCCTGATGCATCCGCTGGAAGCCGCGGCACGAAAGGCGGGCGTCCAAATCCTGCTGTCGACACCGGATGATCGCAATCCACCGCGAGAGCGCCGCACGCGGGCCGCGTGCTCGGCATCGCCGTCGACAATAACGGCACGCTGCTCAATATCCGCGCGCGCAAGGCCGTCATCATCGGCACCGGCGGATCGACCGGCAACGTCAATTTCCGCCGCATGTTCGATCCGCGCCTGACCGAGGAATATTGCGGCCTGGCCGGCATGCCCTGGTCGGACCAGGACGCCAGCGGCGAATTGGCCGCGCATGGCGATCGGCGCGTCGCTGTGGGGTTTGTCCAATCAGACCGGCGAATTCGGCTCCAGCATCACCAAGCCCGGCACCATCGGCAGCCAGTACGGCTATCGTGAACCTGCGCTGGATGCCGGGCAGCGAAGTGTTCGACAAGGCCCGCGCCACCGGACTGCAGGTCGGCGACTGGCAGAACGTCATCATGGTCAACATGCTCGGCAAGCGGTTCTATGACGAGACCGGCCGGCAATTCAGCGCCAACAACTACAGCTCGATCGACCCGTATATCCAGGACAGCTATCGCAACGCGCAAGAACATCAAAATTCAAGCCCAACAACTTCCTCGATGCCGCGCTGGCCGGCATCGGCGACGGGCATAACGGCGGCGGCCCGATCTGGGCGATCTTCGACGCCGACGCGGTCGCGCGCGAGAATTGGGATCCGAAGCCGCCGAATGTCGATTATCGACGCCGGCTTCTTCTTCACCGCGAACACGATCGAGCGACCTGGCCGAAGAAGATCGAGATGAAATACCAGCGCGTGCCGATGCCGCCCGACGCTCTTGACGCGACCGTCGCGCGCTACAACAGCTTCGTCGATTCAGGCGTGGACGAGGATTTCGGCAAGCCGAAGCCGCTCTACAAGATCGCCAAGCCTCCGTTCTATGCCGGCGTGGGCGACGCCGGTGCTTCACGACACGCGTGCCGGCTTGCGGATCAATGGGCGTTGCCAGGTTGTCGACATGAATGGCCAGGTGATTCCGGGCCTCTATTGCGGCGGCGAGTCCGCGGGCGGATTCAGCCTTCACGGCCTTGCCCGCGCCACCTGTCAGGGCTTTATCGCCGGCACGAATGCCACCGCGGAAAAGCCGAGGGCCTAGCGTCTTAGGTAGCCGTCGGCACCGCCGCATTCACCGTCTTGCCCGGCCATTTGCACAGGTCGGCGATGATGCACTTCTCGCACAGCGGGCGGCGCGCGATGCAGGTGTAACGGCCGAACAGGATCAGCCAGTGGTGCGCATTCAGGAGATATTTTTCCGGCACCACTTCGAGGAGCTTCATCTCGACATCGAACGGCGTCTTGCCGACGGCGAGCCCGGTTCGGTTGCCGACGCGGAAGATATGCGTATCGACCGCGATGGTCGGTTCGCCGAACGCGACGTTGAGAACGACATTGGCGGTCTTGCGGCCGACGCCCGGTAGCGCTTCGAGCGCGTCGCGGTCATGCGGAACTTTGCCGCCGTGCTGCGCAACAAGTATCTCCGACAGCGCGATCACGTTCTTCGCCTTGGTGCGGAACAGCCCGATGGTCTTGATCAGGTCGCGCACCTTGTCTTCACCGAGCCTGACCATCTTTTCCGGCGTATCGGCGAGCGCGAACAAGGCCGGCGTTGCCTTGTTGACGCCGGCATCGGTGGCCTGCGCCGACAGCACCACAGCGACCAGAAGCGTGAACGGATTGACGTGTTGCAGTTCGGTGCGTGGCGCCGGCGCCGCGGTAGATAAACGCCGGAACGCCTCTTCGATCTCGGCCGGCGTCCATTGCGGCAACGCGCCGTGCGCTGCTTTGGTGTCGGCCTTGACCCGCGCCTTGGCCGGTTTGACCTTTGCAGCCTTGCCCTTGCGCGCCGCCTGCAAACGCTGACCGGTTTTACCGGCAACAGCCTTCTTGGGCGGCTTTTTGGATTGTTTGGTTGTCTTGCTGGATTTCTTGCGCGCCACGGAAACACTGCATGGAAGACACGGAATGAAGCGCTTATAATAACCGTCATGACCGCCGATGCCAGCCATGCCACTCCGGCGCCCGCAGAATCCGCGATCTTCTCGGCGGTGATCACGCCGCACCGCTCGCTGAGCTCGACTCAGTTTCTGATTTTCATGCTCTGCATTGGCGGCATCAGTTTCGCTGCGGGCCTGGTGTTTCTCCTGCTCGGCGCATGGCCGGTGTTCGGCTTCCTCGGTCTCGACGTGCTGCTGGTGTATTGGGCGTTCCGCGCCAACTTCCGCGCCGCCCGTGCTTACGAAGAAGTGACGGTCACCGCCACCGAACTTACCGTACGCAAGGTCAACCAGCGTGGCGGCGTTCGCGTATGGACGCTCAATCCGCTCTGGGTGCAGCTCGACCGCACTGTCCACGAGGAATTCGGCATCGAGCGGCTGTTCCTGGTGTCGCGCGGCCGGCGGCTGTCGATCGCAGCCTTCCTCAACCCCGATGAAAAGAAGGATTTCGCCTCGGCGCTCGCCGCCGCGATCAGCGAAGCCAAGCGCGGACCGACCCGGACCGTCCTTGAATAGAGACAGAAATCGGGTGGGAGCGCGCACAGGCGCGGCCTAAATGGGAGACAGATGATGGAGACTCCCATGTTGTCACCCGACCATGCGAACCCATGCAACAACTCATGCAGCAAAACCCGATGCCGCTCGCCGCTGCCGCCGCCGACTATGACGTCGTGCGCAAGGCGATCGGCCACATCCGCGGCCACTGGCGCGACCAGCCCGAGATCGAAACCATCGCCGAAGCGGCCGGCGTTACGCCGACTGAACTGCATCATCTGTTCCGCCGCTGGGCCGGGCTGTCGCCGAAAGCATTCCTGCAGGCGCTGACGCTCGACGGCGCACGGCAATTGCTGCGTGACTCGGCGAGCGTGCTCGATGCCACTTATGAAGTCGGCCTGTCCGGCCCGGGCCGGCTGCACGATCTGTTCGTCACCCATGAAGCGATGTCGCCGGGCGAATGGAAAACCGGCGGCGAAGGGCTGACGGTTTATTTCGGCTTCCATCCTTCACCGTTTGGCAGCGCGCTGGTGATGGCGACCGGCCGCGGCCTCGCCGGCCTCGCTTTCGCCGATCACGGCAAGGAGCGCGCCGCGCTCGCCGACATGAAAGGCCGCTGGCCGCGGGCAACCTATGTCGAAGACAGCGCCCGCACATCCGCGATTGCACGGCGCATCTTCGATCCGAAGCAATGGCAGCGCGAGCAGCCGCTCCGCGTCGTCCTGATCGGTACCGATTGGGAAGTGCGGGTCTGGGACACGCTGTTGAAAATCCCGATGGGCAAGCTCGTCACCTACTCCGACATCGCTTGCAAGCTCGACAAGCCGACGGCCCCGCGCGCGGTCGGCACCGCAGTCGGCAAGAACCCGATCTCGTTCGTGGTGCCGTGCCACCGCGTCGTCGGCAAATCCGGCGACGTCACCGGCTATCACTGGGGCATCACGCGCAAGCGCGCGATGCTTGGCTGGGAAGCCGGGCAGGTCGTCGGCGCGGCATAATTACCTCTCCCCGCGCGCGGGGAGAGGGCTTTGCGCTGATTGACGCCCCCATCGATCCGCAATACCGCTGCTGCGTTGTCTGACTGAAAGGGCGATGCATGCAGCAGCGGCGGCCGGTGATGCTGGTGATCCTCGACGGCTTCGGCTGGCGCGAGGACAACGCCGACAACGCCGTGCGGCAGGCCAAAACGCCGACCTTCGACCGGCTATGGGAAGCCGGGCCGCGCGGGTTCCTTCACACCTCCGGTCACGATGTCGGACTGCCGGACGGCCAGATGGGCAACTCCGAAGTCGGCCATCTTGAATATCGGCGCCGGCCGCGTGGTGATGCAGGACCTGCCGCGGATCGGCAACGCCATCGCCAGCGGCGAGATCGCCAAGGCGCCCGTTCTCACCGAGTCTGATCAAGAAACTGAAAGCGAGCGGCGGCACCTGCCACCTGATCGGCCTGGTATCGCCCGGCGGCGTGCATTCGCATCAGGATCACGCCGTAGCGCTGGCAAAGATCCTCGCCGACGCCGGCGTGCCGACCTTGGTTCACGCACTGACTGACGGCCGCGATCGCCGCCGCAACTCGCCGCGCCGGTCGGCGACGACATCAAGCGGCTGTTGGCAGCGCTGCCGAAATCAGTGCCGGTCGCGACCGTATGCGGCCGCTACTACGCGATGGATCGCGACAAGCGCTGGGACCGCGTCAGCAAAGCCTATGCCGCGATTGTCGAAGCCGACGCTCCGCACTTTCCCGATGCGCCGGCGGTGGTGGCCGACGCCTACGCCAACAAGAAGTTCGATGAGTTCATTTTGCCGGCCGTAGTCGGCGACTATCACGGCATGAAAGACGGCGACGGCATTCTCTGTTTCAACTTCCGCGCCGATCGGGTGCGCGAAATTCTTGGCGCGATGCTTGATCCGGACTTCTCCGGCTTCGAGCGCAAGCGCGTGGTGAAGTTCGCCGCCGCTGTCGGCATGACGCAGTATTCCGACGCGCTCGACAAATTCATGCAGGCGATTTTTCCGCCGCAGTCGTTCGCGCACATTCTCGGCGAAGTGGTCGCGGACGCCGGCCGCACCCAATTGCGCATGGCGGAGACCGAGAAGTATCCGCACGTCACCTATTTCCTCAACGGCGGGCACGAAGAGCCCTATCGCGGCGAGGACCGCATCATGGTGCCTTCGCCCAAGGTCGCGACCTACGATTTGCAGCCGGAAATGTCGGCGCCGGAACTGACCGACAAGGCGGTCGAGGCGATCAACTCCGGCAAGTACGACATGATCATCCTCAACTTCGCCAATCCCGACATGGTCGGCCACACCGGCAGCCTGCCGGCAGCGATCAAGGCGGTGGAGACGGTCGACGCCAGCCTCGGCCGTATCGCCGACGCGATTCAGAAAGCCGGCGGCGCGCTGCTCGTCACCGCCGATCACGGCAATTGCGAAATGATGCGCGATCCGGAAACCGGCGGGCCGCACACGTCGCACACCACGAACCCGGTGCCGGTGGTGCTGCTCGGCGCCCGCAACCGCGGACTCGTCGCCGAAGGCCGCCTCGCCGACATCGCGCCGACGTTGCTTGAGCTGATGGAATTGCCGAAGCCCAGGGAAATGACCGGCAAATCGCTGCTGCGCGCTGATTAAAACGGCGTCACCTGCGGCAGTCCGTAAGCTGGACAACGTCCGGCCCATCTGTAAAAACCGGCCCAACAAACAATTCGATCCAGGGAGGATGATGTGGGCTTTCCACAAGGCAAACTGACGATCGCTGCGAGCGTGCTGGGTCTGGCGCTGACCGTCGGAACGGCGCAGGCGCAAGACAAGACCTTCACGATGAAGATCACGACGCCGACCCTCAATGCGGCGCTCGATCTTTATGCGAAGGCACTCGCTCCCATGATCGAGAAGAACTCCGGCGGTCGCATCAAGGTCGAGGTTTACCCGGCGAGCCAGCTCGGCTCGATTCCGCGCCAGATCGAAGGCACGCAGTTCGGCGCCATCCAATGTGCGATTGTGCCGCCAGAGTTCTTCGTCGGCATCGACGAACGTTTTGAAGTGCTGGCCGCTCCGGGCCTGGTCACCTCAATTGCCCAGGGCCAGAAAGTCGCCGGCGATCCGGAGGTGCGGAAATTCTACCTTGCGCTTGGCGCCGACAAAGGGCTGCATGGCATCGCCGTAGCCTTTGCCGAACCGTCGGAAGTGATCTCAAAGAACGCAATCCGCCACGTCGCCGATTTCAAAGGCAAGAAGCTGCGGATTTTTGCCTCCGAGTTTCAGTCGGCGGCGTTCAAGCAACTCGGCACGACTCCCGTGGCAATGTCACCGGGCGATGTGATGACGGCAATCCAGCAGGGCTCGCTCGACAGCGCTGTCGCCGGCGTTCAGCTTTTGAGCGGCCTGCACTTCTATGATGCGGCAAAATACATCACCATGACCAACCACGCCGCGATCTTCTATGTCGTTGAACTCAGCAAGAAATGGTACGACACGCTGCCTGCCGACCTGCAACAGATCGTTGAGAAAGACGCCAGCGATCTGTCCGCCAGCTTCAATCCGCGCGCCATCGAAATCGAAAACGCCGCGATCAAGACCTGGACGGACAACAACGGCGAACTGATCAAGTTGCCGCCCGACGAACAGGCGGAGATGCTGAAGGAGATGTCAGGCGCGGCCGTAGCTGTCTCGAAAGAGAAGCCGGCGCTCGCCGACGCCTACAAAATCGTGACTGACGCCGCCAAGCGCGCTCAATAAAGCCGGGCGCTTGCGTGAGCTGAAAGCCGGCTATTTAGCCGGCTTTTCTTTGCCGGCCGCCGGTAGCGCGTGCCGGAGCCTTCGCCGGAGTTTTGGCAGCCGCAGCCTCTTTGCCCTTCTTGCCGGAAATCGGCAGCAGCATTTCGCGCTGGCCTTCGATGCGTTTTTTGCCGCGTTTGGCCGGCGCCGCCTTGGCCTTGCCGGTCGCGGCGCTGCCCTTGTCGGCGGCAACGCTCTTCTTCAGCGCATCAAACAGATTGATGACATTGCGCGGCGGCTCGACCGCCTTGCCCTTCGGCGGCTTGATGCCGGCCTGTTTCTGCTTGAGCATTTCGACCACCGCCTCTTCGTAGTGGTCGACGAAGTGCGCCGGATCGAAATCGGCTTCCTTGCCCTCAAGAATATGTTCGGCAAGCTTCAGCATGTCGGGCGCGACTTTGACATTGGGCAGGTCGTCGAAATACTCGCCGGCGTCGCGGACTTCATAGGGATAGTGCAGCGTCGTGCCCATCACGCCCTTGTCCCAGGGCTGAAGCATGATGACGCGCTCGCGCTTCGCCAGCACGACGCGCGCCAGCGCCGCCATGCCCTTGCCGCGCATCGCCTCGCGGATCACCGCGAAGGCTTCTTGCCCGACCTGATCGTCCGGGATGATGTAATATGGGCTGTCGAGATAGCGCTCATCGACCTGTGCGCGCGGCACGAAGGAATTGATCTCGATGGTGTGGTTGCTTTCGATGGCGACGGCATCAAGCTCATCGTCCTCTACCTGGATGTAAGCGCCTTTGGCGTATTCGTAGCCGCGGCCCTTGTCCTGGTTCTCGACCGGCTCGCGCGTCACCTCGTCGACGAGCTGCTGACGCAGCCGATTACCGGTCGTTTTATTGATCTGGCGGAACGCGACCCGCTCGCTCGACGATGTGCCGCTGTAAAGCGCGATCGGGCACGAAACCAGCGCGAGTTTGAGGTAACCCTTCCAGTACGGGCGGCCGGGGGCCATGACGAGTACTCCTACGCAACAAGCGGTCCAATCTGTTCGATCATTATGAAGAGTCAACGCCGCAAGCCGCCAAAACGCGGCCTTTTGTTCTCGTTTTCGTCCGAAAATTTAACCTCGGTAAACGACGCCAGTTTCGCCGCTTTCGACGACGCTGCACGCGTCTGCCGGCCCGTCACGCCGCAATCCAGCACAACTCAAAATGGTGTGGGGCACCTGTCATTGGTTGAATAAACTGTAGCCACGGCGGTGTTTGTCACTTGCTACGACGTTGTAGTGTGCCGCCAGTTGCGCTGGGCAATGAAAACAAAGGGGAGCGTGCCTATGGCTCAAACCGAAGCCAAACTGATTATTCCGGGTCTCGCCGGATTTTACGACTGGTCGAGAGGTTTTTCCGACGTGATCATCCGCGCCGCCGCTGGCGGCATTTTGTTCGTTCACGGCTGGGTAAAGTTCAATGCCGGACTCACCCCTATCGTGGGTGCGATGAATAAAAATGGTTTCTTTCCGGCGGAAGTGTTTGCCGGCTCCGCCATGTTCCTGGAAACTGTTGGCGCCATCTGCATCATTATCGGCTTGCTGACGCGTTTCTTTGCTGCGGCGGTCGCCATCGAACTCTTCTGCATTACGTTCTTTGTTTCGTATGCCCACGGATTCGCGTTTTCGTCGCCGGGAGGTGGTTACGAATTTCCGCTGCTCTGGGGCCTCGTCTTTTTTGCGATCGCGCTACGCGGCGGAGGTTATTACTCGGTCGACCGGCTGATCGGCAAAGAGCTCTAGGCCTCAGCGCTTTTGGGGCGTGCGTGCTTCGTGAGCGGCACGCCCCAAATTCCAAGAGCAAAGCGATTATGCGGCGAGCGCCGGATCGACGCGCCGCAGCGCGCGTTTGAGAGCGGCGAAGCAGCGCGGGTCGAGTGCAGTACCCAGCATCTCAGTCATGATCGACAATGCTTTGTCGACCGGCATCGCAGCCCGATAAGGCCGGTCCGCTGTCAGCGCATCAAAAATATCCGCGGTCGTAACGATGCGGACTTCAAGAGATATCTGCTCGTCGCGCAAGCCGCGCGGATAGCCGTTGCCGTCGAGCTTTTCGTGATGACCGGCAGCGATTGCCGCGAGGTCTTTGAACGCGGCGATACGCGAGAGAATCATCTCGCCAAGCGTGGTGTGCTTCTTCATCGCCACCCACTCGTCGTCATTCAGTTTACCGGGCTTGTCGAGGATGGTGTTGCTGACGCCGAGCTTGCCGATGTCATGGAGCAACGCGGCACGCTTGAGCCAGCGCCGCCGCTCCGGCGTGAGTTCGAGCTGCTCCGCAATGAGGTCACTGAACAGTGTAACCCGTTCGCTATGGCCGCTGGTGTATGGGCTCTTGGAGTCGATCACTTGCGCAAATGCGGCCGCAATGTCGTCGAGATAGGATTCATCCACGAACGTACGCTCTTGCGCCGGCTCAAGATCGAAGATGATGGTCTGCAGATCGGGCGCGCGCAGCGTGGTCCAGAATTCGTCCCGCATCGCGACCCGCTCGAAAGCCTCGGCCAGCCGCGGTTCAAACCACGTACCGGTGCGATGCCGGATTTCCTGCCGGGCCGCCTCGACACCGCCCGTGGTCTGGAACACATCGACGATCTGCGCGATCAGTGAAATGCGCGAATAGATCGGGATCGCTTCGCCGCTCAGACCTTCGGGCATGCCGCCCCCGTCCCAGTGCTCGTCAAAACTTCGAACGCCGGCGACCACGTCTTCCGAGAAGCGCATCTTGCGTGCGATCTCGGCGCCACGATCGCAGCGTGTCTCCATCAGTTCCTGGGCAATCCGGCCGCCATTCTGGAAGACGTTCACCAGCGCGCGAAACCGTTCGGCAAGGCCGGCATTCATGCCGGTGTGCGACAGTACAAAGCGCAACACTTGCGGCAGGCTGCCGTTGACCGTCATCAGGTCGCGTTTGAAGGTGATGTCGTCGATCATGTAGATTTGGCAGATGCGCGCGGCATTACTGCTGCAGCCAACATCCTTGATCAGCATCGTGTAGTACAGGTTTCGGAGCTGGGAGTCGGAGAGGCCCGCTTCGCGGCCGATCTGCATCGCGATCCAGCAGCAGCGCACGCAGTGTCCGGCTGGCTGGCCCTCGACCATATCGAGCGCGAAGCTAAGCGCGCTGAGCAACTCGGCAAGGCGAAGTTGACCGATTACCGGTCTCTCACCCGGCCCATCATTCGTGGAGAGCGACATCGGACCTGATTTGGGACCTGATTTCGGTACGCGCGGAGACCCATTATCCGGGCGCCGGGTTACCAAGCCGATAAAGTGGATTGTTCATCCAGATTGCGGTTCTGCTGTCCGCAATCGTCAATTTGCGGCGTATCCAGCCGGTGTTGTTTGCAATATCCGGAAAAGAAACGGGCTTATTTCGAGGCCATCCGCTTGAGCAGATTGCGCGCCAGTAGACCGGCAGCAACAAAACTCAGGGTCCCGACACCGGCAACAAGAAGCGGCAAGGTGAAGTCGGCGTTTTCGTCAGCCGGTGTGATTTCGTGCGCGCCGATCAGGCCGGCGAAGCCCAGCGCGATGAGCCCGTAGATGATGCGCTTTCTGGTAGTGGCTTCCTGTGGTGTCAGCATCTGCGTCACGCGTTCGTTGTCGACCGTCTACTTGTCGCCAAGCCCCAGCACATCGGCCATCGAATAGAGCCCGGGCTTCTGGCCGCGCGCCCACAGCGCTGCGTGCAGCGCGCCGCGGGCAAAGATCAGCCGGTCCTCGGCGCGATGCGTGAGTTCGAGGATTTCCGACGGCCCGGCAAACATCACGCGATGCTCGCCGACATTGGTGCCGCCGCGCAGCGAGGCAAAGCCGATATCGCCGCGCTGGCGTGAGCCTGTCATGCCGTCGCGGCCGCGGGCCGAATGCAATGACAGATCGATGCCGCGGCCGGCGGCCGCGGCCCGGCCGAGCATCAGCGCGGTGCCTGATGGCGCATCGATCTTTTTGTTGTGGTGCATCTCGAAAATTTCGATGTCGTAATCGTCGTTGAGCGTCTTCGCCACCTGCTTCACCAGGCCGGCGAGCAGATTGACGCCGAGACTCATGTTGCCGGACTTGACGATGATGGCGCGGTTCGCCGCCTTCGCGATCACCGCTTCCTCTTCCGCGCGTGTGACCGGTGGTGCCGATGACATGGACAAGACCCGCGGCCGCGGTGAGCTCGACAAAGGCCAGCGTCACCGCCGGGATGGTGAACTCGATCAGCCCGTCGGCCGCTTTCAGAAGCGGCGCGACGTCGCTCGTCACCTTCACGCCGTTCGGTCCCAGACCGGCCAGTTCGCCGGCGTCGCGACCGATGATCGCGGAACCCGGCGCATCCACCGCCCCGGCCAGCACGAGGCCCTTGGTAGCGGCGATGGCGCTGATCAGCGTTCGCCCCATGCGTCCGCCAGCACCGGCTATCACCACCCGCATGTCGGAATTTGCCATCGGATTATCTCCCGTCCGGGCGGGTATAGCGGGGCGGGATTAGCCCAGCAACGCTGGAACTCGAGATTAGAACTTGGGGCCGCCGTAGCCCTCGACGACAACGAGATCGACTTCGGCGTTGCCGTCGCGCAGCTTTTTCACCGCCTGATAGTCCGGCGAATAGTAGCAGGCCCGCGCCGCATCGAAGCTTGGAAATTCGATCACCACAGTGCGCGGCCGCGCCTTGCCCTCCGGCACTTCCTGCGCGCCGCCACGCACCAGATAGCGACCGCCAAACTGGCCAAGCGGCGCGTCGAGCGCGACTGCATAGACCTTGTAACCTTCAGGCCCGGTGACATCGACATGGGCGATCCAGTAGCCCTTTCCAGCTGCGCTGGCCGGCGGCGTTCCGGTCTGCACCGGCTGCGTGCCGTCGAAGCCTTCAACGATCAGGAAATCGATATCCGAATGCGGCAGCCGCAACGGCCTGGCGCGCTGATATTCGTCGGAAGCGTAGCAGGCGAGCGCCGACGCATAATCGGGAAATTCGCGAATGACGTTGCGGCTGCGCGGGTGGCCTTCGAGCACTTCCATCTTGCCGCCGCGCACCAGAGCATTGCCGTGATATTTCTCATGCGCCGGCGGCGTCGCCTCCATGTAGGCCTTGTAGCCATCCATGTTGCGCACATCGATCTGCGGCAGCCAGTAACCCTTGGGCATCGCGCAAAACTCCCGGCTAAAGAACGGTTACGGCTGCGGACCGTCGAAACCCTCGACGATGATCATGTCGAGTGATGCCGATGAGCATGCCGGATTTTCATGTTGGCCTGGTACTCTGGCGAGTTGTAGCAGGCTAGCGCAGCGGCATAGTCCGGAAACTCGATGACCACGTTGCGCGAGCGGCTGCCGCCTTCCGGATTCTCGTATTTGCCGCCGCGCACCACATAGCGCGCCGCCAAACTTCTTGAAGATGGCAGGATTGGCGGCAGCGTACGGCTTGTAGCCTTCTTCGTCATGCACATCGACGCGGCCGATCCAGTAACCCTTGGGCATGACCCTCTCCGTTATCTGCTCGCTTGCGAAATCTCGGCGACGATGGCTTCCGCCGCGGCCTTCGGATCCGAGGCCGCGATGATCGGCCGCCCGACCACGAGATAATCAGAGCCTGCGGCGATCGCGGCAGCAGGCGTCGCGATGCGCTTCTGTTCGTCGGCGGCGGATCCGGCAGGCCGAATGCCGGGCGTCACCAACGAGAGCTTCGTACTCACGATCGAGCGAAGCCTTCCGACTTCCTCGCCGGAGCAAACCAGTCCGTCGACGCCGATATCGCGCGCCTGCTCGGCACGACGCGCTACCAGAGCCGAGACGCTGGAATTATAGCCGGCCTCGACTATGTCCTTGTCATCGTGCGAGGTGAGCACGGTGACAGCAAGGATGCGCAGGCCCTTCTCGCGCGCATCGACAGCGGCCTTCATGGTCTGCGGATAGGCATGAACGGTAAGGAAAGTAGCACCGAGGCGCGCAACGCTTTTGACACCCTGCGCGACCGTATTGCCGATGTCATGAAGTTTCAGGTCGATAAAAACCTGCTTGCCGGCATCGGTCAGCGTGCGGGCAAAGGTAATGCCGCCAGCAAAGGCAAGCTGATAGCCGATCTTGTAGAATGTCACCGCCTCACCGAGCCGCGACACCATGGCCTGTGCTTCCTCGATCGAAGAATGATCGAGAGCAACAATCAGGCGGTCGCGGGGCTGCAGTCGACATCGAGCGTTCCTTCTGGCCGAAGCTCATTTAGGACATCACGCTCGCTAATTCCACCAACTGCCGCACCAAAGCCTTTAGAGCGGCACCGGCAGCCTCATCCTTCAGATTATCCCGTTGGTCAAACGCCTGGTCCGCGTGCGCTATGGCAACCTGCTCCGGGATCACGAGCGCGCCGCAACCGAGTTCCAGAATTTGGCGAAGCGCCATCAACCCGCGGATGCCGCCGTGGGCGGCGCGAGACACCGACGCGATGGCGAAGGCGCGCCCCTTGAACATGGTGTTCGGCGGTTCGCCGCGGTCACGCACCCGCGTCACCCAGTCGATAACGTTCTTGATCAACGGGGGCACTGACGCGTTGTATTCAGGACAGCATATGAAGACGCCATGGTGCGCCAGCAGCATTCGCTTGAGCTGCACCGCCGCCGGCGGGATTGAGCATCCGCGGCGAAATCGCCATCGAACAGCGGCAATGCGTAATCCTCGAGCGAAATGCGCGTGACCTCCGCTTCGGCCAGCAAAAACTCCTTGGCCGCAAGCGCCGCCAGCTTTACGTTGCTTGAGCCGGTTCGAAGCGAGCCCGGAATGATGAGAATTTTTGGAACGGCCATCGCAGCTAACGCTTGCGATAGACCCACACCCGCGCCGGCGGCAGGTTCATCCAGATTCGCTCGGACGCTTCCGCGGTGAAGCCGCCGAGCCGTTTTGGCAACGGCGAGGCTACCGAGTAGGTGAACTGCACGAATGGCGCGCCGGGCACCATCAGATTCGAAAGCGTCGCAAACCAGACGCCACCGCTCGCGGATCGGTTTCGTCACCAGCGGCAAACCGGAGACCACCGCGGACGCCGGCTGGATCAACAGCGTTTCGAGAAGGCGGCGGATGCTATACGCATCGCCCTGCACCAGCGTCGCATCGGGATAACGGTTTTGCAAAATCCGGCAGAACGCCGGATTGAATTCAACCAGCACCAGGCGCGACGGCGCCACACCGGCTTCAACCAAAGCTTCGGTAACCGGGCCGGTTCCGGGGCCGAGCTCAACGACCGGACCATCCGCGTTCGGATCGACGTACCGCGCCATGGCTCGCGCCAGCACTTTGCCCGAGGGCGTGACGGCGCCAATGCTGAGTGGCCGCTCAATCCAGGAACGGATGAAACGCACCTCGTCGTCGAGGCGAATACCGCGCTTCGTTTCGAACTGGCGGATCTGCTTTTCGATTTTCTTGCCGATGCCGTTACGCCGCTGCTCGAAAAGCCTGATCTGCTTTTCGATCTTGCGCTCGATGATCGTTTTGCGGAGCTCAAGCAGGCGAAGTTGCCGCCCGATCCTTTGTTCAAACTTTTGCAGGGCCGGCAGCGGCATGACATCCACGCGACAGAAACACGACCTTTTTTAGAACATCCACAGGCTGAAGGCCAGCCGCCGGGTTCTGACAGCCTTAACCCGCATCGGACCGTGCCATCAGTGGTGATAGGTCAAATAAATATAGATCACAGTGGCCGTGAAAATTCCTGCCACTACCGCCGCAAAGAGATACCGGACGATGGTTTCCTGGTTCGACATGCCGGTGAAGCTAGCAAAACCCGCGATCCGTGCCGATAGACGCGCTTGTTGCGACCTTAATGCCTGCTTAGTCAGACGTTGTACGCGAACCCAAACCGTCGAGGAATTCCTTCACCTTGCCGAAGAAGCCGGCGGACTCCGGTTGCGTCGCCTCCGACGACAACCGGTTGAACTCTGCCAGCAGTTCACGCTGCTTTTTGGTCAGATTTTGCGGCGTTTCGACCATGACTTGCACGTACATGTCGCCGCTCTGGCGCGCGCGCAGCACCGGCATCCCCTTGCCGGACAACCGGAAACGACGGCCGGATTGCGTGCCTTCCGGCACCTTCACCTTGGTCTTGCCGCCGTCGATGGTCGGCACTTCGAAATCGCCGCCCATCGCCGCGGTCACCATCGAGATCGGAACGCGGCAGTGCAAATCGGCGGCTTCGCGCTGAAAGAAAGGATGCGCCGCGAGCGACAGGAAGATGTAAAGGTCGCCGGCCGGCCCGCCGCGTAAGCCGGCTTCGCCTTCGCCGGCAAGCCGGATACGGGTGCCGTCCTCGACGCCAGCAGGAATATTCACCGACAGCGTGCGCTCGCGGGTGACACGGCCGGCGCCGGAGCAGGAGACGCACGGACTGTCGATAGACTGGCCGCGGCCCTGGCATTGCGGGCAAGTTCGTTCGAGCGTGAAGAAGCCCTGCGCGTGGCGAACTTTGCCTTGGCCCTGGCACATCGTGCAGACCTTCGGCTTGGTGCCGGGCTTGGCGCCGGAGCCGGAGCAGGCTTCGCAGGTCACGGACGTCGGAATACGAACCTGTGCTGCCTTGCCCGCGTAAGCTTCCTGCAGCGAGATTTCCATGTTGTAGCGGAGATCGGCGCCACGCTCGCGGCCGGTGCCGCCGCGGCCACGGCGGCCGCCCATGCCGAACAGATCATCAAAAATATCCGAGAATGTCGTGGCGAAATCGGCGCCGAAGCCCGGCGCGCCGCCGCCCATGCCCTGCTCGAAAGCGGCGTGGCCGTAGCGGTCATAGGCTGCGCGCTTATCGGCATCCTTGAGGACTTCGTAGGCTTCGTTGATTTCCTTGAAGCGATGCTCGGCTCCGGCGTCGCCGGGATTACGATCCGGATGACATTGCATCGCCTGCTTGCGGAACGCGGTCTTGATGTCGACTTCGGTCGCGGTGCGTTCAATCGAGAGCGATTCGTAATAGCAGCGCTTCGTCATCATTCCTTACCTTGACGATGCCCAGCTTACCGGCGCCCAGCTTGCCGGCGCCATGACCCGCCCGATAAAAAACAAGCACCCCCGCTTTGCGGTCGGGGATGCTGTTTTGACTATTCGAAGCGGCATTACCGTCTCGCCGTCTTAGGCCGATTTCTTGTTCTTCTTGTCGTCGTCGACTTCCGTGAACTCGGCATCGACGA
>CAWECH010000006.1:0-308295 GCA_963807565.1 uncultured Alphaproteobacteria bacterium | reverse complement strand
AGTGATCGAGGCCGGCAAGGTCGAGCATATGCTCGATGTCGGCCTCTTTTGCTCCGTCGAACACCGGCGTCGCAATCGGCACACCATGGCGCAGATTGCTGCCGAGCTCGATCAGGCCCTTGTCGTCGAGCGACTTGATCGTCTCGTCCTCGCCGTAGACCTTCTTCAACAGCTCCTTCAGCGGCTTGGTGTCATGCTTGCTGTTGTAGGTGTCGACTGCCTGACCGATCTTGATGCCAAGGCCGGCGCAAGCCCAACCAAGGTGCGTCTCGAGGATCTGTCCGACGTTCATGCGGCTCGGCACGCCGAGCGGATTGAGCACGATATCAACCGACGTGCCGTCGGCGAGGAACGGCATGTCCTCGACCGGCACGATCTTCGACACCACACCCTTGTTGCCGTGGCGGCCGGCCATCTTGTCGCCGGGCTGGATCTTGCGTTTCACGGCGACGAAGACCTTGACCATCTTCATCACGCCGGGGGGCAGTTCGTCACCACGCTGCAGCTTCTCGACCTTGTCGAGGAACCGCTGCTCAAGGCGCTTCTTCGACTCCTCGTACTGCTTATGGATCGCTTCGATCTCCACCATGATCTTGTCGTTCGGTGAAGCGAACATCCACCACTGCGCCCGCGGATATTCGTCGAGCACTGCGCGGGTAATCTTGGTGTCTTTCTTGAAGCCCTTCGGACCGGAAACCCCCTGCCGCCCCTCGAGCAACTCAGCGAGACGGCCGTAGACGTTACGGTCGAGAATAGCCTGCTCGTCGTCACGGTCTTTGGCGAGACGCTCGATTTCTTCACGCTCGATTGCAAGCGCGCGCTCGTCCTTATCGACGCCGTGGCGATTGAACACGCGCACCTCAACGATGGTGCCCTGAACGCCCGGCGGCACGCGCAACGACGTGTCGCGAACGTCGGAAGCCTTCTCGCCGAAGATGGCGCGAAGAAGTTTTTCTTCCGGTGTCATCGGGCTCTCGCCCTTTGGCGTGATCTTGCCGACCAGGATGTCACCGGCGCGGACTTCGGCGCCGATATAGACAATGCCGGCTTCGTCGAGGTTTTTCAGCGTTTCTTCCGATACGTTCGGAATGTCGCGCGTGATTTCCTCGGGGCCGAGCTTGGTGTCGCGCGCCATCACTTCGAATTCTTCGATGTGGATCGAAGTGAAGACGTCATCCTTCACGATCCGCTCGGAGAGCAGGATCGAATCTTCGAAGTTGTAGCCGTTCCATGGCATGAACGCGACGAGCGCGTTCCGGCCAAGCGCGAGTTCGCCGAGATCGGTCGACGGACCGTCGGCGATGATGTCACCCTTGTTGACCTGATCACCCACCTTCACCAGCGGACGCTGGTTGATGCAGGTGTTCTGGTTCGAACGCTGGAACTTCATCAGCCGGTAGATGTCGACGCCCGGCTTGGCGGGGTCGGTTTCACCGGTCGCGCGGATAACGATACGGGTGGCATCCACCTGATCGATCACGCCGGTCCGGCGCGCGGCAATGGCGGCGCCGGAGTCGCGAGCGACCACGCCTTCCATGCCCGTGCCGACGAACGGCGCTTCTGCGCGAACCAGCGGCACCGCCTGGCGCTGCATGTTCGAACCCATCAGGGCGCGGTTGGCGTCATCGTTCTCAAGGAACGGGATCAACGCGGCGGCAACCGAAACGAGCTGTTTCGGCGACACGTCCATGAAATCCACCTTGTCCGGCGGAAGCAACTGGACGTCACCGGCGTGCCGAACGACGACGAGGTCGTCGGTGAACCGGCCTTTCGGATCGATCGCCGAGTTCGCCTGGGCCACCGTGTAGCGGCCCTCCTCCATCGCCGAGAGATAGATGACCTCGTCGGTGACGCGGCCGTCATTCACTTTGCGATACGGCGTCTCGACGAAGCCATACTTGTTCACCCGCGCAAACGTCGCGAGCGAATTGATCAGACCGATATTCGGACCTTCCGGGGTCTCGATCGGGCAGATGCGGCCGTAATGCGTCGGATGCACGTCGCGCACCTCGAAGCCGGCGCGCTCGCGCGTCAGACCGCCCGGACCAAGCGCCGAAAGGCGGCGCTTGTGGGTGATCTCCGACAGCGGATTGGTCTGGTCCATGAACTGCGAGAGCTGCGAAGAACCAAAGAACTCGCGCACGGCGGCAGCCGCCGGCTTCGCGTTGATCAGGTCCTGCGGCATCACGGTGTCGATATCAACCGACGACATACGTTCCTTGATGGCGCGCTCCATGCGCAGCAGGCCGATGCGATACTGATTTTCCATCAGTTCGCCGACCGAGCGCACACGGCGGTTGCCGAGATGGTCGATGTCGTCGATCTCACCCTTGCCGTCACGCAAATCGACCAGCGTCTTGATGACCGAAAGGATGTCTTCCTTGCGCAGGACACGCATCGTGTCCGGCGCATCGAGATCGAGACGCATGTTCATCTTGACGCGGCCGACCGCCGAAAGATCGTAACGCTCCGAGTCAAAGAACAACGAGTTGAACATCGTCTGCGCCGTGTCGATCGTCGGCGGTTCGCCGGGACGCATGACGCGATAGATGTCGAACAACGCTTCCTCGCGCGTCATGTTCTTGTCGACGGCAAGCGTATTGCGGATGTAAGCGCCGACATTGACGTGGTCGATGTTGAGTAGCGGCAGCTCCTTGTAGCCAAGATCGACCAGGCTCTTCAGCGGCGCCTTGCCGACATTGATCTCCCACTCGCCGTCTTTGCGCTCCGTGCCGGTGATCTCGTCGCCAGCCTCGGCATAGATCTCGCCGGTCTTAACATTGACGAGGTCCTCGGCCAGGAAGTGGCCGATCAGTTCCACGTCGGACAATCGCAGCGCCTTCAGGCCTTTCTCGGCCAGTTGACGCGCCTGACGCACGGTAAGCTTCTTACCGGCTTCGAGGACGACCTTACCGGTATCGGCGTCGACGAGATCGTTGATCGCCTTGTAGCCACGCAACCGATTGGCGTCGAAAGGAACGCGCCAGCCATCCTTGGTGCGCTTGTATGGCACCTGCTTGTAAAAGGTATTGAGAATTTCTTCGCCGCTCATGCCGAGCGCATAGAGCAGCGACGTCACCTGAATCTTCCGGCGGCGATCGATACGTGCGTAGACGATGTCCTTGGCGTCGAATTCGATGTCGAGCCACGAGCCGCGATACGGAATGATACGCGCAGCGAACAGAAGTTTGCCTGAAGAGTGCGTCTTACCCTTGTCGTGATCGAAGAACACGCCGGGCGAACGATGCATCTGAGAGACGATAACGCGTTCGGTACCGTTGACGACGAACGTGCCGTTGTTGGTCATGAGCGGAATATCGCCCATGTAGACATCCTGCTCTTTGATGTCCTTGACCGACTTGGCGCCAGTCTCTTCGTCCACATCGAACACGATCAGGCGTAGCGTCACCTTGAGTGGCGCAGCGTAAGTCATGCCGCGCTGGCGGCACTCATCGACATCGTATTTCGGCGGTTCGAATTCGTATTTGACGAACTCGAGCATCGAGGTCGAGGAGAAATCTGAAATCGGAAATACCGATTTGAAGACCGCCTGCAGGCCCTCATTGGGACGGCCGCCCTGCGGCTCCTGCACCAGGAGGAATTGGTCGTACGATGCCTTCTGAACCTCAATGAGGTTCGGCATCTCCGCGACTTCCTCGATTTTTCCGAAAAACTTCCGAACGCGCTTCCGACCGATAAACGTCTGCGCCATCATGTCCTCTCGCTCAACCGATCCACGTGGCCTGAGCCTGCCAGCTCAAGCCAACACACCCGGCCTTTCCCCGTTTTCAGTCCCGAAGACCAAAAACCGGCGAAACCGGGTTATCTGGGCGATCAAGGCGACTCTCCGAAAGGCCGCAATCCATCGCGACCGTCCGGACAGGCGTCATACGCCTCTCTAATTTCGGCTGATTCGGCCGATTTGCCGAATCATACCGCCGCATTCGCCGCTAACTGGCGAATTAGGTGATTTCAGGGGCTCTGCACTGAAATCACAGGTAATTTTTGAGGCCCCGGCCTTGCTCTAAGGCCGGGAACCTCCCTTAAGTAAGTATTCCTTACTTAAGCTCAACCTTGGCGCCGACTTTTTCGAGGGTCGCCTTGATCTTGGCGGCCTCGTCCTTGTTGACGCCATCCTTGACGGTCTTTGGCGCGCCTTCGACCAGATCCTTGGCTTCCTTAAGTCCGAGGCCGGTAATGGCGCGAACTTCCTTAATGACCTCGATCTTCTTGTCGCCGGCCGCGGCCAGAACGACAGTGAACTCAGTCTTTTCCTCGGCAGGAGCGGCGGCGCCAGCACCTGGAGCGGCAGCAACAGCAACCGCAGCAGCGGCCGAGACGCCCCACTTGTCTTCGAGAAGCTTCGCGAGTTCGGCTGCCTCAAGCACGGTGAGGTTGGAGAGGTCGTCGACGATTTTCTGCAGATCAGCCATGATTATTGTCCTTCGGTTCGAATCTCAAAAAATTGTGCAGGTTCAGGCGGCAGCGGCGCCTTCCCCGCTTTTCGCGGAGTAGGCTTGGACCACGCGGGCAAGCTTCGCAGCAGGGGCGTTGACCACCTGAGCGATCTTGGTCGCCGGCGCAACGACGAGGCCGACGATTTTTGCCCGCAACTCGTCGAGCGACGGCAAGGCGGCCAGCGCCTTGATGCCGTTCGGATCGAGCGAGGTCTTTCCCATCGCTCCGCCAAGGATCACGAAACGCTCGTTAGTCTTGGCGAATTCGACCGCCGCTTTGGGAGCCGCGACCGGATCGCCGGAATAGGCAATCAGGGCCGGCCCCTTCAGCAAGGACGCGATCGATGCGACGTCGCTGCCTTCGAGAGCGATTTTGGCGAGACGATTTTTCGCGACCTTAACGGTTGCGCCCGATTGCTTCATCTGCCGACGCAGAGTCTGCATTTGGGCGACCGTAAGACCGGAATAATGAGCAACAACCACGACCTTGGTGGTCTTGAAGACCTCGCCAAGCTCTGCGATCTGCTCTTTTTTTGCCGCGCGTTCCACCAGCTCTCTCCGGTTGGCGGGCCCGCAAGCGGAGCCGCCGGGTTGATGCTTTGCACCCTGCCCCCCGATCAAGCTTGCGCTCCATCGGGCTACCCGAGGTCAGAACCGAAGGGCAATCTCTGCCCTTAAGCCTTCACCCGTCTATGCAGGCCCATTTTTGATGGATTAAGCCGTTTCCGGCGCCGGCAGTCTCGGACAGGAGCACGCTCCCAAAGTCATTAAGTGCTGCCGTCTACTGGCAAATCCGCGATGGATAGAAGCCAGAAGAGGCCGTCCTTTATGGTTTCGGAAAGCGCACATGGGCGCGCCGACAAACTGGGCCGGCACGCCCACGGCCGCTTTCTAGCGGGTAAGGCCAGGCTTGCCAAGGGGTTTGGGGCTTCGCCATCCGGCGCTTTGCCGACGGCGATGCTGCGGCATACGATCCGGCCTTAAAGTTCCAAACTAGGGAGGCGAGGCCATGCCTGAGCGCATCCTGACGACCCATGTCGGCAGCCTGATCCGGCCACCCAAACTCATCGAATTCTGGCGCGCCATTGAAGACGGCAAGCCCTACGACGAAGCCGCGTTTGAGGCGTGCCTGACTGACTTAGTCGCCGAGATCGTCCGCGAGCAGGCCGAGACTGGCATCGACATTGTCAGCGACGGTGAATTCAGCAAGGGCGTGAATTGGGCGTTCTACATTTTCAAGCGGCTCAGCGGAATTACCATCCGGCCGGCGACCGCAGAAGAAAACAAGGACCCGATGTCGTCGATGCGCGGCGGCAGAGACGTCAGCGCATTTCCCGAATTCTACGCCGAGTACGATGCGGCTTCGGGACTGGGCAAGCGGCTCGGCAATCGCATCGTGGTCAACGGTCCGCTGCAATATTCGAAACAACAGGTTTCGCGTGACATCGCCAATCTTCAGGCCGGGGTCGCAAAGGCGAAGAACAAACATCCTTCACTGCAGGCGTTTCTTCCGGTGGTTGCCCCGGCAAGCGCCCTCCCTGGCGCCAAACTCGAACACTACAAGGACGAGGAGACGTTCCTGACGGCGCTCGCCGATGCTCTGCATCAGGAATACAAGGCCATTGTCGATGCCGGGCTCTACGTCCAGATCGACGACGCCTTCCTGCCCTACATGCACGAACGCATGGTGCCGCCGATGTCGAACGCGGACTATCGCCGCTGGGCGCAGATGCGCGTCGATGCGCTCAATCACGCATTGCGAGGAATTCCGGAAGAGCGTTCGCGCTATCATATTTGCTGGGGAAGCTGGAACGGCCCGCACGCCTACGATGTGCCGCTCAAGGACATCCTCGACCTCGTGCTGCAGGTGCGGGTCGGACAGTATTCGTTCGAGGCAGCCAACCCGCGGCACGCGCATGAATGGCGAGCCTGGGAAGCCGTCAAGCTGCGACCGGGGCAAGCGCTGATCCCGGGCGTTATCAGTCACGCCACCAATATCGTCGAGCATCCCGAGCTCGTTGCCGAGCGCATCGTGCGGCTTGCCAAGATTGTCGGCCGCGAGAACGTGATCGGCGGCACCGATTGTGGATTTGCGCAGAGTCCGTTCGCGCGCCGGGTTCATCCGACAATCATGTGGGCGAAACTTAAAGCACTGGTCGAAGGCGCGCGGATCGCGACGCGGGAGCTGTGGGGCAAACGAGCCGCGGCCTAAAATGAAAATGCCCGGCAAAAAGCCGGGCATTTCGCAGTTCGTTGAAAGCTGTTTCGTTAGTGCGCTTGCTGCGCGTTCGGAAACAAGGTCGCAGGCTCAATCTTGACGCCGGGGCCCATGGTCGATGAAATCGCCACGCGATTGATGAACTGCCCCTTGGCACCTTGCGGCCGGGACTTCTGCACCGCATCGGCAAGCGCCAGAATGTTCTCGACAATTTTTTCGGCCGAGAACGAGGCCTTGCCGACGCCGGCCTGAACGATGCCGGCCTTCTCGACGCGGAATTCAACCGAGCCGCCCTTGGCGCCTTTGACTGCGTTGGTGATGTCCATGGTCACTGTGCCAACTTTCGGATTCGGCATCAGGCCGCGCGGACCCAGTACTTTACCGAGACGACCGACCAGCGGCATAAGATCCGGCGTTGCGACGACGCGATCGAAGTCGATCGCACCGCCCTGCACCTTCTCGACCAGGTCTTCAGCGCCGACGACGTCTGCGCCCGCGGCCTTGGCCTCATCGGCCTTGGCGCCACGCGCGAACACGGCAACGCGCATCGTGCGGCCAGAGCCATTCGGGAGAATGACAACGCCGCGCACCTGCTGGTCTGCATGGCGCGGATCGACGCCAAGATTCATCGCCACTTCGATGGTTTCATCGAACTTCGCTTTGGCGCGCTCCTTGACCATCTTTACCGCCTCCTGCAGCGGATAAAGTTTCTCGCGGTCGACGCCTTCGCGGGCTTTGGTTGTGCGTTTACCGAGTGCCATCACTTAACCTCCAAGCCCATCGAGCGCGCCGAACCTTCGATCATGCGCATCGCGGCGTCGATCGTGTCGCAGTTCAAGTCCTTCATTTTCTGCTCGGCGATCTCGCGCACCTGCGCCTTGGTCACCGAGCCGGCAACGTCGCGGCCCGGCGTCTTCGAGCCACTCTCCAGCTTTGCCGCCTTCTTGAGGAAGTGCGACACCGGCGGCTGACGCATCTCGAAGGTGAACGACCGGTCGGCATAAACCGTGATGGTGACCGGAATCGGCGCGTTCTTTTCCAACTTCTGGGTCTGCGCGTTGAACGCCTTGCAGAACTCCATGATGTTGAGGCCGCGCTGGCCCAGCGCAGGACCGATCGGCGGCGACGGATTGGCCGCCCCCGCCGGCACCTGCAACTTCACATAACCAGTGATTTTTTTCGCCATACTCTGCTCCTGTTAGTGGTGCGGATTTGACGGCTGGCGGCCGCCTCACCTCCCACGGCTTCACTAAAGAACTCTACAGTTTCTCCACCTGTCCGAACTCCAGTTCGACCGGCGTGGCACGGCCGAAGATCGACACCGCAACCTTGAGCCGCGAACGGCCTTCGTCGACTTCTTCGACGGTACCGTTGAACGAAGCGAACGGACCGTCGGAGACGCGCACCTGCTCGCCGACTTCGAACGAGACCGCGGGCTTCGGCCGATCGACGCCTTCCTGCACCTGTTGCAGGAGACGCTGGGCTTCGGCCTCGGAAATCGGCATCGGCTTGTTATCCGATCCGAGAAAGCCGGTGACCTTCGGGGTATTCTTGATCAGATGATAGGCATCGTCCGTCAAATCCATCTTCACCAGCACATAGCCGGGAAAGAATTTGCGTTCTGCGTCAACCTTGCGGCCGCGCCGGACCTCGATGACCTTCTCCTTGGGAACCAGAATTTCTTCGAACAGATCGGCGAGGCCACGCTGCTTGGCCTGTTCACGGATCGATTCCGCGACCTTGTTCTCGAAATTCGAGTAGGCGTGTACCGCGTACCACCGGCTCGTCATGTTATGAATTCCGCATCATGATTTGGGTTCGCCGAGACCACTCACATATTGATGCCGAGCACCAAGCCCACGGCGAACCGCATGACCTGGTCGGCCGCGAGAAAGAAGATCGACGCCACGAACACCATGACGAACACCATGATGGTGGTCACGGTGGTTTCCTTGCGCGTCGGCCAAGTGACCTTCTGCCCCTCGGCACGCACTTCCTGCAAAAACTTGAACGGACTGATCTTTGCCATTGCTCAAACCAAATAGGCATTCCCCGCCCAACTTTAAGGACGAGACCGTCAACTGCGGTTCCTTCGGGGAAATGCTCGCTGCGGAAATCCGTTACCGGGCCGCTTGCGATGGCAGTTTCCTACTGAAACGCGCCCGCAGCGTCAAGGGAGAACCGGGGTTCTCTTTTGGGGCCATACGGTTAGGCCGGAAGCATTAACCGCTATGCAAGGCGCGAATTGGCCCAATGCGGCCGCGGCCGTCGATCATTGGACACCAATCTTCTATGGAACGGGCAAGGGCGCACAAATGAGAAAAGAACAAAATGGACATCGACACTGCCCTCTGGGGCCTGATTGGCCTTGGTATCGCTTTCATCGCCTTCGGTTGCTTCATGACCGCTCCCGCCGGCTACTTTCAGCGGCCTAGCAAGTAACCACGAATCGGGAGGCGGGTGACGGAAGCCTGGCAGGAGTGGAGGGAGTCGAACCCCCAACCCCCGGTTTTGGAGACCGGTGCTCTAGCCAGTTGAGCTACACTCCTAGGCGGCCGATCCAATGCCCTCTCGTGTCGCGGAACGCAAGTCTCTGCATCAAGTGTCCAGGATTTAGGTGCTTTTGAACCGGACCGGCCGTCGGCCCGACAGAGGCTTTATGCTGACACGACGCTCCATTGTTATTGCCACGGCAGTTTGCGCGCTTTTTGGCAAAGCTGCCCGCGCCGATGACGGCTCGGCACAGACGTTCATCGCCACGATCTACTCCGCCTACAAAGGCAAAGACTCGAAAGGCGTGAACCTCGACGGGGAAGCCGCGCTGCGCCGTTACTTCGAGCCTTCGCTGGCAACCACGATCGCCAAGGACGAACAGGCGGCGGCGCGCCGAAAGGACGTGCCCACGCTGGACGGCGATCCCTTCGTCGCCGGGCAGGACTGGGAAATTTCTACCGTCAACATCGCGATGAGCAACGTCACCGACACATCCGCTACCGCCACGGCAACTTTTGACAACGCGGGCTCACCGACCAAGGTCGTTTACGACATGGTCAGGATCAATAGCGACTGGCGAATCCGGGATATTACCTGGGAGTATGACGGCAAGCCGGAAACCTTGCGCAGCTTGTACGTCAAGAAGAAATAGCGCCGATTGCCCGTTCGGCCACCGCTCTCGATAAGCCGTCCGAGTAATGAACTGGAGCGGGTGAAGGGAATCGAACCCTCGTCATAAGCTTGGAAGGCTTCTGCTCTACCATTGAGCTACACCCGCGCCGCCGCGGTCCTGCGCGACCGCGGCAAAATAGGCAAGTTCGCTGACCGAATATAGGGCTACTCGGCGGCCACCGGGCGGTCAGCCTTGAAAACTTCGTCGAGGCACCAGCGCGCGACTTCACTGCCAGTTGTAAACCAGACGCCATCTGCACTCTTCATGTGCTGGATGATGGCGCGCAGCGTCCGGGCCCGGCCGGGCCGGCCGGAAATATATGGGTGGAACTGGAACGGGCAATACGCCGGCGCCGATTTCGATTCTTCATGAAACTCGTCGAACATTGCCTTCCAGATCAGCAATGTATCGTGCGGGTTTCCGGCGTCGTTGTGCCTGTGCTGATAAGTACGGCCATCGCCAAATGGCTGCCGCGGCAGTTCGACGAGAAAACGCCCGGCAGACTCCCATAGAAACGGCAGGTCGTGTGAAAACGAATTGCTGTTCCACAGAAAGCCGTGCTCCATCAAAAGCTCAAGACTGTTGGGGCTCTGCGTGCACGAGCGCCAGCCGAACGGCCGCCGTCCGGTCCGGGTGCGGATCATTTCGAGGGTCTTCGTCTGGACCTCCCGCTCCTGCTCGCGCGTAAGATTGCGCGCTACTTCGTGGTGATAGCCGTGACCGGCAATCTCATGGCCGCCCGCGACGATCGCCTTCACCGCATCCGGATAACGCTCGGCAATGGCCCCGCAGGTGAGGAAGCTCGCCTTGACGCCCTCCTCCTCGAGAATACGCAGAATGCGCCAGATCGCGGTGTGAGGGCCGTATTCGCACTGGGTATATTCCTCGTGGTCGACCGTACCATCCTCGAGCGGCCGCACGTCCTCGCCGCCCTGGAAATCGAAAGTCAGGGTCACGGCCACACGGGACTGGTTGGGCCAGGAGAAGCGCCCTTTGTGATGGTATTCCTGCAGCATTCCTTGCTCCTTGGGTTGCGGCGAAATTAAACGACACCGCGGCTAACGTCCACGGCCGCCGTGGTGAACGCAGCACATTACTGTAGCAACGCATCCTCGATGCGGGAGACGACAGCAGGCGGCGTCGCGAATAGCCGCTCGACCGTGGCTTTGGTATCGGCAGCGCTCGTAGGCTCAATGTCGATTTCGAGCTTTTTGGCGTCCGCCAAAAAATCCGCGTCCTGCATGGTCCTGGAAACAGCGGATCGCAGGACTTCAAGTCTGTCGGCCGGAACCTGCGGTGGCGCCGCCAGCGAACGACCGAGCGCCAGCGGCAGGTAAAGAAATTCAAGCGCCTGCTTAAGTTCTGGGGTTTTTGCCTGATCGAGAATGTTGGGCAGATCGGGATAACGCGCATCTTTGGTGAGCGCACCCTGGGCGATCAGCCGGATTTTTCCTTCGTCTATCAGGCGACTGAATTGAGCGCGCAACAGCGACAGGCTAATGCCACAAGCGCCGGTGATCTCGCCGCGCTGAAGCGCCAGCAGACGCTCCGGCGTACCTGGATAACCGGATATCACCTTGAGCTTCATGCCAAGAAGCTTCTGATAGACAACGGGGAAAGAGTAGGACTGCGCGCCGACACCAGAAGCGCCAGCGATGATCTCGTGCGTGTATAGATCGCCGACGCTCTGCACCCCAGTGCCGGCGGCGACAATGCAAGCGTCCCGGTCGCTGTTCATGTTGCCGATCCAGGCAAAGTCGCGACCGTGGAATTGCACCTGGGCAGACTTATAAACCTCCTCCTGAATTGCGGTGCCACGGACCATGCCAAAGTACGAACCGTCTTTCGGCGCGGTGTTGTAGATCTGGTTAGCGAGCGCCATACCGCCGGCCGCCGGCACGTTCTGCACGATGATGTTGGGATTACCCGGCACATATCGGGCGAGATACCGCGCCAGGATGCGAAGATAGACGTCGTATCCGCCACCCGGGCTATTGGGTGAGCCGAGCGTCACGGTATGCGACTTGTAAAATGCTTCGGCACTCTGAGCAAAAGCAGACCCTACGCCGAGACCGGGCAGCAGCGTCGCGATCGCGACAAGAATGCTTGCAAAGCGAAACACCAGCGTTGTCATGGTATCGTAACCGGCGGTCGCTCCAGCTTATCCTCAAAGCCGACCACGAACGGTGCAGGATTGGATTGCGCGATCGGCTCGCCGCGGCTTTTTATCGTGACGAGATACATGCCCGGCTCTTTCACCGCGTCGGCGGGAATAACCGCCTGCAGCTCGCGACGGCTGATAAATTTCGTCTCCAGTTCCTTGCCATTGAGCAACGCGTAGTGGAACGGCCAAAACTCGGAGCCTTTAATCGATATTGTCGTCGGGCCGGTGTTCTGCGTCACCGCGTAAGGTGTGACGGTTATATGCTCCGGCAACGTCTGCCAGGAATTGAACTCCGGAATCGGATTGACGTATTTGTGGAAAGCAACGTCAACGACGCGGCCATCCATCACCACCATCTTGACGTTCTGCGTCATCCAGATGTCCTGCAGCGGATTGCCTTCAACGATGGCGAGGTCGGCGACCTTGCCCGGTTCGACACTGCCGTAATCTTTGTCCTTGTGAAACGTTCTGGCGGCGTTGATCGTGCCCGCCTGAATCGCCGTCATCGGCGACACGCCCGCCTCCACGTCCATCGCCATGTTCTCGTGCATCAAGAGACCGGCCATGCCGCGCGACGGATCCGAGCCCTCCTTGAGAGTACCGCCGGCGGCGACGAAGCGGCGGATGAATTCATAGGACTTCTGTAAGCCGACCTTGGCGCGGTCGAGTTCGTCGGGCTTGTATCGCGTGAACAGCTTTTCCCTGGTGTACTCGGTGATGACACGCACGGCCGGTGGGAAATTAGCGTCGGGATCGGCGAGGAGTTCTTGTTCGCGTTGCTGGAAACGTTCCCCATAGGACGACAGCGGACGTAGCCACTTGGCAAGCGTCGGTGTCCAGGCGACATGATGCGCCACCATCGGCGCGATCACTTGGTCGTAGTTCTCGGTCTCATAAAGCGCACCCGCCTGCTCGGCGTCGATGCGGCCGGCGGTGCGGTCGACTTCAAGCTTGTGGCGCTTATCGAGGTCCATGATGGACGTGTAGCCGACCGACCAGATGTGCTCGATGCCGTCCATGCCGGCGTTGGCCGAGGCAATGGCGTCCCACGAATGTCCCGTGACGCCCATGCCGAACTTGTGAGCCTCGTCGGCGACAACCGCGATCAGGTCGGGCGTCAGGAATTCGCTCAGCTTCAGCGCGTCATAGCCCTGCTCGTGCTTGGCACGAACGATGGCGCGGGCCGCTTCGGCGTCCGGCACCTTCATATAGTTACGCCAGCCGCGCGAACCTTCCGTCTCGAATTCTCCGGTGCGGAAGCCAAGTGCTTGTCCCGTCACCCATAATCGAGGCCCTCGAATCTTGCCGCTTAACGTGCCGTATTTCTGCGCTAGCGCCCAAGGCCCGTCCTGCTGCGTCTCGATTTCGACGCAGGTGGTGATGCCAAGATGCAGATAAAGCTCACCCCAGAAGGCCTCCCAGTGGCAGTGACCGTCGATGAAGCCCGGCAGCACCGTTTTGCCGCCGACGTCGATGACTTGTGCATCCGATGGAACAGTCACCTCGCCGCGGCGGCCGATCGTCTTGAAGCGGCCGCCTTCGATGACGATGACCGAATTCTCGATGGGTGATCGTCCGGTGCCGTCGATCAGCGTGCCGCCTTCAATGACGAGCGTTTGCGCCCTGGCACTTCCGAAGAGGACGACTACAGCCGCGCTCGCGGCAAAGAGCGGCAGCATTGCGCAACGCGCAAGCCACCGCATACGACGACCGATGCATTCCATCCGTGCATGGTAGCGCCACACCAAGGCGGCGTTAAGCGCCGCCTCCAGTGCATCCGCAGTAGTCGCCGCTATTTCGTCAAGCGCGCCGTTGAAATGGCTTGCGCGAACAGCGACTGCATCGCAGCAGTAATGTCGCCGTCGGTTGTCACCGTGAAGAACATTCCCGGCGATGCGCAGTTTTGCATATTTGGACTGATCTGGTTCTGAAACGGCGCAATCCAGTTATTGTACCAGGAGTTGGTCGGCAACGGCAGATACTCCGTGTAAAGCACCGCAATCTGGATACCGCGGTTCTTCACGGTCGTACACAAGGCAGTGTTGAACGGAGCCTGGCAGCGATTGCCGCTGAGGGACTGCGAACAACTCGATGAAACCTCGTCGTCGACACCGTCCGACACGATAAACAGCACTTCCTGCGGCGTGCTGGCCGGCGTACCAAGGCCCGGATTGGGCATGACGGTATTGATCGCCGACATCGCGCTCTCAAAATTGGTGTCGGTGTCGCTGTTCTGGTTGGTCCTGGTGAGCCAGTTGTTGTCGTAAACCTGGAGCACGTTGATATTCCCGGCTGCAGCCTGCGCGGTTGTCATGTTCGACGTCAGCGACTGGATCGTGCTGATGCCGGAATTGGCGAACGTATAGATCGCCATTTGATATTGGCTGGTATTTGAGCCCTCGGTCGCGGATGCCGTGCTCATCAAAGCCTGGGTTGCGCTGGCGAGATTCTGCATCCGCGTCACGACGCCGAGATTCTGCGCCAAGGTGTAATTGTCCTCGCCATTGGGATTACCCAAATTGTCAGCGGACGGATTCGTTTCATGGCAGGCGAAGGCGCAGCCGCCTTGGGCTGACGTATGCGACACCATCGTGTTGATACCTGCCGTCGTCGCGGCGATGTTCATGGACGGCGAGTTGTCGAGCAAGAGATAGAAGTTGATGTTCACCGACAAACCGGCGGCGGAATGGGACTGCCCGCTGATCGTCGTCGATGGAATTCCAACGAGGCTCATAAACGCATTGGTCTTCGTCGCGGAGTACGCAACAACGGCCGTTCGGCCCGTATTGCTGTCGGTAACCGTCACGTTCACGTTGCTGACACTGACATTGTTGATGTTATTTGCTTCAGCGTTGAAGACATTGGTCGCGGTCGTTTGCGCAGTCGAAGCCGTGCCGGAGATTGCGTTGTGATCTACCGCAGAGAGGGCAGCAGCATCGGCGATCGCATCAAGCTTGCTCTTCGCCATATTTGCCGAACTGTAATCGACGCCGGCGCCAACCGCAAAAATAATCGGCACGGCGGTAAGCCCCGCGAACAGTGCCATCGCACCACTGTCGTCGCGGCGGAAACGCCGCGCATAAACGGTCACACCGCGCAAAACGCGAACAAGATTTGACATTGACAGCCCCAGCGTAAAACCACTCACGTGGAACTAAGTACCGGGGAGTCATTGCCGTGGCGTAAGGCTTTTACAGCGAGAACGCCGCAGGAGTTTCCGAAAATTTGAATTATTAACCGCGGCCGAGCTTACGGCGAACAACGAAGATGGCCGTCCCAATCGCAATAGCCATGCCCAAGGTGACAACAGCCAAAGGATGCCTGCGAGCAATAGAAAAACTGATAGTCGATACCGCAATGATTCGAGCAATAAGGCCGGCCGGTGAAATTCTCCGCAGTGCAGTGATTGCGGAACTGCCGTGGCAGCTGTTCCGGAGCCTGCCAGTCGACGCGCGTCAGCAAGCTTGTTTCCGGCAAAGGCCGCACCTCAAAGGCGCCGGCGGAAGAAGCAGAAACAATTGCGATAAAAAGAACTGCCGAAATCGTCCCCAGGGTCTTCATTGCGGCACATCCTCCGATTCAATTGGTTCGATAGCCAGCGGCAGCGATTCCTTTACCATGCCATGCCTTATCGGCAGACGCACTGTAAAGCAGGAGCCTTGGCCTTCCCTGCTTTGCACATCCACCCGGCCGCCATGCATGTCCACCACCATCTTTACAAGATAGAGCCCAACCCCAGTCCCGACGATTCCGGAAACGTTGCTGCCGCGACGGTAACGCTCGAACAATCGCTCCAGATCGTTCTGCGGGATGCCGATGCCGCGATCGGAAAATGTCACGACAATGTCGCCGAAAACAATGGCAGCCTCGACACCGATCGCGCCACCGCTCGGTGAATATTTGACGGCATTGCCCAGCAGGTTGCTGAAGACTTGAAACAGCAACTTCGGATCGCCGACTGTTTGCATCGGAGCGTTTGCGATCTGCTCGGTGATTTGCGCTGTCGGCACCATCTCACGATGCAACTGGCAGACCTCGTGCAATAGCAGCGCCACGTCGAGTTCCGCAGGATGGAAATAATGCGCAGCCGCGCCATCGATCAGCCGCGAAGAATTGAGCAGATTGTCGATCAAATGCGTCATGCGCAGCACGGCGCTGCGGATTTTTCCGGCGCGCAGGGCCATTTCCCCCGGCGGCATCACGTCTTTCATCTTGATCAGCCGCTGCGCGTGGCCATCGATCACTGTCATCGGCGTACGGAATTCATGCGAAGCCATCGAGACGAAGTTGCGCTGTGCCAGCGCCAGACGTTGCTCATGAGCAAGCCGTTCCTCAAGCAGCGCGGCTTGGCGGGCGAGCATTTGCTGACTGCGCACGAGCTCAAGGGCGTTGTTGCGGAACACGACAGTGGCCTGCGCCATTTCGCCTATCTCGTCGGCGCGGTCAGTCTCAGGAATATCAATATTGGTTTCATTCGTCGCGAGGCGTCGCATCCGGACGGCGAGATCAAGCAAAGGCGTTGAGACATACCGGCTGATATGGATCAGCGCCGCCACTACCATCGCGCCGGCAATCAGCATGCCGAGGAGAATGAGCCAGACTGCCTGACCGTAAGCCGCGCCGAGACGGTTGCTCGCGGTCTGCGCGCTTGCGACGGCCTGATCGGTCAATTGACCAAGCGTATCGCTCGCCGCAGTGTAGGCAGTACGCGACGTTCCGCCGTAGACCGCAAGCGCATCCGCTTTGCGGTTCGTCCGCGACAAGCCAAGCATCTGATTGACGATCGTTCGATATGCCGTCCATCGCTCCTTGAACTGCGCGTATAAGCCGTTCTCGGCCGCATCGTGCGGTATTATCTCGAATTCGCGCTCGGCCACCGCGATTGATCGATCGAGCTCTTCCATCTGTTTCTCGGTCGAAACGGACTCTCCAGTATCAGAGGACAGCAGATTGCTGCCCTCGATGGCGCGAAAGTCAGAGGTGTAATTGTTCAGATCGCCCAGCGCGCGCGTGGTCGGTAGCCAAACCTCTGCAACATTGGCGGAAAGCAAATTGAAATTGCTCAGGCGCCAGATGCTGAACGCGCCAAGGATGCAGACCAGCAAAAAGAACCCGAGAAATACTGCAGCGAGGTGATAGCGGATCGAATGCGGCAGCCGCAGGAAATCGGTCAAACGCCAGTTTTGGTTCTGCTGCAACGATGAACTCCCGGAAGCCGGCAACTATAGGCCAGGACGCCCGCCGGCCGGAACCGAAATCAAGCCGGACAATGCCTCGATGGCATTTACGGTTTAACCATTTGGGGCTTCGATTCCAGCGCAAATTGCGCCACATTCGCCGCGCCTGGATGACTTGATGACGCCGACCAAAACAAAAATTCTTTGCATCGAAGACGATCGGGAAACCGCGGCGCTGATCGCGGAAGAACTGATCGACCGCGGTTATGAGGTCGTGCTCGGCCATGATGGCCGCGAAGGTCTTGCGGCGATCTTGAGGACCATGCCTGACCTCGTGCTCTCCGACATAAGTATGCCGGTGATGTCCGGTTTTGAGCTCCTTGACGCTCTGGCTGCGCTTTCGCCGCGGTTTTCGCGAATGCCTTTCATCTTCCTGACTGCGCTAACCGACCGCGACAATGAATTGAAGGGCCGGCAACTCGGCGCCGACGACTACGTAACCAAGCCGATAGATTTCGAGATGCTGGCGGCCATTATCACAGGGCGGCTTGCGGGCGTCGCCCGGAATGGCGCGTGGCCGAAAACCATAGCTCTCAACGAGCGCGAGGTAGAGGTCCTGACCTGGTCGGCGCGCGGCAAAACTTCTGCCGAAATTGCAAAGATTCTCGATTTGACCAAGCGGACGGTCGATTTCCATGTCGACAACGCCCGCGAAAAGCTCGGCGCGGCAACACGCACCGAGGCGGTGCTCAAAGCGGCAACGGGACGCCTGATCGAGCCCTGAAGACTTTTATCGCTTCACCAGATGTAGGCGAGGCAGATGACGGCGAATGGGACGGCCGGGATGCCGATATAGAGCCAGGACCGATAGCCTGCAGCATCGCGTGGCGGCCTGAACAACTGCACGATCAACCAGACGCAGATGGCAAACCCGAGCAGGAGCCGGATCAGATCGTTCGGCGTGTCGTAGGCCGTCGAAATGGTTTCGTTTTGTGGCAAGCTGACGCGATAGGTCAGCACCGCCAATGCCATAATAAAAACCGAACGCAACGTCAGTCCGGCAAAGCGCTGCCACGCAGGAATATTGGAAGTCGGCAACTGGGTGTTGGGGAGACTCACAGAGAGACTCGCCTTTTGCGCCAAGCGGCACCGCAAATATACATGAAATAAGCGAAAAGGCACGCGGTTTGGATCAGTTCTGAACAGTGTCGGACCGTGGTGCTGACAAAGGACGCTGCTCCCGGCTCAGGAAGAAAGTCTGTAGCGCCGGCACGACAATCAGAAGCATGATCGGACCGATCAACATGCCGCCGACGATGACGGTTGCCAGCGGCCTCTGCACCTGGCTGCCAATACCGGTCGAGATCGCAGCCGGTAACAGCCCGATGCAGGCCGACAGCGTCATCATCAGGATCGGGCGCATCTGCTGTTCGACTGCGGCGAGCATCGCTTCGACCGGTGATTGCCCCGCCGCCGCGACGCGATAATAGCCGTTAATAATGAGAATGCCGCTCATCACCGATACGCCCAGCAGCGAGATAAAACCGATCGCCGCCGAGACGCTAAAATCCAGCCCCGTCACGTAAAGCGCGAGAATACCGCCGCAGATCGCAAACGGCAGGCCGAGTAATGCCAGCAACGTGTCGCGCAGCGAGTTGAACAGCAAGTACAACAGCGTCATGATCAGAACCAACGTGATCGGCAGAATAACCGCCAGCCGTTCCTTGGCCGCCTGCAGCCATTCGAACTCACCCGCCCATTCGATGCGATAGCCGGTTGGTAGTTTGATATTTTCAGCAATACGCTGCTGTGCTTCTTCCACGGCGCCGGCGAGATCGCGGCCACGGACGCTGAATTTGATCGGCACGAAACGCTGATTGCGCTCCCGGAAGATGTAGGACGCGCCGGTTTCAAGCGAAATCGAGGCAAGCTCGCTTAACGGGATATAGGCGTTCCCTGATGAAGTCGCGACCGCGATCTTCAGGTTGCGGACATCCTCAATATTTTTCCGAAACTCGGGCGCGAGCCGCGCGACCACGTCGAACTGGCGATCGGATTCCAGCAGAGTTGTCGCTGTTGTACCCCCCAGCGCCGCCTGCACGACATTATTAATATCGCTGACATTAAGTCCGTAGCGTGCCGCCTTGGTGCGATCGACCCGGATATTCAGATTGGGTTGGCCAAGCACCCAGAACGCGCCGAGATCGGTGATGCCCTGCACCTTCGACATTTCCGCGATAGCGCCGCGCGCGATCTTTTCCAGGACAGCGAGGTCGGGTCCGATGATCTTCGCGGAATTTGCGCCTTTGACGCCGGAAAGCCCCTCCTCAACGTTGTCCTGGATATATTGCGAAAAGTTGAAATCGATGCCGACAAATTCCTTGTCAAACTCGGCTTGCAATTCGTCAATCAGCTTTTCTTTGGTCAGGCCAGTTGGCCACTTCTCAAACGGCTTGAGAGGCACGAAGAATTCGGCGTTGAAAAAACCCGCTGCATCGCTGCCGTCATCGGGACGCCCATGCTGCGAAACGACGGTCACCACTTCAGGGTGGCGCAGCAGGATTTCCCGGATCTTGTTGACGATCGGCATGCCGGCGTCCAGCGAAATGGTCGGCGGCATGGTCGCGCGAATCCAGAGGTTCCCCTCCTCAAGTGTCGGCAGGAATTCGCTGCCAAGCCGGGTCCCAAGGAAGCCGCAGACAACAAGAAAGACGAGCCCGATTGTCGCCGTCGCTTTGATGTTATTCAGCGACCACTGCAACACCGGCGTATAGACTGACCGCAGCCGACGGACGACAAACGTTTCCACCTCTTCGATCCGCTCCGGAACCAACAGCGAAGCAAGGCACGGAGTAACCGTGAACGTCGCGATAAGCGCGCCGATCAATGCATAAGCGTAGGTCCGCGCCATCGGCCCGAAGATCTGGCCCTCAACGCCCTGCATGGTGAATAGCGGAATAAACGCAGCAACGATGATTGCGGTCGAGAAAAACACCGCACGGTCGACCTGCAGCGCACTGATCAGAATGAGCCGGAGCCGGTCTGTCCACCCCGGCAAGGTATAGAGATCGGCACCGCGCGTCGGATCCGGGCCCCATTTGCCGTCCGCCAGCTGCTGGACCAGCGAGCGCCGCTCATCAGGTGTCGACTGAAAGTTCCGGTAGATGTTTTCAACCACGATCACAGCCGAATCGACAATGATGCCGAAGTCGATGGCGCCGACAGACAGCAAGTTCGCGTCCTCGCCACGCAACACAAGAATCATGACGCTGAAAAAAAGCGCGAACGGGATATTGGCGCCGACGATGATGGCGCTGCGCATATCGCCGAGGAAAATCCACTGGATGAAAAAGATCAGCAGGCAGCCGAAGACAAGATTATGCACCACGGTAGCAGTAGTGACGCCGACGAGATCGGTTCGGTCGTAGAACGGCACGAGCTTCACGCCCGGAGGCAGGCTGCCATCACTGTTGATCTTGCGGATTTCATCGCGAACGCGCGGCACGATATCGTTGGTGTGCTGCGTACGATTCATAATGACGATCGCTTCGATGATATCGTCTTCATGGTCGCGCCCGGCTTTGCCGAGCCGCGGCACGTAGCCGACGGAGACTTTGGCGACGTCCTTGACAAAAATCGGCACGCCGTTCGATTGCGACAGTACGACGTTTTCGATGTCGCTAACCTTGTAGCCCTGCGTCAGATCGGCCGCACCGCCGGAGTCCATCAGACCGACGCCGCGAATATTCACTGACTGTTGGCCGAAATCGATGGTGCGGCCGCCGACGTTGACATTGGCATTGCCGAGCGCTGTCAGCACTTGCGGCAAAGTAATGTTGTAAGCCTCGAGCTTATGCAGATCGACATCGACATCATATTCCTTGGTCGTCCCGCCCCAGATATTTACCTGCACGACGCCCGGCACCGTCAGAAGCCGCCGCTGCACGATCCAGTCCTGAACGGTGCGAAGGTTGGTCAGCCCGAAATGCGGTGGGCCAGTCAGCTGATAGCGAAAAATCTCGCCGACCAGGCTGGTGGCCTGAATCTGAGGCACGACGTTGTTCGGCAGATTGACATTCTGCTGCAAATTGATCGCGGTTTGCGTCAACGCAAAATAATAGTCCACGCCGTACTGGAACGAGACGCGGACGAACGATAATCCGTAAAACGACGTAGAGCGGATGACATCGACGCCCGGAGTCGCCGCGAGACCGACCTCGATCGGAATCGTAAAATATCGCTCCATCTCCTCGGCAGATTGGCCGGGCGATTGCGCGGTGATTTCCAGAATTACCGGCGCAGGGTTCGGATAGGCTTCGATGTTCAGCTTCGAAAAGGTGAACATGCCGGCGGCGACAAACACAAACAGCCCCAGCAGCACGATCGGGCGGCGTGTCAGTCCAAATTGCAGCACGCTCCGGAGCATTCGCTCTCAATCCTTTGTCATCGAGCCGCCGCGCGGTCGGTTCAGTGCGAGGCGGTGGCCAGTTCATTGCTCAGGAACAAGGCGCCGTCGGTAGCGACCAGTTCGCCAACCTTGACGCCTTCGAGAATTTGCCGATAGCCGTCACGTTCCTCGCCGATCCTGACAACGCGTTGCGTGAAACGGCGACGGTCGGCAGTAACCCATGCCGTCATCGTGCCGTCGCCCTCGCGCACCACTCCGTTGAGCGGAATGGCAGGTGAACGGGCCGGCGGGGCAACGCCAATGATAAAATTTGCGAACATGCCGGAGCGCAGTTCATGCTGCGGATCCTTGATTTGCGACCGTACCGGCACGCGATGGGTATTCGGGTCGACCGCCGCTCCGACCAGAGTTACTACACCCTCAAACGCGCGGCCCGGAAACGCCTCGATACTGACCTTAACCGGCTGTCCAACGCGAAACGCCGGACTGTCACCATCGCCGACATTTGCGACCATCCACATCGTATCAACGTCAGCAACAGTAAACGGCGCGGGCGTGTTGCCCGGCTGCACAAATAGCCCCGGCGCCGCGCTACGCGACGTGATCCTGCCATCGATCGGGCTCGGCACGACCAGCGTCGGATCGGCTGTGCGCGTAGAAATCATCTTGTCGATGTCGGACTCGCTCTTGCCGAAGATGCGTACCGCGTCGCGCGCAGCGGCCAGATTGCCCTGGGCAGTTTGCTGATCTGAAGTCGCCTGCTCGAGGTCGTGCTGAGAGACCGCGCGCGTCGTGTAAAGATCCTGCAAGCGCGCAAGATTTTTATTGTCGAGATCCAACACACCAGCCGCCGCAATCAACGACGATTCAGCCTGCAATAGATCGGCGCTGTCGATAGTGAACAGCGTCTGACCTTTTTTTACGTCGTTCCCGACCTCGCCGAACAGCGCGATGATGCGTCCCTGATAAGGCGCAAACACCTGGACCGACATGTCTTCGTTGAAGTCGATGCTGCCGACCGCCTGTTTTTCTATTGGAAAGTCACGCTCTTCGACCGGCGCGACCTTGACCGAAGCGAGTTGAGAATCCGAAAGATCGACACTGTCTTGCGCCGCTGGCTGCTCGGGTTTGACGGTTGCGGATCTCGGCGTTTCGCCGGGACGCATCAGCCAATAAGCTACGACGGCAACCGCGAGCAGCGCGCCGACAACCGCCACACTCACCCGGTTCATTTCTATGCGGGGAGCCATCGATAAGCCGTATCCAGCGGGTTCGGATTTGCCTCGACAAGGCCACGAGCCCCTCGCCGTGGTCTACTGTCATTAATCACAGCGGATACGCTTAGCGTTACTTGGATGTCCGACTCATGACAGTGTATCACGATTGAATTGTTGAATTATTTTAGCTGTGCAAGACTGGCTCCGGTCACTGAATAAATCACAGTGTGGCCGCGCGAACATAGCCAGCCCTGGATAATTCGGAAATAATGCGCCACTGGGGTCGTCGCGCTTTTCCGTTCAGTAGCTACACGTTGCTTATGTCCCATGTTGCGGCCAGGGGGTTGTCTGCCATCGCGACCGCATTTGCGGTCATGTCTTTATTGACCGGTTGCGCTGTCGGCCCCGATTTCGCCCATCCCGCCGCTCCGGAAATTACCCGCTACACGCGCGAACCCGTCGTCTCGCAAACTTCCGGAACGGATGCGGCGGCCGGTCAGCGACAGCATTTCATCGAAGGCCGGGATATTCCGCTCGAATGGTGGACTGTCTTTAAATCGGCAAAACTCGACGCGCTGGTCAGACACTCGATCGACAACAATCCCAGCCTGCAATCGGCGTTGGCCACGTTGCGCGCCAACCAACAGGCCGTTTACGCACAGGAAGGAAAATTCTTTCCGCTGGTACAGGCAAATTTCAACCCGACACGACAGCAGACTGCTTCGGTGCTTTCGCCAACGCTGGCGGCTGGACCGAACGTCTTCAACCTTGTTACGGCGCAGCTTCAGGTATCCTACTCGTTCGACATCTGGGGCTTGAACCGGCGCACGATAGAGTCGCTGCAAGCCCTGACCGACGTCCAGCGCTTCCAGGTCGAAGCAGCCTATCTGGCGCTGACGTCGAACGTGGCAGTCGCGGCCATCACCGAGGCCTCGCTGCGGCAGCAAATCGATTCCACCAACATGCTGATCTCCATCAACAGCAAGATGGTCGATACGCTGCGGCAGCAATTCAACAAGGGCGCAGTGAGTCGCGGCGACCTCGCAGTACAAGAAGCTGCACTGGCCCAGGCGAGATCCACTCTGCCTCCCCTGCGCAAGGCGCTGCAGCAGAACCATGACCTTCTGGCGGCGCTGGCGGGCGGCTATCCTAGCGAAGGGCCCCGAGAAACGTTTGCGTTCGCGGACTTTCGATTGCCAAGCCAGCTACCGGTGAGCTTGCCGTCTCAACTCATCGAGCAGCGACCTGATATTCGCGCTGCAGAAGAACAACTGCATTCGGCAAGTGCCGGTGTCGGCATTGCCACGGCGAATTTATTGCCGAACTTCACCATCAACGCGGACGCCGGCTTCACGAATACGGCGCTCTCACACCTGCTCGCACCACAAAATTTCTTCTGGGATTTGGCCGGCAACGTCACCCAAACTGTGTTTGACGGCGGATCCTTGCTGCATCAGCTTCAGGGCGCCAAGGACACTTATCAAGCCGCAGCGTGGACCTACCAGGCTACGGTCATTGCGGCGGTGCAGAACGTCGCAGACGCGTTGCGCGCAATACAGAATGACGCGGATGCACTGCGCGCCGCCCGCGACTTCGAACGCGCCGCGAGAATCAGCTTCGATCAGGCACGACGCCAGTTCGACTCTGGAAACGTCAACGTGCTTCTGCTCCTCAATGCCCAGACTTCGTATCTGCAAGCGGTCATTCAGGTCGCGCAAGCACAGGCCGCGCGCTTCACGGATACTGCCGCGCTGTTCCAGGCGTTAGGTGGTGGCTGGTGGAACAGGGACGGCCTGCCGCCCGAAAAGAAGTTAGACGTCAGCACGGGCACGACGGAACCTATCCCTGATCCCGACGCTGACAGGCACGGCGGCTCTTAAAGCGCGGCTGGCAGATCGTCGTCGTTCTTCGAATTCAGTCTATATTGCCCGCCGAACAAGTCGCGTTCGATCGCCTCGCGATTGCGGCGCTGTGCTGCACTATTGTGCGCGATGTAGCTTTTCAGCTTGCGCCATGCAGCAACGAGCATTGCGACAACGCCATCATCGCTCCGCTCCCGGTGTGACGAATGCCCGACTGGAACGAGCGACCCCGCACATTTCCCATCGCTGTTGATCTCGAGTTCGACCGGTTCGGCGAGGAACATGATCGCGCAGCCAGAAGGCTCACTTTCCCGGCGCGCAAAGCGAATCGCCCACTGTTTGAACAGGAATAGCCCGCCGCTTCGTCCCTCCGACTCCCGAACGACCCATCGGCCCTTCCGGTTCTGGCCGATATAAAATAGCGGAATCAACTCATTGATGACGCCGGCATCCGGTCTTCGGGGAAAGTTCTGGACCGTGATCGGTAATGGACGCGGATTATGCCGCGCCGGCGATATCGTGTGAATCCTCGCGAGAGGAAGGAACAATCCTTTCGGGAATTGCTCCTGCAGCAAGAGCGAGCTTTCAAGTTGTCTAAGCATGGCTGTTTCCTATTCAGGCAAAATTATCGCAACAAATCATCGAGCCATTCGCCGGCCGGATGCGCGGAACAAGCAGCTTGTCCGCATCATCGCCATTACTCACTCGCCGCGCCTCGACGAAGGCCTGAAGGATTGCCAGCGGCAAAGCGGCGTGGGCGGCGTCAACACTTTCGTCGAGACCCACGGGTAAATTCGGCTGGCGCGTCAGTGAACACAGCCATTCGCCGTTCTCGTAAACAATGCGGCGAAGCTTCCACGCGGGCAATTCGCGTTCGATCACGGCCAGCGCGGCTTCGGTCCATGCACCGGCCTCGAGCAGCCTTCCGATTCTTGTCGCCTTGCCAGGCATTCCGCCAACCGGGATACGCGTGCAAACACTGGCAATAACCTTGGCGAACAGATCGAACCTGGGAATAGGCGCAGCGCGCAACTCATCGTCGAGCCGGTTGAATAGAACCTCAAAGTCCGCCGCGAATGCCATGGCCGATCCCTCGAAAACGACGGCTGCACCTATGCATCGGAAGATGGGATCGAACGCCATAAAAAATCGAGATGAATCGAGTTGCGATAGTATGGTGCCCGCATAAAGACAGCACTCGCGCGTCAGTCTTTATAAGATTCCTATAGGCGGGTATCGCCATCCTCTCGAGTTCTGTCGACTGAATGCGAAGCCCACGCGGCAATTTTTATAGGATTCCTATAACGCAGGCGTCGGCGGCCTCTCGAATTCATACGGCCTGAGTCATTACGTTCCTCACGTCTCACGAGGAGCGTCGCTCATGCTCGACCTGGTTATGCTTGCCATCGGCTTCGCGTTTTTCGCGATATCGATTGGCTATGTCTACGCCTGCGACCGGCTGTAAGGAGCCGCACCATGATCTTTGATTATTCACTCGCCGGCGCCGTGACGGCAGGGCTGCTCTTTTACCTCGTCTACGCGCTGCTCAAGCCCGAACTATTCTGAAAGGTTTGCGACCATGACCGCCATCGGCTGGGTCCAGATTTTGCTTTATTGCGTCATCATCGCCGCCATCACGCCGCCGCTCGGCGCGTACATGACGCGGGTGTTCAACGGCGAGCGCACTTGGCTCACCCCGATTTTGCGGCCGGTCGAGATCGCGATCTATAAGATCGCCGGTGTCGATGAGCGCCAGGAACAGCACGCGGTAACCTATACGGTCGGGATGCTGCTGTTCCATGTCGGCGGCTTTCTCATTCTCTATATGCTGATGCGGGCGCAAGCGCTGCTGCCATTCAATCCTGCCGGACAATCGGCCGTTGCCGAGGATCTGTCGTTCAACACGGCGATGAGCTTCATCACTAATACCAACTGGCAGAACTACGGTGGTGAAAGCACGATGTCCTACCTGGTGCAGATGCTCGGGCTTACGCACCAGAACTATCTTTCGGCCGCGACCGGCATCGTGCTTGCCATCGCACTGATCCGCGGCTTCGCGCGGCACTCGGTGCGCACCGTCGGCAATTTCTGGGTCGATGTGACCCGCTGTACGCTTTATGTGCTGCTGCCGATCTGCGTGCTGTTCACACTCTTTCTGGTCTGGCAGGGCATTCCGCAGACGCTCGGTCCGTACGTGGACGCGACAACGCTGGAAGGCGCCAAGCAGACTATCGCGCTCGGACCGGTGGCGTCGCAAATCGCCATCAAGATGCTTGGTACCAACGGTGGCGGCTTCTTCAATGCCAATGCGGCGCATCCATTCGAGAACCCGACTGCGCTGTCGAACTTCGTGCAGATGATCTCGATCTTTGCGCTCGGCGCTGCGCTGACCAACGTATTCGGACGCATGGTCGGCAATCAGCGCCAGGGCTGGGCCGTGCTCGCGGTGATGGGCGTACTTTTCATCGCGGGGGTCACGTTCTGTTACTGGGCCGAAGCGCACGGTAACGATGCCCTCAACGCCCTCGGCCTCACCGGCGGCAATATGGAAGGCAAGGAAGTCCGTTTCGGCATCGTCGGCTCGGCGCTATTCGCGGTGATCACTACCGCAGCGTCATGCGGTGCGGTCAACGCCATGCACGACAGCTTCACTGCGCTTGGTGGCATGATCCCGCTAATCAATATCCAGCTCGGTGAGATCATCGTCGGCGGTGTCGGCTCTGGCATGTACGGGATGTTGCTGTTCGTCATCATCTCCATCTTTGTCGCGGGACTGATGGTCGGCCGCACGCCGGAATATGTCGGCAAGAAAATCGAGGCCAAGGAAGTGAAGATGGCGATGCTGGCCATCCTGGTCCTGCCGCTGATGTACCTCGGCTGGACCGCGGTCGCGATGCTGGTGCCGTCTGCAGTCGGAGCGACCAACAATCCTGGCCCGCATGGCTTTACCGAGATTCTTTATGCCTACACGTCGCAGACCGGCAATAATGGATCGGCATTCGCGGGCTTAAGCGCCAACACACTGTTCTATAATCTCACCGGCGCCATCGCGATGGGCGTCGGCCGCTTCTGGATGATCATTCCGACCATGATCATCGCCGGCACGCTTGCCGCCAAGAAATCGGTCCCCGCGTCCGCAGGAACGTTCCCGACCACCGGCGGCCTGTTCATCGGCCTTGTCGTCGGGGTGATCCTGATTGTCGGCGGCCTAACTTTCTTCCCGGCGCTGGCGCTCGGACCGATCGTCGAGCAGCTCGCCATGAACGCCGGCACCCTTTTCTCCTCGAATTAAGCTCGGAGTAGCTTCGATGGAAACCTCTACCACTCGCAAGAGCACGCCGGTTTCGGCGCTGTTCGACCCGAAAATCGTCCTGCCCGCGATCGGCTCGTCGTTCGCCAAGCTCAATCCGCGCACGCTGATCAAAAATCCGGTGATGTTCGTGCTGGAGATCGTGACGGCGCTGACGACCATAATTCTGGTCCGCGACCTTTTCACCGGCGGCGGACATATCCTCTTTGAATTCCAGATCATCCTCTGGCTGTGGTTCACCGTACTGTTTGCAAACTTTGCCGAAGCGATCGCCGAGGGCCGCGGCAAGGCACAGGCCGATACGCTGCGGCGGCAGCGCACCGAAACGCAAGCCAAGCTGATCGCCGACTCCGGCGACTCGCAGAATTTCCGGCTCGTGCCTTCGACCGATCTCAAGGTCGGGAACATCGTGCTGGTCGAAGCCGGCGACACCATCCCGTCCGACGGCGAGGTCATCGAAGGCATGGCGTCGGTCAACGAAGCCGCCATTACCGGCGAATCCGCACCTGTCATCCGCGAGTCCGGCGGCGATCGCTCCGCGGTAACGGGCGGCACTCAGGTTCTCTCGGACTGGATTCGCGTGCGTATTACCGCCGCACCCGGTTCCACTTTTCTCGATCGCATGATCCGGCTTGGTCGAAGGCGCCGCGCGGCAAAAAACGCCGAACGAGATCGCACTCAATATTCTGCTGATCGGCCTCACCATCATCTTCGTATTCGCAACCGCGACGATCCCGAGCTATGTGGCCTATACCGGAGGCACGATCTCGGTGGTGATTCTGGTCGCGCTGTTTGTCACTCTGATTCCCACGACGATTGGCGCCCTGCTCTCGGCCATCGGCATCGCCGGCATGGACCGCCTCGTTCGTTTCAATGTACTCGCCATGTCGGGGCGCGCGGTCGAGGCGGCGGGTGACGTCGATACCCTGCTGCTCGACAAGACCGGCACCATCACGCTCGGCAACCGGCAGGCCACCGAGTTCAAACCGGTGCGCGGCGTAACAGAACAGGAACTGGCGGACGCCGCACAACTTGCCTCTCTCGCTGACGAGACGCCGGAAGGCCGCTCAATCGTCGTCCTGGCGAAGGAAAAATACGGCATTCGCGGCCGTGACCTGGCGGACGTCAAGGTGAACTTTATTCCATTTACCGCGCAAACCCGGATGAGCGGCGTCGATATCGGCTCGTCGTGGGTCCGCAAAGGCGCCGTGGACTCGATCCTGAATTATGTCAGCGGTCCTGCGACTGCGGTTGGCGCTGGCGGCGCGGTGCAAGCGCTGCGGCCTAACGTCAGCACCGACACTGCACGCGAAATCCAGGCCATCTCCGACGAGATCGCCAAATCCGGCGGCACACCGCTCGCGGTTGCCAAGGACGGCAAGCTACTCGGCGTCATCCAGCTTAAGGACATCGTCAAGGGCGGTATCCGCGAGCGCTTTGCCGAATTGCGCCGCATGGGCATCCGCACCGTGATGATAACGGGCGACAACCCGATGACCGCGGCGGCAATCGCCGCCGAAGCCGGCGTCGACGACTTCCTTGCCCAGGCGACGCCGGAGGACAAGCTGAAGCTCATCCGCGACGAACAGGCCAAAGGCAAGCTTGTCGCCATGTGCGGCGACGGCACCAACGACGCGCCGGCGCTGGCGCAGGCCGACGTCGGTGTTGCCATGAACACCGGCACACAAGCCGCTCGCGAGGCCGGCAACATGGTCGATCTTGACTCCAATCCGACAAAACTGATCGAGATCGTCGAGATCGGAAAACAGTTGCTAATGACGCGTGGTTCGCTGACGACATTCTCGATCGCCAATGACGTAGCGAAATATTTCGCCATCATCCCGGCGATGTTCGTCGCGTTCTATCCGCAGCTCCAAGCCCTGAATATCATGAATCTTCAGACACCGGAGAGCGCGATCCTTTCGGCGATCATTTTCAACGCACTGATCATCATTGCCCTGATCCCGCTGTCGCTCAAAGGCGTGCGCTATCGTCCGATCGGCGCCGGCGCTCTGCTCCGCCGCAATATCTGGATCTACGGCGTCGGCGGCGTAATCATTCCTTTCATCGGTATCAAGGCGATCGACGTTATCGTCACCGCCTTGCACCTTGCTTGAGGAGAGCTGGCTATGCTCCGCGAAATTCGTCCGGCAATCGTCGTCCTGGTCGTGCTTACAGTCATCACCGGCCTCGCCTACCCGCTGGCCATGACTGGAATCGCTGAAGTCATTTTTCCAAATCAGGCGCAAGGTAGCCTGATCGAACGCGGCGGCACGGTGGTCGGCTCTGCGTTGATCGGCCAGGAATTCACCAGCGACAAATATTTCCACGGCCGTCTGTCAGCCACGACTGCGCCCGATCCGAACGACGCCACCAAGACCGTGCCCGCGCCCTACAACGCGGCGAATTCGGGTGGGTCGAATTACGGCCCGTCCAACAAGGCGCTGATCGATCGCGTCCAGGGCGACATCGATACGCTCAAGAAAGAGAATCCGTCACAACCGGTGCCATCCGACATGGTCACCACATCGGCCAGCGGGCTTGATCCCGATATTTCGCCAGAGTCCGCGCTGTTTCAGGTGCCTCGCGTTGCCAAAGCCCGCAATTTGCCGGAAGACCGGGTTCGGCAGCTCGTCACCGAAAATACCCAAGCCCGGTTGCTGGGGCTGCTGGGCGAGCCGCACGTTAACGTTTTGCAGCTCAATCTCGCCCTCGACAAATTGGCCGCCGGATAAGCTGGTTGAGCAGATACTTTGAGACTATTTTACAGGTATGACGGATCAGAGGCGCGATTCCGAACATCGGCCTTCACCTGAAGCTCTGCTCGAAGCGGCGCGGCGCGCCGAAAAACATGCCGGCAAGCTACGGATCTTTGTCGGCGCCGCACCCGGCGTCGGCAAAACCTACGAAATGTTGCAGCAGGCTCATGCCCGCCTGAAAGATGGCTACGACGTCGTTGCCGGTGTGGTCGAGACCCATGGCCGCAAGGAAACCGAAGCGCTGTTAGCCGGCATCGAAGTCGTGCCGCGCCGGACCGTCGAATACAGGGGCCAGTTGCTCCACGAAATGGATCTCGATGCCATTTTGAGGCGGCGACCGCAGATCGTGCTGGTCGACGAACTTGCGCATACCAATGCGGAAGGCAGCCGGCATCCTAAACGCTATCTCGACGTCGATGAGCTGAGAAACAACGGCATCGACGTCTACACCACGGTCAATATCCAGCACATCGAAAGCCTCAACGACGTCGTTGCGCAGATTACCCACGTTCGCGTGCGCGAAACGGTGCCGGACACTGTGTTCGACCGCGCCGACGCCGTCGAACTGATCGATCTGACACCCGACGATCTGATCGAGCGGCTGAAGGAAGGCAAGGTCTACGTACCGAAACAGGCCGAACGCGCACTCGAGCATTTCTTCTCTCCTGCGAACCTGACGGCGCTGCGCGAACTGGCGCTGCGGCGCACCGCGGAGCGCGTCGACGAACAATTGCTCACCGAAATGCAGGCCCATGCGATCCAGGGTCCCTGGGCGGCCGGTGAACGGATTCTGGTTTGCGTGAGCGACGATCCCCGCGCGGCAAGCCTGGTGCGCTACGCCAAGCGCCTTGCCGACCGCCTGCACGGCCCGTGGGTGGCGCTCTATATCGAAGGCCGGCGTAGTACGCAGCTTTCGGAGATCGAACGTGATCGCGTTGCCGATACCCTGCGCCTTGCTCAGGCGCTTGGCGGGGAAGCCGTTACTATTCCGGGCGGTGATCGCAGTATCGCCGATGATGTGATCGGCTATTCACATGCGCATAACGTCACCCAGATCATTATCGGCAAATCGACCCGGTCGCGCTGGTTTGAAATCCTGCATGGCTCCGTGGTGCATGATCTGGTGCGGCGCTCCGGCAATATCAGCGTCCATGTTATCGCCGGCGATCAACTCCCTGGAGGGCCGATCCCGACGAAAACCGTCGAGACTGCCCAAGTTGCGGCGTTCGATCTGCGCGCTTACGTCGTAGCGCTCGTCGGAGTAGCGATTGCACTGGGATGCGGCGAGCTGGTGAACCGCTGGGTTGGCGTCGAAAACGTCGACCTTGTATTCCTCACTGCCGTTGTCGGCGTCGCTGTGCGATTTGGCCTATGGCCGTCGCTGTTTGCCAGCCTGGTTTCGGCGCTTTGCTACAATTTCTTTTTCTTGCCGCCGATCTACACCTTCACGATTGCCGATCCGCATAACATCGCTGCATTCACACTGTTTACGCTGGTCGCAGTTATCGTCTCGCAATTTGCCGGACGAGGCCGCATGCAAACCGTGGCTGCGAAGGCCCGCGTCCGCGCCGTGGAATTGCTTTATGCCTTCAGCCGCAAACTCGCCGGAGCGGGCACGCTCGATGACGTGCTTTGGGCAATCGCCTATCAAACGGCGCTGATGCTGAAAGTACGGGTCGTATTATTATTGCCGACTGATGGATCGCTGGCCGTGCGCGCCGGCTACCCGCCAGAAGATACGTTGGGCGAGGCGGATATCGCAGCCGCCAAATGGACCTGGGAAAGCGACCGCGCTGCCGGTCGCGGCTCCGACACGTTGCCTGGCGCCAAGCGTCTGTTCTTGCCGATGCATACCGGACGCGGTCCCATCGGCGTTGTCGGCATCGACAGCGACAAACCAGGCCCGCTGCTCACTCCTGACCAGCGCCGTCTCCTCGATGCATTGATGGACCAGGGCGCATTGGCGATAGAACGGGTGCGTTTGGTCGAAGATATGGATCGCATTGAGCGGACCGCCGAGACCGAGCGGCTGCGATCTGCTCTGCTGACGTCGATTTCTCACGATCTGAAGACACCGCTTGCGGCCGTACTCGGTTCGGCAAGCACACTGCGCGACGTAGGCAGCAAGTTGAGCGATGGCGAAAAAGCCGATCTGCTTGGAACGGTGATCGACGAATCCGAGCGGCTTAATCGTTTCATTGCCAATTTGCTGGACATGACCAAACTTGAATCTGGCGCAATTGCGCCCAACCTCGCCGTTCAGGATCTTTCGGAAGTGGTTGGTTCATCGCTCCGCCGCGCCACCAAAATTCTTGGTAATCATCAGATCGACCTCGATCTTGCTTCCGATATGCCGATGGTGCAGATCGACGCTGTGCTGTTTGAGCAAGCCTTGTTCAATCTTCTCGACAATGCTGCGAAATATGCTGCGGCCGGCACGACGATCAACATTCGCGCCTGGAACGACCGCGATACGGTTGTCCTGCAAGTTACCGACGAAGGCGACGGCATACCGCAGCACGATCTCGCGCGCATCTTCGACAAATTCTATCGCGTGCAGAAAACCGATCAGGTTCGTGCCGGCACCGGCCTTGGTCTCGCCATCGCGCGTGGCTTCGTCGAAGCGATGCATGGCACGATCGCGGCTGCAAACCGCGCCGACCGCAGTGGCGCGGTCTTCACCATCACACTGCCGATCCCGAACCAGCAACAGCGACTGGACACCGCCGCATGAGCGCCGCGCCACTCCGGGTCCTGGTGGTCGATGACGAGCCGCCAATTCGCAAACTGCTGCGGATGGGTTTGACTGCGCACGGTTACCACATCCTGGAAGCACCCAATGGCAAAACTGCGCTCGAACTGCTCAGTGAAGCTCCCGACCTGATCATCCTCGATCTCGGTCTTCCGGACACTCAGGGCCATGAATTGCTCCGCACCATTCGCACGCGCAACGACAGTGTTCCGATCGTCGTGCTGTCGAGCCGCGAGGATGAAGCGGGCAAGGTACAAGCGCTCGATTTTGGCGCCGACGATTATTTGACCAAACCCTTCGGGATGGATGAATTGCTGGCACGGATACGTGCGGCACTGCGCCACCAGCTTCAGACCCAAGGTGAGAGGCCAATCTTCCGGGTTGGCGATCTTTCGGTCGATCTGGTGCGCCGCATCGTCAAGCTCGGTGACAAGGATGTAAAGCTGTCGCCGAAAGAATACGATCTGCTTCGCGTGCTGGTGCAGCACGCTGGCAAAGTCCTGACCCACAAATATCTGCTCGGTGAGTTGTGGGATGAGTTGACCGATGCGCAGTATTTACGGGTCTATGTCCGCCAACTCCGGCAGAAGATCGAAACCGATCCGGAACGCCCACAATACATTCTTACTGAAACCGGGATCGGTTACCGGCTGCGTGCTCCTGAATAACGTCACGTTGCCTTTGCCAGCCGCCGTTGCCCTGCCCTATTTGGCATTCCATATTGTCCGTCGATCATCGCACATAGGGACAGACGACCATGGCCGACGAACTCGTATTCTATACCAATCCGCAATCCCGTGGCCGCATCATCCGCTGGATGCTCGAGGAGGTCGGTCAGCCCTACAAGACTGAGGTGCTCGACTATGCCTCGACGATGAAGGGGTCCGCTTACCTCGCCATCAACCCGATGGGCAAAGTCCCAGCGTTGCGCCACGGTGATGCCGTGGTCACCGAGACCGCAGCGATCTGCGCCTATCTCGCCGACGCTTTTCCGCAAGCCAAGCTCGCGCCGCCCCCAACCGACCGCCTGCGCGCACCCTATTACCGCTGGATGTTCTTTGCCGCAGGGCCGGTCGAAGCGGCTATCAGCAATAAGGCGCTTAATTTTGTGGTGCCGCCCGGGCGCGAGCGAATGATGGGTTACGGCACTTACGAGCAGACGATGGATGCACTCGAGGGTGCCGTATCCAAGGGAAAATACATCCTTGGCGACGAATTCAGCGCCGCCGACGTTTACGTCGGATCGGCGATCGGATTCGGCTTAATGTTCGGAACTATCGAAAAGCGACCTGCTTTCGAACAATACTGGCAACGTTTGAGCACCCGCCCGGCCTGTTCTCGCGCCAAAGAGCTTGATGACGCCGCGGCGGCGCAACAAAAGGCCGCATCGTAACGGTTGCCGCGCCGTGCAAGAAATCGTTCTGGTTGATGCAAGACCTTCCTAAGCACTTGCATCGCAAGTACTTGCGTCGACGGAACGGGCCAGGTCGACGTGAATTGTAGCAGGCTGCGGTTTTACGGTTTGTAGCTACGGATTTATCCTTGTCTCGGAGCGTGGGTTGAAGCGGGGCGAACTTCCGTCGATCGACGGCCTGACGGCTTTTGTAGCCGCAGCCGAGCACGGCAGCTTTACGCGCGCTGCGGACCAGCTCAATTTGAGTCAAGGCGCGATCAGCCGTCAGGTCCGCGAGATTGAATTGCACCTCGGTGTCCGGCTGTTCGAGCGGATAAGGCAACGCATCGTGCTCACCGATGCCGGCCGGGTGTATGTTTCGCAGGTCAAGAAAGCGCTCCATGACCTCGCCGAGGCCTCACGCAGCGTGACGTCTGTCTCCAACAGCACGATCTTGAATCTGGTGGCACTGCCGACCTTCGCGGGAATTTGGCTGGTTCCACGCTTGTCGAAATTCCAGACGCAAAACCCGAACATCACCCTTCACATCACGACACGGCAATCGCCGATCGACTATTCCAGCGAGCCGTTCGACGCGGCTGTGTTCCATGGCGCACCGCATTGGCCGGGCACGATCTCCTACCACCTTATGGACGAAGATCTTGTCGCCGTGGCCAGTCCAACATTGTGCGCCGGCCGCATCATCAAAACGCCCTCCGACGTCACGAAATTCCGGCTGCTGCACAACATGGGCAGCAGCAATCGCTGGGCCGAATGGCTGACGGAAGCGGGCGTGGAAATCACCGAGCCGCCACAAGGCCATATGTATCAAAATTACGCGATGATCGCGCAAGCGGCCGCGGCAGCCGTCGGAATTGCGCTATTGCCGCGTTACCTCGTCGAGGATGACATCGCGGCCAACAAGCTGGAAATTATCGGCGGCAAGTTCGCCTGCCTCAAGAGTTCGTACCACCTGATCTTGCCGGAAGCGCGGGCCAGTTCAAATGCCATTCAGGTGTTCGCCAAATGGCTTATTGCGGAGGCACAAGCCTTCAAGACAACTAACGGCCGCAGCGTCCATCGAACAAGCAACCCGCGACGGACCAACGGCAAATATCGGATTGCGATGATCAGTCCACCGCTCGCGCATGTGCAGGAAGACGCCTAGCAACTCACGATAGCCGCATCAGCGGCTGCCCGACGCGGACCTTCGCTCCCTCACGCACATCCTCACATAGTCGTAGCGTGCTCCGGCGCGAACACGATGGCCGTCGAGCCGTGCTGGAACCAGCCAAGCTCGTCACCCTTCGCGAAAGCGGCATGACAATCGAAAACATTTGGGCCGCGGTGCTTAAGATTGAGCAATACGTCGAGGAAATGCAGACGAATACTCGCCACAAGGACCGCGGCAACAAGGACGATGGCGACATTGTCGCCAGTCGCAGCCATTCTGGTTTGTAAAACCGCGCGCTCGTTCTTGCAGAACAGCCGCTCGACGCGCTTGAGCGCAATCGGATTGACGTTCCAGGTATCGCCGGAGACGTAAATGACTTTTTCGACAGTGCAATCGTGCGGCGCGTGGAAACGATGATACATGCCTGACGTCAGCCTCAAGGTGACGTAACGGCCGTTGCGATAAGTTTCGACCAACTCCGGATCGCACAGCAAATCCTGCAACGTGTAAGGAAACCCCTTTGCCTGATAGAGGGTTGTGCCGGCAATATTGCCACAAGCGCCAACAATCGCATCGCAAGGACTGGTCAGAATTTCCGGACGCAAATCGATCGGCCGAGATCCCGCTTTCAGCTCACGGGTGAAGCAATCGTGCATGCTGGTGAAGCGCGTTTTTTTGGCGTCTTTCAAATCCACGTCGGAGAACAACCGCCATAACGCGATCGAAACGTCGCGCACCGCGGGCTGCTCGATCTGGCTCAGCCAGCCGACGAACTGAGTCGCAAGGCGGCGCGGAATCCGGTTGGTGAGAAGGAAGTTGAGGTCCTCGTTTTCCAGGAGGCGAAGCAGTTGTGCGCGTACTGTCATGGTTTATCGGTCACTGGCTCTGGCCGTCATGGCTTTGTTAAATGTTCCGGGTACACCCCGATTCGATGCCATGGGGTGCAATCAGCTTGGCTTTTTACGGTGCCGGCGCGGCGGCGGTCGCCACGACGCTGGGCCCGATCAAACGCCGCCTTGAATTGTCGCAAGCCAAACACCGCTCGCTTGCCGGGCACTCCCGGATGGCAAGACGCATCGCCGCGTTCCTCCCGTTCTACGAATACGGCGACGAAAAGTTCTTTTGTTCCGACGGCGCGCCAAGCGATATCGCGCAATGCCGCCGTGCGGGTTTCGAGCGGCTTGCCGACCTTTACCGGACGCGATTCGCCGAAACGAACCGCCAGACTGCCGAAGCCGCCGACTACATCCCCGATCTGCAATTCACCCGCGCTTACCGCGTGCCATTCCAGTACCGGAACAAGGTGCGCGCCAGCCTTCCGATCGGCTCCTTTGTGCAATCGACCGAGGGCGTGACCGTCACCGATCTCGACGGCAACCGCTTCTACGATCTCGGAGGCTCTTACGGCGTCAACATTCTCGGCTACGACTTTTACAAGGGCGCAATCGACCGCGGGGCAGACCGCGTCCGCAATCTCGGCCCCCTGTTGGGCACGTATCACCCCGTCGTTCTCGACAACGTGAAACGGCTGCGAGAGATATCCGGACTCGACGAAGTCTCGTTTCATATGTCGGGCACCGAAGCCGTCATGCAGGCGGTGCGTCTCGCTCGATATCACACGAAGCGCACGCACCTGGTACGCTTCTGCGGCGCCTATCATGGCTGGTGGGGCGATGTGCAACCCGGTATCGGCAATCCGCTGCCGGCACACGAGACGTACACTCTGCGCGACATGTCCGAAGAATCGCTTCGCGTCCTCCGTACGCGCCGCGACATCGCTTGCGTCCTCGTCAACCCGGAACAGAGTTTTCATCCGAACGGCCCGGCGCCGACCGATTCGGCGCTGATCGACAGCTCGCGCAGCTCGCATTTCGACAAGACAGCTTACGCCGAATGGCTCAAGCGCCTGCGGCAGGTCTGCACTGAGCAGAACATCGTCCTGATCATCGACGAGATTTTCATCGGCTTCCGCATCGCTCCCGGTGGAGCGCAGGAGTATTTCGGCGTCAAAGCCGACCTCGTGACCTACGGCAAAACGATCGGCGGCGGACTGCCCATCGGAGTGGTTTGCGGCCGCAAAGATCTGATGAAGCGTTTCCGCGACGACCGGCCGGCCGACATCTGCTTCGCCCGCGGCACGTTCAATTCGCACCCCTACGTCATGGCGGCGATGAACGAGTTCCTGCGGCAATTCCAAAGCCAGGAAACACAGGCGCTCTACGAAGGACTGGACGAGACCTGGAACGCGCGGGCTCGGCGGCTGAACCAGCGGCTTCAAGACGAAAGCCTGCCGGTGCAGATCGCCAACATGTCTTCGCTTGTTCGTCGTCTGCTACACGGAGCCGTCGCGCTACAATTGGATGCTCCAATACTACCTGCGCGCCGAGGGCCTGGCGTTGAGCTGGGTCGGCACTGCCCGTCTGATCTTCAGCCTCACCTATACCGACGCCGACTTCGAAGCCGTTGCCGACCGTTTTGTTGCGGCGGCAAAGGCGATGCAGCGGGACGGCTGGTGGTGGCGGGATCCGAAAGCAACGAACAAGACAATAAAGCGGGCGATCCTCAAGGAGATGATCGCCCACCGACTGTTTTCCCAAAAGACGCATTGAAGAATGAAGAAATCGCGGCCAATTCAGCTCGGCCGCGGAACTTCCTCGGCGTCTTCCTCATCCCAATGATGCAGGCCGATTTCCGGATCGATCAGTTCGCCACGCAACAGCGCCAGCGGCGCCTTGTGGTAGAGCTTGATGTCATGGAACGGGTCGGTGAGGATCTTTGTCGCCCACACCAGCCCGGTTTGCACGTCCTTGATGAAAAACAGATGGACGGTGCGGAAGATCACCCCGCCGATGCCGAGCACGAGCCAAATCATCGCAACCTGACGGACGAACTCGGTCTTGTTAGTGGCTGGCGCGGAGAAGATACCGAACAAGGTCGGGGTGACATAGAGCATCAGCGGAGACAGCGCCCAGATCGTCAACAGCACGACCTTGCGGCGCAAATTGTATCCGACCTTGATCTCTTCCTTGTGCTCGTGCGTAGCCTGATTGACCACGTCGTAATCCTTGGGCTCGAAGAAAAAGTGCCCGGACTGACGCGTCGTCATTGCGACCAGCCAGCCGGCCAGCGCCGAGACCGCCGGATCCTTGAAGATCATCACATAAGAAAACAGGAAGCTGATCGCGCTGACGAAGTGCAGCGACTGGTTGATCCGGCTGTGATGATAGTAGCGGTGATCGTCCCAGCGTTGCGTTCGAAGCGTTTCAAGAAAACTTTCCATCGAGGTCCCCCGTCGGGCGGCTGAAGATTTTGGGATATGGCGATTTGATGAATCCCCGATGACAGGGAATCATTTGTGACAGGTGCGTGAATCGCCGGCGGCGTTTAGGCGAGACAAAAGACCTCAGCCGGCGGCGCGCATGTCGTCATTGCCTGACTGGACGCTGTGCGCTTCAGCCTTGGCAAACCGGATCAGCTGGAAATGCCCGAACGGCGGAACACCGCGACGCTCGACAAGGCTGATACCGGGCGTGCGCACCATCCATTGCGAATAACGCTCAAACGAAAATTCCGAGCGCCAGCCAAGTTTACGGGCCGCCGGCTGGAACCAATGCTCGAACGAGCGGCGCAACCCCGCTTCAGCGCCAACGCGGCTGACCAGGATGATCTCTCCGCCGGGCTTGAGGACCCGGGCGAATTCGTCGAGCACCGCTTCCGGATTTGGCACCGTGGACACGACATGTTGCGCGGCAACCACGTCAAACGAAGCGTCCGGGAACGTCAGGCGCTCCGCGTCCATGACCCAGAGCCCTTCGACGTTGTCCAGACCGAACTCTTTGACGCGCTCGTGCGCCTTGCGCAGCATTGGCTCGGAGATATCGACGCCGCAAATCTGGCAGGACTTTGAATAATTCGGCAGCGAAATGCCGGTGCCGACACCGACCTCAAGAATACGGCCGCCTACCCTTTCGGCAGCTGCGATGGCGGCCTGACGGCCGCGCTCGAACACCTGGCCAAACACGAGATCATAGACCGGCGCCCAGCGCGCATAGGCCTTGGTGACGGTTTGCGCATCAAGATCGGTTGCCGAAAGCGTGCTCATGCTTGACCCTTCTGTTGCGCCGCACTCTAGCCGTGGACGGTTTCTGTCATTGTTGCGGCGATTTGCGGCTCGTTGTTGCCGAGACCGGCGATTTTGCGGGCGTGGCCGATGAACTGCCTGGCGCTGTTTTCCCAGGAATACTGAAGCGCAAATTCACGGCAGGCTTCTTTTGAAACCTTCAACGCTTCCAGACAGGCGACACGCAAATCTTCGTTCAGAGCGCCGATCGGATGATCCGCGATGACGTCCTTCGGACCGGTCACCGGATAGGCAGCAACCGGAACCCCACTGGCAAGCGCCTCAAGCTGCACGATGCCGAAGGTGTCGGTCTTGCTCGGAAATACAAAAACGTCCGCCGCAGCGAGATGCGACGCGAGCACGCCATTGTCCATATGGCCGAGAAACTTGGCCTCCGGGAACCGGCGCTTCAGCTCTTCTTCTTGCGGGCCTTTGCCGATCACCACTTTGGTACCCGGCAAATCGAGCGAGAGAAATGCGTCGATGTTCTTCTCAACCGCGACACGGCCGAGCGTCATGAAGATCGGGCGGGGAAAATCCAGCACCGCCACGCGATCGGGCCGGAACAACTCGACGTCAACACCGCGCGTCCATCGGCCGATATTCTTAAACCCCCGTTCGGTGAGTTCGCTGGTCAGTGACGGCGTCGCCACCATGGTGACGGCTGCGGCGGAGTGGAACCAGCGCAAAACTGCGTAGACCCAACTGTCCGGAATCGGCGAGCGCGCAGAAATATATTCCGGGAACCGCGTGGTGTAGCTGGTGGTGAACGGCCGGCCATTGCGCCGGCAATAGGCTCGCACCGCGAAGCCCATCGGACCCTCGGTGGCGATGTGGATCGCATCAGGCTTCGATTCTTCGATGCGCGCAGCGATCCGTCTCCGGCTCGGAATCGCCAAACGCAACCCCGGGTAAGTCGGCACCGGGAAAGACGGGAAACCGTCCGGCGAAAGAAAATCGATAGTGACGCCAAGCTTCGCGGCGGCACGTTCGAGTGATTTTAAGGTTCGCACCACGCCGTTAACCTGCGGCGGCCAGGCATCTGTCGCGACAAGGACCTTCATGAAACGGTCACCGTCTCTTTCGATTCGAGTGCGACGACAATTGCCATTTCATGTCTCAGGATTGTGACGGTCGCGCTGTTTGTTTGGTCTAACGCGCATGTTTCCGTAACACTGCTGTTACAAACAAATGAAAAGTTGTGACGCGAATCGTTTTGCAGCGACAATCGTTGCAGGTGCGTCAGACCGTCCGGTTCAAAATTCGCATCCCATCTGGCATGCATCTCGTGCGAATGCTTAAATTGAAGGGCGCCGTGACGAGCATCACGATTACAAGAAGACTCAGCAGGAACAAATTAAGCGCCCTTATCAGCGTTTTGATTTTTGCTGCTGCCGCGCTCGCGCTTTACTATGCCTTGCGCGACATCGACGTCGCCAAAGTGGTTGGCGCGCTTCGCACCCAACCACGGCAAGCAATATGGATTGCCAGCGCTTTCGTCGTTGCCGGCTATACGACGCTCGTTCTGTATGACGTCTTCGCCTTGCGGACGATTGGCCACGGCGCAGTTCCATTACACGTTGCCGCAGTCGGGAGCTTCACCAGTTATACGATCGGCCACGCGCTCGGTGCTGCAACGCTGACCGGCGGCTTCGTCAGACATCGTGTCTATTCGGTATGGGGACTGAGCGTCGTCGACATCACCAAAATGGCGTTCGTCACGGGCATGACATTCTGTCTCGGCAATGCGTTGGTGCTTGGCGCCGCCTTATCTTTTGCGCCACATGTCGCCAGCGCAATCGACCATCTCCCGGTGTGGATCAATTGCGGCATCGGCGTCGCGTCACTGTTTGCTCTCCTCGCTTATCTGCTTTGGCTCGGGCCCCAGCGGCGCGTTATCGGCGTTTCCAACTGGCGCATCGCACTGCCCGACGCACGCTCGACGCTTTTGCAAATCGCAATCGGCGCAACCGATCTGTGTCTGGTGACGGCGGCGATGTACATGCTGCTGCCGAAGTTTCCGAACGTCGATTTCGTCTCGGTACTGATGATTTTTCTCAGCGCGACGCTGATCGGAACGGTCAGTCACGTACCGGGAAATATCGGCATCATGGAAGCTGGGATGCTTTTGGGTCTGCCACAATTCGCGAAGGAGGAATTGTTGGCGTCGCTGTTGACGTTCCGCGTACTTTATTTCGCGGTTCCGCTGTTCCTTGCCATGCTGACATTGACGTTGCGGGAACTCGGCCTTTTGGCGCGGCCGAGGACAACATCGCCGAGAGCCTGATTCGCGAGCATCCACAGCCGCAGCGCTACGACTGTCGCAAACTTGTAACCCCATCCCCTGCCCGTTAAGGTTTGCCCCTGTGAAGTGGGGCGGCGGCGGGTGAGTAGCGTGATGGCCCCTGGGGCGTGGCACAATATACGTTCCGGATCGCACAAATACCCAGCGGCAACAGCCATTGTGGCCGGTCTCTTCCTCGCGGCTCTTATGCCGCGCTGCGCGTTCTCCGAGACAATGGAGGCGGCGCTGGCCAGAGCTTACGAGAACAACCCGCAACTCAATGCCCAACGCGCAATCGTCCGCCAATCCGACGAAGGTGTGTCGCAGGCATTGTCGGGTTACCGTCCCACGATATCTGCGAACGCCAGCATCGGCCGCGAATATACCGACACGAAACAGTCGATCCCGCCGACGCCACCCATTATTCCCAATGGCGCGACGTTTGCGGCGAAAGGCCTCTCCACTCCCCGCTCCGTGGGAGTGACCGGAACGCAGACGTTGTTCAACGGCGAGCAGACGGCAAACAAGGTCCGCGAATCCGAGAGCCAGGTTTCCCGGGCGCGCGAAACGCTGCGCGTCATGGAACAATCGGTGCTGCTTGCCGCCGCGACGATTTATATGGACGTCTCGCGCGATGCGGCAAATCTCGGGGTGCAGCAAAGTAACTTTCGTGTCCTGCAACATACGCTTCAGGACACCAACCAGCGATTTAGCGCAGGCCAGATAACCGCGACCGACGTGGCCCAGTCGGAAGCACAGCTCGCTGCCGGCGAAGCAACTTTGCATGCGGCCGAAGCCACCCTTATGACGACGCGCGCCAACTACCGGCGCATCATCGGTAACGATCCGGAAAATCTTGCTCCGGCTTCACCGGTTGAGCGTCTTGCGCCCGCAACTCTCCCTGCTGCGATAACGATGAGTACGGCCCAAAATCCGGCAGTCACTGCTGCAATGTACGGCGTCGACGTCGCACAGCTTCAGGTCAAAATCGCCGAGGGCGCGCTGTATCCAACATTGACATTTCAAGCCAGCGCACAAAGACAATTCGAGTCCACCCTTCTGACCCCACATCTGTTCACCGACGAAGCGTCACTCAATCTGTCGGTGCCGCTGTATCAGGGCGGCGCCGAATATTCCGCGATCAGGCTGAACAAGGAGGCTGTCGGGCAGCAGCGGCTCAATGTCGACCAGGTTCGCGATCAGGCCCGGGCGGACGTCGTGCAGGCCTGGGGACAGCTTCAGGCATCAAAGGCGCAAGTGGCGGCAGCCGAGCGTCAGGGCGAGGCTTCGGAGCGGGCGCTCACTGGCGTCCGCAACGAAGCATTGGCCGGCCAGCGCACCACGCTAGATGTCCTCAATGCCCAGCAAGCGCTGGTGAATGCCCGGGTCAGCCTGATTACGGCGCAGCATGACCGCGTGGTTGCTTCCTACAGTCTGCTATCGGCGGTCGGCCGGCTATCGGCTCAGGCACTGGCACTACCCGTCTCGATTTACGACCCTTCCGTGCATTATCATCAGGTTCGCGACTCCTGGTTTGGCCTGCGTACGCCCGACGGTCAGTGAGCTATCTGATGAGCGCCGACCCCACTGCCGCTCCGCCCCATGTCCGGCTCCGCATCGGTGTGACCGGCCACCGCGTGCCGCCGAAATTGCCGGAACAATCCGAAACTCCGCTGCGGACGCAGATGATTCGCATATTTGCGGCATTCGCCGCCGCCGCCCGCAATATCGAAAACACTTATATGGCGCACGTGCCGGCGAGAGATGCCGCACTGGCACGGGACTTCACGGTCGTTTCTTCGCTCGCAGAAGGCTCCGACCGGATTGTCGCCGAGGCGGGCCTCATCGGCAGTTGCAAGCTCGAAGTCGTCCTGCCGCTGAAGGCGGATGAATACGTCAAGGACTTCGAGACGGCAAAATCACGGGAACAATTCGACGCCCTGCTCGCACGTGCCTCGCAGCTCGTGGATCTTGACGGCTCGCCGGCCGAGCGCCCGCGCGCTTACGAAGCTGCCGGACTGTTCATGCTGGAAAATATCGACGTCCTGATCGCGATCTGGGACGGCGAAGTAGCGGCCGGCATCGGCGGCACCGCGCAGATCGTCGAACGCGCTATTGCCGACGGCATCATGGTGCTGTGGATCGAGCCGACGCATCCGCACGCCGTGCAGATTTCTTATCGTGGCCCGCACAATCCGGCGCCGGCAGTGAACGCCGACAATCTGAAAGAGACATTCCGCCCGGCAGACGAGGCGACAATCGCGCAGGCCGTTCAGGAAATTCTCGAGGTTGCAATCAGGCAAGATACCGGAGCTTCGGGTAACGCAGCCGGAAATCCGATTGCGTCCAGCTTTGAAAACTCCCGCGATCATCATTTCTTTGGACCCGGTCCCAAGCGCCTCCTGGCGCTCGACGGCGGCGGCGTCCGCGGCGCGCTAACTGTCGCCTTTCTGGAGCGCATCGAGACCTTGCTGACCGAGCGTTACGGCAAGGAAGTCCGGCTCGGCGATTATTTCGATTTCATCGGCGGCACATCGACGGGCGCCATTATTGCCGGCGCGTTGGCGCTGGGCTACCGCACCGAACAGGTCAAGGATTTCTATGTGCGTCTGGCGCCGTCGGCATTCAAAGGCAGCCGCTGGCGCATCCCGGTGCTGCAGGCAAAGTTCGATGCCTCTGGTCTGCGCACCCAGATCGAGGCCGTGGTCGGCAACCGCGCCCTCAAAAGCGCCGATCTGATCACCGGCTATTGCCTGATCACCAAGCGTATGGATACCGGCAGTCCCTGGATCATCGCCAACAATCCCCGCGCGCCTTACTGGAAAAGCCCCGGACACGGCGAAATCGGCAACGAGGATTATCCTCTGGTCAATCTCGTGCGCGCCAGCACCGCCGCGCCGCATTTCTTCGACCCCGAACTGCTGCCGATCAGCCGGAATGAAACCCAGTTACCCGACGCAGTGGCGAAGCCGCTCAAGGTATCGCCGGCGCGTTTTATCTATGCGTTGCTGGAACGGGTGGGCTTGCGCCACCCTGCCAAGATCGATTCCAACAACTACGGACTGTTTGTCGATGGCGGCGTCACGCCGCACAACAACCCGTCGCTGGCGCTGTTCCAGATGGCCACGCTCAAGCCTTTCAAGATCGAATGGCCGACCGGCGCCGATAAGCTGACGATCATGTCGGTGGGCACCGGTACCTACCGGCCGCGGCTGTCGTACAAGAATCTCGGCTTTGCGCGCTTCACCAAGCTTGCCCTGCATGCGCTGATTTCCATGATGAATGACGCCGAGGTGCTGGTCATGGGGCTGATGCAATGGATGGGCGAATGCCCGGCGCCATGGGTGATCAACTCCGAGGTCGGCACGCTTGCCGATGTCGCACCGCCCGGGGGCAAGCTGTTCCGGTTCTTGCGCTACGATGTTCGGCTGGAGAAAGAATGGCTGGCACGCGAGCTTGACGTCCAGGTCACCGACGGCGTTCTGGAGCGGCTTCGCGGCATGGACGACCCGTCCATGGTCGACCAGCTCTACGAGATCGGGCGACGGGCTGCCGAAAAGCAGGTCAAGCTGGAACACCTGTTCTAACTGAGGTTGTGCCGGGGACCGTTGCGGCGCACCGCCGCTCATCTGCAAGTGAGCTGCAACCCGATCGCGACGCCGGATCAACCACTTGTGCGGCGTGGCAAAGTTACAACAGAACGGCGAATTCTGCGGCGCAGGCGTCCGCCCCCGGCGCGGCGCGCTTTTCCTCGCCGCAGCACATGCTACGCTCGCTTTTGGGGAAGCGATTATCCAGTTGATCGTCGCGTATCCGATACAGCGGTTGTTCGCTATATCGGTGGGGCGTTTCGTAGTGAAAAAAAGTATTTGTACGGTCGCGTTGTTGGCGCTCGGGATTTGCGGCGCCGCTGCCGAGGAGATGGCTAGGCCACCCTCGCAATTCCTCACGTCGCCTAACGTTCCTTTCCTTGCCTGGTCGGGCCTTTATGCCGGAATCAACGGCGGCTACGGCTGGAGCTCCCCGAACATTCAGTACATTGCGAATGACCCCGCATCTCAGGCGGGAACGTGCGCGGCGATCGGCGGCGCCAAGTGCATACCGACTCCGAGCATCAACCGCGACGGCGGCTTGTTCGGCGCCCAGATTGGCTACAATTGGCAGTTCAGCCAACTCTGGCTGGTCGGCGTCGAAGCCGACTATCAATGGTCGGACATTACCGGGAAAGGCGTTTCGGCGTTCCATCTCGGCGGCGTAGGCGGCGCCGCCGTGCCGAGCACGATGACGGCCAAGGAGACCATCGGGTCTTTTGGAACGATCAGGGTCCGGCTCGGTGCACTGCCGCTGAATTCGCTGCTGACCTATGGGACTGCCGGCGTGGCGGTCGGACAGGTCAAGGGAAGCCTGGCATTGTCGCCCGGCGTGACCGGCGCCGGCATGTCTGTCGGCGGATTCTCCTATAGCTGTACCGCTGGCGTCTCATGTTTCTCAGGTTCGTCGTCCACCACCAGCGTCGGCTGGACTGCGGGCGGCGGCGCCGAATACGCGCTCACCAGCAACATCACACTAAAGGGTGAGGCCCTTTGGGTGCGTCTCGACAAGCTGAAAACGACAGCAACCGCGACGGCGCTGGCGGCGGGCGGTCCTACTACACCTTCGTCTTTCACAGGAACTTTCGATTTCGCGGCGTTCTTCGTCTTTCGCGGCGGCGTGAACTACCGGTTCTGATACGGACTTCGAACGAGTGAGGCTTGGCTATGTGGTGTCGTAGTTTGCTTATCGGCGTGGCTTCGGCAGTCGCGCTCACCGCATGCGCCATCGTCGATCCGGTCGACAATCGCTACGACACCGTCAGCCGCAGCCTGGCAAAGGCCCGTAACGAGGCGATCTTTTTGAATCTTGTCCGCGCCAGCCATGACTATCCGCTGAGCTTTACGACGATCGCCAACGTAACGCCGTCGATGCAAAATACGACCTCGCTCGCGCTGCCGTCCTTCCTGCTCGGTCCTCGCGTGCCCTCCACAACTTCGCCGTTGTTCACACCGGGCCGCGACGTCATTTTCGGCAACACCACTGCAGGCAACAGCACGCAGGTCAGCACCAACTTCAACGTCTCCACCCAGGAGACCAGTGCGTTCTACGAGGGCTTCCTCAAGCCGATCGACCTGACCACGCTGAACTACTTCATCCGCCAGGGCTACTCTCGCGAACTGCTGTTCTGGCTGTTCACCGATTCATTCGAACTCGTAACGCCACAGGGCCTGCACATCGGCTATCACTACAATCCGCCTGAGGATTATGGCTGTCCGCGCAACGATCCGCGGCACCGGTGCTTTATCGACTTCGTGCACAACGCCGCCTTCACCGGGCTGACGGTCGAAGAAAAGACGCTGCAATCGTCCGGGAGTGGCGGCGGAGGCGGAGGCGGAGGCGGAGGTGGTGGCGGCGGCAAACCGTCGGGCGGTGGAGCAGCCGGCGCCAAACCTACGACCTATTCCTACCAGCGCTTTTGCTTCAACAAGATCCTTGGTGCGCAAGCGCAGGCGACGGTATCGCGTGAGGAGGCCACGGCGACTTTGAGTACGCTTGATGTACTCCCAGACCTGATCTTCAATTCCGCGCTGGCGTGCGGTGATCCATCGTGGAATCCGTCGCCCGATAACCAGAGTGCACAGCCGGATATCCTTCCGTTGACGCTTGCTCCAGAGTCGAGCGCGGTCAAGTTCGGCATTACTATTGTCCCGCGCTCGGCCTACGGCGTGTTCGAGTTTCTCGGCTCGCTCATGAAGATCCGCGCCAACAAGATCGGTCCGCTGCCCTCGGCCTACATACCAGCCAACCGCCCAAGCATCGCCAAGTCGCCGATCCTCGAAACCGTACACGAGGATCCCAACCTGTTGGTGGTCACGCAAAACATCGGCGGCGAGTGTTTCGTGCACACTTGGTTCGAAGACGGTGACTATTGTGTGCCCGAAGATGCGGCGACGACAAAACGCGTGTTCGGACTGCTGGCGCAGCTTATCGCCATCCAGACCGCCGCAAGCGATCTGTCGATCACGCCGATTGTGCGCGTAATCCAGTAAATCAGGCTGCGCCACGCGATGCCTGCGCGCGCGAGACGCGCGTGGGTTACTCCGATTCACAATGTCAAACAGCGGACGCTCGATCTTCCCACTACTAGGGAGATGAGTTTTCGTCATTGCGTAACAACGCCGAGTTTCATCGTTCCCTCGCCGCGACATGCGCGAGCGGCTGTGACGCGATCGAAAGATTTTCGCCTCAAACGAGGCATTTCCATTTTGCTTCCCCGATAACGAGGGAAGCGGAGCGCCGACTGGCGCACCGCGCCTGTTGCCAGACACGGCCAAGGAAACTGCACCTGTTACCAGGTACAGCCGCGTCCCTCATTACAAGGGCCGCTCGCCTTTCGGCGCTCCACTGCGGATTGACCGGACTTACGTCCTGCCCCGGCCCGGGCCAGCGCTTCCTGGAATCACCGGATGCAAACGACAATGGGCTTTCCGCCCACCATCTCTCCAGTGCCAGTGCAGCCAGCACCTGGCAGTCCGAACACATGCCGGACGGGCATGATGCCCAGGCCGCCCGCGAACAGAAGTGACGAACCTCCATCCGCAGAACCCGCGTCCGCTCCGCCAAAAGCCGTCGCTGCAGATGACGTCCCTCACGACGAGCGAGCACATCGCAAGTAGGACTCTATAGGACAATTGTCAAGATATAAGTGACAATATTTTAACGAGTGCGGCCAGTCGGTATAATTGTCAGAAAAAGCCCATCAAGCTTTTCCCAAATAGGGAACGGCCAATTGTGGATGCTTAACTGAAAACTTTAAGTCGGCATTCGCATTCATCGTCGACACTTGCCCCATTGAGTTGAGGCATGAGGGCCAATTTGGTCTTTTTCAGATGCTCGACGAAGCAGCCAAAGGAATCGGAGTGAGAGATGATGCTCCCGATCTCAACACAGGCGCGGCGCTGCCAATCTCGTTGAAGCGGCTTTGGCGGGTGGCAATTCTGCTACTGGCGCTTTCAGCCGGCGCTGTCGTTTGGACTATCTATCAACTCAGAGAAGACGACATCCGCGCAGCGATCTCCGAATCAGGCAGCGTCGCCTCGGTTATGGCCGATCAATTGTCACGCTCCATCCAATCGATCGACGGCACTCTGCTCGAGACAAAGCGCGTCGCGGAAACGAATGGCCTTATCGTCAATACCGGATCGCCGGATCAATTTACGCGCACTCAATTTCTCGAATATCTCAATCGTCAGCTGGTAAGCATGCGGCACGTATTCAGTCTCGCTGCGGTCGACAAAGACGGCAACGTGATGGTCTCGACTCTGACCGGGATAGGACCCGCATTCAACGTCTCTGACCGTCAGTACTTCAAAGACGCCAGAGATCGCCACGACGGCGCGCTCACTCTTTCAATTCCCGCACCAAATCGGGTCACCGGCGTAAAAACGATCGCCTTCGCAAGGCGGTTGGAAGACAACAATGGGAACTTCTCGGGAATTGTGCTCGCCAGCATCGATACCAGATATTTTGAAGATATCTACGGAGCTATCCAATCGGTCCATAGCCTGCTCTTTACGTTGCTCAATCCGGACGGCGTCATACTGTTTCGCCATCCGGACAACGGCGATTCGACAGGAAGCGAACTTTCGAACAAGACACAGTGGCTCCAGGCGCTGGGACGAAACGATCCGATCTTTCACATTCGTGGGAGAGCCGGCGGCGACGTCCGCTACGTCTCGATCAGACGGGTTCCGCAATATCCTTTGATCGTCGACGTATCTCTGGCCGAAAATGCGGTGCTTACGACGTGGAAGACAAGAACCGCGACGATAGTTTCCGGAAGTTCTGTTCTGCTGATTCTCACGATCTATCTGTTAGCCGCCATCAAGCGGCAGGTTCGGCGGCTGAGCAGGTCACAGGCCTCGCTGGCCGAGAAGTCACAACAACTCGACGCCGCACTGAACAACATGTCGCAAGGCCTGACCATGTATGACGCTCAGGGCCGGCTGATCGTGAGCAATGCGGAATTTCAGAAAATATCTGGACTGACCGCGGATGAATTGAAACGCGGCACATCACTGGCAGACGTCATGCGGGCCCGGATGACTGCCGGAACCGCTCCACGAAAGGCGCCCGACTTGTTCGCCGATAGCTTCAAGAGTGCTCGGGAGTTCGGCTCTTCACGTACAATTCTGTCGTTGGAAGACGGACGGACGATCTGCGTAATCCGCCGTATGATGGACAATGGCGGCTGGGTTTCGATCCACCAAGACATCACGGAGCAGAAGCGCATCGAGGGACAACTCGCCCGAATGGCCCGCTATGACGATTTGACCGGTCTGGCCAACCGCGCCGTGCTTATGGAAAAAATATCCGAAGCTTTGAGCCGCACGCTCAGACATGGCCGGCACTTTGCCATTCTGATGCTTGATCTGGATCGCTTCAAATCCGTCAACGATTCACTTGGCCACCCTGCCGGAGACGCGCTGCTGCGCGAAACGGCAATCCGGCTAAGGGCTTCGACACGCGAAATTGATTGCGTCGCCCGGCTCGGCGGTGACGAGTTCGCCGTTGTTCTGGATGCCGAAGGGGATCTGGAAGACGCTGCGATCGCATTGTCGGAACGAATTCTCGAGGAAATCAGGCGGCCGTACGACCTGGACGGCCGGACGCTGACGCTTGGAACCAGCATCGGCATCGCTTTGGCTCCGCAGGATGCCGCAACGGGATCTGAACTCATCAAGCACGCAGATCTGGCGCTCTATCAGGCCAAGGCCGAAGGCCGCGATCGCTTCTGCTTTTTCCAGCAGCATATGGAAACGCAGGCAAGGGCCAAGCGAGAGTTGGAGGATGATCTGAGACGTGCAATTGCCCGCAGTGAGTTCGAGCTCTACTACCAGACCATATTCGACCTGGAGCATCATCGCTGCGCCGGGGTGGAAGCATTAATTCGCTGGCATCATCCCGAACGAGGCCTGTTGCTCCCAGGCACTTTTATTCCGTTCGCAGAAGAAAGCGGGCTTATCGTAGAGCTCGGACGCTGGATCATCCGTCAGGCTTGCGCCGATGCAGTAAAGTGGCCGCCGCAAATACGCGTTGCCATCAATCTGTCCTCGGCGCAATTCAAGCGCGACGATTTGCAGGATGTCATCCAGTCGTCGCTGAATGAGACGAAATTATCTCCACAGCGGCTGGTCCTGGAAATAACCGAGACCCTGTTGCTCGACAGTAACGTTGAAACTTTGGCCGTGCTGCATGAACTAAAAAAATTGGGCATTTCCATCGTGCTTGACGACTTCGGCATCGGCTATTCTTCCGTAAAATACCTTCAGACATTTCCTTTTGACGGCATGAAGATCGATCAGTCGTTCATCCGAACGATGACCGATCATTCAGGGGCCGCCATTGTCTGCGCGCTGGTAGGCCTTGGCCGAAGTCTCAATATGACAACCACGGCAGAAGGTGTCGAAACGACGGATCAACTTACTTTTCTTCGCGCCGCAGGATGCCAATATGCGCAGGGCTATCTGTTAGGCAGGCCGAAGCCGGTATCAGAGCTGGTATTCGATCTTCCGGAAGCATTACGCAGCGGCCCGATAGCAGCCTGAGAGCAAATCTTCGATATGCAGTTCTAGTTTATTAAATCTACCGCCAGTGTCTCAGATTGCAGGCAAATCCGTCGCTCATTTTTGAGACCCATCCCTTTATCGTGTCGAATTATGTCGACGACGCGAGACACGATAAGCATCTCAAGCATCGGTATCCAAAAAATCATGCCGACCGCGGAGACGCCACGACAAGTTTCCAGGCGCAAGCCCCGGGATAACCGCGACACTGACGATGCACGCAGCGAGTCCGATCCGAAATCCCGGTCACCGCACCCGCCCGGCCTAGGCGGCCTGGTCGACAAGGCGGTTTAGGTCACGCTGGTCGTTCGCTCTCATAAATCTTGTGCGAAGAACGGATATTCCAAACTTTAGCAGCAAGATTGAGCGCGTGGATACGAACCAGCTCATTCAGGTTTGATATTGGCGGCCCGGATCACCTTGGACCACTTTTCGGTATCCTCGGCGAGGAGCTTCCCACAATCGGCCGGCGAACCCGGAAGTGGCGCGCTGCCGAGTTCGGCCAGCCGCGCCTTGATTGTGGGGTCAGCAAGCGCAGCGTTGATTTCGTTATTGAGTTTGCTGATGATTTCCGTGGGCGTATTTCTGGGGGCACCAACGCCATTCCACTGGGTGGCTTCGTAGCCCGTCACGAACTCAGCCACCGTCGGAATATCCGGCAACGCCGCCGATCGCGTCGCGGTGGTCACACCCAACGCACGTAATTTTCCCGCTTTGATAAGTTCGATCGAGCTCGACAAGGTATCGAACATGACTTGCACCCGTCCGCCCATCATTTCCGTGAGTGCGGAAGGCGAGCTGCGAAACGTGACGTTGACCATACTGACGCCGGTCATCATTTTGAAAAGCTCCGCAGCGACGTGGGTTGCGCCCCCAATGCCGGCCGACGCGAAGTTGACCTTCCCCGGATTGGCCTTGGCGTAAGCGATGAACTCGGAAACTGTTTTTGCCGGGAACGACGGATTCACCTCCATGACAAGCGGGCCACCGCTAACGCTTGCGACCAGCGCGATATCACGAAGAAAATTAAATGTCAGATTGTCATAGAGCGCGGCGTTGAACGCACTCACGTTACTGAACAGAAGCAAGGTATAGCCATCCGGGGTGGAGCGGACGACGGCCTCGGTGCCGACATTACTGGCGGCGCCTGGCCGGTTCTCGATTATGAATGGTTGGCCGAGCCGGTCCGACAGCCACTGCCCTATCAAGCGGGCGACAATGTCGGCCGCGCCGCCCGCCGCATACCCGACAACAATACGCACCGGCCGCGTCGGATAGCCGAGTGCGAATGCAGAGCGCGACACGACTGGCAACGCCAAAATGCTAGCGGCCAAACGCGAGAGGTGTCGTCGGGAAAATTCCGTCATCACTCGCCCAAATGTGCAGGTATCGATATAAGGTTGCCGCGTTGCTCGGCTGGAGGCAAGCACCAGCGAGATTGCTGCGGGAAAAACAGGCGCCGGAGGAAAACATGAAAAAGGCTGCGGGCAAACCAAAAGTGAAATGCAAGAATTGCGAGGGCAAAGGTCTCCTCAAACTCGGTGACAAAAAAGTCAGATGTCAAAGATGCGGCGGTACTGGATTTAAATCGTAACCCATTACGCTGCGGCAGATCGACCAATGTCTGCCAAACACCAAAGATTCCGCAAACCAGCAGCTTCAACGGGTTCGTATTGAGCGAAGCCCTGTCCTCTCATTCATAACGAGTAACGCATTGCTTGCCGGATGTTTTAAGCGGCCGCATATTTCATCGGCTTGCCCCGAGCTCAGAGGACCGACCTCGACGCGATAATACGTACCCTGGCTGTTGTCATCGACGCGCCGGATGGCGGCATCGCGGCTGCCAGAGTTGCGCGAGCCATGGCGGCACCGTGGCCTAGGCTGTTGAGGACCCACCGGAACGAAGGACCGATCCCTATAAGTGCGTAGATGAGGATTTGAGAACAGGAGCGAAAAGCTGCGAACGATATCTGGCGGAGAGAGTGGGATTCGAACCCACGATACGGTTTCCCGTATACACGCTTTCCAAGCGAGCGCCTTCAGCCACTCGGCCATCTCTCCGAACCAGCGGCGCAATATAGCGGCGGTTCGCCGCCTGACAACCTAAACCATGGAACTTATTCCATGCCCCGCCGTTGTTATGCCGATTGTAAAGGCAACGCAGGAGGACGTCATGGGACGCGGATTATTGTTGTGGCTCCTCGGAATTCCACTTCCAATCATTCTCTTGATCTGGGTGTTTGGCGGCCTGCACGGCTGATTTTCGCCAAGCCTGTATAGTGGTCCGAACATAGTATTAGAGTAGCAACGGAAGCCCGGCGCGAGCCGGGCTTCCTTTTTGTGTCCGCTTCCGAAGCGGGGCTCGTTCCCCTACATTACCGGCATGGCTTCGAAGAATCTGGCTCCGAAAGACATTGTCGGCATAGCTCCGAAAGAACTGGCTCGGAAAGAACTGGCTCCGAAAGAGCTGGCCTCACCCGACAGCTATCTGCTGCGGCCCGACCCGCACGATCCGCGTCTCACCGAGCGCGTCAAAGGCGTCGACCAGACCGGCGCACCGATCGAAACCGCGGTCACGGTCGAGCGGGCGCTGACGATCTTCCTCAATGCGCAGGAGATCGTCACCGCGATGACCATCAACGATTACCCGGAGTATCTGGCGCTCGGCTACCTGCTGAACCAGAACATGCTGCTGCCGGACGATGTCGTCACTGGCGTCGATTTCGACGAGGAATTGTCCGTCGTGGTGGTGCGCACCAAGCGCAAAACCAACTACGAGAAGAAGCTGAAGAAGAAAGTGCAGACCTCGGGCTGCGCACAGGGCACCGTGTTCGGCGACCTGATGGAAGCACTGGAGGACGTGAAGCTACCGAAGGCGAAGCTGCGCACCTCCTGGCTCTACACGCTGACCCACAAGATCAACACCACGCCGTCGCTCTATCTCGAAGCCGGCGCCATCCACGGCTGCGTACTCGCGGTGAAGGACCGGCCGCTGGTCTACATGGAGGACGTCGGCCGCCACAACGCCGTCGACAAGATCGCCGGCTGGATGTTCCGGAACAAGGTCGGCGCCGCCGACAAGATTTTCTACACCACCGGGCGGCTGACCTCCGAGATGGTGATCAAGACCGTGCGCATGGGCATTCCGATCCTGATCTCGCGCTCCGGCTTCACCGCATGGGGTGTCGAGCTGGCGAAGAAGGCGAACCTGACACTGATCGGCCGCGCCCGCGGCAAGCGCTTCATCGCGCTCGCCGGCGAGGACCGCATCGTATTCGATCAGGACCTCGCTTATGTCGAGGACGAGAGCGCCAAACACCGGCGCAAAGCCGCGGTGCATGAAGACTGATCGCGCGTGAGTGCACCCTCCTCCCACTCTCGGCCTTGTGCTCGCCGGCGGCCTGGCGCGCCGCATGGGCGGCGGCGACAAGGCGCGCATCACGATCGGCGGCATGACCATCCTGCAGCGGGTGCTCGCCCGCCTGAAGCCGCAATGCAGCCGCATCATCATCAATGCCAATGGCGATCCGTCGCGTTTTGCCGATACCAGTCTGCCGGTCGTCGCCGACAGCGTGCCGGATTTTGCCGGTCCGCTCGCCGGCATCCTCGCCGGTCTCGACTGGGCGGCGGCCAATGCGCCGCAGACCGAATGGCTGCTCAGCGCGCCGGGCGATTGTCCGTTTCTGCCGCAAGACCTCGCAACGCGGCTACATAGCGCGCGGCAGGCGGCCAATGTTCCACTGGCCTGCGCGCGATCGGGCGAATGGCGGCATCCGGTTGTCGGACTATGGCCGGTGCAGTTGCGTGACGATCTGCGCCACGCGCTGGTCGACGAAGACCTGCACAAGATCGAAATCTGGACCGCGCGCCACGGCATTGCGCTGGCCGATTGGCCGGACACGCCGGTCGATCCGTTCTTCAACGTCAATACGCCCGAGGATGCGGCGCGCGCCGAAGCTTTGGCGAAGCAATATCCGGATGTCTGACGGCTATTCGCGGCGCGCAGTCGGCAGCCACGGATAGGCCGCGCGGCGTTTGCCTTCGAAAGCCTCGATGTCGGCGCGGTAGGCCAGCGTGACGTCGATATCGTCGATGCCCTGCATCAGGCGATCCTTGCGCAGCGGGCTGATCTCGAACGCATGCTCGGTGCGGTCCGGCGCGATCACCACCTGCCGCGGCAAGTCGATGGTCATCGGCGCGCCGGGCTGTTTGTGCAATTGCCGCCACAGGTCGTGGATGATGCGCTCGTCGAGCGTGATCGCGAGAACGCCGTTCTGGATGCAGTTCCCCTGGAAGATTTCGCCGAAACTCGGCCCGACCAGCGCGCGCAGCCCGAAATCGAGCGCCGCGAACGCCGCGCCTTCGCGCGACGAGCCGCAGCCGAAGTCGCTGTCGGTGACGAGGATGCTGCGCGTCGCGATAGAGCGGATCGTTGAACACGCTGTCGGCGCGCGGCTTGCCCGCGGCATCGAACCGCAGATCGTAGAGGAACGCCTCGGCATAATCGTGGCCCGGCCGCCGGTGCCGCCGCATGTAACGGCCCGGCAGGATCATGCCGGTGTCGATCTTCGGGATTTCCAGCGGCGCGGCGACGGCGGTGAGGACGGTGAATGGCTGCATCACGGCCTCACGACAGTTGCCGGACATCGGCGAGCCGGCCGAACACCGCGGCGGCCGCGACCATCGCCGGGCTCATGATGTGGGTCAGCGCGCCGCGGCCCTGACGGCCCTCGAAATTGCGGTTGGTGGTCGAGGCGCAGCGCTCGCCCGGCGCGACCAGTTCGCCGTTCGAGCCGTTGCACATCGAGCAACCGGGATCGCGCCACTCAAGGCCGGCATCGAGGAAAATACGATCGAGCCCTTCGGCCTCGGCCTGCCGCTTCACCGCATTCGAGCCCGCCGACACCATGCCGGGCACGCTGACGCGGCGGCCTTTGAGCACTTGCGCCGCGGCGCGCAGATCCTCGATGCGGCTATTGGTGCAGGAGCCGATGAACACGCGATCGATCGCGACCTGTTCCAGCGGTACCGCCGGCTTGAGCTGCATGTAATCGAGCGCGCGCTCGACATGGCGGCGCCGATCGCTGTCGCCGATCCTTGCGGGATCGGGCACCGCGCCATTGATCGGCGAGCAATCTTCCGGGCTGGTACCCCAGGTCACCATCGGCGCAAGGCGCGCGGCGTCGAACTTCAGTTCGCGATCGAAGCGCGCGCCGTCATCCGACGGCAGCGTCCGCCAATAGGCCAGCGCCTTGTCCCAGTCCGCGCCCTTCGGCGCATACCGCCGCCCGTTGAGAAACTGGTACGTGGTGTCGTCCGGCCCGATCATGCCGATCCGCGCGCCGGCTTCGATCGACATGTTGCAGATCGTCAGCCGGCCTTCCATCGACATGGCCGCGCACCGCCGAACCGGCATATTCGACCGCATAGCCGGTGGCGCCGCCGACGCCGATCTCGCCGATGACGGAGAGAATGACGTCCTTGGCTGTCACCGCCGCGGGCAACGCGCCGTCGATCGTGATGCGCATGACCTTCGGCTTCTTCAGCCACACCGTCTGCGTGGCGACGACGTGGCGCAACTGGTTGCCGCCGCCGATCGGCGCCGCCAGCGCGCCGCAGGCGCCGTTAGTCGCGGTGTGCGAGTCGTTGCAGGTGATCAGCATGCCGGGCTGGGAGATGCCGAGCTCCGGCGAGATGACGTGGGCGATACCCTGATCGCTGTGATACCAGCCGACATGCGGCAGCTTAAAGTCGCGCGCATTCTCGTCCATCATTTCGACGACGCGGCGGATTTCCGGGTTCGGCATGGCCGACGGCCCGGCGGCGCGATTGATGGTCGGCAGATAATGGTCGGTCACCGCGAGATGCTGCTGCGGCCGCCGCGATTGCCGGCCCTCGATGCGCAGCTGATCGAACGCCAGAAACGACTGGCCTTCGTTGATCAGATTGAAATCGACGTACAGCAACTCCTCGCCTTGCGGCGACGCGACGATGACGTGCTCGGACCAGATCTTCTCAAACAGCGTGCGTGGCGTGCTCATTGCTGCTGCAACATCCCGAGTTCGGTCAGAATTTTCCGGTTCTCGTCATACTCATCCTGCATCACCTTGGCGGCTTCCGGATAGCGCACCGGCTGCAAGGTCCAGAAATTGCGATCGAGATCGAGCTTGAAGTCCGGGTCTTCCATCACCTTGTCGAGCGCCTGTACCCAGAACTTGATTTGCTCCGGCGTCAGTCCGCTCGGCATCAGCACGGTGTAGGAATTGGCGGTGATCACGTCGAGGCCCTGCTCCCGCAGCGTCGGATATTTCGCAAGCTCGCCTGCCAGCCGCTCCGGCGATGCGATGCCGAGCATGCGCAGCTTGCCGCCCTGGATCAGCGGCATCGAGCTGCCGATGCTGGTTTCGCCGACGTCGATATGACCTCCCGCGGCTTGCGCGGAAACATCAGAGCCGGAATCAAACACCACCGTGACCAGTTGCTTCGCCGAAGCGCCGACCGCCTTGCCGACATTGACCACCGAAATGTGCAGCGGGCTGCCGAGCCCGACCGGGAAAGCGAATGTCACGGAGGTCGGATCGGCTTTGAGCTTCTCGCGTACGTCCACCATCGACTTGAACTGCGAGTCGACGCTGGTGAAAAAGCATTGATAGGCGTCGAACAGCTTCACGATCGGCGTGAGATGCTTGTTCAGGTCCGAGCCGTTGCGGGCAATCGCGTTGACGAAGCTGCCGGAGGCAAGCCCGATCTCGTTGGCATCGCCAATTTTGCCGGCAAGATAATTCATGGCGATGATCTGGCCGGCGCCCGGCCGGTTGAGCACCGTCATGGTGTCGACCAGATGTTCCTTGGTCAGCACCCGCTGGATGGCGCGCGCGATCCGGTCATTCTCGCCGCCAGGCCCGGCGCCGACGACGAATTCGACGTTTCCGGTCGGTTTCCACGATGCTGCTGGTTGCTGTGCTTGCGCGGCGCCAATTAAAGCAAGGAACGCAACCGAGGTTGTCGCCAGCGTGATCGCCCGCGCAAATTGCATGTTTCCTCCGCGGCAGTCTTTTTATGGTGCGCTGTTATAACGGCTGCGGCGTCAGCCGACCAGCGACGCATAAGAGAGAAAGCCGATCGGCGAACCGGGCTCGACGACGGTGACATCCTCGCCAAGCTCGGCCAAGCCATCGGTCTCGGTCAGCGACGTAATGACGCCCGCACCGTCCTGGGCGTGCTTGACCGCTTCGATCGTTCCGTCGGCGGCGACGCGCAACGCCACGCGCACATATTCGCGGCGGCCTTTGCGCTTCCTGTAGGAGAACGCGGCGCGCGCCGGCAAGGCGACAAGCGGCTCCGCCAGCGCACCGGAGAGCCGCAGCAGCAACGGCCGCACCACGCGCACGAAAGTGACGAAACACCGCGACCGGATTTCCCGGCAGTCCGACGAACGCTGCGCGCGTCACCCTGCTTCGCGGCCGGAATGACGCCCAACGCCACCGGACGCCCCGGCTTGATCGCGACGCGCCAGAACACGATCTTGCCGATGCTTTCGATCGTGCTGCGAACGTAATCCGCCTCGCCGGCCGAAACACCGCCCGACGTCAGCACCAGATCGTGATCTTCCGCCGCGGCTTTGAGCGCCACCGCCAGTTCTTTCGGATCGTCGCTGAGAATGCCGAGGTCCGTTATCTCGGCGCCCAGCCGGGCGATCAAACCGGACAGCAAATAACGGTTTGAAGTCGTAGAGCGCCGCGCGCGGCAGCTTGGTGCCTGGCTCGACAATCTCGTCGCCGGTCGAGAACAGCGCCACGCGCACGCGGCGGCGCACATTCAACGCCGTCAGCCCGAGCGCGGCGGCCAGCGCAACGTGCTGCACCGCGAGCCTGCGTCCCGCCGGCAACGCCACGGTGCCGGCGCGAATGTCCTCGCCGGCGAGCCGGCGATTGGCGCCGCGCTTCAATCCCGGCGGCACGATGACGGCACTGCCTTCGACGCGGCAGTCCTCCTGCATGAACACCGTGTCGGCGCCATCAGGCATTGGCGCGCCGGTAAAAATTCGGATCGCCTCGCCGGCACCAAGCGCATGGGTCGCGTCATGCCCCGCAGCAACGCGGTCGACAATCTGCATGCGCATTTCGCCGCCCGGACTTCAGGTCTTCGGCACGCACCGCGTAACCGTCCACGGCGGAATTATCGAACGGCGGCACGCTGACTGGGGCAATGACGTCTTCGGCGAGCACGCGTCCCAGCGCGTCGCGTAATGGCACCGTTTCGTGGCCGCTCACCGGCGTGACGCGCTCGCCGATCAGCCGCTCGGCATCGGCGACCGGAAGCAGCGGACCATCGAAGGCAAAGCAATCGTCGGTGAGTTGCGCCATCAGGCCTCACCACGAGCAATCGAACTGTAAGAAACGCCAATCTGCTCGAGCGGAAGCGCTTCCGCCTCGAAGACATTGGCGACGCCGTCGAAATTATCGAGCATCAGCACCGGCACTTCCGCTTGCGGCAACGGTGCGTCGGTCGCGACGGCGACGATGCAGTCATCGTCCGGATGCAGCAGCGGCTTGCCGACAGTCGGCGCGGTAGACTTCCAGTTTCGGATGCGAATGGCGCTTGAAGCCTTCGACGATCACCAGATCGACCGGACTTAGTTTCGCCAGCACATCGACCAGCGCCGGTTCCGGCTCGTCGCGCAGTTCATGCACGATCGCCCAGCGGCGGCTCGATATGATCGCGACCTCACTCGCACCCGCTTGCCGATGCATCCAGGAATCCTTGCCGGGCTGATCGATATCGAACTCATGATGCGCGTGCTTGACGGTCGCGACTTTCAGGCCGCGTTTGACCAGGACCGGGATCACGCTGGTAAGCAGCGTCGTTTTGCCGGAGCCGCTCCAGCCCGCAAGGCCGATGATGCGCATGCCTCATTATATGGAGGGTTGGGGGGCGGGTTCCATGCCAAGGGCACGGATGCGCGCGCGGGTTTTTTCATCGCGCAGCGCAGCCAGAAAGGCCTGCATCGCCGGCCGGTCGCGGCGCGCCTCGCGCAGCAGGAAGTCATACTCCTCCGGCGCGATCGGGAGGAACGACAAGCCGTACATCCGCGCCACCGGCTCGATGCAGACGCCCCAATCGGCACGGTTTTGCGCCACGGCTGCAGCGACCGCGTTGTGCGAGCGCGGCTGATTTGGGTAGCCGGCCGGCCGCGTGCCGCCGAGCAACCCATCGATCAGGACCCGCGTGCCGGAGCCGGCGTTGCGGTTGACCATCAGCACAGCCGGATCGGCGAGCGCCGCCTTGAGTGCCTCGCTGGCCGAACAGCCTTCGAACCTCCCGTCGCCGGCGCGAAAGACGAAGCCTTGCATCCGTTTCCAGCCCGGCACCAGCGTCAATCCAGGCGACAGCAGATGTTTATTGTAGAGACCGGTCGCCGGATCGACGAGATGCACCGGCGCCAGATCGCACTCGCCGCGGCTCGCTGCCGCGACGCCGCCAAGGCTGCCGACGGCGATGGTGCGGGCGCGAAAGCCGCGTTCCGCCAGTGCGCCGACCACGACGTCGAGCGCAATGTCGTGACTGCCCATGATGACGAGATCGGGCGCCCGCGCCTCCTCGCCGATCAGCGTGACTTCGGTTTTGGTATCGGCGTCGAGCGCGCTCGCCAGCGGATCGATGGTGAGGAACCCGTCGGCCTGCGAAAACGCGGTCACCGCCCCGGACCCTTTGCCGGTCGGAAATGCGATAGTGCCGTCCTCACCAGACACCAGCGACACCAGCACGAATTCCTCACGGCCAAGCTCGGACGGAATCCGCACCGGTACGCGCGCCCGCGTCGTCCTTGCCGCTTCCGCAGCCCATCCCGGCGCGGGCACGGATCACCGGCGCGACGAAGGCGTGAAAAGTGAAAATCGCCGAAGTCGGGAATCCGGGCAGCACGATCAGCGGCTTGTCGCCGATCACGGCGAGACACAGCGGCTTGCCGGGCTTGAGCGCGACGCCATGCACCAGAATGCCCGGTTTGCCGAGCCGCGACACGATGCGATGCGACAGATCGCCGGCGCCTTTTGATGTCCCGCCCGACAGCACGACCATGTCGCAGGCTTCGAGTGCCGCCCGCATTGCGAGTTCAAGCGCAAGCTCATCGTCGGGAAACGCGCCGAACGGTATCGGATCGCCGCCTGCTTCGGTCACCGCCGCCGCAAGGATGGCACCGTTGCTGTCGTAAACGCCGGCCGGTGGCAGCGGTTTACCGGGCTCGACCAGTTCGTCGCCGGTCGAGAGCACTGCGACGCGCGGACGGCGCACCACATCGATCTTCGCCAGTCCACATGCCGCCAGCATACCGATCTCGCGCGAGCCAAGCCGCGTGCCTTTGCGCAGCAGCGTTTCGCCGCGCGCGATATCGGATCCGGCGTAGGACACAAACTGCCCAGCGGCGACCGCACGGCGCAGGTCGATCGCCGGGGAAGCGTCTTCGACCAGTTCGGTGTGCTCGATCATCACCACCGCATCGGCGCCGCGCGGAATGACGCCGCCGGTGGCAATCGCCGTTGCGGTGCCTGGCTTTCACTTCGATCGCGGGCTGCATCGCCGCAGGCGATGACTTCGGCATTGAGCAAAAACCGCTTCGGCGCGCCATCGCTGGCGCCAATGGTATCGGCGGCGCGGACGGCAAAGCCGTCGACATTCGAGCGATCGAACGGCGGCGCATCGAGCGGCGCAACGACATCGTCCGACAACACCCGCGAAAGAATAGCCGAGAGCGGCAATGTTTCGCCGCCGAAGCGGCGAGCGATCGACGCAAGCCTCGAAGCGCCGCCGTGCTTCGTCGGCCGATACCACTTCGAGAAACTGTTCCTGCCGCGCGGCGCGGCGCACGGCATCAAGGATTTCCGAAGCGGATTTATTGGATTGCGGACTTAAGGCCATGGATGCACGGCAACCTGTGTGCCAGCAGGAAAGCCTTCGCTTTCCGCCGGCACCGCTATCCAGCCATTGCTCTGCGTTAGCGACATAAAGGGCAAATAACCCGACGCGAGCGGCTCTGCCATGCCGTCTTTGCAGCGCACTGGCACGAGCTCGGTCATGCCGATCGCCGAAGCCACCTTGCGCTTGAGCGGCAGCGCTATTGTTTGATCTTCGATCCTGCCATCGGAAAGTTTTGCCACGATGCTTCGACCGATCAAATGCCAGGCTGCAAGAGCGGCATCGAGTCGACCGGAGACGAGCAGCACGGGCCGCTTTCCCGCAAACCCAAATGCGGCCGTATGGCCGGGTGAAATTGCGATCCCGTGCGTCTCGACCCGCCCAAGACGAGCAAGCGCCTGCACAGCATTGTCGTTGCGTCCGCTGCCGGTGCCGCCGAATGCGAGAATGGCATCGTTTTCCGCATCGGCGACGGCGACACCGAGAGTCATCTGAAGTTTGTTGGATACTGAGGCACCAGCCTCGAAGACCGAGCGAACAAGAAGCCCACCCACCCCGCCGAGGGGAAGCGTCGGCTCGACACCTAGGACTACAGCGATGCGCGGCTGCCGAATCAGCGCGCCCTTAATTCCAGCCGCCTGCATGGCTACGATGTCGATGGACCTCATTCTTTCTCCAGCCCGGCGCATCAGCGCAGACGGCGGCGCATCTCCACCCGCAGGCAACACGCCTTCGCCCGCAGCGACCGGTACGACGGATTCGGCGCGGTCCCCCCGGAACACGACCGCGTCGAACGGCAATACGGCATCCGTCCCTTTCGGCATGAGCTCGCCAAGGTCGATGCGCTGGATCGGCGACGGGAGCGGCACGGGCGTATAGGAGCTGGCGTCGGCAATCGTGTCGGCTTCGACGGCAAAACCGTCGAGCAACGCAATGGGGCGCTCAGGCCGCTCAGATGTCACGACATCTTCAGCCAGCACATATCCAAGGGTCGTGGCTACGTTCCATCGCTGCGGCGTTACAGCCTTAACCTGCGCATCGATAAGCGCAAGGACGTCCTTGAGGGGCGTCAGGCGCGCAATACGCTGTGTGGTGGAATCCAGTGTCATCGTCGATATGATAAGGACGATTACCGGTTTCGACAACTCTTAAGCAATGGCCGAAAAAACGCTCAATCTACGTGGCCTTAAATGTCCGCTCCCGGCGCTGCGCACCAAGAAGGCGCTGGGGGCCATGGCAAAAGGCGACATTCTCGTCGTGGAATGCACCGATCCACTTGCGGGCGTCGATATCCCGAACCTGATCAATCAGACCGGCGACACGCTCGAGGAAACGCTCAAGGACAAGCGGCTGCTGACGTTCCGGATCAAGAAGAAATAGCTATTCCATCTTCAGCCCAGCACTCGAAAATCACCGGCTTCCAGCGCAACGCTTCGTGTGAGACGAAAGCCTGGTAGGTGTCGACGTCCATCGGCGTCACGATCATGCCCTGTGCATTAATGCGTTTCTGATTTTCAGGAAGCGCCATTCCCGCATTGATCGCTGCATTCACTTTCTGGACGATCTCCTTCGACAGCCCGGCCGGACCCGCCAGCCCGAACCAGTTGGTGGCCTCAAGCTTGTAACCGAGGTCCTTGAAGGTCGGCACATTGGGATAATCCGCCAATCGCGCGTTGCCGGTCTGCGCCAGCGCCGTTACCGTGCCGCCCTGCAATTGCGGCGATGCCGAAGTCACCGTCGGCGTCGCGAAGTCGATATTGCCGGCCACCACGTCGAGCTGGCTCTGTGCTGCGCCCTTGTAGGGCACGACCTGGAATTTGACGCCGATCTCTTGCGCAAACGATTCCGTCATCATCTGTCCCGGCGCTGGCGAAACCCGACACGCCGTAGGTCAGCGGCTTCGCGCTGGCTTTCGCCTTGGCGACAAAGTCCGCCAGCGTTTTCACATCGCTCTTGGCGCTGACGATGAAGACGATCGGCGATCCGGCGAGATACGCGACGTGGGTGAGATCCTTGAACGGATCGTAGCCGATCTTGGCATTGATCAGCGGATTGATCGCGGTCAGCGACAGCGTGGTGATGACGAAGTTGTAGCCATCGGGATCGGAGTGCGCGACGAAATCGACACCGATCACGCCACCGGCGCCGTCGCGGGTTTCCACATAGAATTGCTGGCCGAACGTCTTGGTGAGCTGATCCGCCGCCATGCGGGCGAGGATGTCCGCCGCACCGCCCGGCGCGAAGGTATTGACGATGCGGACCGGATGACTGGGCCAGGTCTCGGCGACAGACAGTTGCGGACAAGCCAGCGCCGCAGCAAAGGCCGTGGCGCACAGCAGCCCAATTCGCCGGCTCATTCGGCAGCGACGCGGTGCGCGGCGGCCCCCTTCGCCTTCACCACCACCTTGATGGCGTCTTCGACGCGGTCCTTGGCATAGCGGATCGCGGTCGGCAGATCGTCCAGCGGGAAAGTGTGGGTGTGAATTTTCGTGGCGTCGAAGCGCTTCTGCGTCATGAAGGCTTCGGCGCGATGCGTCGCGCTCTTGCCCTCACCGCGGATGCCGAAAAGGTAGATGTTGTTGCGCACGATATGAGCGACATCGACTGGCGTCTCCGCGTGCGGGAATGCCGCGAGGCAAACCTTGCCGCCGCGATTGACCATGCGGACCGCATCGTTCACCGCGTTCGGCGCACCTGAGCATTCGACGACATAATCGACGCCCTTGCCGCCATTGAGGCGCTTCACCGCCTCGACCGCATCTTCGTTGCGGACATTGATGACGTAATCGGCGCCGAGTTCCTTGCCGATTTTCAGCCGGTTGTCGCGGGTGCCGGTGAGGATCACCGGATGGGCACCCATCGCCTTCGCCACCGCGACGCCGAGCAGACCGATCGGCCCTGGGCCGGTAACGACGACGCTTTCGCCAGCGACCAGACCGCCGAGTTCAGTCAACCCGTACATCGCCGTGCCAGCGGTGACGACCAGCGTCGCCTCCTCGTCCGACATCTCGTCGGGGATCGCGACCAGCGTGTTGATGTTGTTGACCTGGTATTCGCAGAAGCCGCCATCGGTAGTGAAACCGTTGGCGCGATGACCCTTGTCGACATCACCGTAATTGAGGCCGTAGTTGTGGCACGAGGTGTACATACCTGCACGGCAGCGCTTGCACTGGCCGCAGCCGGCATGGATTTCGACCGTGATGCGTTGGCCGATCTTGTACTCGTCGACGCCAGGCCCGAGCGCAACCACCGTGCCCATATACTCGTGGCCCGGCGTGAAGTTCTTGTTGAACGGCATGCCGCCTAGAATAGAGGCAGGCGGGCCGTGATAGATGATTTCCAGATCCGTCGCGCAGATTGCGACCGCATCGATCCGCACCAGCACTTCGGCGCGTTTCGGCACCGGGATGGCTTTGTTGATCAGCTTGAGCTCGCCGGGATTGCCCAGCACCCAGGCCTTCTTGGTGTCAGGAATTGGGAAATTCGGATCGGTCTTCACGCCGGGGGCTGAATACATGCGATTTCCTCTGGCAAGCTCTCGTTGTTCTGCGCCGCTTATAATGAGTTTCGGAGTCTGGCGAAACAGGGGCGGTTTTCAGGATCAAACCGGAACAGACGTCGCATCGTAGGTAAACAGCCAGTCATAGCGCTCGCGGACGCGGTCTGCCTGCCACTCATGCTCGACATGGGCTTGGGCCGCCGCCGCATCGACCATCGCCCGGTTGTGAAAACGCGGGATCATCGCCGCCGAGCCGGCAACCACCTTGTTGGCCCGCTCCCGCCGCGCCGCTTCATAATGCGACAGCGCCTCCGGCTGCGCGCCGTATTTCTCAATCGCGCGCGCCAGCACCAGACCGTCCTCGAGCGCCATCACCGCACCTTGGGCGAGGAACGGCACCATCGAATGACAGGCATCGCCGAGCAGCGTGCAACGCCCTTCAGTCCAGGCGTCCATGGTTGGCCGCAACGCCAAAGCCCATTTGTACGGAACATCCACAGCGCGGAATACTGCGTGCAAATCCGGATGCCAGCCGCGCAGGTCGTTGAGCACTTCCTCGGTGGTGCCGGCGACGTTCCACCCTTCGACTTTCCAGTCGTCGCGCTCCTGCAAAGCGATGATGTTGAGCAGCGTCCCGCCCCGCAGCGGATAATGCACCACGTGTCCGCCAGGACCGACCCAATTGGTGCCGATGGTGCGGGAGATCGAGGCTGGCACCTGCTCCATCGGCAATAGTCCGCGCCAGGCGATGATGCCGCAGAATTCCGGCCGGGCCGCGCCAAACAGATTTTCGCGGATCACCGAATGCACACCGTCCGCACCGATAACGATTTTTGCTTTGACCGGATCGCCACGCTCGAAACGAAGTTCGACATGATCAGCGTTTTGTGAAAGTCCGACGCACTTGCGGTTGAGATGAATTGCGCCTGGCCGTGCTTCCTCTAATCCCTGCGCGATCACCGCATGAAGATCGCCGCGATGGATGGTGATGTACGGATAACCGTAGCGCTCGACCGACTCCAGACCGAGATCGAACAGCTTCCAGCTTTGCCCGGTGTTCCAGAGCCGGATTGCTTTACCGGCCGGCAGCACCTGCACTTTTTCTAGCGCGGCCTTCAATCCGATCGCGTGCAGGACGTGCGTGCCATTGGCACTGATCTGCACGCCGGCGCCGAGTTCGCGCAGTTCCGGAGCCTGCTCGTAGACGTCGACCTCGATGCCGCGCCGGGCCAGCGCCAAGGCCGCGGTCAATCCGCCAATACCGCCGCCGACGATTGCAACTGTGTTCATTTACGAAAGCTCACGCACTTGGTTCATCCGCCAAACCCACTGTCCGGCGCACGGCATCGCCCCAGCGCCAGTTTCTTCTCATCTTATATGCGTCGCGATCGCGCCGTGATGCAACATCCGCAACCAGGCCCTGCGCGGTGCAGAGTTTTGTCGCGACCTGGGCTTTGGTCACGTGCGGCGCCGCCAGCACACGATCTCTCGCGACAGCCTGGGGCTTATGCCGGGTCAGCGCGACATAGGAGAACTTCTCATCCTCGAATGATAGCGCGGCCCCCTTCACCTGCCGATGATCGCGCGAACGATTGAGCCGCTGCGAAAAGTGGCACCAGTCGTCGCGGGTCAAAGGGCATTCACCGTCGTGCGGGCAGGGACAAATCACGTGACCGCCTTGCTCGATCAAATATGACCGCACGTGGCGGATGCGAGCAAAGCCGGCCGGCGTTCCAGGTTCGATGACAATGAGAGTATCGTTCACCCGCGACCACAGCGCGTTTGCCGTGTTGAGGAGCTGATCGCTGGCCACCTCGCCGACGAAATAACTCGCAATCACAAGGTCGGCTTTCTCCGTAGCCGGCAGTACCTGACGGGCTGCACCTTCCCGATAAACCGCGTCACGCAGGACGTTCTCTCCGCCAGAGGCCAGCAATCTCAGCGCCAGCTCGCGCAAATGCGGATTTTCGTCGACCAGACGGATGCCGACGAGACCTGGGAAGCATGCAACGGCCGCCCAAGCCGCGGTGCCCGGCCCTGCTCCAACGTCCAGCAGCGTTTGCGGAGCGAAATCCGGCGCGGCTTCCTCGACAGCAGCCAGCACTGCGGCTACCGCCGCAAATGTCGCCGGCAGTCGCGCCATCGCATAGGCCAGCGCATCGTCTCGGTTTTTTATTATGCCAGCCGAACTGCGGCCCGATCGGTAGGTTCGGGAGATTGCCGCTGCGCGTTCAGCCAGTAAATTGCGCGATACCCCTTCGGTCAATGCGTCGAGGCCGGCCTGCAAGTCGGAAGGAAGGTCTGGTGTCATGCGATGACAACAGCCGCCAAAATCAAAGATCGAAGAACGAGATGATCTCGCCGATCAGCTCTCGCTTCTTCGCCGCCTTGTCGGCGGGCTGATAGCGGCCGAGCGAGCGCCCAGCGATGTCGATCTCGCCCTGCTCACCGATCACGATATAGAGCGGCTCTTCGTAGTGGCCGGACTGCGGCTTGTGCAGGATCAGTTTGCTATCGACGAAGCTCGCTTCGACGCCGCGCGTCTTCAAGGTCTGCGACGGCTTGATGTCCTGTTCGTAGAATTCGGTCAGAAAATCGGCCGCGAGCTTTTGCCGCTCGCGGCGCTCATGATCCTGCTGCGCGCGCCTGGTTGAGAGTTCGTCGAAGACGCGGTCCAGCTCTGACATCAGAGAATAAAGCTCACCGACCCAAGCAGCCCCAACTCCTCGGCGTCAAGAATGGCGCGGCGCTCGGCGATCTTCAGGCGGCCGCCCAGCCGCTTGAGCTTGTTGCGGTAATGCCCGACGAACACCCGTTGCAGATCGTTGTGGCGATAACGGTGGATGATGAAGTTGGCCGCGACCGAAATCACATCGCCTTCCGTGCCCGTGATCCGCACGTTGCCGATCATCCGCCGCGTGCGCGACAGCGGAAATTCGGCGTGGCAATTCGGATCCTTCAGCCGGATCACCCGCTCGCGCAGCCGCACGATATCGTCGGCGATAGTGAACAGCGTGTAGCGCGCGTCGGCGTCCGGCTTGTCGTTCGGCGGCACATAATAGACGGCGTCGTCGGTCAGGAGCGAAAACCACTCGTCGAGCTTCCACGAGTCGAGCAGATCGGCCTCATGATAAAACAAATCCTCGACTTCGGCGCGCGAGACGGTCGACGCAAGCATCTCGTTCATGCCCGCGTCCCCATCATCTCGCTCCACTTGCGCCAGAACACCCGCAGATGGCCCTCGTCGGTGGCGAGCTGCTCATCCGATGCCTTGCCCATGCCGCGCGACAGATCCGACCACGGCACCTCGCGCCATGCGGCAAAGCCAAGCTGCGCCGCCTCCAGCGCCGCAACATCGTCCGGCGTAGCGAAACCGCCCGGGCCATAGAACGTCAGGAAGGCATGCAGCCGGCGGGCGCGCTGCGCTTCGGTTTCCTCGACCGGGCCGAGCGCCCAGGCGGTGACGTGCATGCGGTCCGGCGCGATCGGATAGAAGTGCCGCACCGTGACCGACGAGCCATCGTTGATGACGAGGTTCGGAAAGATCGCGAGATTGCGGTTAGTGTCGGCGACGCGCGCCGCGCGCGCCGAGCCAAGCCGCTCAACCAGCTCGTTGCGCAGCGCATCGATATCGGCTTTGGCGTCCTCGCCATAGACCGAAATCCAGCGCGCCACCGGGCGGCCGCGATAATTCGGATTGTCGGTGGTCAGATGGCCGTTGCCGAGATCGCGGCCGAAGCCGCGGGTCGGCAGCAACTCGCCCTTTGGCGGCGTGATGTTGACGCCGGAGTTGCGCATGTAATTGAGCCAGGTCGAATGCGTCGAGATCAGGTGATAATCATCGACGCTGTTCTCGACCAGCAGCTTCCAGTTGGCGCGGATGTCGTATTCCTGCGTGCCGGAAATGATCTGCATCTTTCCCGACGGCGACTGGTCGATGACGATGTCGATGTAATCCTTGGCCTTGCCGAGATAGGTCGCGAGATCGACGGCGTCCGGCATCGAAATTGGCGAAATAGAAATCGCGGTACTGCTCGAGCCGCGGCACCGGCACGAGACCCATTTCGTCCTTGTTGAATGACGACCCATAAGCGTCGTCGCCCGGCACGGATTTCAGCCGGCCGTCCGGATGATAGGTCCAGCCGTGATACATGCAGTAGAACTGCCGCGCGTTGCCTTCGCGCTCGCGGCAAACCAGCGCGCCACGATGGCGGCAGCAATTGATCAGCGCATGCACCTCGCCTTCCCGGTCACGGCAGAAAATGATCGGGCGGCCGGCTACCGGGACGGGTCTTGAAGTCGCCGGGATTTTTCAGCTCCGAAGCATGGCCAACATAGACCCAGCTACGATCAAAGATCGCGCGCTTTTCACGTTCGAACACCTCGTTCGAGACGAAGACTTCGCGATTGACGAAAAAAGTCTGCGCTTTCGGGTCCTCGACGACGAATTCGTTACCGGCGGGGAAACCAGTCCCAGGGGGCATGTAGTTCATTTGGATCGCTCCTGCGGCGCCATTCTATATAGAAATACCGGTCGCGTCGCCCAATGCGCTTAAGCTGCGGCAACCTGAAACTTAAGCATGATTTCCCGCCGTTCCCGGGCCGATTGCAGGAGCGCCAGCATCGCCTCGACGTTGGCCTTCGCCCAGCGGCCATCCTGTAGCGGCGGCCTGCCGGTTCGGATCGCGGCAATCATGTCGTCAAGCACTTCGCTGCGGCCAGGCATTGCCGCGCTTTTCGGCAACGCAACCTCGCGCCTGCCATTGGCATCGTAGATAAATAACCCGTCGGCGGAGGCTCGCATTTCGCCGCGCGCGCAGGTCACGATCGTCTCGCCGAAATGCGGCTGGTGCGCCGGTGCCGCTCCAGCCTCGGAACCATAGGCGTAACGATCGACCCGCAGTTTTTCTTCCGCGGTTCTATCACTGCCCAGCGAACGACGCGCCGACGCATGCTGATCAGGAGTCTTTGCCGCACCGCGTTCGTTGATCCAGAAATGCAACTCGTCGCTGTCGAAGAAATCATAGCCGGCATAAACCAGCGAAGCGGCCGCGCCACTTTCAAATTCAAGGAACACCGCCGCGCTACCTTCAGTCGGCCGCGATGGATCGAGCCGTGTCACCTGGGCGCGAACGCTGCGCAGGCGCCCTCCTCCGATAGTTCGCACCATATCGATCTGGTGCGGCACCTGATTGAACATGATGCCACCGCCGCGAGCCGTATCGAGTTCTTCCGGCCGCCGCGGGCGATAGAGGAAGTTGGTGTAGTTGAGTCCCGGCGATCATGCCGAGTTGTCCAAGTTCGCCGCAGGCCACAATGCGGCGCATCTCCCGCACCGCTGGATCGAAGGCGTGGGTATGGCCGACGATCAGATAAACCTTGGCTTTTTCGACCGCGGCGATGATCGCATCGCAATCGTCGAGCGACAGCGCCATCGGCTTTTCCAGAATGATGTGTTTGCCGTGCTGGGCGGCAAGAATGGCGTGCGGCGCATGGAATTGATGCGGTGTCGCGATGTAGACGGCCTCGACGGCCGGATCGGCGCACAGCGAGGCTATGTCATCATAGACTTTGGCGTTGAAATCGCGGGCGAAAGCTTCACGCGGCGCGGCGTGGGTTTCCGCAGCGGCGACGATGCTGATGCCAGGATGTTCGGCGGCGGCACGGACCATCACCGCGCCCGCCATGCCGAGCCCGACAATGCCGAGGCCGACTGGCCTGCCGGCCTCGCCCATCAGGCCGGCTCACCTGCCGCGTCACGGTCGAGATCGACGCAGACGTCGTCCCCCTGAAGGATGACTTTATATGTACGCAGCGCAATCGAGCACGGCGGCGCCTTCACCGCGCCGGTTTTCACATCGAAGGCACCGAAATGCAGGGTACATTCGATAATGCCGTCTTCGAGGATGCCGTCGGCCAGGCTTGCCGAGGCATGGGTGCATTCGTCGTCGGTCACGTAGAATTCGCCGCCCAGATTGTAGACCGCGAGCCGCTTGTCGCCGACCTCGTAGGCTTTTGCGGTTTCCGGCCCGACTTCGGACTGGGCACAGACCCGGACGACATTCTCCGCCATGAAATTCCCCCTGCAATAATGAACTGCGACACGACCGCGCGGCGCGCACGGCCAGTTCAGGGGTTATAGCGAAAGGCCGAAATCCATTGCAATTCCGGCGCAGAACGGCGAGTTGAGGTTGGACCGATTGCCCGCCACAATGCCGCCGATGAGCCAGACCGCCACCAATCTTCGCCCCGTCGACCGCCGCCGAACGCCCTGCAGCCTCGGCGCCGCCGGCGATCCGCATCCGCGACCTGCAAAAGGTGTTCGGCACGCTCACCGCGGTCGATCGCGTCACGGTCGATATCGGGCGCGGCGAGTTTTTCGTCATCGTCGGGCCGTCCGGCTGCGGCAAGACCACGCTGCTTCGCATCCTGGCCGGCCTCGAGACGGCGACCGCCGGCACGATCGAGGTCGACACGCCCGCGGGCTCCGACCGGCCGGTCAATTCCATGGTGTTCCAGGGCGAGTCGATCTTTCCCTGGATGACGGTGTGGGCCAACGCGGCTTACGGGCTTCGCATGCGCGACGCCCCGGCCGCCGTGATCAAGGAGCGCGTCGGTCATTATCTCGACGCCACCGGCCTCACCCGTTTCGCCGACTATTATCCGCATCAGCTCTCCGGCGGCATGAAGCAGCGTGTCTCGATCGCGCGCGCCTTCGCCAACGATCCGGAAATCCTGCTGATGGACGAGCCGTTCTCCGCGCTCGATGCGCAGAACAAGCTGCTGCTGCAGGAGGAACTGCTTGCGCATCTGGGAGGAGCAGAAAAAGACCGTGGTGTTCATCACCCACAGCGTCGACGAGGCGGTTTATCTCGGCGACCGCATCATGGTGATGACGGCGCAGCCCGGTCGCGTCAAAGCGATGGTGCCGGTGCCGCTCGCCCGTCCCGCGCAACATCATTGAACTGCAAAAAGCGCCGGAGTTCGGCGAACTGGTGTCCCGCATCTGGTCCGGCCTGCGCGAAGAAGTGCAGCGCGCCCGCGATCAGGAAAATACTTAAAGCCGACGACAAGGACTGACCGGCATGACCACCGAAACTATTGCCGCCGTTCCGGAGCAGGCATTCACCGTCACGATGCGGACCCGCGAGCGGATCCTGAGCATCGTCTCGCCGCTTTCTTTGCTGGTCGTCTGGGAGATTGCCGCACGGCTGCATTTTATCGACGTACGCTTCTTCCCCGCCCCGTCGAGCGTCATTGCCACCATGATCGAAATGCTGCGGTCGGGCGAGCTGATCACCAACACGCTGGTCAGCCTGCGGCGGCTGGCGCTTGGCGCAGTCATCGGCGGCGTGCCGGCGCCTCGTTCTCGGCATCGCCATGGGTCTCAATCGCTGGGTCCGCGCCGCACTCGATCCGATCGTGGCCGCGACCTATCCGATCCCGAAAAGCGCGATCCTGCCGCTGGCGCTGCTGATCTTCGGCCTCGGCGAAGGCTCCAAAATCTTCATGGTGGCGATCGGCGTGTTCTTTCCGGTCATTATCAACGCCACGACCGGCGTGCTCGAGATCAACCGCATCTATCTCGACGTCGGCCGCAACTACAAAGCCAGCCGCTGGAATACGTTCTGGACCATCGCGCTGCCCGGCGCGCTGCCGGTGATCATGACCGGATTCAAGCTCGGCATCGGCATCGGCCTGATCCTGATCGCGCTCGCCGAGATGATCGGCGCCAAGAGCGGGCTCGGCTACATGATCTGGACCGCGTGGGAGACATTTTCGGTCGAGCAGATGTATGTCGGGCTGTTCACCATCGCCATCATCGGTTTCGTGCTGACCATCGTGCTCAACGAGATCGAGCGCTTGATCATTCCGTGGAAGCGGGATTGATTTAGCGGATGCAAGTCCTCGTCGTCGGCGCAGGTGTTGTCGGTCTCGCGATCGCGCGGCAAGCGGCGCTGCGCGGCCACGACGTGACCGTTGCCGAAATCACCGGCGGCATCGCCAACGGCGTTTCCTCGCGCAACAGCGAAGTCATCCACGGCGGTCTCTATTATCCGACCGACACGCTGCGTGCGCTGTTGTGCGTGCGCGGCCGGCGCCTGCTCTACGAGTTCTGCGCCTCGCACGGCGTCGATCATCGCAAGTGCGGCAAGCTTGTCGTCGCCACCAACGAGGCCGAGCTCGCCAAGGTCGAGACCATCATGGCGCAGGCAGTGCGCAACGGCGTCGAGGGTGTCGAGATGATCGGCGGCAACGCGGCGCGCGCCATGGAGGAAGAGCTATTCTGCATCGGCGCGCTGTGGTCGCCGGAAACCGGCATCATCGACAGCCACGGCTACATGCTGGCGATGCAAGGCGATCTCGAAGATCGCGGCGGCATGATCGCGTTTGAAACGCCGGTCGAGCGCATGAGCCACAGGAGCGGCCAGTGGCACGTGCAGTTCGGCGGCGGCGAACCGGCCACCATCCAGTTCGACGCCGTGATCAATGCCGCGGGCCTCGGCGCGCAAGGCCTCGCCCGCAGGATCGAAGGCTATCCCGCCGACAAGGTGCCGCGGCTGGTGCTTGGCAAGGGCAACTACTTTGGCTTCGCCGGCAGGCCGGCGTTCTCGCGGCTGATCTATCCGACGCCGATCGACGGCGGGCTGGGCGTTCACGTCACGCTCGATCTCGCCGGCCGCATGCGTTTCGGTCCCGACGTCGAGTGGATCGCCGAAGAGAATTACACCGTCGATCCGCGCCGCGCCGACAGCTTCTACGAGCGCATCCGCACCTATTGGCCGCGCCTGCCGGAAGGTTCGCTGGTGCCGGATTATTGCGGCATCCGGCCGAAACTCACCGGCAAAGGCGAAGGCCAGGCCGATTTCATGATCGCCGGACCGGCCGACCACGGCATGCCGCGTCTGGTGAACTTGTTCGGCATCGAATCGCCAGGCCTGACGTCGTCGCTAGCGATTGCCGAAGACGTCGTCGGCTATCTCAGGGACTGATTGCGCAGGCCTTCCAGCGGTGCGGCGTCGAACCGCGACGTGAATGTGCCAGACTCCTGATTGTCCGGTACCGGCGTCGCTGTCGCAACCTCGGCCGGTTGCTTGCTGTGCTGCGTCAACCGCACCGGCGCGATGTGCATGAGTTGCGCCTCGACGTTGGCCGTATCGATCGGCGTGAATGCAGCGGCTGAACCGCTGCGGCCACCGAAGGCTTCGAAGCCGTCTTTGGTGGCGACGATGTCGCCGGGACGCAGCGTCGGATCGCTGGACATGTCGTAGGGCGCTAGCCCGAACGCATCCCGGCCGTTGCAGGTGCAGTTGGCGACCAACTGCTTGCGATAGATGAACGCGTTATCGAGGTCGGCATAGTGCTGGCCGTCTCCGGACCGGCTGGCGCTGATTTCGCTGCCGTAGAACACCTTGGTCTTGCTCGCCGGACACATCGCCCGGCAGGTCTCGACCGGCGTTGAATTGGTGACGTGCTCGATCGGGAAATGCTGGCCGTCGCAAAGCCGCACGCAGAACGCCACGCCGTGGCCGGTGTCGTTCCCTTCGCGGACGTTGTCCGAACCGCCGGGCGATGACGGCGCTACACGCCCCACCGGCGCTGACGGCGCGGCATAGGAGTTCACATCTGCCGGCGGCCGCCGCTGGGCGCCGCCGAACAGAAAATCGAAAAATCCGGCTGCATGGGCCGGCATCGGCGCTGCGAGCCATGCAGCGGCCATGACCGCACTCGCGATTGCACCGGTGCGCCAGCGCGACGGTATGTTGCAACGCGAATTCATCACGGCACTCCACACAGCCCGAACAAGCCCCGAATGACTTGCCGCAGACCATCGCCCTGAAAAGATTCAAGAAGCTGTGCTGACGCCGGATCCGGCGCGTTCAACTGGCGGTATGGCAAACAAAGTGTAAACGGCAGAAATTTCGCGAGGCAATTGCGTTCACCTACTTCGCGACGGCCCGCCTACATCAGCGACGAGACGATGTTTATCCCGAGCGCAAGCACCGCGATGTTGAAGAAGAACGAGACGACGCCGTGCGCGGTTGTCAGGCGGCGGATTGTCTTGCTGGAGATTTGCACGTCGGATACCTGCGCGGTCATGGCCACGACCAGCGAGTAATACAGGAAGTCCCAATAATCCGGATCTTCGTCGCCAGGAAAAATCAGGCCGCCGATCCGATGATCGCGGCCCTCGCCGTAAAATTCGTGGGCGTAGTGCAGCGCAAATATTGCGTGCATGAAGAGCCAGGACAGCAGCACGGTGCCAACGCCAAGGCTGATCCGGAACGGCCCCGGTGAATGGCCAAGCTCGGCGATCACCGCGGCGAGACTGGCGATCGCGGCCGCGGTCGTGAACAGGAGCAGCGCTATCGCACCTTCGTCGGTGACAGCGGCCCGATAACGAATGGTCTCAATCGAGCAGTTTGCCGCCACACGCCAGATCAGCACGAGATACAGCAACACACCGGCATCCCAGCCGACGAGAATACGGGTCGGTATCCGCCACGGCAGCGCCAGCAGCGTCATCATCACCGCCGCGCCAAAAGCCGCAGCGATGATCAGCCGGATATGTAGATGCCAGAACCGGGCAAGCGGCTTTCGTTCGCGAAGCTGGAGCCAGATGTCGGGCAGCTCCGCTTTTCTGGATTTCGCCAAAAACTACACCATGCGCTGCGGCCGCAGCCAATCGGGAAAATCCGGCTACGCGCTGTGCGGGGACTTTTGCACGAAACAAGCTGAACCCAAAGATCGACGGCCATCACAAGCTTGCGGGCGGGCGAGCAGCCGCACCACGAGGTCACCGGTTGACGTCCCCTACGGTGAACAGGATGAGGCCACCTATCATGACCAGAGACATCACATCGAATGCAAAGTGACTAAACATTCCCCACCCCGGAACAAACGCGCGGCAACGGCTCTGTCAGTTCACCAGCACCGCGCCATCGCAGCGCAGGCCGGTGACCCAGACATTGGCCTGGCCGATCGCGACGCCGACGGTTTGCAGGACACTTGCCAGCAACTGGTCGATGGTCGCCGTCTCCGGCGAGATGATGTCGACAACCGCCTGATTGAGTAGCGATGGAAGACCGAGACCGAGGCCTCCCACCGAGACATTCAGGCTCAGACTATCGAGCAACTGCGTGGTCAAGGACTGCGTGTAGCTCGTCGTGTTGACGGTCTTCATCGTCAGCGACTGGATATCGGCGTAAGTGAACGTGACCGGCGTCGCCGACATATTGTTCATCGCCACATGAGCAAGCCCGGTTACGGTCAGGAGCGGCGCCGAAACCAGCGTGGCGGCGCCGGGATTTACCGGGCTGCTCATGCTGTTGAACATCGACGGCGTGACATTGCCGATCCAGCTATCGATCACACCGGGCGTCACGCCAAGCGTCACCGTCGACGTGCCGATGTTGGGATAGCCGCATTGCAGCGCGGTCAGCGTGGCGGACGCATTGGCGATGTTTACATAAATCGGAAGATTGACGCTTGCGATCTGGCCGCTGCCGCCGATCTGGACGGTCAGCAACAAGCGCGTTTGCGCGGTGTACACACTGGCGCCAACCGAGCCCACGGTAACCCAACTGGTGCCGACCGGCGGCTGACCGATCGCCAGCATCATCGTCACCGACAGCAGTCCCGGCAAATTCACGTCGAGACTAGAGGCGACCTGGTTGGTGCCATTGGCGAGACTCGCCGTGGCCGCCACCAGATTATAGAGCGAGACCGCGGCGCCAGTGCCCGGCGTCTGACCGACCGTCATCGCGCCGTATGATCCCGGATTGACCAGTGAGTTCAACGGCAATTTGGCCGTCGCTCCGGTCACCGCGGACGAGATCTGCGACAGCGCTGAAATTACCGCGCTCGTCCCCGACGATGCCCGCTCGCTGTCGAGCATGGCGTTGACGATGGTGCCGACGCTGGCGCTGCCGCTCAGCAGCGACGTGTAGCTCACGCCGGTGACGTTCATCCGCGTCGCCAGCGCGCTCATGAAACTGAACATATCGATGTTGGCGCTGAGCAATGACTGATAGCTCATCACCGACAACGACAGCGATGTGCCCAGCATTTGACCAAGCACTGCATTGACCAAACCGCCGTTGACGGAAAGCAGGGTCGAGCCGATCTCGAAGGTAGCGAAGCCGGTCGTTGTTGCCGTTGCTGTCGTCTGAATGGTGTAGCTGTCACTGCCGGTCAGGACCTTGCCGAAGAACAGCGGCGTGCTGGTCTGGAGCGTGACACGGACGGCGTTGGCCGCCGCAACCGATGACGTCACGAATCGCTGCGCGACCGGGAGCGAAGGATTGGCCGTGTAAATCCCGTATTGGATGCTGGCAGGAGCCGTAGCGCTGAAATTATTGTTCGTCATGGCCGCGGCTACGGCGGCCGGTGCGCTCGTCAGGTTGCTTGCTGCCACAATAGCGGCAATGTCGGTCGTACTCTGCGCCTTGCGCCGGTCGGTAAACATCTTGCCGACGTCGACACCGAGCGCCGCCGCGCCCATGACGACAATCATGATAATCGCGGAAAAGATCGCGATGTTGCCGCTACGGTCAGTGAAAAAGCGCTTCAGGCTGCCGCGCATTGTTCTTAGTAGCCGCCGCGCGGGATTGCCGCCGACCGCACGATGGTGGACGGGGGCGCCGGCACGAGCTGCGGAAGGATGTAGATGAATGAATTGGAGTCGTCGTAACTAACCGTGACAACAAAAACATTGGCGTTAGCCGCCGAGGCTGCAGCGTTCACTGTAAGCTGGCTCGGCGCAAGAAGCGGGTAGTACGTGACATTCGACGTTATATAACTTTGCGCCAGCGTCGCCCGTTCAGTATCGCTCAACCCGGCAATCGAACTCCGCGCGGCTTCGGCCGCAAGTTGCTGAACGCCATGAACAACGACCAGATACGAGCCGTAGATGATGATGCCAAACAGCATCATCATGAAAAGCGGAAATACGATCGCAAACTCCACCGCCGATACGGCGGAATTGTCGCGGTGGAAATGATGCAGTCTCGCGCGCGTCAGCCTTCGCATGCGAGAAATATGGCATCGGTGAATTTCCTAAACCGTGAATAAATTTTTCCACGAATCTGATCGCGTATGGAATCACGGGTTCACGAAAATACCGATGCCGGATCAGATTCTATACCCGCATCAAAATTGATAACGACACACCGCCGCCATTCAGGTCAAGATTGCGGGCTGGGCCAAATCGGCACGACGCGCAACGGAGGCTTGCCGGCGCTGGGGCGACGCAAGCATCTTCAGAACGTCGATGAGAGTCGTGATTTCGCTCAGATCGAAGTTCTCCCGCACGACGATCACAGCACGAACTGAACTGAGCTTTGGCAAATAATAGTCTTTGGCGGCGACCAGCGGCGGAACGAGCAGACGCGACGGCACCCCCATGACCCCGATCCCGGCCGCCACCGCGGAGATACGCACGTGATGGTCCGGGCTGGTAAGCACGAAACGATAAGCCAATCCGGCCTTTTCAATCGCGCTCATCATTGATGCGTCCTGGGGGCTTCCCGGCCAGCCGATCAGCGGAATCGGGCTTCCGTGCCCCAGAACAAAGTCGCGGCTTCGGATCCAAACCGCTTCCTCCTCCCAGCCGAAAACCACCTCCCCGAGGTCCGCCGGAGGCTCGGGCATAGCCAGACAGCCGACATCGAGGTAGCCATCGGCAAACGTCTTGGCGAGCTCCGCAGAGTGATCGCAGACAATCGACATCTGTCGGCCGAGCTTCACTTGCGGCAAACCGTCCAGAAATTGATCGATGAAAGCCGCTGAAAGACCGAGGCGAATTGGCTGCGCATCGTTCTCTGCGCCACCGATCGACAGTATCTGATCGTTGGCATCCAGCAGTTTCTTGGCGTGGGTGAGAATCAGCTTTCCCTTCGGCGAAAGCGCTATTCCACCACCGGATTTTTCGAAGATGTCGCCACCGACCAGAATTTGCAGCCGCCTCATCTGGGCGCTGATGGCCGGCTGGCTGAGGCCCAGTTTGGCGCCGGCCTTGGAAAAGCTGCCCAGCTCGGAGATGGCAACCACCGTCCGGACGATTTCAGTAGGAATATTGATGTACTGATAGCGCCGATGCATATCTTCGACTCCATCAATCTCTGTTCTGCAATTAGACCTTTTCCACGGGTTTAGACTGTTCTGAAAAGAACAGTCTATGGCTTATAATTATTCACAACTCCGTCAAAAGATTTTCGGTCTTTCAGATCGTTTTGCTGCGGAACGCAGACCCTTTTTTATCAACGTCAGGATTTTCCCTACAACTGCGCCTGATATTTGTTCCCTCCTGAACAAAAAAGACAATACCCGGAAGAAACTTCGTTGAACTAATAAGGCGCTTTACTCGCGCGGTGCGATTTTTGCCTGCACGAGCGAGTGATTCGCAACAGACAAAACAAGCCGTCTATTTCACGCTTATTGAGCGGACTTAGGTCAGCAAGCCGGTGATCATTGCGGCAGATGGAGCTGAAGCAGCAATGTCCACAGCGCCGACAAACTGCTGTCCATGATGAAGAACCAGGTCACCGCGGCAAATACCGGCCCAAGGATCACCACCGACCACACCAGATAGCCGAAGAAGCTCGGCATCCGGATGCCCCGCTCGGTAGCAATGGCATAGATCATGAAGTTCGGTGCGTTACCGATGTAAGTGAGCGCGCCCATATAGACCGCCCCCATCGAGATCGACGCCAGCACGCCGGACAGCGTTCCCATCAGATCAGCGGCATTGCCGCCGGCCAGCTTGAAGAACACCAGATAGGTTGGAGCATTGTCGAGAATTGCCGACAGGACCCCGGTAAGTCCAAAGTACGCAACCAGATGCGGACTGCCGTCGGCCGTCGTCACCGCCGCGAGCAGCCACGCGAACGCCCCGGCATGACCGGCAGAAAGCATCGTCAGCACAGGAACGGCGCAAACAAAGATCCCCGCGAACAACAGAGCGACCTCGAGGATCGGCTCCCAGGAAAAGCCATTGGCTTCACGGTGCTCGTCCGGTGTCAGCCATAGCGACAACAGTGCGGCAAGGATCAGCACCGCATCGCGCGCGACATTCTGCAATTCGAGCACAGTGCCGTAGACCGAGAAGGAGATGCCCGGCTTCCACAGCGCGGAATCGACGACGGCTGCGACGATCAAAACCAGAAAAAGCAGATTGACGATACCACGCACCCGCAACGGAACGAGCGCCGCAGCATCGACTGGCGTTACCTTGCGGTCGCCGAAATAGAACCAGGTATCGATGATGACGAACACGGCGAGCACGCATCCGGCGGCGAATATGGTTTGCAGCCATAGATGCTTTGCCGGCCAGAAAAAATCGACGCCATTAAGGAAACCAATGAACAACGGCGGATCGCCGAGGGGCGAAAGCGCACCGCCGATATTGCCGACCAGAAATATAAAGAACACCACGACGTGCACATTGTTGAAACGATCTGCATTGGCGCGCAGCAGCGGCCGGATCAAGATCATTGCGGCGCCCGTGGTACCGACAACGCTCGCGATCAGAGTACCGAAAGCGAGGATTCCGGCGTTCACCAGCGGCGTGCCGCGCAACGCCCCGGTTACGAGGATGCCGCCCGCGACCACATAGAGCGCAAACAGGATGGCGATGAACCCGAGATAATCGCCGAGCAGCGCATGGACCAACGCGGCAAGCGCGGTATCGGCACCGTAAAGCGCCGCCATCGGCGCCATCGCCAACGTCGCCCACACGAAGGCGAACTTGCCGTAATGACGATGCCAGACCGATGCGAACAGCAGCGGTCCAAGAGCGATCGACAACAGGATGCCGGCGAACGGCAAAGCCCAGGGCCATGACAGCGCCGCGCCATCAAGGCCAGCAGCGTTGGCTGCCCCTGGAGTGAAGATCAGCGCCGCGGCAAAAAGACCATATGTCGTGCGTAGTAGCATCCGCACTTTATCCCTTATTCCGATCGACTTATCCTGCCGGAAACCGCGGCCCGTTGAGCGCAACAAGCGGTAATGGCTGGAGGATGCGATGAAACTTCCCCGTAGACAATTCCTGCACCTGGCAAGCGGCGCGGCAATGCTGCCGGCGCTGCCACTCCTGGCGGCCGCCGATACATATCCGTCGCGGCCGGTGCACACCATCGTCGGTTTTCCACCGGGAAGCGCACCCGACATCGTGGCCCGCCTCGGCGCGCAATGGCTTTCGGAACGGCTCGGGCAGAATTTCATCATCGAGAACCGGCCCGGCGCCGGCAGCAATATCGGCACCGAATCCGTGGTGCGCGCCGATCCGGATGGCTACACCATCCTCGTCGATGTTCTCACCAATGTGCTCAACGTCTCGCTCTATCAGAACCTGAGCTTCGATTTCATCCGCGATATCGCGCCGGTCTCGCCGATCGCCAATGCTCCCTATGTCGTGCTGGCGACCAATGCGCTGCCGGCCAAGACCATTCCGGAGTTTATCGCCTACGCCAAAGCCAACCCCGGCAAGATCAACTACGCGTCCGGCGGCATCGGCACCTCATCTCATATTTTCGGCGCGCTGTTTGCGATGATGGCGGGCGTCGATGTGGTTCATGTGCCCTATCGCACCAATTACATGAGCGACCTGATCAGCGGCCAGGTGCAATTCGTCGTCAATCCAATCCCGCAGTCGATGGAGTTCGTCAAAGCCGGCAAGGTCAAAGCCTTCGCTGTAACGACCAAGTCACGGCTCGCCGCTTTGCCCGATCTGCCGACAGTGAATGAGTTTGTGCCGGGCTATGAAGCGCTTGGCTGGTATGGTGTCGGCGCTCCCAAAGGCACTCCCGCCGACATCGTCGCCACGCTTAACAAAGCTCTTGGTGCGGCGCTGGTAACAGCGGACGCCAAATCTAAGCTTGCCGAGCTCGGCGTCGAACCGATGCCGATGACGGCGGCACAATTCAGCGATTTCATCAACAAGGAAAACGACAAGTGGGGCAAGGTCATCCGCGCCGCCAACATCAAGCTCGACTGAGTTTGTTTCACCGAAATCGCAGAGGAGACCATCGTGGCTGTTCATCGTTTCCTGAATCCGCCGAGCATCCCGGCGCCGCGCGGCTACACCCATGTGGTGGAGACCAAGGGCCCAAGCCGCACCATCTATTTGTCGGGCCAGCTCGGCATGACGCCGGACGGGAAATTTGCCGGTGAGCCGGGCGACTTTCGCGCCCAGGCCGTGCAGTGTTTCGAGAATATCAAGAACGGACTTGCCGCGGTCGGCGCAACATTCGAGCACGTGGTCAAGGTCAACAATTACCTGATCGATATGGCACACCTGCCGATCTATTTCGAAGTACGAGACCGTTACGTCGACACCAAAGCGCCGCCGGCTTCGACAACGATTCAAATTTCCAAACTTGCGCGCGACGGCGCGCTTTACGAGATCGAAGCGATCGCGGTAGTGCCGGAAGAATAAAAACATGCGCGGCCCGTCACGCTGGAAGCGGCGGCGCGGGCGCAAACAAATCACAAAATACGCCGGGGCGACCGAATTGGGGTCTTGCCTGACTGATGCGACCCGCTGGGGCCGCCGCCGGCGGATTGTCTGTGTATTTGCCGCTATGCCGCGCCCAGACCGAGCTTAGGCAATTATCGCGGCTCTTTGACCCGGTGGATTCATCCAAACCTCCGCGTCACTAGAGACGATCAAATTCTGGACCGTTCGCACGCATTGTCAAGCGGTCAGTCGACAATGGAACTCTTGATTGAACGACCATTCGCGCCTGCAAGTCTCGCTGCGCAGTTCTTAAAACAAAAAGCAAGAAGCCACGGTGGCTTCTTGCTCCGGTCAATCGCAAAAATGCGTCGATCAGTTTTCGTCGGCGTAGCCATCCCGCATCAATTCGAACCGGACATTGACGTCAGGATCCTTGCCAAGAAATTTTCCATCATTGCGAAAGACAAGCGTCGAGTTAGACACCTGATCACGCACGTCCTGTCGGACAGCATGATCAGGTGGCGCGGCGAATGCCGGTGCGGCGATCACCGCAACCGCGGCACCGGCGGCTAACAGGAGTTTCAAATTGCGCGACATTGATACCTCGCTTGGCTGGCCCAGCCGGTGCCCGATTTAGCGCCAAATGTCGTAATGCATGGTTGTGCGCAAACTTACCTGTCTCCTCTCTTTTTAGTCAGTTGATCGGCAAAAAGCGGCGATAACGGCGGTCCACTGGCCAGTTCGGCGCGTTCCGCCTATGCAACAGTTCGGCCATTGCCGTAACACACGGATCTGTGGATTTGCTGCAACGATAGCTTGAGCGACGGGATCCGCCTTGGTGCAACAATCAAAGTTATTTTACGGCTGGCGCGTCGTCGGCGCGGTGTTCGTTCTCGCCATATTCGGCTGGGGGTTTGGATTCTATGGGCCGCCGATCTTTCTCCACGCGGTGCAAGACGCCCGCGGCTGGCCGCTCGCGGTCATCTCAGGAGCTGTAACCGTCCACTTCCTGTTCGGGGCGATCGTGGTCGCCAACCTACCGCGTCTCTACCGGCGCTTCGGCATACCGGCCGTCACCAAAACCGGCGCTGTCGCGCTGGCGGTGGGCGTCGTCGGCTGGGCGCTGGTACGAGAACCATGGCAGCTCTTTATCGCAGCCATGCTCAGTGGCGGCGGCTGGGTGACCATGAGCGCTGCCGCCATCAACGCCATTGTATCGCCGTGGTTCGTGCGGACGCGGCCTGCGGCGCTGGCCTCCGCCTATAACGGCTCGAGCGTCGGCGGCGTGGTGTTCTCGCCGTTGTGGGTTGCTGCAATCGGTTTTGTTGGATTCCCGCTGGCTGCCGTCATCCTCGGCCTGGCGATGGTAGCTGCGACATGGATACTGGCCGACATCTACTTTTCTCGCACGCCGGAGCAACTGCATCTCGCGCCCGACGGCGACGATGAAGTGACAACGTGCGCACAGCACGATTTCGTCCGCGAACAGACCTTCCGGCATCCGTCTATGGAGTGATTTCAAATTCATCACGCTAACGGCCGGCATGGCGCTTGGCCTGTTTGCGCAGATCGGTCTGGTCGCGCATCTCTTCTCGCTGCTGGTGCCGGCGCTTGGCGAGCAGTTCGCCGGGCTTGCGGCCGCCGTCGCGACAGCTTCAGCCATCGCCGGGCGGACAATCGCGGTCTGGCTGATGCCACGTGGCGACAACCGGCGCGGGATCGCGTGCGCAAGCTACGCCGTGCAAATCGCCGGTTCGGTCGGCGTTCCTGCTCGCTGGCGGCGCACGACATTCCGCTCTTGTTGCTTGGCGTCGTTCTGTTTGGCGCGGGCATTGGCAATGCAAACTCTCTGCCGCCGCTCATTGCGCAATCGGAATTTACCGAAGCGGACGTTATCGCGTGTGGTTCCGCTGATCATCGCGATAAGCCAGGCGACCTATGCTTTCGCTCCGGCGGCATTCGGCCTGATCCGTGAATTCGCACCGCACACGGGTGCTGAATCAGCCGGCGCCGCGCCAGCCGTTTTTGTCGCAGCCGCTGTCCTTCAGGGACTGGCGATTGTCTCTCTGCTGATCGGAGGAGCGGCTTGGCCGCGAAGCAGCGGCGGTTAGGATACCCGGCGGCGGCATCCAGCGCCGCCGGCAAGGAGTTCAACCGTGGCCACCCATCGCTTCATCAATCCGAACAGCCTGCATTCAACGCGCGGCTATTCCCACATCGTGGAAACGACCGGCCCCGGCCGCACCATTTATCTGGCCGGACAGCTCGGCAGAACCGTCGATGGCCAGTTTGCCGGCGCGCCGGGCGACTTTCGCGCGCAGGCCGTGCAGTGTTTCGAGAATATCAAGACCGCGCTTGCGGAAGTTGGCGCCACATTTGAGCATGTCGTGAAGTTGAACACCTACTTCGTCGATATCGGGCAAATTCCGATCTATCTCGAAGTCCGCAATCGCTATGTGAACACCGCAGCACCGCCGGCTTCGACCGCGCTCCAGATTTCCAAACTGGCGCACGAGGGCGGCCTGCTCGAAGTCGAGGCTATCGCCGTCGTGCCGCTTTAACGAGACTGCGGCGTCATAGCGCGCGCCAACCTATCCCTTTCATCGCCGGTAGGCTAAGATGCGCCGCCATAAGCTCTGGGAGGAGACAATGTATTTCAGGGAACGCGACTCTTTTGCGCGCACGGCAGCGGGGGCCGGCGCGATCATGCTGTCATCGATGCTGACGCTCGGCGCCGGCCAGGCCCAGGATAAGACGCCGGATAAAGCACCGGACAAAACCTGGACCATGAAATTCACGCTGCCGACACTGAACGATCCGAGCTACTTCTTTGCCAAGAACTACGCGGCGGCCATCGAGAAGGACTCCGGCGGCCGCATCAAGACCGAGGTCTATCCGAAGCAGTCAGCTCGGCGCGATCCCGCGACAGATCGAAGGTACGCAGTTCGGCGCCATCCAGTGCGCCGTGATCCCGCCGGAGTTCTTTTCCGGCGTCGACGAGCGCTTCGAGGTGATGGCAGCGCCGGGCCTGATTACTTCCATGGCGCACGGGCAGAAAGTAGCCGCCGATCCGGCGGTGAAGAAGCTGATGCTCGGTCTCGGCGCCAACAAGGGGTTGCACGGTGTCGCTCTGTTCATGAACGCGCCACAGTCCGTGGTGTCGAAAACACCGATCCGTCACCTCGCCGATTTCAAAGGCAAGAAGATCCGTGTGCTGGCGTCGCAGTTCCAGATGCAGCCGATTTCACGGCTTGGCGCAACACCGGTAGCGATGACGCTTGGCGACGTGGTGCCTGCGATCCAGCAGGGCGCCATTGACGGCGCCGTCGGCGGCATCGTCGTATTCACGCCGCTGCATTTCCGCGACGCCGCGCAATATGTCACCGAGACCGGCCAACCGCCGGTCTACGCAATCGCCGAGGTCAACAAGGCCTGGTACGATTCCTTGCCGCCCGACTTACAAAAAATCATCGATGACGATGCAGCCGCGCAGCAAGCCGCAATTGCGCCGCTCGCCAGCGAGATCGTCGAAAAGGCGCGCAAGGGCTGGCTCGATGCCGGCGGCGAACTGATCAGCCTGCCGCCCGACGAGCAGGCCGAACTGATGAAGACCTTCGCCAGCGCCGTTGCCGATGTGACCAAGCCGAAGCCGGCGCTCAACGAAGCTTATGACATCGTGGCCGAGGCTGCGAAACGCCTGCAGTAGGCGCCTCCGCAGCACCGGCAGTTCGGAGGCCTCATGGATCGCCGTTCGTTCCTGCAATCCGGCTCGTTCGCGGCGGCAGCCGGCACCACCATCGCTAACGCAGTGGTGTCGCCTGCCGAAGCTTCCGAGGGACGCGGCCGCGACTGGTCGAATCGCAATCCGAAGGGCGAGCCGGTGGTGAAGCGGTTCGACGAACAGCGCTGGCTGCTCGACAACATCATCCAGGCCAACGGCATCGACTGGGATCAGAGCCATACCGGTGCCGCGATCCGCGCCGGCGGGCCTGCCGTGGTGCCGGACATGGCGGAATTGCGCCAGCAAGTGAAGCGGCTGGTCGACATCGGCCCAGCTTTCGAAGCGTTGGCGAAGAAACGCGAAGACGTCGCCAAGGACGCCGAGCAGGCCGGCAACAAGACCGCGGCACGCGATAATTATTTCTTCGCAGCCAACTACTGGGCTTCGGCGATGTGGACTATCGACGAAGTCAACGACCGGCTGAAAATGCAGAACGGCGCCAAACGCGCGAATTTCGACAAATACATCGCGCTCGCCGATCACCACATCGAATGGATCGAACTGCCCTATCGCGGCAAGACGCTGCCGGCCATCTTCCATCTGCCTCCGAACTATCAGACCGGCAGCAAGGTACCCGTGATCGTCGCGGTATCGGGCATGGACGGCTTCAAGGAGCGCTCGGTCTCGCTCTACAAGGATACGTGGATGGAGCGCGGCTACGCAGTGTTAGCCTTTGAAGGCCCGGGTTACTGGGAGCCGCCGCTGCGCGGCATCTATGTCGACGTACCTGGCTGGGCGGAAGCCGCACGCACCCTCGCCGACTGGCTTGCGAAGCGCCCGGAAGTCGACGCCGGCAAGATCGGCATGACCGGTGTGAGCTTCGGCTCGTTCTTCACCGCGATCATGATGGCGGCGGACGCCCGCTACAAAGCCTGCGCGGTGATGGGGACCTGTTATGAACCCGGCGGCGAAACCATCTTCAATCGCGCCTCGCCGACTTTCAAAAAGCGCTTCATGTTCATGTCCGGCATCACCGACGAGCGCGAGTTTGACGAATTCCGCAAAACCATCGATTGGAACGGCTACGCGCAGAAGGTGAAAGGCGCCTACATCGTCGCCTGCGGCGAATACGATCAGCTCTGCCCGCTGCAATATACCGATGCATTCATGAAAGCGCTCGGCGGGCCGAAACAGCTTCTGGTCTATGAAGGCGGCAATCACAGCGTCGCGCTGACGACGGCAACCCAGAACGGCCCGGAGCCGCGGCAGTATCAGGCCGACTGGATGGTGGAGCGGCTCGAGGGCAAGCCGATGCGCAGCGAGCGCTGGTTCGTGCAAGCCAACGGTAACGTGCTCAAGGAAGCAATTGCCTAGCTTTTACTTGCCGCGATTTGCCGAGCGCCAGCACGGCAAGCGCGGCGACACTGAGCACCGCAGTGCCGACGACATAATAACTCGGCGCGAGCTTGTCGCCGGTCGCCAGCAATCAGTGAGGTTGCGATCAGCGGCGCAAAGCCACCGAACAGCGTCACCGACAGATTGTAACTTAGCGCCAGGCCGGTACTACGGGTGTTGGTCGGGAATATCTCCGCAAGAAGTGCGGAAATCGGTCCGAGGCAGGCCGCATTCAAAGCACCGACGAACGCCTGCACCGCGACAAGCGTCCCCAGCGTCGGCGAGATGTTGAGAATGAGAAACATCGGATAGCTGGTAATACAGACCAGCGGAAACGCGACGCACAGCACACGGTAGCGGCCAATGCGATCCGATAGCGCACCGAAGAACGGTCCGGCAAACGATTGTACGAGCCCCACCATGGCCGCGCCGAGATACGCGGAGGTCGGCGGGAAGTGCAATTGCGTCAGCGCATAGGTCGGCATGTAGACCTTGTGCACATAATTGAAGCCGGTCGAGCCGGCGACGACGCCGATACCGAGCAGCAGGCTGCGCCAGTCGCGGGTCAGCACCGTGAGCCACGGCTTTTTCTCGATCTCGGCGGGAGCGACCCGCCGGAACTCCGGTGTCTCCTCGACCTTGCTGCGGATGTAGAAGCCGACTGGGCCGATCAGCAGGCCGACGGCGAACGCGGCGCGCCAGCCCCATTCACTGACCTGTTCTGGAGTCAGTACGTAGCTCAACAATGCAGCGATGCCCGCGGCAAACACTGTTGAGATACCCTGTGTCGAAGCCTGCCAGCTGCCGAAATAGCCGCGGCGTCCGGCGGTCGCGTATTCCACCATGAACGCGGTCGACGCGCCGAACTCGCCGCCGGTCGAAAAGCCCTGGATGAGTCGGCCAGCAAAATGAGCAGCGGCGAGGCCACGCCGATCTGCGCATAGGTTGGCGCAAATACCAGCATCACCGTTCCGAGCATGATCAACAGGATCGAGAGCGTCAGCGACGCCTTGCGCCCGGCGCGATCCGCATAGGAACCAAGCACGATGGCGCCGAGCGGGCGCATCAGGAACGATATTCCGAAGGTCCCGACCGCCAGCATCAGTGACACGGTTTCGTTGGCGGCCGGGAAAAACAATTTGCTGATGACCACGGCGAAATAGCCGTAGATCACGAGATCGTAGAATTCGAGCGCATTTCCGACGCTGGCGGCGCTCACCTCACGCCACGGGACGCGCGGCAATGCCGGCGCCGAGGTATCCGAAACTTGCGCTTGTGCCGACATCCGGTCCCCCTCCTCCCTTAAGCGTACGCCTCCGCAGCAGCCGATCAATAAAAAAGACCACACAAGACGACAGCCCCCACAATTGCGCGCATGGGCTCCTTGTGATTCAATCAACAAAATTGAAATTTCCGGGAGGCAACGCCGTGAGGCTTGTCCAATGGCCATAACCGTCCAGCCGGTTACACCGGAATTCGCCGCCGAGGTCGGCGACGTCGATCTGTCCGGCCCGCTGACGCCGTCCGACGCAAAGGACATCCTCGACTCATTCACCAAATATGCCGTGCTGATCTTTCCCGATCAGCATCTGTCGGCAGACCAGCATCTCGACTTCGCCCGGCTGTTCGGCCCGCTCGAAACCACTATTGCGCTGCATCGCAAAGACACAAAGCTGCGCGTGCAAAAAGAGTTTGCCGACGTCTCCAATCTCGATCCGGAGAACAATGTCTGGGACAAGGATTCGCGGCAGCGCATGTTCCAGCTCGGCAACCGGCTGTGGCACACCGACAGTTCGTTCAAGCGGCTGCCGGCGCGTGCTTCGCTGCTTTACGCGCGCTCGATCCCGCCGGTCGGCGGCCATACCGAATTTGCCGATGAGCGGGCCGCTTACGATGCGTTGCCCGCACGAAATGAAGCGGCGGCTTGAAAACCTCGTCGCCGAGCACTCGATTTTCAATTCGCGGGCGAAACTCGGCTTCACCAATTTCAGCGAGGAGGAACGGCAAGGCCTGCCGCCGGTGCCGCAAGTGCTGGTGCGCACCATCCCGGAATCGGGCCGCAAATCGCTTTATCTCGCCTCACATGTCGGCCGCATTTTCGGCATGCCGGAAACCGAAGGCGGCGCGCTGATCGACCAACTCACCGCACACGCGACGCAGCGCCAGTTCGTCTATATCCACCGCTGGCGCGTGCATGACCTCGTGATCTGGGATAACCGCTGCACCATGCACCGCGGCGCCGACTACGACGATCTGCGCTGGAAGCGCGACATGCAGCGCGCCACGGTTTGCGATATCGCCAATTCCTGCGAACAGGCCGGCATCCAGATCGAAGCCGCAGAGTGACCTGAAAGGAAGTCCCCGAATCAAAGGCCCTGGATGATCTGTAACCCTACCTCCGTCCCAGCACGGCAAGGATGAGACCAACGGCAGCGGTTGCGCCGCCGTAATAGATCCATTGTGTCTGGCTGATCATGAAGCTCTCGGCAGGCCAGCGGATGATGCCGGCGCCCTGCCCGGCCCAGAGCAATCCCATCGCCAGCAAAAAAATCCAATCACCGTCAGCGCTGTTTTCATGCGCAACCTTCCCTATGCGAGATTGTCATCTCTCTGTTACCTTCGCGTCACCCGGCGAAAGCCGGGACAATAAAAAAGTCTACCGGGAGGACTTCACATGCGCATGCAATTTCTTGCCGCGGCATTGCTCGCGGCGACCGCTTCGGGAGCGTTGGCCCAGCAGGCCGCCGCTCCGCCGGCCACTGTTTTCATGAGCGACAAGGACATCATGGCGCTGGTCGACAAGGCGAAGGCGGATCGCAAAGGCGAGGCGCCGGTGACCGCGGAGCCGATCCTGCTGCTCGCGCCGTACAAGCGCACAGCTCGAATACCGGCCAGGCAATGCACCGGCTTCCGTACACACCGAGGATGCCGAGCTGATGGTCGTATTGCAGGGCACCGGCAACATCGTCACCGGCGGCACGCTGGTCGATGGCAAGCAGGTCAACGCCTACAACATGAGCGGGCCGTCGATCGCAGGCGGGCAGGATCATAACGTCGTCAAGGGCGACATGATCCTGATCCCGGCCAACACGCCGCATCAGGTGACGCCAAGCGGCGGCGCGCCGATCGTGCTGATGACGATGCACGTACCGTTTCCGCCAAACGACTGGAAACGCGCGCAGTAGGAACGCTCGCTCACCGTCGTTAGCCGGCGGCGGTCGGCGCTACTGGAGGCGTGTCATGTTCTGGCCGCCGCAGACGCCAATAGCGCAACCTTCGACCCGAACGGTGCTGCCGTTGAGCTCGAGAAGATGGCCTTCATAGCTCTCGCCGGTATCGACATTATACAATCGGCCGGACCATTTGCCCGGACCATCGGGTACCAGGGAGTATAATACCGCAGTCCCGATCAGCGGGCGATTGCGCTGCGCCGGGTCGCGACTGTGCCTGTCGGTCCATGGTTGTCCGGTCTCGGGATCGACCGGCGATTTGGTTTTCACCAGGACCGCACAGAGATAGCCGCCGCAAGGCATGATACGCACCTGCGCTCCATCCTGGGCAAGCCAAAGGCCGCGCGGATCAGCGAACGCGCTTTGCGAGTACGACGCAGTTGAGAAAATAATCGCGGCTATCCAAAACAACTTGCGAAGCATCATTGCACGTCAGCCTCTCGTATTCCCGACGCATTGATGAATCCGCGCCCTAGTGCGCGTCATCCCAATTATCGGCCGCGTGAGCCTCGACTTGCAACGGCACCGAGAGTGAGAGTGCCGGCAGCGGCGCATCGACCATCACTTTGGTGACGATCGGCAGTGTCTGGTCGACCTCGCCTTCCGGCACCTCGAATACGAGTTCGTCGTGCACCTGTAGCAGCATCTGTGCGGCAAGCTTTTTCCTGGTCAACGCCGGGTCCATCCGGATCATGGCGCGGCGGATGATGTCGGCTGCGGTGCCCTGCAATCGCGCATTGATCGCGGCACGCTCGTTGAACGAGCGGATCGAGGCGTTCGACGCCTTGATATCCGGATAGTGGCATTTGCGGCCGAACAGCGTTTCGACATAGCCGTTCTTGCGGGCGAACTCCTTGGTCTCCTCCATGTAGTCGCGGATGCCGGGGAAACGCTCGAAATATTTCCGGATATAGGCACCGGCCTCCTCGCGCTCGATGCTGAGCTGATTGGCGAGCCCGAAACGCCGAGATGCCGTAGATGATGCCGAAGTTGATCGCCTTGGCACGGCGGCGGATCTCGGCTGGCATGCCTTTCACCGGCACGCCGAACATTTCCGACGCCGTCAGGGCATGAATGTCGAGGCCGTCGCGGAATGCCTTGCGGAGTTGCTCGATGCCGGCGATCTCGGCGAGAAGGCGCAGCTCGATCTGCGAATAGTCTGCGGAGACGAGCTTCATGCCCGGCGCAGGCGATAAAGGCGCGGCGTATTTTGCGCCCATCTTCGGTGCGCACCGGGAATGTTTTGCAGGTTCGGCTCCGACGATGACAGCCGCCCCGTTGTGGTTGCCGCAAGCGCGTAGCTGGTATGGACGCGCTTGGTCGTCGGATTGATGTATTCCGGCAGCGCATCGGTATAGGTCGATTTCAGCTTCGACACCTGACGCCAGTCGAGAATTTTCTGCGGCAGCTCGTGGCCCATCTCGGCGAGTTCTTCGAGCTGGCGCGCCCCGGTAGACCATTGCCCGGTCTTGGTCTTGGTACCGCCCGGCAACTGCATCTTGCCGAACAGGATATCGCCGATCTGTTTCGGCGAACCGACATTCACGGTCTCGCCGGCAAGCTTGTTGATCTCAGTCCTCGAGTCCGCCCGCCTCCTGCGCAAACTCGCCGGAGAGTCGCGACAGCACGTTTCGGTCTACGGAGATGCCGCGCCGCTCCATGTGACCAAGCACCGAAAGCAACGGCCGCTCCAGCGCCTCGTAGACGTTGCGAACCTTGTCCGCGGCGAGCCGCGGCGCGAGCACCTGCCAGACCCGGAAGATGATGTCGGCCCGCTCGGCGGAATAGTCCGTTGCCCGGTCGATGCCCACCGCGTCGAAGGTGATCTTGGCTTTTCCGGCCTTGATCAGTTCGTTGATGTCGACGGCCGCGTGATTGAAGGTGCGCTCGGCGAGCGATTCCAGCGCATGGCTGGCGCGGCCAGCGTCGGCGACATACGACATCAGAACGATGTCGTCATAGGATGCGATTTCGATGCCGCGCTGGGCAAACAGCTGCCAGACGAATTTCAGATCGTGCCCGATCTTGAGAATGCCCGGGTCTTCAAGCATCGGCTTGAGGATCTCGAGCGCTTTCGCTTCCGGAATCTGGTCGGCGACCATATCGCCGCGGAACAGACCGCCGCCCTCGCCACCCTGGCGGTGCGACAGCGGCACATAGCACGCCTCGTTCGGCGCGACCGCGAGCGCGACGCCGTGTAACTCTGCCTGCATCGGATCGAAGCTCGACGACGACGCGTGGAGCGCGACAAATCCGATGTCCCACGCACGCTGGACCCAAGCCTTGAGCCGGTCGAGGCTGCGCACCGTCTCATACTTGGCTGCGATCAAATTTCGCGCTGCGCGCGGCCTCGCGCCGGACATCGGCGAGAGCTTGCGGCGTCTGCGGCAGGTGTTGCGGTGCTTCCGCGCCGGCTCTCGCGCGAAGTGTCGCCGGGCTGCGCCGGCCGGCCGAGCGGAAGCTCCAGCGAAGGAGCGGCACTTCCTGTGTTGTTCGCCGCGCCGCTTGTCGCGGCACGAGCGCCGCCGGCGAGCTTCGCTGCCGGCTCGATCGCCCCGACGTCGATCGAAGCAAACTCGGCGACGCGGCGCGTGAGCGAGCTGAACTCCATTGCCTTGAGGAAAGCGATCAGGTTCTTGTAGTCCGGCTCGTGCACGGCGAGATCTTCGATCGGCACGTCGAGCTTCACATTGGTATCGAGCGTAACGAGTTTCTTCGACATCCGCGCCGCCTCGGCGTTGTCCAGCAACGTCTGGCGGCGCTTGTCCTGCTTAATCTCATTGGCGCGCTTGAGCAGTGTCTCCAGGTCGCCGTATTCACCGATAAGCTGGGCTGCGGTTTTGACGCCGATACCCGGCACGCCAGGCACGTTGTCGGTGGAGTCGCCGATCAGCGCCTGGACCTCGATGACCTTTTCCGGCGGCACGCCGAATTTCTCGATCACCTCGTCCCGGCCGATCCTCTTGTCCTTCATCGTGTCGAACAAGGTGACCTGATCACTGACGAGTTGCATCAAATCCTTGTCCGAGGAGACGATGGAGGTCGTTGCGCCGGCTTCCGACGCCAGCCGCGCGTAGGTCGCGATCAGGTCGTCAGCCTCGAAGCCGTTTTGCTCCAGGCACGGCAGGTCGAAAGCCGCCACCGCCTCGCGGATGAACTTGAATTGCGGAATGAGGTCGTCCGGCGGATCCGGCCGGTGCGCCTTGTACTCCTTGTACATTTCGGTGCGGAACGTCTTTTCCGACTTGTCGAACACCACCGCGAGGTGGGTCGGCTTGTCGTCCGCCTTCATGTCGCGCAAGAGCTTCCACAGCATGTTGCAGAAGCCGAACACGGCATTGAGCTGCAAGCCGTCCGATTTGCGGTTGATCGGCGGCAGTGCGTGATAGGCCCGGAAAATGTAGCCGGACCCGTCGACCAGAAAGACGTGGTCGCCCTTTTTTACGCCCGTTGCGGCGCCGGGCGTGGATTTCGGCTTTTGCGGAGCTTTTTGTGCGGCTGGCATGATCCCGAATAATATAGGAACAAGACGCGCAATATCACGGGTCTGAGCATCGACTGTGGACTACTCCCCCCTGCCCATCGACGACGCTCTGCCGGAACTCACCACGGCACTGCGCGCGAGCAATACCGCGGTATTGGTAGCGCCGCCGGGGGCCGGCAAAACCACCCGCGTGCCGCTGGTGCTCGCCGATGAGGCTTGGGCGCGGGGAAAGCGCATTCTGGTGCTGGAACCGCGCCGGATCGCCGCCCGCGCCGCGGCCGAACGCATGGCGCGAACGCTCGGCCAGCGGGTCGGCGGTAAAGTCGGCTTGCGGGTGCGTTTCGGCTCAAACGTGTCGCGGGATACCGCGGTCGAAATCATCACCGAAGGCATTTTCACCCGCATGATCCTCGACGATCCGGCGCTCGACGGGGTGGCGGCCGTGCTGTTCGACGAGTTTCACGAACGTTCGCTCGATGCCGATCTCGGCCTGGCGCTCGCCCGTGATGCGCAGCAGGGCCTGCGCGAAGACCTGAAGCTCCTGGTCATGTCGGCGACCATCGACGGGGCGCGCGTCGCAACGCTGCTTGGCGGCGCACCGGTCATCGCAAGCGAAGGCCGGGCCTTTCCGGTCGATACCCGGTATGCCGGGCGCGATGAACGCCACATCGAACCGCAGATGGCGGACGCGATAGCGCGCGCCATGCGCGCCGAGCCGGGCTCGGTACTCGCCTTCCTGCCCGGTGTCGCAGAAATCCGCCGCACGCAAAATCAGCTTGAGGGCCGCACTGACGCAACGACCGACGTCGTAACGCTCTACGGCGCCATGGCAGGGGACGAACAGGATCGCGCCATCTCGCCGGCCGCGTCCGGACGCCGCAAGATCGTGCTGGCGACCGCACTCGCGGAAACGTCGATCACCATCGAAGGCGTGCGCATTGTCGTCGATAGCGGATTGTCGCGCGTGCCGCGTTACGAGCCGGATGTCGGCGTGACGCGGCTCGAAACCGTGCGCGTGTCGCGCGCTGCCGCCGATCAGCGGCGCGGCCGCGCGGGACGTACCGAGCCCGGTATCTGCTACCGCTTGTGGGACGAGCCACAGACCGCATCTCTTGAGCCTTACGCAAAGCCGGAAATCCTCGCCGCCGATCTGTCGTCGTTTGCCCTCGATCTCGCCGCATGGGGCGCGACGCCCGACAAGCTCGCCTTTCTCGATCCGCCGCCGCGCGCCGCCATAAGTGAGGCGACCGCGCTGCTGCGCGAACTCGGCGCCCTCGACGCCGACGGCCGCATCACTGAAGAAGGCAAGCTGCTGCGCCGCCTGCCGCTGCCGCCGCGATTGGCGCGCATGGTCGTCGATGCAGCGTCGGATGGCGAAGCCGAGCGCGCCGCCGAGATCGCCGCGCTGATCGGCGAACGCGGACTCGGCGGCGACGACCTCGATCTTCGCGAACGGCTTAATGGCCTCCGTCGCGATCGCTCGCCACGCGGCCGCGACGCGCGAGCGATGGCGAAGCGATGGGCGGAGATTGCTTCTTCAAAACTCCAAGCTGAGACAGATGCCGGCGTCGGCGCCCTGCTTGCCCTCGCCTATCCGGAGCGCGTTGCCAAAAATCGTGGCGGCTCTGATGGAAGCTTTCTGCTGGTCAATGGCCGCGGCGCCAACGTCGACACTGCATCGCCACTCGCCCGTGAACCGTTCCTTGCTGTCGCCGAACTGACCGGCACAGCGGCGCGCGGCCGCATCCTGCTTGCCGCACCAATTACACTGGAAGAGATCGAAGCTGGCTTTGCCGACCGCATCGAAACACGCGACGATGTCACATTCGATATCGCAAGTGCGAGTCTGCGCGGACGGCGCAGTCGGCGGCTCGGCTCGATCGTTCTCGCCGAACAGGCCTTCTCGGTCAGCACCAATGAAGAAACCGCGCAGAAGCTCGCGGCAGGCGTCGCGAAGCTCGGTAGCGTGCGCCTGCCGTGGACAAAGGCACTCCGGCAGTGGCGTGACCGGGTTATGTTCCTGCGCGCGAACGAGGGTGAGGAGTGGCCCGATCTTTCCGACGCTGCGCTAATCGCGAGCGTGGCCGAATGGCTCGCACCTGCATTCCTGGACAAGACCGCGCTTAACGATTTGAGCGAGGATGAACTCGATGGCGCCGTTCGCGGGCTTTTGCCATGGGCTCTGCGACGCCGGCTTGATACCGAAGCACCAACGCACTTCACCGCACCGACCGGATCTTCGGTGCCGATCGACTACGAAGCGGAAGGCGGACCAAAAATCTCCATCCGCGTCCAGGAAATGTTCGGCCTCGACCGGCATCCGTCGGTTGCCGGCGGCAAGGCGCCGCTCCTGATCGAGCTGTTGTCTCCGGCGCACCGCCCGGTTCAGATGACCCGCGACCTGCCGGGATTCTGGCGCGGCAGCTACGCCGCAGTGCGCACCGAAATGCGCGGCCGATATCCTCGCCATCCGTGGCCGGACGATCCGATTGCTGCGCCGCCAACACGCCGGGCGAAGCCGCGAAGCTGACGCAAAGCGCCGCATGAGCTTCATCCGCCTTGCGGGCGACACCGGAAAACGTGAACATCCCCGCTAACAAGGCAAAAACGCCTTTTCGACATTGGGGGGAAGTATGGTGTCCGCACGCACGCTCGCGGCGATGGTGTATGCCGCCGCTCTCCTCGCTGCAGGTACCGCCTCGGCCCAGCAATATCCCAACCACCCCGTCACCATGATCGTGCCGTTTCCGCCGGGCGGAGCGACTGACGCGATCGCGCGCATCATCCAGGATCCGCTGCAAAAAGCGCTCGGCCAACCGATCGTCGTAGAAAATATCGGCGGCGCCGGTGGCATGATCGCGGCCGACAAGGCGGCGCGCGCCACGCCGGATGGTTACACCATCATGATTCATCAAGTGGCGCTCGCTGCCGGCATGACGCTCTACAAAAATCTGAATTTCGACGCGGCGAAGGATTTCGCCACTGTCGGCCTCGTCAATACTTCCGCCTCGACCTGGGCGGCGCGGCCGGATTTTCCGGCAAAGAACTTCGACGAAATGTTGAGCTATATGAAGCAGCCGGGGCAAAGCGTGAAGATTGGCCACGCCGGCGTCGGCTCTTACAGCCACCTCGTCGGCGTGATGATCGCGCAGGAACTCGGCGCGAAGGCAACGCAAGTACCTTATCGCGGCGCCGGGCCCGCACTTGTCGATCTCCTCGCGGGACAGGTCGATCTCAGTTCGATCGCGGCGGTGGTCGCTGCCCAACTCATCAAGGATGGCAAGCTCAAAGCCTTCGCCATTATCGGCGACACACCGTATTCAGGCCTGCCGGGACTTAAGACCTTCGGCCAACTCGGCTACAAGAAACTCGACGTCGATTTCTGGCACATGCTTCTGGTGCCCGCAGGCACACCGCGCCCGATCGTCGACAAGATCAATGCGGCGCTGCGCTCCGCACTCGCCGACGAAAAAGTACAGAAGACATTTGCCGAAAGCGGCATGGAAGAATTTCCGAAAGATCAGGAAACGCCCGAGGCGGCAGGCGCACTGCTCAGGCGCGAGATCGCGCTGTGGGGTGACGTGATCCGCAGCAATAATATTTCCGGACAGTAAGATCAGGCGATTTGCAGTTCGCGGACGTAATCCTGCAAAGCAAACTGAACGCGCGTGATAACGCTGTCCCAATCCCGCGTTTGATCCTGCCGGAACTGGCGGATCGTTGGGTACCAGGGGCTATCCTCGCGATCGAGCAGCCACCGCCAGCAGGTGTCGTAGCGATTGAGCAGCCAGACCGGCTTGCCAAGCGCGCCGGCAAGATGAGCGACCGAGGTATCAACGCTAATAATCAGATCCAGATTTTCGACCAAAGCGGCAGTATCGGAAAAATCATGTAAATCATCGGTCCAGTCGGTCACGCGGTGACACATAGGACTGGCACGCAACTGCAGGACTGCATCATCGCCTTTTTGCAAACTGTAGAAATCGCAGTTTGCGACCTGAAGGACCGGTTCGAGGCGATCAAATGCAAGACTGCGCCGACTATCGAGAAGGCGATGGCCGTGAGACAGCTCCTTCCGGGAATTGCCTGCCCAGACAATGCCGATCCGGGGACCCTGGCGGCAGCCCAAGCGATCGCGCCATAACCGCGTCTTGCTCTCGGACGCCGACAGGTAGGGAATTGCAGACGGGATCGTCTCGATTTGCGTTCCCAATGCCAGCGGCAGACTAAGCAACGGGCAATGAAAATCGAAGTCCGGCAGCTTGTCGCCCTGCGACACGATTTGCGCGCGCTCGGCAAGGGTGCCCATCAGTGTGGAAAGCGGCTTCTGCACTTCGAGGATAACGCGCGCGCCGCGGCTCGTGAGCAGTGGAACATAGCGGCAGAACTGGAGCGTGTCGCCAAGGCCTTGCTCGGCATGAAGCAGAATGGTCTTACCGGCGATCTCATCCGACCCGAGCCATAGCCGCTGCGAAAATTTTCGCTTCCCTTCGGCCAGCTGTTCGGTTTCCCAACGCCACTCATACTTCTCGAAGCCGCGGGCAAAATCGCCAACAAGCAACCGGCAGATTGCTTCGTCGTAATGAGCCTTGGCATAGTCCGGCCGCACCTTGAGCGCGTGATCATAGCTCACGAGCGCCGCGTCGAAACGTTTCAGTTCCTGCAAGGTGACGCCGCGGTTAGTCAACGCTTCGGCGTAGTCCGGGCGGAGTGCGAGCGCGCGATCATAGCTTGCGAGCGCATCCTCGAACCGCTGCAATTCATGGAGCGTGAGGCCGCGGTTGGAGTGCGCCTCGGCATAGTTGGCCCGCGTCCCCAGCGCACGATCATAACTCGGCAGCGCTTCCTCAAACCGCGCTAGCGCATGCAGGACATTGCCACGGCCACAATGTGCCTCGGGATAATTCGGCTGCAGGGCAAGTGCACCGTCGTAGCTTACCAGCGCTTCGGAGAAGCGCCTCAACTCATACAACGCATTGCCCCGACAAAAATACGCCTGGGCAAAGCCCGAACTGAGAGTAAGCGCGCGGTCATAGCTGGCGATTGCCTCTTCGAACCGTTTAAGCCCGCTGAGCGCAATCCCGCGATTGCTCAGGGCCGGAGCGCTCGCCGGGTTTCTTTTCAGCGCGGACTCGATCTGCCGCAAAGCCGCAGCATGATTGCCGCGCTGGTTGAAAATGACCCCCAGCAAATGCAGACAGTCGAAGTGATCGGGCTCCGCCGACAGGATCTTCTTATAGATGCCTTCAGCGTCGGCCAGCCGGCCGGCCTTATGCAGTGCGAATGCCTCAGCAAGCATTAATCGGCGCCTGTCGGACCGGGAGCGGGAATGCCGGCGCGGAATTCACCTCCCGCGCCGTAAAACGCGGCCCATCAGAATCTGATTCCCTTTCCAATAAGTGAATAAACCGAGATGGGGATACCCTTCGGGCCGTTCACCCTTTGCCGTAAAACACCGGCACCGGGACACCTTCGGTGATCGCAGCGATGCGCTTGTCTTCGTCTTTCTTTTTCTTCTCGCAGATTTCGAGCACACGCATGATTTCGCCGCGCGGGATGAAGCACACGCCGGTGTCATCGGCGACGACCAGATCACCGGAATTGACCCGAACATTGCCCATCTGAATTTCGCCGTTGATCTCGACGGTTTCTAGCCGCCATTTCCCAGTGACCGGCGTGATCTCGCTGGCCCAGACCGGATAGCCGATCGAGCGTGAGTGGCGCACGTCACGTACGCCGCCCATCACGATAGCGCCGCGTTCGCCCTGGCGCTGGCCGGTGTAGGACGAGATGCCACCCATGTTCGACATGCCGGCGACGCCGGAGATCACCAACACATCGCCGTCCTCGGCGAGATTGTGCGCTTCGAATTCCGCCATGCGGTTGACGTGGGTATCGGCCTTCAGCGGGTTCGATCGCTGCCGGATATTACGCACGGTCAGCGCCGGACCGACCACAAGCTTTCCCGGCAGTGTCGGCTTGAGCACACTGGCGCCGATGGTGCCTTCGGGGATGCCGAGTTCGTCCATCACGTCGGAAATCAGGCTGGTGCATTCGCCCAGCGCGATGAAACGGTCCACCGCGCCGTCCGGCGGCTTCGGTGTCGACTGCATGCGGATACGGTCGGCCGCGATCCGGCCGGTCAGTTTCTTCTCGGGCATCGTGGCGTTTCCTTTTTCTGAGTGCCGGAAAGTGTAGCGCAGAAGCTATCGATTTTGGGCCCCGAGCAGGGCAAGATAACCGGAAAGGGAGAACGCCCGATGGCTGAGAGCATGATGAAGCTTGGCCTGTTCCTCGAAGGCACCGGACATCACACCGCCGCCTGGCGCGATCCCGACGTCGATCCGATGGCGCGCCAGTCGCTGCCGCATTTCATCGACATTGCTCGTCTCGCCGAGCGCGGCAAGTTCGACATGCTGTTTCTCGCCGACACCAATGCGACTTTCGGCGCCGATGACGTGGAATCCTGGACCCGCACCACGCTGGCGTCGCGGCTCGAGCCGATCACGCTGCTCAGCGCACTGGCCGCCGTCACCGAACATATCGGTCTTGTCTCCACCGCGACCACGACCTACTTCGAGCCGTTCCAGGTGGCGCGGTTCTTTGCGTCACTCGACAAGATCAGCGGCGGTCGCGCCGGCTGGAATCTGGTGACCTCGCTCGCCATCGCCGAGGCATACAACTTCGGCAAGGAAAGCCATCCGCACCACGCCGACCGCTACGTTCGCGCCCGCGAGTTCGCCAAGGTGGTCCTCGGGCTATGGGATAGCTGGGAAGACGATGCCATCGTCGCCGACAAGGCGCGTGGTATTTATTTCGACCGCGACAAGCTTCACTTTCTCAACCACAACGGCAAGCACTTCTCGGTGCGTGGTCCCTTGATGGTGCACCGCTCGCCGCAAGGCCATCCGGTGATCGTGCAGGCCGGCCAGTCCGACGATGGCCGCGACCTCGCCGCCGAAACCGCCGAAGTCACATTCACCGTGCAGCAGGATCTCGAAACCGGCCGCGCGTTCTATACCGATATCAAGCGCCGCGCCGCGGCTTACGGCCGTCCGCCGCACGCCATCAAGGTGCTGCCCGGCGTGATGACCGTCATCGGGCACACGCATGCCGAAGCGGTGGCGAAGTATGAGCGCTTACAAGATCTGCTGTCGCCCGAACTCGCGCTGCGCGACCTCACTTCGTATTTCGGCTTTGACATGTCCGCCTATCCGCTCGACGGGCCGGTGCCAGATCCATCGCCGGAGATTGAACAGAAGGGCCGCGTCGAGATGATGGTCGGGCTGGCGCGGCGCGAAAATCTGACCATTCGCCAGCTCATCAAGCGCGTCTACGGCCAGCGCGGCCACCGCGTCGTGATGGGCACTCCGGGCGAAGTGGCTGATGCGCTGGAAACCTGGTTCCGCGGCGGCGCGGCAGATGGCTTCAACATCCTGCCGCTGACTTTCCCGCGCGGGTTGGAAGACATCGTCGACCTGCTGATTCCGGAATTGCAACGGCGCGGCCTATTCCGCAAAGAGTACGAAGGAAAGACGCTCCGCGAAAATCTCGGCCTGCCCTATCCCGCAAATCGCTGGACAGTCGCCCGGGATAAGAAGGACGTGGGATAAGTTTTTGCGATGACAGCCTTTTGCGCGAACTTGCAGGAATAGCGTTATGGACACCAAAGTCATCGCCGATTGCATGAAGCAGAGCTTTGCCGATACGCCGTTTTCGAAAATCATTCCGCAGCTCGCCAGCGCCGGCGTGCAATCCTACACCGCCGATTTGATGAAACTGCGCAATACCTATTACGACGCCGGCAGAAAGGCGTTCGATGAGGTCTTGCCGCTCAAGGACGCTCCGGTCGTTGCGCCCGCGTTCGACTCCACGACAGTCAGCGCAACTGTGAAATCGATTCAGCGTGGCGAAATCGGCTATGCCGATTTCCTGCGCCGCATCATGAACGCGGGCTGCTCGCACTACGAAGTGTACATCGCCGGCCGCAAGGCGATGTACTTTGGCCGCGACGGCGACTTCTACACGGAGCCGTTCCCGGCACCGGCCAAATAGCCGGCCGGCAGGCTGTACTTACCGGCGCGGCACCCTTTAGTCTTGCTGCCCGGGGCGCGTCAAAAAGAACGATGCCTGGGGGGAACATGAGCTGGATCGATCTGCTGGGGTATGCTGCGTCCGCCAGCGTACTGATCACGTTCTGCATGAGTACAATGGTCCCGCTGCGGACGGTGGCCATTTGTAGCAATGTACTGTTCGCAAGCTATGGCGCGTTTGCGCACATCTATCCGGTTCTCATCCTGCACACGATTTTGCTGCCGGTGAACTCCGTTCGACTGTATCAGATCCTTGACCTCATCAAACGCGTCAGGGCCGCAGAACTCTCCGAGTTGTCGGTAGAGATTTTACTCCCGCTGATGTCGAAGCGAAGACTGAAGGCTGGCGAAGTTCTGGTCCGCAAGGGCGAGAAGGCGGACAGCATGTATTATCTCGCCAGCGGAACGATGAGGATCGTCGAAGTCGGAAAGACCATCGGCCCTGGCACAGTACTCGGCGAAATCGGCATCTTCGCACGCGACCAGAAACGCACCGCGACGGTCGAAAGCCTTGATGAATGCGAAATCTATGAGATCAGCGAAAGCCGAACCAAGCAACTCTATTTCCAAAACCCGGCATTCGGCTTCGCGATGATGAAAGTCGTCATCGGCCGTCTGGTCGAGAACGCTGCCGCTCAACAGCCGGCGGCGGGCTGACTCCTATTCCGCCGCGACGGCGGACACCTTCTCGTTGGTGCTAGACTCGGGCTTGAGCGCCGCGCTTTTGAACCCTTGCTGCACCTTTGGCACCGTCGCTTTCACGTCTGTGATTGGCAGGCCGTGGGTCGGTGCGATGGTCTTGACGCCGAGCCGCTCGATCAGGTGATCGAGCCGGTCGCAATAAATGTTCATGTCGGCGAATTTGGTCCAGAACAGCGCAAGGTCGGCGAAAGTCGACGACACGTCAGGCAGGTCGAGCGATACAGCTTCCTCGGCGACAAGGCCGCAGTGACCATCTTCGTGGTAATGGCTGTAGGCAAAACCGTCGCCGGGAAACAGCACGCGCTCTTTGGTATCGAAGCCCCACCAAGTCGTGCGCAGGTCACGGATCACCGGCTCGACGGCCATCAGGCTGCGCCCGCCGAGGTCGATTTCGTCGCCCTCTTTCATCGACCGCATGCGGTGTTCGTATTGCGGGAAAGCGAGATGATAGTCGCTGACATCGCCGACGAGGAGCGAGTCCGGAAAGCTTTTGAGGATACGGCCGAGCCCGCCGCAATGCGGCGTCTCCTGATGCGTCACAAATAAATATTTCAGCGGTGCCACACCGCGCGCGAACAGCACGTTGAGATGCCGCTCGATCACCGGAAAATCTTTCGGATGCCCGGTCTCGACCAGGATCGATGCGTCGTTGCCGGAGACCAGGAACGCCGCGTTATAGCCGTGATACTCCTTGCCCTTGTGCCGTTGCACCAGGCAGTCGCCGATCCAGAACACACCGGGCGCAATTTCTCGCGGCATGCGTTCGGCAACCGGCGTGTGGATCATGCTTTTGGTTTTGTCGGACATTGTCACCGCTCTTCGTCGCGCGTGACGTAGCGCGATACCGCGACGCTCTTGTCGCAGGACTTCAGGAATTCATCGAGCATCTTGTAGTGCCGCGCAACGACATTGCGACCGCGCAGGATGCACCCGTAACCGGGCGCGATGCTTTCGACGTCGAATTTCTCAAACACTGCGTCGATGCCGCGGCGGATCGAGTCGGTCGGCGCGCCTTCGAGCCACCAGTAACGGGTGTTGAGCATAAATGAACGTACATCGCGCAGCGACGTCGGATCGTTGTCGGCGTCGGTGACGATCCATGGCCCCTGCTCCGTGTCACGCCACAGATGCGTAAACATGTCGGAGGCAAACAATGTCTTGGTCGCGCGGTCGTAGAGCCAGCGCGTAGCGATCAGCCGGATCGGCGCCTGCATCACGTCAATGGCGCGGCCACCCTTGCCAAGTTCTATCGTGTCGGCGCGGGTGACCGCTGTCACGACCATCGAGTCGAGGATGCTGCGACCGTTCTCCTTGGCGCCGAAATCAAACCACAGCGCCGCATCCGGATTGCTGGTATAACAGGTCTCGACGTTGAAATGATCGGCGAAGCTTTCGACGTTGTTGATCGACATGAATTCGTTGAGCCGCAGCGGAAACAACGACAGCGGCAGGCGCGGCGGGATTAACAACTCGATCTGCGCCCGGATGACCGGCTCGTCCTTGCCGAAGCCGGTGTCGATCAGCATGGCAGCGTCAGGCTGTGTCAGCAGGTAACTGTTCACCACCGAGAAGCCGCGAGCGCTCGCGGGATAAGAACTGACCCGGCCATCGAGCGGAAACGGATTCTGCAACACATAGAGTGCATCGTCGGCGAGTGAAGCGATACCGCCGGTAAATCCCCGCGCCTTGCGGACGTCCTTGGCTGCGTCTGTCGCGGAAGTATCCCGGGAGGAGTTCTGGCTCAAAAGTGACATGGCAGGAAGACTTTATCGGCTCAGCGCCGTCAGGGGAACGGGTCCAATTCGAGCAATCGCCTTAGCGGCTTGCTTACCAACGCCCCGCAATGCCTGCGTGCAACCGGCGAAAATTAGCGCCTCGTTCGCCTTGCTGTGCTCAGGTGGCGCCATGCGCACCATAATGACATTCGCTGCGTTCGCGATCGCCGCCGGCGTCATCGTTCCGCGCTACGCCACCCAGACCAACCAGAGCCATCCGGCCGCTCTGGCGGTGCAAACGGCGACGTCAGCCGCTCCCCCTTCGCCGGCAGATTCGCGCTCGGTGATCCTGTCACGTAATGCGCAAGGCCACTTTCAAACCGATGCTCGCGTCGATGGCCGCCGCGTGAACTTCCTGGTCGATACCGGCGCTTCCACCATTGCGCTGACGGCAGAAACTGCTGCATCGCTTGGAATACATCCTTCACCGAACGAGTTCACCGTGGGTGTCAGGACTGCGAATGGGACTGCACGGGCCGCGCCAGTCGAGATCAGCATGGTCGAGATCGAGGACATTACCGTTCACAACGTCGCCGCCATAGTGATGTCCGAGGGTGCACTCAGCGATAACCTGCTCGGCATGTCGTTCCTGTCGCGGTTGCATCGCTGGGAGTTTGCCAGCGGCCGGCTGGAACTGGAACAATAGCAGCCTCGTGTCGAGGAGCGGCGCGCGAGCGTAGGCCGAACGGTTTGAGGCAACCATTTCAGCGCGCGGCCGTTTAAGCTATTGCTGTCGGGATTTTTTGATTCGGATCGAATCCTCAATGTTTCCCAAGCCAAAGCCCTTACTGAAGCCGAACACCTATGCTTATGAATCCGAGCCGATGGTGAAAGCCACCGGCTTTCGCGAATATGACGCGCGCTGGTTGTTTGGCAGCGAAATCAACCTGATGGGTATCGAGGCGCTTGGCCTCGGTCTCGGTACGCTGATCGCCGAGCTTGGCGTCGAGCCCAAACTCATCACCGGCCATGATTTCCGCTCCTATTCCGCGTCGATCAAGATGGCACTGATCAATGGTCTGATCGCCGCCGGCGTCCAAGTGAAAGACATCGGGCTTGCCGTCACCCCGATGGCCTATTTCGCGCAGTTCGATCTCGATGTGCCATGCGTTGCCATGGTCACAGCCTCGCACAACGACAATGGCTGGACCGGCGTGAAGATGGGCGTCAATCGTCCCCTTACCTTCGGCCCCGATGAGATGACGCGGCTCAAGGAGATCGTACTCGCAGGCGCCTATAAGCCGAAGGCCGGCGGTGGTTACGAATTCGTTGAGAATTTTCCGGCGCGCTATATCGCCGACCTGACCAAGCGGCCGAAGCTCAAGCGCCATCTGAAAGTCATCTGCGCCTGCGGTAATGGCACAGCCGGTGCGTTTGCGCCGCAAATCCTCGAAAAAATCGGTTGCGAGGTGATCCCGCTCGATTGCGAACTCGATCACACCTTCCCGAATTACAACCCGAACACCGAAGACATGAAGATGCTGCATGCCATGCGCGATGCAGTGCTGGCGAACAAGGCCGATGTCGGCCTTGGCTTCGACGGCGACGGTGATCGCTGCGGCGTGGTCGACAACGAAGGCGATGAGATTTTTGCCGACAAGGTTGGCGTCATGCTGGCCCGCGACATTTCGGCGAACCACAAGGGCGCCACTTTCGTTGCCGATGTGAAATCGACCGGCCTGTTCATGACCGATCCGGTACTGATCAAGAACGGTGCGAAGACCGATTACTGGAAAACCGGCCATTCCTACATGAAACGCCGGGTCAACGAGATCGGCGCCATCGCCGGCTTCGAAAAATCCGGACATTTCTTCTTCAACAAACCGTTCGGCCGCGGCTATGACGATGGACTGATCTTCGCCTTTGCGGTCTGCGACATGCTCGACCGCAATCCGGGAAAGAGCATGGCCGACCTGAAGAATGCGCTGCCGAAGACCTGGTCGTCACCGACCATGTCACCGCATTGTCCGGACGAGACCAAATATGCCGTGGTCGATGAGGTGGTGAAGCACTTCGAGGCCGAGCAGAAAAAAGGCGGCAAGGTCGCCGGCCAGCCGATCCGCGATCTCGTTACCGTCAATGGCGTGCGAGTCACCGTGGAGGACGGCACCTGGGGACTGGTGCGCGCGTCGTCCAACAAGCCGGAGCTCGTCGTCGTCGTCGAAAGTCCGGTATCGGAAGCGCGGATGCGTGAAATGTTCAAGTCGGTTGACGCGGTGCTGCGCACCCATAAGGATGTCGGCGAGTACAACCAAACCATCTGAACCATCCCGCGACCGGGGCAATGCGGATGACGACAAGTCTCGATCGCAGGGCTTTCCTCAGTCTTGCAGCCGGCTCCGCTGTCGCGGCAAGCGCGCCGAACACCGCTGAGGCTTTGGACTACCCGACGCGGCCGGTTCGCATGATTGTGGGCCTTGCCGCCGGCGGACCGACCGACGTTGTCGCCCGCACTATCGCTGCGTCGCTCTCGGAACGTCTAGGCGTCCAGTTCGCGGTAGAGAACCGCACCGGCGCAGGCGGGACGCTCGCCACCGAAACCGTCATCAACGCGACGCCCGACGGCTATACGCTGTTGTTCGCCGGCCCAACCGTCACCATCAGCGCCTCGCTTTACAAGAAGCTGAGTAACGTCCTGAAAGAGCTCGTGCCGGTCGGGATAGTCGCGCGCGCACCGAATATCATGGTGGTCACGCCATCACTGCCGGTGAAAACAGTTCAGGAATTCATCGACTACGCCAAAGCCAATCCCGGCCAGATATCCTTTGCCTCATCGGGCGTCGGGGCATCGCCACATCTCTCCGGCGCTTATTTCAAATTTTTGACCAAAACCGACATGGTCCATGTGCCATATCGCGGATCAGCGGCGGCCTATCCAGACCTGCTGTCCGGCAAGGTCCAGGTGCTGTTCGACAATCTCGGCGGGCCGGTGCTGGAAATGGTGCGATCCGGCACGTTGCGGCCACTTGGTGTGACGTCGGGCCGGCGTTGGCCGCTGCTGCCTGATGTACCGGCAATCGCGGAGACCGTGCCGGGGTATGAAATCTATGTCTGGTATGCCGTGTTCGCACCACGCGACACGCCGCCGGAGATCGTCGCTGTACTCAATGCGGCGCTTAGGGAAACCGTCGCCGACCCCGCGATCGTCGCAAGGTTCAAAGCTGACGGCGGCGTACCGGTATCGATGACGCCTGGCGAATTGGCGAAATTCATGGCCGACGATACGGACAACTGGCGCCGCATGGTTGAGGCCGCAGGAATATCCGCCGAGTGATGGAAGCGGCAAGCCTTAAGCTGCCGCCACCACCATGCGACTCTTGTTTTGGTTCGCGGCCGGCGGCTCGAACTCGCCGATCTGCTCGCAAGACCAGCGCCACAACTCCTGGACTTCCCGGGCAGCGCGGCCGTCACGAGAGAATTCGGTGACGCCGAATCCGCGTGCGAGCGCATCCTGATAGTCCATGCGCGCCGAAAGCAACGGTTCCGCCAGCACGCCAAGGCTGGTGAGCCCCTTGGCTGCTTCGCTGGCGCGGGCGCTGCGATAGTTCGGCGGACACTGGTTGAGCACGAATGCCGCCTTGCGCTTGGCCAGGAAAGCCGTACGAAACGTCATCGCCGTTGCCTCGACGTCGAGCCGTGTCGGGCGCGACGGCAGCAGGCAAAGGTCAGCCGCTTCGGCGACCAGCGACACAGCAGAGCTGTCAGCTCCCGCCGTATCGAAAATCGCAAGCGTAAACCCGGTGCTGGCAAGCCCCGCAAGGATCGCCTTGAGTCGTGGTAGCCGTTCGCGCTCGAATGGCTCGACCATGATTGTGCTCACGGTCTTCATCTCCGCCCGGCGCTGCCCCCAGCGGGTCAACGAGCCTTGCGGATCGAGGTCGAGCGCAATGACTTTTTCTCCTGATGCTGCGGCTGCGACCGCGAGTGATGCTGCTAATGTAGTCTTCCCAGTTCCGCCTTTTTGAGTAAGGAATGCGATCGTGCGCATGTCAGACCAAACCATTGCTCCATTGTGACCGCGCCGATGAGAGTAGAGTGTCGGTCACCTTATGCCCCACCGGCGGGACAACGGACAATCGCTGACCATTTGGAATTTCAATATCGACCGCAAGCGTCGTAACCGACTGGCCCCGGTCCATCTCGATCCGCACCTTGTCCGGATCGAAGGAAACGTGACGGCCGATGACGGCGAGAATCTCCTCGCGAAGGAGACCGAGCAGATCGGGCTGGCTGCGCGCACTACGCTCGTGCGCGAGCAGGATTTGCAGGCGTTCCCGCGCGACCGGCGCGGAGGACCCGCTACGGAAGAGATTGAAGAGCTTCATGCCGCTTTCCGTCCGAACAGCTTGTTGAGGAAACCCTGGTTTGCAGTTGGGATGACCATCGGGATCTGTTCGCCCTTGAGGCGGCTCGCCGCATCAAAATAGGCACGCGCCGGCGGGCTCAGCGGGCTGTTCAGCGTCACCGGCGAACCGAGGTTCGAGGCACGCAGCACCTCTTCGCCCTCCGGAATGATGCCGAGCAGCGGTGTCGACAGAATCTCGAGGACATCGTCGATCGAGAGCATTTCGCCACGGGCCGCGCGGCCCGCGTGATAACGGGTGATCAACAGGTGCTTCTCGACTCGCTCGCCCCGCTCAGCCTTGATCGTTTTTGAGTCGAGGAGCCCGATGATGCGGTCAGAATCGCGCACCGAAGAGACTTCCGGATTGGTGACGATGATCGCCGCATCGGCGTGCCGCATCGCCAGCGTCGCCCCGCGTTCGATGCCCGCCGGGCTGTCGCAGATGATCCAATCGAATTTGGTCTTCAGTTCTTCGATGACCTTGCCGACGCCTTCTTCGGTCAGCGCATCCTTGTCGCGGGTCTGCGACGCCGGCAGCAGAAACAGATTTTCCAGCCGCTTGTCGCGGATCAGCGCCTGCGGAAGTTTCGCCACGCCGTTGATGACGTTGATGAGATCGAATACAACGCGGCGTTCGGCGCCCATCACCAGATCGAGGTTGCGCAGGCCGACGTCGAAGTCGATGACGCAGACCTTCTCGCCCAAATGTGCGAGCGCCGCACCCATGGCGGCGGTCGATGTTGTCTTCCCTACGCCACCCTTACCTGATGTTACGACTACAACCTGAGCCATACTTGTTGCCTTTCCGTGTTCTAGCTCATCGCCGAGATTTTGAGTGTGCTGCCTTCCAGCCAAGCCTGGGCTGGTCCGCGGCGTAGACTGTCGTCGATGTCGTCTGCAGTTTTGTAAAATGTGTCGATGGCGAGAAGCTCCGCCTCGACACGGTGACAGAAGATTCGCGCGCGGGCGTTGCCGGAGGCGCCCGCCAGGGCGCGGCCACGCAACGTGCCGTAGATGTGGATCGAGCCGCCGGCCACGACTTCCGCGCCCGACCCGACCGAGCCGAGCACCGTGATGTCGCCTTCGATGAAGACGATGGTCTGACCGGAACGAACCGGATCTTCGATCATCAGTGATTGCGGCTCTTTGGATTTCATCGGTATCGGTGGCGGAGCGGTGACGGCCGGCGCAGAATCGCTTTGCGGCAGGACAACCGGCTCGGAGCCACGGCCCGGCCGCAGGATCGGCGGCAATCCCGGCGTTGCGGCTGACGGGTCCATCCCCTCGATGCCGAGGACGCGAATATTTCGGTCGGCGAGACTGGCGAGCAGTTCGGCGATCCCGTTAGGGCTCAGCGTCACCGCGGACAGATCGACCACGATCGGATAGCCGGCGAAGAAGCCTTTGGAACTTTCCAGGCTCGCATCGAGATCGGCAAGCCACTCCATGATCGGCGGCCGCGGCATAATCACAAAAGATGTGTATGACCGCGTCCGAAACATGAGCGATTGGCGCTGGCGGATGACGCTCGTCACGAGGCCTCTCCGGAAGTCCGTGTGATTCTGATTAGTTAACGAAAGTGGTCGAACATGGTTAACCCGGGGTTAACGCCCCGCTGCGGCAGCAAGGAAATTTATACTTCTGGGATGCGCCGACGGCGGAAACAGGCCGATTTTGTGCCGAAACCATCGAATTTGCTCGGTTCCATTCGGGGATAGAGGCGGTTCCAAGCTATTCAGTGAAAAACGGATCATCTATAAATTAACTCGCTCTTTCACGGTCCCCAGCGCGAGAATCCCCGCGATGAAAAGCGTCGAGACCGGCGAGGCAATACTTCCTGTTTCCCGGAGAGTCCCTCATCCCGCCGCCTACGCGCTGGAACTTGTCGTCATCACAGCGAGCTACGCCGTTCTGGGCGACCTCGCGCAGTTACTACCATCTCTCAATCCGACCGCGACGCCGTGCTGGCCGCCGACCGGATTCGCATTAGCGCTGGTGCTGCTGTGCGGCTACCGAGTCTGGCCGGCGATCCTGCTGGGATCATTTTTTGCCGGCGCCATGACGCCATTGGCAACCGGTGGCATTGACGGTCGTTTGTTCGTTTCCTCCGTCACCATCGGCGTTGGTACCGTCCTGGCGGTTTTGAGCGGCGCATGGCTGGTCAATCGCAGTGCGCAGGGCCGCAGCACATTTGAAACGCCCCGCGGCATCGCACAGTTCGCGCTGATATCATTCGTTCCTGTAGCGCTGATCGCTTCGCTCGCGGCAGTCGGCGGACTGCTCCTGGCAAACGAAATTCCCATTGCTGGCTACGGCACGTGGATCACGTGGTGGCTGGCTGACGGCGCAGGTACCCTGATCGTCGCGCCCGCTATCGTGCTCTGGGCGATAACCCCGTTGCGGCCGTTTTCCCGATGGACGCTCGCCGAGACTGCGGCCGCCTTTGCGCTTGCCGTCATCATCGGGGCGCTTGCCTTCAACCCGGCAATTGGCGCTCTGTCCGATGAGCTAGCCCAATATCAAAGCCTGTTCGGCTTTCTGATTATCATTCCCCTGTTGTGGACGGCTTTGCGCGGTGCGCAAAGAGACGCCGCAACCGTCACACTGATTTTCTGCGGCATCGCGGTTTGGGGCTTGTCGGAAAGCAACGACAGCTTCCTGCAAACCGACCTGAACAAATCCCTACTGCTGCTGGCGGCCGTCGCCGTCAGCGCATCGTTGTCTGCGCTCATCGCCAGCGCCGCGATCGGCGCACATCGGACCGTGCAAACGCACGGGCAGGCCGAATTGGACAAAACCAGGAACGAGATGGCGCAAACCAACCTTGCGCTGGAAAGCTCGCGGCGGCTGTTCCAGATCCTGATCGAAGGCGTGAGCGACTACTTCATATTTGTCGTCGATACCAATGGACACGTTGCGAGCTGGAACAGCGCGGCGCAGCAAATGACCGGCTACACCGCAGACGAAATCCTCGGCCAGCACTTTGGAATATTCTACAGGCCCGACGAGCGCCGATCCGGCGACCCCAACCGCGCGCTGGAAATGGCGGCACAGAAAAGCAAATATGCTGTCGAAGGCTGGCGCATCAAAAAGAACGGCGAGCCGCTTTTCGTCTCTGGTTCGGTCACCGCAGTCCGCGATGACAGTGGAATGCTTGTCGGGTTTGCCAACATTTTGCGTGACGCGACCGAGCGGCGCGCTGCTCAGGAGAAGCTGTTCGAGGCACGCGAGCAGCTTGCCATGGCGCAGAAGATGGAAGCGATCGGCAAACTGACCGGCGGCATTGCCCACGATTTCAATAACCTGCTGATGATCATCGGCGGCAATGCGCAGACCTTCAAACGCCTGCTCGACCCGAAGCTGCCCCGCGCCATCGAAGCCATTCAGGTCGCGGCGAAGCGCGGCGAGAGCCTGACTCGCCAGTTGCTGACCTTCGCCCGCCGCCAGCATCTGAGCCCGGCGGTGGTGGGTCTTAAAGACTGCATCCGCGATATGCGTACGATGATCGAAAGCTCGTTGCGCGGGAACATCGTCTACAACGAACGCATTGAGCCCGATATCCGGCCCGTACGCGTCGATCTCGCCGAACTCGAACTCGCCATCGTCAATATTGCGGTCAACGCGCGGGACGCCATGCCAAACGGCGGAACGTTCGGTCTCACCATCGTCAACGTCACGGTCAACCGGGATGAGGAAAATGCCGTAAAGGAATTCGTCGCGATCGAATTTACCGATAGCGGGACGGGGATTCCGCCGAACCTGCTGACCAAGATCTTCGATCCGTTTTTCACCACCAAGGAAGTCGGCAAGGGCACCGGCCTTGGCCTGTCGCAGGTATACGGTTTTGCCCATCAATCCGGCGGCATGGTCACCGCCGACAGCAAGGTCGGCCAAGGCACCAGCATCACACTATATCTGCCGGCACTCGCAGAGACCGAAGTTATCGATAAGGATGTTGAGCCGGCCGTCGATGTTTCCCAACGCCCGCACGTGCTGATCGTCGATGACAGCGCCGACGTCGCCGAGGTGACATCGTCGCTGTTTGAAGACCTTGGCTACGCGACGGTGTACCGGGAGTCCGCCGATGCGGCGCTGAAGCTGCTCGCCGATGGCGCCAAGATCGACCTTGTCTTCAGCGACATCGTGATGCCTGGAACGATCGACGGCGTCGGCCTCGCCAGCGAAATCAAGTCACATTATCCAAATTTGCCGGTGATCCTCACCACGGGTTACAGCGATGCGGCGCGCACCGCGCCGGCGCACCTGCGCATTCTGCGCAAGCCGTTCGATTCCGACGCCCTCAAGGGATTTATCCGTGAGGCGGTCGATATGCCGATGACCTATTGATCGCTCTCACTCGACCGTGGCGCCGACGGCATTGATCAGCGTCGTCCAGTGCTTCAGATCGCTCGCGATGAGGCCACCGAACTCTTGCGGGGACAAGCCAACGCGCATCAGCGTGTTGGCGGCAAAGAACTCTTTGGTTTCCGGCAGATCCAATGCTTTCGACACATCGGCATAGATTTTGGCCGTAAGCGCGGGCGGCATCTTGGGCGGGCCCCACATGCCGAACCAGACTGAGGTGCTGAAGCCGGGCACGGATTCGCCGATAGTTGGAAGATCCGGCAGCGTCGGCACGCGCTTCTCTGTAGCGGCGGCGATCAGTCTGACTTGTCCGGTTTTTGTATATTGCTCGACGCTCGACAGGTTGAGCAACAGCGCCTGCACCTCGTTACCGAGGAGGCCCTGCAGGCCGGGCGCCGCGCCTTTGTAAGGTACGTGCTGCAAATCCATCCCAGTGCGCTGCTTGAGCTCTTCCATGCTCAGATGGGCGTAGGTTCCGATTCCGAACGAGCCGTAGCTGAGCTTACCGGGATTGGCTTTGTCGTAGGCCACGAGTTCCGGCACTGCCTTTACGGGCAGGTTCGGGTTCACCATCAACATCGGCGTTCCGCGACACAGCACCGAGATCGGCGTGAAGTCGGATGGATCGTAGATCAGCTTCGAGAACAGGGCCGGATTGGCGGTAAAGGTCGAATCCGGAGCGACCAAAAGCGTAAGCCCGTCGGGGGGCGATTGTTCGACGTCACGGCTGCCCACGCCGGTATTGCCGCCCGGACGATTTTCCACGACGACGGCCTGCCCCCACATTTCCTGAAGGTGCTTGGCGACGATGCGCGCCATCAGATCGGTGACGCCGCCCGCCGGAAGCGGAACGATCAGCTTGACCGGTCCACTCGGAAAATTCTGCGCCGACGCAGCCGTTGCGAACATCACGACAGCGGCGCAAACAACGCCGCGCAGGAAACTCGACACTGCAGTCGACATGGCTGTCCTCCCTGATTTCCGGTGCCGACAAATCCCGACAGCGACCGTTCGCCCGCCCGGCTATCTCGGGTCAGCGTCACTAATTAACTGGAGAGTTAACTGGCAGAGGGCGTTCTGTCAAAATGACAAACAACCGCGCGGCTGTGGCAAACCGCAAGGGCGGTAATTTTATCCGGTCGTCCGATAGCGGGAACGGCCTACACTTCCTGGTAGACGTCCATGTCGAGCGCGCCGGGAAACATCGCCCGCCAGGTTTGCAGGAAAGTCTGCATCCGCACGTCGCTGGCGATACGCTGCCGGTTGAGTTCCCAGCCTTCGTGGGCCTCGTATTCGATTTCCTGAATGTATTTTGCCGGGTCGTCGACGTTTTGCAGTAGGCGCACCGTGGCGTTGCCGAAGATTTGATACATCGGCGATGCGGCTTTGATCATCGCAACGAACTGGCCGGAGTCTCCAGCTGGCAAGGTAAAACGCAAATGAAGGGTACGGCGAACTTTTGCGTCTTCCTTGCTCATTGCTGCATTCCTACTTCATTGTATCGCGGAATTTGTGCGCGGGATAAACGCCGAGGATGCGCAACGTCTTCGGCTGCGAAACGAATTCGAGTTCCTCGAGCGCCAATTCGAGCGCACGCTCCTTCGGATGCCCCTGCACGTCGGCGTAGAACTGAGTCGCCGAAAAGCTGCCACCGACCATGTAACTTTCCAGCTTGGTCATATTGACCCCATTGGTGGCGAAGCCGCCGAGCGCCTTGTAAAGCGCCGCTGGAATGTTGCGCACCTGAAATACAAAAGTCGTAACGACCCGCTTCTCCGAGCGGGACGGCCACTTCGGCTTGCGCGACAGAACGACGAAACGCGTGGTGTTGTGTTTGGCATCGGCGACGTTGCGCTTGAGAATCTTCAGTTTGTAGATCTTGGCCGCCAGCGTCGTCGCCAAAGCTGCCCGGGACACATCACCGGCTTCTGCAACTTCGTGCGCCGCGCCTGCGGTGTCGGCAGCAACGACCGCCTTGATGCGAAGCTTGCGGATGATGTTGCGGCACTGACCGAGCGCGTGGACGTGACTCTCGACCGTCTTGATCGTGCGCATCGTCGCCGCCTTCGGGGCCATCAACTGATGCTGAACCGGCAAGAAGTATTCCGCGATAATATGCAGCCCGGAGCGTGGCATCAGGTGATGGATGTCCGCGACCCGGCCGGCAACCGAATTGTCGATCGGAATCATCGCCAGTTTGGCGCGGCGCGTACGCACCGCCGCAAACGCGTCCTCAAAGGTCGGGCACGGCAACGGCTCGTGGTCCGGATAGGCGTCGATGCAGGCAATGTGCGAGTTGGCGCCTGGCTCGCCCTGGTATGCAATCTTCTTGCTCTGGCTCATGGCTAAATTTTTATTTTTCGAGCCCGCTTTTTAGGGATCATATTCCCTTGGTTAGCATGACCCGCGCGGTTTCCAAATCCTCAGGCGTATCGACGCCGAGCGGCACGGTGTCGACGATTGCGACATCGATCCGCATCCCGGCCTCCAGCGCCCGAAGCTGTTCGAGCTTCTCGCGCTGCTCAAGCGCCGAGGCCGGCAAGGTGACGAAGCGCTCCAGCGCCGCCCGCCGGTAGGCATAAAGGCCGATGTGGTGATAGAGCGGGCCGTCGCCTGCCGGTACGGTAGCGCGTGAAAAATAGAGCGCGCGCAGCCGCGATGGCCCCACCGGCGTGCCGGCGATCTTGACCACGTTGGGGTTCGTTCGTTCCGCAGGGTTGGTGATTTCGGCGGCCAGCGTCGCGATATCGACCGCCGGGTCGGAGAGCGGCCCGAGAGCCGCCGCGATCTGCGCCGGGTCGATGGTCGGCAGATCGCCTTGTACATTGACCACGATGCGCGCTTCACCGCGTGGATCGGCCTTATTCAGGGCTTCAAAGATTCGGTCCGACCCGGAGGCGTGATCGGCCCGCGTCATGACCGCTTGGCCGCCCGACTTATCCACCGCGGCCGCGATTTCCGCCGAATCCGTCGCCACTACCACCGGACCGAGCTTTGCCGCCTGTGCACGGCGCAGAACGTGCACAATCATCGCCTCTCCGGCGATTTCGGCCAGCGGCTTGCCGGGCAGCCGGGTGGACGCCATCCGGGCCGGAATCAGGACTATGACGCCTGTCATGGAAAGCGGCTTATACGTGTTGCAAGACGCGCGGCAAACCGGCTATTTGTGCGGCGCCCACCTTGCCGGCTTTCGGAGCCTTTCGGAGCCCTGTCCCGATGAATTCGTTTGAACTCAATAAAGTTCTTGGCGCAGTGCTGGGAACCTGTCTTGTCCTGGTTGCCATGCATATCGCCTCTGGGGCGGTTTTCACCCCGACGGCCCCGGCCAAGCCCGGCTATGTGATCGAAGTAAAGGAAGAGCAGCCCGGCAAGGCCGGTGCGGCAGCTCCGGCGGCGGTGCCGATTGAGCAACTCCTTCCCACCGCGTCCATTTCGGCGGGCCAGTCCGAGCGCCAAAGTCTGCCTGACCTGCCATACGTTTGGCAAAGGCGAACCCGCAAAGGTCGGACCGAATCTCTACGGCGTCGTCGGCCGCCAGATCGCGTCCATTTCCGGCTTCAACTACTCGTCGCAGCTGAAAGCGATGGGCGGTACTTGGACTTTCGATGCGCTGAACAAATGGATCGATAATCCACGCGCCGACGTTCCGGGCACGATGATGACCTTTGGCGGCATACCGAGCGAGAAGCAGCGCGCCGATATCATCGATTACCTGAACTCGAATTCTGACAGCCCGCTGCCGTTGCCAAAGGCGGCTGACGCAAAATAGCCGGGCCGCCGAGCCCCCTGCGCACGCGGATGTGAACGCCATTTGGTCGCGGCGGGCGCCGGGCACGCTGGCGCCGCAATCGGAAACCACATAATCACCGGCAAGTTCTTTTGCGTTTTCCGAAATTATTTGGAGCGCCCGGTGAATCGACGATCGCTATTGCAATCCGCCCTGCTCCCGCTTGCCGCAAGCACGCTGCCATTACCGCACTGGATCAGTGCGGCACGAGCGCAAAACGCCAGCCCGCAAAAGAACTGGCGGCACGGACTGTCGCTGTTCGGCGACCTGAAGTATCCGCCCGGCTTCGCCCACTTCGACTACGTCAATGCCAATGCGCCCAAAGCCGGAATGGTCCGGCAAATCTCGATCGGCACCTTTGACAACTTCAACATCGTTGTCGCTGGCGTCAAAGGCGCGCTCGCCGGCAGCATTGGCCTCATCTACGAAAGACTGCTTGAGTCGTCGCTCGACGAAGTAACAAGCGGCTATGGACTGATCGCCGAAGCTGTCAGCTATCCGGACGATTACTCCTCGGCGTCATATAAACTGCGGCCTGAAGCGAAGTGGCACGATGGTTCGCCGATCACGCCCGACGACGTGATCTTCTCTTTTGAAGCCTTCAAGAAACACAGCCCGCAGCTTTCCGCCTATTATCGTCACGTGGCCAAGGTCGAAAAGACTGGCGACCGTGAGGTCACCTTCAGCTTCGATGCGCCGGGCAATCGAGAATTGCCGCAGATCGTGGGCGAACTGACAATTCTGCCCAAAGCATGGTGGGAAGGCACTGACAAGAACGGCAAGAAGCGAGACATCGGCGAAACGACATTGGAGTCTCCACTCGGCAGCGGCCCCTACCGCCTGAAGGAGTTCACTGCGGGCCGATCCCTCGTTTACGAACGAGTACCGGACTATTGGGGCAAGGCGCTCAATATCAACGTTGGCATCAACAACTTCAACGAACTTCGATACGAGTATTTTCGTGACACCACTGTCGCGCTCGAAGCGTTCAAGGGCGACACGGTCGATTGGCGCACCGAGAACAGCGCCAAAAATTGGGCGACCGCTTACGGCTTTCCTGCCGTGACCGAAAAGCGTGTGGTGCTCGAGGAATTCCCGATCAACAGCTCCGGCTTCGATGCAGGCGTTCGCCTTCAACATCCGCCGCGCCAAGTTTCAGGACCCGCGCGTCCGCCGCGCTTTCAATTATGCCTTCGATTTCGAGGAAATGAATCGGCAGATTTTCTTCGGGCAGTATTCACGGATCGCCAGTTATTTTCAGGGCACCGAGCTCGCCTGCAGCGGCGTGCCGTCAGGCCGAGAGCTCGAATTGCTCGAAAGCGTGCGCGACAAGGTTCCAGCCGAACTGCTCACCACAGCCTACACCAATCCAGTCGGCGGCAATCCGGAAGCCGTGCGCAACAATTTGCGCGAAGCGATCCGGCTTTTCAAAGAAGCCGGCTACGAAATCCAGAATCAAAAACTGATCGATACCAGGACAGGCGCGCCGTTCGCGGTCGAATTCCTCGCGGACGATCCAAGTTTTGAGCGCGTCTTTTTGTTTTACAAGCCGTCCCTCGACAGACTCGGAATCACAATTTCGGTGCGTACCGTGGATGACGCGCAATATGAAAACCGACTGCGCAACTGGGACTTCGACATCATCACCAACGCGTGGGGCGAATCTCTCTCCCCCGGAAACGAACAGCGCGGTTATTGGGGCTCGCAAGCTGCGGACCAACCTGGTTCGCTCAATCTGATCGGCATCAAAAATCCCGCAGTGGATGCGATGATCGACGCAGTGATCTTTGCCAAAAGCCGCGACGATCTGATCGCGGCAACCCATGCGCTCGACCGCGTGCTGCTGTGGAACAATTACGTTGTCCCGCAGTGGACCTATGGCAAGGTCCGCAGCGCCCGCTGGGATCGTTTCGGTCATCCCGAGGCCATGCCGAAATACGGCGCCTCGGCCTTCCCGAATGTGTGGTGGTGGGACGCGGATAAAGCCGCGAAGGCCGGATCGAAATCGTGAGCTTTCCGACGCGGCGGCGTGTACTTGGTCTCGCAGCCAGCGTAGCTGCTTCTTTGCCGTTCACCGGGCTCAAGGTTCACGCTGACGATGCGGCCGAATCGCACGGCATGTCGGCATTTGGCGATCTCGCTTATCCGCCCGGTTTCCAGCATTTCAGCTACGTAGACCCTAATGCGCCGAAGGGCGGATTGTTCTCGCAGGTCGGGCCGGACCGGCAATTCAACCAGAATTTCTTCACCTTCAATTCGCTGAATAGCTACATTCTCAAAGGCGACGCTGCGCAAGGTATGGAACTGACCTTCGCGACGTTGATGGTGCGTTCCGGCGACGAGCCAGATGCAATGTACGGCCTGGCAGCGGAGAAGGTGCGCCGCTCCGCCGATGGATTGACCTACGAGTTTCTCATCCAGCCGCAGGCTAAATTCCACGACGGTTCACCGCTGACCGCGCACGATGTCGCGTTCTCGCTGAATATCCTGAAGGAAAAAGGCCATCCGATCATTGCGCAGTCGCTGCGCGATTTTGTTGGCGCCAGGGCGAACGACGAGCACAGCGTCACCGCAACGTTCGCGCCGAAGCGTGCGCGCGACGTGCCGCTACTGGTTGCCGGGTTCCCGATATTCTCCCGCACCTATTACGTATCGAAGCCGTTTGATCAATCGACGCTCGACGTGCCGCTCGGCTCCGGCGCGTACAAGGTTGGACGCTTCGAGCCTGGCCGCTTCATCGAGTATGCTCGCGTAAAGGATTGGTGGGGCGCAGATCTTCCGGTGGCGCGCGGCCAGAATAATTTCGATATCGTGCGTTTCGAAATTTATCGCGATCGCGATGTCGCCTTCGAGGGCTTCACGGCGCAGAATTACCTTTTCCGCGAGGAATTCACCTCGCGTATCTGGTCAACACGTTACGATTTTCCGGCAGCCAAGGATGGCAGGGTCAGACACGATACCATACCGGACAATACGCCGTCCGGTGCGCAGGGCTGGTTCATCAATACGCGGCGGCCCAAATTCGCCGACGCGCGCCTGCGCGAAGCGCTGATTGACGCCTTTGATTTTGAATGGACTAACAAGACGATCATGTATGGCGCTTATGAGCGCACAGTCTCGGTATTCCAGAACTCCGACATGATGGCGAAGGGGCCGCCGAGTGCCGACGAAGTCACGCTGCTGGAGCCATTCCGCGACAAGCTTCCCGCAGAAGTGTTCGGCGAACCTTATGTGCCGCCGGTATCGGACGGCACTGGGCAGAACCGGGACCAGTTACGCAAGGCGGCGCAGCTTCTCAAAGACGCCGGTTGCGCTCTCAAGGACGGCAAGCGCACCCTGCCGACCGGGGAACCAATCACCATCGAATTCCTGCTCGACGAGCAGGCTTTCGAACCGCACCACATGCCGCTCATCCGCAACCTCGGCACTCTGGGCATCGAGGCGACGCTACGCCTTGTCGATCCGGTGCAGTTCCAGGCGCGGCGTGACGGTTTCGATTACGACATCACCATCGACCGCTTCAGCTTTTCGGCAACGCCAGGGGATTCGCTGCGCTCGTACTTCTCTTCACAAGCGGCAGCGTTGAAAGGCTCTAACAATCTCGCCGGCATTGCCGATCCCGCGGTCGACGCCCTGATTGATGCCATCATCACTGCCGAAACGCGATCCGCGCTCACCACCGCCTGCCGAGCGCTCGATCGCGTAGTCCGGGCCGGCCGCTACTGGATTCCGCAATGGTATAAGGCGTCGCATTGGATCGCCTATTGGGACGTGTTCGGACATCCGCCGGAACAGCCGCGCTACTTTCGCGGCATCCCCGACACTTGGTGGTACGACGCGGAAAAGGCCGCGAAGGTTGACCGGAAGGGCTAACCATGGGCGTCATGGCCGACTTGTTCCAGCCGTCCACGTCTTTATCCTGCCGCTATGCCGTAAACTTTGATGCTCGACATGAAGCCCAGCGTGACGACGCAAAATAGATGACCGCATACATCATTCGCCGCCTCCTGTTCATGATCCCGACGGTCTTCGGGATCATGCTGGTATCGTTCGTCGTGGTGCAATTCGCACCCGGTGGCCCCGTAGAGCGCGTGATCGCTCAACTCTCCGGCACCGATACCGGCGCGACCTCACGCATCTCCGGCTCCTCTGGCGGCGACTTCGGATCGCGCGGCGCAGTGCCAGGCGGCGCGCAGATGGATGCCAGCTCGAAATACCGCGGCGCGCAGGGTCTCGACCCCGCGTTCATCAAGAGCCTGGAAAAGCAGTTCGGTTTCGACAAGCCAGCTTACGAGCGTTTCTTCATCATGCTCGGAAACTATCTGCGCTTTGATTTCGGCAAAAGCTATTTCCGCGATGTCACCGTGGTTCAGCTCATCAAGGAAAAACTGCCCGTCTCGATCTCGCTCGGCATCTGGATGACGCTGATCTCGTATCTGATTTCGATCCCGCTCGGCATCCGCAAAGCCGTCAACGACGGCACTCCATTCGATGTCTGGACGTCCGGCATCATCATTATCGGTTACGCCATTCCCGGCTTTCTGTTCGCGATCCTGCTTATCATCCTGTTTGCCGGTGGGTCGTTTCTGCAAATCTTTCCGTTGCGCGGACTGACATCAGACGGCTGGGCGCAATTCCCCTGGTGGAAGCAAATCCTCGATTATTTCTGGCATCTGACGCTGCCGATCATATCAATGGGGCTTGCAGCGTTCGCCACCATGACGCTCCTGACCAAGAACTGCTTCCTTGAGGAACTGCGCAAGCAATATGTGCTGACCGCACGCGCAAAAGGCTGCTCGGAGCGGCAAGTGCTTTACGGCCACATCTTCCGTAACGCCATGCTGCTGGTCATAGCTGGATTCCCCGCCGCGTTTGTCAGCGCGTTCTTCGCCGGCGCGCTGCTGATCGAAACGATCTTCTCGCTCGACGGCCTCGGCCTGCTCAGCTTCGAAAGCGTGTTGAACCGTGACTACCCGGTCGTCTTCGCCAACCTCTACATATTCGCTCTGGTCGGCCTGGTGGTGAACCTGATCTCCGACCTCACCTATACCTGGATCGATCCGCGTATCGATTTCGAGACGCGGGAGGTCTGAAGTGGACGTCGAAACTCCCGACGACCAAAAAGATCTGTCGGTCGCATCGACGCCAGTCTCCGAGCCGACCGGACCGATTGCCGCCCCTCCTCCTGGCAAGAGGCGCAGAATTCCTTTCGCTCAACGCCCGGCGCTGGCGCAATTTCAAAGCCAACCGGCGCGGTTACTGGTCGCTCTGGATTTTCATGATCCTGTTCGTGACCTCGCTGTTCGCCGAGTTCATCGCCAACGATCAGCCGTTGTTCATCCGTTACGACGGCAAGAGCTACTTCCCGGTCTTCGTCACCTACCCTGACACCGAGTTTGGCGACGATCTCGGCACCGCGGCCGATTATCGCGATCCACACTTGCAGAAATTCCTTGCGGATCATCACGCGATCGAAATCTGGGCGCCGATCCGTTTCTCCTACAACACTATCAACGACAATCCGCCATCGGCATTTCCATCGAAGCCAACCTGGATGCTCAACGCCAAGGACTGCGCGTTCGCGGAGAAAAACGGCTACGCCAAATGTGGCACGCTCGAATACAACTGGCTTGGCACCGATGACCAGGGCCGCGATGTGCTGGCGCGGATGATCTATGGTTTCCGCCTGTCGGTGCTGTTCGGCCTCGTCCTCACCATCGTCTCGTCGGTTATTGGTGTCGCTGCCGGCGCCGTGCAGGGTTATTTCGGCGGCTGGACCGATCTGTTGTTTCAGCGCTTTCTCGAAATCTGGACGTCGGTACCGGAGCTTTATCTGCTGCTGATCATCTCGTCGGTGCTGGTACCCGGCTTCTTCGTCCTGCTCGGCATCCTGCTGCTGTTTTCCTGGACCCGGCTGGTCGGCCTGGTGCGCGCCGAATTTCTGCGCGGCCGCAATTTCGAATATATCCAGGCGGCGCGAGCGCTTGGCGTCTCCAATAAAGTCATCATGTTCCGTCATCTGCTGCCGAACGCCATGGTGGCGACCATGACGTTCCTGCCGTTCATCATGTCGGGCTCGGTGATGACGCTGACCGCGCTCGATTTCCTCGGCTTCGGCCTGCCGCCGGGATCGCCGTCGCTCGGCGAACTGCTGTCGCAAGGCAAAGCCAATGTGCAGGCGCCGTGGCTCGGACTTACCGGCTTCTTCACGGTCGCTATCATGCTCTCGCTGCTCATCTTCATCGGCGAAGCGGTGCGCGACGCCTTCGATCCGAGGAAGACCTTCGCATGACCGCGCGAACCGCTTCTCTCCGTCCGCGATCTTTCGGTTGCGTTCCGCGCCGGCGGACGTGAAACGCTCGCTGTCGATCGCGTGTCGTTCGATATCGGCAAGGGCGAGACGGTGGCGCTGGTCGGCGAGTCCGGATCCGGCAAGTCGGTGACCGCGCTGTCGATCCTCAAACTCCTGCCCTATCCGGCGGCACACCATCCGACGGGCACGATCACGTTCAAAGGCCAGGATCTCCTTCCACTCAGCGAGCGGGAGATGCGCCGTGTCCGGGGCGACGACATCACCATCGTGTTCCAGGAGCCGATGACTTCGCTCAATCCGCTGCACACCATCGAAAAGCAGATTGCCGAAATCCTGCTGCTGCACCGGGGCCTGACCGGCGCCGCAGCACGAGCGCGGATCATCGAAGTGCTCACGCAGGTCGGTATTCCTGATCCGGAAAGCCGCCTCGGCGCTTACCCGCATCAACTTTCAGGCGGACAGCGCCAGCGCGTGATGATCGCCATGGCGCTCGCCAATGAGCCCGATCTGCTGATTGCCGACGAACCGACCACTGCGCTCGATGTCACCGTGCAGGCGCAGATCATCGCGCTCCTCAAGGACATCAAAAAGCGCCTCGGCATGTCGCTTCTGTTCATCACTCATGACCTCGGCATCGTCCGCAAGATCGCCGATCGGGTTTGCGTGATGAAGGAAGGCAAGATTGTCGAGCAAGGTACTGTCGAGCGCGTATTTGGCTCGCCCGAGCATCCTTATACGCGTGCGCTGCTTGCCGCTGAGCCGAAGCCCGACCCTGCCCCGCCGCAACCTGACGCGCCTGTCGTTCTGGAGACCGACGACCTCAAGGTCTGGTTTCCGATCAAGCGTGGCGTTTTGCGCAAAGTCGTCGGCCATATCAAGGCCGTCGATGGCATCAGCGTCATGCTGCGCAAAGGCGAGACGCTCGGCGTCGTCGGCGAATCCGGATCCGGCAAAACCACGCTCGGGCTGGCCATCCTGCGGCTGATTTCCTCCGACGGCCCGATCGTCTTCATGGGCAACGAGCTGCAAGGGCTTCGCTTCAAGCAGATGCGGCCATTCCGCCGCGACATGCAGATCGTATTTCAGGACCCGTATGGCTCGTTGTCGCCGCGCCTTTCGGTGGCGGAAATCATCAAGGAAGGCTTGAACGTCCATCAACGCAACCTGCCGGAAAGCGAGCGCGACGCGCGCGTGATCCAGGCGCTTAAGGACGTCGGCCTCGATCCCGCGACGCGCTTTCGCTTTCCCCATGAGTTTTCCGGCGGACAGCGCCAACGCATCGCAGTCGCCCGCGCCATCGTGCTGGAGCCGACCTTTGTCGTACTCGACGAGCCGACCAGCGCGCTCGACATGCTGATCCAGGCACAGATGGTCGATCTGCTGCGCGACCTGCAAAAGCGGCGCAACCTCACGTATCTCTTTATCTCGCACGATCTTCGCGTGGTCGCGGCGCTGGCCAGCCGTCTCATGGTGATGCGGCATGGCAAGGTGGTCGAATCCGGCGATGCCGCCGAGCTGTTCAAAAACCCGAAGACCGACTACACGCGTGCCCTTTTTGCCGCCGCATTCAATCTCGAAACTGGCCCCACAGGTGTTGTTGCCCAATGATGAAAAAGTATTTCGCGGTCGCCGCCGTTGCCCTTCTCGTCTGCATCGCAATGGCGTCCGCGCAGGAGCGCGATCGCTCCGCACAGACCGTTGTGGAATTTCCCCTGACAGCCGACGACGGCAGCGCCGGTCGCCAACCATAGCGTGAAGCTGCCAGGACCGATCGACCAGTTGCCCGGCGTCGTCGTGGCGGCCAATCCAAATGGCAAGACCACGCTGGTCGAGTTCTACGATCTCAACTGCCCCTACTGCCGGATTGCTTCGGCCGACATCGCCGACATGGTCGATCTCGATCCGCAGCTTCGTCTGGTGCTGGTGCCCTTCCCGGTGCTGGGCATCCCTTCGATTTCCGCGAGCCGCGTTGAACTCGCTGTCGCGAAACTCGGCACGCCGAAGCAATTTTACGACTTCCACCGCAAAATCTACGCGCAGCGCGGCACCACTGACGGGCAACGCGCTTTAGCGGTAGCGCACGGCCTTGGATTAGACCAGAAAAAGCTCAATGCGATTGGCGACAGCGACGAAATCACCGAGCAGATGAAAGCCCATGTGCGCCTCGGCGATGCGCTTGGGCTTGCCGCCACCCCGTCCTTCATCATCAGCGGAGTCGCGGTCCTCGGCTTTCCCGGCCGCTACCGCCTCCAGGCGCTGGTTGACGCAGCCGACGCCTGCGGCAAGGTTACATGCTGAAGGGATAACCTTCGGGGGAGGACGACGTGCGCGCCGGCATTCGTTGCCTGGCCATCCTTTGCGTTGCGGCTCTGAGCATCGGCTCCGCCACTGCGCAGACATCGCAGAATTGGCCGTCCCACCCGATTACGCTGACCGTCCCCTTCGGCCCTGGCAGTGGCTCGGATACGGTCGCGCGCATCATCGCCGGGCGCGTCGCCGAAATTCTGGGGCAGCCCGTGATCGTGGAAAATCTCGGCGGCGCCGGCGGCACGATTGCGGTGAGCCGCGTCGCAAAGGCAGCCCCCGATGGCTACCAGGTCGTGCTCGGTGCCGTAGACACGTTCGCGCAAAGCCAATCGCTGTTCAAAGAACAGCCCTATGACAGCGCCGCTGACTTCGAACCCGTCGCACTCGCTGTCGAGCAACCGCTGATCCTGATCACGCGAACCGGAATTCCGGCAACGAACCTGAAGGATTTCGCCGCTTACGCGAAAACCAATCAGAACCGCATGCAGTTCGGCTCGACCGGCGTCGGCTCCGGGCCTTACCTCGCCTGTTATCTGCTCAACGCCGCCATGGGCGTGACAGTAACGTCCGTGCCCTACCGCAGCTCGGCGCCGGCTTTCACCGACATGATGGCCGGGACGCTCGACTACTACTGTCCGCTTGCGGTTGGCGCCATTCCGTTTATCGATAACAAACAGGTCAATGCGCTGGCGATCCTTACCGCCGAGCGGTCGTCACTGCTGCCGAATCTGCCGACCGCGAAAGAACAAGGCTTCAACGTCACCGATGGCTATTACTGGATGGGCTTCTTCCTGCCGAAAGGAACGCCCGGAGCCAATCGTGGCGAAACTCAATGGCGCAATCGTCGCCGCGCTGGATACGCCCGCGGTCCAGGAACGGTTGCGGGTCGTCGCCACGACGGCTGTGCTCACCCGAGCGGCGGACGCCGGCCTATCTGCGTAGTTATCTCGCGAGCGAAATCTCGAAATGGCGTGATATCATGAAGACCGAGCGGCGTCATGCCGCAATAGAGCGCGCACAAGCGCGCCACGGAGTTGAGGGATGAAGCGGATTCTCCTCGCTGCCCTGTGCGGCGGCGCGCTACTGGCGTCTACGGCGACTGCCTTTGCCGAGCCGATCAAATTCGTCGTGCCTTTCGCCGCCGGCGGCCCGGTCGATCAGACAGCACGCATACTCACCAACGAGCTCGGTCCCAAGCTCGGCGAGGACATCATCGTTGACGATCGCGGCGGCGCCGGCGGCGCAATTGCCGGCGAATTTGTTGCGCGCTCGGCCCCCGACGGCAAAACCGTGCTGTTCGGAAGCTTCGGCGCTTTCGTGCTCGGCCCGATTTTGAAACCGCCGGCGAATTACGACCCGGTGAAATCGTTCGAGCCGGTGATGCTGGTCGGCAAGGTGCCGTCGCTGGTCGTCGTCAACAAGGACAGTGACATATCAACGCTGGCGGATCTGATCGCCAAAGCGAAAAAGCAAAAGCTCAGCTACGGCTCGGCGGGCCCGGGCACGACGATGAACATCGCCATCGAGATGCTCAACAACGCCGCCGGCATCAAAATCAATCATGTGCCCTATCGTGGCGCGGCTCCGGCGATCACCGATCTGCTCGGCGACCACATCGACACGATGAACGCCGACTTGCCGGTGCTGATGCCGCTGGCGAAGTCCGGCACGGTAAAAGCCTTGGCCCTGTTCGCGCTCAGACCGGGCGCCGCAAATGCCGGACCTGCCGACAACCAAAGAACTCGGCTATCCGACCGTGATCATGGAAAACTGGTACGGCGTATTCCTCCCGGCCGGCACACCGCCGCAAATTCGCGACCGGCTGGAAAAAGCACTGCTGGCGGTCGTCGCCATGCCAACCATTGCCCAGCGGCTTGCCGACAACGGCATCCGCGGCACGCTCGGACACGAAGCGTTCGCAGCTGATCTCGCAAAGCAGTTTGCGGAGTGGCCAGACCGGATGAAGACGTTGGGTATTACCGGAGAATAAGCGTCCTAAAAACCGAACAGTCTGGTCGGATTATCGACCATCATAAGCTGCCGCGTCTTGGTGTCCGGCGTGATCGCCCCGATCAAATCGACCAACTCGCCGTCATTCGGCACGTTACCGGGCTTGTGGTTCGGATGCGGCCAGTCGGTGCCCCAGACGATGCGCTCGGGAGCGTGCTTGGCAAGCGCCTGCGCGAACGGCAACGCCTCTGCATAGTAGTGCGGCTGCTTTGGTAATTCGGTCGGCGCCGGACAGCTTTACCCAGACATTACCGCGGTCGAGCAGCCGCAGCAGCCTGCGGTAACGCCGGCCCGTTCAAGCCCTTCATCGATATCGATGCGCGCCATATGGTCGATCACCACCGGCGCCTCGATCGAGGCGATGAAATTCGTAATAGTCCACCATGCCGTTGCCGCCGACATGATTGGCGATATGCCAGCCATAGGGCGAAACCTTCTCGATAATTGCGAGCATCTCGTGCACGCGGACGCGGCGCACCGCCATGCGGAAAATACCAGTGCAGCCGTACGCCGCGCACGCCAGCCTCGTCGAGGCGTTCGATCTCGCTGATCGGGCGTCGTTGGATCGAGCAAGCGCAACGCCACGATAGCGCCCCTTGCCGGCGTTGAGCATGTCGACCAGCACACGGTTGTCAGTGCCATGTGCAGTCGATTGACGAAGACGCCACGCTGAATGCCGAGAAATTCATGCAGCTTGAATAGATCGGCCTTGCCGGCATCGGTCGGCGTGAATGGACGCGTCGGAGAATAGGGAAATTCGCTGATGCGGACCGAAAACATGGAAATGCGAATCGCAAGAAAGCGGCGGCAGCGTAATGCTGGGCTTCTTCGGATTGAGGTCGTGCGGCGGAATCGTTGGCGTGAGGTCGTCTGGATCGATAGCCATGGTTGTTATGCCTTTTTCGTTATCAATCGCTGCGGGCGGTCATGCCGCCGTCGACCACGATTTCCGTACCGGTGATGAATCGCGCCTCGTCGGAGGCAAGGAATAGCACGGCTGCGGCGGTGTCTCGCCCGTCGCCCATGAAGCCGAGTGGGATGCGCGCCACACGCGACTTCAGCAATCCCTCGACGTCGCCGCCGCTCCGTTGCTTGGCAAGCCGGACTTCCACCATCGGGGTATGCATCTGCCCCGGAATGACCGTGTTCACGCGCACGCCATGCTTGGCGTATTGCACGGCTGTAACGCGCGAGAACTGTATCACTGCTGCCTTCGACGACGCGTAACCGACCTGCGGTGAACCGGTAAAACTGATGCCGGACGCCGACGCGGTGTTGACGATGGCGCCGCCGCCCTGCTCGATCATGACCGGAATGACGTAGTGGCAGGCAAGAAACACGCTCTTGAGATTATAATCCATCTGCTTGTCGAAAGTTTCCACCGACATTTCCGCAACGCCGCCCGCTGCCGAACCGCCGACATTGTTGTGCAGAATGTCGATACGGCCGAATCTCTTGCGGCACGCCTCGACCATGGCTTTGACGTCGTTTTCGTCGGTGGCGTCGCAGGCATAGGTCGCGATTTCGCCGTCGTTGCCGACACGCGCCACCGTTTCCGTCATCGAAGCTGGATCTTTGTCGACCGCGAAGACTTTGGCGCCTTCGCGCGCAAACAGCACCGCTGATGCCCTGCCGTTGCCCCATCCCGGGCCGACACAGCCGGCCCCAACGACCAACGCAACTTTACCCTCTACGCGCCCCGGCATTGGCGTCCTTTGGCTCTTTTGCGGCGATGTTAGTGCAGCACGAAGTCTAAGGAAACGCTAATGGCTTGAGTGGCCGTGGCGCCGACGTTCGATCGGCCAGACCAGCTGAATCATGCCGTACATAAAGGCGGTGGTCAGACCGAACAACATGATGCCATTGAGTGCCTCGAGTGCGCCGAGAAGCCGCCAGTTTGGCGCTAAAAATATCTCGGAGTGGCCGTACGTCGTGATGGCACTCAGCGAATACAGCAACGCCGCTTTACTATCGGGCAACGCTCCGAGCCAACGAAACGCTATCGCCCAAGCACCGGCATCGATCGCCAACAAGAACGTTGCCCACATCGTAGTCACACCCATCACGACCGCGAAAAGAAAATCGTATCGGCGATGATCCTGCACCCGCGCCAGAAATTGGTGAACCCGCACGTTGAACAAGCCGAGTCCAATCACATGAAAAATCACCGTCAGCACGATCAGCGGCAAACCCCAAGCCCAATTGGTGTACCAAGCCGACGCATTGTCCATCGCTATTTCATCCTTTTTATCGGATGCTAGTTTACCCCGACCGGTTGCACCAGCGCAGCCGCAACATATGAAAAGTAGAGCGATGCGAAATAATCCGACCGGCGCGCACGTAGACCTTCCCGGAGTCAAACTATGGTTCATCGACAGCGGCGGCGCGGGCGATCCGGTGATTCTACTGCATCCGAACACCGGGACGAGCGAAACGTGGGAGCCGCAAATTGCGGCGCTATCTGAAGCTGGATACCGCGTGATTGCTTTCGACCGGCGCGGCTGGGGCAAGAGTTTCGCCGACAAAACCCCAAGCGCACAGCCGCCAAGTATCGCCGGCGATCTCGACGGACTGGTCAATCATCTCAAGCTCGACAAATTTCATCTGCTCGGCGTCGCCGGCGGCGGCTTCATCGCGATGGACTATTCAGCCTGGCGTCCGGAAAAGTTGCGGAGCCTGATCATCGGCGCCAGCACCGGGATGATCGAAGACAAGGAAATTGCCGAATTCATCGCACGCATCGCCATTCCCGGCATCCGCGATCTGTCGTCGCATTATCGCGAGATCGGGCCGTCCTACCGGGGAGCCAACCCGGAAGGCGTCAAGCGCTGGATCGAAATCGACGAGCATGCACGGCAGCCGGGTGCGGGATTTCAGCCGTTAATGCGCACACCGAATACGCTGGAAAAAATAGCGGCCATCGCCGCCCCCACACTTGTGATTGCGGCCGATGCCGACCTGCTGGCCCCGCCGGCCTTGATGCGTATCTGGGCCACGCATATCAGGAATCACGAATGGGCCGTTATTCACGATGCCGGCCACGCTATGACCTGGGAGCAACCGGGCCGCTTCAACGATATCGTTCTGGATTTTTTGCGGCGGCATTAAAGCGAGGCACCATGCGCCTTGCCGCCAAAATGCATCTTTCCTAAGCTATACACCTCATCACCCAAGCAGTATCGCGCCATGCCCAAACTCTACGAAGCCCTCGCAGAGGCATTCCTTGCCGAGGGAATCGATACGCAGTTCGTCCTGATGGGCGACGGCAACATGCATTGGTCCACCGCCTTCTCTAAATTGCCGGGCGTCCAAAGCGTCCACGTCAGGCACGAACATGTCGACCGTTGCGGCAGCGACAGCCTACAACGTCGCGACCGGCAAGGTCGCGGTTGCCTCGGTCACGTGCGGCCCCGGCTTGACCCAGTTGATGACGGCGCTGCCGGCCGCGGTGCGCGCCCGCCTGCCGATGGTGGTGTTCGCCGGCGAGTCGCCGATCAACGCCAAGTTCTACAACCAGTACATCGACCAGGCGCCGTTCGTTGACGGCGACCGGAGCGCATTACATCGCCGCACATAGCGTGCCGCGCATGATGGACTACGTGCGCGAGGCCTTCCACATCGCCAAGTACGAGCGGCAACCGGTGGTGCTGGGCATTCCCTACGACCTGCAGAAGGTCGAATACATGGCCAACCAGCCCTACGAAACCTCGGCGATGTACCAGCCCAAGGTCGGGCGCATGCAACCCGATCCTGAACTCATAGCCGAGACTGTCGAGCGGCTCGCCGCGGCGAAGCGGCCGATCATCCTCGGTGGCCGTGGCGTCCTGTGGTCTGGCGCACGCGACGCGGTGATCAAACTTGCCGACCGTTGCGGCGCCCTGCTCTCCAACACGCTGCCCGCGCGCGGTCTCTTCCACGACCAGCCGTTCGGTCTCGGCACCACCGGCAGTTATTTCACGTCATTGGGCCGAGAGATGTACGAGTCCTCAGACCTCGTGCTCGCGGTAGGCACCAGCCTGTCCTATTACGTTGGCGGCGGGCACTATTGGGGAAAGGCTTACAAGATCCAGCTCGACGACGCCCCGCGCGGATTGCGCGACGGACAGAAGGCCGCCGACCTTTACATAAGATCGGATGCGCTCGCCGGCGTTGAGGCCATCCTTGCCGGACTCGACAAGAAACTGGGCGCCGGCAAACCGACGGCGGCAACGATACGCTCCAAGGAACTCGCGCAGCGCATCGCGACCGAGCCGCCGGACTCGATGCCATTCGACATCGAGCCTGGCGTGCTCGATCCGCGCGAAGTGATCAAGGCCATCGACGCGGTGGTGCCGAAGGATTGGGACTGCGTGGTCGGCGGCGGCCATCAGGCCTATTTCAACACCCAGATGCGTGGCAGGCCGGCGGAGCGCTACACGACGGTCCGTGAATTCGGCGCGGTCGGCAACGGCTTGTCATATGCGCTTGGCGTTGCGGCTGCGCGCCGGCAGGGCCGCGACGGCAAGGTCGTGCTGTTCGAAGGCGACGGCGGGCTCCTGTTCCACATCCAGGAACTCGAGACGCTCAAGCGTCAGGGATTTCGCATCCTGATCTGCGCGATGAACGACGGCGGATACGGCTCGGAGTTTCACAAGCTGCGCGCCGACGGCATCGATGACAGCCTGGCTATATTCGGCCGCCCCCCGCTACACGACATCGCGCGCGGCTTCGGGCTGCGCGGCCACGAGATCCGCGATGTGTCGCTGATCCCGAAGCTGTTCGCCGACTTCACCGCGCAGGGCGAAAGCGAAATCTGGAACATCCAGATCTCGGATAAAGTCACGGCGCCGGTGATCCGCCAGACTATCAAGCGCGGCCACGGCAATATGTAAGCACCGGGACGGCTGCGCCATGACAGCTACGCCATGACAGTTCGGACCGGGCGCGAATTTCTCGCAGTTCCAGGACCGACGACGATCCCGGACGAAGTGTTGCAGGCGATGCATCGCCCGGCGGTTGAATTGTATTCACCGCCGCTGGTCGAACTGACCGACTCGCTCTTGCGAGACCTTAAGCGGCTGTTCGGCACCGCAGGACAGACCTACATCTATATCGCCAACGGCCACGGCGCATGGGAAGCGGCGCTCACCAATGCCCTGAGCAAAGGCGACAGGATTCTGGTGCTGGCGAGCGGCCGCTTCGGGCTCGACTGGGGTGAAGCCGCCAAACGCTTAGGCATCGATGTCGAGGTTCTTGGCGGCGACTGGCGCCGCGCCGTGCGGCCAGCCGAGGTTGAACAACGGCTCCGCGACGACAAGGCCGGCACAATCAAAGCGATCCTTGCGGTCCAGATCGAGACCAGCACTGGAATCGCCAACGATATCGAGGCAATTGGACGAGCGATCAAAGCCGCCGGGCATGACGCGCTATTCATGGTCGATGCAGTCGCCTCGCTTGGCTGCGTACCATTTGAGATGGATGCGTGGGGCGTCGATGTTGCGGTGTCGGGATCGCAAAAGGGCTTGATGTCGCCTCCTGGCCTCAGTTTTGTTGCGGCCAGCGACCGGGCCCGCGCGGTGCATCGCAACGCCGGCTTGCGCACGCCCTATTGGGACTGGACCGCCCGCGAGATCGATACGCACTACCGCAGATATGCCGGCACACCGCCAGAGCATCTTATCTACGCACTGCGCAAGGCGTTCGATCTGCTGTTCGATGAAGGGCTGGATAACACTTTTCTGCGGCACCGGCTGTTGGCCGAAGCGGTACGCCGCGCCGTTGGTGCGTGGCAGACCGGCAAAGTTATCGCATTCAATGTGATCGAGCCCAGTGAGCGATCTGACACGGTGACGACAATTACAATTGAGCCGCCCTTCGATCCAAACCGGCTACGCGACTACTGCGAAGCCAAATGCGGAGTCGTGCTCGGCCGCGGCCTCGGCGAGTTGCAAGACAAGGCATTCCGCATCGCCCACATGGGCTACGTCAACGCACCGACGATACTTGGAACGCTCGAGCGTCGTTGAGATGGGCCTAGCGGCGCTCGACATTCCGCACGGTAAAGGCGTTCAGGCCGCGATCGATTGGCTTGCCGCGAGCGTGACACCCAGCGAATCCGTGCCTAAAAAGCTCCAGCTAGGGTAGCGCCAACAGCGCGCTCGCGACTGCGAACATCACCAGCGCTGACAACGCCAGCGACCAATGCACGCCGATGAGGCTGCCAATCAGGCCGACAGACACGCCGCTGAACGCGCGCAAACCGAGGCTTGCCATGTTGAATAGGCCGATGACACGGCCGCGCATATCGACAGGCGCATTAACCTGCACCAGCGTCTGTGCCATGGCATTGAACGAAAGCTCGAAGAACCCGGCGGTGAATAGCAGTGCCAGCGCGACAAAATAATTGGTCGCCAAAGCAAAACCTGCCAGTGCGCAACACCAAACGATCGCAAGGATAATGGCGGTACGCGGCTTCGGCGCCAACAGGCTGCGGCCTTCCAGGATAAGACCTGCCACAAGCGCACCCGCGGCATCAGCTGCCAGCAGTGAACTGTATGAAAGGCCAGGATCGCCATGACCCAGATCGGTGGCAAACGCCGGCATTTGCGCGCCGTAGGCATTGCCGAGAACGAAAGAGGAGAAACCGGCAAGCAACGTCATCGAAACGATAACGGGAAAGCCGCGAATATCCCGAGCCGTCTGGACGATGTCCGCCAGTCCGCGCACCGCGCGCGGCGGTGGCGCTGTGCCCTTGCGAAAGCGGGGGCCATAGGGCGCGTTGATCAGCCAGATCACCAGCGGCAGATAGAACACCGTGTTGAGCAGGATGCCATGCGCCGGGCCGAGCAGCAGCAGAATTGCGCCGCCAACTGCGGGCCCGATCAGCACGCCGACATAACGCGCAGTAGCGTTGAGCCGCACCGCGCTCATCAAGTCGGCGGGGCCGACGACATCATACAGCAAGAGCTGGTTCGGCGTCTGCCACAACACACCCGCGCAGCCATGAATCACCAGCAGCACCATGGCGTGCCACATCTGCAAAGTGCCGGTGATGAAGAAATAGCCCCAGCCAAGCGACGCGATGATGAAGAGCCCCATCCCGCACTGGATGAGACGGCGCGGATCAAACCGGTCGGCGAGCGCGCCGGAAGCGACCGAGAACAACAGGAACGGCAGCCAGTGCGACAGCACGGCGAAACCGGCAAGCGCCGGCGAATGAAACTTCTGGTACAGCATCCAGTAGCTGATGACGTGCTCGATATTGTCCGCCATCATCGCGATGACGTACGTGAAGAACTGTGCGCGAAAGCCACGGTGGCGCATCGCCGCAAAGGATCGCGGTGCGGGCGCCGGTTGCGGCGCCGCGGTCTCAATCTTCGGTCTGAAGTTCAAGGGAGTACTTTCATTAAAATAGGTGCGCGTGGGCTACGCTTCTCAGCGCAGCGGCCCGGCGCCTGCTGCCATGTCGGGAATCGTTACGTCACTGTATAGCGGCCGCGACGCAGCACCGCGATTACGCTTCGCGCCGATACAGGGATGCCCGCAACGCAATGCTTAACGCGCTTTGCCTGGCAAATTTGGCGAAATGACTTTCAGATGACGGCGGCAAATTTGACTTATTCCATTTTGATGCCGGCCGCCTTCACCACCTTGTCCCACTTCTGCTGATCGGCGCGAATAAGCGCTGCGAACTTATCCTGCGGCAGCGCCATCACCGTGAGCTGTTGATCGGCGAGTTGCTTGATGACATCCGGGTCGGCGAGGACTTTCTGCATCGCCGCGGTCAACTTGTCGACGATAGGCTTGGGCGTGCCGACCGGCGCGACCATGCCGACCCACGGCGCCATTTCAAAGCCTGGCACGGTTTCCGCGACGGCGGGCCAGTCGGGGAATTCCGGCATTCGCTTTGGCTCGGCAACACCGAGTACCTTCAGCTTGCCATCTTTCACGTATGGCAGCAGCGTCGAGACGTTATTGAACTCGATCTGCACTTCACCGCCGATGATGCCGAGCGCCAGCGGACCGGTGCCCTTGTAGGGAACGTGCAGCATCTGCGTGCCGGTCGCGTCCGTGAACAGCACCATCGCCAGATGGCTGAAATTGCCAACGCCGGCCGATCCGTAGGCGATGCCGTTCGGTTTCTGCTTCGCCAGCGCAATCAGCTCGGCGATATTGTTGGCCGGGAAGGATGTATTGGCGGCTAACATTCCCGGTAGACGGACAGCCGTGCAGACCGGGATGAAGTCCTTGAGCGCGTCGTAAGCGAGGTCCTTATAGAGATACAGATTGACCGTCAGCGACGTGTCGGCGGTAAAACCGATCGTGTAGCCGTCGGGCTCCACCTGCTTGAGCGCCGTCAGCCCGATGGCGCCGTTCGCGCCGCCGCGATTGTCGATGTAGATCGTCTGACCCAAAATCTTGGAGACATGATCCGCCATGATCCGCGCGACCACGTCGGTACCGCCACCCGCAGGATAAGGCACGATCATGTGGATCGGCTTGGTCGGATAATCCTGTGCGCTGGCCGGCGATAGCGTCAAACACACAACACCAAAAGCGGCTGCGCAGGCCGCTACAAACTTCCTCATCGGAGTCCCTTCCCTGCCGAAGTATTCTTCTCTTTGAAGCGCGATTGTAAGCACGCCGGGCCGCTCGACAAGCTGCTCCGGGACGAGAATAATGCTCGGCAAAACGGAGGAACCGCTATGGCGACAAAATCACTCAGCCCTGAGGCGATGGAAAAACGCGTTGCCCGTTTCGACAAACTGCAAAGCTACCAGACGCAGAACTTCAATACGCATGGCATTCCGGCCGGTGCTGTCGAAAAGATCACGGCGCGGAAGGTGTTTCCGGTCATGGCGCCCGCCGATTACCAGGGCCGCAGCGCCGGCGCTCCCGTAAAAGGCCCGCGTGGCCTGATCGTGACTATCGCTGAATGCGAGGCTGGCAATGGACCAGGCCTGCATCGCCACCTTAACACGGTTGAGAATTTCATGTGCCTGACAGGACGCTTCGAGATCGCCTGGGGTGACAACGGCGAACATTCGCTCGTGCTGGAGCCGCTCGACATGATCTCGGTACCGCGCGGCGAGAACCGTCGCTTCCGCAACGTTTCCGATGTGACCGGCCGCCTATTGGTGATGATCGTGCCGGAGACCGATGAACAGGTCGACCCGATTTCCTACGCACCGAGCTTGGCGAAGGAGATCGAGTCCGAGTACGGCAAAGCTGCCCTCGAAGGCTTGCAGAAGATCGGCTTCAAGTTCGAGGAGCCTGCGGACGCATAACGCTTCCGCAGGCTCAGTTCTTACACCTTGATCTTCTCGTCGGCCGCCACGCGTCCGACCGCCTCGCGCTTGAGCATGCGGTCCTTGTGGGCCGTATAGTTCTTCATCTCGCCCATCGGTAATTCGCGGCGCACACCCCACGTGTAGAAAACGAACGCGTACGGATCGAGCACCGAATAGCTGTCGCCAATCCATTCCTTGTTAGCCAGCATGCCGTCGATCTGCTTCAGGTGCGCATGGAATGTCTTGAGCCCCTGCTCCTTGATGCCGGGGAATGCCGACTGGTCGGCGGTGTAACGTTCCGGCCGGCCGACATGCGCGTGTGCGGGATGCACGCTCGCGGCAAAGAAGCCGATCGTCGACAACGCTTTTGCTTCACCGCCCGGCATCCCTCGGCCAGAAGCTGAAGCGCTTGCCGAGATATGGCAGGATCGCGGTGTTCTCCGAGAGCGGACTGCCATCATCGAGACGCAGTACCGGCACCCGGCCCTGCGGATTGATCTTCAGATAGGCATCGGTGCGCTGCTCGCCGCCGGCGAGATCGACCTTGGTCGGGGTGTATTTCTCGCCGCTCTCCTCGAGCACGATATGCGACGCCATCGAACACGCGCCGGGCGCATAATAAAGTTCCAACATGAGTACTCTCCGCTGAGAATTTAGACGTTGCGATCGAGCAATTCGATCGAGACGCCTTCCGGCGCCTTGATGAAACAGACGCGCGTGCCGGGCCGCACCGTGGTCGGCTCACGGGTGAACTCGACGCCCTTCTTCTTCAGGTCCGCCGCGATCTCATCGATGCCGCTGACCGACAGGCCGAAATGATCGAGCCCGCGATACGGAATCGCCGGCGCCGCATTGGTCCCGTCGCCGTTGGCCACCGGAGCGATGAAGATACTGGCGCCGCCGAGTTTGAGATCGATACGCGGCTTGCCCTGCTGCATGGTGCGGATCACCTCGGCGCCGAGCTTGTCCTCGAACCACTTCGCCATGCCTTCCGGATCGGTGGTGCGCAGATGGATGTGATCCCACGTGTATTTAGCCAAGATGACCTCCCTGTTTTCGCTTTGATGTGCAAATTATGACAGGTCGCAATGGGGGATGTCATTGGCCTTGCAACGGTCCCGCCGTGAACCTCAGCCCCAAAGTTCCTTCGTCGCAAGCCGCGCGCCTTCCGCCAGCACCTGCAATTTCGCCCAGGCGATTTGCGGATGGATACGGCCGCCGAGGCCGCAATCGGTGCCGGCAATGACGTTCTCGCGGCCCACGACCTTGGCGTAACGCACGATGCGGTCGGCAACGACTTGCGGATGCTCGACGATATTGGTGGCGTGACTGACGACGCCAGGAATAAGCAGTTTGCCGTCCGGCAGCTTTGCGTCTTGCCACACGCGCCATTCGTGCTCGTGGCGGACATTGCCCGCTTCCACCGAATAGGCGCCGGCGTTGACGCTCAGCACCAGGTCGACGATGTCAGCGAGCGGAATGTCGGTGGTGTGCGGACCGTGCCAGCTGCCCCAGCAGATATGCAAACGGATGCGGTCCTGTGGCAATCCGCGTATGGCGTGATTGATCGCCTCCATGCGCACCGCCTCGAATTTCTTGAATTCCTTGAGCGGTGGTTCCGGATTGATCATGTCCCAGTTGTCCGGCAGGCTCGGATCGTCGATTTGCAAGACGATGCCGGCATCGACGATGGCTTTGTATTCGTCATGCATCGCGTCAGCGGCGGCGAACAGGAATTCTTCCTCGGTCTTGTAATAGACGTCGGCGCTGCGGGCGAAGCTGCCGGGGCCGATCGAGCACATGAAGCCTTCTTCGACGCCATTCGCGGCCATCGCTTTTTTCAGATTGGCGATGTCGGCTTGCAACGCGGCGTGCCCGGTATATTTGATCGGCCCGGTGCAGGTCGGCCGCCCGACCGGCCGGCGCGCAGAACTGCCGACAAGGCCGCCGCTCGAATTCGGGATCCTGATAGAACTCGGCGAAGGCCTGCCAGTCGCGGCGATTGGCGAACGATGTCAGCGCCAGATCGGCAACGCTTGATTTCTTGTGCTGCTCATGGGTCGAAGCAGCGGCGGTGCCGGCCGGTGAAAAGCCCGACATCCGGGCGAAGGCGTAATTCCACCAGGCGCCATAGTCGTAATTGCCGGCAACCGGCTTGCCGAATTCGCCATCGTCGGGAATGTCGATGCCAAGCTCACGCTGTTTCTTCACGACATCGGCGACGGATGTGGCCAGCACGCTCGTGAAGGCTGGATCGTCGTTGCGTTTTTGGCCGGTGGCGACCTCCTTGCTCATGGCGACGAGACTGGCCGGCCGCGACAGGCTTCCGGCGTGAGTGGTGATAATACGATCGGTACTGCGCTTCATGATCCCAGGCTCCACAAGCTATCACCCAAAGGTTAGTGGAGAGGCCGCATCTGCGCCAGCGCAAGGTGTGCCCAACACCTTCTGCGTGTTTACGCCGCATATGGCAGGGGGACTTGCCACGGCATTGTTCCCCGCTCAAAAAGCGGTACCGAAACGGGAGGAAGACATGAATCGTTTGACGCTGGCTGCGGCGCTCGTCGGACTTTTGGCGCCATCGTTGCCGGCGTCAGCCGACGATTATCCGTCCCGGCCGATCCATGCGATCGCATCGCAAGGCCCAGGCGGCTTGAGCGATCTATTCATGCGGGCGCTGGGCGATCAGCTGGGTCCGGCGCTTAACACCTCGATTGTGGTGGAGGATCACGCCGGCGCCGACGGTACGGTGGGCGCCAAGACTTGTGCCGCCGCCGCGCCCGACGGCTACACCATTTGCATCATTACCGACCAGGCGCTGGTCATCAATCAATTCCTGCCCGACGCAGATTTCGATCCGGCCAAAACCTTGGTGCCGATCGCCCGTCCCTATTACCTGACCCAGATGTTCGCGGTGAACGCTTCGCTAGGCGTCAAAACCTTTCCCGAGCTTGCGGCGCTCATCAAATCCAAACCCGGCACCTTCAACTACATGGCCGCCTCCCTGTCGAAGGTCGCCTTTATGCAGGACTTCAATCAGCGCAACGGCACCGATGTGGTGCGGCTTCCCTTCAAGGGCGGCGGCGACGCGGTCAACGCCATGCTCAACGGTTCGACGCAGATCGCGATCTTCGGCATCGGCAATCTGATCTCGTACATCCAGGCGGGAAAGATCATCGGGCTTGCCATCGATGGCGACGAGCGGTCTCCGCTCGATACGAGCATCCCGACGTTCAAGCAAGCCGGCTACACAAAGCACATTTCGGCGAGCTTCTTCGGCATCATGGCGCCAGCTGGCACGCCGCAGCCGATCATCGACAAGCTCAACAAGGCGATCGTGGCCATCGAGTCAAAGCCGGACTTCCAGCAAAAATTCCTGATTAGCCGCGGTCTCGCCCCAAGCCTGGAATTGGCAGAGCAGTTCGCCAAGGAACTTGTCGATGACCGCGCCGAAGGGCTGTCCGTGGTGAAAGCCTCCGGCCTTTATCCAGACGTGAAATAAAAAGCCCTCCCCCGCTATGCAGGAGAGGGCGAGAGCGATGACCGCGACGCCTAGATGAGCTGTCCGGGATTCTTGCGGTATTTGTTCAGGATCGCATCCGCCGACATATAGGCCAGCGCCTGAATCGTCAGCGTCGGATTAAATCCGGCGCCCATAGTCGGAAAAGTCGAGCTTCCGATCAGGAACAGATTGGGATGGTCCCAACTCTGACCGTATTTGTTGACCACCGAGTCCTTCGGGTCAGACCCCATCCGCGTGCCACCTTCATGGTGCGCGCCGGGGGCACCCGCCGGACTGACGGGCGTCGGCCAGACATGCGGCCCACCCATCGCCTGCCCGATCTCGGCCAGCTTCTTCTGTACGAACTCGACACGCGCGCGTTCGCTTGGCCTGCGCCAATCATACGTAACGCGCGGCGCCGGCAGGCCCCATGCATCGCGCACATTCGGATCGAGATCGATCGTTTGATCCGGAAATGGCAGATTCTCGGTCTGCGCCACCATGGCGCCATGGCGCGCATAATACTTGGAGACGAAATCGCGATAGCCCGCACCCCAATACGGAGTGCCGGGCGGCGGTCCTACCGTCGAGAATGCGATCGGACCGCCTTGCAGATTCGGCGTACCGATCGATAGCTGCGCACCGCGGATGAAGCCGAGACCGGAGTGGTCGAAGTTGTCGGCGTTGAAATCGTCGATCGTATGCTTCTGCGCACTCGGGCCCATGAAGTTATTGACGTAGCGGTCGTCGAACGTGACGAACACGTTCGCCATGATATGCGCCATGATGTGCTTGCCGAGCTGCCCGCTTGAATTGGCGAGACCGTTCGGGAATTTTTCCGTCTTCGATAGCAACATCAGCCGCGTGTTGTCGTAGATGAAGGGCGCAATGATGACGATGTCCGCTTCGATGGTGTTGTCGGAGCGGTCGGGCCCGTAATACGAGACGCCCGTGACTTTGCCGGTGTTATCGCTGTTGACGCGATGGCACATGGCGCCGGTGATCAGCTTGAAGTTTCCGGTCGCGTCCGCCTCCGGCAGCTTCGTCACCAGGATCGATGACCTTCGCGCCGACGTGGCAGCCGAACGCCTGGCAGAAACCGCAATAGGTGCAGCCGGGCCGACCGTTATACGGCTCCGACGCAATCGCGCGTGGCGACGAGAACGGATGCAAGCCGAGTTTCTTGGCGCCGGCTTCGAACAGAACGGCCGACTGGTCCACCAGCAGCGGCTTGAGCGGGTATTCGCGCGAGCGCGGCGCTTCAAAGACGTTGCCGCCTTCGATCTTCTTGCCCTGGATGTTGCCGGCTTTACCCGACACGCCGAGTTCGTATTCCGCCTTGTCGTAGAACGGCTCCAGCTCCGCATAGCTCACTGGCCAATCGACCAGCGAGGAGTCGTCCGGAATGGCGGACTTGCCATAACGCTCGATCGTCTTGCTGCGGACGCGGAAGTCATCCTCGTGCATGCGCCATGACAACGTGCCGTAATGGACGGTGCCACCGCCGGCCTGATTGCCGTTATTGAGCGACGGCATCGGGTTGGCACGCGCGTTTGTGTTCGGACGCCAGGTTACGGGATCGCGTCTGGGACTCGGCCGCAGATCCTGGCGCTCGAAATAGCGCAGCTCGTCGTGCGGCTCGAAATCTTCGGTCTTCAGACGCGGACCGCGCTCCAGACCGACCACCTTCATGCCGGCCTTGCCAAGCTCGGCAGCAATGATGCCGCCGACCGCGCCCACGCCAACAATCACGACATCGGTTTTTTCGGTTGCCATGACTCAACCCTCCTTCGACCGTGATTGCAGGCCGACGATCGGCTCGCGCGTGAAGGCTTTTGTGCTTTGCATGTCCTCCGGCGTGTAAAACGGTTGCGCGCCCGGGAAACCGACCAGCCGCCAGCCGGCGAAGTTCTTGTTTCCGCCGTAGACCGGGTCGGCAAACATTCCCTCCATCGTGTGCGTGCGCACCTTGGTGAAGAATGCCTGCGCGGCCGGCCAGACGAACGCGGGCGCCTTGCCCTGCTGAAGCGCTGTGATGGTTTCGTCCTGCTGCTCCGGCGTCAAACCGCGGAACGCCTTGCCGTAGGTTTGCTTGCAGTGCGCGTCGAGCTGCGTCAGCCCGCGAGCGATAGAAGAACTGCTGATCTTCATCGAAGCCGGAGAGCGTAATGTCGATGTAGTTGGTAACGCCAGCGTCGGTCGCACCCGGCATACCCGAGGCTCCGGGCATCAGACGTTCCGTGAGCGCGGTGATCGTTCGCCTGTCATCATCGTTGAAGAATGCGCCATGGCCGCCGCTCATGGAGGCCATCGAATGTCCCATCGATGGCGCCGCCGCCGGCGCGTCCGCCGCGGCGTGATGTTCGGGATGATCCTTTGCGAGAGCTTCGGGAACCAGTACCGCGCTTGCGGCGGCTCCCGCACCGATGGCCGTGCCGACCAGGAATGCACGGCGTCCTTCATCATGCTTCGTCATGATCTACGCCTCCCTTTTGCCGATAACGGACGCGCTTTATGCGAACTGCGCGTCCTTGTCGTGAGACTGTTCCATTTGCCGTGCGTGGGCAAGCGCGACCAGAGCGCATGCCGACACGAATCCCTACGCGTTCACGCATACGTCCCTCGCCGCTCGGCGATAGCGGACAATATTGACAAGGTGCGAAGCCGCGGGGGACCATGCCTTCAGGGAGGCACCGCGCGTGAACACAACGATAATGAAGATCGCGGGCATCGATCTCGAAGTTCTGGATTCCGGCGACGGGAACGCGACCAAATCGAAGCCACTGCTCTTTCTGCACAGCGGCATGGGCTACGATCCGTGGCAGCCGTTCGTCGAGCAAATCGCAAAACAGCGCCGCGTGATCGCGCCGTCACATCCCGGCTTCGGCAAATCGAGCCTGCCGGACTGGCTCGATAGCGTCGACGACATCGCCTACCTCCATCTCGAACTACTCGATCGGCTTGGCGTTGAGCAGGCCGATATGGTCGCCTGTTCCGTCGGCGGCTGGATCGGAGCCGAGATGGCGAGCAAAGCGCCACAGCGATTTCGCAAGCTGGTGCTGATCGGCCCGGTCGGCGTCAAACTCGGTTCCCCCGACAAGCTCGACATCCCGGACGTTTTCGCGATGCCGCAGGCAGATTTCGACAAGCTGGTTTACAAAGATCCGGCATCGTGTACTGCCGGATTTTTCCAAGCTTCCCGATGACGAACTGGCGGCGATCTTTCGTGCGCGCGAGACACTGGCGCTGCTGGTCTGGGAGCCGTGGATGCACAACACCAAGCTCAAACGCCGCCTGCATCGCATCAATGCACCGGCGCTATTCGTGCGCGGCGACAGCGATGGACTGGTCTCGGCGAATTATCTCGATGGCTACGCGAAGCTGCTGCCCAACGCACGGACGATGACGATTGCCGGCGCAGGCCACCTGCCGCATCTCGAGCAGCCACAGGCGCTTGCGGCGGCGATCAGCGAATTCCTGGAGAAATGACATGAGAGCGTGGCATTTCAGCGAAACGGCCTATCCGTACCTGCCGCCGGCGGACAGCTACCCTTCCATCCGCGTATCGCTGCCGAACAAGGTCTACGACCCGGCCAAAGGCGCCGCACTCTACGACCGCTATATCGACGAATGGCTCATCGCCGAGGACGAAGGCGTTGAGATCATGCTCAACGAGCATCATCAGACGGCGACCTGCGTCGATCCGGCCGCGCCGCTGATGCTGGCGGCTCTGGCGCGGCTCAGCAAGAAGGCGCGCCTCCTCATCCTCGGCAATCCGATCGCCAATCGCCGCCAGCCGGTCCGCGTCGCCGAGGAGATGGCGATGATCGACGTGCTCTCGCACGGCCGGCTGGAGGCCGGCTTCGTGCGCGGCGTGCCGTACGAGATCCTTCCCGCCAACAGCAATCCGGTGCGCATGAACGAGCGCCATTGGGAAGCGCTCGATCTCATCGTCAAATGCTGGACGCAGCACGACGGCCCGTTCAGCCACGAAGGCCGTTTCTTCCATCATCGCGCGATCAATATCTGGCCGCGCCCGATCCAGCAGCCGCATCCGCCGGTCTGGGTCTCGACGACCAGCACCGGCGGCGCTGCGCAGGTCGGCGCGCACGGCTACGTGCAGGCCACCTTCCTGACCGGCTTCGACACCACAAAGCGCATTTTCGACGCCTATCGCAAAGGCTGGCGAGACGCCGGTCGCGGACAGGACGTGCCGATCGATCGGCTCGCTTACGCCGCACTGATTTATGTCGGCGACTCGGAAGCACGCGCGCGGGCCGGCGCCGAAAAGCTGCTGTGGTACGTCCAGGCCAACAAGGTTCCACCGCACTTCGCCAATCCGCCCGGCTACGTGCCGGTGGCGATGAACGTGCAACTGGCGCGCGGCGCGCACAATGTCGTCAGCGCCTTCGGCACCAAGCAGGCGACCGTCGATGGCGCGATTGAAGGCGGCACCATGTTTGCCGGAACGCCGGATCAGGTCCTGGCGCAGATCAAAAAGCACGCGGACTATGTCGGCGGATACGGCCAGCTTCTGATCATGGGTCAGGCCGGCTTCCTCGAGCACGACGACACCGTGCACAGCATCCGCATGTTTGCGCGTGAGGTTTATCCGAAGCTGAAGGAACTTTATCCGGATACGATGATTTCCGGCCTGCAATCAGCATCGGCGACAGCGGCGGAGTAATTAGGCTCGGCCGTAGCCTACACGCTCAAATAGTTCCGCAGCACGAACTCGTTGCCTTCAAGTTCCGCGGTCGTGCCAGTAAAGCAGATCGCGCCCTTGTTCATGACGTGATGACGATCCGCGACCGCAAAGGCCGCGCGAAGATTCTGCTCGACGAGAAGAATTGCCAGCCCCTCGCCTTTAAGACGCTTGAGCACTTCGACAATCTCCTGAACGATCAGCGGCGCCAACCCCTCCGATGGCTCATCAAGCAACAGCAGCGAGGGATTGAGCATCAGCGCACGTGCGATCGACAGCATCTGCTGCTCGCCGCCGGAAAGCTGGAAGCCAAGATTGCGCTCGCGGGCGTGAAGGCCCGGAAACAGATCGAAGATGCGCTGCAATGTCCAGCCAGCACTGCCGGTCTCCCGTGCAAACACGGTCAAGTTCTCGCGCACGGTCAGGCTCGGGAAAATGCCGCGCTCCTGCGGCACGAAGCCGAAACCGAGCCGCGCCATCGCATAGGGCGGCAGCGCGCCGATATCGCGGCCGTTGTAGCTGAATCGATCCACCGCGCGGATGCAGATAGCCCATCACCGTCATGATCGTGGTGGTCTTGCCGGCGCCGTTACGGCCGAGCAGGCACACCACTTCACCCTCGCGCACCGACAACGAAACGCCGTGAAGGATATGGCTGTCGCCGTAATAAGCGTTGACGTTGTCCAGGGCCAGCATCAGTGCGCCATCCCCAGATAGACTTCGCGCACGCGATCGTTGGCTTGAATCTCGGCCGGCGCACCGCTGGCCAAAACCTTGCCGTAATAAAGCACGGTGATGCGGTCGGCGACCGAGAACACGACTTGCATGTCGTGTTCGATCATCAGCATCGACAGGCTGCGCGGCAACGAGGCGATCAGTTCGATCATGCGGGCGGTTTCGGCAGGCGACATGCCGGAGGTGGGCTCATCCAGAAGCAGAAGTTCCGGCTCGCCGGCAAGCGCAATGCCGATCTCAAGCTGACGCTGTTCGCCGTATGACAGATTACGGGCAATACGCTCGCCGTCGTCGCCGAGATGGACCTGCTGCATCAAACCGGTGCGCCCGATCGATCAGAGCCACATCGCGATCGGCCGCGCGGAAGCAATCGAGTGGATTGCCGAACTTAACCGCCAGCGCCAGCCGGAGATTCTCGATCACGCTGAGATTGTGGAACAGATTATTGCGCTGGAAAGTCCGCGCCACTCCCATGCGGCTGATCCGGTTCGGCGACAGGCCGGCAATGTCCCTGCCCTTGAGCACGATGCGACCCGCTGTCGGCGCGAGCTGCCCACCGATCTGATTGATGAGGCTGGTCTTGCCGGCGCCATTTGGACCGATGATGACGTGGCGTTCGCCGGGCGCGACGGTGAGATTGACGTCGTCAGTCACCACCAGACTGCCGAAGGCGCGACGCAGATGCTCGATGTCGAGAATGTTCACGGCCGCGTCGCGCTCCATCGCAGCTTCTGCAACGTGCCCCAGATACCGCCGGGGAAGAACATCACGCAGCCGATGAAGATGACGCCGATGATCGTCAGCCAATGCTCGCTGTAGGAACTGGCGACGTTCTTCATCAGCAGGAATACGGCGGCACCGATCGGAGGTCCGATCAGCGTGCCGGCGCCCCCGAGCATGGTCATGATGAGAATGTCACCGGAGGCGGTCCAGTACAGCGCGTCTGACGAAATGAACCCGTTGAAGATGGCGTAAAGACCGCCGGCGAGACCCGCGAAACCGCCGGCAATGACGAAGGCAAGGAGCTTGTAGGCTCGTGTCGGATAGCCGATCGCCAGCATGCGCTGTTCATTCTCGCGGATACCGATGAAGACACGACCCGAGCGGCGCATTGATCAAGCCGGCCTAGCGACAGGAATGCGGCGACAAAGAACAGCAGCGTCATGAAATACATGACGAGCGAATGATCGAGACTGAAGCCAAAGAAGCTCGGCTTTTCGGCGAGCGCCATGCCGTCAGAGCCACCGGTCACGTCGCGCCATTTCAGCGCGACAGAAAACACAAGCTGCGAGAACGCCAGCGTCAGCATCAGGAACGGAATTCCTGCAAGCCGGACGCAAAAGAACCCGATCAGCGCCGCACCGCCGGCAGCCAAGCACAACGCCGGCGACAAGCCCGATCCAGGCATTGATACCGAATAGCGTGCCAAGGACTGCCACCGCATAGGCGCCGAGGCCGAAAAATGCGGCGTGGCCGAGCGACATCAAGCCAGTGAAGCCCAGCAGCAGATCGAGACTCATTGCGAAAATCGCGAAGATAAAAATCTCGGAGACCAGCGCGCGCGGATAATCGGTGAGAAAGAACGGCAAGATCAGCAATGCGGCCAGCACAATGAGGCCGGCGATGCGCTTTCCGGCCGTGGCCGATACGGCCGTGCTAGTGATCGCTGAGGCCGCAGATACGTCCGAATATTTAATGCCGAACAAGGCCCTGCGGCCTGATCAGCAAGCACGATCGTCATCGCCAGATAGATCAGAAAGAGCGAGAGGCTTTGCAGATAGGCTTTGCCGAACGTGTCGGCGATGCCGATCAGCAGTGAACCGATAAACGCGCCGCGCAGGCTGCCCATGCCTCCGATCACGATGACGATGAACGCCGGAATCAGGATTTCGGCGTCCATGCCCGGATAAAGTCCAAGCACCGGCCCGGCGGCAACGCCGCCGAGAGCCGCCAATGCCACGCCGAAGCCGAATATTCCGGTGAACAGCAGCGGAATGTTGCCGCCAAGCCCCGCGGCCATCGCCGCGTTATCGACGCCGGCACGAACCATCGCGCCGACGCGGCTGCGCTCAAGCAGGAGCCAGAGCAGTATTGCGATGGCGAAGCCAAAGCCGATCAGGAACAGGCGGTAGGCCGAAAAAACGCCGACGCCGATCTGCACCGTGCCCTGCAACAGGTCCGGCGTCGGCAGGCGCAGCACCATGCGGCCCCAGACCGTTTGCACCAGATCGTAGAAGATGAACGTGAAGCCGAAGGTCAGCAGCACCTGATCCATGTGGCCGCGCGCATAGAGCGGCCGCATGAACACGACCTCCATCAGTACTCCGAGAACGAGCGATCGGGATTGGCGCCAAGATCAGCGCCAGCCAGAAGCTGCCGGTCAAATGGACGATCGAAAGCCCAATAAACCCGCCCAGCATGAAGAACGAGCCGTGCGCCAGGCTGACGACGTTCATCAGGCCGAAAATCAACGACAGTCCAGCCGCCATCAGGAACAGCAGCACGCCGTAGACCAGCCCGTTCAGCAGCTGGGCGACGAGCAATTCCATGCGTCCCTCGGACGAACTTTCGCGACGCGGTGTCAGTAAATCTTGTGGCCAGGATCCTGAACCTGGTTCGCGGTCGAAAGCACTTTGGTCGTGACCTTGTCGCCGCTCTCGATCACTTGCGCGATATAGATGTCCTGGATCGGATTGTGGGTAGCGGGATCGAACTTGAACGGCCCGCGCGGCGCCTTGAAGCTTACTTTTGCCATCGCTTCCGCAAGCTTGTCCTTGTCGGACGCGTCGCCGTCGACCGCCTGCAAAGCCTCTCCGATGACCCGCGCGCCGACATAGCCATAGTCGGAGAACAAATCCGGCGATGATTTGTACTTTTCCCGGAAGTCCGCAGTGAATTTTTTTGCTTCCGGATTGTCCAGTGTATCGACAAATGTCAGAGCTGAGATCACGCCGATCCCGGCTTTTCCCAGCGCGCTGGTGGTTTGCGAGTCGATCAAAGTGAAGCCGGTCAGCGGCATTTTCTCCTTGAGGCCGAACTCCGAATATTGCTGCACAAAGCGGAACGCGTCCGCGCCCGGCATGAAGTCGTAGGTGACCGGTGGATTGATCGATTTGATATCGGTCAGGTACGGGCTGAAATCGGTGGTGCCAAGCGGCGGGTAAATTTCCTTGAGCACCGTGCCGCCCTTGGCGACGTAGGGTCCCTTGAACTGATTCATCACGTCGTGGCCGCCGGCATAATCGGACGCTGTGAGCACGATCTGCTTGCCGAGATTATTGTAGATGTAATCGGCCATCGGTCCCGAGAGCTGGTAGGTCGAGATCGACGAGCGGAATGAGTACGGATAGCGATCCCATGTGATCGCGTCGGTACCGGCGCCAGTCACCAGATAGAAGCCCTTTTGCTGCTTCATGTAGTTGAGGACAGCGAGCGCGACGTTGCTGGCCTGAATACCGAACACCAGATCGACCTTGTCGCCTTCGACCAGCTTCTTGGCCTTCTGCAAGCCGATCTGCGGGTTGAACTGATCGTCTTCCTTGATGATTTCGACTTTGCGGCCGGCAATCGTCCAGTTGATGCTGTCGAAGTACATGTTGATCGCGTTGATACTCGTCTCGCCGGCATATGCGAGGCCGCCAGTATAGGTGTTGATGTTGCCGAGGCGGATCGGAGCGCGCGTCTGGGCGAGGATCGGCGGAGCAGCAAGACTAGACGAGACCGCGACACCCGCCGTTCCGGCGAGGAACCTCCGACGCGACAATTTGCCTGATTTGCTGCCCGACTTGGTCACCGGTCGCCTCCCTGACTTGCCGCTCTTGCGTGAAACCGCCGTCGGCATTGATCCAATCAGTCTATGCCGCGGCTTTTTTCTTGTCATCCGAGGCACCTTTCGCGCACCTCGGACGAAGCGTTCGGCTTTGTGTCAGGTGCGCCGGTTGCTAGACTGCCCAAAATCGCGTCATGGCTGCCGAGGAGCCCAACAACAACATGCCCGAGGATATCTCCGTATCGCTTTGGCGTGGCGACAAGGATGGCCGCTACCAGACCTACAGCGTGCCGCGGCGGGAGAGCCAAACCGTCCTTGACGTCGTGACGTTCGTGCAGCGGAACATTGACCCAACCCTGTCCTACCGCTTTGCCTGCCGGGTCGGCGTCTGCGGCTCCTGTGCGATGACGGTGAACGGCAAACCACGCTGGACCTGCCGCACGCACGTCGCGAAGGTCGCCGGCAGCGGCAAACTCGAAATCGGTCCGCTGGAAAATCTGCCGGTCATCAAGGACCTGGCGACCGACATGCAGGCGTTCTTTGAGAAGTGGCAGCAAGCTAAAGGTGTCTTTGCGCCGTCGAAGACAAGATACGACGATATCGAGAAAATCCCGCCCAGCTCGCCCGAACGCCGCGCCGCGGACGCCGCGATCGAATGCATCAATTGCGGAGTTTGTTACGCTGCTTGCGATACCGTGCGCTGGAACAAGGATTATTTCGGTCCAGCGGCGCTGACGCGGGCGTGGACACTGGTGAACGACACCCGCGACGCCGCGAACACGGAACGCCTGCAAGCAGTCTCGGCAACCGGCGGCTGCCATTCTTGCCATTCGCACCAGTCCTGCCAGGAGCTCTGCCCGCAAACGCTCAACCCGACGGCATCCATCGCGGGGCTGAAGCGGCGCAGCATGGCGGCCTATCTCAAGGGCGAGATATGAACGTCCGGCTTTATCTGTGGCAACGGGGAACTGCGGCGGTGATGGCGCCTCTGGTGCTGATCCACATCGCAGTGATCTTCTACGCAACACGCCAGGGCTTGAGTGCCGCCGATATTCTCTCGCGCACGCGTGGCAGCGTGGTGTGGGCCTCATACTACGGCTTGTTCGTCGCCGCGGTCTGCATCCATGCCGCCATCGGCATCCGTAATATTCTCGCCGAATGGACGCCGCTTAACGATCGAAGCGCCGGCGGGCTCTCGCTCGGCTTCGGATTCATCCTCGCCGCGCTCGGCGCGCGCGCCATCTATGCGCTGGTGCTCGCATGAGTTTGGGTCTCACCGCACGGCGCGGCAGTACGCTGTGGATCGCGGCGATGATCCATCGTCTGTCGGGACTGGCGCTGGCGATCTTTCTGCCGTTTCATTTCCTTGTACTCAGCCTCTCGATCCGCGAGGCCTCGCTGGAAAATTTCCTGCGCTGGACCGACCAGCCGTGGGTGAAGTTTTCCGAAGGCGGGATGATGTTCCTGCTCACCGTGCATATGCTCGGTGGTTTGCGTGTGCTGGTGATCGAGAACATGGATTGGCGCGACGGCCAGAAGCAGCTAGCGATACTCGGGGCGGCCATAGCGGCAGTCGTCGCCTTCGTGTTTCTGGTGCGGGTGTTTTGAGGATGACCGTCGAGCAACTCAAGACCGACATTCTGATCCTTGGCTCGGGCGGCGCGGGCCTGTTTGCCGCATTGCATGCACTGAAGGCCAATCCCGATCTCGACGTCACCGTGGTCAGCAAGGGCTTGCTCGGCAAATGCGGATGCACCCGCATGGTGCAGGGCGGTTACAATGTTGCGCTCAATCCCGGCGACTCCATCGAACGCCATTTCATGGATACGATCGAAGGCGGCAAATGGTTGCCGCATCAAGAACTGGCCTGGACGCTGGTAACCAAGGCGATCGAGCGGGTGCGCGAACTCGAAAACGAGATCGGCTGCTTCTTCGACCGCAACCCGGACGGCACGCTGCACGGCAAGGCCTTCGCCGGCCAGACCTTCGATCGCACCGTGCACAAGGGCGATCTTACCGGCATCGAGATCATCAATCGGCTAATGGAACAGGTCTGGGCGCGGCCGGTCAGACGTCTCGAAGAGCATCGCGCGGTGGCGCTGGTCCCCTCGCCCGATGGTGCGTTGTCCGGTGTACTGCTGCTCGATGTGCGTACCGGCGAATTCAAATTCGTCGCCGCCCAAGCCATCCTGCTCGCCACCGGCGGCGGACCGACCATGTATCGCTATCACACCCCGTCCGGCGACAAGAGCATGGACGGCCTGGCGATGGCTCTACAGCTTGGGCTCCCGCTTCGTGACATGGAGATGGTGCAGTTCCATCCGACTGGTCTCCTCGCTGGACCGGACACGCGCATGACCGGCACCGTTCTGGAGGAAGGCCTTCGTGGCTCCGGCGGCTATCTGCTCAACGGCGCGCAGCAACGATTCATGGGCGACTACGACCCGAAACTGGAACGCGCCACGCGCGACGTCGTCAGCCGCTCGATCTACGCCGAGATGCGCGCCGGGCGCACCACGCCGAACGGCGGCGTTTATATCAAGATGGCGCATCTGGGCCCCGACAAGGTTGCCAAAGAATTCAAAGGCATGGTCGACCGTTGCCGCGACTGCGGCTTTGATCTGGCTGGCGGCCTCGTCGAGGTAGTGCCGACCGCGCACTACTTCATGGGCGGTGTGGTTTGCGATGTCGAAACCGCTACCGAACGCCACGGCCTGTTCGTTGCCGGCGAGGATGCCAGCGGCATGCACGGCGCCAACCGGCTCGGCGGCAACGGTGTCGCCAATTCCACGGTATTTGGCGGCATTGCCGGCGATGTGATGCCGCGCTGGATTGCCGCCAATCCCGGTTTCCGGCCGCCGGATAAGACTGTGCTGGATGCGGAACTGGCGCGCGCCCAGCATCCGTTTGCGCACAAGCCCGGCGACGTCAACGCGCTCCGCGAAAAACTCATGGACTGCATGTGGGACGAAGTCGGCGTGGTGCGCGACCGCGCCAGCATCGAACGCGGGCTCAAGGGCATCGACGCCATCGAGGCGGAACTACTGACAACCGGCGTCGCCGACACCGATCGCCGGTTCAATTTGACATGGCATGACTGGCTTAATCTGCAGTCGCTCGTCGAAATCAGCCGGGTCATTGCGCTTGCCGCGCTGAAGCGCGAGAATTCGCGCGGCGCACATTTCCGCTCCGACTTTCCGGAGCCCGGCGACTTCCCGACGTCGGTGTTTACGGTGGCGCGGCAAAAAGCCGGTGAAGGCGCGAACGGCATCGAGATCAGCGAAAGCCCGGTGCTGTTCACCCACGTAAAGCCGGGCGAGACCTTGCTGCGCGATCCGATCGCTGCCGAATGAGGACAGTATGATTCCTGTTTCGAGCATCCAGCGCACCGCCGAGGATTTGATGGCAAAAGCCGCCATCGAAATCCCGGAGGATTATCTCGCCGGCTTGCGCCAGTGCGCCAATACCGAGAAAGGCGACCTTTCCGCCTTCGTCATCAAGGCGATGCTGGAGAATTATGAAGCGGCGAAGGAAGACCGGCGCGCCATGTGCGGCGATACCGGGCTGCCGCGCTGGTACGTCAAGATCGGCAACGACGCGCGGATCGAAGGCGGCCCGGTGGCACTGGAGACGGCGCTGCGCCGCGCCACCGCGCGCGCCACCACCGATGTGCCGCTGCGGCCAAACCGCGTGCATCCACTGTGGCGCACCGATCACAACAACAATGTCGGCATCAATGCGCCCGAAATCGAATACTCATTTCATCCCGAGGCCGACTGGATCGAGCTGACCACCGTACACAAAGGTGGCCTGTTCGGTTCGGACTATCGCATGCTGTTTCCCGGCGACGGCATCGAAGGCATCAGGCGGTTCTATCTCGACACCCTGATCGGTTTTGGCAAACGCGGTCTCGCCTGCCAGCCTGCCATTGTCGGCGTCGGACTTGGCGGATCGAAAGACACCAGCATGGTGCTCGGCAAGCAGGCGTCGTGCCTGCGCGTCGTCGGCTCGCGCAATCCCGATCCGAAAATCGCGGCGCTGGAAGAAGAATTCAAGGAACTCGGCAATACTATCGGCATGGGCGCGATGGGCTTTGTCGGCTCCTCGATGGTGATCGATTGCCATATCGAAGTCGGCTATTGCCACACCGGCGGCATGCCGATGTCGGTGCATATGTTCTGCCTGTCGTCGCGCCGCGCGTGCGCGCGCATCGGCAGCGACGGCAAGGTCGCGTTCCGCACCGATCCGATGTGGTTCACCGATTACATGCGCCGTTCGACCGTCGAATGGGACGAGCCGGCAGCAGCGGCGGCAGAATGACATGGCTGAACTGAAAACCGTCCACATCAACCTGCCGGCCGCGACCGACGACTTGCGCAAGCTGGAAATTGGCTCAGTCGCCTATCTCAACGGCCGCGTCTTCACTGCGCGCGAAGGCGTCTACAAGCGCGCGATCGGCGACGGGTTCGGCATGCCGGCTGGCAAAGACGCGCTTGGCATCACCAACTTTCATTGCTCGCCTGCGGCAAGTCATCAACCCGGACGGCAAGCACACCGTCGGCGCCGTCACCGCCACCGCCTCGTTTCGCTTCGCCCAATGGCTCGCCGGCTGGTTCAAGATTTCCGGCTGCAACATCATTATCGGCAAGGGCGGCATGACGTCAGCGGCCTATCGCGAGCACTTCGTCCCGAACAACGCGGTCTATCTGACCACAGTCGGCTACGGCACCGGCGCGCTGCTCGGCCGCGGTATCAAGCGCGTGGCCGGCGTTTACTGGCTGGAAGAGCTTGGGTTGGCGCAAGCGGTCTGGGTGCTCGACGTGGAAAAGTTCGGCCCATTCCTGGTCGAGAGCGACCTCGACGGCAATTCGCTGTTCGAGCGCGAGAACGCCAAGATCGCGCCCGGGCTCGACCAGCTTTATTCCGGCACCAGGCCGGCAACGCTGCGCCGCTACGGCGAGACCGACGACAAGACCGAAGAAGTGATCTGAGAGACCGCACGGATTGGCATGGCAGGGATTAAGAGATGAATTCGATTGCCTTGTCGTGCGGTATTTTTCTCCTGATGCTCGCCGGCATCTATCTCGGCAGCCTGCTTCGCAACAAGCTGCCTCAGCATCACTTGAGCAAGGATTCGCAGGATGTGGTGCGGCTTGGCGTCGGACTGATCGCCACCATGGCGGCACTGGTGGTCGGGCTTCTGATCGCTTCCGCCAAGAGTTCGTTCGATACACAGAGCGGTCAAGTCCGGCAGATTACCGCGGACATCATTCTGCTGGATATGCTGCTTTCACAGTACGGCCCGGAAGCGCAACCGATCCGCGAGCAGATCAGGGCGGTCATTCCCCAGTTCGCCGACCGGATCTGGCGAGAAAAAGCGGCGGCGGCGAAAACACCGTTCGAAAACAACGTGAACGCCGAGGCGATTTACCTCGGGGTACAGGCGCTCTCCGCGAAGAACGACCTACAGCGTTCTTTGCAAAGCCGCGCCGCACAGATCACGACCGATATTGCGCAAGCGCGGCTACTCCTGTTCGCTGAAACCGACAACTCATTTCCGCTGCCATTCCTCGGCGTGCTGACGCTGTGGCTGGTCATCATTTTTGCGAGCTTCAGCCTGTTCTCGGACCTCAACATGACTGTGTTCGGAGCGCTGTCGCTGTTCGCGCTGTCGGCCTCGTGTGCAATATTCCTGATTCTGGAGCTCGGTCAGCCATTCACGGGAATTCTAGCGATCTCCAACGAACCGCTACGCAATGCGCTCGCGCCGCTCTGAGCCTGACCTACTTCCGGTGCTCGCGCAGCCAGCGCTCGGAGCCTGGATGCAGCGGCACGTCCATCGGCGTTGAGTCGGTTTCCGTCACCATCTGGATTGCGTTGCCGTTAGTGCCCTTCTCGAACGGAACTTCGTCTTCGCGCGCAGCAAGCGCGGCGCAGATGTCATAGGCCGTCTGTTCCGGTAGCGATGCGTCGCAATAGATCGGCCAGCCGCTGAAATCGAGCGTTTCAAAGTCTTTCGATAACCCCGAAAAGCGCGACTTCGGCAGCACGACTTTGCGCCATCCGAGAGCGCCCAGTTCCTGGTATTCGTGTGTATCGAGTTCGACCGGCACCAGCCCCGCCGCGAGAGCCTCGTTCAGCCAGACCTTGATACCCTCGTCGAACACTGCATCGAGTTCGTCACGCGCCAGTGGCTCCAGCCGGCGGCGGATATCGCCGGGTCCGCCGCAGGTGAAAATACGCCCACCCCAGGATTCGATGTCCTGCAGGGTGAAGCCGTGCAACGCAAAGGCCTGCTCGATCAGCACCAAGGTCGAATGGGTCGGGTCCTCGCGTACGGAAACGCGCAACGGATATTTCTTGTCCTTGATGTCGCGCAGCGAGCGGATACCGGCGCGCGGATGAATCGCAAAGACGAAACGATCCCAGCTCGGATAGGACGCGATGATCCGCACCGGCAATGGCGTCTTGAACAGGCCAACGCCGCGATAGGCCTGCGTCAGCAGCGCAGATGGATTGACGAATGCAGCCTCGACATCGCCCGGCAACCACACCTTCCGCCAGAATCGCCGAGCCTGACGCCATGCGCAGCCACGGCCTGAACCGCTCGCCAGACCCCGAGCCGACGGTGATGACCATGTCGCGGTTGCCGCCATAGGGCGTCGCGGGATTGCCGGCGATATGCAGACCGATTTCCCAAAGCGTTTTTGCGCGAACGAAGTTCGCACCTTTCGGTAATTGTTCCATGCTTCAGCCTGCGACTTCGAACGGCACCTGGGTCGGGCCGTAACGTTCGATAACAGTATTGGCGGCGCAATCATACTGGTGCTGCAACACCGTGCCTTCGCCGAGTTTCTGGCTGCGCACGATGATCGCCACCGAGCGCGCCGGTCCGCCCTGCTCTGCGTGAATGGCGCGCGGCGCGACCAGATCGACCTTGCCCTGCGAGCCAGTCGTGACCGACGACAGCTTGATCTCGGCATAGCCGGGCTTGCTGCCGTCATCGAGACGATCGAAGCGTTCGAGACTCTCGGTACCGTCGAGCACGCCGTAAAGCACCCAGGCATCGGCGTGATCGTGGACGCTTCCGGTCCGGCCCGGCACGCGAACCACGCCATTGATGACGAAGGCGTAGTCCGGATCGACGTAGAGCAAAAGATTTTTTCTGCCTTCAGTCGACGGCCAGCTCGCCGAATGCTCCTTCAGCGAATTATCCATCACCAGCTTTTGCAGCAGTGGCCTGGCGCGCTCCATGCGGCGCTGGTCTTCGGTCTCCGAAGCCCAGATCGCGCGCAAATCTGCGATGAAACGATCAAAGATTGGCAAGCGAGGATCCGTCATGCGTATTCCTTATTCGTAGAGCGGCTCGCCCTCGATGGTGCAGCGGCGCAGCAGCCGCCGCTCCTCTTTCGGAAAATCGGTCCGGGCGTGAATGGTGCAGCGATTGTCCCACATCAGGAAATCGCCGAGCTGCCAGACGTGTTCGAAGATGAATTCGCGCCGCTCGCCGATTTCGTAAAGCTGGTCGAGGATTGCGTCGCTTTCATTCTGCATCCACGCCTTCGATACGCGTCGTCATCAACCGGTCGACGAACAGTGTTTTGCGGCCGGTATCGGGATGCGTCACGAACACCGGGTGCGAGTGATGCGGAATGCCGCTGATGTCGCCGGACGCGTTCGCCTGCTTGGCGCGGTTGTATTCGTGGATGTGCAGCGCCGTCTTGCCCTTGAGCTTTTCCTTCAGCGCCGCCGGCACCGCGTCATAAGCCTTGTACATATTCGAAAACATCGTGTTGCCACCGCGCGACGGCAGTTCGAGCGCATAGAGGAATGTGTACTTGTAAGGTTTCGCCGAATAGCCCGAAGTCGATGTGAAACCAGAATTCGCCGTCGCCGAAGGCACCGATCGCCTGGCCATCGACCTTGATATTGGTGACCAGCAAAACCTTTTCGTGATTTTGCTCGACGCCCTCGGCACGGTTACGTAAAGCGTCCGGCGCCTTCTTGCGGCTGCCAAGATCGCCGAAATAGGATGCGAAGCGCAGCTGGTCGTCCTGTGACAACTTCTGGCCACGGAATACCAGCACGAGGTGCTTGGCCCATGCTTCCTTGATCGCTTCGACGTCCTCGCGGGACAGCGGCTTGGTGAGATCGACGCCGCTGATCTCGGCCCCGCAGGCAGGAGAAAGCGGCGTCACCTTGATATCGAGGACATCCTGCATGGCTTTCCTCCGTCACCTGGGCCGGCTTGCCGCCAGCCTCTTTCATGTAAGATGTATCGCGGGAAGCCCGGGGCCTCAAGAACCCGGATATTTCGTGGGGGGATCAGCCATGCGCAAAGCGCTCGTGTTCGCACTTGCGTTGCTTGCCGCCGATGGCAGCGAAAGCAGCATCAAGGCAGAATGACATGAGCGCACGCGATCAGCTTGAACCGATCGAAAAGGCGAGCAAGGACGAACTTGCCGCCTTACAGCTCGAGCGCCTGCAAAACACCGTGCGGCAGGCTTACCAGCACGTGCCGCACTACAAGAAGAAGCTCGACGCCGCCGGTGTCCATCCTTTTGATCTGAAGCAGCCCGCCGATCTCGCCAAGTTTCCGTTCACCACCAAGGAAGATCTGCGGCAGAACTACCCTTTCGGCATGTTCGCCGTGCCGATGCAAGACATCGTCCGCGTTCACGCGTCGAGCGGCACCACCGGCAAACCAACCGTCGTCGGCTACACCCGGCGCGATATCGACACCTGGTCGCATTTGATGGCGCGGTCGATCCGCGCCGCCGGCGGCCGTTCCACCGACATCATTCATGTCGCCTATGGCTACGGCCTGTTTACCGGCGGCCTCGGCGCTCACTACGGCGGGGAATATCTCGGTGCGACCGTTATTCCGGTGGGCGGCGGGCTCACCGAGCGTCAGGTGCAGCTCATTTCGCGACTTCAAGCCGACCATCATCATGGTGACGCCGTCCTACATGCTCGCCATTGCCGATGAATTCGAACGTCAGGGATTGAAGCCCGCCGACTGCAGCCTGCGGCTCGGCATTTTCGGCGCGGAGCCGTGGACCGAAAGCATGCGCAGCGAAATCGAGCGCCGCATGGGTATTACGGCGGTCGACCTCTACGGTCTCTCGGAAGTAATGGGGCCAGGCGTCGCGCAGGAATGCGCCGAGAGCCGGGATGGGCTGACGGTGTGGGAAGACCACTTTTTCCCCGAGATCATCGATCCTGAAACCGGCCATGCGCTGCCGGACGGTGAAATCGGCGAACTGGTCTTTACCTCGCTCACCAAGGAGGCGATGCCGGTGATCCGTTATCGCACCCGCGACTTGACCCGTCTGCTGCCGGGCACAGCGCGCACCATGCGGCGCATCGAGCGCATCAAAGGCCGCACCGACGATATGCTGATCATTCGTGGGGTGAATGTATTCCCGTCGCAGATCGAGGCCGTGCTGGGTCAGGAACCGCAGCTTGCTCCGCACTACATTCTGGAAGTGCGTCGGCCGGGCAGCCTCGATGAACTGGATGTGCTGGTCGAGATGCGTCCTGAACTGGCGGGAAACTCAGCGCCGGCGAGATCGCCACGCTGGCGGGCAAGGCCGATCATCTCATCAAGGCCTATATCGGCATCAGCTCGACGGTGCGGGTGCTTGAGCCGGGAACGATCGAGCGGTCACAAGGCAAGGCGAAGCGGGTGATCGACAAACGGCCCAAGGTTTGAGTGACGTGAGTTGGCTTGAGTGACTTGAGTGGTTTGCGCCAAGACACAGAGAAGTTCGTGACATGAGCATTGATGGCAACAGCTCTGAAATCGGCCGGCCTCGACGACCGCGCGGTCACCGAATGGGCTGGCGCAGCGCCGCAGCGCACCGGCGACTTTTATGTTGACCGCCCGCGCTATGAACGATTTTGGCAGCTCTCACGCGACCTGCTTGCGCGCCTGCCAAAGAAGCCGGTGCGCAACGCGGCGGAGGCTGGCGCCTCGGCGGCCATTCTCGCCGGCGCGCGCGAGCAGCGCGAACATTTCCTCGCCGCCCACTGCGAGCTGCTCTACGACGAACTGACACGCGACCGGGCAAAGTTCATCCGCCTGGAAGATCTGGTGTTCGCCGCGGCCGATGCCGTACCGGGACTGACGCCGACAAAGGCTCAGGTCGCCGCCGAAGCGCCACTCCTGCAAAGCGAGAAAGACGGCGTCGAGATCGACCAGGGCATTTTCCTCGCCCACGTCCTCGCCAATGAAACCGCCGGGCGTCATCTGTGCCACGCCATGCTCCTTCCGCGGCCGGAAGCCGCCGACGCGCTGAAAAAACTCGATGCGGATGGCGCGCTTGATTTCGGCAAAGTCAGCGTCGAGCGGCGCGGCAAAGCTGCCGTGGTCACCTCGAAGAACGAGCGCTTCCTCAATGCCGAAGACAACACAACGCTCGACCAGATGGAAATCGCGGTCGACGCCGCGATCCTCGATCGCGAAAACCGACATCGCGGTGCTACGCGGCGGTCCGGTGACGCACCCCAAATATGCCGGAAAGCGACTGTTCGGCGCCGGGATCAACCTGACGCATCTCTATCGCGGGCAGATCCCGTTCGTCTGGTTCCTGCAACGCGATCTGGGCTTTGTGAACAAGTTTTATCGCGGCGTAGCCCGGCCGGATGCCCTGCCCGACGATGTGCATGGCACGTGCACAGAAAAACTCTGGATAGCGGCGGTCGACGGCTTTGCCATCGGCGGCCATTGCCAGATTCTGCTGACGATGGATTACATCCTCGCAGCAAGCGATGCCTTCATGACGCTGCCGGCGCGAAAGGAAGGCATCATCCCCGGCGCGGCAAACCTGCGAATGCCTCGTTTCACCGGCGATCGCCTGACACGCCAGGCGATCCAGTATGAGCGCAAGCTTCCCTGCGACAGCCCGGAAGGCAGACTGATCTGCGACGAGATCGCCGCGCCTTCGGATATGGATACTGCGCTGGACAAGGTCGTTGCTGGCTTGACCAGCTCCGGCGCTGTCAGCGCCGTATCAAACCGCCGCGCCATTCGCATCGGCGAGGAACCGCTCGATACCTTCCGCAAATATTTTTCCGCCTATGCCCGCGACCAGGCTTACTGCCACTACAGCCCGGCGCTGATCGCCAATCTCGAGCGCGAATGGAACGCGCATAACCGAAAAGTCTGATTTCCGCACGTCATGCAAGATTTTCCAACGTAGAAAACGGCGACGTCATCAAATGAAGCCGCCGGCGCAGATGCGGAACGCGCTCCACCGCCATGGACGAAGAAAGTGCGCGTAGCAGAAACAGATCTTCCTTGGTCTCAATGCCGTAACCGGCGAACTCGCGCTGCCCGTCTGAAAGATCTGCGTCCGACATTGTAGGCTCGAATACGTCCGCCCATACCAACGCTCCATCGGCGCCTTCATCGAAAAGCATTTTCTTCCGGTCGCGAATGATGCGCGGCAGCCGATCCGGATGCAGGTCGTATATCGCGCGCAACGCCGCCTTTCCCGGTGAGATGCCGGCGTTCAGATCAATCAGCGCCGAGCGATCGAGCTGTCGCGCATAGGCAACGACCGACTGATCCAGGAACGGCTCCCGCATTTCGATTTCGAATCGCATCGCGCAACGATCCACACGCTGAAGATTGGCCCGGTGCATCATCGCGAGACATTGGATCTGCACCGAACTGCCCACTTCGTTCGACTCGCCGAAAGCCTGTTCAAGCGGTTCGTATCCAGCGAACAGTTCGTCGGCACCCTCGCCGCAGAGCGCCACACGAAAGCCGTCCTGATGCATTCGCTTTGCGGCCGCTGAGTTGTAAATTGCATGACGAATAATCGCAGGCTCAAACGCCTCGACAACGCCGACCGCCGCCTCGATCTGCTGCAGTATCGCGCCTGGCGTCGAATCGACATGGACCTCGCGCAGGTCAAACCCGGTCTGGTCAGCATAAAGCTTCGCGAACGCATAGATCGGGCGAAGCACCGCTGGCCACGATATATCCCGGCATCTCCGGAGCGAATTGACGGCCATGGTGCACGACCAGCGTGCTATCGATACCGCCGCTGAACAGTGCCGCAACAGGAAGTTCGGGCGGTATTCGCCGGCGGACTGCCTCGGACAAAATTCGGTCCAGCTCCTGCGGCGACCCGAGCGTGAATGTGTCCGGCGTTGGCAACTCGTAATGCAACTCGCAGGACTGGCGGGTCAGCATGTGACCCGGCGGCACAAACAAAACGTCACCGCTCTCAGTCGCCTCAAGAAGCGGCCTGATTTCCGAGCAAAACAGAAAGCCATTGCCCGACTGGACGAAATAGAGCGGCTTGACGCCGAATGGATCACGGGCCGCGATGAACTCTCCGGTCGCAGTATCGATTGCGACAAAGGCGTACATCCCGCCAAGCTCTCGTATGCCAGCCGGCCCCCAGGCGCTGATCACATTGGCGATGACCTCGGTATCGCACTCGGTCTTGAACGGAATCCCGATTGCTTCCAGTCGACGGCGCAACGCTACGTGATTGTAAATTTCACCATTAAAGGAAACCAGAAAACGCCCATCGAAGGACGCTTGCGGTTGTGCGCCGTGCATGGGATCGACGATACGCAAACGGCGTGTGCACATGGCGATACGGTTCCCGACCGCAACCGGCGGATCGGTAACGTCGCCCCTATGCATAATGCCGGCGGTCAAAAGCCGCACAGCCGTTTCGGCGCCATCCCAATCGATGGCAACCGCGATACCGCACATTTCGCCCCCTGCGAATGCCGATTACGCGAACGATGACTAGCGTTTCGCAATCAATCCGATGAACGGTCTCCTCTACAGATACTCATCGCACTTTTCCGCGTCTGGATGATCGCGGCTTCGTTTGTTGCGGCCGAAAGCGCGAGCCGGATAGCTCAACATCCGGCCCCGCCAATTCCGCCCGAAGTTCATTGAGTGTCTTGAGTTCAGTTACAGTCTCGCCGGGCCGCTTCACTGCAACTCCGATCAAAAGAGCTTCGATCAGACCGAGCGTTCCGGTATGCGTGCTGAACCAGTCGGTATTGCCGCGCGCGACCGGCAACACCAGATCGACGTGCTTGCGCAATACGGCGCCAAGCGAGTCAGTCAGGAGAAGTGCACGCGCTCCGACATGATCAATCCGAGCGAGCAAGCTTTCAAGCTCGCGATAGATCCGCGTGTAAGCGAAGATAATGACGACATCGCCTTCCTTCAGACGATGCAGATCGTCGGCAAGAAGAAGTCCGGTTTGCGTGATACTTCGGCTTTCGATGCCGAACCGCGCAAGCTGAACTGAAAAATAATCAGCAAGCGCGCTGGAAGGGCCAAGGCCGAACACCATGACCCGGCTCGCTTGCGTGAGAATCTCGACTGCTGCGTCAAAGGCTTCGGGCTTAATATCGGCTTTCAGCTTTTCCAACGCGCGCAGGTGTATATCAACGATCGATTCCAGTATCGAACCGGAATCATTGCCCAAGGCTCGAAGAGTCCGCGTGAGCCGCGCTGCGGGAGACAGGCTCATACGCAGTTCATCAGCGAGGTGGCGCCGCAGATCGTCCAGTCCGGTATAGCCGAGCGCCTGAGCTGTACGGATCACCGTCGCATCGCTGGTGCCAATCTTGGCTGCGAGCCCCGCAGCGGAAGAGACCAGGACCTCCTCCCGGTTCTCCTGAAAGAACCGCAAAGCATCACGCTCAGCGGCGCTCAACTGGGCTAACGCCGCCGCAGCCCGATCCGCGAAATGATTCCGTTGCTCCATCAGAAGCGTCTTGACTGAAAGTAGTAAATATTACGAACGTACAGAGATTCTGTAGTATCCACAACTAAAAGAATTCTAAAGAACCTATCTGGAAGGACAAACCCAATGATGAGCAATGCGTCGGTGGGCGCGGTAGTCAGCAAGATCCCCGAAGTCACCCTCGTCTTCTGGATCATCAAGATCGCGGCAACGACGCTTGGCGAAACCGGCGGCGACACCGTCACCATGACGCTGAACTGGGGCTATCTGGTCGGAACCGCGCTCTTCCTTTCGCTCCTTGTCATATTTGTCATCTGGCAAATCGCCGCGAAGAAATTTCACCCCTGGCTCTATTGGGCGACGATTGTCGCCTCGACCACCGCGGGCACCACGATGGCCGACTTCGCCGACCGCTCTCTCGGCATCGGCTACGCGGGCGGCTCGACGCTGCTGTTCACGTGCCTGATCGCAACACTCGGCGTGTGGTACTGGACGATGGGCTCGATATCGGTCGCGACCGTGAATACGCCGAAGGTCGAGGCGTTCTATTGGGTCGCGATTACATTCTCACAAACGCTTGGAACTGCGCTCGGTGACTGGTTATCCGACGGCACGGGATACGAGCACGGCGCATTCGTCTTTGGTGGCGCATTAGCACTCATTGCCCTTGCTTACTTCGCGACGAACATCTCCCGCGTGTTTCTGTTCTGGGCCGCATTCATCCTGACGCGGCCGCTCGGAGCCACCGTCGGCGATTTTCTCGACAAGCCAGTCGACAGCGGCGGATTGAATTTCAGCCGGCCGATCGCATCTGCAATCATCGGCGCGTTCATCATCGTCTGTCTTCTGGTACTGCCGCAGCGTGCCGGACAACATCCGGGCCAGCAGGCCGCGTAACTTCTGACCGCTTGCTCAGACCCAATTCAGCCGCGCCACTATCCCGCGGCCCATCACCCAGTCCTTGTCGCTTTCAGACAGGAATGGCAACTCTTCGGTGAAATGCGTAATCCGCTGGTGGTACGGGCCTTTGTTGAAGGTATTCGTCAGGTCGCTGCCCCAATAACAGCGCTGCGGACCGTAAGCGTCGAACACGCGCTTGAGATGCACCGTTACGTCGCGGAACGGATAAGGCTCGGCGGAAACACCGGGCGACGCAGAAACCTTGACGCTGACATTTGGATATTTGGCGAGCGCAACCGTCTGATCGATTGCCGCCGGAATGGTGCCGTCCTTCAAGAACGCCTGCGTAAGACCCATGTGGTCTATGATCAACGTCAGGTTCGGGTGACGCTCGGCGATTGGCCCGAGCCTGAAAGTCTGGCCGGGGGCGAAGAAATAAATCGGTATCCCGGCTTTCTCGACCGCCGGCCAGAACCAATCCGTTGTGCCGTCCGATAGCCACTTCGAGGTCGTCTCGTTGTTGAAGGTGAGCCGGATGCCGAGCATGCCAGGCTGCTCCTTCCACTTCTCCAGCCGCGCCGCCTCCTGCGGTTTTTCGATCGGAAAACGTCCCATCACCCGGAAGCGGTCGGGATAGCGGCGAACCGCTTCAAGCCCGTAGTCGTTGCGATCACCGATCCACGACGGTGGAACGATCACCACACGGTCGACGCCGGCCTCGTCCATCAGCGGCACGAAACGCTCGATGGTCATCGGCTCCGGCAATTGCGGCTTGAGGCCAGGCACCCATTGCCAGTCCGGCGATTCTGCTTTCCAGAAGTGGACCTGCGCGTCGACGATCATGCGGTGGGCCGGCTGCGCTTCGGCACGCTCTTGTCGATCGCGCAGACAGCGCAAGGCCCGCGCCTGCCGCAACCGCGGTGCTCAAGAAATCACGGCGCGAAACCATGTCGATCCTCCCGGATTGTTTTACTTTTCTTTTATCAGCCGGCCTTGGCGGCCGTGCTGCGGAAATGCAACCACACGACAATGGCGATCGCCAAGACAACGCCAACGGCGAGGACAGACAGCAACGCCGCGTTCTGTATCCACGCAATGGCCGGTATTCCGAGCGCCATAACGAGACCGAGCAGACATACCTGCCATGAAAACACGTGGATGCCGGATGTGAATGTGCCCAGCGCCATCAAGGTAAAAATGGCGAGCCCCGTGGCCTGCGAGCTGAAATCCCGCTGCACACTCGGCAGCAGCATCAAATTCATCACAACCAGGAACGCCAGCCAGTGCAGCACCTGGGTGCCGATCAATTGAAAGCGCGACTGTCTATCGGTAGTGTTTTGCCAACCTGTGGCGATGGACACCAGCGCGATCAGCGGCGCGAGCAATTCCCAGAATACAGTGATGGGCTGCTTGGAAAAGCTCGTATAAGCCACACCGATCAGCGTGAGGATTAGCACCACGCTGAACGGCAGTTCCTTAAGCCAAAAGCCAGGATGCAACAGTTTGTGCCTCACGCCTGAAGGCAGATTGGCCGGCTCCTGCACGCCGTTCGATCCCGTGTCTGTCATGTCGCTTCCTCAGCTACCGGAGAACTGTTTTGTAATCTCGTCCATCAACGGGTCGGTCAGCTTGTTATTGCGAAAATCCGCAAAATCGGCCAGCACGAGCTGCTCCCACGACGTATTGTCTTTTACATTCGTCTGACCGCGATATTGCAAATAGATCGCCCGCGCTTCGTCGCTACGTCCCAGGAACATCAGCGCGTGGGCACGCTCCGCATTGATCCAGATCTGGCTGGGGCTGAGACCGATAGCCTCTTCGGCCGTGCTGAGCGCCTGGGCGAATTTACGGTCACTCGATATAGCCGTTAGCGAGCACGCCAAGCAGCCTGACGCCGCGCTGGAAATTGCTCTGCCACCGAACGTCTTTCGGGCGCGCCTTGAGTTGAGCTTGCGAGATTGCAAGCCCGTCGTGGAATGTTTTTCCGGCATCATCGAGCTTGTCCAACCGCGCCTGGACCAACCCGATGGCAAGATCGCTGTTACAAAGGTCACTTAGCCACTCGACGTTGGTTTTATCCTGTGCGACGAGCTTTTGCTCGATGGCGTAACCCGCCTGATAGGCGGCAAGCGCTTCGTCGAGTTTGCCGCCGACCATTTGGGCACGGCCGATGTCGTTTTCGGCGATAGCAACGTCGCGGGTCCACTGCAGGTTATCTTTGTCGCTGGCGGCAAGCTTCTGACGGATCGCCAGCGACTGCTGGAAGGAACTCAGCGCAAGATCATCCTTGTTCTGCGCCAGATAGACCGAGCCGAGGAAATTATAACCGACCGACAGGTCGCGCTGAAGCTCGCCGTTACTGGGGAATTGTTCGAGCAGTTGCTGGGCGATCTGCACACGCATCTGGAATGCCTGAAGCGCACCGTCGAGATCGCCTTTCCGGCCTAGCGCGTTACCAACACTCTCATAATTTACGCCAAGATTGCGCCACCAGTCGGCGTTCATTTTGTCCTGATCGACAAGCAACTGACGAATCTTGAGCGCCTTCTGATAGTCGGCCAGCGCGTCATCGGCCTTGTCTTGCATGTTGAGAATATCGCCCGACTTCATGTAATTGACGGCGACGTTATCCTGCGCCTTCTCGTTCTTGGGATCTTTGGCGACGATCGCCTCATCAAGTGTTCGCGCCTTGTCGAGGGCGGCAAGCGCGTCATCTGCCTGTCCGGCGGCAACGTCGGCGTCGGCAATGCGCTGATAGCTCACGCTGAGATCGAGCTGAAGTCCCGGATCGTTTGGACTCCTTTTCAAAAGCGTTTCCAGAATTTGCCGCGACTTGTCGACTGCCTCTGAGGCTCCTTGGCGGTCGCCGACGGAAAACAGCGTCAGCGCGACCTCAGAAAGTGCCGAGGCCTGGCTGTGCTGCAAATTCGGCGAAGTCTGGCCGGACGCATTTAATTGCTCCTGAAGTTTCTGCGCCCGTGTGAGAATATCTTTGATCAGTGCGACCGGGACACCCACCTGGTTGCGAAACCTGCCGGCAAGGTCGTAAATCAGATTATTCGATGTCTCTGTTGCGGCATTCAGCGTATCGACCGCATGCCGCCGTTCAATCTCGGCATAGACGGCGAGGCCGGCAAAGCCGAGGGTGAGGATCGACAGCGCGCTGATCCAGTTTCGCATCCTCCGCCGGCGGGCGCGGTCCTCGCGCCGAACAATCTCGTCGAAGCCGAGACCCAGCAACCCAGAGATCAGTTTGAGCCGCGCAGTATCCTTGCCGTCGCCCTGCGGCCGGGCATCGGCGGCGATCGGCTCCTCATGCTGGTCGGTGAGCTTGCCGTCGGGACCGATCTTGAAGCGCAACGCCGGCGGAAAGCATTCGCGTTCCGGATCGCCTGGCTCGCCATCGACGATAATCGGAATGACATAATCGCCGCGGCCGAGTTCCTTGAAGCGCCTGATCTCTTCGTTGACGTAGATGCTGCGCGCCGCATTCGGCGAGCAGATCACCACAACGAATTGCGAGGATTGCAGCGCCGCCTCGGTCTGCTCGTTCAATGAATGGCCGGCCGAGAAATCTTCCCGATCGCGAAAGATCGGCCGCAGCGTTTTCGGCACCGGGCCGATCGGCGTGGCGCGCCCGACCAGATCGCTATCGACGCGAAACCCCTCCAGCGCGCCATGCAGCCATTTCGCCCAAGGCGTGTCGCGGTGGCTGTAACTGAGGAAGGCCCGATAGCGGAATTGCGATGCCTCTGCCACCACGCCTTCCCCTCCAAGATCGTGGGCTAGCTTGTCCGCTGCCAGGTCATCTTGACCGAGCCTTTGCGGCCGAGCGGCCGCTCATCGACCAACTGATTGCCGTTCACGGTCATGGTGTGCTTTTGATCGCGGCCATCGGTTTTGGGCCGTGTGCTGCCGGTGACGTGCATGGTCGCAATCTTGCTGGCTTCGTCGACAGCGTATGTGCCGTAATAGGCAATATTCTTGGCGCCGCCATCGCTGAGCACAATAATTGAATAATGACCGCCGGCATCGAGCAGCATCGATCCTGTCGGCTTGTCGCCGTATGGCGCAGCATCATTGATGCTGATGGAAACGAGCTGCCACTGCCCCACCAACTGATCCCTGAGCGAGCTGCCCTGAGCCTGCGCCGCGGCAATCGGCATAGACCGCGAACAACAAGGCCACCATAGTTGCCCGTATTCGTGCTTTCATCCACGCCATGCCAGTCCTGCGATAACATCCAAATCCGCGAAGTTTCAAAACAGCAATGCGCAGACTATAGGCTGGCGGCCCGTCTCAACGCCAGAGTACGCAGAGACTTTCACCAGACGCCATGACGTTGCTATTATGAAGCATGCAGGGGGCGTGAATGCGCGGATCTTTCGGTATACATTCTCTTTTGGTCTTTGCAGCGACGAGCGCCCTGGCGCAAAACGGGCCGCAGGTTGCCAACACCGGCAATCCGAGCGTCGCGCCGCTGAAATGGGTCGGCATGGTGATCAACCCGACGCCGACCAAGGACGATCCGCATCTGGTCTCGGCCTGTACCGGGCAATTCATCAAGCCGAATATCGTTCTCACCGCCGCCCACTGCATCAAGGATCTGCCGGAAAACCCAACCGGGCCGTGGTTCGATCTGACCAAACAAAAATTTGTTCTGCAGTATCAGAACGGCGAAGGCTCCCAGACGTTCAAGACCGTATGCGCCGCCACCCCGCCGGGCTGGCAGGTGCCGGCAGATTTTGCCACGCTGAAAAACGCGCAAAAGAACCGCGCCCAGCGCGACGCCAGCGCACACGACTTCGCGCTGATCCTGGTGGACGGCAACAGTCCGACCGGCGTCATGCCTTATGCCCTCGACTGGAAAGGCAAAGCAACGGACGCCGTCCGCGTCGGCTATGCCTCCGACATCCTCGACGGCGAAATCATTCAACAAGCCGACGGCATCGTATTCTTTGCCAACGCCATCCCGATGTTTCCGGAAGCGCCGGCGAACCTCGTGGTGCACTGGCAATCGATCACCGACCTCACGCAAGGATCGAGCGGCGGCGCCTGGATCGCGAACTACAGCAGCCAGGAAGCCGAGGACAAAAACCTCCTCATCGCCGTCACCTCGTTTGGCGACACCGATTATCCTGGCGCGGTCATGGGCGCTTATTTGACCGCGGCGGAGTTCAATCCGCTGCTGAATTACGTATCGAACGGCTGCAAATAGGCTTAAGCACCGCGTCTCGCTAAAGCGCCAAACGGCGAACGCTGGTGACATCGCTGCCGGCAGCACTGATCCGCGTTAGTCGCGTCCGAGATCAATTCGGTTGCGACCGCCATGTGAAATGCATTGGCGTGCAGCAGCGTCGCCCGATCGCGCACGATGGCAACGTGGTCTTTCCAGAACATCAAATCGCCGCGGCGCAGATCGGAATAAGCATCGGCGGTGACCGGCTTGCCGAGCGCAGCTTCCTGCATGTCGCTGTCGCGCGGGCACGCGACGCCGCAGGCCGTCAGCGCCACCTGCACCAGGCCGGAGCAATCGAGACCGAGCACGGTCTTGCCGCCCCACAAATACGGCGCGCCGAGAAAGCGCTCGGCAACAGCGACAAAATCCGTCTCGAACTCGCCGATTGGCCTGAGATACGCCAGCGGCACATACGTGTTCGACGCGGTGATCGCCATGCGCTCGTGCGTGCCGACGACCACAACGCGAGCACCGAACGGCAATGCCTCAACCGGCGGCACCTTGATTGAAGGACCGGGAAACGCCAACGCGCGCAAAGCGGAAACCTTGTGCGTCGGCGCCGCGCCGGGAGGACCGAGCGCGTATTCCGGCATCCAGCCGACATAGCCGTCGTCAGCAAGCTGGCCCCAGGCGAAACCTTCGGCGTTATGATCGTAGATGATGACGCGTTCGCCCTTGATCGCTTCGGTCGTCAGCGATGCATCGGGCCGCGGCTCGCCCCAAACCGGCGTTTGCGGCTCGACGACTTCGTAGACGCGGCCCTCGACGTAACGCGGCGCCGGCACCCTGCCCTCAAGCTCTTTTGCCGCGAGATCGGCGCGGGCAGCAGTCACGCGAGGATCGAAGGGGGGCATTGTTCAGCTATAGCGTCCGGCAAGCAACGCATAGAGCGCGCGCGCCGTCTGACATTCGCCGCCCTCGGGCCGGCCTGGCTTGGCCGACGGGGTCCAGGCAAACAAATCGAAATGCAGCCACGACTTCGCACTCACGAAGCGCCGCATGAACAATGCCGCGGTAATGGCGCCGCCCTGGCCGCCGCCAACGTTGTTGGTATCGGCGACTTTGGAATCCAGCATCGACTCATAGGGCCGCCACAGCGGCAGACGCCATACCGGATCGTTCTCGGCGGCGCCGGCCGCCATCAATTCATTCGCCAGCGCGTCGTCATCGGTGAAGAACGCCGGCAGCTCCGGGCCGAGCGCGACGCGCGCGGCGCCGGTCAGTGTCGCAAAGTCGGCGATCAGTTCCGGCTTCTCCTCATCTGCAAGCGCCAACGCGTCGGCGAGGACCAGCCGGCCCTCGGCATCGGTATTGCCGATCTCGACGGTAATGACCCTTGCGCGATGTGTAAATATCGCGAGGACGGAAACTGTCGCCGGCGATCGAATTCTCAACCGCAGGAATGAGCACGCGCAGGCGGACCTTCAGCTTGCGCGACATGATCATGTGGGCGAGCGCCAGCGCGGTCGCCGCACCGCCCATGTCCTTCTTCATGTTGAGCATGCCGGCATCCGGCTTGATATCGAGACCGCCGGTATCGAAACAGACGCCCTTGCCGACGAGCGTGATGCGCGGATGCTTTTCGTTGCCCCAGGTGAAATCCAGCAGTCGCGGCGCGCGGGCAGCGGCGCGGCCGACAGCGTGAATCAGCGGAAAATTCTTCTTGAGCAGATCGTCACCGACGATCGCCGAGAATTTTGCGCCGTGCAGCGTCGCAACCTTGCGTGCCGCAGCCTCGAGCTCCTCCGGTCCCAGATCGTTCGCCGGCGTGTTGATGAGATCGCGCGCGAGCGTCACGCCTTCAACAATACTGTCCAGCTCTTCGCGGTCGAGGCTTTGCGGCAGGTCGAGCTTGATGTCGTTCGGCTGCGGACTTCTTGTAGCGGGTGAACTTGTAGGAACCGAGCGCCACCGCCAGCGCGGCAAGCCTGGCGTCGTGCGGCTCATTGGCGAAGCGGTAGACCCCGTCGGGCAAAATCTGCGCGAGACGTCCGGGCAGGAAGCGATCCTGCAAGTCTCCATCACCTTCAAGACCGAACAGCACGCCGCCGAGACCATTCTTGCCCGGCAGCAGCAGATTACGGCCGGCCTTGGGTTCGAAACCTGCGGCTTCGGCGAATGCCTTCGTCGCGGCATCGAGCCGCTCGCGGATATCGGGCCAAGTGGTCGCCGTGACAAACCAGATCGGAATGGCGTCAGACGTTCCGGGGGCGATGAAAATCGAGCTCATTCTCTGCCTGCAAAGCGAAAGCACGCCCTGCTAGCACGGCGTTTGCCGATCTGCCATGCCCCAAGAGCTAAGCTTTGGCTGGCGCGGTACGAAGCTGCGCGTGGCTGTGTTTAATGCCGTAAAACGCATAGAGCACGAGCCCGATCACCAGCCATCCGCCGAAGCGCAGCCAGGTATCGAGCGGCAGGCCGAGCATCAGCAGCACCGAGGCGGCCGCGCCCAACGGCGCGACAACAAAGACCGCGGGCGTCCGGAACGGCCGCGGCGTGTGTGGCTCCCTGATCCGCAAAACGAATACCCCGACGCAGACAATCGTGAACGCAAACAGGGTGCCGATACTGACGAGCTCGCCGACGAGACCGATCGGCAACAGGCCGGCGAGAATGGCGACGATGCTGCCGGTGATGAGTGTGGTGACGAAAGGCGTGCGGAAGCGCGGATGGATCGCACCGAACGCAGGCGGCAACAGGCCGTCGCTCGCGATCGAATAGACGATACGCGGCTGACCGAGGAGTCCGACGAGTATGACCGAGGTCAGGCCGAGGATGATGCCGAACTTCATGATCGGCGCCAGCCACTTCAACCCGATGGAATTGATACCGACAGCGATAGGATCGGCCACGTTGAGCTGGTCGTAGGGAACGATCCCGGTGAGGATCAAGCCGACCGCCAGATAAAGAAAAGTGCAGACCGCGAGCGATCCCAAAATGCCGATAGGAAGATCGCGCTTCGGATCGTGCGCCTCCTGCGCTGTCGTCGATACGGCGTCGAAGCCGATATAGGCGAAGAACACAACGGCGGCGCCACGCACAATGCCGGACCAGCCGAATTGACCGACGCCGGTGCTGGGCGGAATGAAATGGCCGTCCGGATTGGCTGCCGTGACCCAATGCGCCGTGCTGAAGAACGGCGCGGCGAGAACGATGAACAGCACGATGATCACGAGCTTGGTCGCGACGATGATGTTATTGGCGCGCGCCGACTCGCGAACGCCCGTCAGCAGCAATAATGTGACGCCGATGACCACAACCATCGCCGGCACATTGATGATCGTACCTGTTGCTTGCCACGCATCATGGGCGGCGTCATAGGCGAATGGTGCGCCGGCAAATGCAGGCGGCACGGTAATGCCGATGTCCTTGAGAAAACTCACAGCGTAACCGGACCAGCCGATCGCAACCGTCGCGGCACCGAGCGCATATTCGAAGATCAGATCCCAGCCGACGATCCAGGCGATCAGCTCTCCCATCGTGGCGTAGGCATAGGTGTAGGCGCTGCCGGCGACCGGCACAGTCGAAGCCATCTCCGCATAACAGAGGCCGGCACAGGCGCAGACAAATCCGGCGAGCACGAACGACAGCACGATCGCCGGGCCGGCATTGGCCGCAGCGGCGTGTCCGGTGAGGACGAATATTCCTGCGCCGATAATGTCGCCGATGCCGAGCGATACCAGAGAGATTGCCGTCAAGCTGCGTTTGAAGGACGGGCCGCCTTGCCCGGCGGGCGAGCGACCGTCGGCTTTTTCCGCCGCCGCCTGCATTTCCGAAATCGATTTGCGAACAAAAAAATTCGCCACGGCGATGACCTGAAAAATACTCGATGCCCCCGCGTCTCGAGGGCTCAGGCAATAACGAACCACGCCGACTTTGGTTTCAGGCCGCCACGGGCGGTTATTGCGACGCGGTCTTCTTCACGAAGGGGCCGAGCGCCTTCGCCGCGTCGTGCACGTAGCTAAGGTCGATGGCGTCATTGAGCTTCACCGAGCCGTCGATCTGCTTGGTGTCGAAGAAATACTGCCAGGCCATCTGCAGCGACGGCATATTGACGTCGCCGTTGGGATCGATCGCCTGCGAAACAATCGCCCGATGCACCTCGGGGTCCTTGATGAAAGAGTACTGGGTGAGGATCTTGATCACCTCGTCGGCATTCGGGCCGGCAAGATGGCCGCCCTTGAGTGCGTCGTCGTAGAACCGAACCGCCTTGACGTAGGCGATCATGAATTTCTTCGCGTTCTCGGGCTGATCGTGCATGAACTTCGGGCCATAGAACACGACTGCAGTCTGGTAGTCGGGAAAGACATCGTCAGCGCTGATGAGCTTCTTCGCAGTGCCGAGTTTCAGAAGCTCGGCAACCGTCGGTTCGACGGTCAGGCTCGCGTCGATCGCCTTGTTGGCGTAGGCCGCGATCTGGTTCGGGAAGCCGAGGAAAACCGGATCAATGTCGCTGTAGCTCAGGCCGGCCTGCACCAGCGCGTAATTCATGAAAGCGTTTTCGCTGTTGCCGTTCGCCGACATCGCGACCTTGAGGCCCTTGAGGTCCTTTACGCCTTTGACCTTGCCGCTGTCGATCAGGTCGGTGCGCGCCATGATCGCCTGAAAGCCGTAACCTTTGGCGTTACGTGCCTTATCGGCAACGATCTTGATGCCGATGCCGCGCGCGACCGCATTGTACAGCCCGGCCGAGCTCGCTCCGGATCCGACATCGACCTCGCCCGAACCGAGAGACGGAATCGATTTCGCCGCCGAGTCGAAGCGGACGAAACTGACCTTCAACCCCTGCTCCGCGAAATAGCCCTTGGCGTCGGCAATGAAAAACGGCGCGTCACTCGACGCGCCGATGGTTCCGATCGTCAATTCCTGCGCCTGGAGCGGGCCGGAAAAGGCCGCGATAAAAATACCTGCAGCCCATAACGTGATCTTCTTTGTCGGCGACATATTCGCCTCCCATCAATCAAACGTCAGCTTACCGGCTACCGTCACCTTATCATGCTGGAGCGCGAGGCACCTGCGACATTGTTACGTCCAGCTTACAGCCATTGAAGTTACAGCCATCGAGTCTACAGCCATGGCATCAGCGATGCGTGGATCACGTCCGGCACCCCTTCGTTGCCGACCGACTTGATGGCGAGATCGACATCTTTCAGGCCGAAACGGTGGGTGGTGACGAGCTCCAGCGGAAAGCGCTTTGAAGCAAGCTGCTCCAGCGCCAGTTCGCAAGCTTTGTAGCTGTGTCCGCGCGCACTCTTCATGGTGATGAACTTCACCGTGAATTTTTCCAGCGGGAAGTTCGGGAACTGCGCCATCTCGCCTTGAGCGACAATGATGCCGCCCTTGCGCTTGAGCGCCTCGATACCGAGCAGCATTGGAATGGTGCCGGCGCCGGCCGTGCAGTCCAGCGCAACATCCACGCCCTTGCCGCCGGTAATCTCCATGATGCGGGCGAGCGGATCTTCTTTCGTCACGTCGATCACGTAGTCCGCGCCAAGCTTCTTGGCGACGTCCATCCGCGCTTTGTCTTTCGACGTACCGGTGACGATGATCAGCGAAGCGCCGGCCTGTTTGCAGATCACGGTCTGCGACAGACCCTGCTGGCCCGGTCCCTGGATCAGCACTGTGGAGTTGTAGCCAACGCCGCCGTCGAACAACGACCACTCGACGCCGTTCGCCATCGGCGTGACCAGGCCCGCAAGCTCCGGCGTCACGCCCTTCGGCACGTGATGGATCACGGAGTTCCAGGGCAGATACATATATTGCGCGAAACCGCCCCACAGATGCGGGGGCTTCTCATCGGACGTATAGCCGTAACGGATCGCGTCGGGATTGGTACGCCAGTTGGTGTTCTCGCAGTGCCGGTATTGCCCGGCGTGACACCACTCGCACTTGCCGCAGCTGACGTAGTGCTCGACGAAAACGAGGTCGCCTTCCTTGAAGCCCTTGCGCTGGGTGAACTCGCGGCCGGCCTTGGCGATGTAACCGATGTTCTCATGGCCCATGATGGTGGGCTTGTTGTTCGGCGGGTGCTTGTAGAGCTTGACGTCGGTGCCGCAGATGCCGCCGACCTCCATTTTCATCAGCGCGGCGTCCGCCGGCACATCCGGCATCGGATATTCGCGGATTTCCGTCTTGCTCGGGGCCGTACGCACGGCAGCCAGTACCTTTTCAGCCACTTTCACGTCCTTTCGTTCGTCCTGATATAAGGTGCCATGCTTGGTTTCACCAAGAAAGTCCCGGACGCTTCCGCGCTCGCCCGCGTGCGCGACTGGACGCGGGCGCGGTTCAGGCTCGCCGACGACGAAACCGTCATGGTGTCCGAAATCGCCTGCAGCGTGCCGGGCTGCCCGCCGATCGAAACCCACGTCGTGTTCTGGACTGCGGCAGGCCGGCATCACTTCAAGGTATTCAAACCGCTCGCCGATACCGCCGAGGATGACCTGCCCCCCGCATTCATGAAAAACGCGCTAGTGTGGGAGGAAGGCCTCGAATGCAGCTGCTGCTAGAACACGGACGCCAGACGTTGAACGTGTCAGCCAGGCGGAGCTACAAATTGGGCATGAATTGGAAAATTTCAGCGGTAGCAATCGGCCTGTGTCTCGCCTGGGCCGCCGGCCCGGCGGCGGCTCAATCGGCCGGACCTCCAGCTGGTTACGAACTCGATTCCGAATACACGACAAATCGCCCGATGGCGCGACCACAGTCGAGCAGTACAAGAAGGCCGACAAAGATGGCGACCTGACATGGCAGTTCTGGGCCAAGCGCGCCGACCAATCGACGCTGCTCGCTCCTGAACAGCAGGACTATGCGGCGAGCTTTCGTTTCACCACCAATTCGCAATGGCTGGTGCGGTCACAGAAAACTGGCTCCGGCGAAGCGAGTCTCTATCTTTATAAGCTCGGCCCGCAGGGCTTTGTCACCGCGACCGCAAAACCCTTAAGCGACCTCGCCTGGGCCTATCTCAAGAGCCTGCCGGATTATCGCAAGATCAGGAAGCCGGATTTCCATTTCGCCGTCTATCTGGTGAAAGGCGCCGACGAAAATTATCGCTCGATGGGCGAAAACTGGCCCGACAGCCGCTACCTGATTATCTCGCTGTCGGGCGACGTCCTGCCCAACAAACATCACGGCCAAATCATGTCGCTGCGGGACTGGCGATGTCGCTATGACCTGCAAACCGGAACGTTTGACGTGCCGAAAGATTTTGCGGGCAATAACGCCGAAGCGATAGCACCGCCGAAGTAGCGGAATCCTCTGGTGAGACGTTGGCTAGACCTTGACGAGATTGCCACGGTTGAGATCACTGACCTTGGCGACGCCCGACAGCAGCATGGTCGATTTCAGCTCGAACGCCAGCTGCCCGTAGACATCCTTGACGCCCTGCGAGCCGCCATTGATCAAGCCCCACAGCGCCGGCCGGCCGATGCCAACTGCGGTTGCGCCGAGCGACAGCGCCTTGAAGATATCGCCGCCGCGGCGAATGCCGCTGTCGAGCACGACAGGCACGCGGCCGGCAACGGTATCGACCGCCGTCCGCAGCATGCTGATCGAGGCCGGACCGCCGTCCATCTGCCGGCCACCGTGATTGGACACCCAGATGGCGGCGGCGCCTTCGGCAAGGCTTTGCTTGATGTCATCGGGCTGCACGACGCCCTTCACCAGCACCGGCAAACCTGACGCTTCTCGCAGGAATCCAATGTCGCTGAAGCTCAGATTGCGTTTCTGATCGCTGAAATTGCCATGCCCGCCGAGCGCCGGATCGTGATTGCCGGCAGTCAGCGCCGGATCGCGGGGGCGGCCAAGCGCGATGTAGTCGTCACTTTGTCCGGGGCCGAGCGCATCCGCGGTCAGGATGATCGCGGAGTAACCGGCCGCTCTTGCGCGCTGCACCAGCCAGCGGTTCAGCTCCATGTCGCGATTCATGTAGATTTGAAACCACTTCGGACCGGTCGTCGCCTGCGCAATCTCTTCCATCGGCCGGTTTGACGCGCCGGAAGCGACGAACAACGAGCCGGCCATGCCGGTGCCGGCGGCGTTCGGCAATTCTGCCTTGATGTGGAAATTGCCTTGCGCGCCGGTCGGACAGGTAAACACCGGCAGCGGCAGCTTGTGTCCAAGCAAAGTCGTGCTCAGATCGATGTCCTTGTCGTCCACGTTTTGCAGACGCCGCGGCATGATCGGAAAATCGTTGAAGGCACGCCGGTTCTCACGATAGGTCCAGCCGTCACCGGACGGTCCCATGACCGCCATGCGGCTCGGTGACAGAATCTTCCGGGCACCGTCCTCAAGACGCTCGATGCTGACGATCTTCAGCTCGTGCTCTTCAGAACTTGCCTGGCCGAAATCCGGCGGCGGGCCTGCCGCAGCACCTTCCGCCAAAGCCTTCGCCGGGCCCACTGCGGTTGCGATAGCCGCTCCGCCCGCGGCCAGCGCCTGGATGAGATTGCGACGCGACGTTGCTAACGATTTGGCCATGACTTCCCTCCCCTTACGATTTTGGAGGAATCATCGGCCGTCCGATGCGAGCCGTCAACGCACGACAGATCAGAGGGAGCTATGCATCTTTAAGACCTGCTCTTTCGAGAGCTGCATTCTGCCGCGCCTCGACGCGGTCCATCGAGAATTTCTCGATAGCTTCGTTGAACAGCTCGTAGAAGTTCAGCTCGGCGCGCAGATGCAGGAACACGGCGCCAAGCCCGATCGCAGCACGGTCCATAAACACAAACTCGCGCGGCACCTTTACCGGGCCCTTGGCCTTAAGCGCCTGATGCACGCGGAAGGCTTCGCGGCGGCCGTATTCCGCGGGCTTTACGCCGTCGGCAATCGAGCGGACCCGATCGTCAAGCAGCGGCGCGTAAATAAAGCGCGCCCAGATGTTGAGCGTATCGATGAGATCGCGCGACAGCTTGCGGAAGCCCCACGTCTCGTACGCATTGACGATCAGATCATCATCGCCGTGCAGCAAGCCATGATAGAGATCGACGACACCGCGCACGAATTTCGGCGGAAAAATCCGGATGCAGCCGTAGTCGAGCAGATTGATGCCGGCCGCTTCGCCATCCTGCGCAAACACCGTGTAATTGCCGAGATGCGGATCGCCGTGAATGACGCCGAAGCGGCTGAACGGAAACCACCATGCCGTGAACATCGCCTTGGCAAGTGCGTTGCGCACCTCGAGCGGATCGTTTTGTGTGGGCCAGCATCTTCGTGCCGTCGAGCCAGTCGAGCGTCAGCAGCCGACCGGTCGAAAGCTCCGGCCAAGCGCGCGGCACACGGACGATGTCGGTATCACCGAGCATCTCACGATAAAGCGCGACGTGTTTTGCTTCGCGCCGGTAATCGAGTTCTTCACGCACCCGCGCACCGATTTCCTTGGCGATTTCGCTGGTATCGATCGCCGCGCTCAGGCGCTGGCGGATCGCAAGCAGCCACTGCAATTGCACCAGGTCGGCTTCGACCGCCGACTGCATGTCGGGATATTGCAGCTTGCAGGCCAGTTGCGCGCCATCGTGCGACACCGCGCGATGCACCTGGCCGAGCGATGCGGCCGCGGACGGGTGATGCTCGAAGCTCGCAAACTTTTGCGGCCAGTCGGCGCCAAGCTCAGCCATCATGCGGCGTTTCACGAAAGCCCAGCCCATCGGCGGCGCTTCGCTCTGCAGCTTTTGCAGTTCGGCGGCGTATTCCGGTGGCAGCAGATCGGGAATGGTCGCCATCAACTGGGCGACCTTCATCAGCGGACCTTTGAGCCGGCCAAGCGCCGACGACAGCGCGCTTGCTTCGCCGGCACGATCCGGTTCACCGCCCAAAAGGCGCCGGCCGGCGTAACGCGCAGCGACACCGCCGACGTTGGCACCGACCCGTGCGTAGCGCGCGGCTCGCGCCGAGAGGCGGTTCTTTTCGCTGTCGCGGCCACGCTTGTTCTCAGGTTTATCGGTCATATCCACCATCGTTGACGCAGAGATTATGGCTTACGCGTGAACCCATCGCGAAGCTAAATCGCGCTGCCCACCGATTGACAAGCAAATGTGGGCCGCACCACGCTGTTGCAAGAGAACAAACGCCGCGTTTCGCGGTCCGGGGAGGACGTCATGGCAAATTCCCGCGCACATTTGCGCGTCTCGTATGTCGCGTTGTTGACCGCGTTGTTCGGCGTACCCGCCATTGCCGAAGTGAAACTGCCGGTGCCGGCGGTCGATCAATCGGCCGTCGCCAAGCGCGGCTACTTCTATGTCGGCGGTCATTATGTCGGCGACCCTGGCAAGCACATCATGGAGGGCCAGATTTACGTTGAGGTGCTGGCGCCGAAGGTGCAGCGCCGCCCCTACCCTCTGGTTCTGATTCATGGCGCCGCGCAAACGGCAACCAACTGGATGGGCACTCCGGACGGCCGCAAGGGCTGGGCGGAATATTTCGTCGAGCAGGGCTACGTCGTCTACATGATCGATCAGCCGATGCGTGGACGCTCGGCGTACCATCCCGGCGATGGCGCCACGCGCATGTTCACCACCGAGAACGAGCAATTCCAGTTCACCGCGATCGAGAGCGACGGCACCTGGCCGGGACGCGAGAAGCACACGCAGTGGCCGGGCGACGGCGCCAATAAGGGCAAGCAAGGCGATCCGGTGTTCGATGCATTTTACGCGACGCAGGTCGAGACCGTGCTGTCGCCGGAAGAAACCGAACAACACAATCAGGATGCCGGTGCTGCGCTGCTCGACAAGATCGGTCCCGCGATCGTGCTGACCCATTCGCAGTCCGGTGCATTCGGCTGGCTGATTGCCGACGCGAGGCCGAAACTCGTCAAAGCCATTGTCGCGATCGAGCCGTCCGGCCCGCCGTTCGAAGCGACTGTCATCGGTACCGGCAAGGCGCGACCGTGGGGACCGACCGACATTCCGATCACCTACGATCCGCCGGTGAAAGACCCAAGCGAGATTGCGGTCGTGCGCGACGACAAGCCGGATGGCCCGAACATGTTTCAATGCTGGATGCAGAAGGCGCCGGCCAGACAATTGGTCAATCTGAAAGCGATCCCGACCGTCGTGATCTCGGCGGAGGCCTCGTATCACCAGCTCTATGACAACTGCACGGTCAAATATCTCAACCAGGCCGGCATGAAGGCTGAATGGATGCCGCTGCAAAGCAAAGGCATCCACGGCAACGGTCACATGGTGATGATCGAGAAAAACAATCTCGAAATCGCCAAGGTGATCGATGACTGGATGGTCAAGAACGTGAAATAAACTATCCGAGGCTTTCCAGTTCGTCGATCAATCCAGCGATGACTGAAAGCCCACCTTGCCAGAATTTTGGATCGCGCGCATCGAGCCCGAACGGCGCGAGCAGCTCCGAGTAATGTTTGGTGCCGCCCGCCGACAGCATGGCGAGGTAGCGCTCAGCAAAGCCATCGGCGGCGCGCTCGTAGACCGAGTAAAGCGAATTCACCAGGCAATCGCCGAATGCATACGCGTAGACGTAGAACGGCGAATGGATGAAATGCGGGATATAGGCCCAGAAGTTTTCGTAACCCGGCTTCAACTCGATGGCCGGCCCAAGGCTCTCGCGCTGCACATCCATCCATAACTCGCCGATTTTCTCGGCGGTAAGTTCGCCGTTCTTGCGCTCGGTATGGACGGAACGCTCGAATGTATAGAACGCGATCTGCCGGACCACGGTATTGATCATGTCCTCCGCTTTCGCGGCGAGCATGGCCTTGCGTTCTTTTTTGTTCGCCGTCGCAGCGAGCAGCTTCCGGAATGTCAGCATTTCGCCGAATACGCTCGCGGTTTCCGCAAGCGTCAGCGGCGTCGGCGCCATCAGTGCGCCGTTCGGCGCGGCGAGCACCTGATGCACGCCGTGACCAAGCTCGTGCGCCAGCGTCATCACATCGCGCGGCTTGCCTTGATAATTTAGCAGCACGTAAGGGTGCGCCGACGGTGTCGTCGGATGCGCGAAAGCTCCCGGCGCTTTCCCTGGCCGTACCGGTGCGTCGATCCAGCGATCGTCGAAGAAGCGCTCGGCGATCTCCGCCATCTTCGGCGAGAACGCGCCGTAGGCTTCAAGCACCGTATTCCTGGCGTCGGTCCAGCCGACGTTGCGGGTCGGAACCGCCGGCAGCGGCGCATTGCGATCCCAGTATGTCAGGCGCTTCTTGCCGAACCACTTGGCCTTCAATGCGTAGTAGCGATGCGACAGCCGCGGATAGGCGGCGCGAACCGCAGCGACCAGCGCGTCGACCACTTCCGGCTCGACCCGGTTCGACAGATGACGATCGTCGGCGATATCGGCGAAGCCGCGCCAGCGATCGGCAATCTCCTTGTCCTTGGCCAGTGTGTTGGTGATCAGCGTGAACTGCGCGATGTTTTCCTTGAACGTGTGCGCCAGCGCCTGCGCTGCAGCTTTGCGCTTCGCCCCCGAGCGATCCTGCATAAAGTTGAGCGTCGGTTCGATGGCCAACGACTTGCCGCCGACCTTGAAACGGAGATTGGCAATGGTGGCGTCGAATTGCCGATTCCACGCCGAATAGGCTGTGACTGACTTCTCGTGGAATAGTTGTTCGACGCGATCTTCCAGCTGATACGGCCGATAACGCCGCACATCTTCCAGCCATGGCCGGTAATGGCCCAGCGCTGGATCGGTCATCGCCTTTTCCAGCACCGCGTCGTCGATACGATTGAGTTCAAGCGTAAAGAACAGAAGATGCGTCGATGCGGTGGTCAGCCGTTCCTGCACGTCGCCATAGAATTTGGTCCGCGCCGGATCGATGGTGTTACCGGCGTGGATGAGCCCGGCATAGGAACCGAGTCGGCCGGCAAGGTCATCGATCGCCTCATAGCGCCGCACCGCCTCGGCGAGCTCCGCGCCGCCTTGCGGCAAACTGGCAAGATCGGCGAGTTTGCCTTTGTAAGCTTCTTCGAAGGCCGACGAATCAGCGTCGGACTTGTCGAGATCGCGCTTGATCGCCGGATCGTTGAGACCGGAATAGAGATCGGCAAGATTCCACTCCGGCAAATTGCCAGAACGCCCTGCCCCAAGCTTGGCAGAACTTGGCTTGGCTGAACGTTTGATGGCGACTTTTCTTGCGGCGGTCCGGGAACGAGGCATGAAATGAATGACCCTCAATTGAATGTCATGTGGCGCAGTGTCGGCCCGGCTGCAAGCCCAAACTGCCGAGCGATCATCCAGAAAAATAAAGACAATAATGCGATATTCACCGGCTCCATCCTCCTGACATCACCAGCTATTGTCGCAGCGCAGGAGCGATCCGCTACGATGACTATCGACCTGAACGCCTGGGAACGTCACATCATACTGCCGGACGGCAGCGGTATTTTTGTGCGTCCGATCAAACCGGACGACCAACAGCTCTACGCCAAATTCTTTGAGCTTGAGACGCCGGACGACATCCGGTTTCGTTTCTTTGGTCCGGTCAAGCGGCGCGATCCAGTATTCTTTTCGCGTTTCACCAACATCGATTACGCAACGGCGATGGCGTTCATCGCGCTCGACGAATCGAGCGGCGACATGCTCGGCGTCGCGCGCCTGCACGACGATGCAAGCGACGGCTCCGGCGAATACGCGATCGTCGTCCGATCAGACCACAAGAGCCACGGGCTCGGCTGGCATCTGATGCAAATGCTCATCGAATATGGACGCGCGAAAAAGCTGCGCGCGATCAAGGGTCAGGTCCTATACGAAAACAAGGCGATGCTGCACATGTGCCGCGACTTCGGCTTTAGCATCAGCCCCGCGCCTAACGCCGCCGATGTCTGCAACGTCGAATTGAAGCTTATTTGAAATCGAAGAAGCGCGCCGGATTGTCGACCAACACGCGGTCGCGCGCCGCACGATCCGGTACGTAGCGCTCGAGCAGTGCGACGCGCTCCATTTCATGATTGACGCCGTAGTTCGAGTCGCCGGCCTCGTGCGGCCGGATAAAGCGATGCACGTGCGGCCAGTCGGTGCCCCACATGCAACGATCCGGCGCGGCTTCATACAACAGGCGGCCAAACGGCACCGCGTCGTCCCATGGTGCGCCGGCTTTTGAGCGAAGATCGCCGTTCGACAACCCGATCCACCAGTTGTCGTTCTTCAGCAGATCGAGGATCAGACGAATGGAGGGATGGTCGATGCCGCGCCGGTAATCCGGGCCGCCCATGTGATCGATGATCGCGGGCATTTCGATCTTGCGCAGTTCGTCGGCAACGGCGAGGAAATCGTCCTCGAAACCGAACACCTTGATGAACCAGCCAAGCTCACGCGCACGATCGAGCCCGCGGCGAAAATCGGCGGTACTCGGCGCCAGTTTGAAGCGGCCGCCGAAATTGAAGCGCGCGCCGCGCACACCGACACTGTTGAGCCGATCGAGCTCCGCGTCGCTGACGCTGTCGTCAATGATGGCGACGCCGCGATAGTTCTGCGCCGGCGCGCTTTTGAGAACATCGTGCAGCAGCCGGTGATCGGTACCGTAGATCGTCGGCTGCACGAACACTGCGCGATCGACGCCCATCGCGTCGTGCAATGCCTTCATCGCCTCAAAGGTACAATCTTGCGGCGGCTGATAGAGCGCATTGGGATTCGCGACCGGATATTTTTTCGCGTCGCCAAAGACGTGAAGATGCGTATCGCAGGAATTTTTCGGCAAGCGTTCGGGCATGATCATCTGCTACGGCTACTGGAGGCTGATATTGGCTTCTTTGATAATCGGGCCCCACTTGGCGTTCTCGGCCTTGATGTAATCGGCGAGCTGCTCGGGCGTGCCACCCGCGGGCGTCATCCACATTTTCGCCAGTTGGTCCTTGCCGTCACCGCTTTTGAGATAGGCATCCACTCGCGTATTGATCTTACTGACAATGTCGGACGGCGTTCCGGCGGGCGCGACAAGCGCCGTCCAGGAATCCGTTTCCAGCTCCGGAAAACCGGACTCGGCGGCGGTCGGGACATCTGCCAGCTCATGCAAACGTTGATGGCTGGTAATGGCGATGCCTCTCAGCATTCCCGACTGCACCTGCGGCACGAATGTCGGAACGTACTGGACAGAAAGCTGCAGGTCTCCCGACACCAGATCGGGCAGCGACTGCGAGGTGACGCGATAAGCGACATGCCCGATGGAGATGCCGGCCATTTTGTTGAGCAATTCGATAAAGATGTGCGCTTGCGATCCCACCCCAGTGGTCCCGGCATTGAGAGGACCGCGATTGGCTTTGGCGTAGGCGATCAGTTCCTTGAGATTGGTCACCGGCAATTTCGGGCTGCCAATGACGATCATCGGAGAACGGGCGAGAGCCACGATCGGCGCGAAACTGCGATCAGGATCGAAATCGAGATCCTTGTACATGAACTTGTTGTTGACGAGCGGTCCGACTGTCCCGATCAGCAGCGTATAGCCGTCAGGCGCGGCGTGCGCCACAAATCCCGCCGCGATATTCCCATTCGCACCAGGGCGGTTCTCGACGATAAAATTCTGTCCCAGTCCGTCGGTCAGCGAGGCAGCGACCAATCGCATTAGTCCGTCGGTGCTGGTGCCGGCAGCAAACGGGCAGAGCGTTGTTACCGGCCGCGACGGCCATTGCCCGTCAGCGCGGGCCGGCCAAACTGGCGACAACGTTGCGGCCGCGCCGAACGCGCCCAAGAATTGTCGCCGCGCGAGATTGCTTGTCATCAGCGAACCCGGTTCATTGAACAGCAGGCAGCAGCATAACCTGTTTTAACACCGCATTAAGCCTCCTCCCGCAGAGTGACCCAATTCGGCACAACACAGTCAGCGGTAGTAGAGATGTCATGAGTGGGCGTATCCTCGTCGTCGACGACGATCCGGTGCAATGCCGTCTTCTTGAAAACATGTTGCAGAAGTCCGGCTATGACGCCGTGACGCTGGACAACGGCGACGCCGCCCTGGCGCTGCTCGGTGGAATCGACGGCGCCGCACATCGATTGTGTGATCCTCGATCTGGTGATGCCCAATCTCGACGGGCTCGGCGTACTGGCGCGGCTGCGGCAAGCGGCGATCGATGTGCCGGTGATTGTGCAGACCGCTCATGGCGGCATCGACACCGTGGTCTCTGCGATGCGCGCAGGCGCGGTCGATTTCGTGGTCAAGCCGGTCGGAGTCGAGCGCCTGCTGGTGAGCCTGCGCAACGCGCTCAACGCCAGCGCGCTCGAAGACGAATTGCAGCGCATCAAGCACAGCCGCTCCGGCACGCTTGGCTTCAACGACATCATCACCAAAAGCCCGGCCATGCAGACCGTGCTTCGCGTGGCGGAAAAAGCCGCAACCTCGAATATCCCGGTGCTGGTCGCCGGCGAATCCGGCGTCGGCAAGGAACTGATCGCCCGCGCCATCCACGGCTCGAGCGACCGCCGCGCCAAGCCGTTCGTTGCGGTGAATTGCGGGGCGATGCCGGAAAACCTGGTGGAGTCGATCCTGTTCGGCCACGAAAAAGGATCGTTCACCGGCGCCACCGAACGGCACACCGGTAAATTCGTCGAAGCATCGGGCGGCACGCTGTTCCTCGACGAAGTCGGCGAACTGCCGCCCGCGGCGCAGGTGAAGCTGCTTCGCGTTCTTCAGGAAGGCGAAGTCGAGCCGGTCGGTGGCCGCAAGCCGGTTAAGGTGGATGTGCGCATCATTTCGGCCACCAACCGCGACCTGATCGCCGACGTCAAAGCCGGCCGCTTCCGCGACGACCTGTTCTATCGCCTGCACGTATTCCCGATCACCGTGCCGCCGCTGCGCGACCGGCTCACCGATATTCCGGCGCTGGCCCGGCACTTCCTGGCGCGCTTCGGTGCCGAAGAGGGCAAGCGGATTCGCCTCATTGCCCCGGAAGCCATGCAGGCGCTTTCGACGTTTCGCTGGCCGGGCAATATCCGGCAGCTTGAAAACACGCTGTTCCGCGCCGTGGTGCTGGCCGAGGGCGACACCATCGGACTTGCAGAGATCCCGCAGATCGAAGCCCAATTGTCGGTTCAAGTCAGCCGATCCGCACAGGGTAACCACCGCTCAACCCTTAGTGCCGGAGTTCAACCAGGCGGAATTACTGGCGCCGTTTGAGATCGAACCAAGAGCCGCCTACCCCACCGCGGTTCCCACAGCCGATACCGCCGACGCTTTACCGCTGCTCGACTCGGAGGGCGAAGTTCGTCCGCTGGAGGAACTCGAAAGCGAGCTGATAAAGTACGCAATTACCCACTACCGCGGGCAGATGTCCGAGGTTGCGCGGCGGTTACGGATTGGGCGCTCAACTTTATACCGGAAGCTCGAGGCGCTCGGCCTGAATACCGAGCAAAATGAGACACATAGCGACGGCGTAGCGTAAAGCGTGACCGAAGAGCGACAGCCGCAGAAAATCGGGTGAACTACCCGTGATCTGAGTGGTTGCGAGCGGGACAAATCCGGACTGGTCCACTAAGGTGACCCGAGAGGGGAATACTCCACACTAAAGCCAATGTGGACCTCCAGTTTCTTTGAAGTACGGGGCCCCGCGGAAGACGCGGCCTTATGAGGAGACTTTGCAATGCCGGGTGTCCGACTCGACCAGTTTCTTGCCTCGACGGCCGTCGCGCTTGTTCTCGCCGCCGCGCCGATCGCGGCTCATGCCGGCCAGCTCAGTCAAACCGCCGGTCACGCACTGGCGCCGCAGCCGCTCGACTCCCCGAATTTGCCGTCCAGCCACGGCGATGAATTCACCGCGACCGTAGCGGTCCAGACTGATCCGGCACCTGCGCCGGCCGCAACGGATAATGCTCCGGTAACGACCGGCACCGCGACGACAACGACGCCTGCGGCCACTGAAGCAGCACCTGCTGTCCCCGCGACGCCTCCGGCCCCCGCGGCCGAAGCGACCCGGCCGCTCCGCGCTGCGCCCGCAACAGCAATCGTAACGCCGGCCCCTGCTCCGCAGCCCGATCAGACCGCTGCCGCTCCGGCTCCGGCCAGCAATCTGAGTGCGGCGGACGCGGCCATTGCCGATCAGCTCCGCGCCATGACCAGCGGCAAGTTCGACAAGGTCCTCGGCAGCAAGAAAGATCGCATGGTCATCGATGCGTTCTATTCCGGCCGTGACTACGCGCCGCTCTGGATCACCGACGGCAAAGCCAACGCCCGCGCCAAGGCCGCGATCAATTATCTCGCGCATGTCGATGCCGACGGTCTCAATCCGGCTGACTACCCGGTGCCGAACCTTTCCTCGTCCGATCCGTCCGAGCTCGCGGAAGCCGATCTGAAGCTCTCGATGGCGGTGATCACTTACGCGCACCACGCGGCGGTCGGCCGCGTGCACTGGTCGCGGGTGAGCCCGGACATTTCCTACGACAACGTCAAAGCCCCGGAGCCGGCCGACGTGCTGGCGAGCATGATCAGCCAACAGGATACGGCTGCCACGCTCGACTCCTTCGAACCGCAGATGCCGCAATACAAGGCGCTCAAGGAAAAATTCGCCGAGCTGCGCGCCGGCAAGAGCGATCCGAGCAAGCCGCAGATCGCCGACGGCCCGGCGCCGAAGATCGGCGAGCAGGACAGCCGCGTTGCCGAATTGCGCGACCGGCTCGGCGTTCCCGGCGATGGCACCTACGACAAGGCGCTGGCCGAAGCGGTGAAGAAATTCCAGCAACAGCACGATCTCAAAGTCACCGGCACGCTGACACCGCAGACCATCCAGGCCTTCAACGGCAAGCAGCCGGATAAGCCGATCGACACCATCCTCGCCAATCTCGAGCGCTGGCGCTGGATGCCGCACGACCTCGGCAAGGACTACGTGATCGTCAACCTCGCCGGAGTTCACGCTGCGCTTGGTGCACAACGAAAAGCTCTACTGGATGACCAAGATCGTCGACGGCAAACCGGAAAAGCCGACGCCGATCATGCAAGCGGAGATGAAATACATCACGATCAATCCGACGTGGCATGTGCCGCCGTCGATCGTGAATGGCGAATATCTCCCGGCGCTGGCGCAGGACCCGACCGTGCTCGACCGCATGGGACTGAAGGTTTCCAAGAATCCGGACGGCTCGACGAGCATCTGGCAACCGCCGGGCGACAAGAACGCGCTCGGCCGCATCCGCTTCAACTTCCCGAACAAGTTCCTGGTCTATCAGCACGACACGCCGGACAAATATCTGTTCGCCTATGACAAGCGCGCCTACAGCCACGGCTGCATGCGCGTGCAGGATCCGCCGAAATATGCGGAAATGCTGCTGTCGATCGAGCGCCCGAACGACGGCTACACCCTCGACCGCATCCACAAGATGATCAACGAGGGCGGTGAACAGGACATCCAGTTCCCGGCCACATCGTACCTCCCGGTGAACCTGACCTACCAGACGGCGTTCGTAGACGAGGACGGCAAGCTGCGGTTCGTCGAGGATGTCTACGGCCGTGATCGCCAGTTGCTGGCAATCCTTCACGGGTCGGACCTGAAGATGGCCGATGTCCCGACCGAACATAGCATCGACGCTAAGCGTCGTGAGGCGCTGGCCATTCCGGACGGCACCCCGCTGTCCGGCCCGCCGGGCGCCGGCGGCCGCAGCGCGTATTATCCGGGCGGCAGTTCGAGCGGCGGCGGCTTGTTTTCGCGGCTGTTTGGGTCGTTTGGTGACCAACCTGTGGCACCGCCAAAGAAGCGCCAAGCTGCGGCTCCACGCCAGAAGCAATCCAATGCCGGCGGTCCGATCGCCCGCTAACGATTGAAATTATTGAAGAATCTGGCCGGGCCGTTAACCATACGGTCCGGCCTTATACGTTCAGTAGCCCTGTGCATAACCTCTGCCGGGCTAGCCATTTAAGGCACCTTTTTGCCACACTCCGGCAATAGCGTTTACCTGTCGGGGGTGGGGTTCGTAAGTCTTCGTTTACCCTTCCCAAATTAACATTGCGTTAGTCATAACCCGTTGTGGTCGTGGGGACCGGGCGGGTGGTTCGCCTAGCGCGTCAATGTGAGATGGCCTGTGCCGATTGGGAAGGCGCGCCTGAATTCTGTTCGATTCCTTGCGGCGCGCGCCGGCTATTCGTGCAGCGTCGCGATCCTTGCGCTCCTGTTCGGCGGGAAAGCCCTGCAAAACGCAGAGGCTGAAGGCGACACCCGCACGATCACGATGCACCACATCCACACGGATGAGGACATCACCATCACCTTCAAGCGCAATGGCGTCTACGATCAGGCCGCGCTCGACAAGCTGAACTGGTTCCTGCGCGACTGGCGCAAGAGCGAGAAGATCGACATGGACCCCCACCTGATCGATCTGGTGTGGGAAGTGCAGCGCGAAAACGGCAGCAACCAGCCGATCTGGGTGGTCTGCGGCTATCGATCGCCGGAAACCAACGCGATGCTGCGCCACCGCAGTGCCGGCGTGGCGCGCTTTAGCCAGCACATGCTGGGCCACGCTATGGACTTCTACATTCCGGGCGCGAACCTCGAACACCTGCGCGAAATCGGCCTGCGGCTCGCCCGCGGCGGCGTCGGCTTCTACCCGACGTCAGGCTCGCCGTTCGTGCACATGGACACCGGTAACGTCCGCATGTGGCCGCGCATGAGCCATGACGAACTGGTCCGCGTATTCCCGGACGGCAAAACCGTACAGATCCCAAGCGACGGCAAACCGCTGCCCGGTTATGCGGTAGCGCTCGCCGAGATCCAGGCGCGCGGCAACAATCCTTCGGACAACTCGCTCGCCAGCGCGCGCGGCTCCGGCGTCGACACCGGCACCCAGGTCGCAAGCAACAGCGGTTTCAAAAATCCGTTCGCGAAACTCCTGGGGCTGCGGACCAACAGCGACGATGACGACGGCGATAGCGTAGACGCACCGTCGACCACCGCATCCGTTGTCGCCGCGGCCAAGGGCAAAGTTGCCGCCGTCATCCAGAATACAGCGCAGAAGACCGCGGCGGTTGCCGAGAAGACTGTGGCGGCTGTCGCCGACAAGGCCAAAGGCACCGCGGCAGCGACGGCGCAACTGGCCAAGAATGCCGAGACCAAACTGGTGCAGACCGCATCGCTGATGCAGATGGGCCGCACGGCGGCCGCGGCCAACCCAGCCGCTGCTGCACAGTCAAATACCGGACCGCGCCGGCGCGACCTCGGCGAACCAGGTCATCTCGTCGCGCGGCCTCTGGCAGAGCACGCCTGATAACCCTGCCCCGCCGTCGCCGGCGCAAGTCGCGCTGCGCAACGCCCTCAACGCCCGCAGTCAAAGCGCCAACATGCAAGTCGCCAGCGCCGATCCGAGTGCGGATCGCGTCCCCACCGATCTCGCGCTTGGTTATGCCGAGCAGCCCGGCCGCGGCTCACCGTCCGCCGCCATCGCCGCCGCCACTGCCGCCGCAACCGGCGGCCTGACGCCCCAAAACGTCATGTCGCAGAACGGCATAACGACCGCGGCGAAGGACAGCGCCGACCAGCCGCGATCCTCATTCCAGCGCGCCATCCAGCTCGCCACCGCGGCGGTGAAAGTCCGGCAGCCGCTTAACAGCCCATGGCTGCGCGCGATCGTGATGTCGCCGAGCGTGCACCGCTTCCTCTCTACGCTTTCGTTTGGCGCGCGCGATCTCACGTCGCTCGAAGCGATGATGGTGAAGCCGTCCAGCGCGGTGATGATGAAATTCTCGAACGATCCGTCGATGGGCCTACCGCACGATCACTTCGCCCGCGGCAACGCGATCGTCTTCCTGCAGACCGTGACCTACCCGACGCGCACCGCGTCACTGCAGTAATTGCACCAGCATAGATTGGGGCACGACGCATTGCGTCTGCTGCGGCCGCGCGCCTCCCGCCGAGCACCCACAAGATGTTGGCAGGCTTTGTTGGAACAGGACGGGGTGGCACGAATTGATCCCGTGCAACCTCGCCGGGAAAATACGTTAAGACAGCGGCGCTATTATCGTGTTGTGCGACAGCTGAACATCTATTTTCAGGTTCTAAATCAGATGGATAACATCACGCGCTACCAGATTATTGCGGTGACGGCTTTAAGCTTTCTGCTCGTCCTCAGCGTGGCAGTAAGGCTGGCGGTAGCGGCAGTATAAATTATCGAGGCAAACCAGGGTTTGCCTCGCGTCCATGCCGAGTACAACGGCGCCGCGACGCTTCGCATTACGTTTATTGTGACAAAGTCACTCCGCTAACCGTCTCTTTACGACTTGGCGGGAAAACCCACGCGGGGTGGATTGTCCCTATGAAGGCGCCTCGATGTTCGGAATGAAGCGCGGCGGCAGCGCCGCCAAAGAACAGCGCAAATCAACGCGGAAGCCGGTCAACACCCGTGCATGGATTTGCGTTGACGGCGGCTTCGCCGTACGGCCGTGCAGCCTCATCGATCTTTCCGACACCGGCGCGCGCCTGTCGATTGAGGGGGAAATTCCCGCCTCATTTGCCTTGCTGCTGTCGCAAGGCTCTAAAGGCCGCAACGTCCGGGTCAAATGGCGGCGCGGCAATAAAGTCGGCGTTGTATTCGTCTAGCGCGCTCACCGCGCTATCGGCCATCACAGCCCGGCGCGGATCGCCTGCAACACGCGAAAGCGCAGTTCGCCGTCCGGGCTCGTAAGCGCGATCACGAAACGCACCCGCCCGTGGCTTGTCGTATCGGCATAGCCCGCGAGTGTGCTGACCCCCGACATGGTGCCGGTCTTATTGGTGCCGCCGTCGTGGCCGTGGAGCATGTCGGCATGAGGTGCGAACAACTCCAGCACTTGGGCAAGACCGCGGGCGGTGAAGCGATCATTGCGGCTGATGCCCGACCCCTCCTCGATATGGATCGCGGTTGCCAGGCCGTGCGCAGCGAGCATCTCATTGGCAACCTTAAGCGACTTATCGAGACTGACAGGCCCGCCGTAGCGGTGCGCGCCGATCTCCAGAAACACCTGGTTGGCGACAAAGTTGTTGGAAGCGCGGAGCAGGTCGACGAGGATTTCGGCAAGCGGCCGCGATTGCCGGTGAACATAGACCGGCTGCAATCCCGCCGGCACGCTGCCGATCGAGACCTTGCCGGTCACGCGGCCGCCGGCCCGTCCGATGAAAGCAGCAATCAGCTCGCCGGCGTATTGCAGGCTTACCGCCGGATCCTGGCTCAAGCTGATGCGTCCGGCGCCCTTATGAGGGCCGCGCGCCAGGTACTCGCTGATCGCGAGCGGCGTGATCGGGGTCTGCTTCTCGGCGGAGCGCACCGTGTTGCCGGCGCGTATGCCCGAGATGGTGTTGAAATTCACCGCCAGCGCGGTGTTCAGCGCGTTGTAGGACTCGTCGCTGTTCTCGATGCCGGGGATACGGAGGTCTGAAGGATAGTAGCTGCCGTCAACTACGATGCCGGTGATTGGCTGCTTGCCGACGGCTCCGACCAGCGCGCTCGCGAGCGGCGCGAGTTCTTCCGAGATCAGGAACGGGTCGCCGCCGCCGCGGATGTACAGCACTCGCTTGTTATCGAGATAGAAGCGAGTCTCGAAGCGGTAGTCGGCGCCGAGCACCTCCATCGCCAGCCACGCCGTCACGATTTTGGTCACGGAGGCCGGAACGAACGGGTCGTCCGCATTCTGGGCGAGCAATTCATTGCCTTTGGCGTCCACCACCAGCACCTGACCCGACGGCGCGAGCGCTGCGACATCCTCCTTGACGCCGGCCAGGGCCGGAACGGGCAACAGGAGCGAAACAAAAGTGAGCAGGCGAAACCACATAGGGGCGACTCCAGTGCAGGCGCATCTGCAGAACTTTGGTAAATCCTCGCCACGTTAATGGTTAGCAAGGGAATAACGCAAACGCCGTCTCGGCTGTGCCAACTTCGCGCCGCTTACGAAGCGGGGGGCTTCATTCCTTCTGTGATGCGAGCGCGAAATGCCGAAAGTCCTGACTGATTCCAAAACCAAAAAGATTTCGATCGGCTCTGTAATGCGCGAGAACGGCGGCGCCGGCCCCGGTTTCGATGCGCTTCGTCTGGCCTTGGCGGCGTCCATCTTCTTCAGCCACTCATTCTTCTCGTCGCAGGGCGACAACGGCTGGCTTTGGGGAACGCTCGTCCGGCCATTGCTGATGGCGCTCGTACCAATGTTCTTCGCCCTAAGCGGCTTTCTCGTGACCGGAAGCGCGGTGCGCGTCGCATCGCTCAGGGTGTTTTTGACATTCCGTATTTTGCGGATCGTGCCGGCGCTGATGACGGAAGTCGTTCTGTGCGCACTGATCCTGGGCCCGCTCTTAACGACGGTATCGTTGCACGACTATTTCACCAACCGGGAATTCTACGAGTACTTCGGCAACGTCATCGGCAAGATTCGCTACGTTCTGCCCGGCATGTTCCTGGACAACCCCATGCCCGGCGTCGTCAATATCAATGTCTGGACGTTGAAGCCGGAATTTATCTGTTACGTGACCATGGCGGCGATGATCGTCACTGGCTTGATCAAGAAAAGCAATTTGATCCCGCTCTTTGCGCTCACTGTTCTTTTCATATCGATGCTGGTGAACAACACCTACAACATCAGCGAGCTCAATAACGGAAACAACCCGTACGCTCCTTACGTCATGGTGGTGTATTTTTTGCTCGGCGTGGCCGCGTATCATTTGCGCGACGACGTGCGTCTTGATGCAAGGCTTTTCGGTGTCAGCGCCATAGCCGCTTACGCGCTCATGCTGCATCCGGGCAACGCGTTTGCCGCCGCGATCCCGACAACCTACTGCGTGCTGTATATCGGCATGTTGAAGGTCCCGCAGCTTCGCTTCATTGAAAGCGGCGATTATTCTTACGGGATATATCTCTACGGGTTCCCGATCCAGCAGACGCTGGTGCATCTCTTCCCCATTTTCCGGGAGTGGTGGCCGTTGCTGTTCGTCGTGGCAGCACCGCTTACTTTCGCTTTTGCCGCATTGTCCTGGCACTTCATCGAGAAGCCCACGCTTTCGCTCAAGCGCCTGGTCTCGCGCAAAGCGAGCCGTACTTGGCAGGTTGACCCTGCCGCGGTGGGCCTCGGAAGCTGGGCCTCGAGGCCGCTGGATTCGGTGAGGTAAACCAATCGTTAACCGGGGCTTTCATAGCTTCGCGTGAGATTGATTCCGCGAAGATTGCAGTACGCGGGCAGATCGGCCGGCCCAAGTGGCAACCTGTGGGCCCCCTGCGAAACCAGGAAGCAGATTGACAGACGTTCTTGCGCGATATCCTGCCCGCGGTGTTTCGGCTTCGCAAAGCAGCAAAGCGGACAGTCTTCTGCGAAGCACGGTATTCATCATCGTGCTGTTCGGCGGCTGGACGTCGTTCGCTCCATTCCCGCGGCTTGACCTGCCTGCGGAGATCACCGACGCCGGCAGTTCCTTTAATCAAATCGCCTACTCGGCTCTGTTCATCATCCTGGGTATCTGGTGCCTGGCAAATCACCCGGAGCGTTTGCTATGGCTGATACGCCCGATCATGATCCTTGCGTTGGCATGGTGCGCGCTATCGGTGGTGACATCCTGGGATCCCTCACTGTCCGCGCGGCGCTTTGCTTACGCGCTCATTACAATCGGCATCGCAGGAATGGTGGTGCTGCTGCCAAGGAACCTTCGACACTTCGCCGACCTGATGGCCGCCGTGGCTCTCATTCTTACAATTTCTTCTTATTTAGGCGTTGCATTGTCGCCGGCTCACGCGGTCCATCAGGCATCTGACACGGTTGAGATGGAATTGGCCGGAGACTGGCGCGGCGCTTTCGGTCATAAAAACGGCGCCAGTGCCGCCATGGTGGTTTTCATTTTTACCGGCCTTTTGGTCAGCAAAGTGCGAAGCCGTTATCTCGGCTGGTTCATCATTGTTCTTGCAGCACCCTTTTTGTGGTTCACCCACTCCAAGACCGCCATCTCGGAATTACCGCTTGTTTTGATCGTAAGCTTTTTGATGGCGAATCTTCGCAGTCCCTTCATTGGGATGGCCATCGTGGTTTTGATCCTGGCTGTCCTGGAAACCCTCACACTTGGTTCGATATATGTCCGGCCAATCCACGCGTTCGTGGAATCACTGGGATTGGATCCTACCTTTACCGGCCGCTCGGACGTCTGGAACTTCGTCATCGGCCATATCTCCGAGAAGCCGCTCACCGGCTTCGGTTTCGCCACGTTTTGGGGGACGGAGCAGGTTGTCTACGGAATGAATGAAAACGGTTGGGCCCGATACGTCAGCAACGCTCACAACGGCTATCTCGATCTGGCCCTTACGACCGGTATCATTGGCTCGGCATTAATGAGTCTCTGGCTGATCTTTTGCCCGATCCTGGATTTTTATCGCGCTGAACGGACGCCGGCCAACGATCCGCTGGCGTTATTTTTCCTTCGCATCTGCCTGTTTGCCGCATTCGAGTCTTGCTTCGAATCCAGCTTTCTTCTGGTGGGTTCTTTTCTGTTCATCGTCATCATCATGGCATTCGGCATGCGCTATTCATCCCGCACGCGTGTTGTCGCCTGACACCATCTTTTGCGGTGATGTCGCAGACGAAATTTCAGTCCTGACAATCCAGTCGCAGGCGTCAAAACGGCTCGGCTGACGGCCACGCGTCGTGCGTGGTTAAGGGCGGCCTAACGGAATGCACCAAGTCCGAGGCGAAGCTCCGCAAATTACGCAAGGCACAGGCGGTAGAAAGGTAGACGCAGTCGCCTGAACTTGGGGAAGTCGGTTGCCTTCGGAAGGTCCACAAAAACCGCAGGTTACAGGCGGAAGGCGTCTTGTCGCTGCGGGTGTTGCCGCCACGATCGGCCTGTGCGCCATGCTTGTTCTGGTGCTGTGGGGCGAGCGGACCGAGGAAGTTCAAAAAGCCAGCCGCGCCGAGACCAACATCGTTGCTGCAATCAGCTCGGACATCGACCGCAACCTGGAACTCTACGCGCTATCGCTGCAGGCAGTGATTGACGGCCTGAAAGTTCCTGAGCTCGAAAAACTCAGCCCCGAAACACGTCAGCTTTTGCTGTTCGACAGGGCGGCGAATGGCAGCGATCTCGGCTCCATCTTTGTCCTCGATAAAGACGGTGTCGTCACGCTCGATTCCCGCACCATGAACCCGTTGCCGGTAAGCCACGCGGATCGCGATTATTTCATCACGCAAAAGTTCGGCGTTGGCCACGACCTGTTCATAAGCTGCCCATGGGTTACGTCCAGCGGCGAAGGCTTTATCGCCATCAGCCGCCGCCTCACTGACGACGATGGACAGTTCACCGGCGTTGTCGTCGGAACGATCCGGCTAACACTGTTTGCGCGACTTTTTCAGAGGGTCACCCTCGGGCCGAAAGACTCGATCACACTGGTTCGCGATGACGGCTCGATTGTAATGCGCGCACCATCCTTTGCCGAATTCATCGGCCGCAATGTCGCCGGTGGCGAAATTTTCAAGCGCGGACACTCCCGGATAACCGGATCGTTCGAAAGAACCGCGTCTCTGGATGGCGTCAATCGCCTCTACGTTTTCCAGCACATCGGCGACTATCCGCTGTCCCTGGTCTACGGGGCTTCAACCGAAGCCATTTATGGCGCATGGCGTTGGAAAGCGCTGGTGATCGGCGCCATTACGCTGATCCTGTGCGGCTTGAATATCTCGCTGATTGGATTCCTGGTGCTAGCGCTGCGGCGCCGCGGCGAAGCCGAGCGCGCGCTTTCCATCATGGCGACCACCGACAGCCTGACCGGACTGTGCAACCGGCGCCGCCTCGACGAGGTGTTCGAACAGACGTGGCGCCAGTCCATGGACACGGCCTCCCCGATCTCGGTGTTGATGATCGATATCGATCACTTCAAGCGCTACAACGATCAGTTCGGGCATCAGGCCGGTGACGAAGCGCTACGCGCCGTGGCGCATTGCATCAGATCCGGCTTGCAAGGCGCGTCGGATCTTGCCGCGCGATATGGCGGCGAGGAGTTTTGCGTCCTGTTGCCGAGCGCCTCGAAGGAAATCGCCACCCGCGTTGCCGAACGCATTCGCGGCAACCTGCTTGGGCTCCGCGCCGAACAGCAAGGCCGGCCGGACAGCACGCCGACCGTCAGTGTTGGCCTCGCCTGGATGACACCGCGGCAAGGATTGCAGCCGCGCGACCTGCTGCGCGCAGCCGACGTGGCGCTCTATGACGCCAAACGCAACGGGCGCGACTGCATCGTCAAATCACGCGCCACCGGCGACCTGTCCTACGCGGCGTAAGAACAGCCGCTTGATCACGACTAAGCCTAGCCCTTCCAGCCAGCTTTACGGAGGCCTGCCACCATGGGGGCGTGTTCAACGCTGCAATACTGCGGTCGCTGACTAACATACATCTCGAAGGAGGACGGCGCGGTGGTTCGGAGAGTTTCCAATGTCTCCTCTGCTTCTCTTATTCTACCAAGCTGACCCAAAGAAGCCGCCAGCCAGCGATAAGCGGTCGGGTGCTTCTGGTATTGCCTGATGACTTGCCGGGCCGTCATCGCCGCCGCTTGGTAGTCTTTGTCCAAATATAGCGAAGCGGCGATTTGCGAGAGCCGTATCGGGCGCGCCGGATCGCGCGGACTGAGTTTAAGATGCTTCGCGATTTCCGCGCGCCCTTCCGCTCTGCGCCCCGAATACAGAAGCGCCGTGCCCTTAACCCCAAGTGCCTCAGCGCATGAAGGGGCGACTGAGAGAACCTCCTCGGCGCCCTCAAAAGCGCCTTCAAGATCTCCGCGCAACAAGGCTGCGATGGCGAGCCGCGCGCGGGCTGCCAGATCGTCGTCATCAAGTCCGATAGCCTTGCGTACCAGCGGCTCGCCTAGAGCGCAGCCTTCAGCAATCGACATCTGGCTGTAGATCGATGCCGCCATCATGTATGACCAGCCGAGAGCGCCGTAGCTCGGCCCGTGGGTCGGATCCATCTCGATCGCGCTCTGGAAAACATTCTGCGCCAATTCATTTTCAGCCGGTTCGCACCGAGACATGTGCCACATTCCGCGCTGGTAAGTTTCCCAAACGTCGAGATCCTCGTCCCGCTTGCGCAAAGCGCGCCGCTGTTCTGCGGCAACAATCGTGGCGGCAACTGCAGTGGCAATCTCGTCATGAACGGTAAGGAGGTCGGCGAGACGCCGGTCGAAGCGGCCGATCCAGATATAAACGCCCGCTCCTGCGGTCGCGTCGATCAGCCGGGCGGTGATGCGCGCACGGCCATCCGCCCGCCGCACACTGCCTTCCAACACGTAGCGTACGCCAAGGTCGCGGCTAATTTGTCGGACGTCGGCCATTTTCGGCGCGTAAGAAAAACTGGCGTAGCGTTGGGCTACGAACAACCAACGCAAATCCGCAAGCTCAGTCAGCGCTTCCTCCGCGACGCTCTCGGCAATGGCCTTCTCATCTCGGCCGCCAGATTGGGAAACAAACGGAAGCACCGCGATGGACGGATTTCCCGGAGGCACCGACGCCAATTTTGACAGCGCCGACGCAACATCCGAAACAGGCGCGCTTGCAGACCCATCTTCCTCTGTTACTACCGCTACAAAGCGGAAGCCCTTGCGCGGCAGCGTCTTGATGAGCCGTTGTTGATTACCGCTATCTCCGATCGCGTGCCGCACCGCGTTAAGGCGCGTTGTCAATGCAGAGTCGGATATCGCCCGCCCGTTCCATACGGCCGCAACCAGATCGTCTTTGCTTACCAGCCGCTCCCGGTTGCGAATGAGATATTCGAGCAAATCGAATACTTGCGGTGTGACCCCAACAACCACCGCCCCGCGGCTTAATTCGCCGCGGCCCGTATCGAGCACGTGATTATCAAAATGATAGCGCAAACGATTGTCTCCGCCCGGCATCCGATCTGGGCAATCCTAGCACGCGGAACATCAGCAAAGAGTGACGAAAATGTAAGCAGGATGTTAGGCGCGCCCTGTGTCGAGGCGATATCGTGCCGGTACCATAACGAAGAGGACTGTGCATGCTGTTCGGCAGTTGTGGCTGCGGCGCGATGCCGATTTCCAGACGCGGACTGCTCTGCGCCGGAGGAGCGGGTTTCGTATCCGCGCTGACGGCGACATTGGTCGGAGCTTCGCGAACCGCGCAGGCGCAGGAACTAACAGCCCACGTTCCCGAGGTTGATTACCTTGCTGTTCGTATTGTGACGGACAACCGCGTTGTTCTATTCGTCCCGTCCGAACAACGCAGCGGACTGAATATTGAGCGCAGAGTTGGTCCTAATCTCAGCCAGGATTCGCCTCCGGGCACCGACCTCGGTGGCGAATTCGGACTCGCAATGCACGCTCAATCGCGGCGTGGCGAGGAAGAGCGCAACCTCCTCATTGATTTTGGCTACACATCAGAAGTCCTTCTGAACAATCTGGCGATCCTCAAGATCGATCCCTCGCGTTTGGACGCGCTGGTACTGAGCCACGGTCACTATGATCATTTCGGGGGCATGGTCGGGTTTCTTGCGGCGAACAAGGGCAAACTCAAGGCTGATTTGCCGTTCTTTGTCGGTGGCGAAGATTGCTTCTGCACGCGCGAAAATATTTTCGGGCAGTTCGGCGCACTCGACCGCAGGGCGATCATTGACGCCAATCTGTCGCTGATGATGGCACAGGCGCCGGCTGTCGTGGCCGATCACGCTTTCACTAGCGGAAAAATCGCTCCGGTCAGCTTCGAGAAACCCTTGCTGCCGACGAAAGAGAAGGTCGGCGTTGTAAACGAATTCGGTTGCTTCCCAGACAAAATGTCACTGGCCAAAAATACCGGCACCTTCATCCCGGATGATTTTGAACATGAGATCAGCACTAATTTCGTCGTGAGGGGCAAAGGCCTGGTCGTTCTGACGTCCTGCAGCCATCGCGGAATCATCAATACGATCCGGCAGGCGCAGGCTACATCCGGGATCCAAAAGGTGCACGCCGTCATTGGCGGCTTCCACATCGTTCCACCGTTGGACGATGCTTACATCCGCCAGGTCATCGCTGCCCTGAAAGAGATCAACCCCGATTATCTGATCCCGGGACATTGTTCTGGAGATCGTTTCTACGACCTCGCTCGTGAAGCGATGGGTGACACGATCATCCATTCCGCCGTTGGCATGCGATTGGTCTTCGCAGCTTAAGATTTTTGGCCCGTCAAAGAGGAGTGTTCATGAAGCCGCACCGGTCGCTTGTGACAATTGTTTCTGCATTAACAGTTCTGGCCGGCTCCGCCGCGCTGGCACAGGATTCACCGCCGACGTTTCAGGGCGATCCGAGCGTCTACAAAATCATTTTCGAGGATCAAAGCTTTCGGGTAATCGAGGCGACTTGGGCAAAGGGCATGCACGACAAACCGCATTCGCACCCGGCCCCCTCGGTGATTTACTCGCTCAACGACTGCTTGATCAGAGTTTATGCTCCGGACGGAAAAACGCGGGATCTGCCCAATAAAGCCGGGACCGCGATGACTGTGCCGATTACGCCGTCGCATACCGCTGAAAATATTGGTGAGTCGGATGGCCGGGCAATTTTTATCGAGCGCAAATAGACTGGCGAGAATCTTAGGCGGCCACCGTTGAACGTTTACATAACAACGCGTTGGATATCGCACTCCATACCCCTCGCGGCGAACGCACTTGTTGGGACAGTTGAACACCTGCTGCCAATCGTCGGTCGCGCAATCCTAACGCCTGGATTTCCCACCGAGTCGCCTTGGCCATTGCGCAATTGAACGGCGGCGGACGGCGGAAGGCCAGCCGCTACCGATTGGGGTCGGCGACGCAAACCTCCTCAAGTGCAATCCTCAAAATAATTGTAACTGTACTATTGACTTATTAGTCCCCGAATACGATGTATGATCCAGCTCGCTCGTCGTGAGGGACGTCATCTGCGCAGAGACGGCTTTTGACGGAGCGGGCGCGGGTTCTGCGGATAAGAGTTCGTCGCTCTTGTTCGCAGACGGCCTGGGCATCATGCCCGTCCGGCACGTGTTCGGACTGCCAGGTGCTGGCTGCACTGGCACTGGAGAGGCGGTGGGCGGAAAGCCTACTACCGTTTGTATCCGGTGATTCCAGGAAGCGCTGGCCCGGGCCGGGTTGGAAGGCAACTTCCATCAACCCGATCGTGGAGCACCGAAAGGTGAGCGGCCCTTGTCATGAAGGACCGCGGCTGTTCCCGGTAACGGGTGCAGTTCTCTACCGGACTTGCCTGGTAACAGGTGGAGTCCACCGCACCGTTCGGTGCTCCGCTTCCCTCGTTATCGGGGGAGCAGAAAAGCGTGGCCCGTTTTTTCGGGCCGATCATTGCCATGCGTCACAACACGCGGATGCAATCGCATCGCGAGAACGAGATTGCTTGCGTGAAATTACACCTCTCCCCGTGGGGGAGAGGTCGAGCGAACGAAGTTCGCGAGGGTGAGGGGGGTGCGGCGGTGCAGAACTGTGAGGGCGGAGCCCCCTCACCCGCGTCGCGCCTTACGGCGCGCCACGGCCTCTCCCCCACGGGGAGAGGCGAATTTTGCGAGCGATGAAACCGATGCAGCGATCAAATCATCCCGAGCGCGTGCATGTAGGTTTCGAGAATCGCCTCATGCTCCTTGCGCTCGTTGACGTCCTCCTTGCGCAGCCGCACCACGACGCGCAGCGACTTGACGTCGAAGCCGTTGCCCTTGGCCTCCGCATAGACGTCGCGGATGTCGTCGGAGAGCGCCTTCTTCTCTTCTTCCAGCCGCTCGACGCGCTCGACGATCGCCTTGAGCTGATCCTTGGCGAAGCGGTGGGCGGTCTGTTCGTCGTCCTTGGCGGCAGCGGCGGTGGCCATCGGGTACTCCTCGCATTTCTGGACTGCGAAGGACCGGTTTCGGAAGTCTGCCACCGGCGCGTCAGTTCAAGACAAGCGTGCGATCATCCACGCTCTGCACAGGACAAAAGCGCAAAAGGCGCCGCCTCAGTGCTTTTGGCTTGCTTTTTCGAATGCCGCCTTTTGCGCAGGCGACGCGTCTTTCTGGTGCTTTGGCGCGCCATTCGTCGAACGGCATGCCGTAGACGATCTCGCGGCTCTGCGTCCTTGGTCATCGGCAGGCCCTTGGCGTCGGCGGCGTCCTTCATCCAGTTCGACAGGCAGTTGCGGCAGAAGCCGGCCAGATTCATCAGGTCGATGTTCTGCACGTCGGTGCGCTCGCGAAGGTGCTCGACCAGGCGGCGGTAGACCGCGGCCTCGAGTTCCGTGCTGGGTTTTCTCGTCGGTAGCCATAAGCGTCTCCGCGTTCTAGTTAAGGGAAAGATAGAGGCCGAAAGGCCGGCTTGCCATAGCGCCCAAAAAGCAGGCCCAAAGACATGCCCGGGAACCGTTCGGATTGACCACAAAGCATCGCGATTTCCTCGAATCCCTGTATCGGACCGCGGTCGGCGCGGCGCACCCGTCGGGCTGCCTGCCGGCGCACCTGCCGGAACCGCCAGCCAAGGGCCGGCTCATCGTGCTTGCCGCGGGCAAGGCCGGCGGCTCGCTGATCGAAGTCGCCGAAGCGCATTACCTCGCCCGCATGCCGAAGGAGCGTCTCGACCGGCATCGCGGTGACGCGCCACGGCTACGGCCGCCCCACCACACACATCCCGGTCGTCGAAGCCGGCCACCCGGTGCCGGACGCGGCAGGACTCGCCGGCGCCGAACGGATGATGAAGCTCGCGCAAGCCGCCGGCGCCGATGACCTCGTGCTGGTGCTGCTCTCCGGCGGCGCGTCGGCCAACCTGATCGCGCCGGCTGACCGGCATCACGCTCGAGGAGAAGCAGGCGACGACACGCGCGCTGCTGCGCAGTGGCGCGAACATCGGCGAGATCAATTGCGTGCGAAAGCACCTGTCGCGGATCAAGGGCGGACGGCTCGCCGCGCTGGCGCATCCGGCGAAGATCGTCACGCTGGCGATCTCCGACGTTCCCGGCGACGACCCGGCGGTGATCGGCTCGGGACCGACGGTGCCCGATCCGACGACGCTCGCCGATGCGCGCGCCATCGCCGCCAAGTATCAAGCTCGAATTACCCGACGCTGTCACCCGCGCGCTCTCCGATCCCAAAAATGAATCGCCGAAGCCGGGCGACGCGGTGTTTGCCGGATCGGCTTACAAGATCATTGCCCGGCCGGCGGATGCGCTTGCGGCGGCGAAAGCCCGCGCCGAGGCGGCGGGCTACGACTGCATCGTGCTCGGCGATCGCTTGCAGGGCGAGGCGCGCGACGTCGCGGCCGAGCATGCCCACCTGGCCCGCGATCTGAGCACCAAAGGCCGCCGCACCGTCGTGCTGTCCGGTGGAGAATTAACGGTCACGCTGCGCGGCAACGGCGAAGGCGGACCGAACCAGGAATACGACCTGGCGATCGCCATCCATCTCGACGGGGCGCCCGGCATCGCGGCGCTGGCGGCCGATTCCGACGGGACCGATGGCGGGCGCGGCCGCCCCGACGACCCCGCCGGCGCCTTCGTCGATGAAACCACGCTAAAACGGGCCCGGGCCGCTGGCCTCGATGCTGCCTCGTTTTTAGCCAACAACAATTCCACGGGGTATTTCAAAGGCATCGGGGATTTATTCATACCCGGACCGACGTTCACCAACGTCACGGACTTCCGCGCCATCATCGTTGACAGGCCATAACCGTATCCGGATTCTGAAACGAATATGAGGGGTAAGCGTTTCCACAACGTGCTGGCCGGATTGGCGCTGTGCATCGTTACGATGCTCAGCCTGTCTGCGTCGGTGCGCCCGGCCGCTGCCGATTTCCGGCTGTGCAACAATACCGGCAGCCGCGTCGGCGTCGCTGTGGGCTACAAGGACAACGACGGCTGGACCACGGAAGGCTGGTGGAATTTGCCGTCGCGAACCTGCGAGACCGTGCTCAAGGGGACCCTCGTCGCACGATTTTATTACGTCTACGCTATCGATTACGACCACGGCGGCGAATGGACCGGACGATCGTACATGTGCACCCGCGACAAGGAATTCACCATTCGCGGCATCGGCGACTGTCTGGCACACGGCTACGACCGGACCGGGTTTTTCGAGGTGGATACTGCCGAGCAGCACACCTGGACGGTGCAGCTCACCGAATCCGCCGAGCAGCCAGCATCCAAGCCGCTGCCACCCGGCAGTCCGTTGAGCCAGCCACAAAACGGCGCCGGTGCTGCCGCTCCACCACCCGCGGCAAGCAGCGGAAACAAGACTCCATGAGGCTGCAATGAGACGGCAACGGCGAACCAAAGTCGTTGCCACGCTGGGCCCGGCTTCTTCGGATCAGGCGATGATCGCGCGGCTGTTCGAAGCCGGCGCCGACGTGTTCCGCATCAACATGAGTCACACCTCGCACGACAAGATGCGCGAGCTGGTCGCAACGATCCGCGCCGTCGAGAAGGATCACGGCCGGCCGATCGGCATTCTGGTCGATCTGCAAGGGCCCGAAGCTGCGGCTCGGCGCGTTCAACGACGGCGCCGCCATGATCGACAAGGGACAGGTCTTCGTCTTCGACACCGACGAAGCACCCGGCGACGCAACGCGCGTGCACCTGCCGCATCCCGAGATCTTTGCCGCGATCAAACCCGGCGATGAGCTTCTGATCGACGACGGAAAATTGCGGCTGGTCACCACCGAGGTTGCAGCAGACCGCATCACCACGCAGGTCGTCATCGGTGGCAAGGTGTCGAACCGCAAAGGCGTCAGCCTGCCCGACACGCTCATTCCGCTGGCCGCGCTGACGCCAAAAGACATTGCCGACCTCGAGGCGGCGCTCAATACCGGGGTCGACTGGATCGCGCTGTCCTTCATCCAGCGGCCGGAGGACATCGCCGAGGCAAAAAAGATCACGCGCGGGCGCGCGGCGGTGATGGCCAAGATCGAAAAGCCGCAAGCGGTGGCGCGCCTCGGCGACATCCTCGATCTCGCCGATGCGCTGATGGTGGCGCGCGGCGACCTTGGCGTCGAAATGCCTCTGGAAAAAGTGCCCGGCGTGCAGAAGGAAATGACACGGGCCTGCCGCCGCGCCGGCAAGCCGGTCGTGGTTGCGACGCAGATGCTGGAGTTGATGATTGCGTCGCCGGTTCCGACGCGCGCGGAAGTCTCCGACGTTGCTACTGCGATCTTCGACGGCGCCGACGCCATCATGCTGTCTGCCGAATCTGCCGCCGGCCAGTATCCGGTCGAGGCGGTGGCGACGATGAATCGCATCGCTGAGGAAGTCGAAAACGACGGCATGTATTCGCCGTCGCTCCATGTGCTGCGCACCGAGCCGGAACCGACCGGCGCCGACGCGATTGCAGCGGCAGCCCGGCAAGTCGCGGAAACGCTCGATCTGCCGGCGATCGTTTGCTGGACCTCATCCGGCTCGACCGGCTTGCGCGTCTCGCGCGAGCGGCCGCGATCGCCGATCATCGCGCTGTCGCCGATCGAATCCGCCGGGCGGCGGCTGTCCGTGGTCTGGGGCGTGCATTGCGTGATCGCCGCGGACGCCCAGGATCAGGACGACATGGTGGAGCGCGCTTGCCGCCTCGCGTTCAAGGAAGGCTTTGCCAAAGCCGGCGAGCGCATACTCGTCGTCGCCGGTGTCCCGCTCGGCACGCCGGGGGCCACCAATTTCATGCGCATCGCATTTGTCGGAAGTGGATCAGCCGAGGAGGTTTAGATATCGCGGCCTTCGACTTTTTCAGACAGCGTCTTCACCACGTCGGGGATGTGCTCGAGATGCGGATCGATCGCCAGCGCCTTGCGATAGGCATCCAGCGCGTCCTTGTCATCGCCGATGTCCTGCAGGATCAGGCCGAGCCCCGACAGCGCGCCGAAGTGGCGCGGCTCGCGCGCCAGCACCTGGCTGATATCGGCGATCGCGTGCCCGTAATCGTTTTTCAGATAAAAGACCGTAGCGCGCTGGTTCCAGGCTTCGACAAAATCCGGCTTGATGGTGATGATGGCGTTGAGCAGCTTGATGGCGAGATCGTAGTCCTTGCCGTCGGACGCGGCTTTCACCCGGGCCATCAGCAGATTGCAGGTGTCGCTTCCGGACATCATCCATATCGCCCAGATGCGTTCTTCGATCGCCTTGGAACTGTCCTCGTCCGGCGCGACCTTGAGCGCATCCAACAGCGTGCTGATGTCGTAGGTCGTGTCGCCATGTCCGACGCGCGGCAGTGTCTTCGGCGGCTTGACCCACTGACCGGATTGCTGCGCCAACACCGGCGCGTAAGAAGCCGCTGCCAAAGCGGCGGCCAAAGCAAAAGTCCCAAATTTCAGGAATCGTGTGCGCATGCCCGCGAGTCTATTCGCCTGTTGCCCGGCAACAAGCCCGAAAACTACGCGAGGTTCCGCAAACAATGCGGCGCAATTGGGCAGAGATTTTGTGACGCTGGCCCGGCCAGGATCGGCCCTGTTGGCCAAAATCCTGGGCTTGGCCTCTCGGGCTTAGCCCTGGCGAGCCTTGAAGCGGCGCTGCGTCTTGTTGATCACGTAGACGCGGCCCTTGCGGCGCACGAGACGGTTGTCCCGATGCCGGCTGCGCAGCGATTTCAATGAGTTACGGACTTTCATGGCCTAATTCCTTGCTGCGCGGGTTGATAAGGACGGCGGCCCGTAATGTCAATGTTTCGAAGCCTTGCCAGCACCCCAGATATGATCGAATGGGCCGATCGGACAGACCGTGAGCCATGAACCAGCATGAATCGGCGTCGCTGCGGCTGATTTCCGGTGTCGGCGCCAAGGCGCCGGCCTGCTTCCTTGTGGAAACCGCCGGCAAGCGGCTGATGCTCGACCTCGGCGAAGGCCCGCCGCCCGGCTTGTTCCCGCAAGTCGATGGCGTCGGCCCGATCGACGCGCTGGTCCTGAGCCACGGCCATAAAGATCACGTCGGCGGCCTTTCGCTGCTCGGCAAGCTCGGCAATCCGCCGGTCTATGCGACCGAGAGCGTTGCCCGCGCATTGCCCGGCGGACTTTCCGTGCGGCCGCTGCCGCTCCACGGCCGGAGCGAGATTTGCGGCATCGCGGTCGAGACCGGCCGCAACGGCCACGCCCCGGGCGGCGTCTGGCTGCGGTTCGATATCGGCGCGGGCTTGCTCTACACCGGCGACATTTCCGCGGAGTCATTCCTCTACGCTTACGATCCGCCGGCAACGCCGACAGCAACTGCGCTTCTGGATTGCTCCTACGGCGGTTACGACGAGCCAATCGCGGCGTGCTGGCACAAGCTCAAAGCGTTTGCTGAACGCGGACCGTTATTGCTGCCGGTGCCGGCCAACGGGCGCGGCCCGGAAATCGCGCTGGAATTTCTCCGCCACGGCCGCAGCGATATTTTTGTCGATGAGGCGATGAAGACCGCGCTGCAACGGCTGGCCGGCAGCGACAGCACTTCGACGCACGCGTCCGTCGCCGACGACATCAAGCGCCTCGCCGGGATCGTGAAGCCGATAGAAGGGCTGCGCGGCATCATGCTGGCGGCATCCGCCGATGGCGCGTCGGGAACGTCCGGCCGTCTACTCGCTGAATGGGAGCATCAAACCGAGCCGGCGATTTTGCTTACCGGGTACGTTAATCCGGGCACGCCTGCAGATCGTCTGGCCAAAAGCGGGCGCGCTCAAACCATGCGCTGGAACGTGCACCCGCGTCTTTCGGACACGGTGACGCTCGTGCGATCGCTAAACGCGAAAACGGTGATCCCGGCATTTTGCGACCGAGCGCAACTTCCCGCGCTCACAGCAGCGCTGGCGCCGGCTCGCGTCACGATGGATCCGGTGATTGCGCTATGAACTATTTTGTTTGGTCGGGACGCAACCGCGGGTGGCCGATGCCGAGCGGTTTGGCGTCCAGCAGCACGATCGCGAGCCGCGCCGGCGCGCTGCTGCGATTGACCCAGGCATGATTGGTACCGCGCTGAACCATGATGTCGCCGGCGCGAAGTTTCACCGTGGAGTCGTCCATATCCATGTCGATCTCGCCGGACAGCATGACGATGTAATCGATCGTCTCGGTGCGGTGCATTTCGGAGACGACACCGGCCGCGAACTCCATGACGATGAAGCGCGAACCGTTTTCCGGCGGCGCGGTGCCGAGGATGCGGGCGCCCATGTCCTCGACATTTTCGCCGATGGCCATATCGACCGGCATCCGGTCGCTCGACCACATCAGCGTCGAGGCGACACCGTCGCGCGGGGTCTTGGTGTTGGTCGCCGGGCCTTCGATGATGACCTTGGCGACGTTCTTGCCATCGTGACCGGTGACGACGCGGCGGATAGGCGCTCGTGTCATATCTGTCTGCCTCTTTCGAATTTGCCGTTGCGGCCAAAAAAAACAATCGCTCTCGCGCGCTTTGCAGCGCGCGAGGCACGGTAGCACAGGCTATGTGACGAAAAATCTAGGCGGCGTTGGCGTGCTGCGCCGGCATGACCGCTTCGTCCGGATCCTGCGATTCCAGCGCGCTGACGTTCCGCCCGGTCATGATGTTGATGAGCTTGTTCATCGCCCGAAGCCCAAAGCCAGCGGCAAGCGGCATGCTCTGGCGGCAGAATGCGATTTTCCGGATGTCCTTGGTCACGCGCCACACGCTATCGCTGCCGGCCGGAAAGAAGGCGAGATCGCCGGGGCCGAGGCGGCGGACCTCATCCTTCTCGTTAGTGACAAAAACCTCGCCCTCGAGAATGTAGAGCGTCTCGTCGACGTTATAGTGCCAGTGGAATTTGCCGGGCGTGCACGTCCACACCATCGTCGATGACGTGGTATCGGGGCTCGTCGACAGGCGGCGCGAGCGCGCCTGCGGATTGCCTTCGATCACCCAGTCCGCAGGAATGGGGGCGGACTTGAGCTTGAGGTCGGCGGGTACGGCAAAAGTGATCGCTTTTGACACGGCATTCCCCTACGAATTGCGCGCGCTATTAATGCTCCGGCGCTGCAAACAAAGCGTAAACGGCCCGGCGGGCTATTCCTTTACCTGCCGCGAATTGCCGCCTGTTAACGCGGGGAACGCACGGCGGCGGCGACGATGCCGTCATCAGGCCAGTCGCGCCAGGCGCGGCGCCGTGGCGCGGTTAAAGGACGCTGTTCCGATTTGCGGGCCGCGACGTATTCAAACCACTTCTCGTAAATGCCGATGGCGCACGGCGTCCACGGCGCTTCGAGCCCGGCGGCAAGCTGCATCCATCGGAAAGCCTGACATCAGATCGGGCTGCCGTTCCGCCACCGCCTGCTCGCGAAAGCGGCCGGCCACCTCGACAGCAGCATCGCCAAGATAATTCTGCGGCAGCGCCGGATAAGATTCGCGCTCACGGTTGAGATACCTGCCTACGTCACGGCGATATTCACGCAGCAACGTCGCCGCCTCGTATTCCGGATGGCCCTGGAAAAAAAGATGGAAACTCTTGTCCTGCCTGGCGAACATATCGACGCCGGCGACCGGCGAACGTGTAAGGACGCGATAGCCGCCCTCCTGCAAATCCTGCTCCGACAGACCGTTATATCGCGAATGCGGCACGCGAAACCCGCGCGCGGTATCGACGGTCATCGGATGATGATAGGCGGTCTCGCAGTCGAAGACGCCGTGCACTTTCTCTGCGGCCGGCTGGCGCTCAATGCCGTTCATGTGAAGAACCGCCGCATGGGCGCCGAGACATGACCAGATCGCCGCGGTGGTGTTGTCGTAAGCCCAGTCCACGATCTGGCTGAGCGTGTTCCAGTACGGCTCGTCTTTCAGATTCTGAGCGAGCGGCTCGGTGCCGGTGACGATCAGGCCGTCTACGCGGCTATCCCAAAGTTCGGAAATATCGCGATAGCGCTCGCTTATTTCCTGTTTCGCTTCCTTCCCGCGCGGAATTTGCGGGATCGAGAACAGCAACAGACGCACAACAACTCTGGATGAAGCCGCCCGCATCAGCCCGGTGAACTGCCGCTCGGTCGATGTGAGCGCGGCGTCCGGCATATTATTGACAAGGCCGACGGTGATGCAATTTCGGCCGTGCAACGCGCCTTCGGTAATCGACGGGAGTGTATCCACAAGAACGGTCATGGGCCTGGAATGCCTTATTCAGCGGCGAGCAGCGGTGAATGGCGCGAGCGCGCAACGGTCAGGGCTTGATCGAGATCGCCGATGATGTCGTCGATATGCTCGATACCAACCGACATCCGGATCATCTCCGGCCGCACGCCGGCTTTGGCCTGTTCCTCCGCCGACATCTGCCGGTGCGTGGTTGACGCCGGATGGCAGGCGAGCGACTTGGCGTCGCCCATATTGACCAACCGCTTGATGAGCTTGAGCGCGTCGTAAAAGTTCTTCGCGACTTCGAGGCCGCCGGTCGACACCGAATGTCAGCAGCGAACAGGCGCGGCCGTCGAGATATTTCTGCGCCAGCTGCGTGATAAGGGTTGTCGGCGAAACCGGTGTAATTGACCCATTCGATCCGCGGATCTTTCCGCAGGAATTCGGCAACGCGGCGCGCATTCTCGACATGCCGCTCGACGCGCAGCGCCACCGTTTCGATGCCCTGAAGCAGGAGGAACGCAGAGAGCGGCGACAGCACCGCGCCGGTGGTGCGCTGATAAACGCTGCGGCACCGCGCGATATAGGCGCGCTTCGCCGAAATGATCGGTATAGATCAGGCCGTGATAGGACGCGTCCGGCTCGTTGAACATCGGGAAGCGCCGTGCATTGCGCGCGCCACGGAAAGCGGCCGGAGTCGACGATTGCGCCGCCGAGCGTCGTGCCATGCCCGCCCATGAATTTGGTCAGCGAATGGACGACGATATCGGCGCCGTATTCGATCGGGCGCAGCAGGATCGGCGTGGCGACGGTATTGTCGACCATCAACGGCACGCCATGCCGTGCGCCGACCGCCGCCAGCGCCTCGATGTCGCAAATATTGCCCGCCGGATTGCCGACGCTCTCGCAAAAGATCGCGCGGGTATTGTCGTCGATCAGCTTCTCGATCGCGTCGGCGCTGTCGGATTCGGCAAATCGGACATTGATGCCCTGGCTCGGCAGGACATGCGCGAACAGCGTATAGGTCGTGCCGTAGAGCTGCGGCACCGAAACGATGTTGCTGCCCATGCTGGTGAGATTTTGCACCGCGTAGTTGAGCGCCGCCTGGCCGGTGCTGACACACAACGCGTCGACGCCGCCTTCAAGCGCGGCAACACGCCGCTCCAGGACCGCGGTCGTCGGATTGCTGATGCGCTGAATAGCGAAATCCTTCGGCTTCGAGATTGAACAGCGCAGCTCCGTGGTCCGCGCTGTCGAACTCGTAAGCGACGGTCTGATAGATCGGCACCGCGACGGCTTTCGTCGTCGGATCGGTTTCATAGCCGCCGTGAACGGCCACCGTTTCTTTTTTCATGCCTTCCCGCCACACATCCGGCGTCCTTTGCCGGATATGGGGGCAGTCTAGGCGAATAGGGTTTCCGATCTGTGGCAAGCGCGATGAATTAGAGCGAATAACCTTAATCGTTTGTCGCACACGGAAGTGGCGTTTTAGCGCTGTTAAACCGCATGTTTCGTTCAAATTTTAACCAGGCTTGAAGCGAAAAATTCACTTTGTTCGGCAACGATGCGGCATGACGCTTCACCAGCAGAACCAACCCGCGCCGCAGCCCGGCCAAGCGCTGGGCGAAAGACCGGAGCGCTGCAGGACTGGGTTCGCGCGCTTGAAGCGACCGCGGCGATTTCTGCGAATCCGCAGCCGCATCCTTTCCACGCGTCATCGCCGAGATCGCGCCAGCCACAGCCGACGCGCCTGCCCTGATTTCAGAGCGGGAGACGCTTCACCTATCGCGCGCTCGCCGAACGCATCAATCGCTATGCGCGCTGGGCGCTCGCGCAAAATCTTGCCAAAGGCGACGCCGTCGCGCTTGATCATGCCGAACCGGCCGGAATACATGGCGATCTGGCTCGGCATTACGTCGGTCGGCGGCGTGGTATCGCTGATCAACACCAATTTGCGGGGCGCTTCCCTCGCCCATTGCATCAATATCGTCTCGCCGAAACACATCATCGTCGCGAGCGAATTGATCGGCGCGTTTCGCACCGCGGTTGAACAACTCGCCGGGCAATCCACAATCTGGTCGCACGGCAGCGATGACTTTGCACGCATCGATCGGGACATCGCAAATTCTGACGGCTGCACCTCTGACGGCAGACGGAACAGCGCGAAGTGACCATCGCCGATCGCGCACTGCATATCTACACGTCCGGCACGACCGGCCTGCCAAAAGCGGCCAATGTCAGCCATCACCGGCTGATGCAGTGGAGCCTGTGGTTTGCCGGTCTGATGAATAGCGGACCGGACGACCGCATGTACGATTGCCTGCCGATGTACCACTCGGTCGGCGGCGTTGTCGCAACCGGCGCCCTGCTTGCGCGCGGCGGCTCAGTAGTTATCCGCGAGAAATTCTCCGCGACCGAGTTCTGGAACGATATTGCGAAATGGGACTGCACGCTGTTCCAGTATATCGGCGAACTATGCCGCTATCTGCTGGACACCGAAGCCCACAGCGCCGCACCGGCTGCGTTTGGCCTGCGGCAACGGATTGCGCGCGGACGTTTGGGAAAAATTCCAGCAAAAATTCGAAATTCCGAGAATTCTGGAATTCTACGCGGCGACCGAAGCGAATTTCTCGCTCTACAACGTTGAAGGAAAAGCCGGCGCGATCGGCCGCGTGCCGCCGTTCCTCAAACACCGTTTTCCGGTAGCGCTGGTCAAATTCGATCATGCGCGCGGCGAGCCGGTACGTGATGCGAACGGACATTGCATACGCTGCAGCGCCGGCGAAGCCGGAGAAGCTTTGGGAAGAATCCAGAGCGATGCCGGCGAAGGCGCGGGCGCATTTGAGGGCTACACCGACGGCGCCGCGACAGAGCAAAAAATCCTTCGCAATGTTTTCGAGCCTGACGATGCCTGGTTCCGCACCGGCGATCTGATGAAGCAGGATGCCAACGGCTTCTTCTACTTCGTCGACAGGATTGGCGATACTTTCCGCTGGAAAGGCGAGAACGTATCCGCTTCCGAAGTCGCGGCCGCGCTGACCGAATTTCCGGGTATCACGGAGGCGGTGGTTTACGGTGTGGCTGTGCCGGGCACCGAAGGCGCTGCCGGCATGGCGGCGATTACCACGAGCGATATCCTCGACTTTGCCAAGCTGCGCGCTCACCTCGCCGAACGATTACCGGCTTATGCCCGGCCTTTGTTTCTGCGGATCAAAACTGCAATGGCAGTGACCGGCACATTCAAGCACAACAAAACCGAGCTTGTGCAGGCAAGGCTTCGACCCGTTTGCGAGCACAGACTTGATCTATTTCGACAGCCCGCTCCATCAATCTTATGTGCTGGTCGATCGCAAGCGGTACGACCAGATCAAAGCCGGACAAATGCGGCTTTAGTCACTTCAAAAACCCGACCGACAGCCACGGCACCGCGGCGACGATGATGGTGCCGACTACCAGCGCAACCATGTAGCCCCAGATCGGCCGCATACCGTCTGCCGGCGCTACCCGGCCGATCGCGCAGGCAGCGTAGTAGCCGACACCGAACGGCGGCGCGAACAATCCGATACCCATGGCGAGGATCACCACCATCGCGTAGTGCACTTCGTGGATGCCCACGGTGCGCGCGATCGGAAATAGCAGCGGCCCAAACAGCACGATGGCCGGGATGCCTTCGAGCAGGGAGCCCAGCACGATGAAGGCAAAGATCGAGACGGCCATGAAAGTCACGGCGCCACCCGGCAGTCCTGTCATGGCCGCGGCCAGCGAACGCGAAAAGCCCGATTGCGTGAGGCCCCAGGCCATGCCGGTTGCAGTGCCGATGATCAGCAGGATCGCGCCCGACAACGCCGCCGTGTAGATCAGCATCGGCTTGAGCGCTGCCCAGTCGAAACGGCGATAGATCAGCAGTCCTGCCAGCACCGAATAGGCGATGCCGATGGTGGACACTTCGGTGGCGGTGGCGACGCCCTCGACGACCGAGGCGCGGATCAGGAACGGCAGCACAATCGCCGGCAGCGCGATGACGAAGGTGCGGCCGATTTCGCTTTTGCTGGCGCGAACAACCTGGCCCAGGTCTTCGCCGCGATAGCGTCTTTGCACGACAAAACAAAGCAGCATTGCCAGAACGATCGCGGGCAGCACGCCGCCGGTGAAGAGCGCCGAAATCGAAACACCGGTTACCGATCCGATCGTGATCAGGACAAGGCTTGGCGGAATCGTCTCAGTCTGTGCGCCGGTTGCCGACAGCAGCGCCACGAGTTCTCCGGGCCTTGCGCCGCGCTCACGCATCGCCGGAAACAGAACCGGCGCAATGGCCGCCATGTCCGCGGCCTTGGATCCGGAGATTCCGGAGACCAGATACATTCCAGCGATCAGCACATATTGCAGACCGCCGCGCACATGGCCGAGCAAGCTCGCCAGGAACGCCACCATGGCACGCGCCATCCCGGTCATCTCGATCAACAGGCCGAGGAAGATAAACAGCGGCACCGCGAGCAGGATGATGTGGCTCATCCCCTCGTCCATCCGGCCGACCAGGATAAGCAACGGTGTAAAAGTCGTCAGCGACAGATAACCGAGCACCGCAAGGCCGAACGCAAAAGCAATCGGCACGCCGGCAAAAACCGTCGCCGCGACAACGCCCACAAAAAAGATCAACAGGTTGAGATTGCCGAGACGGTGAAACAAGGGCTCACCAAGCCAAAACAAGACTACGATCACCGCGACGGCGGAGAGCGAGAACGCCGCCGATTTCCACGATCCTGCGTTGAACAGACGGAGCAGCGCAAACACCGTCATCAGGATGATGCCGGCGGGCAATGCCGCGGCGCGCCAGGCATCCTTGATCTCAAGCGCCGGCGTGGTGATCGCAGCCTGCTCCATCGCGAAATTGCAAGCCGGCCATGCGATCAGCAGCAGAAAGGCCAGCGCAGCGCCAGTGGCAAACGTATCGAGCGCCGCACGCGTCGGCGGCGCCAGCATTCCGACGCACGCCGTCATCCGCATGTGCTCATCACGCCGAAACGCAATGACCGCGCCCAGCATTGCAAGCCACAGGAACAGGATCGACGCCAGTTCGTCCGACCAGACCAGCGGCTTATCGAAGATGTAACGAGCGACGACACCGCTGAACAAAATAACGATCTCTGCCGCAACCAGCGCTGCAGCGGCGGTCTCGACGAGCGCGCCAAGCCACGAGTCAAAAGTGCCAATCAAGGAATAACGAGACGCTGCCCCACTTTGTTTGCCAGCAGGCAAGGTCTGGAGTTCAACCATGACCTGGAACCGCTACGCTAGGTCAGCTTGCCGACCGATTTCTCGAGGATCGACCAGGCTTCGTCGCCGTATTTGCCCTTCCACTCGGTATAGAAGCCGGCGGTGCGCAGCTTGTCGCGGAATGCGGCCGCATCAGGCTTATTGAACGCCAACCCTTTGCCGGCCAGCTCCTGCTGCAGATTGGCATTCAGCTTGGCGACATCATCACGCTCCTTCACCGCGGCAGCGTTGATGTTTTTCGCTACGATCATACGCATGTCTTGCGGCAATCGTTCCCAGGCAGCCTTGTTCGCCAGAAACCAGAAGCCGTCCCACATGTGGTTGGTGAGTGAGCAGTATTTCTGCACCTCGTAAAGTTTGGCAGTTGAGATAATGGCAAGTGGGTTCTCCTCGCCATCGACGATCCTGGTCTGCAGCGCGGAATAGACTTCGTTGAAATTGATCGAGGCTGGCGCAGCATCAAATGCCTTGAACATGGAGGTCCACAGCGGCGACGGTGGCACCCGCAATTTCATGCCGCGGAAATCGTCCGGAGTGTTGACCGGCTTTGTCGAGGTCGTGGTTTGCCGGAAACCATTATCCCAGATCTTTTCCAGGGCAAGCAGATTGGTCTTGGCGATCTGATCGCGTACGTAGGCGCCAAGGTCGCCGTCCATCGCCTTCCACACCGTGTCGTAATCCGGGAACGCGAAGCCCATGCCGTTGATCGAAGCCGCAGGCACCAGCGTCGACAGGATCAGGCCGGATAAAGTGAAGAACTCCACCCCGCCGGCGCGGATCTGGCTCAGTGTATCGGTGTCCGAGCCGAGCTGGCTCGACGGGAATATCTGAAGATCGAACGCGCCGCTGGTTTCCTGCTTGATCGCCGCCGCCATCTCCCGCGCACGGACGTTCATCGGGTGCGTTTCCGGAAGATTGTTGGCGAATTTGTAGGTGAACTGGGCTGCCTGAGCGCGCGCCACGAACGGCGCAGCAACAGCACCACCCAGAACTGCGGTGCTTCCGGCAAGCAGAGCGCGGCGAGACAGACGCATAATGACCCCCCTTTGGATCGCCTTAAGCGACCCATTTTCTGCGTATTTTATGGAGTAATAGCTGGAATTACAGCGAGAGGCTACGCGGTAGCGCCGGCATCGACGGTGAACACCGTACCTGAGATGTTACGGGCCTTGTCGCTCAGCAGATATTCAACAGCATTGGCAATATCGTCGACTTCTGCGAGCCGGCGCAGTGCGCTTCGCCGCACGACTTGCGCCCGCTGCTCGCCGACGAGCCCGTGGGTCATGTCGGTTTCGATAAAACCCGGAGCCACCGCATTCACGTTGATGCCGAGCCGGCCGACTTCGCGCGCCAGCGAGCGCGTGAGACCGATCATCGATGCTTTGGTCGCTGCATAAGCCGAAAGTCCGCTATAGCCGGTCGAGCCGATGATCGAGGCAACATTCACGATCCGTCCTGCGCCTTCTGACATCATCGAGCGAACGACATACTTAGTCAGCACAATTGGGGACAGAGTATTGAGCCGTACCAGCTCCTCGATCTTCGAATTGTGCATCATGGCCAGAGCGCCGTCGTGACCGACCGCCGCATTGTTCACCAACCCGAACAATGGCCCGAAGTCTTTGCGCAGCGATTTCACCAGATTGGAAATATCGTCGACCTTGCCAAGGTCGAACGGCACGAAATCCAAAGCACCCTGCCCGGCACTTTTGGTTTCGGCAATTGCATCTCTCACTTGGCTGGATTTTTGCCGTGCGAGCGCAATGACGTTGTAGCCCGCTCCTACGAGTTTGCGCGCGATGCCGAGGCCGAGGCCGCGACTCGCACCGGTAACGAGAACGGTTCGCTTGGATTTAGGCATGGCGCCGCGCCAGCTTTCCGGTCGCCGCGACATCGAGCGACGGCACAAAATTGACAGTTGCCGGGACCTTGTGGCGCGGCAACGCAGCGCGGCACAACGCCAAAATGTTTTCCTTGAGTTCCGGCTCGGCGTCGGCGCGCAAGATTTCGGATCGCAACACGACGTCGGCAATCACGATCGCGCCGGTCACCGGGTTTCGCTTCGGCCGTACCAGCGACATCCGGACCTGCGGATGGCGATTGATGACCGCTTCAACTTCTTCCGGATGGACCTTCAAGCCGCCGATATTGATGATACCGCCCTTGCGGCCGACAAAGCTGTAGCGGTCGCCGCTCAGCTCCACCATGTCGCCGGTATCGACGAACCCTTCCGGATCGAGCAGTTCCGGCTGTTGCAACCCGACGTAGCGCGACGCCGTTCGCGAAGAGCGGATACGCAGCGAGCCGTCCACGACTTTCATCTCAACGCCGCTGGCGCTGCGGCCAAGAAAGGCCGCCGGAAAGCCTGCGAAACCATCGGTGACCTCAAAGGCGACGCCGGCTTCGGTCGAGGCATAGGCGTGCCCGACGCTAGCCTCGGGAAACGTGGCGCGCAGGCTATCGAGGATCGCCTGATCGGCGATCTCGCCGGAAAGGCGCACGTAGCGTGGCGCGATCCTGCCGATATCCGGCGACATCAGCGCACGGCGCCAGTGCGATGGCGTTCCTGAGAGGTGGGTAATGCCGTGCTCGCCGAGACGCGCCAGGTGGTCGCCGATCGGCTCGCCCGCGTTCGAGAGGATCAGGGAGCGGCCGCCAAGAACGGCGCGCAGGAAAATCTGCAATCCGCCATAACGGCGAATGTCATAGAACGTACCCCAGACCACAACACCATCGGGCGGCTTACCAGCCCTGACCGGAGCAGTCAGCGTCGCCTGCGTGTGCGCGACCAGTTTCGGCACGCCCGAAGTACCGGACGTCAGCAACAGCCATTCCGTTTCGACGCGCGGCGCAGTCGTCGCAGGCCGCGGCTTTTATCGAAGGCGTGCAGATAACCCGAACCGGAAGGTCGAGAGCGGGGTTCGCAGCCGTTCCTTCGTCGATCACAACGGCATCGGCTTCGGCGCGGTCTACGAGCGGTGCAAGATGATCGGCTGCGGTATCCGGCGGCAAAATCGTGAGGCGGCGCGCGACGCCATCGAGCTCGATCAACGTCAGCGCAGCCGTAAGCTGCGTCGAGGTCGCAATAATGACGGAGCGGCCCGCCAGCTCTTTGAGCCGGCCGCCAAGCGCCGTGCCATGTTCAAGGTGATTGACACAAACGTGAGCGGCCCGATCCCAGAAGAATCGCTCGGCCGGCCCTCCCGTCAGGCAATCACGCAGCGTCTGCGCTACGTGCGGCATCCTCATAGACCTTCACGAAGTCACCGAACGTCAGCGGGAACATGGCGTCCTCGGCAGCCGTGAACGGATCGATGCCGAGCGTGTCTTCAAGGCGCGCAACCAGCACGGCGAAGCCAAGCGAGTCGAGGCCGGAATCGAGCAGAATCAGGTCGTCGCGCAACGGCGACAGCGTCTTGCTGTGCTCGCGCGCAATCTGGGTCATCAGCTCTATTATGGTTAATTTCACGCTCTTCATCGGACGGCCTACGGTTTGTTCACCCGCGCCCGGTTATATTCCCCCAAGATTACGATCCAGTTCACGAAATCGCGCCTGACCGGTACCAATGGACGCATCTTTGCCGGAAATTCGCTGCCATCAGATCGGTGATGCCGATATTCCGGCCATTGCCGCGCTGCTGACGCGCGGTTTTCCCAATCGCGGGCTCCAATTCTGGCAACAGGCGCTGCATCGCCTGTCCGGACATGAACCTCCATCCGGCCTGCCAAAATATGGTTACCTTTTGGAAACCAATGGAGTTCCGGTCGGCGCACTGCTGATGATCTGTTCCACCATGCACGACGGCGGCCAACCGACGACCCGCTGCAACCTGTCGAGCTGGTACGTCGATCCGGACTACCGGGCTTACGGCTCGCTTCTGGTATCGCAAGCGATGCGGCACAAAGACGTCACCTATCTGAACGTCTCGGCAGCGCCGCACACCTGGCCGATTATCGAGGCGCAAGGATTTTCCCGCTATTGCGACGGCATTTTCGTCGCCATGCCTGCCTTGCAAGGCCTGTTCAGTGGCGAAAACGTCAAAATACTCGAAGCCGCCAACAAACCGAGTGCCGCGTTCGATCCGGCCGACCAGGAAATCCTGCTCCGCCACGTGGAACACGGCTGCATCAGCTTCTGGTGCGAGACAGCCGAGCGCGCCTACCCGTTTGTATTTCGTCCGCGGCTGGTCAAAGGCGCCGTGCCGTGCGCGCAGATCATCTATTGCCGCGACGTCGCCGACTTCGCGCGCTTCGCCGGTCCGATCGGCCGTTATCTGGCGCGGCGCGGCAAACCGTTCGTCATCGTCGATTCGAACGGAGTCATTCCGGGACTGTTCGGCATGTTCTTCCGCGGCAGCATGGCCAAATACTTCAAGGGCCCGCGGCGTCCGCGGCTCGGCGATCTCGCTTACACGGAATACGCCGTTCTCGGCGTCTAGGCGCGCCGCCTAGATCGACAACGCCTTGCGCACCGCGAGCGGCCAGAGCGACAGCTCGATGCCATGCGTCGCGAACAGCGCCAGCGCCAGGCGATCGATCCCGAACGCCACACAACCAGTGTGCGCGAGTTCACCGTTTTCGGTCTTCAAATTCCACGTCGAGCCGAAATGATCGCGGTGATAATTGAAGCTCATGCAGGCCGTCGGCTGCTCGGCTGAATGCACCGGAACAAGCAGCTCGAATTTCAGTGATTGCTCGACCTGGCTCATCGCCATCAGCTTGCCGCCGCGGCCGAAGAATGGATCGCTGGCGGTGTCGATGCGCCAGTTCAGGCCAAGCTGTCCGGCGAAGCTCTGTGCTCTGGTCATCCAGGCCTTGCGGAATTCATCGACCTGCACCGGCGTGCCGATGCAGACATATTCGCGCATGCGGAACGACTGCAACCGGTCGAGCATCTTTGACGGTTCGCGGCGGAAACAGTCGCAGGCAACGTCAAACACCAGCCCTTTCGCCGGCACGGTGCCGCGGCTCGCGACCAGCGGGTAAACCGGATAGCAGGCGGCCGGGCTGAGCACGAGGTCTGCGGCCGAAAGTGCGTCGGTCCATTCTTCGCCCGCCTCACTGCGCTCCACGGACGTGCGAATTTCCGACTCTTCGCCGCCGAGGCAGCACACGCAGCCCAGGAAATGCGGAAAGCTCTTCAGATAACCGGACTTCTCGACCTGACGCCGGCTCATCACCGGCGGGAATCGCAACACCTCGGTCTGTGTATCGCGGTAGCGCGAGATCAGTTCGGTCAGGCCGTTGACGGCTTTTTCGAACAGCTCGGTTCGCGCATAAACTCCGTCGATGCCGCTCGGCAGCAACAACGCTTCCGCGATTGAATCAAGCGACCGGGCCGGCCGCGCCGGCTCCTTGAATGCCACATTCATTGTACGCACGCCTCTGTTACTTCCAACGTCTTCTTATGCAGTCCGAAGTCTTATCTAGTTTTAGTCACGCAGCGACGCCGGAGCGCTAGTGAGTAGCGACGCCGTCGCAATATTGGCCAGAATCCTGTCGTTGCTGATCATGATCGGCGATGAAAGGATGTCGCGCAGATGCCGGCCGACGCTGAATTCGCCGTCGTTGCGATAGCCGGAGATCCCGCACGCTTGCATCGCGCTCAACACGGCCGAAACCGCAAGCTCCGACGCATTGACCTTGTGCATGTTCATGCCGGTCTGGAAATCGATTGCCTCAAGCGCGGCGGGATCGGCTGACGCCGCCTCGAACCGCTGCAACGCCGCGCTGATCAGGCTGCGCAGCGTGCGCATCGTTGCGGTCGCCCGTGTCAGGTGAGCGGTGCCAGGCGGCATCGTGCCACCGGAGCCGTGCACGGCTTTGCGGGTGAATGCGCGAGCACGATCGACCGCGGATGCCGCAATCCCGGCCCATGCGCCACTCCACAGCAGATGAGCGACCGGCATCATGGTTTGGGCGTGAATCTTGTCATAGCCAACCGGCAGGATCTGCTCGGAGGCAGCTTCGGCAACCAGCGAAAAACCTTCGCTGCACGTGCCGCGCATACCGAGCGCATCCCAGCCGTTCAGGCGATTGAGCTTATAGTCGGGCTTCAGCAAAGCGACGAGCACCTGATCGGTGCCGGCCGCCTCAGGGGAACGGCGCGCGGTCGTAAGAATACCGTCGGCAGCCTCCGCGTAGGAGATGACCGTGGCCTGCCGCTCGAGAGCAATGCGCGAGCCGCGCCACTCGATCGGCGCTGAGCTGTTGCGAACGTCGCCGCCGGCGCGGCCTTCCGTTGTCGATGAAGCGAGTAAAAGCTGCTCGGTGGCGAGACGGCGCAGCAGGCGCTGATGCCACGGGCTGCTCTCACCATGGCGCAACAGACAGGCGACCTTGGTCTGGTGCATGGCATAGACCATTGCCGTCGATGCACAGCTCCGGCCCAGCAGGTAGCAAATATCGACCGCGTCAGAGACGGTCGCGCCCTCGCCGCCCAGTTCCGGCGGCACCTGGACGCCCAGCAGACGCTCGGCGCGTGCCGCGCCGATTGCTTCGCTTGGAAACCGTGAATGGGTATCAACTGAGGCGGCGTGGGTTGCGGCGACCGCAGCGACCTTTTCCGCCCGCGAGGTCAGGCCGGCCGCATTCGCGGCGTTAAGATTGGTTGCGGCGATGATCAGACCGCGCATGGCGTTGCGGGCGACATGACGATCGTCGCCATCCGTTTCGGACCTTGCAGCTTCGGCACTCTTGCTTCCACTCACGATCGCTCTCACCCCGGCGCTGCATTCTTTGTCAGCGCACTAAACACCGCTGGGGTACCTGACAATTGCCAATTCCTAGTGGCAATCGGGAGGGATTAGCGCAGTTCTTTGGTATCAAGGTTACCAATCGCAAACACATCGCCTGTAAAACTGGGACCTATGTGATTTGTCCGGGCTTGCTGGCAAAAATTACAGCCAGTTTATCTGGGCATCAAAATCTATGTGGCATCAGATTCGGAGAAAATTCACCTTGCTCGACCGCATCAACCAGAACGTGACCGAGCGCATCGCTCATCTTGTCCGCGAACTGCTGGCCAAGCGGTCGATCGACCGCCCGGTCGATAACGACGCCAGCCTGACCGACAGCGGCCTGACCTCGCTCGACATCGTCAATCTCATGCTGAGCATCGAGACGGAATTCGGGGTCAAGATTCCCGATCGCGATATGACGCCCTCAAATTTCCGCTCGATCGCGGAAATCGATCGCCTGATCGGCCGCCTTGTCGGCACGCAAGAAAACGCACCCGCCTAAAAATCGACAGCCACTGCGGCGTCAGTGGCGCCTTTTTGAAAAGCCCGTCTCGGTCTCCGAGCCGGGCTTTTTTTGTCAGACCGCAGGGCCAATAGTATCAACGGTGTGCCTTCTTGCGGCTGCTGCCAGCCGGCCCATTTTTCCATGCAGAGGAATAACAAGAACCAAATTCCAGGAGGGCGAATCTCATGTCCATTCGACCTGTGAAGAAGATCATCACCTCGAAGCCGACGATGGAGGGCGCGGGCGTCAAGCTGCGACGCGCTTTCGGCTTTGGCGAAACTTCGGAAACCGATCCGTTCCTGCTGCTCGACGATTTCCGCAATGAGCGGCCCGACGACTACCAGGCCGGTTTTCCGTGGCATCCGCATCGTGGCATTGAGACGATCACTTACGTGCTCGCCGGCAACGTCGAGCACGGCGACAGCCTTGGCAACCGGGGCAATCTCGGCGCCGGTGACGTGCAGTGGATGACCGCGGGCCGCGGCATCATGCATCAGGAGATGCCGCAAGGCGACGCGCAGGGGCGTATGCATGGCTTCCAGCTTTGGGCCAATTTGCCGTCGTCATTGAAGATGACCGCGCCGCGCTATCAGGACGTCAAAGCGGCGCAGATACCTGAAGTGGTCGACGATGACGGCACCCGCGCCCGGGTCGTCTGTGGCGACTTCTGGGGCAAGACCGGGCCGATCGAAGGTGTCGCAGCCGATCCCCGCTATCTCGACATCTGGGTGCCGCCGGGCAAACGCAAAACGCTGCCTGTCGAAGTCGAGCGCCACGCCTTCGCCTATGTGTTCGAAGGATCTGGCAGCTTCCGCGCTGCGTCGCAGCCGTTCGGTGTGCTGACCGAAAAGACCGACGGCGTGAACGAGACGCTGGTGCGCGAGCAGACCGGCAACCGTTCGCTGGTGCTGTTCGACAGCGGCGACGAAGTCACCGTGCAGGCCGGCGATGAAGGCATCCGCTTCCTGCTGGTGTCGGGGAAGCCCATCAAAGAGCCGGTCGCGTGGTACGGGCCGGTGGTGATGAACACCGAGGCAGAGCTGCAACAGGCCTTCTCGGAGCTGCGCAACGGGACTTTCATCCGCTAAGATACACGCCTCACAACGAATAGCGCTCGGCAAGGGTGCGATCGGAGGATGCGTGAACAAGGAAGTGCTTCTCGTCGGCAGTATCCCGCTGGACACTGCCGACGAAGTTTTTCGGACCTTTGGCACAACCCTTGGTCCGTCACTTGCGGCGATGCCGGACGGCGAAGTCGGCCCGCGCAAGCACTGGATCAGCCGCGTCCACTACCAGGTTCTCGCCGGCCACGCGGAACTGGAAACCGTGCGCCATCCGGCGCCGGAAAACGGCGTTGAACGGCTCAATCCGCGCAACGCCGGCAGACTCCTGGCTGTTCAAGGTCAAGGATGGCGTTGAACGCGTCAGCTTCGGCGATCCGGGCTGGCGGCTCGGCTATACGCGCGACGCGGTCAATTCATATTTCGTGTTCAAGACGCTGCGCGAGAAAGGCGTGCTGGCCAAGCATCTGCGCTTTCAGGTATCGATGCCCTCGGTGATCAGCGCGCTACCACCGCGAATTTTTCCAAACCCGGCGGATATCGCCAAAATCAGGCCCGGCTATACCGATGCGCTCGCCGCCGAGATCGGCATGATCGCGCAGCAGATTCCGAACGACGATCTCGCAATCCAGTGGGATTGCTCTACCGAGGTGCAGGACGTTTACGGCGCTGTGCCGGCCTTTCCAAAGACGGCGCAATCGAGCGCAATGTCGCGCAATTCCGCCGCCTGTCGCCGCTCGTCCCCGAGAAAGCGCTCCTCGGCTATCACCTGTGCTTCGGCACGCTCGGCGGCTGGCCGCGCTTCGCGCCCGCCGACCTCTCCGCGACGGTTGATCTGGCCAACGCCGTGATCGAAGCCTCGGGGCGCCGCGTCGACTGGATTTATATTCCGGTACTTCCCGACGTCGGCGACTCTTTCTTTGCGCCGCTGAAAAATCTCAAGCCGCGCGACACAAGGGTTTATCTCGGCGTCGTTCATCATATGAATGGTTTCAAAGAGCGGCTTGCGCTGGCGCGCAAATATCTTCCCGACTTCGGTGTCGCCGCCTATTGCGGTTTCGGCCGGATTCCGCCGGACCAAATACCCGCGGTCCTTGAGGACCATGTTCAAGCCGTCAAACTCGCTGGCTGAACGACAGGCGTTCAAATGACCAACGCAATCCGACAAGCGAAAATTATCGCTCTTGCTTTTGTCTTCAGCGCAGTGGCCTCAATTGCCGTTGCGCAAAGTTTTCCCGACCACACTGTCAAGATCGTTGTGCCGTCGTCGCCGGGAGGAGCCATTGACCTGACCGGACGCATCATTGCCGAAAAGCTGCAACAAAAATGGGGCAAGCCGGTCGTCGTTGAAAATCGCCCGGGTGCTTCGATGCAGGTGGGCGCCGAAGCGGTCGCACGGTCTGCGCCCGATGGCTACACGCTGCTCGTCGCCCACGACGGCACGATGGCCATGAATCCTCTGGTGTTCCCGAACTTACCCTATAAGCCGCAGCAGGATTTCATACCGCTCGGCCTTGTCATCTCGATACCCGAAGTCGTCATGGTCAATGTCGGTGTATCGGTAATGTCTCTGGGCGACCTGCTTGCGCTCGCGAGGAGACAGCCCGGCCAGCTTACTCATGCTACCGGAGGGGCGGCGACCCTGCTCTCGCTTGAACTGTTCAAGACGATGGCCGGAGTCGATATTCGCAGCATTCAATATCGCGGCGGTGCACCGGCCGTGACTTCAGTCATCACCGGCGAGAGCAACATGGTCATTGCCGATTTGACCACCGCCGGTCCGGGACTGCACTCAGACCGCGTTCGCTCGCTGGCCGTGACCAGCCTGACCCGTTCAAAGGAATTTCCAGACCTGGGCACAGCAGACCAGCTCGGTATTCCGGGTTACGAGGTCAACACCTGGATGGGTGCCTTCGCGCCCGCCGGGACGCCGAAGGATATCGTGGCCAAGATCGAAACCGCGATCACGGAAGCTGTCGCAATGCCTGACGTGCGTAGCCGTTTCGAAGCTACCGGCGCCAATATGCGAAGCGGCACCGCAGAGGAAATGCGTCAGATACTCGCCGCCGATACTGCAAAATGGGCGAAACTGGTTCAGGACAAGCACATCGTTTTCGATCAGCAGTGAGACAGCTTTATGCCAAAGACTTTTTATTATGCCAGCACCGGTCCTGATCTACACTCTTCATGATGTGGACGTGGAAGGCGCTTCACTAACGAAGCGCGGCACAATTACGCTGCCGGAGAGCATCCAGTACGCGATGGGCCCATCCGTCGCGGCCAGTCCTCTATGTGGTTTCGAGCAACGGCGGTCCAAGCGGACTGATCGGGGATACGCATTGCGCCAACGCCCTGAGCATCGACCCATCCAGCGGAGCTTTACGCTCAATCGGTGCGACCGTGAAATTGCCGGCGCGACCGATCCATGCCAGCGTCGATCGCGGCGGTGAATATCTGCTGATAGCGTACAATATTCCGAGTGGCATCACGGTGCATCGCCTCAACCCCGACGGCACGATTGGCGAACAGGTGCCGCAGACCAAACTCAATACCGGCATCTATGCCCATCAAATCCTGGCCTCGCCGACGAACAAGACGGCATTGCTGGTGACGCGCGGCAACGATGACAAGCCGGGAAAGCCTGAAGACCCGGGCGCGATCAAAACGTTCTCTTTTGCCAACGGCGCTCTAAGTGATCTTGCGTCGATCGCGCCCGGGTACTGGCCTTGGCTTCGGACCGCGACATCTGGATTTCCATCCGACCAAGCCATGGGTCTTCGTGTCGATCGAGCGGCAGAACCAGCTTTATGTTTATGAGCGCAACGACACGACCGGCCTCGCCCGCAATCCGCTGTTCGTCAAGAACAGCTCTGGCCAATCCAAAGCCTCCGGTGCGACAGGCCGCCGGTGCGATTCACGTTCATCCGAACGGGAAGTTCGTCTATCAGACCAATCGCGCGTCGGATCTGACCACCGAAAATGGCGAGACCGTCGTCATCAACGGCGAGAACAACATCGCGGTCTATGCGATCGACCAGGCGACGGGCGAGCCGACGCTGATCCAGAACGCCGATGGCAATTCCTATGAGCTACGCACGTTCGGCATCGACCCAAGCGGACGCCTGCTGATCGCCGCGAGCATCAAGTCGGTCCCGGTTCGTCGGGATGGCGCCATCACTACCGTGCCGGCGCGAATTTCGGTTTATCGGATCGCGAACGACGGCAAGCTGGAGATGGCGCGCCAATACGACGTCGATACCAGCAGAGGCCAGCAATTCTGGACCGGCTTAGTGACGCTCGCCTGAGGCAAGCGCCTCGCATCCCGCGACTGGTATCGCCTAGTTTGCCGGACCGCGCAACGGCGCCGGCTGCTCCGCCAGCATTGCCTGGATGGCAAGCCGGGTCGCCGCCGGATCGAGATTGTGCTTTTTCACCAGATCCGTCGCAGTCGGCGAGGATCGCATCGGCGTCCTGCATCATCTTCAGCCGTTTGTAGTCGTCCTGGTAATGCACGCCCATACTGGTGCCGATGATCTCGTACATATTGAGAATCTGGAACGGCCAGTCGCGCTCGTGCGCGCACAGCGCGCGATGATCGGAGTGGTAGACGGCAACGATCGCATCGACGCCGGCCGCTTCGGCAGCCTTGAGCTCGGCCAAATCCAGCTCACGGCGATAGGCGGGTAGCGCTTTCAGATTGTTGCTTTGCAGACCGACAGCCGGCTGATGCAGATCGACGATCTCGATGCCCGGCACGGCGTTCAATATGTCCTCCGCGGCCTCCACGACACCGTGAACGCCGGGATGACGATGCAATGCGATCCGCATCGGCACAGGCTTGCGCAGCATCGGCCGTAATTTGTCGAGGTGCCCTCGCAGATACATCGTGAACGGCGTCATCTCGAACGGCTTGCCGCCCCGCATCTTTTCGAGTGTCGGCAGCGTGGTATCGGAGAACTGCACTTGGCACGATGGACACCACGACACGACCTGCTTCGACTTGCTCTGCGCCAGCTTGTCGATGGTATTTTCGCCAAACCGCCCGGATGTCGCGACGTCGCCGGTGCGCATCTGCACGACGCCGCAGCAATGGACTTGGACCGCCCATGACTTCGTAGGTCGCACCGATCGCGTCCATGACATCGAGGGCGAGTAGCGCGATGTGCGGCGTCTTGAGCACGTTGCAGCCGGTGTAGAACACGAAGTCAGGCAGCTCGCCTGCGGCCGGCCGCTTGCCGCCCTGGCCGAGCCGCTGGAGCAGCGCATCGTCAAGCTGCAACCGCGAAAGATGATTGACGTCATGGGCAACGTTACGAAAGCCCATGACGCCGTTGCGGCGTTGCGTGGCGGCGTCATCCTCGGTCGCGCGCCATTTCGACCTTGGCCATATACACAAGAAACCGCGGATTGACCCCGTAATCGCAGGCTTTGATGCATTCGCCGCTGAAGACGCAGCCGCTCGCCCAGTTTTGGGCGGCTTCATTACCCTCGCCGTGGCGCAGGATGTCGAGAATTCCCGAGATAACGCCGACCGGATTATCGCGCGCTTCGGCCTCAAGGCCCGCCGCGCCGGTGATCTGGACACGCTTCCACGCACTTGCCGCAGCGCGTACACGCGTCGACCATTTCATCGACACGGGCCTGCAGCACAGCTTCAAAAGTGTCAGGCATAGCCGGGTCCTTTTTGCGACACCCGATGCCGGATCGTAGCGTCGAATCGGCCCCGATTGAAGGGCGTAGCCTAGCGCGGTAAAACCAAGCGCTTTCAACGATGTCCGGCGCTTCGCCGGACAGGCTTAAACAAAATACGCCGCCGCCACGGTGTGGATCGATGGACCCATACCGCGTCACTAAATGCTGCGTCACCAAAGTGTGAGGATGCAATGGGTGAATACGCCGTCGGGCAACCAGTGCCCCGTTTTGAGGATCCGCGCCTGATCCAGGGCGGCGGCCGTTATGTCGGGGATATGGTGTTTCCTGGGAATGGCGTTCGGCTTTGTGCTGCGCTCTCCTCACGCACACGCCCGCATTAAAAAAATCGACACCACAAAGGCCAAGGCTGCACCCGGCGTGCTCGCGGTGTTAACCGGCGCCGACTACAAGGCCGCCGGTTTCGGCGATCTGCCAGTTCCCGGCGGACTGAAACGCCGCGGCGGCACGCCCGGCTACAAGCCGCGTTATCCCGCTCTCGTCGAAGATCGCGTCCGCATGATCGGCGACTACGTCGCCTTCGTCGTTGCCGAAACCTATTTCCAGGCGGTCGACGCGGCGGAGCTGATCGAGATCGATTACGAGCCGTTGCCAGCCATCGTTTCAACCGGCGACGCGATGAAGTCCGGACGCAGCCGCTGGTCTGGGACGATTGCCCGAACAATGTCGGCTTCATCCAGATCGAAGGAAACAAGGAAGCCACCGACGCCGCGTTCGCGAAAGCCGCACATGTCGTGAAGCATCACTTCGTGATCAACCGTATCACCGCGGCAACCATGGAGCCGCGCGGCTGCATCGGCATGTTTGAGCCGACCGAGCAGCGTTACACCATCTACACCACGCTCCAGCGCACCAACGTGTTTCAGACCGAGCTGTCGCAATATGTCCTGAAAGTTCCTGACAGCAAGATCCGCGTGGTCTGCGGCGACATCGGCGGCAGCTTCGGTATGAAGTCGGCGGTCTACAACGAATGTGCGCTGGTGCTGCTCGCCGCCAAGCTCATCGGCCGTCCGGTCAAATGGGTCGCGACGCGCTCGGAATCGTTTCTCTGCGACGCGCAGGCGCGCGACAACGTGACCGACGCCGAACTCGCTCTCGACAAGGACGGCAATTTCCTCGGCTTCCGTGCCAAGGTCATTGCCGCGATCGGCGCTTATCTGCAGGTCGGAATGCCGGCCTTTACCGGAAATCTCGGCACGCTTGCCGGTGTCTATCGCACGCCGGCCTCTCACGTCGACGTCGACGCCGTCTTTACACACACGCAGCCGGTCCGCCCCTATCGCGGCAACGGGCGGCCGGAAGTCCGCCTACATCATCGAACGCATGGTCGATCTTGCGGCCGATCAGATCGGGATGGACGCCGCGGAACTGCGCCGGCGTAACACCATTCCGGCAAGCGCGATGCCGTACAAGACCAGCGTGACATTCACCTACGACTGCGGCGAGTTCGAAAAGAACATGGATATGGCGCTCGACGCCGCCGACAAGAGCGGTTTCGAAGTGCGGCGCGCGCAATCGAAAAAGAACGGTAAGCTGCGCGGTTTCGGATTCTCCAATACGATCGAACGTTCGGCAGCACCAGGGCTTGAGGGTGCTGAAATCAGATTCGACCGGACAGGATCGGTGTCGATCTTTTCCGGCAGCATCAATCAGGGCCAGGGCCACGAGACCACTTTCAAACAAGTGGTCTGCGATCGTCTCGGCCTCGATCCAAAGGAAGTAACTTACGTTCAAGGCGACACCGATCAGGTATTTTTTTCCGAAGGCACCGGCGGCTCGCGCTCGGCGGCATTTTCCAGTTCGGCGTTCACGATGGCGGCGGACAAGGTCGAGGCCAAAGGCAAGGCGATCGCCGCCAACATGCTCAAAGTCGATGTCGCCGACATCAAATTCAACGAAGGCATCTTTTCGACGCCGAAGTCGAACCAGACAATGACGATCAAGGAGATCGCCAAGGCCTCGCTTGATCCAAAAAACCTGCCGGCCGGCATGGAGCCGGGCTTGATCGAGAAGGCGATCTATTCCGGAAAGACCGCCAGCTATCCGAATGGCTGCCATGTCTGCGAACTTGAGATCGATGAGGAAACCGGCACCGTCGAAATTCTCGACTACAATGTCGTCGATGACGTCGGCACCGTGCTCAACCCGCTGCTGCTGCACGGCCAGATCGATGGCGGCATCGCCATGGGCATCGGCCAGATCCTGATGGAAGACATCAAGTTCGACGAAGAGGGCCAGATCCTGACCGGCTCGTTCATGGACTACGCCATGCCGCGCGCCGGCGACATGACCGGCTTTCATGTCGACAGCAATCCGGTGCCGACCAAGACCAACCTGCTTGGCGTCAAGGGCGCCGGTGAGGCTGGCTGCGTCGGCGCCATGCCGGCGGTCGCCAACGCGCTGGTCGACGCACTCTCCGTGCTCGGTATCAAGCACGTCGAAATGCCGGCAACGCCCGAAGTGCTTTGGCGCGCGATCCACGAAGCGCGGGAAAAGGGCGCGTAGCTTCCACCCTCAGGCATGACGCAAACGCCGACCAACGAGACCCGCGAAAACTCCGATCATCGTTTTCGACAATGTCGGCGTCTCGTTTGGGCAAGAGCAGATTTTCGATCGGCTGAGCTTTGAGGTCCGGCGCGGCGAATTTGTCTGCATTCTCGGTCCGTCGGGTTGCGGGAAATCGACGTCGTTGCGGATGATCGGCGGCCTGCTCGATATCAGCAGCGGCCGCATCACCGTCGACGGCCGCGCCCCGCGCGACGCGTGGCCCGAAATCGCATTCGTCTTCCAGTCGCCGCGGCTGGTGCCGTGGCGCACCGCGCTCGAAAACGTCATGTTGGGCGTCGAATTACGTTTCGGCTCAAGCGAGGGGAAGCAACGCAAAGCCCGCGCCAGCGAACTTCTGGAGCTTGTGGGCCTGGCAGGCGATGCCGGAAAATACCCGTCGATGCTTTCCGGCGGCGAGCGTCAGCGCGTCGCGATTGCGCGGGCGCTCGCGGTCGATCCCAAGATTGTCCTGATGGATGAGCCGTTTTCGGCGCTCGACCCCAACATGCGGGCACGCATGCGCACGCGAAATGGAGCGGATCTGGTCCGAAACCGGCAAGACCGTGGTCTTTGTCACCCACGACATCGATGAAGCGCTGCAATTGGCGGACCGGACCGTTGTATTGTCGAACAAACCCACCCGAGTGCTCGAAACCGTGGAATTTAAGACGCCGCGGCCGCGCGCCGCGGCTGGCCGCGATCTTGATGCACAGCGGGAGAAACTGGTTAAACTGTTTCGCTCGATCGAACAGCCGGTCCCGCCAAAGGATGTGTCGCATGATCAAACGCCGCACCGCTCTCAAACTCCTGGCCGCGCCGGCACTGATGACTGTCGCCCGGAGAGGCTTCGCCAAGGAGAAAGTGACCTACGCCTATCTGCTCGATCCGGCCTATGACGCCGTGACCTGGGCGATGTCGAACGGCAAGGTCACGTCTGACCTCATTGACGTCGAAGCGCGTGGACTTGCAATTCCGCAGCTGATCCAGGCGACGTCGGCCAAGCAGTACGACGTGATCATGACCGCGGTGATCGCCCTACCCCCGGCAGCGGCGCGCGGTCTTGAATTGAAGGTACTGTCGACGGCCTTGCAGCAATCGGCGGCTGGAGAAGGCGCCGGAATCTGGGTCAAAAGCGATTCAGCAGTCAAGAACCCGAAAGAATTGAAGGGCAAATCGCTTGGCTCCTACGCGCTGCGCTCGACGGGCTATACGCAAGTCCGCCTCGCGCTGATCCACAAATACGGCTTGAACGCCGCACTCGAAGGCGGCGACATCAATCAGGTCGAGATTCAGGCGCCGAACCTGCCGGGCGCACTCGCCGCCGGCCAGATCGACTCGGCGACGCTGATCCACAGCCAGGCTTTCCGTGCCCTGAAGTCCGGAGAATTTCGCCCGATCGCCGAGACCGGACGCGACAATATCGAAACCTTCGGCATGCGCTTCATCAGTGCTCTCAATGTGTCGTACCCCGAGCGCCTGGCGCAGCGGCCGGACGCCTTCAAGGAATTCGACCGGATGTTCCGCGAATTCGGGCAGTACGCGCTCGCGCACCGTGACGAAGTTTTCGGAGCTGTCGGCAAGCAGAATAACCTGCCGCCGGAGTTCTTCGACTGGTGGTTTGAGAAGAGTTCCGACGTGCCCGGCACGTTTACCGAAGACCACGCCAAGATCATCATGAAATTCTTCGACTTGTCGAAGGAGATCGGAATGATCCAGAACTATCCCGATATCCGCACCCTGGTCTGGGAGAACGCGCTGCGCGGCTGATGGCCGAAGCTGACATTGTACCTGCCGCGGCGTTGCGGCCGACGCCGGCTCAGCGCCAGCAAACTCTACGCGCATCTATTCACGATCGTCTTTCTCATCGCATGGGAAGCCGGATCGCTGATCGCGCCGGTTTATCTGCTTCCCGGGCCCGTTCCGGTCGCGCAGCGACTTGCGGCTTTCGTCACCAGCAGCCGCGACCTCGGCCACCTCGGCGCCTCGCTGTTTCACGTTGCTGCGGCGATCGCCATTTCGTTTGTCATCGGCTCACTGCTTGCACTGATCCCCTACTATGTGCCGCTGCTGCGGTTCGCGATCGAGCGCCGCATCGGCCCGTTCCTCAACGCCTTCTCGGCCATCGGCTGGACGCTGTTGTCGATCATGTGGTTCGGCGTCAGCCCGCTGACGGTGATCTTCGCGATCAGCGCGGTGCTGGTGCCGTTTGCGCTCGTTAACATGTCGGCAGGCCTCGCCAACGTCGATCCCGAGTTCATCGAGATGGCGGGAAGCTTCACGCGGCGCCGCTTGCGCATGTTTGCGCTGATTATCGTCCCGTCGCTGTACCCGTTCGTATTCGCGACGCTCCGCATCATGTTTGGCGTCGCCTGGAAGGTAACGCTGACCGCCGAACTGTTCGGCGGCAATTCCGGGCTCGGCTACATGATCAATCTGTCGCGGCAGGAGTTCGATACGACGACGATCTTCGCCGCGATCATCCTCATCATCGCTTTCGTGCACGGCGTGGATCAGTACGTGCTGGCTCCGTTGCAGGCGAGCGTGTCGCGCCACTATGGCCGCTGAGCGAACCACGATTCCCGGCCCTTTTTGCCGAACGCATGCTCGGCGAAGGAATTGTCGTGCTGGCTCTGGTCGGCTGGTGGGCATTCGCGCGTCACCTGCCGGAATTCATTCTGCCGGGTCCACTCCCCGTCGCGCGCCGATTGGCCGAGCTCTTCGTCACGCCGGATTTCCTGCGCGATGCCTTGACTTCGACATGGCGGGTGCTGGTCTCGATTGCATTGGCTATGATCATCGGCGGCGGCCTCGCCTTCCTTGCTCACGGCGTGCCGTCGCTCGAAGGCGTGGTGGACCAGCGGATCAAGCCGGTCCTCAACTCCTTCCCGTCGATCGGCTGGGCGATCCTCGCCGCGATCTGGTTCGAGCCCGGCAGCTTCGGCGTCATCTTCGTCGAGACCGCGATCCTGATCCCGTTCTGCCTGATCAATATTGCCGAGGGCCTGCGCAATATCGATCGCGAACTCATGGAGATGGGCCGAAGCTTCACGCGCCATCCGTGCGCGTGTGCTCTGGCGCCTCACCCTTCCCTTGCTCGTGCCTTATGGGCTTTCGGCGACGCGCATCGCCTATGGCGTTGCCTGGAAAATCGCGCTGGTCGCGGAACTGCTCGGCGCCACCAACGGACTGGGCTATCTGATGCTGCGGGCGCAGACCGCAGCAGACAGCGCCACCTTCCTTGCCACCTGCTTTGCCATCGTGCTGATCTTCGTCGCCGGCGAGCGGCTGGTGATTGTGCCGCTGGAGCGCCGGTTTGCCCGGCGCTGAGGCAATGGAGATGTAACGATGGCCGAAAATCCGGTGGTACAGACCAAGGCCGGCGAACTGCGCGGCGCCGTAGAGAACGGCGTCGCCGTATTCCGCGCCGTGCCTTATGCGGCACCGCCTGTCGGTGAACTGCGGTTTGCGCCACCGCAACCCGTCCCAGCATGGCAAGGTGTGCGCGACGCGACCCAGGAGGGCCGATCGCTCCCCAAGGCCGCTCGCGGCTCGCCCATGTCATGGGAGATTTCGAGCGCGCGCAATCCGAAGATTGCCTGACGCTCAATATCTGGACGCCCGGTACGGACTCGGCAAAGCGCCCGGTTCTGGTCTGGATTCACGGCGGCGCGTTTTACCAGCGGCGCCGGTTCGCTGGCGTGGTATTCCGGCGACCAATTTGCCGCGAATGGCGACGTCGTTGCGGTTTCGATCAACTATCGGCTGGGCGCGCTGGGCTTCTTGTGCCTGCCGGAGGTCAGTGCCGGAAATCTCGGACTGCTCGACCAGATCGCAGCGCTGCGCTTTGTTCGCGACAACATCGCGGCCTTTGGCGGCGATCCGGACAATGTCACGGTAGTCGGACAGTCGGCAGGAGCGGCATCGATCGCGATCCTGATGACCATGCCGTCAGGCGGACGGCCTGTTCCGGCGCGCCATCCTGCAAAGCGCGCCGTTCGGACGCATTTCACGAACGCGCGACGACGCCCACCGGATCGGCCGGCGGTTCGTGGAAGTGCTGGGTCTTAAGCCGGATCAGGCAACAAAGCTGAAATCGGTGCCGGTTCCCGACCTGATTGCGGCGCAAGGAGAACTCGCCCGCCTGGAAAAGAAATTCGCCAACGCGCTGGCGCCATTCTGGCCTGTCGTTGACGGCGAGATATTCCGCAGCGACGTCGCGCCCGCACTCAAGGCCGGCGCCGGCGCCACATCGACACCATGATCGGCACGACACGTGAAGAGATGGCCGCGTTCTATTGCATCGACGACGACATCGCCAAAGCAGATCAGACGGCAATCGATGGTGTCTTCGCTTCAATATTCAAGACCGGCCAGCAGCGTTACCAGGACGAGTTTCGCCGCATTCGCGCCCACACACCAATGCCGCCCTGCTCGGCGACCTCATGACCGATGCGATGTTTCGGATAGGAAGCCTGCACATGGCGGAATGGCGGGCCGACCAGGGAAAGCCGGCCTACGTTTATCAATTTGACTGGCAATCACCGGCTGGTTTCGAGTCCTGCCACTGCCTGGAAATTCCATTCGTGTTCGACAATTTCTCCGCCTGGAAAGACTCACCGATGCTCAAGGGCGCGAAGCCCGCGGAGATGAGAGGTCTCGCCGACGCCATGCAGCCTGCGTGGATCGCGTTCGCAAAAACGGGAAACCCGACCATCCGCATCTGCCAGAATGGCCGGTTTATCGCCGCGAGGACCGGATGACGATGCGCTTCGACAATGTCATCTCCCCGGTCAGCGATCTCGCCGGCCTGTCATGGCGCGAACCGTGGCCTGCTTGAGATGCACAAGGGCCACGCGCGCAAATCCTTATTGCTCAAGCTTGATATTCGCCGCGTGGATGACATCGGCCCATTTGGCGACTTCGTGCTCCATCAGCTTGCCAAAATCGGCGCTGGACCTCGGCATCACAGCGTCGCCGAGGCTGGACATACGGGCCTTCACTTCCGGCTCGGCCACTGTCGCATTCAACGCCTTGTTGAGTTTCGCAATCACATCGGGCGGCGTACCTTTTGGCGCACCGATGCCAAGCCATCCGCTGGCTTCATAGCCCGGCACGAGATCGGCGATCGGCGGCACGCCGGGCAACCCGTCAAACCGCTGCGTCGTCGTCAGACCAAGCGCGCGCAACTTGCCCGCCCGGATAAATTCCAGCGACGACTGCACGGGACCGATCCAGCAATCGACCTGACCGGCGATGACATCAGGGATGGGATTGCCGCGATAAGGGACGTGCGTCAGCTGAATTCCCGCCATTCTTTGGAACATCTCGCCAAAGATATGCGGCGCGCTGCCGATGCCGGCCGACGCCATCGTGACTTTCCCGGGATTGGCTTTGGCGTAAGCAATGAACTCCGGCAGAGTTTTCGCCGGAACGGAGGGGTTCACTTCGAGAACGAATGGCTCGTCGTCGATACTTCCGACCGGCGCGATATCGCGCAGGAGATCGTAGTTGAGATTGGTGTAGAGGGTGGCGTTGATGACATTGGCCGTCGTCAGCAGCATAAGCATGTAGCCGTCCGGCGGCGCATGCGCGACGTCGGCGGTTGCCATATTGCTGCCAGCGCCCGGCCGATTCTCGACGACGACGGACTGACCAAGCTTTTCCGACATCCCCTGAGCGATAATCCGGGCAACGATGTCCGGGCCGCTGCCCGCCGGAAAACCGCAGATCAGACGAACCGGACGAGTCGGATAATCATCCGCCGACGCCGGCGCCGCCACAAAAGGAAGCGCGGCAAACCCAAGCGCCAACTGTTGAAAATCTCTCCGTGAAAACTTCATGTCGTTTCTCTCCCAACACATATTATTTTGTGGAATTGTGTCCGCTGGCGGACGGCATGTCCATCCTTGCCGCTTCACCGTAACGTGATTACGCTGCAATCACCGCCACGCATTGGATCTCGATCATCATTTCCGGTTGCGCAAAACCGGCGACGGTGATCGCGGCGCTGGCCGGAAAATCCTTGCCGAAAATCTCGGTACGCAGCTCGGTCATCCGGGTCGTGTGGCGCACATCGATCAGGAACACCGTCATGGTCACGAGATCGGAAAGCTTCGCGCCGGATTCGGCCAGCGTCTTTTCGATATTGCGGAAGGTCTGGCGGCATTGCGCGTCGAAATTGCCGGCAAGCGATTTTCCCGCATCGTCCACCGCGCCAGTGTGACCCGCGACCCAAATCGTCTTGGCCGCCCCCTCGGTGACGACCGCCGGCGAATAGGCGCGCTTGGCCGTACGCGACGCACCGACGAATGACTTTTTCATGCGTTCCTTCCCTTCCGTCGTGCCCTTATGGCAGCTTACATTATGCCAATGCCCGGGACCGAAGCACACACCGCAATAGCACCGCACCACTCTCCGGCATTCGCGTGCTGGAGTTCTGCCACACCATCATGGGACCGACCGCGGGCCTGATCCTCGCCGACCTCGGCGCCGACGTCATCAAGGTCGAACCGGCGGACGGCGATACCACGCGCCGGCTGATCGGCTTCGGCGCCGGCTTTTTTCCGACTTTCAACCGCAACAAGCGCAGCCTTGCCATCGATCTCAAATCCGACGAAGGCCGCGATCTGCTGCATCGGCTGGCGGCAACGCCGACGTGGTGATCGAGAACTATGCGCCCGGCACCATGGACCGGCTCGGCTGCGGATATGCCGATCTCTCGAAGATCAATCCGCGGCTGATCTACTGCTCGCTGAAGGGCTTCCTCAGCGGCCCCTACGAGCACCGCCCGGCGCTCGATGAGGTGGTGCAGTTCATGGCCGGCCTCGCCTACATGACCGGCCCGCCCGGCCAGCCGCTGCGCGCCGGCTCTTCGGTCGTCGACATCATGGGCGGCATGTTCGCCGTGATCGGCATCCAGGCGGCGCTGCGCGAGCGCGAGACAACCGGCCGCGGCCAGTTCATCAAATCGGCGCTGTTCGAATCGACCGCATTCCTGATGGCGCAGCACATGGCAGGCGAAGCAGCGACCGGGCGCGCACCGCCGCCGATGCCGGCGCGCGAAGGCGCCTGGGGGATTTACGAGCCGTTCGAGACCAAAGATGGCGAGCAGATTTTCGTCGGCCTGACCAGCGACCGGCAATGGAAGCGCTTTTGCGAACACTTCGAGCGCGACGATTTGCTGCAAAACCCTGCTTACAAGACCAACGAAGATCGCGTTCGCGAACGTCCGGTGCTCCGGCCAATCGTCGCCGCCATCGTGGCGCAGCACACGCGGGCCGAGTTGACCGAACTGTTCGACCGTATCGATATCCCGTTCGCGCCGGTCGCCAAGCCGAGCGACCTGTTCGAAGACCCGCAACTCAACGCCCGCGGGCGCATGCTCGAAATCATGTTCCCGAACGGCGCGCGGGCGAAAATTCCACGCCTGCCGGTCGAGATCGGCAACCACGATCTTGCGCTTCGCCGCCAAGCGCCGGCGATCGGCGAACACACCGCCGAAATCCTTGCCGAACTCGGCCTTGCACAAGATCAAATCGATGCGCTGAACAAGCGCGCCATTGTTTCAGTCGGAGGACATTGATGAGCGACCTGCCGTCAGCCATTCACATCAACGAAGAAGGCCCGCGCGAAGGCTTCCAGATCGAGAAGGGCAAAATACCAACCGATCGCAAGATCGCGCTGATCGATGCGCTGTCACACACCGGGATCGATCACATCCAGATCGTCTCTTTCGTCAATCCGAAGAACGTGCCCGGCATGGCCGATGCGGACGAGGTGGTGGAAAGCATCACCCTGCAGCCCGGCGTCGCCTACACCGCGCTGTGGCTCAATGAAAAGGGATTTCAGCGCGCGCTGGGCCACGATCGGCTGACCCAGATCGGAACCATTCAGCTTTGCACGTCGGAGAAATTCCTGCTGCGCAACCAGAACCGCACCGCCGCCCAGCAACTCGCGGGACAGCACAATATCGTCGAGATGTATAAAGCGGCCGGCGTCCCGGTCGAGCGCGGCAGCATCATGGCGACGTTTGGCTGCAACTTCGAGGGCGATATTCCGGTTGAACGCGTCGTATCGCTGGTCGGACAGATTCTCGACGTCGCGAAGGAACATGGCGTAACGCTCAAATACATCACGCTCGCCGACACCATGGCCTGGGCAACACCGCTGGCGGTCAAGCGCGTGGTTGGTGCGATCCGCGAGCGCTGGCCCGATCTGGACCTCGCACTGCATCTGCACGACACCCGCGGCATGGCGATCGCCAACGCCTTCGCCGGCTTGGAAATGGGTGTGAAGCGCTTCGACTCGTCCGTCGCCGGGCTCGGCGGCTGCCCTTTTGCAGGCCATCAAGGCGCGGCCGGGAACGTTTGCACCGAAGACCTCGTCTTTATGTGCAACGAGATCGGCATCGAGACCGGCATCAATCTCGATGCACTGATCGAGTGCGCGCGACTTGCCGAAGACGTCGTCGGCCATCCCCTGCCCGGCTCGGTAATGAAAGGCGGCAGCCTGCAGAAATATCGGTCGCAATAGCTACGGCTGGTCGAGAATCTTCCAGATGCCGTTAGCGGTAGCGACAATACGGTCACCGACGAACATCTTCACCGCCATGAACACGACCGACTTCGTCGGACGGACGACCTCGGGCCGCGCTTCGACGAATTCGCCGGGCTTCACACTGCCGACAAACTGAGTGTTGAGCTCAATCGTGGCGTGACGTTTGCTACCGGTCGCGTCGCGCGCGGTAATCGCCATCGATTGATCGGCAAGAGACATCAACATACCCCCGTGCAGATTGCCGGCGCGGTTGAGATGCTTCGGTGCGACGAGAATGCCAAACAGCATTCTCTCACCATCCTTGCGATGCCACACCGGCCCGATCAGATCGCCGAATGCTGTATTGTTCATGACTGCCCAGCCATGAGCAGCCGGGTCGAACGCTCTGGCATCTTTTATTTTCGGCTGTTCATTCATGCGTTGGCCGCTGCAGGCTTTTTGCGACGCGCGAGGCGCTGCGCAATATCGGGAATGAGCTTTTCCGCATTCGCACCGGCAACCAGCGCGCGGCCGTTGGCGCCAAGCCCGCGCACGGCGTCTGTATACGCGGCGACCTCACTTACATCGCGCACGGCCTGCGGATAATCGGTCGCAAACACAAGCTGCGAGAACGCCAGCTCTTCGATACCGAACCGCACCCAGTCGGCACCCCATTCTGCCGCGTGGTCCGGACCCGCCCAGCCAGCGACGTCATAGTACAGGCGCTGGTCGAGATAATAATCGAATGGTTTCGGCGGCTGGCGGTTGTGACGGTTGAGCGCCGCGGTGCCCCATTTGTTGCGCTGCTGAAAGCCACGGATACGGCCGAGATAGCGGCCGATACCGCCAGAGAAGTGCGAGAACTGGATCTTCAGATTCGGTAGCTCGTCGAGCAACCCGGAATTGATGACGCGAACCGTCGCCGTCATCAGTGAAAATTCCCAGCCGAGCATACGGCCGAGATCGTCGGCATCCATCCGGCCCCAGCGGATCACGCCCGGCAGCGGATGGATGAAGACGTAAAGGTTGAGATCGGCGCAGGTTTTCCAGAATGGCCGCAACTCTTCCGCATCGAGCGGAAGATTTTGCAGCTCGGATGCAATCACGACACCGGGCAGTCCAAGATCGACCGCGCAGCGCTTCAACTCGGCTGCGGCTTCCGCTGGTTTGAGCGCAGGAACGTGGGCAAGCCCGATGAAACGTCCGGGATGATCGAGCTCCGCCTGTCGCATGCGATCATTGATCAGACGGCAGGTCGCCAAGTTTGGCTGATCGAAACCGGAACCGCAGGTCAATACGCCGGCGTCGATGCCGGACGCATCCATCACCCGGACATGCGCATTCAGATCGGCGAGTAACGGATTGAGCAGGTAAAACGGGTTGCCGTCGGAATCGACATCGACCGTAACCTTGTTGGCGTCGCCCTTGAGCAGTTCAGGCGGCGTGTAGTGCTGCTGGAAATCGACAAGCATCTGCGGGTGCGGGGATTTTACAGGATGGAGAATTCGGTATTGCGGCGGTCGGTCACTAACATGGCGCCGGGATAATGAGTAATGCAAAATTCCGGACGCACATCGGCAATTACCGACTGCGGGGTGACGCCGCAAGCCCAGAACACCGGAATTTCATCATCGCGGACCGGCACGGCATCGCCCCAGGTCGGCTTGGCGATATCGGAAATACCGATCATCTCAGGCTTGCCGAGATGCACCGGCGCACCGTGGACTGACGGAAAACGTGTCGTCACCTGGACGGCACGGATAGCATTCGCAGGTGTCATAGGCCGCATTGAAACCACGAGCTTGCCGTGGAACGGACCGGCCGGCGTGCAGTCGACCGACGTCCGATACATCGGCACGGTGCAATTGCAGGTCATGTGCCGAAGTTCGATACCGCTTTCGACCAAAGCCTCCTCGAAAGAGAACGAACAACCGAGAGCGAAGGTGACGAGATCATCACGCCACCAGCGCGTGATATCGTGCGGCTCGTCGACCACTTCACCGTTTTTCCAGACGCGATAGCGCGACAAGTCCGTGCGAATATCCAGATCGTCGGCCAGGATCTGCAGGTGAGGATCACCTGGCGCGCCGACACCGACCAGCGGACAAGGCTTCGGGTTGAGCTGGCAAAACCGGAGGAAATCTTCGGACAATGCACGTGGCAGGATCGCGAGATTGGCCTGTACAAATCCGGGGGCCAGACCAGACGTTGGTCCTCGATGCTCGTTGCGGCGGATGGCCAGTCGCGCCTCGTGGCCGGTTTGCGGCACATCCGGATAATCATTACGCAACGTCGGCATCGCCATGAGCGCTTCCTTGCTTCTTCGGCCTGGGCCAGCTGCCTATCTTATCATCACGGCCGAACGGAAACATCCAGCCGCCGCGACGAAGTAACACGCGACAGGTATCACTCGGCTGCCGATTACGGCGCGAATCTGGTTGAAACTCCTAACAAGATCGCGTCTTCTGATAGTAACCCAAAGAAGCCCACGAACGCGGCCATATGCATCACCAATTCCAGAGGGAGAGTGCAAATGACCGAGAAGTGGAAGGAAGAAAAGTGGGCTGAAGACATCTGGCACGCCGGCAAGCTGTCACGCCGCAAATTCGTCGGCTGGGGCGGCGGCGCGATTGGCGCAATGATGCTGGTGCCTGCGCCGTGGCAGGCCGCGTTCGGCCAGGCCAAATCCTACAAGATCGGCAGTGAGCAGCCGCTTTCCGGTCCCGGCGCTCCCGGCGGCAAAACCGCTGTCGTCGGATTGCAAATGGCGGTCGATCGCATCAACAAAAGCGGCGGCGTCAATGGCCGACCGTTCGAACTGGTGATCGTCGACGACGAATCCAAGCCCGACGTCGCGCGGCGCAAGACTGCGAAGATGGTCGAGGAAGACAACATCGACGTCCACGTCGGTGGCTTCTTGTCGAATATCTGCCTCGCCTGCATGCCGGTGTGGGAAGATGCCAAAATCGTCAATATGATCAGCGTGTGCCTCGACACCACGCTCACCACCACGAAGTGCAACCGCTACAGCTTCCGGCCCTACGATTTCGCACCCGCACAAGCCGTCGCTTTTGCACCGACGCTGGTGAAGATGGGCAAGAAATGGCACATCGCCTATGCCGACTATTCGTGGGGGCAGTCGACCCGCGATGCTTACGCCGCGCAGATCAAGGCCAACGGCGGCGAAATTGTCGGCACTACCGGTATCCCGCTCGGCACGGCTGACATGACGCCGTTCCTATCGAAAATCTCCGGCGACTTTGACGGCCTGTTCGCCGTCTTCTTCGGCGGCGACGGTGTTACGATCGGCAATCAGGCCTACGATCTGGGCCTCACCAAAAAATACAAATGGGCCGGCGACGGCTCCATCACCGAAGCGAGCAATCTGCCCGCGCTCGGCAGCAAGATCGACGGCTTCATCGCCATCAATCGCTACATCCCGGTGTTTCAGGGCCCACTCGATACGCCGTATCACCATCGCTTCTTCGACGACGCAAAGGCCCGGCTGGCAAAGGTCGATCCGTCCGGTCCGCTGCCCGACAAGTATGTGCAGTCGAACTACGAAGCGATCAACGCCATGAAGCTCGGCATGGAAATGTCGAAGTTCCAGGGCCGCGACGACACGATGAAGCTGATCTCGGCGCTCGAGGGGCTTCAACTGAAGGAAAGCGATGATTTCCCGCAGGGCGACAAGCTGCTGCGCAAGGAAGACCACCAGGCGTTCCCGCGCGAATTCATCTTCGAAGTCAGCGGCGGGACCTATCACCTCAAAGAGACCGTGGCCGGCGATAAGACCATCGTGCCACCGGCTTGTTCGTTCTCGGCATAAGTGAGCGCGGAACCGTCGGCCGACATACGCTCTCCGGACAGCCAGGGAGCGTCGTCGGTCCCAATTCTCAGGACGGAATTACTCTCAGTCCGCTTCGGCGGACTGAGAGCGCTGTCTGACATCAATTTCGAAGTTGCGCGAAACGAGATTCGCGCGATCATCGGACCGAACGGCGCCGGCAAGAGCACGTTCTTCAATTGCCTGACTGGTGTGCTGCGGCCGAGCAGTGGCCGTATCGTCCTCAACGGTGAGAACATCACCGGGCTGCCCTCCGACCGTATTTCGCGTAAGGGCATCGCCCGCTCCTATCAGATCACCAACATCATGCCGAATGCCACGACGATGGAAAACGTGCGCATCGCTGCGCAATCGCGCCGGCATTCATGGAATATGGTTTCGCATCGCGACGCCTTCGCCGATCTCAACGAGAAGGCGGAAGCTGCGCTGCAATCGGTCGGCCTGCTCGGCAAGGCTCATGAGCTTGCGTCCAATCTTTCCCACGGCGAGCAGCGCAACCTCGAGATCGGTATCGCGTTGGCCACCGAGCCGCAATTACTCTGCCTCGATGAACCAACTGCCGGCATGAGCCAGGCCGAAACCAACGAGACCATGGAACTGGTGCGGCGCATCGGCGAGAACCTGACCATTCTGATCGTCGAGCACGACATGGCGGTGGTGATGGAGCTTTGCGACCGCATCACCGTGCTGCACTACGGCGCGATCCTTGCCGAAGGAACGCCTGAAGAGATCCAGCAAAACCCCAAAGTGCAGGAGGTCTATCTCAAGACATGATCGCCTCCGCCGACAGCACCACGCCGCTCGTCCTGGTCGAGGACGTTCACACTTATTACGGCAAGAGCCACATCCTGCATGGCGTCTCGATCACGATAGGGCCCGGCGAGGTGGTCGGCTTGCTTGGCCGCAATGGCGTCGGGAAAAGCACGACGCTAAAGACCATCATGGGTCTGGTGCGGCCAAGCCATGGCTCGGTCCTGCTCGAAGGCGAGGCCATCACCGGCCTGCCGCCGCACAAGCTCGCCCGGCTGGGCATAGGCTACGTGCCAGAAGACCGGCGCATTTTCCGCCTGCTTACGGTGATGGAAAACCTGCGTACGGGCTACGACCGTAATGGTGTCACCGAACAGAAGCGCCGCTCACTGCTCGACAAGGTATTCACTTATTTCCCGGTGCTTGCGGAGCGGCGCAGCCAGCCCGGCGGAACGCTTTCCGGTGGCGAGCAGCAGATGCTTGCGATCGCCCGAGCTATAATGCTGGAGCCGAAGATCATCCTGCTCGACGAGCCGACCGAGGGCTTGATGCCGCGCATGGTCTCGCAAATCGGGCAGATCATCGAAGTCCTACACAACGAAGGCGTCGCCATCCTCCTCGTCGAACAAAACGTGCCGCTGACGCTTGCAGCCAGCCAACGTGTTTACATCATGGAAAAGGGCATGGTGCGGCATCATTGCCCCAGCAGCGAGATCGATGTGAATAACGCCCTCATCAAACAATATCTGGGTGTGTGAACGATGGACGCGATCAGCCACTTCTTTCACGCTATCCCGTTCGATTTGATTGTCATTCAGACGGTGAACGGCATCGTCACCGGCCTGATCCTGGCGCTGGTCGCGTCCGGATTGACCCTAATCTTCGGCATTCTCGACGTCGTGAATTTCGCTCACGGCGAACTATTCATGCTCGGCGCTTATGTCGGCGTTCTCGTCGTCGCCAGCACCGGCAGTTTCTGGCTTGGCCTGCTGGCATCGGCGATCATTGTCGCGATCTTCGGTGCGATTTTACAGATCGTAACATTGCGGCCGCTGATCGGCCGCGATCCACTCAACACGATCCTCGTCACCTTCGGCCTTTCGCTGATCCTGCAAAACTATGCGCTGTGGCAGTTCGGCCCGATCGAACGCAAGATTCCCGAACCGATCCAGGCGCACTTCGATCTGTTCTATCTACAATACCCCTGGTACCGGATTTTGATCGCTGCGCTGTCGGCAGCGATTATCGGCGGCTTCTGGCTCTATCTGAAATACGGCAAATTCGGCGTCTGGATTCGCGCCACCAGCCAGGACCGGATTATGGCCCAGGCGATGGGCATTCCGGTGCCGTGGGTGTTTACCGGCGTGTTCGCCATGGGCTCGGCGATGGCTGCGGCGAGCGGCGTGCTGTTCGGCCCGCTCGGCGGCGTCAGCCACACCATGGGCCTCGATTGGGTACTCAAGGCATTCATCGTCGTCGTGGTCGGCGGTATGGGCAATCTTGGCGGCTCGATCGCAGCGGCAATCTTCATCAGCCTGCTTGAGGCCTATGCCGCGATTTGGCTTGACCCATCGCAGGCCGTGATTGTGTCCTTTGTCGTGCTGATCCTCACCCTGCTGTTTCGCCCCACCGGGCTATTCGTGGCGACACCGAAATGACCGTCGCGCCACTCGATAAACCCGCGCCGTTCGGCAAGCCGCTGCTGAGTCACACCGCTGTTTTCTGGATCGGCTTTTGCCTGGTGATGGCGATTCTGATCGCCGCGCCGTTGGCGCTGCCGGAATTCTGGCGGCGTTTCCTCACCGAAATCCTGATCTGGGGCTTGCTGGCAATGTCGTCCGACCTCCTGATCGGATACACCGGCATGGTTTCGTTCGGCCATTCAGCATTTTTTGGCCTTGGCATGTACGGCGCTGCGGGAGCGCTGCTGGTGCACAGCCCACCAAACCTCTGGCTTGCGTTGCTATTTGGCCTCGCCGGAGCCGCCGGCGCGGCGCTATTCGTCGCCTATTTCTCTACTCGCCTGCGCGATATTTACTTCGCCATCACGACGCTGATCTTCAGTCAGATTTTTTACGTGATCATTTTCACCTGGACCGCAGTGACCGGTGGCGAGAATGGTCTGATCTTCACCCGGCCGCATCTGTCGATACCGTTCCTCTACGACGCACGCTTTACCTCGACGACCATGCACTGGTTTGTGCTCGCGGTGGTAACGGCTTCATATCTGTTCCTGCGGCGGCTGACGCAATCACCGTTCGGCATGGTGCTGCAATCGATCCGCGAGAACGAAACCCGCACCCGCGCCATCGGCTTCGCCGTGAAACGCTACAAGATCGTCGCAGTCCTGCTGTCGGGACTGTTCGCCGGATTGGCCGGCGTGCTCTACGCCATCCAGAACCAGTTTGCCGCGCCGGACTTCGTCTACTTCGTCACGTCCGGCGACACCGTGATCTTCAATGTCATGGGTGGCGTTGGCACGCTGGTCGGACCGATTGTCGGCGCGGGGTTTTTCCAGTTGATGCGTGAGTTGCTGTCGCGGGTGTTCGGCGATCAGTTCCCCTATCTGATTCCGCTCGGTGCAATTTTTATCGTGATGATCATTTTCCTGCCGCAGGGCCTGCTCGGTTTCGCCCGGCGGTGGCTGAACCGCTAGTTCGCCGAGCCCTTACCCAGGAAGTCCATCAACGCCGCGACGTCTTTCTTGTCGCCGTCGAAATCTTCCGCGATATGCTCGTAGAAATGTGCTGCGCCCTCATAGAGTTCGCTGGCGCTCGGATCCTCGCCGACAAAGCCCGCAATCTCGTGCATCTCCGCGATCCAGCGATAGGCCTTGGGCGGCATCAGCGTCAGGCCGCGCTTGAACCAGGCGAACATTTCCTTCTGGCTCGATTGCAGTTCCTTGAACAAATCGTCGGCGGTACCGGCGCGCGTCGCCGCCAGCATCATCGCCGCCCCGATCGCCTGCGTGCCTTTAGTGATGCCGGCATAAGACATCTTCAACGCAGACGCGTTGCTCAGCGGCCCGCCCAATACCCGGATGTCGAGGCCGTAATCGCGCAGCGTGGCGAAGCGGTGTGCCGCAGGCCCGGAGGCGTAGAGACGCGGCCCGGCATCGCCCGGCTTCGGCGGCGAACCGATAATGCCGGCATCGACAAAAGGACATTCAGTTGGTGCAATCGCCGCCGCGACGCGCTCGACAGTCTTCGGATTGATGGCGTTGCAGTCGACATAGACCGGCTTTGCATTGCTGGCCTTTAGCGCGGGCGCGAAACGCTCGGCCAAACGCCAGCGCGTCGCCCGGCGGCAGAATCGACAGGATGAAATCGGCGGCCGCGATCTCATTATCGCTTGCGTCTATAATTCCGCATTCCTTCGCCCGAGCCACTGTTTCCTGGCTGCGGCCCTTCAACGAAGTCAGCACCTTAAGCCCGCTATCGGCAAGCCGTTTGCCAACACCGGCACCCATCATGCCCGGCGCGATCACTGCAACAACTGGCGTCATCATATGTCCTCGTCTGCGAAACGAGGCGCAGCATAGCAGCTCGCAGTCAGGTATCAGCTATGCGGTTTCGCGCTTGGGAACTTTGACGTCAGCCTGCAACCGCCGCCGCAGCGCCGAGACGCGGCCATCTGCTCCGGGCTGATAGACCACGCTAAAGCGCTTGAGCACTTCGGCAAACACGCCCGCATCAGCGGGCTTCTTCACTTCAAATGAGTCGAAGCCGGCACGAACCAGAAAATGAAACTGATCGCGCAGCACATCGCCCGTCGCGCGCAGACGTGCCGCGAAAGCCGTAGTGCTCGCGCAACAACCGCGCCTGGCTATAGGCGCGGCCGTCGCGGAATTTCGGGAAATTCAGCGCGATCAAAGCCAGATGACCGAGCCACGGTTCGAGTTCCGCGACCCGGCGATCGTTCGGCCACAATACGCCGAGCGAGCCGTCGCGGCTGACCAATTCATTCGCCTCAGCGAGAAATCGCTTTGCAGAAACCAGCACCGGTACGCGATCCGGGATCGGCGCGTCGTCGGCGACACGGACGAACCGGTCTTCGACGACACGGCCGTTCTCAACGAGTGGCATAGACGCGCTCCCTGAATGGCTCGACGCCGGTCCGCTTGACCGTATCGATGAAAAGCTCATCCGGCCGCTGGCGCAGTTCGAGATAAGCCTGCGCAATATCCTCGACGACATCGGCAACTTGCGCGTACGGCACGGCGGGGCCGATCAATGCACCAAGTTGAGCATCTTCGTCCGCCTTCCCGCCCAATGTGATCTGGTAGAATTCCTCGCCATTCTTCTCGACGCCGAGGATACCGATGTGGCCGACGTGATGATGGCCGCAGGCGTTGATGCAGCCGGAAATATTGACGTGGATGCGGCCGAGATCGCGTTGCAGATCGAGATTACGGAAGCGACGGGTTAGTTCCTGGGCTATCGGAATCGAGCGCGCGTTGGCCAGGCTGCAATAGTCGAGACCTGGGCAGGAAATAATGTCCGAGATCAGATTCACGTTCGGCAACGCGACGCCAATGGCATCGAGCGCGCGCCATAGCGCCGGCAGATCGCGTTGTGCCACATGCGGCAGCACGAGATTTTGCTCATGTCCGACACGGACTTCGCCGAATGAATAACGGTCGGCCAGATCGGCGATGGCGTCCATCTGATCCGCGGTAGCGTCGCCCGGCGTACCGCCTTCGGGCTTAAGCGACAGCGTGACGATGGCGTACCCGGGCGCCTTGTGTTTGGCTACCGAATTGCCAAACCAAATATTGAATCCGATTATCGCTGCGTGCCGCCGCGAGCTCCGGCGGATTATCTGATAGCTTCTCATAAACCGGATAGCGGAAGCGGCCTGCGATTTCGGCGACGATTTCATCGTCGAGCGCCAATGCTCCGTCCTTGATACTCTCCCATTCGGTCTCGACTTCCTTCGAGAATGCCTCAACCCCGAGTTCATGGACTAGGATCTTGATGCGCGCCTTGTAGATATTGTCGCGCCGCCCGAACTGATTGTAAGTACGCAGCACCGCTTCGACGTAGCTCAGCACATCGCGAGCGCGCAGAAACGGCTTGATCGTCTTGGCAAGGAACGGTGTGCGGCCAAGGCCGCCCCCAACCATGACCTCAAAGCCGAGTTCGCCATTGTCGTTGCGGTACAACTGCAATGCCAGATCGTGGATGCGCAGTGCTGCACGATCGTGACCTGAAGCACCGACCGCGATCTTGAATTTGCGCGGCATAAACGAAAACTCGGGGTGCAACGTCACGTGCTGGCGGATGACCTCCGCCCAGATGCGCGGGTCGGAAATCTCGTCGGGGGCCACGCCAGCCCATTGATCGGTCGTGATGTTGCGCACGACATTGCCGCTGGTCTGCATGCCGTGCATGCCGACACTCGCCAGATCCGTCATCGCCTCCGGCAGTTCTTCCAGCTTGATCCAGTTATATTGAATATTTTGTCGCGTTGTGAAATGGCCGTAGCCGCGATCATAACGGCGGGCTACGTGCGCGAGCATGCGCAACTGCTCGGTTGACAGCGTGCCGTACGGAATAGCGGTGCGCAGCATGTAGGCGTGCAGTTGCAGATAAACGCCGTTCATCAGGCGCAACGGCTTGAATTCCTCTTCGGTCAGTTCTCCCGACAATCGCCGTGAGACCTGATCGCGGAATTCTTCTACACGCTCATTGACGAGCGTTCGGTCGAATGCGTCGTAGACGTACATGGCCGCCTCGAAACCGGCTTGTGAGCCGGTCGTCAGATGCCGAAGGTCACCGGCAGGTCGATAGTTGGGCCGCTGAGACGGATGAGTTCGCGCAGGTTGCCCGGGCGGACCTCACCGCTTGCGCCGACTTTGACCGGCGCAACATAGGGACCGACCGCGCGTAGGTCATCACGCACCGCCGCATTCATCAGAGAATGCGCACCGTCGCTGTTGGTTGCGATCGCCGCATCACCGAGCTGCGTGGTCCAGCCACCGTCGGCACGGCGATACACAACGGCACCGTCGCCGACACGGTTGGCCGTGATGACCACCGGCCCGATAATTTTGATTTTCTTCTGTTCGAGCGGTGACGTCATTTTCAGCCTCGTTTTCCACGCCAACAGGAACGATCTTCTATATAGGAGCGAATTTTCAGCCGCAAATAGGAGAATTTTCCACCACTGAGCCTCGTTTCGCTAGCAGAAAGTTAGTGGCCAAACGACTGCCACGAGAATCCCGTTTTGGCGGGTCCTCACACGCCTAAGCCGCGGCACGGGCGCGAACCGTACGAATCTGATTTAGGTGCCAACGGCGGTCATTCTGACCAACGAGGCGCACCATGCGGTTGAACCTGGGCTGCGGCGGAAAAATCCTTCCCGGCTGGGTCAATGTCGACAAGTTCGACACTTGCGGTCCTGATCAGGTCGTCGATCTCGAGCAGTTTCCCTGGCCGTGGGAGGACGACACGGTCGCGGAAGTTCTGATGTCACACGTGCTCGAACACCTCGGCGCCCAAACCGACACGTATCTTGGAATTATCAAGGAACTTCACCGCGTCTGCTCCGACGGCGCGGCGATTACGATCGTCGTCCCGCATCCGCGCCACGACAATTACCTCGGCGATCCCACGCACGTACGCCCAATCGTCCCAGACAACCTGACGCTGTTCTCGCAGAAGTTCAATCGCGAGTGCCTGGCGAAAGGCGCCGCCAACACCCCGCTGGGTCTCTATCTCGGAGTCGACTTCACGGTTGAATCAATCAGTTACGATCTTGCCGCGCACTGGCGCGAACTCCACGAGACTAACAAGATCACCGCTGCAGATTTGAAAAATGCCATGCAAAGCTTCAATAACGTCATTCAGCAGATCACCATGACGATGCGGGCAATCAAGCCGGCTGGGCGAACCAGCCAGCCCGTTACCGATGCCGCGCAAAAAAGCGAAGCGCCGCTGTCTCCGGATCAGCCTGCCGGGTCGAACGAGAAACTTGCGCCTTTGCGAACGATATGACCGAAGCCCGGCGCGTTGACGTGAGCGCCGGCAATCGCGAACCGTTCAGTCGCCGCCATGTCGAGAATACGTTTGCGTGACTTTACTGCCTGTTCCTTGTCGAGATCGTAGATCATCCCGGCATCGGGGTGTGAGACCTGGATCGCAGAGACGTGGATCACGTCGCCCAGCGCCATGAAACCACCGCCACCCGGCGCGGTTAACAGCCAGCAGGTATGGCCCGGCGTGTGGCCGGGGGCGACAATCGGCACAAAGCCCAGATACTCGTCGCTGCCGCGCACCCGGTGGATACGGTCGAGATAGGGCTTCAGGTTGATCTTGGTGCGCGCCCGGTTGCCTTTGACCTTGTCGGGATCGTTCGCACCATCCGCCTTCATCCAGAAGTCGGCCTCGATCTCGTGCACCACAATCTCGGCATTCGGATAGTGCGGCTTGCCGTCGTCGTCGACGAGACCGTTGGCGTGATCGCCATGCAGATGGGTAATGACGATGTGCGTGACGTCCTTTGGATCGACGCCCGCACCCCGGAGATTACCGGGCAGCCGGCCGAGCGTCGGATACATCGTATTGCCGGCGCCGGCGTCGATCATGATCGTCTTTGCCATCCCGGCGGATCAGAAAATTGTTCACCGGAATATGAAACGTGCCGTTGTCGGTGCGGCCGACCAGTTGCTCGACTTGAGCTGGCGTCATATCGACGACTTTATCAATCGACGTCGGCAACGTTCCGTCGCTCAGGCCTTGAACCTCAACCCCGCCAACCGTCATGCTCGGAAGCGCCATTTCAAAATCCTTCTTTGGTCAGCGCGATCATGCAACCGGCCGACACCACGACCGCGACCGAAAGCACGGCGAACGGCGCGACGAACCCGCCACCGCTGTACGCCAGGATGTAACCGATCATCAGCGGCGACAGTGCGCCGGTCATTTGCGTGACCAGCGCCCGCACGCCTTGGGATTTTCCCATGTCGGCGGTACCGATTACGCTGTGCATCAGCATTTCGGCGCAGGAGATGCCGACCTGCTGCGAACACAGCGCGCAAATCATCAACACCACGCTCCAGGTGGCGTCAGGCGCCAGTGCCGCCGCCATCAAGAAGATTGCGGCGCCGAACCAGCCCACTCCCGCGAACGGGGCGCGGCGAAACACGCGATCGGAAATCCGGCCAATAACCAGGATTGTCACCACGGCAAAGCCGTAGATGACAAAGGTCAGATAGCCGGACGTACTAAAGGTAAAATGGCGCGCTGATCCGCAGATAGGTCGGCAACCAGATCGACCAGCCCCAGAAGAAAATGGCGTTGCAGGAGATCGCGAGCACCATCAGCCAGAAGCGGTGATTACGCCACACGCTGGTGACGCCCTTGAGGACACGGCCCGGCGCGTCGTCGTTGTGCTCGATCGCTCCGGCCTGAACGAGATCCGCTTCGGCCTTATTGACGGCTGGATGCTGCTCCGGCTTATCGCGCACCAGAAACCAGACCATCGGCAGCGGCAAGAGCAAAGCCAGCACGCCGAGCGCATAGAACTGGCCGCGCCAGCCAAAGTTTACGATCAGCGCAGTAACCAGGAGGCCGGTCAACATCGGCCCGATCATGGTGCCGATCCACCAATACGACGTAGCCTTGCCGCGTTCACGCAACGCGAACCAGTTGGCGACAAGCGCCAGCGTGACCGGATAACAAGCCGCTTCGCCGACACCCAGACCGACGCGCGAAGCGAGCAGCATGCCATAGCTTGCGGATAGCGCAGACCAGAAACAGGTCAGTGCCCAAATAACCAAGCTCGCGATGGTGCGTATACGCGGTCCGTAGCGCGTTACCGCCCAACCCCAAAGCGGAGCAGCAAGGCTATAGGAAATGAACATACTGGACGCCAGCCAGCCGAGCAGCTCGGACTTTCCGGTGAGCTGCATTTCGTCGAGGAATTTTGGATCGGCCATGACAAGAGAAATGTTGCTCTTGTCGAACATGGAAATGATCCAATAGATCAACAGCGTCGGCGCGATATAGGTCCACCGAACACGCGTCGCGACAGCGACCGCGGCTGTTTCGCCCGATACGCGCCCTGGCTGTAAAAGTCCCTGCGGAACCGTGATTGTCATGGTGCCCCTCCCGACATAGCGCCCGATTATTTTTGATCGTTTGCGCGGCGCAGCAGCTTGTTCGCTGCATTGACCTCAAACTGTTGCCCGCATGCCGCAAGTTGTCAACAATACGACCTATGCGCGAGACATCTGACCTGAAGTCCGAAATGCGCGGCAGCGCCGTTGAAGTCTTCAGCGTATTCCTGCGCCTCGGCCTGACCTGCTTTGGCGGTCCGATCGCCCATCTCGGCTATTTCCGTGAGGAGTTCGTCGTGCGCCGCAAATGGCTCGACGAAAAGACTTACACCGATCTTGTGGCGCTATGTCAGTTCCTGCCCGGTCCGGCGTCGAGCCAGGTTGGATTTTCGATCGGACTAATCCGCGCACGCTATTGCGGTGCACTCGCGGCGTGGACTGGCTTCACGCTGCCGTCGGCGATTGCACTTATTCTATTTGCTTATGGTGCCAGCACACTTCACGGTAAGTTCGGCGACGGGTTCCTGCATGGCTTGCGTCTTGTCGCGGTGGCGATCGTCGCCCAGGCGATCTGGGGCATGTCTCGCACGCTCTGCCCTGACCGCAAACGCGCAAGTATTGCAACAGTTGTGGCCTTGATCATTTTGGTCAGCAACTCGCCCGTTGCGCAGGTCGGCGCAATTCTGCTCGGTGGCATTGCCGGATTCTGGTTTTGCCGTGAAAGAGCTGAACTCACCGCAGAGGATATCGCGATCCCGGTATCACGCGCGGTTGGGATCGTTGCGCTGTTGGCCTTTTTTATTTTGCTCGCCGGGTTCCCGATCCTGCGTTCGGTGACGGGCGCGTCAGGCATCGCGCTGTTCGAAGCCTTTTACCGCTCCGGCGCGCTGGTCTTCGGCGGCGGCCACGTCGTGCTGCCGCTGTTGCGCGAAGCCTTCGTCGCGCCTGGCTGGATAAGCGACGATGCATTTCTGGCGGGATATGGCGCCGCCCAGGCGGTGCCCGGCCCGCTTTTCACCTTCGCGGCCTATCTCGGCGCCGTCGTCAATACGTCTCCTCACGGCGTAGCGGGCGCGGTCCTCGGCCTGATCGGAATATTTCTGCCCGGCATGCTGATCCTGTTAGGTACGCTGCCGTTCTGGGATGACTTTCGCAAACGCGACAGCGCACAAGCCATCATGCGCGGCGTCAATGCCGCGGTTGTCGGCCTGCTGGGCGCGGCGCTCTACAATCCTCTGTGGGTTACATCGGTAAAAATGCCGAGCGATTTCGGTATCGCGCTTTTTTGCTTTGTCCTTCTCACGGTCTGGCGCACGCCACCGCTGTTCGTCGTCGCTATCGGAGCAATTGGCGGTGCTGCACTCGCATATTTCTAGCCTGTTCGATGGCTAGCTTCGACAGCCGGACTTACAACGATCAATGCTGGGCGAAATGCGCCAGTTCCGGGAACGGCCCGTAAGCGGCGCCTCCACATTCTTCCGGCGTGGCGTCGACGACCTGATTGATGTTTCCGGCGAAATAGATGATCGCCTTATCCTTGTGCTGATTGTGCCCGTTAAGCTGCACGCAGGCGACGTAGTGCTGTTGCGCACCGACCGGTTTCATAACCGGAGCCGCGATCAGTGAATTGCGAAAGTCCGCATTATCGGTCAACACCGTCGAAAGGAACGACGCGACCTGATCTCGGTAGTTCGCAGGCATAACCTCTGAATCAACGACATCGCTCGGCTTATTGGCATTACCAGCCGAAGCAAAACGCGCCCAGCGTCATAATAGCAAGAGCGCGGGAGGCACTCTTGCACGCAGACGATTGCCGCTCACGAGGGCCGCTACGCACCGTATCAGTCCTCCGGTGACGGCCCGCACCAGCCCGGCAAATAACCGGCGTCGGCACTCTTGGCCGCCTGCAATGCTTTCTCCAGGGCGCGGTCGAAATCATCTTCCACGAGTTTGCGCTTGATACGCCGGCGCAGGAAGTCTGCCCAGATAAATTCGCTGAACGGCGTCGTGTCCTTGGCGAAACCGCCAGCGCGCCGCAGTTCTCCAGCCAGCGAGCGGAAAGGATCGTCGACCAATTCCGTCACCGATTTCGGAATGTCCTCGTAGCCGCGGCGGCGGCCCTTGTCGTCGAATGGATGCATCCAGTTACGGTTATCCATGACAAACCAGAATGAGTCCGTTTCCAGGTTGCTGAGATTGGCAATAACCGTGACCGCTACATCCTTGACGCCCTCTTCGTGCAAAGCGCGGGCAAGATGATGATGGTCAATGACGTAATGGTGTCCTTTGGGACCGAGGATCACCGGAATCATGTGTCTGCCGAGAAATTTCTCGCCCTTTTTGGACTTGGATTCCCGCCAGGCCTTTTGCTTCGCCTTCACCTCGCGCATGCCGACAGTGACCTGCGTCGGGCGCAGATCGGCGATGGCGACAGGCACCAGTATCGGTTCACGAACTGTCATCTTCCGCTCCTTGATGAAACCCAGAACTAATAATAGCGGCGCAATCACGGCTCTTAAAGCAAGTCGCCCGGCGTTGCTCAACGCCGGGCGACTGGTCTTTGTAACAATCCTGTAACGCTCAGTGCGCCAATGGATCCGGCCGGACCTGAATATGGACGGCGATCGGCAACGATCCCTTGCCGCCTTCCTTCAGCCACGGCGTCCGGTCGCCTTCCGACGACCACAGACCCTTGCCTTTCCAGCCGGCTTTGGGATCGTCGATTCGCGCATCGAGGCCTTTGGCATAGAAACCCATCGGATAGGGGATGCGCAGCGACACCATCTTGCCGTTGACGAGAGCAGCGAAACCATCGCCTTCGTTGGCGGTCGAAATCGGCACATCTTTGCCGAGCCCGACTGCATCGTGCTGGTCGACCCAGCTATAGTAGCTCGCTTCCGCACTGTTATCGCCGATGCCGTCAAAGCCAGGCCCCGGATATTTGTAAAAAGCCCAGCCCTCCGGACAGTGGTCGCCGGTTGCCTTCGGTCCATTGAGCGCCGCTTTGCACTTCGAGCGGTCGAAGCTGCCGAGATGGCCGCTGGCGAGCGATACCCAGACCACGCCTTTGGAATCGATGTCACCGCCGCGCGGGCCGAAGCCAGGCATCGGAATGTAATAAACTTCCGCAAGCTTGGTCTTCGGGTCGAAGCGGGCGACGCCGCCTTTGCCGCCGAACACATTGATGGTGTACCAGATCGAGCCGTCGGCCGGGTTTGGCATGACGGCATAGGTTCCCGATCCACCGATCATCATGTCTTTGTTCGGATCCTGCGGTTCTCCCGGCTTGGTGTAATCGTCGACTTTACCGTTGCCGTTGGTATCGAGCACGAACGGCGCCCACCCCTGCGCTTTTTCAGCGTCGCCGGTTTCATCGAAAACCTTCACATCGAGCCAGCCGGCCAACTCGCCGCCACCGCTGGTCCACAACGTGTTGTTTTTGTCGAATCCGAATTGCAGGTGGTGCGTGCCGTAGCACGTGTCGATGAATGTAAACTTCTGCGTCTTCGGATCGAACATCGCCAATTGACGTTCGTTCACGTCAATCGGGAATGCTTTGGCATAGGGATTGTCCGAGCCTTTCTTGCAGAAAGCCGGCGTGCCCGGAGCGTGATTGGTTCCGGTCAGCCAAAGCCGGCCCTGGGAATCGAACATGTCGTTATGATTGTCGAACTTGGTATCCCAGACCTGCTCCATACCCCAATAGGCCGACGGCGCTAGCGGCTTCTGGATCGCCGCATGTCCCGGTCCGAACGCTTCCGGCACGTCGGCTCCTTCCGGCGGCGTGATGAAGCTCACCTTCGCAGTCTTCGGATCAAGAACCGGCAGATGGTCGGTCGAGTACTCCGTCGAACCGTAAAGCATTCCGTACGGATTGACTGTCGGATTGCGCTTGTCCGAAGAAATCAGATCGTGAAGGTATTGTTTCTCCGTTCCCCAATCCCACGTCGTCACCACAAGATTGCGCTCGACACCCTGCGGCCGCGGCGGCTTGGTTGCCGGCAATTCGCCCTTGGCGACACGATCGGTCCAATCGCCGAAATACTTCAGCGGCACGCTGTTGAGCTGGCCCGCTATCGGCCCGGTCATCAGTGGCGAGGCCTGTCCGGATTGAATGCGCCGGGCCCAGGCATCTTCACCGCTCTTGAATGTGCCGAGCGCCGTCGGAATTGTCCGCGTGCCGAGCGAGCCAAGCTGGTGACAGCCAACGCAAGCCTGATTCTTGAGCGCGGTCAGCCACTGCTGCTGCGTGACTTTGTCAGGGATGTCGGATTTGCCGCCAAACTGATCTGCGGCCGGAATTTTCAGCATCGAGAACCAGTAGATCGCTGGATAGTACTGCGCGGCGGCTGCGTCGTCGGGCGCCAGCGACGCGGTCAGATCCAGCCGTTTGCCCGGCATTGCCGCGACCTTGGGCGAATCGACGAGGCCATAACCACGGACCCACACCTGATAATTGGCCTTCGGAAGATCGGGAATGACGTAGCGGCCCTGATCGTCGGTCACGACCATTTTGGCGAAACGCGTTGGCAGGTCGCGAGTCTCGGCGATCACCCAAACTCCGGCTTCTGCCCCGTGCGGGCTCTTGACCACGCCAGCAATGTCGTTGGCGACGACCGGTACGCTCTGGGCACTCAATCGCGCCGGTGCGACGGCCAGAAAGGCGGCGACGGCAATCGCTGCCGCGCCGCAATACAGTGCTCGCTTCATACGGGGCCCTCCCTGAAAATCCGCGCGCAGCACGCCAAGCCTGCCGGATAAGTGCGCTGATTTTATGCGACTTTGCCCCACGCGCTGCCCATCCCGCAAGGGGATACGACCATGTCCATGCTATGCAACCGCGGCGTAAGACTGTAATCGGGCATGTCATGATCACGCGGCGACATTTTGCAACTCGCCTGTTGGGCGCCTGCACTCTTCTGGCTGTGTTCGCTGGCGTATGCGTTGCGCAAAGCGCAGACAAGACTGCGGCAAAACCCTCAACGCCCGCACAGTGCGATCGCTCTGCGTTTCGTGTCGTTCTCGATGTCGGTCACACGCTGAATGTCCCGGGCGCGATGAGTGCGCGCGGCGTTCCGGAATACGCATTCAATCTGCAGCTCGCACAAGATGCTGATAAGGCGCTGACCGATGCCGGTTTTGACAAGACCGTGCTTATGATTACCGACAAGCCGCCGCCGCACAGCCTCGTCGAGCGCGCCGAGCGCGCAAATGCGATGCACGCCGATCTGTTCCTGGCGATCCATCATGATTCAGTTCCGGATAATTTGCTGCGGACCTGGGACTACCAAGGCCAGCAAAACAGCTACAACGACGATTACCCCGGCTACGCGTTGTTTGTTTCCTATGACAACGGCGACCGCGCCGGCAGCCTGCAATTCGGACATCTATTGGGCAAAGCGCTGCAGGTGAACGGCCTGCAATACACCCCACACTATACGCAGGCGAACATGGGTCATTACCGCCGCCAGCTTCTCGACTCCGATGCCGGCGTCTACCGCTTCGACCAGTTGATTGTGCTGCGAATGACTCACATGCCGGCGGTGCTTCTTGAAGCTGGCTCGATTATCAACCGGCCGGAAGAACTGGAGTTGGGCACACCGGAGCGCCGCGCCAAAACTAGCGCCGCAATCGTCTCTGCCGTAGAAGACTTCTGTTCAGCGCACGCGCACCCGAAACCGGCGCAAGTAGCGAAGCAGCCGGAAAAGCCGCATGCCGCCGCAGGGATCGCCGGCCACTAAGCGAAGGCGGGTGTGGCAGGCGTTGTCGTACTGCGCCTGAACGCGAGCACACTGATGATCAGGAAATTGAGAAGACTGACCGCTGTACCGGCGGCGAATGCGGGTCCGTAGTGACCGAAATGATCATAGAGCACGCCGCCGCTCCAGCTTCCCACAGCCATTCCTGACCCGCTGACCAGAAGCATCGTTGGAATACGCCAATAGGCTTCACCAACCGGAAACAGTTCGCGCGCGGCTAACACATTCGCCGGAACCAAGCCGCTGAAGCCGAAGCCAAACACTGCGGACACAGCAAACAGTCCTAATTCATCCTGGGTCAGCAGGAACAATGCGACGCCGACGGTCTGACACGCCGAACCAAGAAGCATCGTGTAGAGCCCACCGACCCGGTCCGACAGTGCGCCCCAAAATTGCCGGCTTAAAAATGCCGCAGCGAGCAGAACCGACAGCATCGCCGCACCATGGACCGCGCTGATGCCGAGGTCGCTGCAGAACGCCACAAGATGCGCCTGCGGCATCGACATCGGCACACAGCAGGTAAAGATCGCGCACAGTTGCAGCCCAAAAACCAGATTGGGCGGCCAGCCCAATATCAACTTCTTACCCTGCGCAGTGGCCACTGTGGCCGGGTGATGGGGTGTATCAGGCGGCTCGCCAAGAACGATCAGCGCGGCGGGAATCATCACGATAAGTTCTAGCCCGGCATAGAACAGCATCGTATGCCGCCAGCCGGCGTAAGAAATCGCGCGCTCAAAGAATGAGGGCCAAATCGCGCCGGCCAAAAAGCTACCGCTCGAGATCAATGCAAGCGCAGATCCGCGCCGGCGGTCAAACCATCGGCTGACATAGACATAAGACGGTGCATTGATGCCACCGATACCGATCACGCCGATGAATAATCCATGGCCGATATAAAGCGGCAAAGATGGACCCAACGTCGATAACGCCAAGCCGACAGCGATCATCACAGCGCCGAAGACCACGGTCCAGCGCAGGCCAACCCGCTCGGCAACGCGGCCCATCACAATTCCACCGAAGCCCGCGCCGACCCAGACCAGCGCGCCGGCCAGCGCTGGGATGGAGCGTTCGCCGTTGACCTCGGCGGCGATGTTCTTGAGTGCGACCACGGTTATCCAGGGCGCACCGAAGGCGATCGCCATAATCACGAGCACTGTCGTCGCCACGACCCATGAGGCACGGGTTTCGACCGACGCCATAACTGGAGAAGCAGATTGCAGCATTTGTTTCGCGTTGCACACGCGCCCGGCGGGGCGACTGGCGGAACCGCCGGTATAGCAGCGGTCCAAGGGGGCCGCTAAATAATATTTCAATCTGCGCGCAACCCAGACACGCGCTTTTCTACTGACAGCTCTATTGAGCCGATGGACGCATCAACATCGGCGTCAGATTTCCTTCCGTCGAACCTGGAGACAGGGCAGGTTTATCCTTGGCTCAGCGCGTCGGATTCGATGCATGCGCTTCCTCTGCTCCGTTGGCCGGACCTCCCGCAGCCTTCACCTTAAGAAATTCGATGACGTCAGCGCGGTCCTGAGCGCTCGCCAGAGAGAAATACATGTTTGCGCCAGGAACCAGGGCCTGCGGATTGGTCAGCCATTTGTCGAGCGCCGCCTGGTCCCAGACGATATTCGATGCCTTCAGTGCCACTGAATACTCGTATCCCGAGACACTTCCCGCTCTGCGGCCGACAACACCAAAGTGGCTGGGGCCAATCCCATTTCTGTCCAGCGCGTGGCACGCCATGCATTGGCGGTAGACGGTTGCGCCGTGCTCGGCATCTCCCGCAGCAAAGACAGAACGCGAAAATGCGAAAATAAATATGAACAGCAGAGCTGCCGATTTAAAGGTGCGGCTCGATTTTCTCTCCTCCGGAGAGGCACCCAATGAACAGATAAAGTGGTCGAACATCATCCATGTCCCCGTAATGAATTGAACGGCGGCGATGCACGGCTACAAGGACGGCGTGCACGGCCCGCACCTTTGCCATGACTGATGCAGCGGAGGATTTATTCCCGAAATATTTGCGAAGCTTTGAACGGAACGTCACTACAGCCAGCGCACCGCTTGTGTCTGCGCCACATTGCAGAGATGCTGTGACAATTGCCGTTTGAAGGACCAAGGTTAATGGCGACAATCCTCACCGGTAATGGCGAAGCCGCGCCGAAGCCCTGGCCGGGCCTATTCTCAAAGGCTCTCCCGTATTTCTCGCGCCGGACTTTGCGCTTGGGATCAGGGCTAATCCTGTTCGCTTACATCACGATGCATCTTGCCAACCACGCGCTCGGACTCATCTCTCTCGATGCTGCCGAAGCCGGATTGAAGGTCGCACTGGTCGTATGGCACAGCTGGCCGGGAACCGGATTGCTCTACGGCGCATTCGTGTTTCATTTTTTTAATGCGCTGTGGGCGGTCTACGAAATGCGCACATTTCGAGTGCCGCCGGCAGAGCTGCTTAGGATTGTGCTTGGTTTTTGGTTGCCGATCGCCCTCATTGGTCACATTGCGGCTACGCGAATTGCGTTTGCAGTCTTTGATCAGTCCTCTACCTACTCGCTCGTTGTCGGCAATCTGTTGGCTTCGGGCTTCCAAGGGTGGCAGATGGGTCTACTGGCGCCCGGATGGATCCACGGCTGCCTGGGGATTCACTTCGCCTTCAGTCGCCGGCTTTTCTACATTCGGTACAGATACATCCTGTTTGCAGCCGCTTTGCTGTTGCCAGTCTTGTCGGCAGTCGGGTTTCTCACGATGGGGCGAGAACTCGCCGCATTGGCGATTAGGGACCAGGTACCGGTCGATTACTACAACACCGCCACTGCCCTGCAGCGCGCGGCAATTCTGCATTGGCGCGACGGTCTTATGGCGACCTATCTTATCGCAGTCGCGGTGGCGTTTTGCGCCCGAGCCACTCGCAATGCCGTTGGCCGCAGCAAGCAACTCCTGATCTCGATTTCATATCCGAGCCGCTCGGTGCAGGTGCCGCGCGGCTGGACCGTTCTGGAAGCAAGCCGTTCTTTTCGCATTCCGCACGTCTCGATGTGTGGCGGCAAAGCACGTTGCTCAACCTGTCGCGTGCGCATCATTGAAGGTGCCGACGTATGCCCTTCGCCCGATCTGAACGAAACTGCAACGCTGCGGCATATAAGAGCGAACTCGGACATTCGCCTCGCATGTCAATTGCGCCCGAATGGAGACATCACCGTCGTCCCTCTTGTCGACGGTGAGCGTATTCCCGCGGACTCTCGATCCCCGCGACACAGCGACAACCAAGACGTTGTCGTGATGCTCTGCAATTTTTCCAGGCGCGTGGCGCCATCTCAGAAACAAATGCAGCAAGACGCGCTCTACATGCAGAGCACTTACCTGACGGAGGCATGCAAGGCCATCGAGATGGCGAGCGGCATGGTCGTCTCGGTTCAGCCGGACGGCATTTCCGCACTCTTCGGAGTCCATCACGGGTTGGGACAGGCTGCGAGACTCAGCCTGCAGGCGGCCGGCGACATCGACAGGGTGATGAAGGATATCAACGAAAGGCTGGTCAGATCATGGCCAGCGGGCATCGATTTTGCCGTCACCGTACATGCCGGACACGTCATGATTCGGGAGATCAACTCCGATGTTCGTCCAGTCGTGATCGCGATAGGAGATGCAATAGAAGTCACGAACGATTTGCACAAAGCTGCCGCTAAATCGATGGAAGGCGGCAAGCCATTCACGATCTCAGAGACGGTTTATGCGGCTGCCAGCGTTTCTCCCGGTTCGGCAGATAAGATGCTGTACGAAATGTCTGCCTCGCCGGTCCCATTGGTGGTCTTCCGGTCCACATCAGTTCCGATCCTCGCCGCTCACGCGCGAGCGCATCGTAGAAGAGAACGGGCCTCCGCGCTGCGGCGGTTTTGGTCAGGATAGGCGAACGTAGCCCGCTGGCCTGTTGCCGAGATATCGCGTCACGGCGCCGTGCCGGCGGCAGCCTCCACTACGATGGCTCCTCCCCCGGCCCAGGCTGCCAAAAGATTTTCTGCATCGGGGAATAAACCGAGTTGCTCACCAGTCTTGGCCTCAGGAGCCGCCAAAGCCGCCTTGGCTTGGGTCTCACCGGCTTTCCTTGGGAGAAGGACAATGAGCGAATTCAACGGCGAAGACGGCATTAACCGGCGCAAAGTGCTGGAATGCATGACTTGGGTCGGAACCGGCGTGTTGTGGACCATTTCCGGCGGCGTTCCGCATTCGCTCGGCATCATGGGCGAGGCGCAGGCCCAGGAGGCCAAAGGGCTGACCTTCCTGCAGATCAGCGACAGCCACGTCGGATTCGACAAGCCCGCCAATCCGAATGCGCTGGGCACGCTCGAAGAAGCCATCGCGAAGGTCAACGCGCTGCCGACCAAGCCTTCCTTTATGATCCACACTGGCGATATCAGCCACCTGTCGACGGCTCAGCAATTCGATGACGCAGATCGCATCATCTCGCAGTCAAAGCTCGACGTGCACTATGTGCCGGGCGAACACGACTTCCTCGATCCCGACCTGAAGTTATACAAAGAACGCTACGGCAAGGGCGCCAAGGGCGCGGGCTGGTACAGCTTCGATGCCAACGGCGTGCACTTCATCGGCCTCGTCAATGTCGTTGACCTCAAAGCCGGCGGCCTCGGCAATCTCGGCGCCGAGCAGCTCGAGTGGCTTGAAGCAGACGTCAAATCCCGTTCCGCCTCAACGCCAATCGTAGTGTTCGCTCACATCCCGCTATGGACGGTCTATCCGGATTGGGGCTGGGGCACGGAAGATGGCGCCCAGGCGCTGACCTACCTCAAAAAATTCGGTTCGGTGACCGTGCTCAACGGCCACATCCACCAGGTCATGCAGAAGGTCGAGGGTAACGTCACCTTCCACACCGCACGCTCGACTGCCTTCCCGCAGCCGGCGCCTGGCACCGCACCATCACCCGGACCGATGAAAGTTCCGGACGATCAACTGCGCAAGATGCTGGGCATTGCCAACGTGACGTTCAAACAGAACGAACAACGGCTCGCCATCGTCGACTCTCCGCTGGTCAGCTAAAGGGCAACTAAAATGATGCGAAGTGTAGCCGCCGCGCTGGTTCTCGGCGCGGTCATCGGTACCGGCTTGGCTGGAAGCGTCCTGGTAGCGCGGGCGCAGACAGCGGCGGCCACCGTATCGATCGATAATTTCACCTTCAATCCGCAAAAACTGACGGTGAAGGCCGGCACAACGGTGACCTGGACCAACAAGGATGACATCCCGCACGGCATCGCCGCGACCGAAAACGCCTTCAAGCGTTCGGCCGCAATGGATACCGACGGTACTTACTCGTTCACGTTCACCACGGCCGGGACCTATCAGTATTTCTGCTACATCCATCCGCACATGACCGGCACGATCGTGGTAGAAGCGGCGACGGGTAGTAACGCCACGCAGTAATGTTCGCTCAAGCTTAGCAACAAGCGGCATCGTGGACGGCCGGGCACGATACGATGGCAGGTGGTGCCAGTGACGAGGACGAAAAGGCGCGGCGCTTTCGCGACGCCGCGCTGCCCTATCTTGATGACGCCTACGCGTTGGCGCGCTTTCTCATGCGCAACGCGACCGACGCCGAGGACGCGGTGCAGGAATGCTATTTGCGCGCGTTCCGGCATTTTGATTCCTATCGTGGGCCGGCCATGAAGCCGTGGCTCCTGACTATATTGAGAAACGTCTGCAATGCAGAGTTCTCGCGGCGCGGCAGACAGGAGATGCCGACGGACCTCACCGAGGAAGCGCCAACGGCCGAAGCACTGCCAATGTGGCAGGAACCGCAAACTTCACCGGAAGCAGCACTACTGCGTCACCAGAATGACGAAACGATACGGCGACTTGTCGCCGAACTTCCGCAGCCGTTCCGGGAAGCGATTGTGCTGCGCGAGGTCAATGAATTGTCTTACCACGAAATCGCCGAAGTCGCCGGCGTGCCGGTCGGAACGGTGATGTCGCGACTGGCTCGCGCGCGGTCGATGCTGCGCTCGGCCTGGAACGTCGCAGAAAGCTCTACGCCATGAATTGTGCCGAATGCGAAGGCCTGCTTCATGCCCTGATTGACGGCGAGCTCGACGCCGGACATGCGCGCGATGTCGAAGCGCATGTCGCCACCTGCGCGAACTGCGCCGAGAAACTGGAAGCGTTTCCGCGCGATGCGCGCGACAATGGCCCGCGCCAACCTTAAAGAATCCGCGCCAGCGAGCTTGCGCAATCGTATCGAAGCCGCCCTGCCGGCGCCGAAAACCAACGTGGTTACACCGGTACAATTCTCGCGGCCGACGCGGCGTTCGTTCTTTGGCGGCTTCGCCACCGGCGCGGTGCTCTCGGGCGCGCTTGCGGCAAGCTTGATGCTGACCGTGGTCCACAACGGCCAGGAACAGACCATCGCCGGCGAAGTGGTGTCGGCGCATATCCGCTCGCTGCAAGCGGGACATCTCATGGATGTCGAAACCAGCGATCAGCACACGGTCAAGCCGTGGTTCGACGGCAAAGTCGATGTCGCACCGCCGGTCATCGACTTGACCGCACAGGGCTTCACCCTGCTTGGCGGGCGTCTTGATTACATCGACGGTGAACCGGTGGCCTCGGTGGTCTATCAGCGCCGCAAGCACATTATCAATTTGTTCGTCGCCCAGCGATTGGGCACCGAGCACGTCACCGTGAGGCCCTCCACGGTTCAGGGTTATAACGTCCGCAATTGGTCGGATAAGGGACTGGACTTCTGGGCGGTCAGCGACCTCGACGGCGAAGAGCTCGGGGAATTTGTGCAGAAAATCTCGGCCGCTCTGCACCCGACGGGACCCTCCTGACTGGAAAGCACGTCGGTTAGGCGTTACATCAAGGCCGAATCGCATCGGCCTGCTTTATCGAGCGTGGGCCGGACAGACAGAAACCTGTTGGCTCACCAGGCGTTTAAGTCCAGATGGATCAGCGTGTCGACGACGAGCGCCGCACCGACGCCGGTTCGGACCGTGGCGCCAACCCTGTTTCCAGCGTGACGAAAGCCCGGCCGTTCGTGGTTGCACGAACGGCGCGGTCTCGTCCTGCTGATTATTATCGTTGGCGCCGTTTTGCTTTTGGCGTTGCTGCTGTGGTGGCTTCACGCCAGAAAATATGAATCGACCGACGACGCTTTCATCGACGCGCGCACCGTCCAGATCAGTCCCCAGGTCAGCGCCGCGATTGTCGGGGTTCCGGTCAACGACAACCAGATGATCGAGCAAGGCGCGGTGCTCGTTCGCCTCGACGACCGCGACTTTGTTGCGCAGCGCGATCAGGCCGCCGCAAGCGTCGCCAATTTCGAGGCGCAAATTGCCGCGCAGCAGGCGAAAATCGAACAAGCCAAAAAACAGATGACGCAGGCTGAAGCGACGCTGACTTTCGCCCAGCAGCAGGACGATCGCTATGCGTTACTGACGAAGCAGGGCACGGCAACCGTCGAACAGGCGCAGCAATACAGATCGAACTTGTTGCAGAACGAGGCGGCATACGCCGCGGCCCAGGCAAATACAGTAGCGACAGAACAACAAGTTCCTGTGCTTGCGGCTCAGCTCAAGAGTGCGCAAGCGCAGCTTGAGCAAGCCAACACCAATCTTTCCCGCACGACCATCAAGGCGCCGATCGCAGGGCGCGTGACACACTTGACGGCGGCCGAGGGAAATTACGCTTCAGTCGGCTCCACGCTGATGATCTTTGTCCCGCGAGACGTCTGGGTCACGGCCAATTTCAAGGAAACCCAGCTTGATCTGATGCGCCCGGGACAACCAGTCGATATCGCGATCGACGCCTATCCCGACAAAGCCTTCAACGGTCACGTCGACAGCGTGCAATCCGGCAGCGGCACGGCGTTCAGCTCTGCTCCCTGCCGAGAACGCGACCGGAAATTTCGTCAAGATCGTGCAGCGCGTGCCGGTCAAGATTGTTTTCGACAATCCACCCGACGTTCTGCTCGGCCCCGGCATGTCGGTCGTACCGACCGTCAAGGTGCGATGAGCGAGCGGCCGCGGCTCTGCTGCGTGGACTTCGGAGCGCTCGGCCGCCGGCAATCGCAATCCCTGGCTGGTGGCCGTTGTGGTATCGATCGCCACCTTCATGGTCGTGCTCGACACCGCGATTGCCAACGTATCGCTGCGCTATATCGCAGGTTCGCTGGCGGCCAGCGTCGATGAGAGCACCTGGATCGTCAGCACCTATCTGATTGCCAATGCCGTCGTGCTGCCGGCGAGCGGCTGGCTGTCCAACGTCGTCGGCCGCAAACGCTTCTACATGATATGCGTCGCGGTCTTCACCGTCAGTTCGCTGCTTTGCGGCCTAGCGCCCAGCCTTGGCCTGCTGATCTTCTTTCGCATCCTGCAAGGCCTTGGCGGCGGCGGCATGCCGACCAGCGAACAGGCGATCCTTGCCGATACCTTCCCTCCCGAAAAGCGCGGCCAGGCCTTTGCTCTCTACGGAATTGCCGTGATCGTCGCGCCGACCGTCGGACCGACGCTCGGCGGCTGGATCACCGACAATTTCTCCTGGCACTGGATCTTTTTCATCAACGTCCCGGTCGGCCTGGTTTCGCTTGTGCTGGTGCACTGGTTTGTCGATGAACCCGAGATACTCGAGCGCGAACGCAAGGAGCGCCTGGCGGAGGGCCTGAAAGTCGACTGGGTCGGTTTCATCCTGATTGCGGTGACGCTCGGCTGCCTCGAAGTGGTGCTGGATCGCGGGCAAATCGACGATTGGTTCAAGTCCGGCACCATCATCGTCTTCTCCGCTGATCTCAGCAATTTCGTTTCTGCTGTTCCTGCCCTGGGAGTTCCTGCACAAGGACCCTATCGTCGAGGTACGGCTGCTGATTCAGCGGCAATTCGGCATGTCATTTTTTGTGATGCTGATGATCGGGGCGATCCTGTTCGGATCGAACCAGATCATGCCGCAACTGTCTGCAAACGGCATTCCCTTACACGGCAATGCTGTCGGGCCTCGCGATGATGCCCGGCGGCATAGCCATGCTGGTCATGATGCCGGTCGCCGGACAGATCACTGGAAAATTCCAGCCGAAGTATCTGATCGTAGTCGGGCTGGCGGGCATCGTGCTGTCGATGTGGTATTCGACCTCGCTGCCACCTGACGCCAGCTTCGATTATTTCGCCTGGATCCGCATCTATCAGACGATAGCGCTGCCGTTTCTGTTCATACCGATCAATACGGTTGCTTATGACGGGCTGCCGGCGGAGAAAACCAATCAGGGCTCCGCGCTGATGAACGTCGCCCGCAATCTCGGCGGCAGCATCGGGATTTCGGTGGCAAATGTCATTTTGACCCAGCGCACCCAGATGCATCAGTCGCGGCTGGTCGAGAATACCATCCCCTCATCGCCGGCTCTCCAGTCCACACTCAACAAGACGACGCAGTATTTCATCCAGCAAGGCAGCACTCGCCGGCCGAGGCGCACAGCCAGGCTGTTGGGTTCATCGCGCACCTTGTCCAGACGCAAGCCACCATCATGGCTTATATCGACGTCTTTCAAGTTTGCGCGATTGTAGCTGCCGTGATGATCCCAATCGTGCTAATCATGGTGCGACGAGTGCAGATCGGACGCGCCTCGGCCGCCGCAGGGCATTAAATGCTTCGCGGCGAGACGAAGTGAAGTTATTTGCGCTCATTTGAATGTTGATGCCTTGCGAGCGACCTGCGCGGCGTCGTGTGCGGAAGATTACATTCTCAAACCAGCAGTTCTCCGAATGCTGGTGCGCCGGTGGTAGAAATGCATCGAATTTCTCCCTTGGCCTTCTTGACCGTACTGCTTGCAATCGCGCTCGGCGCTCCAGCGACACGTTCCGACACGAATACGATCAAGGTCGACCTGTTCATGGTCGATTACAAATTCATTCCGAACCATCTGACCTTCCATCCAGACATGCACTATCGCCTGCATATGGAAAATCACGGCAAGGAAACGCACGAGGTCACCGCGCCAACGTTCTTTGCCAGCGCCAAGCTGGATAACCCCGACGTCCTCAACCGGGAACATACCGAAGTCGGTGATGCAGCCGGGCGAAGCCAAGGATCTGCTGTTCACCGCTCCCAAGGCCGGGACCTATGATTTGCGCTGCTCCGACCATGACTGGAATGGCATGATTGGCGGTATTACCGTCGAGTGATTCTGCTTCCAGCCGGCTGCGAGCCGCTTATGGGCAACCGGCAATTGGCTGCCCGATAGCCGCGGCAATTCGCGTCGGCATGGTAACAATTCGCATCGACGTAAAATCAGCAATTTACGGATGTCTGGCGCGCGTTTCCTCAAAAAGCCGCCGCGCTGACATCAGACGGCACCAATCTTGCTTGATCATTGAATTGGAGGACGTTCTGGGGGGACCTCACACCTTGGAAGAGAGGAGTCGCTCGATGTGTGACTTTAGCCTTCAAAGCGTTCGATCACGGCCTGCGCAAGTAGGCGATAAACTTGTGACACGAGACTTCGGGACGGGGACGCGCGGTTTCTCCGCCCCGGACGATGCCGGACTGGCAGTGTGCATATTGCCAGGAACGGAATTGGCCTTCGACAGCGACGTGGGCTGCTTGCCTGCGGGCTTGCTGGGATGGAAGACCAAGACGATCAACCACCAGACGGCCATCTTTAGGCAGGTCAACAAAGACAAGATGGCCGCACATCATGACGCGCTCGAGTTTCCTGATGGGCGCATCGTGTTGCTGACCTTGCTCTGCGAAGGGCAAACAGCAACTGTGCTGCAATTGCCGGCCAAACCTGTCACGCCGGAAGAAGCACGCGAACAGGAACGCGTCAGCTACGTCGGCTGAAGAACAACTGACGCCGGCCGCACGTCGCGGCCGGCGTTTCAATGCATCGCGTAAGCTGGAGCGCTGTCACGTTTCGTGACGGCTCGTCAGAATCGCGCCCGTCGGACGGCGGGAATTGCAAGATAGCCCCGCAAGCAACGCCATTGTGGCGAACAGCCACGCCATCGCACTTGGGGCCGAATGGCGCACCAGCCGATACATTTGTACTATGCTTGGTCGCGACCGAGGAGCGAGATCGGGAACGGCAGTGGTGTGCCCGCGTTTTGTCACAATAATCGCATGCGATTGGCCTGCCTGATCTTTCGAATCGCTGGACGACGCCTGAAGGCGGTTCTGACCGGCTGCATCAACCTGACAGTTTCAAGGCATAAATTATTCGGAATGAACGATTCGACTGAAAATAATCCTCGCGTCGACCCGAATGCGCAACCGACCAGCGCACCGGCGGCAACCGATGACGCACCGTCGACGTCATCGCTTTTTCTCAAAGTATTTCCCTTCGATCATGCTGCCGATGTTTATGGCCGTTGCCGACCAGACCATCGTCGCGACCGCCCTGCCCGCGATTGCCTCGAACCTCGGCGAAATCGAACGCGCGTCATGGGTCGTCGTCTCGTACCTGATCGCCAACACGATCGCTGCGCCGGTCTACGGCCGCCTCGGCGACACGTTCGGCCGGCGTTCCATGATGTTTGTCGCACTCGGAATATTCATTCTTGGATCGGTCCTGTGCGCGATCTCTCCCAACATTGAGTTTCTTACCGCCGCGCGGGTGCTGCAGGGCTTCGGCGGTGGCGGCCTGATGACGCTGTCACAAGCGCTGATCGGCGAAACCATTCCGCCGCGCGAGCGCGGCAAATATCAGGGCTATCTTGCCGGCGTCTCGGTCAGCTCCAGCACGTTTGGACCGGTCGCCGGCGGCTATCTGACCCAGGCCTTTGGCTGGCAATCGATCTTTCTCGTCAATGTCCCGCTCGGGTTGGTCGCGGGCGCGCTTGTGCTGCGGCTCGCTGGACGGCCGGGCGACCGCAAGCCGCACCACATTCGACATGCCGGGCCTCGTCCTGTTCATCATGTTCGTCAGCCCGGTGATCCTCGCACTCGAACAACTGCAGCGCATGGATATGAGCACGTTGCCGATGGTCGGCGGCTTGTTCGCATTCGGCATTCTTTTCGCTGGTCTTGCTGATATGGCAGGAGCTTCGGAATACCGCCCCTCTTATTCCACCGCGCCTGTTCAGGAGATTCGTCGATTTGGCGCGCCGATGGGTTGGCGGCCTGCCACGGCGCAGCGCTGGTTTCGCTGCTGACGTTCCTGCCGATTTATCTGCGCGCCGTGCGTGGCTCATCTCCAGCCGAGACCGGGTTTATGTTGCTGCCGCTGACATTCGGCATCGGCATTGGTTCCCTGATCACTGGCCAGTTGGTGACGAGAACCGGCCGCACCGCTGTATTTCCAAGCTTTGGTTTGGCTGGCGCAACATTGGGGCTGGTCGCGATTGCGTTCGGCATTTCTTATTTGAGCGTAAGCGCGATGCCATGGGCGTTCGGCTTTGTGACATTCTGCATGGGCACCGTCATGGCTGTGGTGCAGATCACGGTTCAAACCGGGGCCGGTCCGCGCATGCTCGGTACTGGCGCGGCGATGGTGCAATTCTCCCGCTCGGTCGGCGCCGCAATTGGTACGGCAACCGTTGCAGCAGTGCTGTTCTCCTATCTCGCGCTGGTCGACAGGCAGACCGCGAGCCTGCTCGGCACCATCATCGATCATGGACCGGAGGTCATTGCGACGCTGGCCCCGGCGCGGCAGGCCATCATCCAATCCGAAATTGCGGACGCGTTTCGCGCCGCGTTCGGGACAATCGCAATATTCACCGGCATCGGCATTTGGCTGGCCGGAACGCTGCCGATGCGTCGGCTATAGCGGATTAGCCCCGAGGCATTGCGGCACAGGGATGTAAGCGGCACACTCGCAATCCGGCAACACGTGAACGCGATGGGATTTGTCGGCCGCTCCGTTACCCGCCTTGAAGATCAGCCGCTGGTCACCGGCAATGGCCGCTTTGCCGGCGACATTAATTTCCCCGGGCAATTGCATATGCGCGTGGTGCGTTCCGCCTACGCTCATGGCCGTATTCGCTCCATCGACGTTTCCGCTGCCTGCCAAATTCCCGGCGTTGTCGCGGTCTGGACCTCCGGCGATGTCGCAAGCGTGCCGCCGATCGATTTCCGGCTGACCAAAATCGAGGGGCTCGATCCCTATCGCCAGCCGATCCTTGCCACCGACCGTGTGCGCTATGTCGGAGAGCCGGTCGCAGCGGTATTCGCGGCCGATCCTTACAGCGCGGAGGATGCCGCCGACCTTGTCAATCTCGACATCGAACCGCTGCCCGAGATCGTGAGTGCCGATGCACCTCCGATGACTTTCGATGACGCCGGACATTCGACCGAAGTGGCCCATGTCCAAAAGAGCTATGGCGATGTCGAAAAGGCATTCGCCGCCGCGCACACGATCGTCGAGCTTGATCTGGAGACCGGACGGCACAGCGGTTCGCCGATGGAAACGCGCGGCGCTATCGCGCGGGTTTCGCGCGGCATCCTCGAAATGCATGGCGCCGCCAAGGTGCCGCACTGGAACCGCGACGCACTGGCGCGGATGCTCGGTCGCGAGCCGTCGAAAATGCACCTGCACGAGGGCCATGTCGGCGGCGGCTTCGGCATCCGCGGCGAAATCTATCCTGAAGATGTCCTGGTCTGCTTTGCTGCGTTACAGCTTGGACGCCCGGTGAAATGGATCGAGGACCGGCGCGAACATCTGATGGCGGCAAACCATTCACGCCAGCAGCGCTATCATGTACGCGCCGCGGTCGATGCGAACGGGCGCCTGCTTGCTATCGATGGCGAATTTTTCCACGACCAGGGCGGCTATGTGCGCACGCATGCGGCGACCGTGCCGGATCTCGCCGCCGCAATGCTGCCGGGCCCGTATCGTATCGGCGCCTATCGCATGGTCGGCCATATCCGGCTCACCAACAAAACCCCGTGCGGCACCTATCGCGCGCCCGGCCGCTATGAAAGCACGTTCGTGCGCGAGCGGCTGATCGACGCCATCGCAGCACGCCTGAACATCGATGCGGTCGAAATCCGCCGCCGCAATCTCATAGCCAAAACCGAAATGCCCTACGTGCTTGGTTTCGACACGCTGGGCACCGAGATGACCTATGACTTCAGGCGATTACGCCGGCCTGCTCGACAAGGCGCTGGCCGCCGCGAAATGGAACGATATCCAGCGAAATCTGCAACGCCGCCGCGCGGCAGGAGAAGCTGTCGGCGTCGGGCTTGCCGTATTTGTCGAGAAGAGCGGCCTTGGCCCATTCGATGGCGTTCGCGTTACCGTCGACACCAGCGGCGCGGTCGAAGTCATCACCGGCGCCGCATCGGTCGGACAAGGCGTCGAAACAGCGATAGCGCAAATCTGCGCCGACGCGCTTGGCGTCGACTACCGGCAGATTCGCGTCATTCACGGCCAGACCGACCGTATCGCCTACGGCATGGGTGCCTTCGCCTCGCGTGTCACGGTGATGACCGGCGAAGCCACCCGCATTGCGGCAAGCAAGGTTCGCGACAAGGCGCTCGCCGCCGCGGCGGCGTTGCTGCAGTCTTCCCCTGAGACACTCGACGTCATCGACGGCAAGAGTCGTACGCAAGAACGCCCCGCAAGGTCCCTCGATCGCTCTTGGCGAGGTGGCCAAAGCACTTGCACCCGGCAAAAAGCTTCTCGGCGACGCCACTCCCGGCCTGTCCGCTGAAGGCTGGTTCGAGTCGCACCACATGACTTATCCATATGGCGTGCATATCGCCGTGGTCCGCGTCGATCGCGACAGCGGCGCGGCAGCGGTGGAGCGCTATTTCGTCGCCTACGATATCGGCAAGGCCGTCAATCCCATGCTGATCGAGGGCCAGATTGCTGGCGGCGTCGCGCAAGGTCTCGGCGGCGCGCTGCTGGAAGAGTTTCGTTACGACGCGCGCGGTGAGCCGCTATCAGTCAATTTCGCCGATTACCTGATGCCAACGGCGCGCGAAATCCCGCCGATCCATACCTTGATCACCGAAGATGCTCCAAGTCCGCTGAACCCGCTGGGCCTCAAAGGCGCTGGCGAAGGCGGCGCCAATGCCGTTGGCGCCGCGATTGCCGCCGCGATCGACGACGCGCTCGGCAAACCGGGTGCAGTCACCCAGCTGCCGGTCACGCCACAGCGTTTGCGCGAGCTGATAAAACCGGCAAAGTCCGGCTAGCCGTTACTTGTACTTCGCCGACGTTGCGAACACGGTCTTCACCGCCGCGGCCAGGTCCGGCTTGTTCGCCGACATATCTTCGCCAATGGTCGAGATCTTCTTGACCATCGCATCTTCCTCGGCGGGCGGCAGGTCTTCGATGGTGCCGCCGGAATCCTTCCAGACCTTGCTCTGCTCGTCGAAGAACTGATCGACAAACGGCAGAATATCGACCGAAACCTTCATCGCATCGTCACGTACGATTTTCTGCAGGTCTGGCGGCAGACTGTCGAGCCACTTCTTGCTGATCATGGAAATCGAGCTGACATACGGTTGGCCGGTCCTGGTCACAAATTTTGCGGCGTCGACCATGTGCAGTGTCGTGTACTGCGTGATCGTTGTCAGCGATCCGTCGATGGCGCCCTGCTGGAGCCCCGGCAGCACGTCGGCGAAAGTCATCGCCACCGGAGAACCGCCCATCCGCTTGATCAGTTCAAGCTGGAATGGCGACGCCAGCACGCGGATCTTGAGGCCGTTGAAGTCAGCAAGCGTATTGATTTTCTTCTTGGTCAAGATCCACGACGGCCCGATCGAGAAAATGCCGCCGCCGATAAGGCCTTTGTTGGCCCCAGTCCCAGGATGAGATTGGTGATCGCCGGGTCCTGAATGGACTTGTTGTACTGATCGCGACTGGTGAATTCACCGGGCGCGCTCAGCGCTTCGTAGCGCTCATCGACACCAACCAGGAATTCCGGCGGCCCGCACCAGACTTGAATAGCGTTAAATTGCGTACCCTCGATCTGACGCGGGATCGTTCCGAGCTGGCTGGCGGGGTAAATCTCGCCCTTGATCCGGCCGCCGGAGTCTTTTTCGACTGCCGCTGCAAACCGCTTCAGCCACTCGTGCTGGGTGTCATTCACCGTCGCGGTGCTGAGCTTCATAACGATGGGTGTAGGCGCTTGCGCGTTTGCCGGCGCCGCCAGTCCGGTCAGCGCTATGGCTGCTGCGAATGCCGCGCTGGTACCGGCCTTGAGGGCAATCGCCCATTGTTTCTTGGTCATTTCTTCTTCCCCCGTAAATGCGCGCGGATACTGCCGGACCTTGGCTACGCGATCAATGGACACTGTGCCACAGCTTCCGGCTGCAAACAGCCGGCAGCTTTCGGGTGGGTTTCAAGACGGCACAGATCATAAATTTCGCATATCCGGCCAGGTTGGACAAAATGAAATGCCGGCTGTCGCAAAGAGCCTTGTACTTTGAACCAGCTTCCGCCGAACAACGCGTCCAGAAAATTCGACTGGAGTGCGATCAGTTCGGACCTCGACACAAGCGGCTGCGCCGTCCTGCCGAGCCTGATGTCGCCCGCAGAGTGCGCCGACATCGCATCGCTTTATCCGCATGAGAAGCATTTCCGCAGCCACATCCACATGGCGCGCCATGGCTTCGGCAAAGGTGAATATCGCTACTTCAAATATCCGTTGCCGGACCTGATCGGCGATCTTGCGCACCGCGCTCTATACCCATGTCGCGCCGCTCGCCAATGCATGGAACGAGCGCATGAACATCGCTACGCGATATCCGAAAGTCCATGCCGACTATCTGAACATCTGCCACAAAGCCGGCCAGACGCGCCCTACTCCGCTGTTGCTGCAATACGCCGCCGGCGATTTCAATTGCCTGCATCAGGACCTTTACGGCGAGCTTGCATTTCCGTTGCAGATGACGGTCCTGCTGTCGTCGCCGGACGACGACTTCACCGGCGGCGAATTTGTGCTCACCGAGCAGCGCCCGCGCATGCAAAGCCGCGTCGAGGTGGTGCCGCTGCAGCAGGGTGATGCCGTCCTGTTCGCAGTCCATAACCGGCCGGTGCGAGGCACCAAAGGCACCTATCGCGTCAATCTGCGCCACGGCGTCAGCCGGGTTCGTTCAGGCCAGCGCCACACGCTCGGCATCATCTTTCACGACGCCAAATAGCTACGACGCCCATTCCAGCGCCCAGACAAATACGCCGGTCGCCAAAACTCCAAGCGCTGTCCGCACACCATGCAGCCGCGCCCATTTCACGATCAGCGCGCGCGACGTGGCGCCCGGCCGCATTGTTGTCGATGGCATTGAGCTGATCGTTGACCGGCTTGACGATGAAAAGCGTGTAAGGCCAGTTGGTCAGAATCAGCACCGCGCCGATCAGCCATAATATGTGCTGCGCCTGCCATGCAGCGACCAGCCCGAACGCGCCGGACAACGCCGCGAGGCTCGCCTGCATCTTGGTGCCACGCGCGTAGCTCAGCTTCCATTCCGCCAAGCAGGCTCTGAGTCGTTGAGCGACAGCCGCGCCGGCTGCTCCACTTCATTGACATAGTACGCAGCGCCCGAAAACGCGGCCGCAAGAATAAGCGCTGTTGGACCGGCCAGCATTCGTCTCTCCTTAAGCGGACGGCTTGTGCGCCAGCCAGCGGCCAGCTTCGGCTGCGGCGAACAGATCCGCAAGCGCCGCATTGAAAGCCGCCGGTTCCTCGGTGTTGACGTTGTGTCCCGGAGCGCGGAATGACAAGCAATCCCGCCGTCGGCGCCATGCGCTTGAGGAAAACGCTGCCGTCGAGACACGGCTCGTCCTCGTCGCCGGAAACGATCAGCAACGGCACCGAGAATTTTTTCAAGGACGGCTCCAGGTCCCACAATGTCGGTCGCTTGGCCTGCAACTGCGCCATGGTGTGCGAATGGCCCTCCGCCGAATGTTCCGACAGCATCTGCATGAACTCGGCGTAGCCGCGCGGATCCTTGTTCTTGTGCGCCTGCCGCATCTGGCCGTCGCCATAGATCGCCGCGGCCTCGACCATGCCCTTCTCGGTGAACATCTTCGCAGTCTCAGTCGCCACTTTCCGCATTTCCGCGCGCGCCGCCGGATCGGGCAACGAACCCCAGCCGCAACCCGCCGCCGTCACCGAATAACAGCGGTCCGGATGATGAATGCCGACGTGGAGCGCCGTGTAGGCGCCCATCGAATGGCCGACGACATGCGCCTTCTCGATGCCGAGCGCATCCATCACTGCGATCACGTCATTGCGGGCGATGTCCTGGCCGTATCGCGCCGGATCGTTCGGAATATCGGACGGCGGATAGCCACGCTGGCTGTAAGTGACGCAGCGATGCGAGCGCGAGAACGCGCGCATCTGCGGTTCCCAGGTCCGGTAATCGCCGGCGAACTCATGAACAAAGATCACCGGCGTGCCGATGCCGGCTTCCTCGTAATAAAGATTGGTGCCGTCGGCGGTTTTGATCTTTGGCATGACGCTCCCTCCGTCTCAATGACCGACGATGCCGCGCGCGGCATCGCCAAGCGCTTCGACCGGCGCATTGCCGGCATCGAAAATCGCAAGGATGCGGCACGGACAGGCTTCGAGGCCTTCATAGCGCCACGGGAAGGCGCCGATGATGCAGCGCTTGTTGAGCACAAGCTCAAGATCGCCGCCGAGATTTTCGGCGTGCAGCAGGCCTTCCTGGAACGCGTAATTGTGAAACGGAAATACGTCGGCGCGCACTTTGCGGCCCGAGCGCTTGTGCACGTATTCGAAAGCGCCGAAATAATCCGCCGGCGCCTTGCCCATGGCCTTTTCAAACTCGCGGGCGATGTCGGGGCGCATGGTACGGATCGACGTGTTCATCGGATGGTCGCACGACCCGGTATCCATGCCGAACCATTTGATCTTGCGCTTGAGCATCCATTCCAGCGTCGCCAGCGTCGGGCCCGGGTGGTAGCAGAAGTAGCGCACCAGATCCTGCTGGCTCTGGCCTTCGTAGTATTTGTGCCAGCCGGTGTGCAGGATCAGGATATCGCCGTCGCGAATTTCGGCGCCTGATTTTTCGATCATTTCCGGCGTGATCGCCGACCAGTCCGAAACCTGCGGCGCGAGATCGACCACGACGCCTTGATTGACCAGATAATCCATCGGCAGCGAGGCCATGTCGCCAGTACGGCCGTCGGTCGCGTGCATTGCACCATCGAAATGGGTGCCGCTGTGCATCGAGGTTTCGACGCGCTGCGCGACGATGCCGACAGTCTGCAAATTCTGCGCGTAATACATCTTGTTGCCGGCGTACCCGACCCAGCCAGGCGTATGGATGCTCATGGTATGCGAGAGGTCGACAATCTTCATAGCTTCGGCCTATCCGTTCATTGACGCCGCATGGTACAAAAATTGTCCGCCCTCAAGCAAACCTCCCCGGCCAAGATTTCCATGCAGCTTGATCCCCTGGTGAAGCCACGTTCGGTCGCCATCGTCGGAGCCACCGAGCGAGCCGGCCCCGGCCGCGCTCTGATTGAATCGCTTGGCGCTATCGGATTTACCGGACCGATCTACCCGGTGAACCCGAACTATCCCACCGTGCTCAATCTGAAGTGCTATCCGACCCTGATGGAGCTGCCCGAGGCGCCGGACATCGTCGTCTTCAGCATCCGCAATCCGCTGATCCCTGCGCAAATGGAACTCGCCGTGAAACGCGGCGCCCGCGCCGCGGTGATTTACGACAGCGGGTTCGCCGAACTCGGCGACGATGGCGCAAAGCTGCAGGAACGGATCGCCGGCATGGCGCGTGAAGCCGGTATGGCTGTTTGCGGGCCGAACTGCATGGGCATTCTCAACCCGCCTGCGCGCGTTACCACCTACAAGCAGAATGTCATCGAGCCCGACGCGATTGTCGGCAATGTCGGCATCGTGTCGCAAAGCGGCTCGGTCTGCATTGCGCTGCTCTCCGATTTGCGCCGTTTCGGCATCAGCCTTGCGGTGTCCGCCGGCAACGAGGCGGTGACGCGCACCGTCGATTATCTCGAATATCTGATTGACGATCCCAACACCAAGGTGATCGCGACCTTTACCGAGACGGTCCGCGAGCCTGAGCGCTACGTCGCTGCACTCGACCGCGCAGCGAATGCCGGTAAGCCGATCGTCGCCATCAAGGTCGGACGCACCGAGCGGACGCAACGTGCGATCACCAGCCATACCGGCGGCCTTGCCGGCTCGTCGCAGGTATTTTCCGAACTTCTGCGCGCACATCGCGCCATCGAGGTCAGCGATATCGATGAGATGACCGAGGTGCTCGCGGTCTGCCAAGGCAAGCGCTGGCCGCGTGGCCGCGGTATTTCCGTTATCACCGGCTCCGGCGGCCTGTCCGAACTGATCCTCGACAACGCCACTGCGCTCGGCCTCGATTTGCCGCCGCTGACCCTTGCGGAGCGTGAAGAAGCGCAAAGCGTCATCGGCCGCACGTCCGGCGACGGCAATCCGTTCGACGCCTGGGGCAATGGCAATTACGCCGTCAATATTCCGCATGCGATGTCTATCGTCGAGAAAAGCGAACGCATCGACGCCATCTGCTACTGCAACGACGCCTCGAACGATCCAATTATCGGCGCACCGAGCCGCGTGTACGAAAATGTCGAGATGCTGACCAAGGCTGCAAGCGCCAGCAGCAAGCCGTTATTACCTCTTGAGCACGCGCTCCGGTGTCATGAACCGCAAGCAGGTCGATTCCATGCGCGAATCCGGACTGGTGGTGATCGGCGGCACGCGCCAGGGCTTGTGCGCTATCGATCGCGTCGGCCGCTGGTCGCTCGGTCTCAAGCCGGTACGGAAGAACAGCACGCCGGGACAAGAACTCGCCACGCTAAAATCCGACCGCCACACCATCAACGAATATGACGCCAAGCGCATGCTGACCGGGTGGGGGATCCCCGTTACCCGGGAGGAGCGGGTCGAAACCGCCGCGCAGGCAACCCTTGCCGGGAAGAAACTCGGTTACCCCGTGGTGCTGAAAGTGGTGTCGGATGCGATCGCACACAAGACCGAGCTTGGATTGGTTGCGGTCAATCTGAAAAATGACGACGAGTTAAACACCGCCTTCGCCCGATTGAGCGAACGCCTCGACAAGCTCGAAGCTCGGCCCGCAGACGCAGCGTTTCTGGTGCAGGAATTTGTCGCCGGCGGCGTCGAGGTCTTTGCCGGCGTCTCGCGCGATCCCGATTTCGGACTGTCGCTTGCTTTCGGCATGGGCGGCATTGCCATCGAGATCATGCGCGACTTTGCGCTCCGCATGTTGCCGCTGCGCGAAGGCGACGCCGAAGCGATGATCGCTGAAACGCGCGGCGCGGCGCTGCTGCAAAGCGTTCGCGGTGGCGAAGCCTCCGATATCGAAAGCCTGGCAAATTGCCTCTATGCGCTTGGCGATTTCGCCACCCACAACGCCGACGCAGCTCGCCGAAATCGATCTCAACCCGATCAAGGTGCTGCCGAAGGGCCGCGGCTGCGTCGTCGTCGATGCTTTGATCGTGACGCGTCAGCACAAGGCCTGAGCTACGCCGCGACCGCGTTGACCTCGCACATCTGCGTCACCTGTTCCGGCAACAAGTCGTCGCCGTTCCGGTCGTAGCCGGCAACACGCAGCAAGCCGCGCGCCGGACACATCGCCACCGCAAGCCGCGTGTACGGATTGAGCACCGGCTCGGTGATCCAGTCGAAAGCGTTGCCATTCGCCGAACCGTCCCATGCCGCGAGTGTGTCGCGCCGCCTGCGGCTGTACTCGCCGGCCTCCTCGAATGTGCTGATGAGAAAGCGCCGCGTGCCGATGCGGCCTTCCCAGCCCGGCCGCGCCGGCACCCAGTCGTTCGCCGTGCAGGTGTTGTCCTCGCGGGTGACGAAATCGCGCTCGGTGCGCTCGATCACGCAAGCCTCGCCCGGCGCGCAGCCGATCAGCGTATAGATCACCGGCCGCGCCACCGGCGTCGTTTCGAGCATATGCTGCGCCGTCTTGTAGTCGACGCAGACTTCGAAGGCGCGGCGGAGCAATTGATCCGGCGGAATATCGTCGACGCGCGCGTAGATCGCGATGCCGTTCACCGCGAAGTCGAGCGGACGCAGCCAGCGATGTTCCGGTCCGCCGCCACATCGGCGCCTGGTTGATGCAGGCGGCGAACCGGCCCGGCGCAGTGGCGGTCAAAGCACCGACATAGCCCGGCCAGGTCACATTGAAGAAATCGCCGCCAGCGCCGCTCATGCGCGCCACCGCGACATGACGGCCAAGTCCAGTGAACGGCCAATCCAGCGTCCGGACGATCCACGGTGCGCCGTCTTCGACGAAAGCGCGCGCGGTGCAGCCCCATTGATAGGAGGCGTTGAGCAGCCACACGCCGGAGAAATCGAGTTCATTCGCGATCTGCGCCACCTCGGGCACGTAGGGTGAGCGCGAATGCTTGAGCCAGCGGCGCGCCGCTGAATCGAGCACCGGCACCAAAGGCAGCGCGGCGCGCGGGAAAAAACTCAGGCAGGCGTCGCGCAAGGCCCGCGCCTCGGTTGCGCTCTGTTGCGCGTGCAAGGGCGGACCGCCGTCGCGAATATCAACAACAGGAATGACCGAAAGCGCTTCGCTCATGATGCAAAATGCCGCTGATTCATGACCTTCACGCGATTCCTCTGATAGTATAGTGACGCAAACGGCAATCTTACGGCCGCCAAAGAAACATCCAGGAAACCCCAAGGAAATCGCATGCCATTCCACCGCCGTGGAATCCTGAAGCTTGCTGCCGGCGCCGTCGCGATGCCCGCTGTGTCGCGGCTCGCGCGCGCCGAGGCTTATCCGTCGCATCCGGTGCATGTCGTGGTGCCGCAAGCTGCCGCAAGCTCGACCGACATTCACGCCCGCCTGGTCGGTCAATGGCTTCAAGAACACCTCGGCCAGCCGTTCGTCGTTGACGTGAAACCCGGCGCCGGCGGCAATGTCGGCACCGAATTCGTCGTCCACGCCACGCCAACGACGGCTACACCCTGCTCACCGTCAATTCGCAGAACGCGATCAGCCCGGCGCTTTATCCGGATCTGGCGTTCAATTTCCTCAAAGACATCGCGCCGATCAGCCCGATCAGCATCGCGCCGATGATCATGGAAGTGAATCCATCGCTTCCGGTGAACGACCGTTCCGGAATTCATCGCTTACGCCAAGGCCAATCCCGGCAAAATCAACATGGCTTCGGCCGGCGTCGGCGGTCCGCAGCATCTCGCCGGCGAACTGTTCAAAGCCATGACCGGCCTCAATCTCATTCACGTGCCGTATCGCGGCTCCACACCTGCCGTCACCGATATGCTGGCCGGCAACGTGCAACTGATGTTCGACGTCACGCCGACCGCATTGCCGCAGGTCAAAGCCGGCAAATTGCGCGCGCTGGCGGTGACGACAAAAGAGCGCATCCCTGCGATGCCCGATCTGCCGTCGCTGTCCGACTTCCTGCCCGGCTACGAGGCCGAAGGCTGGCTCGGCATGGGCGCGCCGACCGGCACGCCGAACGACATCATCGTGACGCTCAACAAGCAGATCAACGATGCGCTTGCCGACGCGACGGTCAAGCAGCGGCTCAACGACATCGGCGTCATCGTGCGCGGCGGTTCGCCGGCTGACTTTGGCAATTTCTGCGCCTCCGAAACCGCGAAGTGGGGTAAAGTGATTCGCGATGCGGGCATCAAGCCGGACTAGGAGATATCCATGTGCGACGTGTGTGGCGATCAAACTAAACACACGTTGTTGGCGCGGCGCGGATTTCTGAAAACGGCGGCATACGCGACCGCCAGCTTCACCGCCGCGCCTTACGCATTTGCGGCCCCTCCAAAAGCGCCGCCAAAGCCGGAGAACGCGATCACGCCCGACGCGGCGTTGAAGCGGCTGCTCGACGGCAACGCGCGCTATATCGCCGGCACCACGCAACGCTACGACTTCCGGCACCAGCGCGAGGCTTTGAGCAGCGGGCAAAACCCATTTGCCGCGATACTGAGCTGTGCCGACTCGCGGATCGCACCGGAATTCTGCTTCGACACCGCACGCGGCGACGTTTTCGTCTGCCGCGTCGCCGGCAATTTCGCCACCGAAGAGATCATCGCCAGTCTCGAATATGCGGTGCAGGTGCTCAACACCCCGCTGATCATGGTGCTTGGCCATGAAGCCTGCGGCGCTATCGACGCCACCATCAAGTCGATCAAGGACGGGACGACGCTGCCGGGCCACCTGCCCTCCCTGGTTCATGCGCTCACCCCGGCGGTTAACGCCGTTCAAGGTCAGCCGGGCGATCTGCTCGCCAACGCAATCAAAAATAATGTCGCGATCGAACGTCGACAAGATCAAAAGCTCGACGCCGATCCTGCAATCCTTCGTCAACAACGACAAACTTCACGTCGTCGGCGGCGTCTATCAGCTCAACGACCGGCAAAGTCGCGCTGATCTAAAAAAGCCGCCTATTCCGCCTTGATGCCGGCCGCCTTGATGATCGGCCACCACTTCTCGATCTCGGCTTTCTGCAACGCCCCGAGCGCCTGCGCGCTTTGCTGATCGGGTGGCGGCATGTCGAGCCCGAGATCGGTGAAGCGCTGCTTCACCACCGGATCGGCCATGGCCTTGACCGCGGCGGCGTTGAGTTTGGCGATGATGTCCTTTGGCGTGCCTTTCGGCGCCCACAGCCCGTACCAGATATTGATGTAGAGGCCTTTGAGTCCTTCTTCGTCGACCGTCGGAATATCCGGCAGCGACGGCAGGCGATTTTTCGCCGTAACCGCAAAAGCCTTGATCTGTCCGGCCTGCAGCTTCTGCGACGCTTCCGAGACCTGATCGAACATCATGTCGATGCGGCCGGCCATCAGGTCGATCAGCGCCGGGTCGGTGCCGCGATACGGCACGTATTGCAGATGCGTGCCGGCGAAATTCTGGAAGTAGACGCCGGAGATGTGCGAGCCGGAGCCGACACCGGCGGTGCCGATCGTGGCGCCCGGATGATCTTTCAGCCACGCCACCAGTTCCTTCAGATTCGTCGCCGGCATGCTCTTGCCGGTCACGATCAGCATCGGATTGCTTGGCAACAGCGCGATCGGCTCGAGATCGTTGAGCAGATCGTAAGGCAGCGCATAGATCGCGCCGTTGGCGACATGCGTGCTCCAGTGGCCGAGGCTCAGCGTGTAACCATCCGGCGGCGCATGCGCGACACGCCCGACGCCGATGGTGCCTGCCGCGCCGGTGACGTCCTCGACCACGACGTTCTGCCCGAGCACCGGGCTCATGGACTGCGCCATCAGGCGGCCGATGACGTCGGTCGGTCCGCCGGCGGCAAACGGCACCACCATGGTGATCGGCCGCGTCGGATAATCGTCGGCTGCAGCCGCCGCGGCAAAACCGCAACTCGTCAGAACCGCGAGAACGACGGCCGCGAGCCGGTTCATTTTGTTTTTCCTCCCGAGGTCTGGAATCCCGCTGCCAGACCGAAACGACTTCGCCATGCGCGCCACGATCGGATCGTAGGCCGCCTTCGCCGCTGCCGGGTAGGATATGACGAAATCCTCGGTCATTTCGCCGCCGTGCGACAACATGTGCCGCTCGTAGAAAATGTCGCTCCCCTTGGTGCCGGAGATGACAAACCAGTTTTTGCCGCTGGTCTGATAGGTCACGACCTGCCCTGCCGCGAGATTTTTGATGATGAAAGCGCGGTACTCGGCGAGATTGGAGTCGATCCCGCCGTAGGACGCCGACACCGAAAACCTTGCGCCATCGGCGCTGGTGAAAGCGCGGCCGTCGTCAGCGTCGGGCGGCGGCTCGGGCTTGAACGAGTCCGGATAATCGATCGTCGTGCCGTATCTGTCGTTCTGATAAGTCAGCCAGCTTTCCGCGCGTGCGGCGCCGCTCAAAGCCGCAAGGCCGAGACCCGCAAGCATCAAGGCCAGGACGCTGAACGTCTTCATGTCACAGCGCCGCGAAATCGATCGGCTTGTGCCGGTCGAGCGTCTTCGTGATCGGCGGCAGCGGATATTTCAGCCCGGTCGCGCAGTTGAACAGCACCACCTGATCGGATTTTTTGACGCGGCCGTCGGCGAGGCTTTGTTTGTAGGCGGCGTAGGTCGCGGCGCCTTCCGGGCACATCAGGAAGCCTTCCTCGCGCGCCGCTTCATCGAGCCCGGCCGAAATTGCCTTGTCGTCCACCGCGATGGCGAAGCCGTTGCTCTCGCGCACCGCGCGCAGAATCAAAAAATCGCCGACCGCCTGCGGCACGCGAATGCCCGCCGCGATGGTGTGCGCATCCTCCCAGCGCCTGGCGTGCTCGACGCCTTCTTCGTAGGCGCGCACCATCGGCGCGCAGCCGGCCGCCTGCACCGCGACCATGCGCGGGCGCTTTTTGCCGATGAAGCCGATCGCTTCCAGTTCGGCGAACGCCTTCCACATCCCGATCAGGCCGGTGCCGCCGCCGGTCGGATAGAAAATGACGTCCGGCACTTCCCAGCCGAGCTGCTCGGCGAGTTCGAGGCCCATCGTCTTCTTGCCTTCGATCCGATACGGCTCTTTCAGGGTCGAGGTATCGAACCAGCCGGTCACGCCCTTGCCTTCAGCAACCAGCTTGCCGCAATCGTCGATCAGGCCGTTGACGCGATACACCGCCGCGCCCTGCAAGCCGATCTCGCTGACATTCACTTCCGGCGTGTCTTCCGGGCAGAAGATCGTGGTCTTGATGCCGCAGTGGCTGGCGTAAGCGGCAAGCGCCGCGCCGGCATTGCCGTTGGTCGGCATCGCCATGTGCTTGATGCCGAGCGCCTTCGCCATCGACACCGCCATCACCAGCCCGCGCGCCTTGAACGAGCCGGTCGGCAGGCGGCCTTCGTCTTTCACCAGCACTTCGGCGCCGCCGAGCTTTTTCGCCAGCTTCGGCATCGACACCAGCGGCGTCATGGCTTCGCCGAGACTGACGATGTCCTCGACTTCGCGCACCGGCAGCAATTCGCGATAGCGCCACAGATCCGGCTCGCGGCGCGCCAGCGCGTCTTTGCTCAGCGCCTTCTTCACGCCGCCGAGATCGTAGCGGACCAGCAGCGGTTTTCCGGCGCGCGACAGATTGTGGATTTGATCGGCGGGATAATGCTCGCCGGTCATCGAGCATTCGAGATGGGTAACGAATGTCGGCCGATCGGTCGTCAGATTATCATCGTATTGCAAAGAGATTCTCCGGCTCGGAAATTCAAGCAGGACGCTACAGTGAAGACACCTCCCCGTACAACGGGGAGGTGCAAGCTGTGGCGCTCGCGCTTTTCGCCCGAGCCAGAGAACAAACGAAGCCGTTAGCCGCGGCTATGCACGCGCGGCGGCGGGGGTGGCGGCGGCGGAAGCGGAATGTAGCGCTCCCACACCGCGCCGTTGTCGAACTGGATGCGCAAGCCATCCGGAGAGAACGTCGCGCCCTCGTTATAAGACTTCGGCATAGATGTGGCCAGGATAGTCGACCCAGGCGCGTGACGGCTGGCCGGCCTCATTGGTCAGGTTCAGATCCCAGCGGTTCTGGGTGACGTAAGCCAGGCCCGGACCCGCGCAGTTCTGAAGGCACTGATACGTGCCCGACAGCGGCGGCGGCAGGAATTGCGCCGACGCGCTACCGACGGTCAGCACGCTGATTGCGAGCGCGGCACCTAATACTTTCATGACACATCCTTCTTTGTACAAAACAGCACACTCTTTTTAGTCGCTGTCTAAACTCCGGCAACTCTATGGCCGCGATAAGACAAAACGAATATCCGGCTTGGCCGATATGATGATCAGTTTGTGCGACAAATAGGGAAAATGGTTCACATCTCTGCGACAACCTGTCGTCGCGAACCGATGGGGCGAACTCGATCGTTCTCACAGCCCGCGGGCGCTGCGCAGTTGTCACGCATAGCGATGGCTTCGCCTCAACGGAGGCATTCATTTCGCTGTCCCCGATAAAACGAGGGAAGCGGAGCGCCGAACGACGCGGTGGCCTGCACCTGCTTCCAGGCACAGTCCGGAGAAACTGCACCCGTTACCGGGTACAGCCGCGACCCTCCTTACGAGGGCCGCTCGCCTTTCGGCGCTCCACTGCGGATTGACCGGACTTACGTCCTGCCCCGGCCCGGGCCAGCGCTTCCTGGAATCACCGGATACAAACGGGAGGTCTGCACTCCCTCTCCGGTGCCAGTGCAGCCAGCACCTGGCAGTCCGAACACATGCCGGACGGGCATGATGCCCAGGCCGCCTGCGAACAGAAGTGACGAACTCTCCATCCGCAGAACCCGCGCCCGCTCCGCCAAAAGCCGTCTCTGCGCAGATGACGTCCCTCACGAGCAGGCGGATTGTAGGTAGTAAATATTACGACTAATGTCAACAGAACAGTGACCGTTATTTTCCGGTCATCGCGAGATGCTAGACCGTGGCTTGTGCCGGCCGCGTAGCGGGCGCAACATTTAGCCAAGTAAGACCCGCTTTAGACAAGAAACTGAAAGCCTTGGGTTTACGCCGGCTTCATTCCTTAAAGGATTTATCTCACCCGCAGACAGCAACAGCAGGAGACAGGCATGACGAGAACTCCAACCACCATGATGGCTATCGGTTTGGTATCACTCGCGACTCTCGGCAGCATGGCTTACGCGGCGCAGGACAGATTCACTGTGACATTGGGCAAGCTCTCGTTTGGCGATTTCAAGGGCTACGAGAACTGGAAGAACGTCGCCGTCAGTCAGACCGCAAAACAGCTAAAAGTGATCCTGGCGAATGACGTGATGATGGATGCGTACAACCAGGGCCTTCCCGCCGACGGCAAGCTTTTTCCTGAAGGCTCCAAGATTGTGAAGATCGAGTGGTCCTTCAAAAAGAACGCCACATCCCCGTATTTCGTGCAGGTGCCGGACGCGTTGCAGGCGGTCGACGTCATCGAAAAGGATTCAAAGCGATTTCCGGACACGCATGGATGGGCCTACGCCAACTTCGTCTACGATGCGGCGGCAGACACTTTCACACCTGAAGGAACCGAGCCCAATTGCGGGTTTGCATGCCACACGGCGGTGGCGAACAAGGACTACATCTTCACGGAGTATCCCAAGCATTAAGTCCGCTGGCGCACGCGACCCTGCATCGTGTTCGTCGTGATGCAGGGAGTTCACTCTTGCCCGACCACACCGACGGCGGGCCGCCATCTCCGGAGCCGCCCGCAGGCCAGCTTTTCTGCAATGATGGGATGCCCATTTCCCGCCGAACAGTATGTTAAGCTGTGACGTTCGGGCGGGGAGAGAGATATGAGGCGCCGCGAGTTCATAGCGCTGATCGGCGGCGCGGCAGCAATATCCTGGCCGGCCGCAAGCCGTGCCCAACAAACCGATTATCCCAGCCGTGCGGTGCGGATCGTCGTCGGGTTTGGCGCCGGCGGCGGCACTGACACCGTTGCCCGCATCGTTGCGCAGAAGCTTCAGGACACGCTCGGCGGCGCGTTCGTAGTCGAGAACCGGCCGGGCGGAAGCGGCCGGCTGGCGCCGGACCTGGTCGCGAAATCAACGCCCGATGGCTACACGCTGCTCGGCGCAGCGCCTGGCGCCATGTCAGTCGGCGCGGCGATCTGGCCCGACATTCCCTACGACATCTTCAAGGACTTCGCCCCGATCTCGCTGATGGCGGACTACACGCTGGTCGTGCTGGTTGCCAAATCGCATCCGGCGAAGAATATCTCTGAGTTGGTCGCCTGGCTCAAAGCCAATCCCGACAAGGCGAACTATCCAACCCCCTCCCCGGTATTCACGCTGCCGATCGAGCACTTCAAGATCAAGACCGGCGCGCCGGCGACGGCGATCAACTACAAAAGCAGCAATGAGTCGGTCGCCAGCCTGCTCGGCGGACAGACCGCATTTGCCTTTGTGGAAACGCCCATTGCCGTGCCGCAACTCGGCAACGGCATGCTGCGGGCGCTGGCGGTGACCGCCACGGCGCGCATCCGCGAACTTCCCGACGTGCCGACGCTGGCCGAAGCCGGCGTGCCGGACGTGCTCGGCGGAACTTATCTCGCCATGATGGCGCCCGCCGCTACGCCGGCGCCGATTGTCAAAAAGCTCGAGACGGCCTGCCGGCAAATCGCCGCCACCGACGATTTCAAGGCGCGAATGCGGGACCTGGCGGCAAATCCCATCGGCAGCAGCGCCGACGAACTGACGGCGCAAATGCACGCCGAGGTGCAACGCTGGACCGCCGTCGTCAAAGAAGCCAACATCAAATTCGAGTAGTATTCGGAGCTGACGGAGCAGGACCAATGCCGCGATCTTATCTGGTGTGCAGGATTGACGAGCTGAAGGACGGCGACCGCCGCGTGGTGTCGTGCGACGGCACCGAAGTCGGCGTGTTCAAGGTCGATGGCGAACTCGTGGCATGGCATAATACCTGTCCGCACCGTCAGGGCCCGGTATGCCAGGGCCGCATTTATCAGCGTGTACTGGAACCGGTCGCCGGCGACGGCACGGTGCGGGAACTGGCCTACGACGAGACCGTCACCAATATCGTGTGCACGTGGCATGGCTACGAGTTCAATCTGAAGACCGGCATCAATCAGGGGTCGGATAAAATCAGATTGCGCGGCGTGGAACTCGAGGAGAAGGACGGCAACATCTATGTCGTCATCTGACGTCAAGGATCCGGCAAACCGCGCTGGCGATCGCGCCAACGACGCGTATGCCTGGATCGACCGCTACGCGGCCGACCTGCACCGTTCCGCCAAGGAACTGGTCGCGAATGGCGAAGCTGCGCGCGTTTCCGACGAGGCGATGGCGCAACTCATCACCGCCGCGGTGCGGCTCTACTACGCGAAATCCGAGCTCGAGGATCGCCCGGTGCCGACGGTGGTGCAGGAAGGCGACGAAACATTGACACCCACCGAGATGCTGGTGGCGGTCTCCGAAATGCTGCGCGACGTCAGGCTCGGGCCGATGGAATTGGGACTGTGGTTCCGGCGCCGGCCCGGCGAGAACCATCCGGACGAGAACGACAGCAATCACTCAGCACCCGTTGCGAGGAGCAAACCATGAACCAGCCCGTCGTCGGCGTACCGCAGATGCTGCCGGCCCAGGTCATCGACACCACGACCGACAGCCGCGAGATTTTGCGCCACGCGCGTAACGCCGCGATGCGGCGCAAGCTGCAGGACTGGTTCGTCGTCGACGTCGACGCGCACCATGTCGAGACGGTGTCGTGGAGCGAGGTGGTGCAGTACATCGAGGATCCGGTGATCCGCGATCAGGCGCTGCACTTCCACAAGGACCGCCTCGGCGCCCCGCCCTACGGTCTCAACGGCGATCTTGGCCTGCGTTATCAGAGCGTCGGCGGCCGCATCCCGCATCAGGACGGATTGCGCGAGAAGATCGAGGACGTCAGCGTCCACCGCGACGTAACCCTGACCCGCCGCGCCATGGATTCGCTTGGCGTCGACAACATGGTCGTTTTCCCGACGCCGATGCTGTTCCTCGGCCTGCATCCGCAGCCGGAAATGGAAGTCTGGCTGTCGCGCGCCTACAACAAGTGGATGCAGGAGAAGCTGCTGGCAGCGGACAGCCGCATCAAGTTCCTTGCCGTGCTGCCCTACAACACGCCGGAAGAAGCCGAGCGCGTCGTCAAGGAGACCGCCGGCAAGAAGGGCATCATCGGATACGCCATCCCCTCGACGCGGCACGCGCCGGTGCATCACAACAAATACATGCGGCTCTACCGCATGATCGAGGAGACCGGCATGCCGCTCTCCTTCCACGCCGGTTATCACTGGGACGATCCATCGCTCAAAACGATCAACCGCTTCCTCGGTATGCATGCGCTGGGCTTCGCGTGGCCGAACATCGTGCATTGCACGAATTGGGTGCTCAACGGCATGCCGGTGCGCTTCCCCAAGCTGAAGGTGATCTGGATCGAGTCCGGCCTCGCCTGGGTACCATTCGTGATGCAGCGGCTCGACGACCAGTTCCTGATGCGGCCATCGGAAGCGCCGCATCTCAAGCGGCTGCCGTCCGAGTACATGCGCGATCACTGCTGGTACACGACGCAACCGATGGAGTCGCACAACCTCAAGGGGCTCGAGTGCACGCTGGACATGATCAAGGCCGAGACCCAGCTGCTTTACGCGTCAGACTGGCCGCACTTCGATTTCGATCTGCCGCAGGAAATCGTCGATCTGCCGTTCCTCTCGGAGCAGGCCAAGCGCAACATCCTTGGCCTGAACGCAGCGCGGATCTTCAATCTCGATCCAACGCCGGTGAAGCAGTTGTAAGGCCGAAATGGATCTGAGTGCCGTCAGCATCGGGCGCGATCCGCCACATAACGTCAACGTCATCATCGAGGTGCCGCTGGGCGGCGAGCCTATCAAGTACGAGCTCGACAAAGCTTCCGGGCTCTTGTTTGTGGATCGCTTTCTCTACACCTCGATGCGTTATCCTGGGAACTACGGCTTCATTCCACATACCCTGTCGGCGGACGGCGATCCCTGCGACGTTCTCGTCGTCAACACACGCGCGATCACACCCGGCGCGATGCTCAGCGTGCGGCCGATTGGCGTGCTGCTCATGGAAGATGAAGCCGGAGGCGATGAAAAGATCATCGCCGTCCCCTCAAACTGGCTGACCAAGCGATATGAGGCTGTCACGACCTGCAGCGATCTTCCTGAGATCACCCGGCTACAGGTCCAGCATTTCTTCGAGCACTACAAAGACCTTGAGGAAGGCAAGTGGGTGAAGGTGATCCGCTGGGGCGAGCGTGACGAAGCGCACCGGATCATTCAGGAAGCCCGCACCCGTGCTGATGAAGCGGGCCGGGAATGATCACCGGCGCCACTATTGTCCGGGCGAGTTGGAGCGGGAAATGATGCTGTTTTTATGCCGCAGGGTCACATAGCGATCTGGAAACTCGCGCGCGGCGGCGTAGTAGGCGGCAAAGCCGATGCTGCCATTGGCGGTGATGGCGAGTGTTTGAACAACAGAAGTCTGCGATTCATCCCAGAGTTCGACTTTGTAGGGCAAGTCCTCATGTTCTGGACGCAAGCCCCCCGATTTGGGCCTGTTACGTGCCGAATCGCCATTTCCCCCGCCGCCAAATTTGTAAATAGTCCCTGGCGAATACTGCTGTTTGGGTAACCTGACGGCGCCAGTGGAACTTGTCGGCATGGCGAGCTGTTATTCCTTCAAGGCTGGCGACTATAATAGGCATTACCGATTATCGCCCAGCGATGGCGCGGTAAATAACCTTAGCCGGCAGACGGGGTCTGAGTGAAAACTATCCCCTCACCTCCGCTCCTGGAGGCACAGCGCTTCGACCTTTTGGTCGACGCGATAGCTGATCACGCCGTCTATATGCTTGACTCTTCCGGTTTCGTCGCAACCTGGAACGCCGGCGCCGAACGAATCAAAGGCTACACGCCGGCCGAGATCATCGGTCGACATTTCTCAGAATTTTTCACTCCGGAAGACCGCGAAAAAGGGATTCCGCGAAAAGCTCTCCAGATTGCGCTGAGCACCGGCCGCTTCGAAGTAGAGGGCTTGCGGGTCCGCAAGGACGGTACTTCGTTCTGGGCGAACGCAGTGCTGCAACCTGTTCGCGACGAACAAGGCAATCACATCGGTTTTGTCAAGGTAACCCGCGACATCGACGAACGCATGCAAACGGAACGTACGCTTCGGGAGAGTGAGCGTCGTTTTCGTATTCTGGTCGAAGGCGTGACCGACTACGCCATTTACATGCTCGATCCCGGCGGCATCGTCGTCAATTGGAACCCGGGCGCCGAACGGCTGAAGGGATACACAGCCGGCGAAATCGTCGGCCAGCATTTTTCGAAATTCTACGGCAAAGATGATCGTGCGGCCGGGCTCCCCGGCCGCGTTCTCGAACAGGCGATGCGCGAAGGCCGCTATGAGGCCGAGGGCTGGCGTTATCGAAAAGACGGTAGCCGCTTCTGGGCGTCAGTCGTGGTGGACGCCATTCGAAATCCCGACGGAACGCTTGAAGGCTTCGCGAAGATTACGCGCGATGTCACCGAGCGCCGCGCCTCGCTGGAGGCGGTCCGCGAAAGCGAACGGCAATTTCGCCTGCTGGTCAGCGGCGTCACCGACTACGCGATTTTCATGCTGGACCCCAATGGAATCGTCACGAGCTGGAATGCGGGTGCGCAAAAGATCAAAGGCTATACGGCGGAAGAGATCATCGGGCAGCATTTCTCGCTGTTCTATACCGAGCGCGATCGCGCGGCGGGCGTCCCGGCGCGTGCACTTTACGCGGCGACACACGATGGAACGTTCGAAGCCGAGGGCTTGCGGGTTCGCAAGGACGGATCGATGTTCTTCGCCAGCGTAGTAATTGATCCGATTTACGATGAGAACAGCCAGTTGGTCGGCTTCGCCAAAATCACCCGCGATATCACCGAGCGCCGCAAGGCGGAGGACGCGTTGCTCGAAGTACAAGCGCAACGCGCGCAGGCGCAGAAAATGGACGCGCTGGGCCAGCTTACCGGCGGCGTCGCGCACGATTTCAACAATCTCCTCATGGTGGTCGACGGCCACATTCGCACGATCAGAAAGACGATTGCCACTGCCGAAGATCCCAAGGTCATCCGGGCCGTCGAGGCCATCGAGCATGCCGCGCAGCGCGGCGCAACGCTGACCCGCCAGCTTCTGACTTTTGCACGACGCCAGACGATCAATCCGACAGTCATTCATGTCGCTGAGCAGACTGAGTCGTTTCGGAACATGCTTTCAAGCTTCATCGGCGGCTCGGTCAGGCTGCTCACCACCGCGGATCCTGAGACATGGCCGGTCAAAGCCGATGTCGGCGAACTAGAACTTGCGCTGGTCAATCTAGTCGTTAACGCCCGCGATGCCATGCCAGACGGCGGCATTGTCTCGATCACGGTCGAAAATACGATACTTCACGCTGACGAGACAGATGCGGGAATTGAAGGCGAATTCGTTGCACTGCGCGTGGTCGATACCGGCGCGGGCATTCCACCCGATGTGCTGGCAAAAGTCTTCGATCCGTTTTTCACCACCAAGGGAGCGGAAAAAGGCACCGGTCTTGGTCTTTCACAGGTTCATGGCTTTGCCCATCAGTCCGGCGGAACCGTGAAAATCGAAAGCGAAGTCGGTAAAGGAACCATCGTCACGATTTACCTGCCGCGCTCGCATGAAATGCTGGACGATGAAAGCGCCGAAGCTTCCGTCGCTTCTTTGGGCGGCCGCGTGTTGCTCGTCGAGGATAATCCCGACGTCATGAACGTCGCGACAGCGATGCTACAATCGCTCGATTACGAGGTCGAAGCAGTTTCGACGCCGGTGGCCGCGCTGGACGTTCTGAACAAAAGAGACTTCGACCTGGTGCTCAGTGACATCGTGATTCCGGGCCCGATGAACGGGATCGCGCTGGCCAACGAAATCCGAATCCGCAAGCCCGGGCTTCCGGTGCTTCTGGCAACGGGCTACAGCCCCGAAGCGAGTCAGGCCGACAGCGAATTTCCGATGCTACGCAAACCGTTCCAGCTTGCCGAGCTGAGCCGGGCGCTGTCGCGCCTCATTGCCGAATCAAAACAGCCTGACGATTCAAACGTCATTCGCCTGCGCCCGGCACGTCGCGGCGCGGCGCCAAAAAAGAGCAAATAATTCCGGGCTCTGACCGGGCGGCCGGACTAACGCACCCTTTGAGCGGCGGCAGTGACGATCTTATAGGCTTCGCTGAGCCTCGGTTTCGCACTCGAAACATCGTCACCGACGCTCCCGAGCGTCTTCATCATCGACGCCTGCTCGTCAGGCGGCAGGTTAATCAGCTCACCGCCGCCCGCGGTCCAAGCCTTTCGAGCCTTCTCGAAGAAATCGACGGTAAATGAATTGATTGCCTTTGTTTGTGCGGCGCCCTCGTCATCGACAATCTGCTGCAAGTCCTTGGGCAAGGAATCGTACCAGGTTTTGCTCACCTCCATGATGGAGAAGATGAACGGCTGATTGATCTCGGTGATGAACTTCGCCGCGTCCTCGTAATGCATGCTGGTATAGATCGTCATGCCGTTGAGCGCGGCATCGATGGTGCCTTGCTGAAGAGCCGGCAGGACGTCGCCGAGGCTCATGGCGACCGGGGCGGCGCCAAGCCGCTGGAATGCTGCAGCCTGAAACGGCGAGGCGATGATCCTGAGCTTCTTGCCGGCAAGATCGCCGAGGTGCCGGATTGGCGCTCGTGAAATGATCGATGACGGCTGAATTGGATACAGCCCGATCCCGTGCAGACCCTTTTCAGAGCCGAGCGAGAGCAGCATCTTCAGCGCCGCCGGATCGGCGGTGAGGCGCTGCGCCTGCTCCATGGAGCCGACAAGGCCGGGAGCAGCCATAATCTCGAAACGCTCGTCGACGCCGACTAGGTATTCCGGCGGCATGATCGCACATTGGATGGCGTTAAACTGGGTACCTTCGATCTGTCGCGGGATAGAACCTAACTGGTTGGCCGGATAGATTTCCGCCTTGATGCGGCCTCCTGAGTCCTTTTCAACGGCCGCGGCGAAGTTCTTGGCCAACGCGTGTTGGCTCTCGTTGATCGTTGGGAGCGTAATCTTCATGGCGTAGGTCTTGTCCTGCGCCCTTGCCTCACCGGCCAGCAGCGGCAAGCCAAGCAGCGCTATGGCAAACGCCATTTGTGCAAGAGTTTTTCGCTTCAAATTGCGCATCGGCCGACGCCTCCCTGCCCGCCGGAAATGTCCGCGGTCCTCACCGCGGTACTTTCCAGACCTGGTTGTTTCAAGGAAGCAACAATATCCGGCGCTATACGCGCCCGCTACGGGGCATCAACGGCTGTCCTGCGTGATGTCACCGCACTCTCGAGCACAGAAACGCCGATGCCGGCCGATTATGAGGACGGCACAAGTGTCGGCGAGACGCCCGCCGCGACGAAATTGTACTGCGAATTGGTCTCGAAGCACGATTTGAACGACGAGAGGCTCAAACAGGGCCTGCCTTGCGCAAAATCGGAAACAGAAAACAACTCATAATTCAACGCCTTGAAAAAATCGTACATGGTCTCGGCATCAACCCCAAAATAATCGGCGCCGCCGAGGCCGAATTCAAACACGATCAGCGGACGTGAGCGCGAGATCGTTTCTCTGGCGCCGAGCAACACGTCGAATTCCGCGCCCTCTACGTCGATCTTGATGAGATCGACGTGCTGATTGCCGAGCGCGCCATCCAGGGTCCGCACCGGAACTTCTATTTGCTCCAACTGAGCTTGGGCTATTCGCCCCGGACGATTGCTGAGCCCGCTCAGGCCGGAATCCTGCTCATTGACGAAGAATGGCGCGCTGCCATTCTTCGAAGAAAGCGCAGTGTTGAACAATCGAACCCGCGCATCACGGCGGTACTTCGCAGTCAGCAGATCGAAAAGATACGGCACCGGTTCGAATGCGAAGAAGACGCCGTCGGGGGCGGTGTGGCGCATAAGATCGAGAATCTTGCCCTTGTTGCAGCCGATGTCGACGCAAACGGCATCGCGTTTCAGGCGAGAGATAATTGCCGCAACATAGCTGTCGTCCTCTTCAGGACGGCGCCGCAGGACAATATTGACGATTGGGCGGAGCCACGGATCCAGGCCCGCCCTAACCGCGGAATCCTTGGCGCGCTGCCACAGCGTCATATTGAGGTTCATACAATTGCGCTATCGGACCCCGGCGATGCTTGCAAAACAAGATGCGCAACAGTGTTAACTTGCGGACCCGAACATCCGGCATTGAGTGGATAATCACGCTGCTTTCGGCACAGTTAAGAATCATTTCGCGGAAATCTACGAGATTTTGCGGGGCTTCCGAACGCGCGCGGCGGCCGCAGCATTAACAAGTCACCATTCAGAACACGCAAATGTCCTAACGAACCAGATCAGGCAGCCAGAGCGCCACCGCGGGCCAAAAGAACACCAGCGCCAGCATGACCAGGCTCAGCACGATATAAGGCACCACCGCGCGGAAGATGTGACCCATCCGTACTTGCGCCGGTACGACGCCCTTCATGGTCATGAGCAGCAAACCGTGCGGCGGCAGCAGCAGGCCAAGCTGCATGCAAATCAAAAACATCACTCCGAACCAGACGAGGTCGATGTTGAGCTGTTGCACGACGGGCATGAAGATCGGCAGCGTGATCAGCATCATGCTCACCTGATCGACGAAGATGCCGAGGAAGATCAGGATCAGCATCATCCCGGCGATGATGGCGTTTTGCGTCAGACCATGCCCGGTGATCAGCGACACGATGCCGTTGCTGGCGCCCGAGAACGACAGGATTTGTGAAAACGTTGTGGCACCGACGATGATGAACAGGATCATTCCTGAGATCATGATCGTGCCACGCAGCGACGTGAACAGGATTGCCGGCGTCAACGTCCGGTAGGCAAGCGCCAGCACCATGGTGGCGAACGCGCCCACGGCCGCCGACTCGGTGGGGGTCGCCCAGCCCACATTCATCGAGGCGACGACCACCACAAAGATCGCGAGAATGGGGATGACGTATTTGACTAGCGGCCTGATCCTGTCCCAGCCGCGATAAACCGCCGCCTGCTGTCCGGCGGGTGCGAGTGAAGGATTGAGTTTGACGCTGACGATGATGTAAGCGACGAACGCTGCCTTCAGCAGCATCCCCGGTACAAATCCTCCCATCAGCAGCCGGGTGATCGAAATACCCGAAAGGCTTCCAAGCAGAACCGCCAGCGCGGATACCGGCATCAGCATATCGAGCGCGCCGACGGCAATGATCGGACCGGTCGCGAGCACAGGATGGTAGCCGCGCTCCAGCATCAGCGGCACCATCAGGCTGCCAAGCATCGCCGTAACCGCGATCGTTGAGCCCGATATCGCCGAGAAGATGGTTCCGGCGACGACGGCAATGACGGCGAGCCGTCCCGGCACCCGGGTGATCAGCCGCTCGACGGCATCGAGAACCTTCACGGCGAGCCCGGTGTGAAACAGCAGTTCGCCCATCAGCACGAACATCGGAATTGGCGTCAGCGAGAAGCTCGAGACCGAATCGACGCTGTTGCGCGCCAGTTGCACCAGGCCGGGTTCGCCGCCGAGGAACAGCACCGCGCCGACGATGTTGATGGCGAGGAAGCTGAAGGCAACTGGAAGGCCGAGAAATAGCAGGACAGTCGAACCGCCGAGCAGCAACCATGATGCGGCTTGCCAGGACATTACAGTTATGGCGCCGGCAGCGCATCGTCGCGCGGCCTTCGTGGGCCCTCCGCAAGGCGCTGCATCCGAAACAGGACTTCGATCGCAAGAAGGACGAACGCGACCGGCAGCGGCGCCAGCGACCACCATTCCGGAGTGACGAGTGTCCTGATCGTCATCATGCCGGACGAATAGCTCGTGTACGCCGCTTCCGTTCCGGCAACGACCATGATCGCACAACAGACAAGAGCAATGGCGTCAGTCAGCCACTCGCAATACCAGCCGATGCGCGCCGGCAGGGCATGCAGCAGGATATCGACGCGGATGTGCCGGCCTTGCCGCAGCAGCCAGGGCGCCGCGAGCATGGTGATGAGATAAAGCATGTATTCGGACATCTCGTCGGCCCACGGCAGTCCGTGTAACGAGCTCACGAGCGGGACGTTGCGCAGAAAAACATCGGCGCAGATCATCAGCATCATGAGAAACAGCACCGCGCACGCGGCGAGGAACAGCTTCTCAAGCAGACTGTCGTAGAGGTCCGATAGCGACTTCATCACGGCTCACGCGCGCTCTAGTAGCCACGCCGATGAACAACTTGTCCCGGCCGGATTATTCGGACTTTGAAAAGAATTCGCGCAGCTTCGGAGCGACGTCCGGGCTTTGGCGGATATCGCCAGCCCAGCCGGCTTCATAGGCCTTTTTCACGTAGTCCTTTGCCACCACGGGATCGAAGCTGATCGTTTCGATGCCCGCTGCGGCCTGCCGCTCGGTTTCCTTGGCGTTCAACGCCTGATACTGGGCCGGCGCTTCCGCCTCGCCCTGATCGGCGGCTTTTCGCAAAACCGCCTTTTGCTGATCGTCCAGTTTGTCCCAGGTCGCCTTGTTGATCATGATCGACACTTCGGCGGTGTAGAATCCGGGATCGACCCGGTATTTGGTCTTTTCATTCCAGCCGAGATCGAAGACGCCGGTGATCGGCCAGCCGTAGCCGTCGACCACGCCGCGATCGAGCGCGGTGTAGACTTCGCCCGGTGCGGTCTGCACGACGGTCGCGCCCTGCGCCTGGAAGAAATCGCGATAGACCGGCGTGATCCGCAGCTTCAGGCCGGTGAGATCGGGGCTGGTGATCTTCTTGTTCAGATAAAGATGGAACGGATTGTTATCGACAACCCGCGCCAGCATGATGGCGTTCATCTTCTGCACATAGAGCTGCGCCATCAGATCGAAACCGCCGTTCTTGCGCAGTTCCGACATCGGGCGCTGGGTTAGCTTCCAGGTGTCGGCCTCAGGCATCAGGTTGGTGTAAAACGCACCGGATGTGTTGGCGATGTCGACGACGCCGTTCTTCAAGGCATTGCCGACTTCGAACGGCGGCATCGCCTTCGGCCCGCCGATGTAATTGATCTGGACGACACCCTTCCCGGCCTCGTTGACGCGGTCGATAAAGCGCTCGATCCCGGCCGAGTAAGTCGTCTTCTCGTTGAAGCCCGATATTGCCTTGAGCGTCACTTCAGCCGCCGGTGCGGCGCTCGAATACGCGAAAACAGCAACGGCAAGCGGAAGAATTTTACTGCGCATTGATTTCCCCCAAGGGCCCCGGCAGGAGTCCAAGGGAGACTATCGTATGCGCCAAGCTCAATCTACCGGCGCGACGAAGTGACCATCTTCGTCATTCTTCCGGAACGACTGGCAGCAGGATGTGCGAAGGCCGGGAGCGGTCATGATAAACCTTGTGCAGCACCGTCTTGCTCGAGCAGATGTGATACGGCACGTATTCGGCATTAGTCGCGCCGGCGACACCGGTCGGCAGATCGAGGCTGGTGATATCGAGGCAGATACGGTGGCCTTTGCGGAACAGGTTCGCCGTCGCCATCACCTCGATCTGATATTCCTCGATCGCGCCGGGCGTCACCGGCTTCTGCGCTTCGCGGGTCAACGGGTGCCACGGCCAGTACGGCCGCGAGCGCTTCGCATCGACCGCGCGGTGTGACGCCTTGAGCCAGCCGCGGCTTATCTCACGCTCGTGCAGGTTCTTCGGAATCTCACGCTCACCCTCGCGCACGCTCATCACCGACACGTCAGGCCCGACATCCTTCAACACGACGATCCAGTTGGTATCGTCCTGGTCGATCGCCGCGTACAGCGTGACCACGATCGGTCCCGCGACCAGCACATCGTTCGGCAACGGATCACTCATGTAGCGCAGCCGCTGGATCGTCGAAGTTTGTGACGGCGGCATCTGCACGAACGAATCCGGCAGCTGCGTCTCGGTCACGCTCGATGGCGCTGGCGTATCCGGCGTCAGCCGTTCCCAACTCGATAGATAAAGTTTGGTCCATTGCGTTTCCGGCACCGGCCAGTCGCTCGCGGTTCGCCACTGATTGGCGCCCATCACCCAGTAGCGCACCGGCGCTTCCTGCATGATCCCGGTGTCGATGCCCTTGAGCCAGTGATCGTGCCAGCGCAGCACTTCGCCGTGCATGGTGTGGTACGGCCGCTCGACGTGAGCCGGACCGGCCAGCAGCAATTTCTTCGGCGCGCCGATGTTGCGGTACCAGTGCTGACAGCCGTTGAGATGGGTCTTGTAGGTGTAGCCGTACCAGCCAGACCCCGTGTACGTCGGCACCTTGATGTCGGCGAATTCCTTCTCGCTCTTCGCCACCGAAGCTTCGTTATCGTACGGCTCGACCAGCACATGATAGTAGGGCGGCATGTGCTGGCCCTTCTGCGCGATCAGATTGTAGACGTGTGGATACATCTTGTAGTCGGGATTGTTCATTGCATCGCGCCAGATCTTCTCGCGTTCTGGCGGCAGCGCGCCCGGCGCGCCCTTGTTCTGATGCATCGCGGAGAAATGACCGACCAGATAGCGAAACAGATGAATGACGCCGCCGGGATATTCGTCGCGGAAGCCGCCGAACTCGCCATAAGCTCCGCGCGAGTCGAACGGAAAGATCGCTTTGAGATGCGGCGGCTGTTTCTTCGCCGCCGCAAGCTGCTCGGCGCCGAAGCCGGAAATGCCGACCATGCCGACATTGCCGTCGCACCATGGCTGCGCCGCGATCCATTCGATCAGGTCGTAACAGTCCCACTCGCGTGAGCCGCCGCCTTCCGACTTGCCGATGCCGCGCGGCGAGCCGATCACATGCACATAGCCGCGCGACACGAAGAATTTGGTATCGCCAGCCTCCATCGGGCCGGTCCACAGCGGCGACCACGCCGGCTGTGGCGGCAGCGCTTCTGCCATGTCCGGGCCCTGAAAATCCTTGTTGTAAATCGCGAACGCCAGCAGCACGGGAAATTTGCCGGGCGCATCGGGGCGATAGACATCGACGCAGATTTTCACGCCATCGCGCATCGGCACCATGACGTCCATGTCGCGCGCGATCGCCGAAATCGTCGGTTCACGGTCGTAATTGGAGCCCGGGTTTTCGGCCGATTGCAGCAACGGACGCGACGTCTGGACGCTCACTGTTTCTCTCCCCTACCCGCAACGCATGGCTGCGCGCTTTTTGGCCTGCTTTTACCGCGCTGACGCCCTCTAACACCCTTGGCAAAGCCGCGGCATCATCGTTTATTGCGCCACCATTATTCAAGCAAGCAAGACGGGAGAAACGTCATGGAGTTGAGATCGACCCGCCGGATCGTGACCGGCCACGACGCCAGCGGCAAAGCGGTTGTGCTGGTGGACGAGCCGGTGAAGGCAATTCAGCGCAGCGCCGGCGGCAATGGCATGAGCTTGCTGTGGGTGACCAACGAATCCCCCGTCGATATGTCCGGCAGCCAGGACCGCGCGAAGACCGCGGTGAAAGTGCCGCCGCCCGACAACGGCACCATCTTCCGCATCGTCGATTTCGCACCGACCCCAACCGGCGGTTACGGCGCCCATGATCACAACGAGATCCTGCGCAACATGGGCATCGATCCAGCGACCCAAGGCTATGGACGGCACGAGAACACGCACCGCACCCGCACCATCGACTACGCCATCGTCCTCGAAGGCGAGATCGACATGCTGCTCGACGATACAGAAATTCACTGCAAGGCAGGCGACGTGCTGGTGCAGCAGGCGACCAATCACGCCTGGGTCAACAACTCCGGCAAACCATGCCGTATCGCCTTCATCCTGATCGACGGCAAGACGCCGCCGACGTGGTCGAAAGGCTGGAAGCCGTAAGCATCGTCATTGCGAGCGGAGCGAAGCAATCCAGCGCTCAACGCGAGCGGTCCTGGATTGCTTCGTCGCTACGCTCCTCGCAATGACAGTTCACCCCGCCGTCACGTCGACCGGCACCTCGCCGTCCAGCACTTTCTTCGCGGTCGGCAAATCGACTTCGTGCTCCCACGTGCCGATGACGACGGTGGCGACGCAGTTGCCGATCAGGTTGCCGAGTGCACGCGCAATGCCGATGAACCAGTCGACCGAGAGCACCAGTACCAGTCCGATCGCCGGCACCGTCGGCACCGCATTCAGCGTCGCCAGCAGGATGACGATCGCCGAACCCGGAATGCCGTGCGCGCCCTTCGATGTCACCAGAGACACCGCGAGCACCAAGAGCAGATCGCCGAGCGACAGCGGCGTGTTGGTCGCCTGCGCGATGAAAACCACCGCAAGCGTCAGGTAGATCGAGAAAGCGTCAAGGTTGAAGGAATAGCCGGTCGGGATGACGAGCCCGACTACCGAATCCTTCACGCCCATGCGCGTGAGCTTGCGCATGATCTGCGGCAGCACCGCATCCGACGACGCGGTCGCCAGCACGATGGTCAGTTCTTCGCGGAAGTAGCCGAGGAACTTGAAAATGCTCAGGCCCGCGACCGTGCGGAGGATCGCGCCGAGCACGACGATCACAAACAGCGCGACCGAAATATAGAAGATCACCACCAGCGACAGGAGCTGCTTGAGCGAGCCGATGCCGTACTTGCCGACGGTGAACGCGACCGCGCCGAGGACGCCGAGCGGCGCCACGCGAACGATCAGGCCCATGGTCTTGAACAGCACCTTGGACACCGCTTCGACCAACGATGTCACCTGCGCCGCCGGCTCGCCGACCAGCGCCAGCGCGACGCCGAACAACACCGCGAAGAACAGCACCTGAAGCACGTCGTTGCGCGACAGCGCATCGAACGACGTGGTCGGAATGATGTTCATGATGAAGCTGCCGACGCCGGCGCCTTTCAGGTTCCTGGCGTTGTCGGCGTAGTTGCTCAGCGCTTTCGGATCGAGGCTGTTCGGATCGATGTTCATGCCGTGGCCGGGCGCGAACAGAAACGCCAGCAACAGGCCGACGGTCAGCGCGACCGTCGTCATGATTTCGAAATAGATCAGCGCCTTCAGCCCGACACGGCCGACCTTTTTCAGATCGCCGGCGCCGGCAATGCCGTGCACCACGACGCAGAACACGATCGGCGCCACGATCATCTGAATGAGTTTGAGGAAGGCGTCGCTGAGGATTTTCAGCGAGACGGCGAAATCCGGCGTGGCCACGCCGAGGATAATGCCGAGCACGAGCCCGACAATGACCTGAAAGAACAGCGAGCTGTAAATCGGCGAGCGCGTGCTCACCGGAGGTACTGCAACTGCTGCTGTCGACATCGGACGCGCTCCCTTGCCAGCACTGCCCGATTTTTATGCAATGTTTATGCCATGGCAAATGAGCAAATTCGATCTAGGCGGCCGATCAGGCGCTAGATCGCCTCGAACACAATGTCCTGCGCGCCATGCCACAGCACGTGCCGGCCGAGCGGGCGCACGTTGTCGAGACCTTCGACGATGGTCAGAAAATGATTGCCCGCGAGCTGTCCGGCTTTGCTGGCGAAACAGACATTGCCATAGGACAGCAGAATTTCGGTTTCGCTGATGCCGCCGGGATAGAGGATGATCTCGCCGGGCGCCGGATAGCTGGTCGGATCTTCGTAAGGCAGCCCAAGATCGAGATCGCCGAGCGGGATCCAGCAGCCCTCGCCGCTCCAGCGCACGTGAATGATCCGCTCCTTGTACGGCAGCATGGCTGCGGAATTTGGCGCAGGTCTTCGGCGACTTCTCCGGCTCGAAGCGCGCGATGAATTCGATAGCCTGCGGCTTTGATGCGAACGCGGTCCATGATCTGCTCCTGAAAATCCCGGCTAATTCAAATTGAGTAACACATCAAGCAACACGCGCGCGCCGACATCGGCATCTGCCGCGGTGACGGTCTCAAGCGGGCTGTGACTGATGCCGCCGTTGCCGCAACGGACGAACAGCATGCCGATATCGGTGACGCCGGCGAATTGCTCGGCGTCATGACCGGCGCCGCTCGGCAGATAGAACGGCTCGATGCCGGCCCGCGCAATGGCCTGCGCGAACGCAGATTGCATCGCCGTCGCGCATGGCGTCGCACGGTGGCGGGACAGTTCCTTGATCGATGCCGTCACCCTGCGGCGGCCCGTGATTTCTTCGATCGCCGCCATGATGTCATGGGTTGCGGCGCTGCGCGTACCATCGTCGACCGAACGGATGTCGAGCGACAATTCGCAGCTCCCCGGAATCACATTGATCAGGCCGTGCGGCACTGTGATCTGACCGACCGTGCCGACCAGATTGGCGTCGGCGCGGCAGCGCCGCTCGACGGCGAGCACGATCTCGGCGGCGGCCGCGGCCGCATCGCGGCGGAGCGGCATCGGCACGGTGCCGGCGTGGCCGGCCGTGCCTTGCACCGTGATGCGGTAACGTGCCGACCCGGTGATCGAAGTGACGATGCCGACCGGCAAGTCTTTTTCAAGAAGCACTGGGCCTTGCTCGATATGGACCTCCAGATAGCCGCGTAATGTCTCCGGCCGCCGCGCCAGCTTTTGTATGATCTCGAGATCGACACCTTCGTTGCGCAACACCGTCGCCAGACTGATGTCGTCGACGTCGCGCCGCGCTAGCGCGCTTTCGTCGAAGGTCCCGGCAATGGCGCCGCTGCCAAGGTAGGGCGCGGAAAACCGCACCCCCTCCTCCTCGGAGAATGCGATCACATCGATATGGAACGGCAGCGTCTGCCGCGTGCGATGCAGGTGATCGACCACAGCGATCGCAGTGAGAATACCCAGCCGGCCGTCGAATTGGCCGGCATTGGCGACGGTGTCGTAATGCGAGCCGACGATCAGGGTTTTTGCGTCGGCGTTCTTCGCTTGCATAGCGGCCGATCACGTTGCCGACCGGATCGATTGCCGCGCTCATTCCCGCAGCCGCCATCCAGTCCCGCAATTGCGCGGCCGCGGCCTTATGGGCCGCCGAGAAATAGGTGCACATCAGCCCTTCGGGCAGCTCGGTCCACTGCGCGAGTTCGCGCGCGCGGCTGGATGATCGCCGCACCAAACTGTGTTTGCGATGTTTGATCTGAATCGGTGCTGAACCGGTTCTCTGACATGGGATGAAACCCTATGACAGAAAATCAAATCGGAGAAGCGCGGCTTATTCCGCCGCTTCCCGATGCACGTGCAGGATCGGCTGGACTGGCGGAACGCACAGGATCATAGTGAGTGCTCCCGCCAGAGAACACCGCTCATGGTAGCCACCGCACAATTGGCGAACGCGGCAGATGGGATTGCCCGTCGCCTGGACCCTTTAGCGCCGACTATCTCGCCGATCCCTATCCGACGCTGCGGGATGTGCGCGAAGCAGCGCCGGTCTTCTACTCTCCCGATCTCGATCACTGGATCATCACCCGCTATTCGGATGTTCGCTGGGTCTTAAGGACTTCCGCAAGCTTTTCTGCGATCAACGCGATCGAACCGTTCACCAAGCCCTGCCCGCACGCGATAAAACTGTTGAGGGAGGGCGGCTATGCGGCGACTCCAGCACTGACCAATCTCGACCCGCCGCGCCATTCGCAACAGCGGCGTTTGGCGAGCGTTGCCTTTACCCCCAAGCGCGTCGCGGCGCTCGAACCGTTCATACGCGAAGCCGCGCAGCGCTTTTGCGACGAGCGATTTCACGACGGCCATGCTGACATCATCAATGATCTGGCGTGGGAATTGCCGGCGCTCGTACTCTTTCGTGTTCTCGGCTTGCCGGATTCCGATATCGCTCGTGTGAAAGAAGGTGCTCTTTATCGCGACGTAGTCCTTTACGGACGGGCAAGCGAAGAAGAACAGATCAAGGCAGCGCGTGAACTCGCTTCGTTCTGGCGGTATGCAGGGGACTTGGTCGACGCAC